>NZ_CP013443.1:1250243-2500486 GCF_001718835.1 Burkholderia cepacia | reverse complement strand
GCTTCGGCGGCAACGTGACGTTCACGCGTGCGTTGCAGATCCGCCGGCTCGCGGCGCAGTTGCCGCTCGACGCGATCGTCGTCGAGACGGACGCGCCCGACATCGCGCCCGAGTGGGCATACAAATCCCGCAACACGCCCGACCAGGTGCCGCGCATCGGCGACGTGCTCGCCGAACTGCGCGGGATCGACGCCGGCGCGCTCTCCCTATGCACTTCGGCTAACGCGCTCGCCGCGCTGCCGCGACTCGCCCTTTCGTCCGCATAATCGTTTCTCGAAGGCGCCCGATTCTCGACGGCGTCGCCGGGTCGACGAGGAGGCGCGATGCGCGTGTGGTGGATCGCGTTCGCGCTCGGCGTGGTCGTACTGCAGCGGCAGGCGGCGCTGCCGGGCGTGGCGCATTGGCTGGGCGGCGCGGCCGTGCTGGCGGCGCTCGCGGCGGCCGGCATCGGGTGCGCGCGACGCCGGCCGCGGACGCGGGCGACTGCCGCGCTCGGCTGGACGTTGTGGGCCGCGGCGGCCTGTGTCGTGGGGTTCGGGTACGCGGCCGGGCGGGCGGAGTGGCGGCTGCGCGACGCGTTGCCCGTCGAGTGGGAAGGGCGCGACATCACGGTCACGGGTGTAATCAAGGGGCTGCCTGTCGTCGACGACGCAGGCGCACGGTTCCTGTTCGCGGTCGAGTCCAACGATGCGGGGCTGGCCCGTTTCCCGCCGTTGATCCGGCTGTCGTGGCGCACCTACGGTGCGCGCGCGGAACCGGCGGCGGCTCCGGACCTGCGCGCCGCGCAGCGCTGGCGCCTGACGGTGCGGCTGAAGCGGCCGCACGGCGAAGCGAATCCCGGCGTGCGCGACAGCGAGGCGGCTTGGCTCGGCGCGGGGATTCGCGCGCTCGGCTACGTGAGCGCGCCGCAGCGCGCGGCGCTGCTCGATGCGCGGGCGCGCGGCATCCAGGCGTCGATCGATCGGCTGCGCGACCGGTTGCGGACGCGCATCGTCGCGACGCTCGGGCAGCACGCGGATCATCGCGGCATCGTCGCCGCACTGGCGATCGGCGACCAGTCGGGCATCGGCGACGACGACTGGCGCGTGTTGCGCAACACGGGCACGAGCCACCTCGTCGCGATCTCCGGCCTGCATGTCGGGCTCGTCGGCGCGATCGCGGGCGGGCTCGTGTCGATGGTCTGGCGCCGCCTGCGCTGGCGGGGCCGCGCCGCCGTGCTCGTCGTGCCGGCTCCCTGGGTCGCCGCGCTCGCCGCGCTGACGGCCGCGGCCGGTTATGCGGCGCTTGCCGGCTTCAACGTGCCGGCGCAGCGCGCGTGGTGGATGATCGCCGCCGGCGGCATCGCGTATCTGGCCGGGCGCAGCGTGCCGGCGTCCGCGGTGCTGTGCGCAGCGCTTGGCGGCGTGCTGCTCGCCGATCCGTGGGCCGTGCTGTCGGCCGGGTTCTGGCTGTCGTTCGGGGCGGTCGCCGCGATCCTGCTGGCCGTGTCGGGCTGGCGCGCCGTGCAGGAGCCCGGCGCCGAGCCGGACGGCGCCGGGTTCGGCGAGCGGCTGCGCGCATGGCGCCGGCGGGTCGTTCGCCGCGTGGCCGAAGCATCGCGGGTGCAGTACGCGGTGACGATCGGCCTCGCGCCGCTGACGGCCGCCTGGTTTGCGCAGATATCCCTGTCGGGCCCGTTCGGCAACGCGTTCGCGATTCCCTGGGTCAGCAGCGTCGTCACGCCGATCGTGCTGGCCGGCATCGCGCTGCCGGCGCCGTTCGACGCCGCCGCTTTCCGGCTCGCGCGCATGTCGCTCGATCCGATGATGGTGGCGCTCGAACGGCTCGCGGACTGGCCGCGCAGTGTGTTCTGGCTGCGCATGCCCGACTGGCCGGTGCTGGCGCTGGCCTGCGTGGGCGTCGCATGGGCGTTGATGCCGCGCGGCTGGCCGCTGCGCTGGGCTGCGCCGCTCACGTGGCTGCCGCTCGTTGCGCCGGCGCCGGACCGGCCGCCGGAAGGCGGGTTCAGGCTGACCGTGCTCGACGTCGGGCAGGGTGCGTCGGTGCTGGTGGAGACCGCGCGCCGGACGCTGCTGTTCGACGCGGGACCGGGCGCGGAGTCGACGCATGCCGGTGCGCGGATCGTCGCGCCGTTCCTGCGCGCCCGCGGCATCCGGGATCTCGACACGCTCGTGTTGAGCCACGCGGATGCGGATCACGCCGGCGGCGCCCCCGCCGTCTATGCGGCGGTCGAGGTGCGTCAGCTGCTGGGCGGGATGCCGGCCGGCAACCGGCTGTGGCGCGACGCGCAGGCGGCCGGCGTCGCGAGCCGCCTGCCGTGCGCGGCCGGGCAGCGCTGGACCTGGGACGGCGTGGTGTTCACGATGCTCTGGCCGCAGGGCGGCCCCGACGGCGGCGCGACGAACGGGCAGTCGTGCGTGCTGCGCATCGACGCGGGCGGGACGTCCGCGCTGCTGACGGGCGACATCGAGGCGCGCGTCGAGCGCCGGCTCGTCGACACGGATCGCGACGCGCTCGCCGCGCAGATCCTGGTCGTCGCGCATCACGGCAGCCGTACGTCGTCGATCGAGCCTTTCCTCGATTCGGTCGGGCCGCGCGTCGCGGTATTTCCTGTAGGCTATCGCAATCGTTTCGGACATCCGCACCGGGCGGTTCTCGCACGTTACGAGGCGCGCGGGATTCCGCTGCCGCGCACCGATCGCGACGGCGCCGTGCGGTTCGACGTCGCGCCGGCCGACGGAAGGTTCGCGCTCGAGCTTCACCGCGATGCGCAGCGCCGCTACTGGATGGACCGGTGACGCGCCTGGCGGGATGACGGCTTTGCATGGGAGCTGAGTCAGCGCTGAAGCGCCAGCTCGGGTCCACAAAGGAGACATCGGCGTTTGAAGGACATCCTCCATTTCTCGCATGCGAACGGCTTTCCGGCGTCGACGTATCGCACGATCTTCGCCGAACTGGCCGACGACTACGAGCTGCGCTACATCGAACGGATCGGCCACGACCGCCGCTACCCGGTGACGCGCGACTGGCCGCATCTCGTCGAGCAACTGCTCGACGACATCGGCAGCCGCTACGAGCGTCCCGTCTGGCTCGTCGGCCATTCGCTCGGCGGCTACCTGTCGCTGATGGCTGCGCTGAAGAAGCCTCATTGGGTGCGCGGCGTCGTGATGATCGATTCGCCGATCATCGCGGGGTGGCGGGCCGGTGCACTGCGTGCGAGCCAGTGGGCGGGGCTCGACGAGCGGCTGTCGCCGGCGGCCGCGACGCGCAACCGGCGCACGCGCTGGGCGAGCCGTGACGAAGTCTGGCGGCACTTCCGCGAGAAACCGGCGTTCGCCCGCTGGGACGAGCGGATGCTGGCCGACTACATCGACTACGGGATTCCGCAGGCCGGTGCCGACGGCGAGCGGGCGCTCGCGTTCGACCGGCAGGTCGAATACCTGATCTACCGGACGCTGCCGCATACGCTCGGCCCGAGGCTCGCACACGGCGCGCCGGTGCCGCTCGGTTTTCTCGCCGGCACGCGTTCGCGCGAGGTGCGCCAGGTCGGACTCGATGCGACGCGGCGCGCGGCGCGCGGCCGCGTCGAATGGCTGGAAGGCAGCCACCTGTTCCCGATGGAGCGGCCGCTCGAGACCGCCCGCGCATTGCAGCGGATGCTGAATATGCTGCGCGCGGAAGAAGGGGGCGCCGTGTCCGCGCACGACGCCTGAAACGCGGCCCGGCCGCCCACATCCGACGCGTCATGCTCGGCTGGCGCGGCACAGCGCGAAAGGGCGCGATCATCGAGTCAATTGCTGAGAGAAGGGCGGGCTTTACGGTATAATCCGTTTTTCCCGCGAGCATCCAGCGATGACCAAATATGTTTTCGTCACCGGCGGCGTAGTTTCTTCCCTTGGCAAGGGTATTGCCGCCGCTTCCCTCGCCGCGATCCTCGAATCGCGCGGTCTGAAAGTCACCCTCCTCAAACTCGATCCCTACATCAACGTCGACCCCGGCACGATGAGCCCGTTCCAGCACGGCGAAGTGTTCGTGACGGAAGATGGGGCGGAGACCGACCTCGACCTCGGCCACTATGAGCGCTTCATCAGCACGAAGATGCGCAAGGCCAACAACTTCACGACCGGCCAGATCTACGAATCGGTGATCCGCAAGGAACGCCGCGGCGACTATCTCGGCAAGACCGTGCAGGTCATTCCGCACATCACGAACGAAATCCAGGCGTTCATCGAGCGCGGGGCGGCATCGGCCACCTGCGGCGAGCCGGATGTCGCGATCGTCGAGATCGGCGGCACGGTCGGCGACATCGAATCGCTGCCGTTCCTTGAAGCCGCGCGCCAGATGAGCCTGCGCCTCGGCCGCAACAGCGCGTGCTTCGTGCACCTGACGCTGGTGCCGTACGTCGCGACGGCCGGCGAGCTGAAGACGAAGCCGACCCAGCACAGCGTGCAGAAGCTGCGCGAGATCGGCATCCTGCCGCACGTGCTGCTGTGCCGTGCGGACCGCCGCATTCCGGACGACGAATCGAAGAAGATCTCGATGTTCTCGAACGTGCCGGAAGACGCCGTGATCTCGGTGTGGGACGCCGACAGCATCTACAAGATTCCGCAGATGCTGCACGACCAGGGCCTCGACCGGATCATCTGCGAGGAACTGAAGCTGTCGCCGAAGGACGCCGACCTGAGCATGTGGTCGGAGCTCGTCGAGAAGCTCGAGAACCCGAAGCACGAAGTGACGATCGGCATGGTCGGCAAGTACGTCGACCTGACCGAGTCGTACAAGTCGTTGATCGAGGCGCTGCGCCACGCATCGCTGCATACGTCGACCAAGGTCAACATCGAATACATCGACTCGGAAGAGATCGAGTCGAACGGTGTCGACAGCCTGAAGCACCTCGACGCCGTGCTGGTGCCGGGCGGTTTCGGCCGTCGCGGCACGGAAGGCAAGATCGCGGCGATCCGCTATGCGCGTGAGGCCAAGGTGCCGTATCTCGGCATCTGCCTCGGCATGCAGCTCGCGGTGATCGAATTCGCACGCGACGTCGTCGGCCTGAAGCAGGCGAACAGCACGGAGTTCGAGCCGGACACGCCGGAACGCGTGGTCGCGCTGATCACCGAGTGGTATGACCGTGACGGCAAGGTCGAGACGCGCACCGAGGAATCCGACCTCGGCGGCACGATGCGCCTCGGTTCGCAGCGCTGCCCGATCAAGCCCGGCACGATGGCCGAAGAAATCTATGGCAAGGACGTGAACGAACGCCATCGCCACCGTTATGAAGTCAATAACCGCTTCGTGCCCCAGCTCGAAGCCGGCGGCCTTATCATCAGCGCCCGTACCCCGAGCGAGGATCTGCCGGAAATGATGGAGCTGCCGCGTTCGATGCACCCGTGGTTCGTCGGCGTCCAGTTCCACCCGGAATTCACGTCCACGCCGCGTGACGGTCATCCCCTCTTCAAGTCGTTCGTCGAAGCCGCGCTCGCCAACAAGCAAGCGCGCGGAGTACAAGCATGAAGCTGTGCGATTTCGAGGTCGGTCTCGACAAGCCTTTCTTCCTGATCGCGGGTACCTGCGTCGTCGAATCGGAGCAAATGACGATCGACACGGCAGGCCGCCTGAAGGAAATCTGCGCGAAGCTGAACGTGCCGTTCATCTACAAGTCGTCGTACGACAAGGCGAACCGCAGCTCGGGCAAGTCGTTTCGTGGCCTCGGAATGGACGAGGGCCTGCGGATCCTGTCCGAGGTGAAGCGCCAGCTCGGCCTGCCGGTGCTGACCGACGTGCATTCGATCGACGAGATCGAGCAGGTCGCGTCGGTCGTCGACGTGCTGCAGACGCCCGCGTTCCTGTGCCGCCAGACCGATTTCATCCAGGCGTGCGCGCGCTCGGGCAAGCCCGTCAACATCAAGAAGGGCCAGTTCCTCGCGCCGCACGACATGAAGAACGTGATCGACAAGGCGCGCGACGCCGCACGTGAAGCGGGGCTGTCGGAAGACCGCTTCATGGCGTGCGAGCGCGGTGTCTCGTTCGGCTACAACAATCTCGTGTCGGACATGCGTTCGCTCGCGATCATGCGCGAGACGAACGCGCCGGTCGTGTTCGATGCGACCCACTCGGTGCAGTTGCCGGGCGGGCAGGGCACGAGCTCGGGCGGCCAGCGCGAATTCGTGCCGGTGCTCGCGCGTGCGGCGGTCGCGACGGGTGTCGCCGGCCTCTTCATGGAAACGCACCCGAATCCGGCCGAGGCAAAATCGGACGGCCCGAACGCGGTACCGCTGAACCGGATGGGCGCGCTGCTGGAGACCCTCGTCACGCTCGACCAGGCGGTGAAGCGCCATCCGTTCCTGGAAAACGATTTCAATTAAAAGATCGAATGAACCTTGCGACGGTTTCGCGCGTCAGTAGCGAAAGCGGTTCAGGCGCGCGCGCCGTCGCAGTTTGAAGAATCCATCGTCATTCTCAGAGGAAACCCATGAGTGCAATCGTAGATATCATCGGCCGCGAGATTCTGGATTCGCGCGGCAACCCCACCGTCGAATGCGACGTGCTGCTCGAATCGGGCACGATGGGCCGCGCGGCGGTGCCGTCGGGCGCGTCCACCGGCTCGCGTGAAGCGATCGAACTGCGCGACGGCGAAGCCGGCCGCTACAACGGCAAGGGCGTGCTGAAGGCGGTCGAGCACATCAACACCGAAATCTCCGAAGCCATCATGGGCCTCGACGCGTCGGAACAGGCGTTCCTCGACAAGACGCTGCTCGAGCTGGACGGCACCGACAACAAGTCGCGCCTCGGCGCGAACGCGATGCTGGCCGTGTCGATGGCCGTCGCGAAGGCAGCCGCCGAAGAGGCAGGCCTGCCGCTGTACCGTTACTTCGGCGGTTCGGGCGCGATGCAGCTGCCGGTGCCGATGATGAACATCGTCAACGGCGGCGCGCATGCGAACAACAGCCTCGACATCCAGGAATTCATGATCGTCCCGGTGAGCCAGCCGACGTTCCGTGAAGCCCTGCGTTGCGGCGCGGAAGTGTTCCACGCACTGAAGAAGATCCTGAGCGACCGCGGCATGAGCACGGCAGTCGGCGACGAAGGCGGCTTCGCGCCGAACTTCGGCAGCAACGACGAGTGCCTGTCGACGATCCTCCAGGCGATCGAGAAGGCCGGCTACCGTGCGGGCGAAGACGTGCTGCTCGCGCTCGACTGCGCGGCATCCGAGTTCTATCACGACGGCAAGTACCAGCTCGCGGGCGAAGGCCTGCAACTGTCGTCGGCCGAATTCACCGACTACCTCGCGACGCTCGCCGACAAGTTCCCGATCGTGTCGATCGAGGACGGCATGCACGAAAGCGACTGGGAAGGCTGGAAGCTGCTGACCGACCGCCTCGGCAAGAAGGTGCAGCTGGTCGGCGACGACCTGTTCGTCACGAACACGCGCATCCTGAAGGAAGGCATCGAGAAGGGCATCGCGAACTCGATCCTCATCAAGATCAACCAGATCGGTACGCTGACCGAAACGTTCGCGGCAATCGAAATGGCGAAGCGCGCAGGCTACACGGCCGTGATCTCCCACCGCTCGGGCGAAACGGAAGATTCGACGATCGCGGATATCGCGGTCGGCCTGAACGCCGGTCAGATCAAGACGGGTTCGCTGTCGCGCAGCGACCGTATTTCGAAGTACAACCAGCTGCTGCGCATCGAGGAAGATCTCGGCGACATTGCGAGCTACCCGGGTAAATCGGCTTTCTATAACCTGCGCTAACGCGCTACTATCGGGTTCGTCATATCGACGCCGCTCTGTGCATGTGCGCGGAGCGGCGCTTCTTATATCTGCGTCTCTTACATGCGGCTTGTCACTGTCGTCCTGATTGCCTTGCTGGCGCTCATTCAGTACCCCCTATGGTGGGGACACGGCGGCTGGCTGCGGGTGCATGAATTGCGTCAGCAGCTCGACGACCAGCTGCAGAAGAATGCGGACGAGAAGCTGCGCAACGAGCGTACCGCCGGCGAAGTGCAGGATCTGCAGAGCGGCACCGCGGCCATCGAGGAGCGCGCGCGCTACGAGATGGGCATGGTGAAGGACGGCGAGGTATTCGTGCAGTTCGTGTCGCCGAATGCACCGGCCGCGCCGCTGAACAACACGCCGTCGAATACGTCGACGCGCGGCGCCGTGTCCGCGGCGCCGGTGCGCGTCGTGCCGAATCCGCAGTCGATCGCGAAGCCGTCTCGGCATCATGGCGGCGACAAGGGGAAGCAGCCTCATCACTGATTGCGGTGATGCGAGCCTGTTGAAAGAGCGCGGCCAATTCAATGCCGCGCTTTTTTATTTCCTGCCGATCAGCAATCGAGCCGTTGAAGGGCTTACCACCACCATCCCGGGTAGCCGTAGCTGATACCCGTGCCCCAGCCGTGCCCCCACCCGCCGCCGTAGTAACCGCCATAGTACGTGACGGGCGGCGGCGTGTAGTACGACCACGCGCGAATCGCGGCTTCGGTCGCGATCGCGTCGTCCTGTTCGCGCAGCACCTGCTGGTCGATCTCGTCATAGCGCTTGCGTTCGGCAGGCGTCAACGTCACCGGCTGGCCGGACGCGCGTTGTTCGGGCAGGCGGCTCAGGATCGTGGAGGCCGGCTGCACCGCGCAACCGGCGAGGACGAGCAGGGCGGCTGCGGCGCTCGTCAGCAACAGGGGGCGAAACAGGCGATTCATGTCCTTCTCCAGCAGCGCGCCGGCGACCGGCGGCGGGGGGCACGCGCTCGACGCTCGTGCGTCATTATGCGCCCGCGCGCCGGCGGGTGCGTGCTCGTGCGGCTCAGTGACGTTGCTCGGCGGCAGGCGTCACGCCGCTCGCGAGTTCGGGCGCGGCAAACAGCTGCGCGACGTCGACCGGATCGAATTCATAGCGCTGATTGCAGAACTCGCAATGGATCTCGACGTGGCCACGCTCGACGATCACGCTGTCGACTTCTTCGCGGCCGAGCATGCGCAGCATCGCACCGACCTTCTCGCGCGAGCACGAGCACTGGAAGCGTGTGCCGGCCGGCTCGAAGTGCTGCACGTTTTCCTGCCAGAACAGCCGGCGGAACACGACTTCGGGTTCGACCTCGAGCAGTTCCTTGGCGGACAGCGTGCCGCCGAGCGTGCAGACGCGTTCCCACGTATCGGTATCGGTTTCGGCGTTGCGCGGCACGATGCCGCCGTCGCCCGGCAGCTTCTGCAGCAGCATGCCGACCGCGCGGTCGCGATCGGCCGCGAGCCACATCCGCGTGTCGAGCTGCTCCGAGTGATGCATGTAGTGCTCGAGTACCTGCGAGACGGATTCGAGCGGGCCGTCGACGCCGTTCAGCGGCACGATGCCCTGGTACGGCTGCTGGCCCGGCAACTTGTCGGCCGGGTCGAGCGTGATCACGCAACGGCCGTGACCGCTTGCATTGACGAGCGATGCGAAGCTCGTATCGTCGCCGATCGTCTGGGCGGCGTCGCCGGCGAACTTCGCGGTGGCCCGCATCGACAGATCCGAACCGCACTGGACGACCAGCATCTGGACCGGCCCGTCGCCGAAGATCTGCATGATCAGGGTGCCGTTGAATTTCAGGTTCGCGGACAGCAGCGCGCACGCGGCCATCATCTCGCCGAGCACCGTGCGCACGGGGGCCGGGTAGTCGCGGCGGGAGAGCACTTCCTGCCACGTATTGCGCAGCGAAACGATCTCGCCGCGCACGGGCGCCGCATTGAACATGAATTTCTGTAACTGGTCGCTCACTCTTCTTCCTTGAAATCCGTGCGAATCACCCGATCCGCACGAGTTGCTCCTTGAAATGCGCACGCCGCTCGACGTACGTCTTCGCGTTCGTGCGCAGCCGCGCGACGTCTTCCGCCGTCAGCTCGCGCACGACTTTCGCCGGTGCGCCGAGAATCAGCGAATTGTCCGGGAACGTCTTGCCTTCCGTCACGACCGCGCCGGCACCAACCAGACAGTTGCGGCCGATCACCGCTCCATTCAAGACCACCGCCTGAATCCCGACCAGCGACCCTTCGCCGATCGTGCAGCCGTGCAGCATCGCCTGGTGCCCGATCGTCACGTTGTCGGCAATCATCAGCGGAAAGCCCGGGTCCGTGTGCAGGACCGCACCTTCCTGGACGTTGCTGCCCGCGCCGACGGTAATCGTCTCGTTGTCGCCGCGAATCGTCGCGCCGAACCAGACGCTCGCGTTCTCCTCGAGCACGACCTTGCCGATGATGGCCGCCGTATCGGCGACGAATACGCTTTCGTGGATCGTCGGGGCCGTATCGCCCAGCTTGTAGATCGTCACATTGTCTCCTTTGTCGATCGGCCCCGGCGCTTGAGCGCCGAGTCCGGTTTCATGCAAGGCGGTATCGTTCGGCAGGCGTCGGTAGAATGACGCGTTTCGCGCCGCGCCTGTCGCAGCAGTACAAGCGCGTATTGTAAACGGTTGCGCGCGGCGGCTCCCGACGCGCATTCAACGGTGCCCCGGTCATGAACATGGTGCGTTCTTCATCCGTCGATTCCGACGCGTCGACCTGCGTGCGCCGCGCCGCGCTCGACGCCCTGCGCACGCCCGAGCCCGCCGCGAAGGCTGCCCGGGTGCACACGCTGTACGACGCGCTGCTGGCCGGGCGGGCGGCGATCGCCCCGTCGCTCGTCCTGCCGGAGCCGGCCGACCTGCCCGGGCGCCCGGCGCGCCCGCCGCTCGTCGAGCCGCGCCAGCTCGAGCGCCGCAGCATGCGTTCGCCCGAAGGGCGCGCCGTGCTGCTGCACGCGCTTGCCCATATCGAGTTCAATGCGATCAACCTGGCGCTCGATGCGGTGTGGCGCTTTGGCGGCCAGCCGGACGCGTTCTACTCGGACTGGCTGAAGGTCGCCGCTGAAGAGGCGTATCACTTTTCGTTGCTGGCCGGCCGGCTCGCCGAATTCGGCCATGCGTATGGCGATTTTCCCGCGCACAACGGCCTCTGGGAAATGTGCGAGCGAACCAAGGGCGACGTGCTTGCGCGCATGGCGCTCGTGCCGCGTACGCTCGAGGCCCGTGGGCTCGACGCGTCGCCGCCGATCCGCGCGCGGCTCGTCCAGGCGGGCGACGATGCGTCGGCCGCGATCCTCGACGTGATCCTGCGCGACGAAATCGGCCATGTCGCGATCGGCAACCGCTGGTTCCGGCATCTGTGCGACGAAGCCGGCCGCGATCCCGTACCGACCTACCGGCAGCTCGCCGAGCAATACCATGCGCCGCGGTTGCGTGGCCCGTTCAATTTCGATGCGCGCCGCAGCGCCGGCTTCGAGCCCGCCGAGCTGGACGCGCTCGCGGCGCAGGACGACGCCGCGACGCGGGAAGGAGCCTGATCGACGGCATTACCCGTCAGGCAGGGCGGCGGCGCCTAGAGGAGTGCCTCGACACGCGTGACGATCGCGGCACGCGCCTGCGCGGCGGCGTCGTTATAATCGAACGACCATTCTTTTTTTGAGCGGCTGCAATGAGTGCCTCGAGTTCTGTTTCCGATTTCGTCACGGTGCGCGGCGTCCAGCTGCATGTCCGGCGCTGGGGCCGGCCCGATGCGCCGACGCTGTTCATGCTGCACGGCTGGATGGACGTCGCGGCGTCGTTCCAGTTCGTCGTCGATGCGCTCGCGGGCGACTGGCAGGTGATCGCGCCCGATGCGCGCGGCTTCGGGCTGTCCGACTGGCCGGTCGCGCGGCAGGGCGGCGGCCACTACTGGTTCCACGAATACCTGGGCGACCTCGATGCGCTCGTCGACCACTACGCGCCGGCCGGCGAAGTCAACCTGGTCGGGCACAGCATGGGTGCGAACGTCGTGTGCCTGTATGCGGGTGCGCGGCCGGAGCGCGTGCGGCGCGTGGTCGATCTGGAGGGTTTCGGGCTCGCGCCCGCGCGGGCCGAGCAGGCGCCGCGCCGGCTGCGCGGCTGGCTCGACGGCCTGCGCGAGCCGTCGGCGCTGAAGCCCTACGCGTCACTCGACGACGTGGCGGCGCGCCTGACCAGGACCAATCCGCGGCTGGACCCGCGCCGCGCCGCGTTCCTTGCCGCGCACTGGTCGAAGCGCGGCGACGACGGCCTCTACCACCTGCTGGCCGACCCCGCGCACAAGATGCCGGGCCCGCTGCTGTACCGGCTCGACGAAGTGATGGCGACCTGGGCGCAGGTGCGCGCGAAGGTGCTGCACGTCGAGGCCGTCAACTCGCCGACGCTCGCCTATCTGGCCGGCGGCATCCCGCTGCCGGAATTCAAGGCGCGTTTCAATGCGTTCCCCGATTGGCGCGAGAAGCTCGTCGAGGATGCCGGCCACATGGTGCATCACGACCAGCCCGAGCAGATCGCGGCGCTGATCGAGGCGTTCTGCGCGTAGCGTTCGCGGCCGGCGCGCAGCGGGGCGGAAAGGGGGAGGGGCGGCGGCGGAATGCCGCGTTGCAGTAGAATGAAGCCTTACCTGCCATGCCGACAATGAACGCCGATCTCCACTGCCATTCGAATGTTTCCGACGGGTTGCTGTCGCCTGCCGACGTCGCGCGCCGCGCCCATGCCGGCGGCGTGACCCTGTGGGCGTTGACCGACCACGACGAAATCGGCGGCCAGGCGGCGGCGCGCGGCGAAGCGGAAGCGCTCGGCATGCGCTACCTGAGTGGCGTCGAGATTTCGGTCACGTGGGCGTCGCGCACCGTGCACATCGTCGGCCTGAACGTCGATCCGGCAAATCCGGTGCTCGTCGACGGCCTGTATCGCACGCGCCATGGCCGCGCGGCGCGCGCCGTGGCGATCGGCGCGCAGCTTGCCACGCTCGGCATTCCCGGTGCATACGAAGGCGCGCTGAAGTACGTATCGAATCCCGACCTGATCTCGCGCACGCATTTCGCCCGGTTTCTCGTCGAGAACGGCCACGCCGAATCGACGTCCGACGTATTCGATCGCCTGCTCGGCGACGGCAAGCCCGGGTTCGTCCCGCACCGTTGGGCGACGCTGCCCGACGCCGTGCAGTGGATCCGCGGCGCGGGCGGCGAGGCGGTCATCGCGCATCCGGGCCGTTATCGCTATGCGCCCGTCGAATTCGACGCGTTTTTCGGCGAGTTCATCGATCTGGGCGGCCGCGCGATCGAGGTCGTGACGGGCAGCCACACGCCCGACCAGTACCGCGAATACGCGGACGTCGCACGCCGCTTCGGCTTCGAGGCATCGCGCGGCTCGGATTTTCATGCGCCAGGCGAGGGCCGTGTCGAGCTCGGCAGCCTGCCGCCGCTGCCGCCCGACCTGACACCGGTCTGGGAGCGCTGGCTCTGACGCCCCCGGCGGGCCGGCCGCGCGCGTCGCCGCTGCGGCGCGCCCCCCGTTCATTCCCTCTTTATCCATCCCCATGTCCCAGTTCTTCAGGATTCATCCGGACAATCCGCAGCCGCGCCTGATCAAGCAGGCCGTGGAGATCGTCAGCAAGGGCGGCGTGATCGCGATGCCGACCGATTCGAGCTATGCGCTCGCGTGCCATCTCGACGACAAGGACGCGGTCGAGCGGGTGCGCCGGATTCGCGGCCTCGACGAGAAGCAGCACCTGTCGCTGCTCGTGCGCGACCTGTCGGAGCTCGCCAACTTCGCGATGGTCGACAACCGCCAGTACCGCCAGATCAAGTCGGTGACGCCCGGCCCGTACGTGTTCATCCTGCAGGCGACCAAGGAAGTGCCGCGCCGGCTGTCGCATCCGTCGCGCAAGACGATCGGGTTGCGCGTGCCCGATCACGCGATCACGCTCGCGTTGCTGGAATCGCTCGGCCAGCCGCTGCTCGGCACGACGCTGATCCTGCCGCCGGACGACGAGCCGCTCAACGATCCCGAAGACATTCGTGCGCGGCTCGAGAAACAGGTCGATCTCGTGATCGACGGCGGCGCGTGCCCGCGCGAGCCGTCGACGGTGATCGACCTCACCGGCGACGAGCCCGAGCTCGTGCGCGCGGGGCGCGGCGCGCTCGAGCCGTTCGGGCTGACGGCGGCGTGAACCCGCGCCGTTCCTTCCGTGTCCGTGCGATTGCGCTTGTTACAATAACGCGATATGGATGCTTCCCTGATACAGACCATCGCCGTCTACGCGCTGCCCGTGATCTTCGCGATCACGCTGCACGAGGCCGCGCACGGCTACGCCGCCCGCCTGCTCGGCGACAACACCGCCTACATGATGGGGCGCGTATCGTTCAACCCGATGCGCCACATCGATCCGCTCGGCACGATCGCGATCCCGCTCGCGATGTATTTCCTGACGGGCGGCGCGTTCCTGTTCGGCTATGCGAAGCCGGTGCCGGTGTCGTTCGGCAACCTGCGCGATCCGCGCTGGGGCAGCTTGTGGGTATCGCTCGCGGGGCCGGCCTGCAACTTCGTTCAGGCGCTGATCTGGGGCGTGCTGACGCTCGTGCTGCCGGCCGTCGGCATCGACGAGCCGTTCTTCACGCGGATGGCGTTTGCCGGCGTCAGCGCGAACCTCGTGCTGGGCGTGCTGAACCTGTTTCCGCTGCCGCCGCTCGACGGCGGCCGCATCCTGGCGGCGCTGCTGCCGACGAAGCAATCGATCGCGCTGTCGCGCATCGAGCCGTACGGTTTCATCATCGTCCTCGTGCTGGTCGCGACGGGCGTGCTGACGAACTTCTGGCTGCGCCCGCTCGTCAACGTCGGCTACGCCGTCCTGAGCGCTATCCTCTCCCCATTCGCCTCGCTTTTCTAACGACAATCATGTTCCCTGAACGTATTTTCTCCGGCATGCGACCCACCGGGTCGCTGCACCTCGGTCATTACCATGGCGTGCTGAAAAACTGGGTGAAGCTGCAGTCCGAGTACCCGTGCTTTTTCTGCGTCGTCGACTGGCATGCGCTGACGACGCACTACGAGACTCCCGAGGTCATCGAGAAGAACGTGTGGGACGTGCTGATCGACTGGCTTGCGTCCGGCATCGATCCGGCCCAGGCGACGCTGTTCATCCAGAGCAAGGTGCCCGAGCATGCCGAACTCGCGCTGCTGCTCGGCATGAGCACGCCGCTCGGCTGGCTCGAGCGCGTGCCGACCTACAAGGAGCAGATGGAGAAGCTGAAGGACAAGGATCTGTCGACCTACGGCTTCCTCGGCTACCCGGTGCTGATGGCGGCCGACATCCTGCTGTATCGCGGCTCGCTCGTGCCGGTCGGTGAAGACCAGGTGCCGCACGTCGAGATGACGCGCGAGATCGCGCGCCGCTTCAACTACCTGTATGGCCGCGAGCCGGGTTTCGAGGAGAAGGCGCTCGACGCCGCGAAGAAACTCGGCGGCAAGCGCGCGAAGCTCTATCACGAGCTGCGCAACGCTTACCAGCAGGAGGGCGACGACGAGGCGCTCGAACAGGCGCGCGCGATGCTGCAGGAATCGCAGAGCCTGTCGATGAGCGACCGCGAGCGCCTGTTCGGTTATCTCGAAGGCGCGCGCAAGATCATCCTCGTCGAGCCGCAGGCGCTCCTCACCGAAGCATCGCGGATGCCGGGTCTCGACGGGCAGAAGATGTCCAAGTCGTACGGCAACACGATCGGCCTGCGTGAAGACGTCGAGACGATCACGAAGAAGGTCCGCACGATGCCGACCGATCCCGCGCGCGTGCGCCGCACCGATCCGGGCGATCCGGACAAGTGCCCGGTGTGGCAGCTGCACCAGGTCTATACGGACGAAGCGACGCACGACTGGGTGCAGAAGGGTTGTCGTTCGGCGGGCATCGGCTGCCTCGATTGCAAGCAGCCGGTCGTCGAAGGCATCCTGCGCGAGCAGCAGCCGATGCTCGAGCGTGCGCAGAAGTACATGGACGATCCGTCGCTGTTGCGCGCGATCGTCGCGGACGGTTGCGACAAGGCGCGCAAGTACGCGACGGAAACGATGCGCGACGTGCGCGACGCGATGGGCCTGTCGTACAACTGATCAGCCGCATGAGCGCATCCGTCATCGCCGCCGCGGGCGGCCACGTCGCCCAGGCCGAGCCGTCGCGCTGGGTCGCGCAATGGTCGCGGCTCGTGCCGGCAGGCGGCGCGGTGCTGGATGTCGCCGCGGGCGGCGGCCGTCATGCGCGCTGGTTCGCGTCGCACGGGCACCCGGTCGTCGCACTCGACCGCGACCCGGTCGCGCTGGCCGCGTTGCGAGCGATTCCGGGCGTCGACGCCCGTGACGCCGATCTCGAAGGCGCGCCGTGGCCACTGCCGGCCGGCGAGCCGTTTTCGGCGGTGATCGTCACCCATTATCTGCATCGCCCGCTCTGGCCCCATCTGCTCGATGCGGTGGCGCCGGGCGGCGTGCTCATCTACGAAACCTTCGCGCAAGGAAACGAATCGGTCGGTAAACCGTCCAACCCCGCGTTCCTGCTCGCCCCGGGCGAGCTGCTAGACGCCGTGCACGGCCGCCTGCGGGTGGTTGCGTACGAGGACGGGTTCGTCGCCGCGCCGCGCGAGGCGTTCGTCCAGCGTCTCTGCGCAGTACGCGAGGGCGCGACCCCGAAGGCGGGGGCGGGAATTCCACGTTACGAACTGCCCGGCTAATCCGCTACAATCTCAACGTTTACCGGTACATAATCTCTCAATCGCGTTTCATGGCTAACGGCACCCAAGACGGCATTCAAATCCGCGGCAGCATCCCCGCGATCGTCACCCCGATGCTCGAAGACGGCAGTCTCGACCTGCCGGCGTTTCGCAAACTGATCGACTGGCATATCGCGGAAGGCACCGATGCGCTCGTCGTGGTCGGTACGAGCGGCGAGTCGGCAACGCTCAACGTCGAAGAGCACATCCTGATGATCCGCACGGCGGTCGAGCATGCGGCGAAACGCATCCCGATCATCGCGGGCGCGGGCGGCAACTCGACCGCCGAGGCGATCGAGCTGACGAAGCACGCGAAGGCTGTCGGCGCGGACGCGACGCTGCAGGTCGTGCCGTACTACAACAAGCCGACGCAGGAAGGCATGTACCGTCACTTCAAGACGATCGCCGAAGCGGTCGACCTGCCGGTGATCCTGTACAACGTGCCGGGCCGCACGGTCGCGGACATGGCGAACGAGACGATGCTGCGCCTCGCGGAAGTCCCGGGCATCATCGGCGTGAAGGAAGCGACCGGCAACATCGATCGCGCCGCGCACCTGATCAAGGCCGCACCGAAGCATTTCGCGATCTACAGCGGCGACGATCCGACGGCGATCGCGCTGATGCTGCTCGGCGGCCACGGCAACATCTCGGTCACGGCGAACGTCGCACCGCGTGCGATGAGCGAACTGTGCCGCGCGGCGCTGGCCGGCGACGTACAAACGGCCCGCGAACTGCACATGAAGCTGCTGTCGCTGCACAAGAACCTGTTCATCGAGGCGAACCCGATTCCGGTGAAGTGGGCGCTGCAGGCGATGGGCAAGATGCAGGGCGGCATCCGGCTGCCGCTCACGGCGCTCGACGAGCGTTGCCACGATGCCGTGCGTTCGGCCCTCGTCGAGGCCGGCGTTCTCGCCTGATGCCAGGGCGGCCGCGTCCTGCGGCCGCCGGCTCGCACCCTGATCAACCCGCACCGGCCGGCTCCGTCCGGCGCCGCTCCTGACGAGCGTTCTAGCAAGACGAAGGATTTCATGAAACGTTTCGCCTTTTCCTCTCGCGCCATCCAGATGTCGGTGGTGGCGCTGGCGCTGGGCGCGCTCGCCGGCTGCGATACGCTGAACGACTATCTGGCCCCCGACCGGGTCAACTACAAGAACACCGGTTCGGCGCCGCCGCTCGCGGTGCCGAGCGACCTGAAGCCGGTACCGACGACGCAGCAGTTCGTCGCGCCGCCGAGCAACGCCGGCCTCGGCACGCTGCCGCCGCGGGTCACGACCCAGGCCGGCAACGCCACCGACGGCATCCCGAGCGCGCAGGATCCGCTCGGCATGCACATCGAGCGCGACGGCGACCGCCGCTGGCTCGTCGTCGACGGCCGGACGCCCGAGCAGCTGTGGCCGATCCTGAAGGAGTTCTGGCAGGAGAACGGTTTCTCGCTGAAGACCGATGCACCGTCGACGGGCATCATGGCCACCGACTGGGCCGAAAACCGTGCGAACATTCCCGACGACTGGTTCCGCCGCACGATCGGCAAGGTCATCGATTTCGCCTACTCGTCCGGCACGCGCGACCGCTTCCGTACGCTCGTGAACCGCACGTCGGACGGCAACACCGACATCTCGATCACACACAGCGCGATGGAGGAAATGATGGTCGGCCCGCAGGGCGGCACGTCGTCGCGCTGGGAGGAGCGTCCGCGCAACCCGGTGCTGGAAGCCGTGTTCCTGTCGAAGCTGATGCAGAAGTTCGGCCTGACCGATGCGCAGGCAAAGCAGCTGCTGACCGATGCACGCCCCGCGACGGCGCCGGCGCAGGTCAGCGACACGAGCAACGGCGCGGCGACGCTGCAGCTGGCCGAGTCGTTCGACCGTGCGTGGCTGCGAGTGGGCCTGGCGCTCGACCGGACCAACTTCACGGTCGACAATCGCGACCGCGAGAAGGGCGTGTACACCGTGCGCTATGCGAATTCGATGGAAGAGCTGAAGCGTGACGGCCTGTTCGGCAAGCTGTTCTACGGCGGCCCGGCGGCCGCGAAGCCGGGCAAGGAATTCCTGGTCAACGTGCGTGCGCAAGGCAACGGCGGCACGCAGGTCGCGGTGATCGGCGCAAACGGCCAGGTCGACAACTCGTCGGACGCGCAGCGGATCATTTCGCTGCTCCACGCGCAGCTGAACTGAGCGCGTGCGATTCGCCAGCCTCGGAAGCGGCAGCGAAGGCAACGCGCTGGTCGTCGAGGCCTCGAGCGGCACGACGACCACCCGCGTGCTGCTCGACTGCGGCTTTTCCGCCAAGGAGGTCGAGCGTCGGCTCGGCCGTCTGAATCTCTGCATCGGCGATCTCGATGCGATCCTGATTACCCACGAACACAGCGACCACGTCGGTAGTGCGCTGACGCTCGCCCGCCGGGCGTCGCTGCCGCTCTACATGAGCTGGGGCACCGCGCGCGCGGTCGGCGCGGACGAGGCCGACGTCGACCTCCACGTGCTGTGGGGCGACGAGACGGCCGCGATACGCGATCTGGCCGTGATGCCCTATACGGTCCCTCACGACGCACGCGAGCCGCTCCAGTTCGTCTTTATGGACGGCTGCAGCCGGCTCGGCGTGCTGACGGACGTCGGCATGGCCACGCCGCACATCACGGCCGTCCTGAGCGGCTGTGACGCGCTGGTGCTCGAATCCAACCACGACACCGCGATGCTGGCCGCGAGCCGCTATCCGCAGTCGCTGAAGGCACGCATCGGCGGCAACCACGGCCACCTGAGCAACGACGCGGCGGCGGACATCCTCGCGTCGCTCGAGCGCAGCCGCCTCCGGCACTTGGTCGGGGCGCACCTGAGCCAGCAGAACAACCTGCCGGAACTGGTCCGCCAGGCGTTTGGCGGCGTACTGGGGACGAACGGGGAGGACGTGATCGTGGCCACGCAGGACACGGGCTTCGACTGGCTGGCGCTCGGGTGAGCGGGGCAGCGCCGCTGTGGCGGCCCGATACGACTGCCGGGCGACAGGCGCGAAAACGGCAGACGTAAAAAAACCGGCCCTCGGGCCGGTTTTTTTCAGCTGACGCTGAGGCTTACTGGCTTGCGCCCGAAGCCGGAGCAGCCGTCGCTGCCGAAGCAGCCGACGCCACTGCAGCAGCAGCATCGCTCGCAGCAGCCGTTGCCGACGAAGCAGCAGCCGAAGCGTCGCTCGCAGCACCAGCAACTGCCGAAGCAGCCGTCGAAGCAGCAGCAGCCGCGTCGCTTGCAGCCGACGAAGCAGCTTGATCAGCGCTCTTGTTGCAAGCAGCCAGTGCAACAGCAGCCAACAGGGAAGCTACGAGGAGGGATTTCTTCATGATCACGTCCTTTTATGGTTAAAGTAAGCAACAGCGCGAAACAATACCGGTAATGTGCTCCAACACCGACCTGGGCCGCTGGTGGAGATGCACTTCTAGAGCGTGAATCTTCCCTACGGCTTGGGCGGAAATTATATGCACTTTCCTATCGACCGTCGACAAATGCGGGGTCAATACGTTGTCTTTCCCATACAGAATTTGATCCGTACGGGCATACGGGGCGACTCACACTAATTCCGGTTTCCGACCCGTATCCAGCCCGCACGATACCACTCGTGCAATAAAGCTGTCATTGAGGGAGCCCGGGATAGTGTTACAAACCGTTTCGCCTCCATCTGGCGTTGATTGGCCAGTTCGGGCAGCCATTCGCTGGTCTGCCCGAGCGATCCTTCCTCGCCATTAATGAAGTACGAGCGCGCGTTATACATCAATGCGGCCCTTCTGTCGAGACACACGCCGCGACGTGACGCTTGCGTGACGAACGCGGCCTCGGACAACGGGCGCGCGGGCGGGTCGAAAACGACGTTCGGTTTGGGCTCGCTCAGGTAGCAGCCGAGAAACGCTGCGACGTCGCGCTTGCGCCAGCGAATCGCGTCGACGATCTCGGCAACGCGCTCGACCATCGCCGGAGGCAGTTGCGCGGGCGTGTCGACGGCCGGCTGCTTCGGGTCGCGGTAGAGGTCGTCGCCGCCCCCGTCCCGCAGGCCGCCACGCTCCGCGAGATAGTACAGGAACTGGGCGCCCAGTTCGCCTGCGGACGGAGCCCGGAAGCCGATCGAGCAGGTCATGCATTCGCCTTCGGCCACGCCGTCGTGCGCGATGTGCGGCGGCAGGTACAGCATGTCGCCGGGTTCCAGCACCCATTCGTCGCTCGGCTCGAAGTTTTCGAGGATCTTCAGCGGCACGTCCGGCTGCAGCGACAGGTCCTTCTGCGCGCCGACGCGCCAGCGGCGCCGGCCCTCGACCTGCAGCAGGAAGACGTCGTATGAATCGAAATGCGGGCCCACGCCGCCGCCGTCCGTCGCGTACGAGATCATCAGGTCGTCCAGCCGCGCGTCGGGGATGAAGCGGAAGCGGTCGAGCAGCGCGCGCGCCGCGTCGACGTGCAGGTCGAGCCCCTGTACGAGCAGGGTCCAGGCCTTGCGCGTGACGGCCGGCAGCGAGCCCGGTTCGAACGGGCCGTGAGTCAGTTGCCACTTGTTACGAAAATGGGTGATCAGTCGCGATTCCGCGTCATAGTCCATGGCGAGCTCGAACAGCGCGTCGCGCGAGACCGGCGACGCGACGCCGGGGATCGCCTGGCGGATCAGGAGCGGCTTCTTCTGCCAGTAGCCGCGCATGAATTGCGTCGGCGTAAGACCGCCGAGCAGCGGCGTGGGAAGATCGGAAGGCGGCGCGCCGAGCGGGGCGGCAGCGGCATCCCGCGGTTCGGCTTGAGACCGGTTGCGCATCGTATAATGAGACTTGTATTTGGGAGAATTGGATGAAAATCGCAAAAAACACCGTCGTGTCGGTCACTTACAAGCTGTCGGACGCACAGGGCAATCTGATCGAGGAAAGTGACGAGCCGATGGTTTATCTGCACGGCGGCTATGATGGCACGTTCCCCAAGATCGAGGAACAGCTCGACGGCCACGAGCCGGGCTACGAGGCGCAGGTCCAGCTCGAGCCGCAGGACGCGTTCGGCGACTACGATCCCGAACTCGTGAAGATCGAGCCGCGCGATCGTTTTCCCGAGCCGCTGGAAGTGGGCATGCAGTTCGAAGGCACGCCGGAAGACGGCGACGAGGAAGTCGATTCGCTGATCTATACGGTCACCGATATCGCCGAAGACAAGGTCGTGCTCGACGGCAACCACCCGCTGGCGGGCATGGCGCTGCGTTTCGCACTGACCGTGAAGGACGTTCGCGAAGCCACCGAAGACGAAATCGAGCATGAGCACGCACATGGCGCGGAAGGGCTCGAGATCGTCGACGAGGACGATGACGAAGACGGCGAAGCGCCGTCAGGGCGTACCCTGCACTGAGCTGGCGGGCGCGCCTTGCGTCGGAGCCGTGAAGTAGGGCGCCGGCGCGGGGCCTGATGCGTCATTCGGCGCCCTGCTGTCGCCCGGCAGTGGCGGCGCGACCGACGACGCGTCGGGTAGCGCCGGCAATGCAGGGATTTCCGGCATCTGCGGCAGCGGGACGTCGTCGTGCGGTGCGGCCGGCAAGGCCGGCGGCACGGGCAGGTTCTTCGGTACTTCCTGCAGGCTCACGTTGAAGATCGTCTGCCGTGCCGGCGACACGCCGACCTTCACCCATTGACTGGCAGGCCGGCGCGGTCCGATCGCGACGCGCGTCAGGTTGCCTACGAGTTCCCCATTGTCGGTACGCAGCGGACGATCGATGGCGAAGCCGTTCGCCAGTGCTTCGCCGCTCGCGTGCATCACGAGTATCGGGCCGCGGAACGTCGCCGCCGCCTTCACCAGCGTTCGTTTCAACTCGCGGAAGCCGTCGCGCACGCGCGGCCGGTTGAAACGCAGCCATGCGAAGCGTTCCGCGCGTTCATAGCGTTCGAACTGCGGATCGCCTTCGAACATCACCACCATCGCACGCGCTTCGCGCCGCTTCGCGTATTCGGCCGCGTGGTCGATCCAGAAACCGTTCGCGATGATGCGGTCCTCGAATTCGCCGTTGCGGCCGCCGGCCGTCAGGTAATGGTTGTTCGGCGCCGGCGCGTTGAGTGCGACGTAGACGATGTCGTCGCGCATCCAGCGTGCATTCTCCCGATACGGCCGGAACCGTGCGACTTCGCTTTCCCGCGTGATCGGCAGCGCGCCGGGGTCGGGCAGTGCCGAATCGGCGAGCAGCGTCTGCCGCAGGAAATCGAGCCGCTCGACCGGGTCGTAGCCGCCTCCCGCCGCCGTGTTGCAGGTGACCCAGTCGTCGCGGCCGGGCACGAACACGAGCGGCACGCGCGATGCGTCGAGAATCGCGCCGCGCTGCGAATACAGTGCATCGCGGCACGCTTCCCTGGCTCCCTTGAGATCGCCCGCATAGACCACGAACGCGAGATTGCGCTCGCGCGCGATCGCATCGAGCAGCCGCTGGGCGGCGACCTCGTCCGCAGGCGACGCGATCACGCCGGAGACGACCGCGAACGAATAGGGCGCGCCGGCGCGCTTCGCGGGCGCCGCCTGGGCGAGCGCGCCGGAAAGCGCGAGCGCAGCCGCCGCGGCGAGCGCGACGGCTGCGTGCACGAGCCGGCCGGCCGCCGCGCGCTTACGCGTGCCCGTCGGCATCGTGCGACCGGACCAGCGTGCGCAGTTCGTACAGCAGGTCGAGCGCCTCGCGCGGCTTGAGATCGTCGGGATCGATGTCGCGCAGTTTTTCGAGCGCGGGGTGGGGCGCGCTCGGGGTGGCCGGCGCGTCCGCGCATTCGAGATCGTCGGCGGCCACCGGCGGCGCGCTGAACAGGTCGAGCTGCGGCGTGTGCTGCGACGCCGACTGCTGTTCGAGGTACGCGAGGTGCTTGCGCGCGGCGCGGATCACGGGCGCCGGAACGCCTGCGAGCTGTGCGACCTGCAGGCCGTAGCTCTGGTTGGCCGGACCTTCGTTGACCGCGTGCAGGAACACGATGCCGTGGCCGTGCTCGACGGCCGACAGGTGGACGTTGGCCGCTTGCGGAAATTCCGCCGGCAGTTGCGTCAGCTCGAAGTAGTGCGTCGCGAACAGCGTGTAGCACGCGTTGTGCGCCAGCAGATGGCGCGCGATGGCCCACGCGAGCGCGAGGCCGTCGAACGTCGACGTGCCGCGGCCGATCTCGTCCATCAGCACGAGGCTTTGCGGTGTCGCGTCGTTGAGGATCGCCGCGGCTTCGGTCATCTCGACCATGAACGTCGAGCGGCCGCCCGCGAGATCGTCCGCCGCGCCGATGCGCGTGAAGATCCGGTCGATCGGGCCGAAGCATGCCGACCTGGCCGGCACGTAGCTGCCGACGTAAGCCATCAGCGCGATCAACGCGGTCTGCCGCATGAACGTCGACTTACCGCCCATGTTCGGGCCGGTGATCAGCAGCAGCTTGCGCTCGGTGCCGAACCGGCAGTCGTTCGCGATGAACTGTTCGACCTGTGCCTCGACGACCGGGTGGCGGCCCTGTTCGATTTCGATGCCGATCTCGTCGGTGAAGGTAGGCGCGACCCAGTCGAGCGCGCGGGCGCGTTCGGCGAATGCGGCGAGCAGGTCGAGTTCGGCGAGCGCCGATGCGACGCGCTGGCACTCGGGGATGAACGGCAGCAGTGCCTGCAGCACGGCGTCGTACAGCGCGCGCTCGCGCGCCAGCGCGCGTTCCTGCGCGGACAGCGCCTTGTCCTCGAAAGTCTTCAGTTCGGGCGTGATGTAGCGCTCGGCATTCTTCAACGTCTGGCGCCGGCGATAGTCGTCGGGCACCTTGTCGGTCTGGCCGCGCGTAACCTCGATGTAGAAGCCGTGCACCTTGTTGTATTCGACGCGCAGGTTCGCGATGCCGGTGCGCGTGCGCTCGCGCGCTTCGAGATCGATCAGGAACTGCCCGCAGTTCTCCGAGATGTCGCGCAGCTCGTCGAGCTCGGCGTCGTAGCCGCGCGCGATCACGCCGCCGTCGCGCACCATCGCGGCCGGTTCGGGCGCGATCGCGCTCGTCAGCAGGTCGAGGCATTCGGCGGGCGGTGCGAGTGCCGCGTCGACGCGGGTGAGTGCGTCCGCGTTCGCGACGATCGCGCTGATGCGCTCACGCAGCGCCGGGAGGGCGGCGAACGTGTCGCGCAGGCTCGACAGGTCACGCGGGCGCGCGGACAGCAGCGCAAGGCGCCCGGTGATCCGTTCGACGTCGGCGATCTGGCGCAGCGCGCTGCGCAGCGCATCGAGGCTCGCGTTCGCCGGCGCATCGAGCAGGGCGCCGATGGCCTGCTGGCGCGATTGCGCGGCAACCGACGCGCGCGGCGGGTGATGCAGCCAGTGACGCAGCAGGCGGCTGCCCATCGTCGTGCAGCAGGTGTCGAGCAGCGAATACAGGGTCGGCGATTCGGTGCCGCGCAGGGTTTCGGTCAGTTCGAGGTTGCGGCGCGTGGCCGGATCGAGCCCGATGTACTCGGTTTCGTTTTCGACCTTCAGGCTGCGCACGTGCCGCAACTGCTGGCCTTGTGTGGCCGCTGCATAGAGCAGCAGCGCGCCGGCCGCGCCGCACGCGCTCGTCAGCGAGTGCGCGCCGAAGCCGTCGAGGCTCGCGACATCGAGCTGGTCGCACAGGCGCTGCGTGCCCGACGCGATGTCGAAGTGCCACGCCGGCACGCGCTTGCTTGCGCCTGCGCCTGCCGGCACGGCGTCGGTTGCGCCGTCCGGCGTCAGGATCTCGGCCGGCCGGATGCGCTCGAGCGCGGCAGCGAGCTGCTCGGGTTCGATTTCTGCGAGCCGCAGCGCGCCGCTTGCGAGGTTCAGCCATGCGAGGCCGACATTGACCGCGACGCCACGCTTGTTGTGGCCCGTGCACATCGCGAGCAGGTAAACGTCGTTCTTGTCGGACAGCAGTGCTGCATCGGTCAGCGTGCCGGGCGTGACGACGCGCACGACCTTGCGCTCGACGGGGCCCTTCGACGTGGCGGGATCACCGATCTGTTCGCAGATCGCGACCGATTCGCCCATCTTCACGAGCTTGGCGAGATACTGTTCGACCGCGTGGTGCGGTACGCCGGCCATCTTGATCGGCGTGCCGGCCGATGCGCCGCGTTGCGTGAGGGTCAGGTCGAGCAGGCGTGCGGCCTTTTCCGCATCTTCGAAGAACAGCTCGTAGAAGTCGCCCATCCGGTAGAAGACAAGCGTGTCGGGATGGTCGGCCTTGATGCGCAGGTACTGCTGCATCATTGGCGTGTGGTTTTCGAGCCCGGCGACGGCGCGGGCCGCGGACGACTGCGTATCGCTCGCGGCCGCGGCGGGCGTGCCCTTGAGCGATTGCGAGTCCATTGGGGTTTCGTTGCTGACGGGCGTGTTTTCCATCAAAAATGAGCGTAATCGGTTGGTTTTGGGCGGGATAACGTTCGTCCCGCGCATGTTCGGGGTTCATTCGGGGGCCGCCGGTTGCTTGTCGTGAATCGGCCGGATTCGTGAAAGCGGCGGCGCCGAACCCTCGATATGATCGTGACCGGCCAGTTGGAGCCGGAGTGCGCAATAGGCGATAGTTTACATGGCGCGTGCGTTGCGGGCTGCTATCCGATCGACCAACGTCGGGATGGGTGGTTCGCAAGGGCCGGACGATGGGTGTTCGCGCGAGGTCGGGAAGGCTTGAAGGTAGGCAGCATGATCGCCCTCATACGCTGCTCTACCTCGATGATCACCCTTGCTCCGGCGCGTCCACATCGAGGCCATGCCGCTCCAATATACGGTTGCTGGAGGTCATAAAAGGGCGTCGACCGGAACGAATTGTCCGTTCCAGCCGGGATGATGCGGCGCAGCCAGTGGGTCTGTTCTAATGGCAGATGGCGGCGCGGACGACCACGCCGGTCTCACACTTGCAGATCCGCGAACGAGGGCAGGAGATCGTGCTCGACGAGCCGGATCTCGATGCGGTTTGCTGACTTCATTTTCGGTCTGCTATCTTTTGAGAAGAGTTTTCAAATAGTCAACTCGCTGCCTGGTGATCGTGACGAGACAGTCTTTCGTAATCAGGCCGGGGCCGGCGCCTTGGGATTGCGAGGCCTCGGCTGCAATATAGCCATTGCATTGCTTTTCTCTATAATTGAGCCAGGCCTTCTGTGATTTCTCCAGCTCATCCTTGTATTGTGTGGATGCATATATTTTCTGATAAATTGCATTGAGATCTTTTTTTGATTTATCGAGAGCGTGGAGCGTGCAAGATAAATCGTCGTATACATTCATGCCGCTGATGCACGCTTCAGCAAATGAAGTCGCGGGTAGCAATAAAAACACTAAATAAATGATTTTTTTCATGGTGCCTTCAATGGATTGGTGATGGTATGACTCTGGAAGCTCTATGGTATAAGGAGCTGGTCGTATCGTCGTCTACATGCGAAGGACGATGCTCTTCCATACGGGCCAATAGTTCGGTCGGTCGGGAATGACCTTATGGAGAACGCGTGCCATACCCAGTTTGGCGGATATTTGTTCGCTAAGGCAACACATTGATTGTCCGAGTCGTCCTCTGCCGGCCACAAGCGGTCGTTCTACACCGGTGCACAGAAACAGAAAGGGAGCCATGCTTAGACTCTAGTTTCAAGTGCAACACCTGTATTGAGATAGGGTGTTGCGATGAAGAAAAGCTACAGCCACCTGAGCGCGGAAGAACGTGCGGTGATCATGATCGAAAGCGGAAAGAACGTGAGCGTGCGCGCGATCGCCCGACTGCTCGGACGCAGCGCATCGACCGTCACGCGAGAACTGGCGCGCAACCGCGCTGAGTCTGCGCGATGTTATGACGCGTCGGTCGCGGCCAAGGCCTACCGCACGCGGCGCGAGCGAAGCCGGCGGCCGCGCAAACTGCTTGCCGCAAGCGCGCTGTACTGGCATGTGCATCATCAACTGGTCTATCGGCGCTGGTCGCCGCAGCAAATTGCTGCCAGACTTCGCGAAATGCACCCAGACAGCCCCGACCAGCGCGTCAGCCACGAAACGATCTACGCGGCGATTTACACCCATCCTCGTGGTGGCTTGAAGCAAGCCATGATCGAGGCGCTTCGCCAGGAAAAGCCTGCGCGCGGCAACCCGCGCAAGACCCTTGCCCGCAAGAGCTTCGTACCGGAAGAACTGCGCATCATTCACCGGCCTGAGCAGATCGAAACGCGTAAATCGCCGGGGCATTGGGAAGGCGATCTGGTCAAGGGCGCCTTCAATCGCTCCTGCGTGGGCACGCTGGTCGAGCGCAAGACACGCTTCGTGGTGCTGTGCCGCATGGACGGCTGTACGGCGAAGGATGCACTCGAAGGCTTCACGCGCCAGATGAAGAAGTTGCCGGCGTTCTTGCGCGAGAGCCTGACGTATGACCGTGGATCGGAAATGACCTGTCATGTCGAACTGGCCGAGCGGCTGAATCTCGATATCTGGTTTGCGGACCCATACGCGCCTTGGCAGCGAGGCAGCAACGAGAACACCAACGGTTTGCTGCGCCAGTTCTTGCCCAAGGGCATGGACCTGTCGGGCGTCACGCAAACGCAGTTGAACGACATCGCCAAATTGCTCAATGGCCGTCCTCGTCAAACCCTCGGCTGGAAAACGCCGGAAGAGGCGATGGCCATTGAATTGGCTGCCGCTGGATTAGCGAAACGTTGCACTTGATTCTTGAGATCGCCATGACAAACCTGATTCGATTCCGGGTTCGGCCGGTATATCACGGCAGCGATCTTCTGGTCGAGGTACTTGAAGACCATCGCTCGGATCACTTTCCAAACGTCGCTGCGATCCTGCAGGATGCACTGCATTCCGTCCAAGTGCCGCATCCTGACGGCCTTGATGATCCCCGGGTCGCATTGTTTCAGGATCGCTATTTCAGCTATTGGACGTATGCGCGGGGCCACTATGAAATAGACGACGACATCTGGGGATTGTTCGTCACCGCGTCGATCAACAACTTGTCCATAATCGCGGACATCGAACGAGCACTCCTGTTGACGGGGAAGTTCGTCAAAGAAGAAGTGGATTTCGGCAAGTTCAAGTGAATCCGGGCAGGGCCTTGCCAGATAGGGTACAGGCACGCGTCGCATCCCGATTCGAGCGGGCACTGACGATGGCTAACCGGATTCTTTCCCGGTCCGGACCTGAGCGATCTCGTGCGGGATTGCCGAAGTCGCGAGTGCAGCCATCGCGGATGCGATTCCGGCCATCATCAGCGCTGCCGAAGATGAAGTGGCGGTCAACGTTCCGGCGATGGCCGATCCAATTGGAAACCCCACCACATTCAGGCTCATCGAGATGGACATGACCCGGCCGAGTTGCCGAGGGTCCGTTCGCCGCTGACGCAGCGTCAGCAATGCGACATCGATAGGGCCGGATGCGATGCCGACGACGATCAGCGCGGCGACCAGCCCGCCGAGTCCGAATTCGCCTGCAACCGGCCACGCGGCCGCTGCGGTCGCAGCCATGCCGACAGCCATGATTCGACGCTCCCGGTCGACCGTACGCAGATGACCGGCAAGCAAGGCGCTCACGCCACCTGCAGCACCGACCGTGGTCCACATCAAGCCGGTAATCGAACTGGCTGCGCCCTTGGAAACGTGCTCGGCGACAAATGTCGGGACGACCACAATGAGCGCGCCCCAAGTGACCTGGTACAACGAATAGGAAATCGCGAGCCCCCGAAGTGTCGGTTGCGCGGCAACCATCCTGATGCCTTCCATCGTCTGCCGCCAGATCGACGCCCGCGAGCGGACCAGTCCAGGCAGGTGCGGAACGAATGACAGAAATACCGCTGCGCTGGCGTAGGCGGTGGCAATCAGCAAGATCGCCGCCGCAGGCCCCAGCGAAGCGGCCATCACGCCGGCCAGCGCAGGACCCACGACGTCGACAACCGCATAAATCGCGGTGTCCAGCGCGTTCGCCCGGTCAAGTGCCGCAGGCGGAACCACGCGGGGCAGCAGCGTTCGTGTGCCGGCTGCACCCAATGGACCCGTGAGGGAATACAAGACCACCGGCACGGCCAGCACGACAGGGTCGGCCGAACCACTCCAGCCGACGACGCTGACGGCCGCAACGAAGATGGCACTGGCGATGAAGTCGATCCGCACGGCGATTGTTGGCCCTACGCGATCAAGGATCGCACCCGCAACGGGGCTGACGACCAAGCCGGGCACGATTGCAGCGAACGTCAACCATCCGGCCAGCTCGGGCGACGAAAACCGCGCCAGGACAAACAGGACCAGGGTAAGAACGAACATCCGTCCGGCGAGGCGCGAGCAGGTCGCTGCGACGAGTAAAGGCGACAAACCCGGGATGTTCAGCAGGGAACGATAGGAATCTTGTCGTGTCATGGCGATCCGCGAGTCGCATCGGTCGCGGCCATCCTACGGACCGGCTACTGATCGGTCAAGCACCGTCCAGCTCACCTGCCCAGGGTTCCCGCCGCGTCGATGAACGGCGCCGCCTGTGGATCGCTCGCCGCCGCCACGTTGAGCCGGACCCACGGCGTGGCGTCGCCGTTCGGCCGGTAATCGCGCCCCGGCGCGAGATCGAGCCCGAGTGTGCGCGCGAGTTCGACGAGCCGCGCGGAATCGTCGACACCCGGCACGCATGCCCACACGAACATCCCGCCGTTCGGTTGCGCGTACACCTGCCAGCCCGCCTGCCGCAATCGCGCGACCGTGTGCGCCGACGCCTGCGCGAGGCGCCGGCGCAGCCGCTCCACGTGCTTGCGGTGCGTGCCGCGCTCGAGCAGCAGCGCGACGATGCTTTCCACGATCCGTGCGCCACCCATGCTGGTGAGGGCCTTCAGGTCGATGAGATGGTTGATCAGGTCGGGTCGCGCGGCCAGATAGCCGACCCGCAGCGACGACGACAGCGTCTTCGAGAACCCGCCGACATAGATCACGCGTTCGAGCTGGTCGAGCGTCGCGAGCCGCTGCGACGGCCTCGCCTCGAAATCGCTGTAGACATCGTCCTCGACGATCGCGAAGCCATGCTGGTGCGCGAGCTGCAGCAGCCGGAACATGATCGGCGGGGCAATGTTCGTCGCAGTCGGGTTATGGAGCACGGTCGAGACGAAGAACAGCTTCGGGCGGTGTTCGCGCAGCAGCGCCTCGGCTGCCTCGATGTCCGGCCCCGTCGCGCGGCGCGGCACGCCGACGGGCTTCACGCCGTGCAGCTTCAGCAAACCGAACAGGTTGAAGTAGCCGGGATCCTCGACGAACACCGTGTCGCCCGGCTTCAGCATCAGGCGCACGACGAGATCGAGCGCCTGGCTCGCGCTGTGCGTGACGAGGATCTGCTGCGGCTGGGCGTCGATGCCGAGCGGCGCGAGGTGCCGGCACAGCTGCTGGCGCAACAGCGGATCGCCCTGCGGCTGCGCGTAGTCGACGAGGTTCGCCGTGTCGCCGCGCACGACGTGTCGCACCGCTTGCGCGATGCCGTCGACGTCGCGCCACGCGGCCGGCACGAAGCCGCTCGACAGTTTCACGCGATCGTCCAGCGACGCGAACTGCCTGAGGATGTGGCTCGTTTCCTCCTCGGCGACGCGCGGGTCCGTGCCGCCCGGGAGCGCGCCGGCGTCGCGCCGGTCGGTCACGTAGAAGCCGGAGCCGTGGCGCGGCCGGATCAGGCCGCGGGCAGCGAGCAGATCGTATGCCTCGATGACAGGGAAGCGGCTGATCTTCTGATCGGCCGCCATCTTGCGGATCGACGGCAGTTTCACGCCGCCGCGCAATTGCTGCGAACGGATCATCCGTTCGATCTGGTCGACCAGCTGTTCGGTCAGCGGAACGCCGGTCGTCGTGTCGAGCGCGAGTTTCATCGGACGCCACCGTCAAGGACTTCGGCCAAAGTGTTCAGTGAAAATGGCTGAACACTTTGGAGGTGATTGTTCGGTTCTGTTCATTCCCTCGCACGGATTCTAGTCGAATAATCGGGGCCACCGTCTTTTGGAAATGCGATGGTCGAGAGGAGCGGCAAGGGGGCGCGTGCTGTCGCGGGGACGGTGATGGCGCAAAGCGGTAGCGAACACACTTTGATCCGGAGGAAACCACATGCCGACTTATGACGATCTGAAAGCCAGGAGTCAGTCGTCGTGCTCCGGCGATTGCAAAGTATCGCGACCCGGCATCCGGCGCCGCCTGGAGCGGGCGTGGGCGGGAACCCCGGTGGATTGCCGGCCGCGATCGGACGATGTTCCTGATCGGGGCGTCCACATGAATGAAGGGAATCTTCGCGACGATGCTTCATCAGTCTCGATCGACTGTTCGGCAAACAAGATCGGCGCATCGGCGCCGTCTGCATGCGGGTGCTCGCTGATATGAACTTCGCCCACTTCTCCGGCTTCGGCGTCGCGTTCGCCGTCTACCTGATCGGCACGGCAACGCCGGGGCCGGCCAACCTGTCGATCGCGAACGTGTCGCTCAATCACGGGCGCACGCCCGGCCTGGCGATGGCCGCCGGCGTGATGTCCGGCTCGCTCTGCTGGGGCGTGACGGCGGCGGCCGGCGTGTCCGCGATGCTGCTGTCGTCCGGTGTGCTGCTCATGTGGCTCAAGATCCTCGGCGCAGGCTACCTGCTGTGGCTCGCGTACAAGGCGGTGCGCGCCGCGTACTCGACGCGCGATCCGCTGAAGGCCGATGCGCAGGCGCGGCGCGGCAGCCTGGCGAGGTTCTATCTGCAGGGGCTCGGCATCCACCTGACCAACCCGAAGGCGATCCTGTCGTGGCTGACCGTGACGACGCTGGGGCTGTCGGCGAACGCGTCGGCGTGGACGAGCTTCGTGCTCGTCGCCGGCTGCGCGACACTCGGCTTCATCGTGTTCACGACGTATGCGCTCGCGTTCTCGTCGCATTCGGCGGGGCCGTTCTTCGCGCGCACGCGCAAGCCGTTCGGCCTGTTCTGCGGACTGTTCTACTGCGTGCTCGCGGCGGGCTTCATCCGCTCGCTCGCGTAGCGTTTCGGCCGGCCCGGAATGGAAAACGGCCCGGGCCCGCGCAGGGCGGACCCGGGCCGTCTGCGGCGCGCGGGCGCCGTTATTCCGCCGCCGGATGCACGCGGGTGTAACGGTTCAGGATCGGGATCATCTGCGCGTAGATCTTCGGGTTTGCCGCGACGATTTCATGGCGATGCAGGAAATCGGCATCGCCCGTGTAGTTGCCGACGAGGCCGCCGGCCTCGGTGATCAGCAGGCTGCCCGCTGCCATGTCCCACACGTTGATGCCTTGCTCGAAGAACGCGTCGAGGCGGCCGGCCGCGACGTTCGCGAGATCGAGTGCCGCTGCGCCCGGACGACGCAGGCCGGTGCAGGCTTGCGTCATTTCGGTGAAGAGGCGCGCATATGCATCGAGACCGTCCTTTTCGCGGAACGGGAAGCCCGTGCCGACCAGTGCGTCCGACAGGCGGTCGCGGCGGCCGACGCGGATGCGGCGGTCGTTCAGGTACGCGCCGCGGCCGCGCGTGGCCGTGAACAGGTCGTTCTTGTTCGGATCGTAGACGACGGCCTGCGTGACGACGCCCTTGTGCTCGAGCGCAATCGACACGCAGTAGTACGGGAAGCCGTGGATGAAGTTGGTCGTGCCGTCGAGCGGATCGATGATCCACTTGAATTCGGATTCGTTCTCCGATTCGCCCGATTCCTCGGCGAGGATCGCGTGGTCGGGGTAGGCGGTCTTCAGCGTCTCGATGATCGCGTCTTCGGCGGCCTTGTCCACTTCGGTGACGAAGTCGTTCTGCTGCTTCTTGCGGATCTCGATCAGGTCGAGATCGAGGGACGCGCGGTTGATGATCTGTCCGGCGCGGCGCGCAGCCTTGACAGCAATGTTGAGCATGGGATGCATGAGCCTGGATCCTGTAGCCGGCGGCACGGGCCGCCACGAAGTGGAACAACCGCCCGGCACGGCGCTAGCGTGGCAGGCGAGGTGAGACGCGAATTGACAAAGAACGGGGTACGACCCGCGTCGCACGGAGCGCGACGCGTAAAGGCATGATTTTACCCGATTTTTGGCGGTTTCAGGCGACCGGAATACGGGGAAACCCCCACTATCCGTCCGGACGAGTGGGTTTGCCGTAGCGATGGCGATACCATACTGCCATTCTGATGAACCGAGTCGTATCGTAGTGGAAACCCCGCAGATCACCGCCGCGCCGTCCGAGTCGGGCGCGGCTTCGTCCCGGCCGCCGTCCGGCGGCTTCACGTCCACCCGTTTCGTGCTCGTCGAGCCGAGCCATCCCGGCAACGTCGGCGCGGCCGCCCGCGCGCTGAAGACGATGGGTTTCTCGCGTCTGGTGCTGGTCGCGCCGCGTGTGCCGCATGTCCAGAGCGATCCCGAGGCGATCGCGATGGCCAGCGGCGCGGACGACGTCCTCGCATCCGCGCATGTCGTGCCGACGCTTGGTGAAGCGCTGTCAGGCGTGCACTGGTCGATCGCGCTGACCGCGCGTACGCGCGAATACGGGCCGCCGCGCCTCGCGCCGCGCGCGGCCGCCATGCAGGCATCCGCACAGGTCGGCGCGGGCGACATCGCGCTCGTGTTCGGCAACGAGCGCACGGGCCTCGCGAACGAGCACGTCGAGCTGTGCAGCGCGCTCGCGCACATCCCGGCGAACCCGGCCTACAGTTCGCTGAATCTCGCACAGGCCGTGCAGGTGCTCGCGTACGAGCTGCGGATCGCGTTCCTCGAACGCGCGAACGCATCGTTGCCGCAACCGGAAGCCGGCACGCTTGCGCAGAGCGACGAGATCGAGCGGATGTACGTGCACCTCGAGAACGCGCTGATCGCGCTCGATTTCCTCGATCCGCGCAACCCGAAGAAGCTGATGCCGCGGCTGCGGCGCCTGTTCGCGCGCACGGGCCTCGAGCGTGAGGAGGTCAATATCCTGCGCGGTGTCGCAAAGCACATCCTGCTGAAATCGCGCACGCCGGACCGCGACGCCTGACGCGCCGCGGGGCCGCCGCGCGAATACCCGCGCCGGCGCCGGGGAGAAACGCGCGACGTCGTGCGGCCGTGCGCGACTCGCCCTACAATCGCCGGACGTCATATACAAAGCAGCCGGTGCGATAAAGGCCGGTCATTGCCGGCGATGCGCGCCGGCCTTTTCCCAGACCACATCATGTTCACGAGACTGCGCGAAGACGTTGCAACGATTCGCGAGCGGGATCCCGCCGCTCGCAGTGCGTGGGAAGTGCTGACCTGTTATCCGGGGCTGCATGCGCTCGTGCTGCATCGTTTCGCGCACGCATGCTGGCGCGCGAAGCGCTACTGGCTCGCGCGTTTCGCGTCACAGGCCGGCCGGTTCCTGACCGGCATTGAAATCCACCCCGGCGCGACGATCGGCCGGCGCGTGTTCATCGATCACGGGATGGGTGTCGTGATCGGCGAGACGGCGATCATCGGCGACGACTGCACGATCTATCAGGGCGTGACGCTGGGCGGCACGTCGCTCACGCGCGGCGCGAAGCGCCACCCGACGCTCGAGGCCGGCGTGATCGTCGGCGCGGGTGCGAAGGTGCTCGGCGGATTCACGGTCGGTGCGGGCGCGAAGATCGGATCGAACGCGGTCGTCGTGAAGCCGGTGCCGGCAGGCGGCACGGCAGTCGGCAATCCGGCGCGCATCGTGATGCCGGCACAGCCGAAGCCGCAGCCCGAGCGCGCGGCATTCTTCGCATACGGGATCACGCCGAACGCCGACGATCCGATGTCGCTCGCGATCCACGGCCTGATCGATCACGCTGCGAAGGAAAGCCGCCGTGTCGACGAGATCGTCGCGGCGCTCGAGCGGCTCGGCACGCATCTGGAAACGCTGCAGGGCGCCGACGCGGCGCGCCTCGATCTGCGCCGGCTGTCGGCCGTGCTGGAAGGCAAGACGGTCGAGCGCCAGGCGTAATGTGATCGATGCGGGTCGCAGCCGGCGCAACAGGTCGGTTCGACGGCGGTGGCCGCGTCAGTCGAGCGGCATCGCGTGGATGCCTTCCGCGTCGACACGCAGGTAACCGCCGCGCGGCTTGCCGTGGTCGAGATCCCAGTCGGGCAACACCCAGCGAATGCCGCCCGGCTCGCTGTGGCGCGCGGGGCGGTGCGTGTGGCCGTGAATGATCACGCTCGCGCGGCTTTTCCGGAACAGGGCGGCCACCCCCTCACGCGTGACATCGTAAATCGCCGAAGCAGGGCGCATCCGGCCCGCTTCGCTGTTCGAGCGCATGCGCTGCGCGAGCGCGCGGCGCCAGCGGAACGGCCATGCGAGAAACAGCCATTGCGCGACGCGGTTGCGTGCGAAGCGGCGGAACAGCTGGTAGCCGCGATCGGCCGTGCATTGCGCGTCGCCGTGCGCGAGCACGATGCGCTGGCCGAACGCCATGATCAGCGACGGATCGGGCAGTAGCATCGCGCCGGCTGCCTTCATGAAGCGCCGGCCGAGCAGGAAATCGCGGTTGCCGTGCATCACGTAGAGCGCGATGCCGCGTTCCGAGAACGTGTGCATCAGCGCGGCCATGCGGGCGGCGAACGGATCGTCGTCGAGGATGTCGTCGCCGATCCAGTATTCGAAAAGATCACCGAGGATGAACACCGAGTCGGCGCTGTCGGCGGTGTATTTCACGAAATGCTCGAATGCGGCGACCGTCTTCGGAATCGCTTCGCTCAGGTGCAGATCGGAGAGAAACAGGAACGGGCGTGCGGCTTGCGCGTATTCGCGCTCGCCCGGCACGCCCGCGGAGACGCTTCGCGGCGGACTTTCCTGCAACATCGAAGTGCCTCCGTTACGTACTGTTCGTCAGACCACGACGGCCTTTTCGATCACGACGTCGTCGGCCGGCACGTCCTGGTGGAAACCGGCGTTGCCCGTCTTGACGCCCTTGATCTTGTCGACCACGTCCTGGCCTTCGACGACCTTGCCGAACACCGCGTAGCCCCAGCCCTGCGGCGTCGGCGACGAGTGGTTCAGGAAGTCGTTGTCGTTCACGTTGATGAAGAACTGGGCGGTCGCCGAGTGCGGATCGTTCGTGCGCGCCATCGCGATCGTGTAGTTGTCGTTCTTCAGGCCGTTGTTCGCTTCGTTGTCGATCGGCGCGTCGGTCGGCTTCTGCTTCAGGCCCGGCTCGAAGCCGCCGCCCTGGATCATGAAGCCGTTGATCACGCGGTGGAACACGGTGCCGTCGTAGTGGCCCTTCTTCACGTAGTTCAGGAAGTTCTCTACCGTCTTCGGTGCCTTCGCGGCGTCGAGCTCGAGCTTGATCACGCCGTGGTTCGTATGCAGTTCAACCATGATGAATTCCTTCGGTGAGGCGGTTTAAATGGCACGCGGCCGGTCGTGCGACGCGGCCGCGTGAGGCGCCGGACGTGCCGGCAGGTTCTTACTTCGAGACGATGCTCGCCGATTCGATCACGATCGGTTGCGCGGGCACGTCCTGCATCGGGCCGCGCGAGGTCGTCGCGACGCCTTCGATCTTCTTCACGACGTCGAGACCCGACACGACCTTGCCGAACACCGCATAACCGTTGCCGTCCGGGTTCGGATAGTCGAGGCCGCTGTTGTCGACCGTGTTGATGAAGAATTGCGCGGTGGCCGAGTTCGGATCGCTCGTGCGCGCCATCGCGATCGTGCCCGTCAGGTTCTTCAGACCATTGCGGCTTTCCAGCGGGATCGGCGCGCGGGTCGGCTTCTCCTCGAAGTTGGTCTTGTAGCCGCCGCCCTGGATCATGAAGCCCTTGATCACGCGATGGAAGATCGTGCCGTTGTACTGGCCGGCCTTCACGTAATCGAGGAAGTTGGCGACCGATTTCGGCGCCTTCTCCGGGTAGAGCTCGACGCGGATGTCGCCCTGCGAGGTCTTCAGCTGCACGACGGGGTGCGCGGTAGCCGATTGCGCGAACGCAGGTGCGGTCGCGGTCGCGGTCGCGAGAAGGGCGGCGCCGCCAAGCGCCAGCAACAGACGTTTCATTGCGATCCTCAGGTTGGGAGGGAAAGAAGGCCGCGCCGCTTATTGCGACGGCGCGACGTACGGCGCCGCCAGTGCGCCCGACGGACCGCTGAACTGGAACGTCGGCGACATCGGCAGCGTGGTGGTGCTCACGTTCGCGGCGGCGCGGTCGGAGTAGTCGCGCGTGGCCGGTGCGGCCGCGCGGGCGTTCGGCGCGGCCTTCGGCGGCGACACGATCTTCTGGAGATCGGCGAGGCGCTGCGCGGTCGCGCCGCTCGTGCGGCCGAGCGATTGCGCGCGCTTGTACGACTCGGCCGCGAGGCGCAGGTAAAGATCGCCGAGGTTCTCGTACGCGAGCGAGTAGCTCGGGTTCGCTTGCGTTGCCGTGACGAGCGCGGTGCGCGCTTCGTCGTATCGGCCATGCTTCGCGTAAAGCGCCGCAAGGTTGTTGTACGGCTCGGGCAGTTCGGGGTACGCCTGCGTGATCGCGACGAACTGCTGGATCGCGTCGTCGTCGCGGTTCAGGCGGGCCAGCACGGTGCCGCGCTTGAACTGCGCCTGCAGGTCGTGCGGGTTCGACGCGATGCGCGCGTCGAGCTGCGCGAGCGCCTGCTTCCACTGCTTGCCGGCGATCGACGCGTCGATTTCGGGCGTGCCGTCGGCGGTGGCCGGGGCTTTCTGCGCATGCGCCGCCGGGGCCGCGAAAAGCGTCAGCGCGACGCCCATGACGGTGGTCGCAACGAGGGTCGCAGCGCTCTGCGCGCGGCCGCGATGAGGTTTCATAGGCGTAAATCGGAATGTTATACTCCGAGCCATTCTAACAAAACGTCTGCGCGTTCCGGCGAGCGGCAGACAGTCTTTCTTATGCCTCTCGTGGCCGTCACCGCTGTGCTTGCAGCCTGACCGCCCCATGTGATATCGAGGACGCGCGGCACGATGCCGCGGCGGCGGCTCGATCGTTTCGCATGCTGGGCGAGCTTCGCCAGGGCGGTTTCCTTCGGCTCACGGTTCATCTCTATGGAATCACTGCGCATCTACAACACGCTCGCGCGTGACAAGCAAGTTTTCGTGCCGCGCCAGCCCGGCGAAGTGCGGATGTACGTATGCGGAATCACCGTATACGACTATTGTCACGTGGGCCACGCGCGCATGCTGGTCGTGTTCGACCTCGTCCAGCGCTGGTTGCGTGCGATCGGTTACCGGGTCACGTATGTGCGCAACATCACCGACATCGACGACAAGATCATCCGCCGCGCGGTCGAGAACGGCGAGACGATCAAGTCGCTGACCGACCGGTTCATCGGCGCGATGCACGACGACGAAAGCGCGCTCGGCATCCAGCGGCCCGACATCGAGCCGCGTGCGACGGCGTTCATTCCGCAGATGCTCGGCATGATCGAGACGCTCGAGACGAACGGTTACGCGTATCAGGCGACCGACGGCGACGTCAATTACTCGGTGCGCAAGTTCGCGAACTACGGAAAGCTGTCGGGCAAGTCGCTCGACGATCTCCGCGCCGGCGAGCGCGTCGCCGCGAACGACGCGAAGGAAGATCCGCTCGACTTCGTGCTGTGGAAGCGGGCGAAGCCGGAAGATCCGGAAGGCGCGTCCTGGGCGTCGAAGTACGGGATGGGCCGCCCGGGCTGGCACATCGAGTGCTCGGCGATGGGCTGCACGCTGCTCGGCGAACATTTCGACATCCATGGCGGCGGGCAGGATCTGCAATTCCCGCACCACGAGAACGAGATCGCGCAGAGCGAAGGTGCGACCGGCCAGACGTTCGTCAATTACTGGATGCACAACGGCTTCGTGCAGGTCGACAACGAGAAGATGTCGAAATCGCTCGGCAACTTCTTCACGATCCGTGAAGTGCTCGAGCGCTACGACGCGGAAGTCATGCGTTTCTTCATCGTGCGCACGCACTATCGTTCGCCGCTCAATTACAGCGACGTGCATCTCGACGATGCGCGCGCGTCGCTCACGCGCCTCTACACCGCGCTGAAGGACGTCGCGCCGGATGCGGCGGCGCTCGATTGGAACGAGCCGCACGCGCAGCGTTTCGCGGCCGCGATGAACGACGACTTCAACACGCCGGTCGCGGTGGCGACGTTGTTCGAGCTGGCGGGCGAGGTGAATCGCACGCGCGACGCGGCGCTGGCGCGCCAGCTGAAGCAGCTTGCGGCACTGTTGGGATTGCTCGGCCGCGAACCGCGCGCGTTCCTGCAGCAGGCGTCGGGTGCCGCGCAGGCGGGCGGGCTCGCCGCCGACGAGATCGAGGCGAAGATCGCCGCGCGCGTCGCGGCGAAGCAGGCGAAGGACTATGCCGAAGCGGACCGGATCCGGGCGGAACTGCTCGAGACCGGTATCGCACTTGAAGACAAACCGGGCGGATCGACCGAATGGCGTCGCGTATGAGCGCGGTGCGTTCCACTGACCGATCCGTCAGGTAGGAGGCAAGATGGCAACGGCCAGAAAAGCGCCGGTCAGGCGCGCGACCCCGGTCGCCGCGCGTCCGGCAGCCAAGCGCGTGCCGCCGGTGAAGACGGACGCAACGCGCGCCGTGCCGAACGGCGCGCTCAACGGTCACACGCAGCCGCCGGCGGCGAAGCCGGCGCAGATCGACGGCGTCGACGTCGTCGTGCGACCCGCATACTGGGACAAGGCATGCGCCGACCTCGTCAAGCGCGACCGGATCCTGAAGAAACTGATTCCGAAGTTCGGTCCCGCGCATCTCGTGAAGCGCGGCGACCCGTTCGTCACGCTCGCGCGATCGGTCGTCGGCCAGCAGATTTCGGTGCCGTCGGCGCAGTCGCTGTGGGCGCGCATCGGGGATGCCTGTCCGAAACTCGCGCCGCAGCCGGTGATCCGGCTCGGCGCGGACAAGCTGATCGCGTGCGGGCTGTCGAAGCGCAAGACGGAATACATCCTCGATCTCGCGCAGCATTTCGTGTCGGGCGCGCTGCACGTCGACAAATGGACGTCGATGGACGACGAGGACGTGATTGCGGAACTCACGCAGATCCGCGGCATCAGCCGCTGGACGGCCGAGATGTTCCTGATCTTCAACCTGTCGCGGCCGGATGTCCTGCCGCTCGACGATCCGGGCCTGATCCGCGCGATCAGCGTCAATTACTTCAGCGGGGAACCCGTCACGCGCAGCGAGGCGCGTGAAGTCGCGGCCAACTGGGAACCGTGGCGCACCGTCGCGACCTGGTACATGTGGCGCAGCCTCGATGCGCCCGACGCCGACGCCTGAGCGGCGGCTATCGGGTTTTAAACATCAATAGTTGAGAGCCGGTTTTGAGCGTCGCCCGCGCGGGTAGAATACGCGCTGCCGCAAGACCCAAGGATTCGAACACATGAAGACCACGTTTCTGGATTTCGAACAGCCGATCGCCGAACTCGAGGCCAAGATCGAAGAGCTGCGATTCGTGCAGGACGACTCGGCTGTCGACATTTCGGAAGAAATCGAGCGGCTGTCGAAGAAAAGCCAGCAACTGACGAAAGACCTCTACGCGAACCTGTCGCCGTGGCAGGTTTCGCAGATCGCGCGGCATCCGCAGCGTCCGTACACGCTCGATTACGTTGCGGAACTGTTTACCGATTTTCACGAGCTGCATGGCGACCGCGCATTCGCGGACGACCTGTCGATCGTCGGCGGTCTCGCGCGCTTCGGCGGCCATCCGTGCATGGTGATCGGTCACCAGAAGGGCCGTGACACGAAGGAGCGCGCCGCGCGCAACTTCGGGATGCCGCGTCCGGAAGGCTATCGCAAGGCCGAGCGCCTGATGCGTCTCGCCGAGAAGTTCGGGCTGCCGATCTTCACGTTCGTCGACACGCCGGGCGCGTACCCGGGCATCGGCGCGGAAGAGCGCGGCCAGTCGGAGGCGATCGGCCGCAACCTGTACGTGATGGCCGAATTGAAGACGCCGATCATCACGACCGTGATCGGCGAGGGCGGTTCGGGCGGCGCGCTCGCGATCGCGGTGGCCGATACCGTGATGATGCTGCAGTTCTCGACCTACTCGGTGATCTCGCCGGAAGGCTGCGCGTCGATCCTGTGGAAGAGCGCGGCGAAGGCGCCGGAAGCCGCGGAAGCGCTGGGCCTGACCGCGCACCGCCTGAAGGCGCTCGGCCTGATCGACAAGATCGTCAACGAGCCGCTCGGCGGCGCGCATCGCGATCCGAAGGGCATGGCAGCGCTGCTGCGCCGCGCGCTCGCCGATTCGCTGCGCCAGTTCCAGGGCATGAGCATCGATGCGCTGCGCGAGCGCCGCTTCGAGCGCCTGATGGCCTACGGCAAGTTCAAGGAAACCACGCCGGGCGCATGACCCGCGTGCGTCCATCGCAGTGCGCCCGCGTGCGCGCTTTTCCATCGTGATCCCACCGACCGAATTCTCCGCCGACCGCGTCGTTCTCGACGCGGTCGGCGTTGCGCTTTCCGGCATGCCGCCCGATGCGCGCATCGCGATCGCGTACAGCGGCGGCCTCGACTCGACGGTGTTGCTCGATGCGGCCGTGCGCGTCGCCGGCGCGTCGCGCTGCGTCGCGCTGCACGTGCATCACGGGCTGAGTGCGAACGCCGACGCGTGGGTTGCGCATGCCGAGGCGAGCGCGGCGGGGCTTGGCGTCGCATTCGAATCGATGCGCGTCGACGTGCCGCGCGACAGCGGCCTCGGTGTCGAAGCGACGGCGCGCGAGCGGCGCTACGCGGCGCTCGACGAGATGTGCGAACGTCACGGCGCGGCCACGCTGTGGCTTGCGCAACATGCGGACGACCAGGCCGAGACCGTGTTGCTGCAGTTGTTGCGCGGCGCGGGGATCGCGGGGCTTGCCGCGATGGCGCCGCGTTACCGTCCGGCAGCGGCGCGCGTCGAGCGCGTGCGCCCGCTGCTGCGACTGCTGCGCGCGCAACTCGAGCGTTATGCGGCGCAGCGCGCGCTCGACTGGATCGACGACGAATCGAACAACGACACGCGTTACGCGCGCAATGCGCTGCGCATCGACGTGCTGCCGGCGCTGGCCGTGCATTTTCCGGGCTTTCGCGACGCGCTGGGCCGCGCGGCCCAGCACGCGGCCGCCGCCCAGCGGCTGCTCGACGATCTGGCTGAACTCGACTTCGCCGTTGCCGCGCGCGATGACGGGCAGGCGCTGTCGCGCGAGGCACTGGTCGCGTTCGACGATACGCGTGGCGCGAACCTGCTGCGCTTCTGGATGCGCCGGCTCGGTTTGCCGGGCGCGTCGGCCGCCCGGCTCGCCAACATGATGCGGCAGTTGCGTGCCGCACACGACGCCCATGCGTTGCGCGTCGATCACGCGGGGCAATGCCTGCGGCTTTATCGCGATGTCGTCTACTGGGAAGCGGGCGACAGCAGCGAGCCGGCCGACGACGGCAGCGGCGCGCCGCGCCCCGAATGCACGTGCACGTGGAGCGGGCAGGAGGTCTGGCATCTGCCGGCGTGGCGCGGCACGTTCGTGTTCGCGCCGGCCGCGCCCGGCGACGCGGACGCGGTGCCCGACGCGCTGCTGCGCGGCGTGCGGCTCGCGGTGCGCGCCCGCGCGGGCGGCGAGCGGATGCGCACGTCGCCGGGCGGTCCGGGCCGTACGCTGAAGAACCTGTTCCAGGAGCGCGGCGTGCCGGCCTGGCAGCGCGACGTGCCGCTCTTGTTCGTGGGCGAGCGGCTGATCTACGTGCCGCGGCTCGGCGTGAACCGCGAGGGCGGGGACGTCGATGGCGGCGGCGCCTGGCGCCGGATCGAATGGCGTCCCGACCTGCTGATCGCATGAAGGGTGCCCGGGCGAGGGGCGATGCCGCGCCGATTTTCACCATTTGGTAAACAGCGCCGGAGCGGCCGCCGGTACGGCGTCCGGCTTGTCAATCGGACATCGATCGGGTACGCTCGGTCGTTTGCTCGGCTCGATTTTTGAGCGATTTGTGCAGGTTTTCCGCGTGACGTACCCGGTTTGCGCGGCCTGATCGGCCTTCCGGGCAAAATCCGTCACGCTTGCGTGTTGCGTCCCAGCCGTCCCCCTCGTCGTCCGTCCACAGCCACAAGCCGCGTGACCGAACGGCTACGCGGCCTGCCCAGCGCGCCCGTGCGGTTTCTCCTCCAGTTCAGAACGACAATGGCACTCATCGTACACAAATACGGCGGCACTTCGATGGGCTCGGTCGAGCGCATCAAGAACGTCGCGAAACGCGTCGCAAAATGGCATCAGGCCGGGCACCAGATGGTGGTCGTGCCTTCGGCGATGTCCGGCGAAACCAACCGTCTGCTCGGTCTTGCGAAAGAGATTTCGAGCCAGCCGAGCCCGCGCGAGCTCGACATGATCGCGTCGACCGGCGAGCAGGTCAGCGTCGGCCTGCTGTCGATCGCGCTGCAGGAAATCGGCGTCGAGGCCGTGAGCTACGCGGGCTGGCAAGTACCGATCAAGACGGACAGCGCGTTTACGAAAGCGCGCATTCATTCGATCGATGACGAGCGCGTGAAGGCCGATCTGAATGCAGGCAAGGTCGTGATCATCACGGGCTTCCAGGGCGTCGATCCGGACGGCCACATCACGACGCTGGGCCGTGGCGGCTCGGATACATCGGCGGTGGCGGTCGCGGCTGCGCTGGGTGCCGAAGAGTGCCTGATTTACACGGACGTCGACGGCGTCTACACGACCGACCCGCGCGTCGTCGAAGAGGCGCGACGCCTCGATCGCGTGACGTTCGAGGAAATGCTGGAAATGGCCAGCCTCGGCTCGAAGGTCCTGCAGATCCGCTCGGTCGAATTCGCCGGCAAATACCAGGTGAAGACGCGCGTGCTGTCGAGCCTGACCGATCCGCTGATTGCGCTCGACGAAGAAATGCGCTCGGGCACCCTGATTACTTTTGAAGAAGACGAGACCATGGAAAAGGCAGTCATTTCCGGCATCGCGTTCCAGCGCGACGAAGCACGCATTGCTGTGATGGGCGTGCCCGACAAGCCGGGCATCGCGTATCAGATCCTCGGCCCGGTCGCGGATGCGAACGTCGACGTCGACATGATCATTCAGAACCAGAGCGTCCAGGGCAAGACCGACTTCACGTTCACGGTCGGCCGTGGCGACTACCAGAAGGCGATGGACATCCTCACCAACCAGGTGAAGGGCCACGTGAACGCCGAGCAGGTGCAGGGCGATCCGAAGGTGTCGAAGGTGTCGGTGGTCGGCGTCGGCATGCGTTCGCACGTGGGCGTCGCGAGCAAGATGTTCCGCACGCTGTCGGAAGAGGGCATCAACATCCAGATGATCTCGACGTCCGAAATCAAGATTTCGGTGCTGATCGACGAGAAATACATGGAGCTGGCCGTCCGCGCGTTGCACAAGGCATTCGAACTCGACCAGGCATCGTGAATTTTCCGTGATGCATTGAAGAAAATGCATCACGGAAATTGACGTGCGGTTCGAAACCCTATATTATTTCGTTCTCGTCGCACTGCCTCCCTGGTGCGAGCGAAAGTTTGGGAGACGTGGCCGAGAGGTCGAAGGCACTCCCCTGCTAAGGGAGCATCTGGGCCAAAACCTGGATCGAGGGTTCGAATCCCTCCGTCTCCGCCAGTTTATGGCGGCGAAACCCCGCAGAGTCTAGGCTCTGCGGGGTTTTTGTTTGGCGGTCACTATCAAAGCGACTAGCAAAACACTCGGCGCTTCAACAGCCCGTCCCAGCCGAAAATCCGGTCAACCTCCATGGGTTCCTAGGCACAAGGATACTGCAGGTGCTGGAGGGGCATGAGAATAGCCGTTCGCGGAGCCCCCAGTCGTTGGCCAAAACGCGGCGCTGCGCTGCCGCGAATACAACGCGTCCCGCGGGTGATCTTGTCGCCGGGAGCCGTCCTCACCCAGCATGTGATGTGACCTTACTGCGGCCGGTTTCCTCCCACCGTTGCCAGCCTGGTACGTGTGCGCTCATCAGCGCTTTGAACACGCGTCCATGAGTGGCGTATCGAAGATGAAGCAGCTCGTGCACGACTACATAGTCTTGAAACCCCTGCTCTCGGTCGACTAGATCCATCGCAAGCGTGATGATGCCCGTTGACGAGCACGATCCCCATTTGCGCTTCATTTCCTGAATACGGATGACACGGGGACGAACTCGCAGCTTCACCGACCACGCCAGGGCGCGTTGCCTAAGTTGTTGGCTCGGATAAAGCGATGACTTCAATTGTTCTCCTCCTTCAGGATCAACTTGACGATCAAGTCGACGGCCCGGGCGCGATCCTCCTGTGACAAAGCAAGCAGCGGCTTGTAGAGCGAGGCGCGGAAACGCCGCAGTTCGTCGGTGTTGGCCGCCGCATTGGGAAAGCGGGCAAGCAGATTCTCCGCTTCGCGGGCGATGTCCATCGGATCGAGGCTGGTTTGCTGAAGATAGGCTTCCGAGCGAAGAACCCAATAAACCGCAAAGGCTCGCGGTGATAGTCCGCTGTCCCGTGCGGCTTTCAGCGCTGTTTCTTTTTCCGTCGCGAGAGCGGCCAGCATATCCATGGCAGCCAGCCCAGTTGTCTTGCGCTCCTCCAGGTCTTTGAGGATGCGCTCCGCGCGGTCTTTGAGCGGCTGCAACACTGGGGCGGTTGCGGGGCTCTCGTCAATCTCTTGCTGCAAGCCTCGGACTAGGTTGAAGACCTTGCCTTCATCCGAACCCTTTTCGCCGCGCAGTGACTCCAACGTTTGGACGTCGAAGGTGACGCTCTTGGTGAGGCGACCCAAACCAGTTTGCGTCGCGCTGCTCTCGATCAAGCGGCGCGTCTTGTAGGCGAGGTCGGCCACGAACCCCACCTTTTCTGCGTAGGCGTTGCGAACCGCGGCATACAATTGACTAAGCTGTTTGTAGGTTGCGATATGGTCGCGCAATTCGGGAGAAGGGGAGAGAATTTCCCAGAGCGTCTCGATTTCCTTGTAGGCCTCGAAGAAGGCCTTACGCGCTTCGGGGGCCAGAAAACGGCCATAGATGAGACGCTCGAGGCGTTCGTCAGCGCCGCCGCCTTCACCTGCGTCGAGGTAATCCTTCTCAGCCCGGTTGATCTTTTGCTGGAAGTCGACGAGCAGCACATCGAGGTCCTCGATGACGCCGCTGACATCGTCAGAGTCAAATTTCAGGGCCTTCTTCAGCTCACGCAGCACCCCCACGAAGTCGACGACGAGGCCGACGCGCTTTTGCACGCCATTGGCATCGATGTACGGACGGTTTACACGTGCGATCGACTGCAGCAGCACATGGTCGCGCATCGGCTTGTCGAGGTACAGGCAGTACAGCGGCGGCGCGTCGTAGCCGGTGAGCAGCTTGTCCGTGACGATCAATATCTTGGGATTCTCCGCCGGCTTCTTGAACAGCAGGCGGACCTGTTCCTCTTGCTCATCCGAAAGTTGGAGCTTGGCGACTAACGGCCGATCCACTACATCGGCTGCATTCTGCGTGTAGACGGGCGCCGTCCATTCGGGCGGCAACAGCTGGTCCAGCGCCTTCTTATACTTGGCGCAGGCTTCCCGGTTCACCGCTACGACGAAGGCCTTGTAGCCCAGCGGCAGTACGTTCTCCTGGAAGTGCTCGGCCACGAACGCGGCCACCTTCTCGATGCGGTCATCGGCTGTGAGGAAGGTGCGCAGCCCCACCGCACGGTCGAGCACTTTGTTGAGCTCTTCCACGTCGGTGACGCCCTCACTCTCGGCCAATGCGAAGAACTCCTTGTCCAATTGCTCGACGGGCACCGTCATCTCACTGGGCGCCATCACGTGCTTGATTGGCAGCGTCGTCTCGTCGGCGATGCTCTCGGCAATCGAGTATTTGTCCAGATACCCCTGTTCGTCCTGCGCGCCGAAAATCTTGAATGTGCCTTCGCCCTGCGAGGTGCGATCGATGGGTGTGCCGGTAAAGCCGATGATGGTCGCCTTGGGCACCGCAGCCATCATGTAGGTGCCAAGATCCTTGGCGACCGAACGGTGTGCTTCGTCGATGAAGACATACACGTTGTCGCGCAGGCAACTGTCTTTGCGGATCGCTTCGAATTTGTGGATCATCGAGATGATCAGGCCGCGGAAATCGGCGTCCAGCAGCGACTGCAGTTCGGCCTTGTTCTTTGCACGGGCAACGGCGATGTCCTCTTGTTGCATTTCGCCAAGCAATCGTTCGACCCAGCCTTTGAGCTGACCTTCCAGTTCGGTGCGATCCACCACCAGGATCACGGTCGCGTTGGCGAAACGCGGCTTGTTTTCGAGGATCAGGCGCGCGGCGGTCAGCAGCGTGAACGTTTTGCCGGAACCTTGGGTGTGCCACACAAGACCTCGTGTCTTGGCAGGGTCGGCGCAGCGATCAAGAATGGCATCGATGGCCCGGCGCTGGTGTTGGCGAAGTACCGATTTGCGGGTCTCGCCATCCTGCACATAAAACAGTATCCAGTGTTGCAAGGTGCGCAGAAAGTCATGGCGTTCGAAGAAGGCTTGCACCGCGAAGCGATAGCTCTCCTCGGGCGCTTGCTTCCAGCGTGCCATGTCGCGCCGATTGGCATTCCACGTCACGCCGTACCAGTAGTCGATCAGGTGGGTGACGTTGAACAATTGCGGGGTGGCGAGAAGCTCCGGCGTTTCTAATTCATACCGGCGCAACTGCTTGATCGCGCGCTCGATGCCGTCGCCGTCCTTCGGGTTCTTGTGTTCGACGATGACCACGGGGACTCCGTTGACGAGGAACATCACGTCGGCCCGATTGCCCTTGCGGGCCGGCGGCTTGATTTTCCACTCCCATGTCACATGAAATGCGTTATCCGTGACGTGTTCGAAATCGATCAGCGTCACGGCGCGATGGCGCTTCTCCGCTTCGTCGTACCACTGCCGTTCGCCCCGCAACCATGCGAGCAGCTCGCGGTTGCCCTCGATGCTGGCTGGCAGCGCGTCTAGCGTTTCCACAACGGAGCGCACTGCGTCGGCGGTGAGCCACGGATTGAAAGCCGTAATCTTGGTCTCCAGCACGTCTCGGAAGAACGCCCCTGCCTCACCGCCTCGCTTGACGCGAGCGTCCTCCGGGGCGATCGGCGCCCAGCCGATCTCGACGGCGTGCTTTACCATCGGGAATTGCACCGTTCCCGCTTCGCTGAATTTGAGGCTGCTCATGCTGCGATCGCCTCTTGTTGCATGGGAACAAGGGCTAGCGCTGATAGGTCTAGATCCGATACGGCAATCTCGCCGGTCATCAGCTTGTGCAGCAACGACTTGAAGAGCTCTTCCAGCACCGCACGCTTCTTGCGGTGCAGGTTGATCTTGCGGTCGATGGTATCGAGGACGACAACTATCTCGCGCTGCTCATCTATTTCGGGCAATGGCAGGGGAAGACTTCGCAAGAATGCGCAGGTTAGCGCACCCTTCGTACTACCGCCCCCGGCCGCCACCTGACGCAGGTAGTCGTACTGTGTTTCCAGGTATCCCCGAATGAATCTAGGATCGGCCATAGTGGTGTTGGTTTGGAGATACGCCACGTGCTGATTGATCGTCGCTTCGATCCTTAGAACCGCGCAATGTCCTAGCGTCTTGCCTTGGCCAGTAATCGCTATGAGTACAGCTCCGGGCTTCACGATGGGGAGGTGGCATTTGTCTAGCGCAGTCTTCGTGACGAACTGGCCGGCCGCTTCGATGTCTCGGTCGTATACTTTTGCACTTGTCAGCCACGGGAAGGTGCCGCCCTCCCAGTAATCATGGACCGATTTCTTCGGCGTCGAGCCGTTGCCGATTTTTCCAAGCGAACCTAGAGGTACGACATCCCAGCTCTCTGGCACTAATCCGATCCCGGTTTCCTTTTGTGGCTTTCCGCCCAAGCCGCGTGTGAACAGCTCGCGCATGGCGGCGTGCTTCAGCGCCTCGGCAGTTCGCGCGCTGCGGTCTTCGAGTTCGATTTGCTGCGTGATCTGCTCCAGCGCATCGGCAATGGGACGTTGCTCTTCGGGTGGTAATTCCGGGTAAGGCAAATCCAGCAAAACCTGTTCGGGCACGCGCTGCCGCCCGGTCGAACCTTCCATTCGCTCCGAGACGTAGGAGCGGATGTCCGGATGCAGCAAGTAGAAGAACAGCAACCGCCTGTCATAGCCCGGAGCGCTCGGACGTAGCGGAATGACTTCCGTCGTTGCATATCCAAACGGGGTCGGCAGTCCTCTGGCCCACGCCTGCTTGCCGTTCTCGAAAGATGGGGTGATCTTCGCGATTAGGACATCGCCCTGTTCGAAGTAAGTACCGCTGGTGATCTGCGAGCTGAGTTTTGTGTCATACCGCGGCTCGTAGTGCCCCCCTTGTGGAATGGCCTCCATCGGCACGAACGGGAGGGAGTCATGGTCAGCCATATTCAATCCACGCGGTTTGCGAGTGACTTCAAAGCAGTCACCCACCCGAGTCCAACGACGGCCATTTGGAAACACGGTGTCAAGCAGTCCCATCAGCCACTCCCGACAAGAGCTTCGCAAGATTTTCTGTCAGTCCGTGCGTCTGCCCATCGAGCCGAACCAACTCGGAAAGGAGATCTTGCACGGAACCCACCTCGGCTGTTCCGTTCTGTCCCACCCACCGGCTCGGGCTCAAGTTGTAGTCAGCTTCCTGGACCCGCTCATTGGTGATTACCGCCACCTCGCCCTCGACCGGCTCCCCCTTGAGATACATCGCCGCAAGCGAGCGAATGTCTTCCTCCGGAAGGTAATTCTTCGGTCGCCCCTTCCTGAAGCGTCTGCTCGCGTTGAGCAAGATGATCTTGCCGCGTCGGTCGGCAGGCTTCTTCTTGCGCAGCACTACGATCACGCCGGCGGCCGTAGTGTTGTAAAAGAGGTTTTCAGGCAAGAGGATCACGCCGTCGATCAGGTCACGATCGACGAACCACTTGCGAATGTTTCGCTCCTTGTCCTCGTTCTTCGAGCCTGAGCCGCGCGTTACGGCGCCCGTATCGAGCACGACGGCGGCGCGGCCGTCGTCATCCATGCAGGCAAGCGTATGCTGCAACCAAGCCCAGTCACCCCTGCCGCTAGTGATGCCGCCAGCGGTACGGAAGCGGTCGAACGGATCGTTGGCAAACAAGTCCGATGCGAACGGCTGGTTCCACATCGGATTTGCGACGGCAATGTTGTGTTGACGAATCGTCCCGTCGGCATTACGGAACTTGGGATTGATCATCGTGTCACCGCGCGCGAGTTCCACTTCCATGTCGTGGATGATTGCGTTCATTTGCGCAACGGCGTAGCTTTCGGCCTGAAGTTCTTGGCCGGAGAGCTTGAGCGGCACCTTGCTGGTCGGATCAAGTTCGCGGGCGACGAGCTGCAGCTTGATGAGCAACCCCGCCGAGCCGCATGCATAGTCATGGCAAGTTTCACCCGGCTTCGGCCGCATGATGTGAGCCATCAGGAAGCCCACCTCGGTCGGCGTGAAGAATTCGCCAGCACTCTGACCCGACCCCTCAGCGAACTTGCGTAGCAGGTATTCATAGGCACGCCCCAGGAAGTCCGGCTGTACATCCGCCAATCCCAAGCGGTAGCGCGGATCGGAGAAGGTCTCCACCACACCGCGCAACTTCGCGGGGTTGATGTCGCGCTCGCCGTTGCGCTCGGCGCCGAAGTCGACGACATCGATCACGCCGGAGAGCGATGGATTCTGTTTAACCACGGCACGCACGGCCTTGGTCAGGTGCTCGCCGATATCCTTGGGGGCGGTCGACCGTCCCCGCTCGTCAACCGGCCATTCGTAAGCCTCACGTCCGCTGATGACAGCCCAGCGCGATTCCGACGGCAGGTAGAAGCGCAGGAGCGAATGATCCGACTCAGCAATCTCCAATGCTGTAGCGCGGTCACCATATTCCTCTGCGAGGCGCTCGATCTCGTCATCGAACACATCAGATAGGCGCTTCAGGAACAGCAGCGGCAGCAGATAATCCTTGAACTTTGCTGCGTCCTTCTCGCCACGTATCGAGCAGGCAGCGTCCCACAGCATTTGTTCCATCGGCTTAGTCGTGGGAGCCGCCGTCACCCCTCGACCACGACGGCGGGGAGGCGTGTTGTTGTTCGCGACAGATGCCGGTGTATTTTCCAGTTGCGCCTCCTGTGCGAGCGCCCGAATCGCGGCCATCGGAGCTCGTTGGGGTTGTGAAAGGCCACCTTCCCACCGATTGACGGTGGCGAAAGATACGCCAAGACGTGCCGCAAGCTCTTCCTGGGTCAAGCTAAGCTGCGCGCGGATGCTCCTAAGGAGCTCAGGAATTTCAAGGTTATTTGTCATGTTTGTTATATTTGCTATAAACTAGCTTGGGGTCAAGTGTTTTTTACAGACGTCGGCAAGGTTGGGCGGTGGCTCCGGGGTGAAGCGAGTGACCGCAGGGGATGCAACTAATTGGGTTACTAGGGGGCATTACCGGGCTCGGTGCTGGGAGCAGGTTGATACGGTGCCGTCGCCACGACGACGCGCACCGTCCGCTAATGGCAGATCCTAGTCACGCAGGTCTCTTCCTCCAGGTTGACAAGCTTTGATGGCAGGAAGGGTTGAGCAAACCTCAAGCGAGGGTGTGACGTCGATGCGTTCCGCTTAAAACGCGGTCGCGCCGCTGAACAACAACCAAGAGAGCGTGCTTATGGCCGAAACACTCGATGTAGAAAGCGAAAGAGGGTCGATCTGGCATCGTTGGGAACCGCACATCCACACGCCCGGTACGGCGCTCAATGATCAATACATTGGTAAAGCGGCGTGGAACACGTACCTTGAGAAGATCGAGGTTGCTGATCCGCCGATTCGGGCCGTCGGAATCACTGACTATTTCAGCATTGAGCGGTATCTCGAAGTACGTGAGTATCAGCGGCAAGGGCGCCTTGCCGGCGTGGGTCTCATCTTTCCAAACGTGGAATTGCGACTTGGGATCGAGACATCAAAGGCGGCGGCTATCAACCTGCACCTGTTGTTCGATCCTTCTCCAGCAGACCATATCGAGCAGATCAACCGGTTTTTACTCGAGCTCGAATTCATGTACCAAGGCCACAATTACCGCTGTCAAACGGCGGACTTGATAAGGCTAGGTAAGGCATATCGCCATGGACTCTCGGACGACAAGGCTGCTTTGTCAGAGGGCGCCAATCAGTTCAAGGTCAACTTCGAGCAGCTACGGCAGGCGTGGAAAAAGAATGAATGGGTTCGTAGTCACGCATTGATTGCTGTCGCCGGTGGCGAAAAAGATGGCACTTCTGGCTTGCGCGATAGCTCTGGCTCGTTCAATGCACAGCGGAAGGAAATAGAGGGGTTTGCCCATATCATATTTAGTGCCAACCCGAAGCAGATCGAGTTCTGGCTGGGCAGGGGAAAGGTCACAGTCGAGGAGCTCGAAAGGGAATGGAACGGATGTAAGCCGTGTTTGCACGGCTCGGATGCTCACGAAATTTCCCGGGTTGGTGAACCTGACCAAAGCCGTTTGTGTTGGATCAAGGGCGATCTAACGTTTGAGACGCTGCGGCAGGCGTGCATTGAACCTGAGGCGCGCGTCCATGTTGGCCCTGAGCCTATGCGCGGGGCATTGCAGAGCCACACCATCAAGACACTGTCCGTCAGCAACGCGCCCTGGTTGCCGCGCGGTACCATCCCGTTGAATTCGGGACTCGTCGCGGTAATTGGCGCACGCGGGTCTGGAAAAACTGCGCTTGCCGATCTGATCGCTGCGGGTGGGCTGGCTTTATCCAAACACCTCAGTGACAAGTCGTTCATCCGACGAGCAGAGGAGCATCTGGAGGACTGCAGGGCCGATCTCCATTGGGAGTCCGGCGAAACGACCGGTAATCTCCTGACGCAGACGGATGTGGAGGATCTATTGGATGATCCTCGCGTCCAATATCTGTCTCAACAGTTCGTCGATCAGCTATGTTCCGCGGAGGGGCTGGATGACGCCTTGATCAAGGAAATCGAACAGGTCATCTTCAATGCACATTCGACGACAGACCGTCTGGGCGCAGAGTCGTTTCGCGAACTGTTGGACGTTCGTCTCGAGTCATCCTGGCAGCAACGAGAGCGTGAAAAAGATGCGCTCAGTAAGGCGTCGGGTTCGCTGACGGCCGAGAGGGTCCAGAAGGCGAGTTTGAAGGCTCTCGAAAAAGATCGCGATGAGAAGAAAAAATCCATCGAGAACGATAAGAAGGAGCGCCAGTCTCTGGTCCCGAAAGGTAGCGAGGAGCGCGCCAAACGGTATGAAGAGGTATCGCAGGCGGTCGAAGCGAAGCGCCAGCAGGTTGACCGTGCAAAGCGTCGGCACCAATCATTGCTCAATTTGAAGGCAGACGTCCAGGATTTCCGAGTGCGACAAGCGCCGCAATGGCTGGCTGAGGTGAAGGAGGAGCGCGCTGACGCTGGCTTGACAGCTACCGATTGGGATGCATTCAAACTGGATTTCACAGGTGATGTCGATGTGCTGCTTGAAGCGCGAATCAAGCAGGCAAAAGCGTCAATTGATACGTTGCAAGGAACTGCACTGTCGGGCGACGTGACAGAATCGCCGAATGTCGATCCCGCAGTACCTTTAATTGCGGCTGACGCCCAACTGGATTTACAAACTTTGTCTTTGCTCGAACGAGAGCTCCTTCGTCTGCGCAACCTGGTTGGTGTTGATGTCCAGAATGCAAAGCGATTTGCCAACCTTTCCGAGAGAATTACCAAGGCAGAGGCAGCACTCGCAAAGGTGATCCAGCAGATTGCGCATATCGGGGGCGCGGACGAGCGTATCCGGGTTCTGATTGAGGCGCGTCGAAAGGCCTATAAGGGAATTTTCCAAGCTATTGAGGAGGAGGAAGCGGAGCTTCAGACGCTGTATGCCCCGATCAAGACTCGGATTGATGAAGCTGAAGGATCATTGTCCAAACTATCGTTTTCGGTTCGACGCCAAGTCAATGTTGATGCATGGGCCAGCGCAGGAGAGGCATTGCTGGACCTTCGCACAGCTGGTCCATTTAAAGGGCGGGGGGAGTTGTCGCGGGTAGCCAAGGAGAGTCTGTTACCCGCATGGTGCACGGGAAATGCGGAGCAGGCAGCGAACGCCTTACTGGAATTTGCGAAGGCCAATGAGGAGAATCTCAAGCTTCATCGTCCGGAGGGCGAAGACCCCCGTGTATGGGCCGGACAAATTGCTGATTGGCTCTTCGGTACGGACCACATTTCAGTCGGCTATGGTCTGCAATATGACGGTGTGGACATCGAACAGCTTTCACCGGGCACTCGTGGCATCGTGCTGCTGTTGCTCTACCTTGCTATAGACGCAGAGGACGTGCGTCCATTGATCATAGATCAACCGGAAGAGAACCTGGACCCGCAGTCGATCTTCCAGGAGCTTGTCCAACGTTTCCGTTTAGCGAAGCAGCGTCGGCAGATCATCATCGTCACTCACAACGCGAACCTTGTGGTCAACACAGATGCCGATCAGGTGATTGTCGCAAAGTGCGGGCCACACCGACCAGGACAATTGCCATCCATCGCCTATGAGTGTGGTTCACTCGAGAATGCGCGCATTCGGCAGCACGTGTGCGACATCTTGGAAGGTGGTGAGCGGGCGTTCAAAGAGCGTGCCAAGCGTCTGCGCGTTGGTCTTGAATAATAGCAAGATAGGCATCGTTGCCCGATCACTGCATTGAGATGCGGGGCTTCGATTCCGTTAAACATGTGCACCACCCCGATGGGTTCCGCATCCGACAACGCTATGGGGCTGTAGATGATTGACTATTTGGGGAATTTTCCATTTCCGCCTGCATTTGTACCGACGCGTCTGCGCGAGCTTCTGGAGCCTATCGGCAAAGACCCTGGGACGAGGGTAGAAGTCAGCAACCGGTTTGAACACGATCCCTATGGCCCAGATCGAGAATACGTACACATGCTGATGGCTGTCGTCGCCGATGATGGCGATGACTTGCCAATCGTCTCCGACTCCAATGAGGGAACGGTTGCATTCTCGGTGCCTGTGTTGGGGCGCAAAGGCGCATCGAGGGATTTTGCACCGAGCGTGGATGGGAATGAATACATTGTGGCGTCGTGGGGAAGCGGTTCGTTCCACACTTACAATCTTGCGGAGAAGGTCTGGATGGCGCTCGGCCTGACGCCTCGTTGCCTGGGGAACGAGGCGCAACGGCTTGTCTATGATGATTTGGAACTCCCTGAATTCGATATCGCGGAGGGGGAAGTTTCGGGTCAGTACTATTTTCAGGCGTCCCGCAATATCAGTTGGAAAATGTCCAACGAGTATCTACGGCGCTATCTCTGGATGCGTGGCGCACGTGGTGTGCGCGTACTCTTCTATGAGACGCTCCTGGATGATCGTTGGGAGCTGCGCGAATGGATGGGCGAAACGAGCCACGCGGAGAAGGAGGCGGAAGGAGGGTGGTGCACCGTGAGTCTGCAGGAGCACGACGGTGGCTTGCTGCTCCAGGTGTGGGCGTCGGTTGAGGTCGTCGATTGTGAACTGTGCCCTGAGCAGACGGCAGACGGGCTGGTGTGGCCGGGCATTGAAGGGCCGATGACTCGCGATATCGCGAACGCCATGGTCGATGCGACCAGCGTTTATCTCGACGATCGATTTCTCGAACGTTACGAACAGAACCGTTTCTATAAGAGCGTGCCCGTGAAGGTATATGGTCACTGGCACTGCAGTCCTTCCTATCTTGGGCAATGGGCTTTCACGGACTGTCGCCGAGTCGGGCGGAACATGATTAAGGTGTCGCTACGCGAACTGTACAAGCCGAAGCCCGATCGAGAGATTTTGCATGCATACGCTTTTGCGTTGGGCCCAGAGGAGATTGCCCGGCGCGATCTTGAAGAAGAGCACATTGTCGGGAAAACGGAACGCTTTCTCGAACAATTGCTCGCCTTGGGTGATCACCTCTCGGCTCTGGGGGCGGCCTTCGGACAGGAGAAGCAAGCGGTCGAATTGATCGGCATAGAGCGAGCCGAGATTGAGGCGAACGGTTGGTTGCACTATCCAATGCTCGCTCGCCTCGCGCAGGTGTCCCCGCGAGAAATGTCACAGCAGGCTTTCCTTTCTCGCTGCAAGTCCATTCACGAGATCTGGCAGCGCATCCCGGATGGTTACTTGCGGCGCATCCTGGAGGCCGCAGGTGTTCCGCGGGATGAGGTCAAGGGGCTCGGGAGCCTCAGGCTGCTGCAGCTTTTGCTAAACATCGCGGAGAACCTGGATGCCAATGACGAGGCGCTTGATGCTTTTTTTGGCGGCGCTCCTCCGGATGGAAGGTCTGCTCGAAACCCACGTCTCGCCGCGCTGTTCATCAACAACGATCTTCGAATTGCGGATGCCCATGACGTCGGAGAGAGCTTGCAGAGGCTCGAGGAGCTTGGTTTTGATACGGCGAGTGTGAACAGAGGATATGGATCGGCACTGGATTTTATTTTTGATGGCGTGATTGCTGCGTTTGCTGCGATCAACGAGCCACTGCGACGCATCATTCAACGATAGCGGCTCGAGTCGTGCCGGTGCCATGCAGTAAGGCGTTGCAGTGCCATTGCCTCAGGGGCTAGGCCGTTATGACCGACTCTCGGTATAGCAGCAAGCTTCAGTGCGATGCGCCTCTATAGGCTGATCGGGCGATTTTAAGAGCGTTGCCTCAAGAATTTTCATTACATAACGACGCTTGCTCGTGGACGGCAACCTTCAAGTAGGGGTTGTCGGGAGGGGTGTCCACAAAGAGGGGTGACGTGGTTTTTAGTAGATAGCCATGTAGCCGCCGCGATTTGCGTGGCCCCGTCACCTCGCAGGTCCAGATGTTCAATCCGTTGTCCTGCTTGCGGTGCAGGTGCAGTTGCTCGAAGCGCTTCTGCGCCCATTCCCAATCGGTTTGCTTTTGTTGTTTCGCAAGGCGGGAAATTTCCGGATGTTCCTGCGCGTACCGCTGAAAGATGCCGGGACTGACGAGATACGCCATACCCTCGACCGTATGCACGAGCGCCTTCGCATCGTTGATAACGAGTCGGCGCGTCTGGATGCTCTGGCGCAGCCACGCCATGAAATGTTCTCCGGAAGGCTCTTCAGTCGTATGCGACACCGATGGAGGCCAGGGCTCGGTCGGCAATGTCGTCGTGGTTGTTGTTTCGGTTGCCGGCGCCGCGGCATTCGATGCGCTTTCAGCCAGCGCTTCCGCAGAGGTGAATGTTGGGGGAGCTAGCAGGTCGAGGAGGGCATCGACCGTATCGGCGGGCACCAATGTACTACGGGTTTGTACGTTCGTGTCTGACGGCGTTGGCGAGATGGTGGTGGGGCTGGTCGAGGACGTGCTGGTCGCAGCCGTTGTCGCAGGTTTTGAATGGTCGATTGCTGCTGCCTCAGCTTCAACGCTAACTGTTCCGGCGAACGGCGTCGGTCGTTCGCCTGCATCCCAGATCAACGCTGGCGCGAGCTTGAGAAACGTGAAGTCGTGCGTCCAATCATTCGCGCTGGCGACGGTGGCTTTCCAGATCGCCTTGCCGTGCGGTGTCGTCTGCGCGATGCCGTGTTCCTGCAACACATCGAACACGGTCGGGTTGCTGTCCGGGATGCCTTCGATACCCTGGGCCAGTAAGTGGGCGCGCAGCTTGTCCGCGACCGTTTTGCTGACGAGCCACAACGCGTCCTGCGTCAGCCATCCATCCGACGCCTGGAGCTGGTTCAACTTCAGTTCGTTGCGCACGAGATGACGTAGTCCGTCGAGCAGCTTGCGTTGTAGCGCCTGTTTCGGTGCTAGCAACGCCTTCTGCGGATTGCCGCCAAATTCCTGCGCGACGGACGCCTGGTCGGCCTGTGTGACGAGTTCGCCGAGTACACCGGCCCGTTCCTTGTGACCGGCGAGCACGTAGAGCAACGCGGGCCACAGCTCGGGAAACCCGCTGAGCCAGTCCATGATGTGGCGATCGAGAATCTGCGTGTAGAGCAATCCGGCTGCTGCTTCATGCAGGCGGTAACTGCGGTCTTTCCGGTACCGGAAACGATACGAGTGAGCGAGTGGTCCGTGCCACGGATGCCAGCGCGCGCCGTTCACATATTCGACATCGAGATCGACAGCGATCTTGCCGATGTCGTGCAGCAACGCCGCGTAAGCGGTTGCCGCTGTCCAGGCTTCGGCCTGTGCCGCTTGCACTTCGGGCGGTGCTCCCACCGGCAGCAGGCGCGACTGCCGCAGCTTCAGCGCATAGGCGACGATCTCCAGTCCATGGTCCAGCATGCCGCCGGGATAGGCATGGTGATGGCTTTCGGAGGCAGGGAATTGTTGGACCAGCGCGGCATACCGTTCGATTGGCGCGCGATAGAGCGACGCGAACTGCGTGCGCGACAGCGACGTGCGTTGCCAGATGTGTTCCAGCAGCTTCTGCCGGCGAGGCGCAGCCAGCAGCGTGACCGCGGGTTCCGGGCGCAGCAGTCCTTTTGGCGCTGCCGCAGGTGCGGGAGCCGGGGAGGGCGGCGGAGCCTTTTCCTTTTGACGATGGAACAGCGAGAACATGATCGAATCGATAGTTTGGTAGCCGGTGGCCTTTTGCCTTTTCACCGTTTCGGGTAGGGCCATTCCCCTTGTGCGCCATTCCCTTGACACCCTTGGCCTTTTCGCCCTTGCCGCAGCCATTTGGAGATACATCTGAATCTGTAGAACATGCCGCAGAAAGTCGGCATCGGGGCCGCCCATTTTGTTGGTGGATCGGTGGTGTGGACGCGTGCGATGGGGGCGGTGACACGGTCGCGCCAAGGGCATCACCACGAAAATTTCACGCCCCCCATTCAAAGATTTGAAAAATGGGCCGATATCCGGACGGCCTGACCGGGGAACACTTCAGGCATCACCACATCTCGCCAAAGGGGCACGGAATGGGGAATGGAGGGTGGAGACGCGGCTGGCTGAAGCAGCTCGCCGTCGCGATGGGATACGCGTTGACCTACATCGCCATGCATCCCGTCTCGGATGGTCACTGGGCACTTCGATCCGGGTTGCGTCTGTCCTGTCTGTTGGTGATGCCATTCCGCTACTGGCCGGCGCTTCTTCTCGCCGAGGCCTTGCCGAACGCGTACGAAGTGTGGTCCTGTCGGGACCTGTATGGACTCGCATTCGTGAGTGTCCGTTGCATTCCACCGATCCTGCTCGCGATGCCCGTCGTGGCGTGGTGTCGCCGTAAGCTGCGATTGTTCCCGGCGCCGCATCTCGTCGATATGAAAGTCCTGATGCTATGTGTGTTGACGGTGACAATGATCGGGACGGTCTACAGCTACCTGGCGATTTCGTTTATTCACACTGCATCCTTTCACGCGAGACCCGTGATGGCGGTGGGGTATTTCATCGGCAACTACATCGCTATTCTCGGGACGGTGCCGGTGGTGCTGATGATGAAGCTGGATGCCTGTGCTGAGGGATGGATGAGCCGACTGCACCGCGTCGTCTCCAGTCGAATGGCGATCGATGTGGCTTTGTTCGTTGTGCCATCGATCACCGTGTTGTCGGTGGTCAGTCTTCACGGCGACAACGATATGCGGCAGATCGCACGGATGGCCATGTTTCTCCCGGTGGCGTGGTTCACCCTGAAATACGGCTGGCGTGCGGCGGTCGTTGGCGGAGCCCTCGCCGTCGTCAGTACATGCCTCACGACGGAGTCGCGTCCTGATCCGCGGATCCTGGAAGCGCAGGCGTTCATCGCGCTCGCGATTACCTGCCTCATGGCCACGGGTGCGCGGATCAGCGTCCAGTTGCGGCAGGATGAGCTCAAGCGACGTGAGGGCATCCATCTTCAGCGGATGGCGAGACAGGGCCTTCGGGTGGCTGAGCAGCGGCGACGACAGACGTCCGAGGCGCTGGAATATCTTGCCGGCAGTTTGTATTTGATCAACAGCCGTCTGATGCAGCAACTGCGCCGGGTCGTGCCCAGTTCGGACATGGATGCGTACCAGCGGCAACTGGCCGACACGCAGCAACGCGTATACGCCCTCGCGGAAACTTTGCATCCGGTGGCATGGAGAGACAGGGGATTACCCGCGGCGCTGAGTCAAACGATTGCACGCGCCTTGGACGAAGCGGGGATTGCTTACCGCTGCGTGATCAGCGGACGTGGCTTCGCCCGTATGTCGACGTCGGTGCTGGGTGCGGCGTATCGAAGTGCCTGCGAAGGGGTCGTGCTGATCACGAGGCGACTGGCGTGCTCGCGTGTCAGTGTGACGTTGCGGGGTGGTGAAACGCGCGGAAAGCGCTGGCTGGTGTTGCGCGTGGAAGGTTCGTACGACGACGACCGCATTGCGAACGCCGTGGTGCGGTCGACGGACCGCAAGCAGATTGCGACAAAGCTCGGCGCCAGCGTACTGGACGTCGACCAACTGCACGCGCATGCGCGCATCTTCGACGGCACATTGCACGAGCGCGCGATGAAGAACGGTGTCCGCATGACCATGCTGCTTTACGACGTGCAGCAGGATGTCGAGGGCTCCGGGGGTGAACCGGAGCCGCTGCGCTTGTGGGTTCACTGAACACTCTTACGGACTACCGCCGCCACCGCAGTTATACGGGTCCTGGCAGATCGTTGCGACCGTGAACACGGTCGTGCCGCTGCTCTGAGGCGACGCCGTAACGGTGGTCGTGCTATCGCGAAAGACGGTCTGTGTGGCGTTCGATGCAGGCGCAGCGTCCGTGCGTACGTTGGGCGCGTCGGTGCCCATGGGCAATACCACCGAAGTCCCTCCCGCCGTGCCAACGGCGGCATGCACGGTCCCGTTCAGATCGTTGATCTGGACATACTTGATGCCATTCAAGCGAAACACGTAGACGTGCCAGTGGGGACTGCGGCTTTGATCCGTCGCGTTGGGCCAGGATTGCCCCAAGCCCGTGGCAGGCGTGATGGTCTGTGCGAATGCAGCGGAGGTCATGCCGATCGCCATGCATCCAGCCAGTGCGAGCGTGCGTGAAAGGCTTCCGTGAGTACAGGACATGCGCTTCCCCTTCTTGGTGGAATGGTAGTTGCCTACCGGGAGCGCAGACTGTACCAGGGGGCATGTTGAGGCTGATATCACTCGTCTCAGCGTTTTGTTAGCCATGACGGCAAAGATCGATGCCGATCACCATGCTTCACGTTCGCTACACATTTTTGGGCGCGCGGATGCCGTTTTCCCTCGATCTCAATGGCGGGCAAAGGCAGCTTCGAGTTCTTCGACATGTTGCGCGAAGACGACCGGGCGCCGTTGACGAAAGGTGTCGAGATTCGCGAGCTTCCAGCGAAGCGCAGGCAGTTCGGCAACGTGAGGAACGGCGAGAAAAGACCAGTCCGGCTCACCGCGCGCCAGGCCAAGCAGGAATTGTCGTTGGGCGGGCGTCAGGTGCGCCGGCAGTTCCTGTCGCAGCCGCTGGCGGGTTTCCAGCAGGGTGTCCAGGCTGCAAGGTACCTCGGTCATGCCGACGAAGCCGCCGTCGTAGTCGCGCGTGATGTTCTTGTCGCGGCCAAACAGCACTTCATGGATGGGTCGATTGTGGCCAGCGACATATACAACAAAGCACTCGATCATGCCTTCGGTCAGCCCGCCCGATTGATAAAGTTGCCAGACATCGAACAGATCACGGGGGTGCTGGCGATCGAGGGCCGCAACGAGTTTGCCGCCATAGAGTTCATCGGGCGCGAGCACGGGCAACTCCAGTTCCGTTGCGAATTGCTCGGTCGTTCGCGCACACAACGCGCGCCGTTCGATGGGCAGGACGCTGCCGCGAAAGACGGTGTTGACTTCGATCTTGACCTGGTTGGTTTCGTTTTCGACGATGAGCTTGGTATCGCTGAGATCCTTGCTACCGACGAGGCGCGTGCGCAGTCCTTGCGGAGCCAGTCGTTGTTCGATGGCAGCCAGTTCCCGTTGAATGGCCGCGAGCGCTTCGTCGCGCAGCGTTTGCCGAGGCACATAGACGACATCGATGTCGACGGACAGACGCGGCATGTTTTGCACGAACAGGTTGATGGCGGTGCCACCCTTCATTGCGAAGAGATCGTTGGCAAAGACGTCCGGTGCGATGCGCAGCAGCAGCCGGACGGTGTCGGCAAAGAATTTATCCATGGGGTTTCAGTACGAGCAGCGTGCCGTCGGGAAGCCGGCTCATCCAACGCCGGTCGCTACCGGTGGGAAGCTGGAACTGAGCAAGCAATGCATCGACATCGAGCAGATTGGTCTCGCGCGCCCAGGTCAGACACAGCCGAACGGTTTTCACGTTGGTACAGCAGGCGAGCAACTGGCCGAGCAGTTCCTTGCGCGGACTGCGCAGGCCTTCGAATACTGCATGGGCGTCCTCCAGGCCTTCGCGAACGCCCACGTCATACAGGAGTTCGAGCACCGCGCGTTCGGGGACTGCGACCTGAACGTCGTCCGGCACATCGGGCGGCGTGACAAGCGTTCGGGTGGCGAGGGAGGGATCGGCCCAGTCGAACAGACGCGCGTACACGTAGCGCGCTGGAAAACGGCTGGTGAACCATGTCGGCAGCGCGAAACGCTCATCGCCCCACAGCACCAGGGTTTCTCGCCGCCCGAGCTGGTGCCGCACTCCCTGCCAGGCAAGGGCCGTCTTGCCGCCGACGTGCAGGCCAGGAACACGCTGCTGCAGGAACCGGAGCGTGGCGTGGAGATTGAAATCATCGTTGGGAAAGGCGTACACCCCGGATGCCAGACGAACCAGCCAGCCGCTGCTCACGTACCGGGCGGCGAGCTGGTTCGACACCCCGAGCTGGTTCAGCGCAGCAAGATCGAACGGCGCACCGCGGGGTACGCCCGTCTGCAGACGCTTGATTAGCTGATGTCGGGGAAGTCGCTCCATGAGCGAATTTTACGACAGGTTCTAATCGGATGGGCATCGGTTGATTGAAAGTTGACGGATAAATCCAAGGAAACTATATTTTCACGACGAAATCTAATCAGACTGTCGAGAGCCAGTCACGCGCCGTTCCAGTTCATAACCTATGATGAAACGGCGGGTTCTACCCACGGCGGAACGACCCCATTCCTGGAGGGAAACCACCATGACCACCCCATCGAGACCGTCCTGGGCTCACCGGTTCGGCGAGTGGGCTGGGCAAACGTGGCGCTGGCTGGCACGACAGGATCGTCGCGCCTTGGCATGGCTGACCATGCAGGGATTGCCCGTCGGCGCAGCGAAAATGGTGTCGTGGGCTGTGAAGCTGCTTGTGCTCGTCGCTGTGTTCTACGCGGCGTTCTGGTTGGCGCTGCTTGTAGTCTTTGCCATTGTCGCCGCGTGGTTGGCTCAGCATGCGGACGACACTTCCGACGAAGAAAGGCCACAGTGGCGTAACGGTCTCAGCGGATACGGTTTGTATCGTGGGGATACCCGTATTGATCCGGGTTCGCAAGACGACGAATGAGCACGTCGGCTATTTCACGATTTTCATCGCAGCACCAGCACCTTTGCTGCCCGCCGATTTGGAATCGTCGGTCCCTGCGGTAAGCATCTGCGCGAAATTTCCTGCACGAACGCCGACCCATGCCAGCGACGTAACCCAAAACGCCGGTAACACCAGAAACATCGCCGCCATCACGAAGTTCAGCAGCATATCGCCCATTGCGTTGTTGAGCCCCATCAGCGGATTGAAGGATTCGTGCGGCGAACCGTGACCGTAGAGCGCATCGAGAATCGTGCTGTCGATCCAGCGCGCGAGCTGGAACCAGAAGTCCAGGAAGAACAGCGCGAATTCCACGCAGCTTGCCGTGACCACCGCCTTGAGATCATAGGTGCCGATGACAAGCACGAGCGGCAAGCAGATCACGAACGCCATCTTCAGGAACGACAGCACCATCGGCAACGCCTGCCGCACGACGTCCATCGCCGGGAAGAATCCTAACGAGCCGACCGTGAGGCCCAGATCGCCCGCGCCGCGCGTGATGGCATTCGGCAAGGTCTTGCCGATCTGTCCGCCGTAATCCGTGTAGACCTGTCCCTGGCTGAGCACCTGCTGGCGCGGCGCGACGATCGTGCGAATCACGTCGTCGTCAACCTGTGCGGCGCTGAGAAATCCTGCCCATTGGCCGATTCGCGTCAGCAGATCGGCATCGACCTGCTGGAGCAATCGCGCGCGCAGCCCGATGCCGGCATCCGACCACCATTGCCGGCACGTCGGGTAGCCGCCGCCGGAGGCGACTTGCGCGAGCCCCGCATCACGGGTTGCATCGTAGGGCCACGCGGTGCGCGGAGTACTCGAATGGTAATTGTCGTAGTAGCCCGCCGTATTCACGAAATAGTTCGAACCGATCCAGTTCACTTCGTCCATCTGTGCGTCGTTCAACGTGGGCCGATTCATGAACAGCTTCGCACGCGCTGGCCCGTAACAGTCGTGCGTGAAATCGGCCACTTCCTGTGTCAGCACCGGATCGTTGATGCGTGTGCTGTCGATGTCCATGCGGATCTGCTGCAGGTCCACGCCGCAGGGAATCGATGCGACGGCGGCGCCGGTGATCGCTTTCGATAGCGCGTGCATGAAGAACCACCACACCGGCACGCGGGCGCTCTGGTTGTTGAGCGTCGTGAAGACCGTATTCCAACCGGTATTGGCCGGCTTTGGCGCATCGACCTGGCATTGCTGCGATCGCGTCTGATCGAACTGGAGGGTGTTGAGATTGACGGGAACGAAGGGTATGCCAGCAAACACGATCACGACGATCGCGACATACACTCGGTTCTCGATGCGCAGCGCCGACAGTACGCCCTTGTTGCCTTCGTCCGCACCTTCGCCGCGTGCGCGCAGCCATTCCTGTATCACGATGGCGGCGAAGGGCAGGGCAAACACGCCGCTGGTCACCAGCACGTTCCAGATGCCGTTGTGAACGAGCCAACCCACCAGGGTGAGGTAATACTCGAGGTAATCGGTGGTGGTGAGCATCATGGCGTTACTCGCTCAAACCGGATCGCGCAGGGCGACGAGTTCCGTCAGGACGATGGCAAACACGGCGGCGATTTCGGCGCGCATCAGTCGGCGCCGTGCGTCAGGCGAACGATCGCGTTGGTGGACGCGCGTACGCATCCACCACCAGCCGCGCAGGATCGCTACGTAGAGTGCGAGCCGCCAGAGCCTGAAGATCCACGCGTGCATGTGCAACCAGCGCTGCCAGGCGGCAACGTTGCCCACGATACGGACGCCGACCGCGTGGATGGCGATCATCACGACCGTTATCGCAAGCAACATCGCCAGTGCGGTGACGAGTGAGCTGCCGATACGTGGCCAGTGACGTGTTCGCATGATCACGGTCCCGTACCCTTCGAGCTGTTCGCGGGTTTTTGCAACCGGTCGAGCCGGTTCGGCACCGTATCGCCCTGGAAGATGCCCCGCGACCCTTCGCCCCGCGTGTATTGCCGCGCCACGATCCACGCGGTGGCGTTGCCTGCGAGTTCGCGTCGCAAGTCCAGCTCGTTCTTGAGGTTGGTGATCTCCCGTTCCAGCGTGTCGTTGTTCTGCGTGATCGCCTGTTCGGCCAACTGGTTCGCGGCGACGTTCGGTTCCTTGCTGCCGGTGAGCAGCGTGCGCTGGAGCAGCAGGGCTTTTTCCAGCACGCTGGAAAGCGCGGCTTCCGACGCGAGACGTTGCGTCAGTACCGACTGATCGGGTTCATCGCGCAGCGCTTCGATCACGCCACGCGTGATCGGTAACGCGTCGCTGCCGGCCGCCTGCAGGTTATCGGACGTGGTGGTCTTGGCGCCCGAGATCAGGTCCTGCAGTGCCTTCAGCTTCGCGTCGTATTCCTCCTGGATCAGCGGTGTGAGGCCGACACCCGGCGTGGTTTGCGTGCTCGTGCAGTTGTCGCACGTGCGTTCCTCCTGCTCGCCGAGCACGCGCGTTGCCCATGTCGCCGCGGCATCGGGCGAGCTCCAGGTGGTGCAGGTGAGCCGGTTGCCGCAGGTGCTGGCATCGATGGACGAGGTGTCGGTGATGGCACGGCCATTCAGCAGGTTGTAGCCCGCCCGCGTGACATCGCCGACGACCTTGATCGACGACTGGCCGGCACCGCCCGCGTTGCCGCCACCGATCCACGGTACGCCCGCGTTGCCGCGTTGGCTTTCGGCCTGTTCGGTCGCGGCTACGGCATCTTGCGTGTTCGAGACGGCAGTCTTGAGTGCCTGGCCTTGTGCGAGTTGGTCCCAGCCGAGCGTGCCGCCGGCAAGATCCGCCATCTTGTTCGCCATCGCGCGGCAGGTAGCCTTCGAGCGGTCGAAGTCCAGCCGCGCTTGCAGGATGCCGTTGGTGAGCAGGTTGTAGAGTCCCGGATCAGCGCGCTGGATGATCAACGCCGGCAACGAGGCGACCGCGCTGGTGGCGTTCTGGATCACCTGGCTCATGATGGTCTGGAAACCGTTGGTGATGCCGTTCAACTGATTCTGCAGCGTGTCCGACAGGCTGAGGTTTCCGCAGATCAGGTTGTTGTTCCAGCCGAGTCCCACACCGAGACTTTGCATGTTCGCGCTCGGGCTCATCGCGACCGCACTGCCGCCGCCGATGGTGTACAGCACGTCATCGCCCAGCACGCTGCCGGACGTGCCGATAGAAGGGTTGCCCTGACCGATCGCATCGCTGGTGAGTGCCATGGCGAGCGCCAATGTTGCACCGAACGCAACCGTGCGAGCGGACGAGAGGCGACGCGGGAACATCGACGGTCGTTTCATAGGCGCGATCACTCCACGTCGGTGCTGCCAAGAAAAACCTGGCCCATGCGCTTGCAGCAGGTATAGGGGCGCCACAGCGTCCAGGCGTAACCGCCGTCAGTGGCTTGCATCGCGGGCCGTGCGTTGGGAAACACCGCACAGGTCATCGACAGTTGCGGAACCAGCGGTTGCCATTTGCCGGTGCGGATGTCGCTTTCGACCAGCGGGCCGGCCGGCCAGTAACCGTCGTAAGGTTGAGCCAGCAAGGACTGGTACACGTGCGGCTGGCCGGGGCGCGTGACGATATCGCCCGCGCGCTGCGCGACCACGGCGGCGCTTTTGAAATCGTTGACCTGATGCAGAAAGCCTTCGCGCGGATAGACGCTGCCCCAAAAATCGGCGCTCAGGCGACCGCCGATCTCGCGCACGCCGGGTGTCAGCGACTCGGGATAGACGCTCTCGGGAATGCCGTAACGCCAGGCAACCGTATCGAGGGTGCTGAGCAGGTACGGATCAAACGGTACGCCAGCACCAGAACACGTCATGCCGAACTGGCTCGCGAAACGGCTGAAAGCCGCCATGCCGGGGTGGCCGATTACGTCGGCATTCTTGAAAACAGCGAGATTGTTTTCGTGGGTTTGGTTCGTCGTCCCGTTGCCGCCGCCTTGCGGGAAGGGTAGTGATGCACTCATCAAGGAGACGTCGGTCCACGGATTGCTACCGGTTCGGCTGTAGCTCGACACCACGGCGTCCGGCACGTAGTGGCGCACTTTCACGGAGGTCTGCACCGTGCAACCGAAGGCGGAGCACGACAACCAGTAGCACACGCCAACGATGCGCCATGCGAGACAATCGGGTGACAGCACCGACGAGATCAGCATGGCGGTATCGATCGCGAGCGCGGAAACCGTTGTGCCGAGCAGTCCGATCGCTGTGCTCCACCAGACCCCGTGACGCAGCGAGGGCTTCATGGATGCGCCTCGCAATACGCTTTAACTCGTGCCACCGCATGTGGCACATCCGTGTCGCCGTAGACCACGTAATGCCGATCGACAATCACGGCTGGGACCGTCGTGACGCCGAGATTCCACGCGGCCACTACGCCCTGATAGGCTACGGCGAGTTGCCGTGCCAACTCGCCATTGCCATCCTTGAGGCGCTGCTGGACTACCCTAGCGGCCTGGTGTGGGTCGGTGGGCAAGCCAACAGCTAGCGTGGCCTCGATTCGCGACGGAGCATCCAACTCGATCACGCGTGCATCGTCGGCATGATGCACGGGATGGAGATGGTCCGTGACGACCACGGTGGTCTCGGAGGCAAAGGTCGCCGTGCAAAGCGGCATCGCAATCAGGAACCCGATGGTAGTGTGCATGACCGATGGAGGCGACAGACGGGTGACGCGCATGTGGAGAGCCCGGGCAGCGAAGTCGAGCCGTTAGTGAACAGGAACGAGGCACTCCAGACAGCAAAGAATAGGAAGTCGGCGAGGACCGATTTGTTCACACGTGCGCACAGGCAAATCTGCCTGCATTCGAGCTACATCATGAGGGTTCGGCCCATTTGGCGCGCAGATGGGGATGGCGCGCGTAGACGGTTCCCGCAATGACAGGGTCTCGTGGATCGAGCACCTCGTACCGCTCGGCAACAAATCCGATGAATCGAAGAAGCCCGGGGCTCTCGGCGAGCATCATGGGGGTGTAACAGGTGGACTTCAGAAAATTCGTTTCAAAGCCATGCACGCCGGCGGCCCGGATGGTGTCGATCACGAACTGCGAACAGAAATAATGGCGACGTCCATGAGGGGTCGCGCCATGTCGCCGACTCGACCACGTAGGATCGTTATCCGGCCACTTCCATACGCGTCGTTGGTGGCGCCATTGTCGTAGCGGCGCGAGCAAGGCACCCAGGCGCGAGTAGGGCGTTTTGACATCGACCGTGCGGCGCGCGAAGCGACGTGCTGCCTCGATCGATCCGCTCGGCAGCAGTGCGGGTTGTTCGTAGGCGGCGATGTAGCGATAGCGGCCGAGAAACGTATCGAGAGAACAGGCTTGTACGCCGGATGCCCCAGCTTCGAACACCTTCAGGCAGCCCGTTTCGCTGTCCAACAGGATAATGCCCACATGGACATAGGGACCCGACGAGCCGTACTCAATCAGTGCGCGAATTTTTTGCGCCGTTTTCGGACCGCGCTGTTCCGAAGTGCCAACACCAAATACCAGCATGCCTTCGGTGAGATCTTCCAGACGAAGACGCGTGGGCGGATCACCGATCCATAGGCCGCCCGTCATACGTTGATCGGTCTCGCGCAGCAGGGTGTCCATGGGGCGGCGCAGATAGCGAGCATATCGAAGAAGTCTTCGCATATCGTTTTGAAAGATAAATCATTCTTAAGATATCAGCGACCGTACGCATCGCTGGCTTACGCGCGCCGTTCTCGGGGGTCCGAAAAGTCAATACCAATGACGCTCAGTCCATGGACCTTCTGTGAGCGCTCCGATATCAACGTCTCGGCTTTCGCCTGAAGCAACGAGACAAGCTCTGCAAAACCGATCAGTTGTTTGTCGCCAGGGCGTTGCCATTGACGTTTGGGTTCGGTGTTACCGACGACATATACGCCGTAGTTGACACCGGATGCACGTAGATATTGACCAACCAGTTGAACCTCGAGACGCTCAAGCAGCTTTTCAGCGGTCCAATGGTCGAGGTTCGCCAATTTCACTTCGACAGGTAGCGCGCTGATGCCTGGAATCTCGACGCGCAAGTCGGGCCGTTGGTTGAGGTCAATGGTACTTTCCTGCGTCACGGCGAACCACTGCAACGACCGTTGGTCAAGTTGGCGCTTGAGGAAGCCCTGGAAGTGCACCTCCTTGTCTTCCTTGCGAACCTGCAGTCGGTCTGTCGCATTCTCGGAAATCTCGACGTTTGCCTTGATGTCCAGCAAGAGACGCGTCGCCAGTTGGTACAGTTGATAGTCAGAGCGAGGCCGGTGCCGATAGTGCGTGCCATACGCTTGAACGTCCTCGGGGAGCCATGCGGCGGGATCGGCTTGTTTCCCTTTTCTCGTCTCCAAGATGCTCAGCACCCAATCGCGTTCCGTCGGCACCGAGTCCTCGTCGAGGAAGCCTTGGAGCACCGTGTCGGCTTCGTCAGAATCGGAGGTGCGCAGAACTTCCCACAATCGGGCACGGAAATCCTGGGCATCGTCCCGTGGCAGCGGAGAATACGCGCCCTTGTTGTTTCGGTCGATGTCATCTGTTCTACGAACATGGCGACAGACCAAAGGAATCAGAAGCGCCAGCGATGACGGAGCGAGAAAGGAGGCGCGGCCCATGGGTAATGCCGTACCGTAGCTTCCGCCAAGAATGGAACAAAGGTGAATGACTAACTCATCAGCGTCGTCGGCGCTGCAACCCTGTATGGCGGTTTCAAGGTATCGAACTGCTGGGATGGCGTCTAATCGGAGCCATAGGCTCATCCACGTTAGCCATCGGCCCTCGCCGACACCGTATAGCTGCACCCGTGAAGATGCGAGCGCCAAGAGATCATCGTAACAGCGGCTTCCAGTTCGAAGGAGGGTTGTTGTGGCCTGTTCAAGAACACGCTGATTCAGCGGGTCGCACTGCGACAGGCAATGACGTACCGCATTGGCCGCTGCGATAGTTGGTGACTTGGCTCCGGCCAATTTGGCAAGCACCTCGTGGACAAGCGGCGCGTCCGCGGGGTACTTGAATTCGGCGTCGATAGCGAGCATTAACGTGTTCGCGACTTCGTCGGGGCATGCATCCGCCACAGCCTCGAACCAATCTGGCAACCCGTTGAGTTCACTGCAGGCGTACCTCACCGCGCGGCTCACGTCCGTGCCGTTGAAGTGGTTGATCTCCAAGCAACCTGCCTCCCACGCCGTCTGAAGAGCAATAAGGCCGAGCACTACGCGACCGTCGACCGAATTCTTCTCTTTTCGCTCATAGGGAAGCTGCGGCGAAAACGTCTTCCAGGTGTTGGTGCACCCTTCCTGCGCGGCGGAGGTAAGCGTGGCTCCCCATCTCGAGCGCACCTTTTTCCATGTCGAGACGCCGTATTGAGACGTTCCGGTATCTTGCATCGGTTCGACGAGGTACCGGATAGCCAGCGGATATTTGCCGGAGCGGACTCCGGGCAGGTGGGTCCACAGCCATAACTGCGATTTGACTGCGTTCTTCCGCCGCATAATCTCTATACGACGCATCGTCCACCAATGGACATCAAGCAGACGATTGCTTACGTACTTGTTGTATCGCAGCCAAATCGGCGCGACTATCCGATTGCGCAAGTGCTTAAGCACAAGTGGCCGGAGGTCTCGATGGGCAAAGACTTGACGGAGCTCCCAAACCACTGCAAGGAGCGGTTTACGCATTGTCCAAAATATGCTGAGCGCTGCTTCGATGGCCACTTTCCGATCGCGGTCGTCAGCACGTTCGAGACTGTCGACGACCATCCAGTCAACATCGGACGATGTCCACGGCAGCAGACTGACGTGCGGGTCGAGCATGTGGCTCGGAGGCTCTTTCCCGTTCTGCGATGTTCGGTACCGTGCGACCCGCTTCCAAAAAATCGCCCGCCGGAGCTCGGCATTCTTCGCAAACGCATCGCGTATCTTTGCTCGATGTTCCTTCACGTCATCATGGCCCTGACTGTCGTACATGATGGCATGCTCGACGTACAACACAGCCTCAAATATCGTGTCGATATCTCCTTGTGAGAGCTTCGGATGAGCCAGCGCTGCCGATAGACATAGAGGCAGCAACTCGGACACCCAGTGATACTGTTCCGACACACGTCGCGCGACACTCATCGGCTCGCGTGCCATCATGCCGACAAAGCCACGCAGAAAGAGCATCGCATTCGTGTCATCGAAGGACCGAGCCAACTGAGCTTTGACGGCGTTCAAGAACTCGATCTCATAACGACTGACCGAAGTCGCTCGCTGTAGCAGTCCGAGCGCCTCTTCCACCGAAATACACGCGGGGAATAGCGTCTCAAACAGATATCCGATTGTTTTATTGTCAATGTATTCCAGTCGCTGACAGCTCTCTGACAGTCGTCGCCGATGCTCAGTCGTGCCCGCGTCGCGAATGGCAAGGACGGCATAGCGTTGCAGGGACTCCGACGTCTCTTCGTCTTCGAACAGCTTGAGCACGCTGTCGATGCAATCAGGAAGCTTTCCCTCCATGATGATCATCAGCAAATCGGCCTTCAGCGAATCGGACACGCCTCGGTCAGTAAGGTAGGTCGAGATGTCTTCCGCAAGGCCGGCGTCCGCGATCCGAGCCAGCGCTTCAAGGCTGACGTCGATAGCGACATAGTCACGGCCACGGTATTTGCGCACAATGGCTTCAAGGACTCGCTTGCGATATTGAATCGGTAGAGCCGCTGGATCGCCCCAGTGAAAGTGAATTTCTGGTGCCGTCTCCACTAACAGGTTCGCCAACCTAGCGCGCCAAGGCATCCCATCAGAGTTGACCAGCCACGCTGCGACCGGGGCTAGGGATGCGCGCAAGGTCATTGCGCCGTCGGCTTGGACAAACAAAATATCTTGCAGCGCCTCGAAGGGGCCGTTGTGTTCCATCAGCCGCTCAATCCAGGAGGCGGCAAGATATTCGACATGCGACCGATGGTGGAATGACAGAGCCCCGCGACTTTCAGAGTCGAATATCGCACGGTCCAATAACGCCCGCCTCTCATGTGGCGTCCAATCGCCGGGAAGAATCAGTTCAGGTGAAAGGCGCTTGAGGTCGGAGATATGACCATCGTCCGGAACTTCGAATTTGAGATTCTTGCATAGCACTGCAGCGGCAGCGAGGTATTCAGCACCGGTTCTCGCTCGCTCGGCTGTCAGCGGGTCGCTCTTCTCTTTGTTTGACACCTCGGCAAGCAGCTTTTTGACCATGTACTCCGTCAATGCCGTCAAGCCGCTCAGTGTTCCTTTTTCCCGCCAATAGGCATATAGGTTGGAAACGTCTAGTGGACGACCGGCAAAGGGCCATGCGTTATGCTTGCCTAAAGCGTCTAGAAAACGCTGCGCGTCCCGGATACCTCTGTTTTCCGCGAATAAGCGAACCTGCCCGGCCGTAAGCGGGAGCATCGTCGTAACTAAAATCTCGCCGTCGCCGGCATGTGACGTGCTGTTGTCACTAGGGGGTGCAAACCGCTCTCGAACTGCCTCACGGTCAGTCTGTGGTCGCCACTCGCTGATTCTCGAACTGATGATCAGCCGAGCCCGGTAGCGAGCAGGGCCTAGCGCTTTGCTAAGCCTGTCGAGCGCGATGATGAAGTCGTCGTCGCGCTTGAGCTTCGACTCGTCAACTGCGTCCAGTAAAAACAACGCGGACGCGCTTGCCCCCTTCCAACGCTTGAAACGGTCAAGCTCCTCGTCCGACAGGATGGTGTCGATGTCTTCGGTGACCAGTTGCTCGAGTTTCAGGAAGAAGCTATCGGGATGGCGGCGGTATTGGGAGCGCAACTCTTCCGACTTTCCGCTGCCCGGCTCACCGAGAACAACAACGAGCCGGTGGGTCAGAAGAGATTGCCAATCAAGCTGATACTGACGACCGACGAGTTCGGCCACATAGCTCCGTCTTGCAGCTTCATCAGCGGACTCTTCGTCGCTATAAACCTCGAACTTTCGATCAAGTTCGACAAATCCTGCATTTTTATTTGGAATGACCGTTGGCAAGGTCACGTCCGCAACGTTATCAACGCGCTTCGCATCCAATTGAGCCCCCGACGGATTGGATTTATCTAGAGTTGAATTCTACGATGTGGCAATGTTCGGGTCTTTGGAAGCGCGATTCGGCCACCTGAGCCGGCCTTTCGCGATAGTGATTCTTGAGTAGGGAATTGCCCGCGAAAGCCGATGACGTGGCCTCCTGTCCCGGCTTATCTCGACACCAGGCGCTACAGCTAGTCGCCGCCAAGGTGGCTACCTAGACGCAGACGATCTTCCTCCACCCATCCTTCAAAGTCCTCGCCAGTCTTGCTCACGTACATGACCTGATACCACTTCTTGTACGGTTTGTAGACCGTGACTGCGTCTCCGGGAACGAGGAACGTACGTTTCTCAATGCACTGAGAGGCGGGAGCCGAATAGAAATGTGCGCGCCCTGTGCCGGTCACCGTGGCGGAAAGAGGCGGCCTGAAACTGTCGTCGGGGCCATTGCTGACCTCGGCAAGCCGCCGACATCCCGTCGAGTCTTCAGCGTGCACGTACGATGTGGCGAAGCTCGCGCAAAAGACCAGGATAACGATTGCTGCGCTTTGCAAAGTTGCGGGGCTGTAACGCTCAGTCATCAGCATTTGTCGGTTCATGGTGGCTTCTCGCTTCCGATGTCTTGTCGTCATGGCGAAGCGGCCCCCAGTCTCGGGCTCAGCAGGCGTTCGCCACTTCGTGCGTGAGTTGCTGCAGCGTACTTTTCACAGTATCCAAGAATTGCTCCGCGAGCACCGAGGTCGCGACGCCAGCCGGAAATACCGTATCCACGACAAATGGCACGTTGGCATCGAACGGCGCGAGCATGAGGCCGCCTGCACGCCACGCATCGAGCGCGGAGAGCGGATCGACGATGGCTACACCGGTACCGTTCGCCACCAGCGAACATGCCGCCGCCGCGTAACCGACTTCGATCACGATGCGCCGCGCCACGCCTTCTATCCGAAACACCTCGTCAATGCGATGTCGGAACGCCGAGTCGCGCCCAAACGACACGAACCGCTCGCCCTCCAGGTCCTTCGGCCGAATCACGGCTTGCCCAGCCAGCCGATGATTGGCCGGTAGCACGCATACGCCTTGTAAGCGCTCGAACGGTTGCAACGTCACACCGGAACTCACCGGTGTCGCCGTTGCAAACCCCACATCCGCCTGGCGGTTGGCGACCCATTCGGTGACATAGGTCGAGGCGCGGATATTGAAGTCCACCGTGACATCCGGCCGCTCACGCAGGAACGCGCCCACCGCGCGTGGCAAGACGCTGAGTCCGAACGCAGGCATCGCCACGATGCGCAAGTGACCGCTTTGCCCGTGTGCCAACCTCCGCGCATCGCGCGTCACTTCTTCCAGCGCCGCGAAGGTTTTGTCGACCCGCTGGAACAGGCTATGCGCTTCCGGCCGCGGCACGAGCCGTTGTCGCACGCGATCGAATAGGACGAGGCCCGTGCGGTACTCCAGTTCCGCGAGCAGCTTGCTGACGGTGGGCTGCGTTAGATGCAGCAGGTCCGCCGCGCCCGTGACCGAGCCGGTGAGGATGACCGCGCGAAAAGCTTCCAGTTGCCGAACACTGACGGAGGACATGATAGTTCATAGATTTTTGGCATGAATTGTCGCATTTTTCGACTTTGACGCGATCGTTTTTGGCTTCTTATGCTCTGATTTCCATAGCTTTTTCTATCAGAGAAGATCATGCGCAAGGAGGCAGGGAAGTCGCATTGCGCGCGCTGTCGCCGTTGGTTCGTGGCGATCGGTGCGCTAGCGATCACCGGATGGCAAGGCGTCATCGCGGCCGCGCCGATGTTGGTCGTCGCCGGTTACGGCGGTTCATCCGAAACGATGTTTCGCACGCAGGTGCTGGCGCCGTTCGCGCAGGCGCATGGCGTGTCGATCACCTACGTGGCCGGTACCTCGGCCACCAACCTGGCGCGCCTGCAGGCGCAGCGCGCGCATCCACAAATCGACGTCGCGATACTCGACGATGGCCCGATGCAGCAAGCCGTCACGATGGGCCTGTGCCAACCGCTCACGCCGTCTCCCGTGTATGCGGACGTCTACGGCATTGCCAAGGTCAACGGCGAAGGGATGTCGGTGGGCATCGGCATCGTCGCCACGGGCTTGGCGTACAACACTAAGCTCTTCGCCGAGCAGCGTTGGAAGCCGCCCACGTCGTGGACGGCGCTGGGCGATCCCCGCTTTCACCGGCGTGTGCTGGTGCCCTCGATCAGCAACACCTACGGCCTGCAAACGCTGCTGGCCGTGGCGCGGGTCGAAGGCGGCGACGCGCAACACATCGATCCGGGATTCGCATACATGGCCCGGCACGTTGCACCGTCAGTGCTGAGCTTCGAAACCGCCTCCGGCACGATCTCCGAACTCTTTCAGACCGGCGCGGTGGTGCTGGGCGTGTGGGGCAGCGGCCGCACGCTGGCGTTGGCACGCACCGGCTTTCCGGTCGCGTTCGTCGTGCCGAAGGAGGGCGCGCAGGCCTTGCTCACGACCGCGTGTGTGGTCAACGGCAGCGCGCATGCCGCACTCGCCCAGACGCTGGTGCAGGACCTGGTTTCGCCCCGTGTGCAGTGCATCCTGGCCGCGCAAGCCGGGTGGGGACCCACCAACCAAACGGTGACGCTCGATCCCGCCGTGGCGAAAACCGTCGTGTACGGCGCCGACGCCGTGGCGCATCTCGTTCCCGTCGACTGGAAAACCGTCAACGCGCAGCGTGCAGCCTGGACCGCGCGCTGGACGCGCGAGATCGAACGCTGATTGCCCACGCGCGGGCCAACCGGCCGATGACGTTCGCGGACGCGGACGGTGTCGGCATGCTTTTCGATAACCCTCATGGCTTTTCTTGAACTTCAGGCGCTGTCCAAGCGCTACCTGCATGCGATCGCGGTGCATGACGTGTCGCTCGCGATCGAACGCGGCGAGTTTCTCTCGCTGCTCGGGCCGTCCGGCTGCGGCAAGACCACCACGCTGCAGATGATCGCGGGCTTCGTCGCACCCACGTCCGGCGCGATCCAGCTCGATGGACGCAACCTCGCCGGCACGAAGCCGAGTACACGCGGTCTTGGCGTGGTGTTCCAGTCCTATGCGCTCTTTCCGCACATGACCGTGGGCGAGAACATCGCCTTCGGCCTGGAAACCCGGCGTGTTCCGGCGTCCGAGCGCACCCGTCGCGTCACGCACGCGCTCGATCTGGTGCGCCTGGGCAGCCTGCGCGATCGCTATCCCGCGCAGTTGTCCGGTGGCCAGCGACAGCGTGTGGCGCTCGCGCGTGCCTTGGTGATCGAGCCGCCGGTGCTGCTGCTCGACGAACCGATGTCGAACCTCGACGCGAAGCTGCGCGAGGACATGCAAGTGGAATTGCGCCGCATCCAGCGCACGATCGGCACGACGACGATCATGGTCACGCACGATCAGGCCGAGGCGATGGCGATGAGCGATCGCATTGCCGTGATGAACGCGGGACGCCTCGAACAGGTGGGCCCGCCACGGCAGGTCTACGATCGTCCGCACACCGCATTCGTCGCGACGTTCCTCGGCAAAACCAATCTCTTCGATGCGCAGCTCGAACAGGACGCCAACGGTGCGGCCATCGTCGCCACACGCGGGCATCGGTTTGCGTTTGTCTCGGCGTCATCGGCGACGGGACCGATTCGCGTCAGCCTGCGTCCGGAGAAGATCGCGCTGATTCCCGGCCCCGTCGCCGCGGCGACCAGCGACCTGACCGGCACGGTGCGCATGCGTCTCTTTGGTGGGGATCACTGGCTCTATGAAGTCGAGAGTCCCTTGGGGACGTTGCTCGCCCGCTGCCAGAATGGTGCGGCGCCGATCGAGGAGGGGCAATGCGTCGGTCTGCACTGGCAGCCGGAGGACCTGCGCATCGTCGAAGGAGGTTCCCATGCATGACGCGTCTCGTCGTTGGCCGGCGTATGCGCTGAGCGCGCCAGCACTGGTGTTCTGCGGAGGTCTGCTCGCCGTGCCGCTCGCGGCCACGCTACTGCTGAGTCTGCGGGTGGCCGATGCCGCGCATGCAACGTGGGTGGGGCTCGGCGGCATGAACTACGTCGCCGTCCTCGGCGACCCGTACTTCCACGTCATCTTCGCGCGCACATTCGCGCTCGCCGCGACCGTGACGGGCGTGTGCGTGGTGCTCGGTACGTGGGAGGCGATCATCCTCTCGCGCATGCGTGCGCCGTGGCGAAGCCTCTGTCTCGTGGCGATCCTCGCGCCATTCCTCATTTCGGTCGTGGTGCGCACGTTGGGCTGGGCCGTGTTGCTGGGCGGCGATGGGTTCGTCAGTCGCGTGTTGCAGGCACTGCGGCTCGCGGACGGTCCCGTAGTGCTGATGTATTCGATGACCGGCATGGTGATCGCCCTCGTGCATGTACTGGTGCCGTTCGTGGTGGTCGCGGTGTGGGTGGCCTTGCAGCGTTGCGATCCGGATGTCGAACGGGCCGGTGCCTCGCTCGGCGCGAGCGAGTGGTGGATCTTCCGGCGTCTGGTGTTGCCACAGATCGTGCCGGGCATTGCCTCGGGCGCGGTGGTCGTGTTCTCGCTCGCCGCCACCTCGTTCGCCACGCCCGCGATCATCGGCGGGCGACGCCTCAAAGTCGTGGCCACCGCGATCTACGATGCGTTCCTCGGCACGATGGACTGGCCGCAAGGCGCGGCGCTCGCGCTCGCCCTGTTGGTGGCGAACCTCGCCATCCTCGTTGCATGGCAACGCCTCGGCGAGCGACGCGGTACGCGATCGCATCGACCTCTGCCGGTGGCGATGGAGGAGGTCACGCCATGAGAAAGAACGGACTCTTGGCGCTCGGTTTTCACGCGCTCTTCCTGCTGTTTCTCGCCGCACCGCTGATCGTCATCGTGCTGGTGTCCTTCACCGCGAAGGGGTATCTGGCGATGCCGTTCGATGGCGCCTCGCTGCGTTGGTATCGCGCGCTGCTGCGCGTGCCGGAATTCGTCACGGCCTTGCGCACCAGTCTCGGTTTGGGCGTCACCTCGGCCAGCCTTGCCCTGCTGCTCGCCGTACCGGCCGCGTTGGCGTTGACGTGCGGGGCGTTTCCCGGACGCACCGCCATCCATGGCGTGCTGATGTCGCCGTTGTTGATCCCGCACATCGTGCTGGGCGTGGCGTTCCTGCGCTTCTTCACCGATCTGGACCTCAACGGCCGCTTCGCGAGCCTGGTCGTCGCGCACACCCTCATCGTGCTGCCGTATGCGTTGCGGTTGTGCCTGACGTCGGCGGGCGATCTCGATCGGTCGCTCGAACAGGCGGCGATGTCGTTGGGGGCGTCCACGTGGACGGTGTTCCGGCGCATTACGCTGCGGTTGCTGGTGCCGGGACTGGCGAGCGGATGGCTGCTGGCGTTCATCCACAGCTTCGACGAGCTGACGATGAGCGTATTCATCGCTTCGCCCACGATGACACCGCTGCCGGTTCGCCTGTACCTGCGCATCGAGGATTCCATCGATCCCACCGTGGCGGCCATCTCGACGTTGCTGATCGTCGGGGCGCTGGGGCTGATCCTCGTGATCGATCGCCTGATCGGGCTGGAACGTCTCTTCGCGGGGTCACGATGAGCGCGCCGCTGTTTTCGACACCGACCGCGGCGACGCGGACGGTCACGATCCTCGTGGATGGCGTACCCGTCGCGGTTCCCGATGGCTTCACCGTCGCCGCCGCCTTGCTCACCGTGCAGTTGCCAACGCCGTGGCGACGCTCGGCCGTATCGCACGCGCCGCGTGCACCGTATTGCCTGATGGGTGTGTGCTTCGAGTGCGTCGCCGAGATCGACGGTCAACCGGGGTGCCGCACGTGTCTGACGCCGGTGCGTGCCGGCCTACGCATCACGTTGGGAGGCTCGCATGACCGCGTATGACCTGGTGATCGTTGGCGCGGGGCCGGCCGGCATGGGTGCGGCGGTGGCGGCGCGCGAGTGGCATCTCTCGGTGCTCGTGCTCGACGAGCAACCCGCACCGGGTGGGCAAATCTATCGCGGCATCGAGCAGCACGCCGATCGCCATGCGCGACTCGATCCCGGTTCCGTGACGGGACACGAACTCGCGATGCGATTTCGGGCGTGCGGTGTCGATTATCGGCCTGGTGCGTCGGTGTGGTGGGTGGCGGGGGATGGCGAGGTGGCGTTCTCGGTGGAGGGGCACGCGCATCGCGTGCGCGCCCGTCGGCTCCTGCTCGCCACCGGAGCGATGGAACGCCCGTGGCCGCTGCCCGGTTGGACCTTGCCTGGCGTGATGACGGCCGGTGCCGCGCAGATTCTGATGAAGACGGCAGGCCTCGTGCATCGCGATCCCGTGTTCGCGGGCTCCGGTCCCTTGCTGTATCTCGTCGCCCTGCAGTATCGGCGTGCGGGTGTGCCAGTGCGTGCGGTGCTGGACACCACACCGTTCATGCACTACGTGCAGGCCGCGCCCCATCTCCCGGCGGCGATGCGTACGCCCGCGTACCTGCGTCGCGGCCTCGGCTTGCTGTGGCAGGTGCGTCGCGCCGGGACACCGGTGTTCACCGGCGTGCGCGATCTGCGCGCGCTCGGTCGCGACACGGTGGAGGCGGTTGAATTCCAGCATCGGGGACGGCGTCGACGGTTGGAGAGCGTGACAGGATTGTTCCTGCATCAAGGCGTGGTGCCGCATATCCATGCCGCGCTCGCCGCGGGTTGTGAACGCCGCTGGGATGCCCGCACGGCCTGCTGGCATCTCGTGGCCGATGCGTATGGGCGAACCTCGCAGTCACACGTGTTCGTCGCGGGCGATGCGGCGGCGATCACGGGCGCGGCCTCGGCGCCGGCACGCGGTCGCTTGGCGGCGCTGGCGATTGCGCATGACCTCGGCAAAGTGGGCGAGGACACGTTCGCCGCGACAAGCCGGCGCTTGCAGCGCGATCTCGCGCGCGACGCGGCGGTGCGGCCGTTCCTCGACACGCTGTATCGCCCCGCCGACGAATGCCTCGTGCCGACGGACGACGCCACGCTGATCTGCCGCTGCGAGGAGGTGCGGGTGCGCGACGTGCAGCACGTCATCGACGGCGGAAGCCGCGATCCCAATCAGGTGAAAAGCGCCCTGCGTTGCGGGATGGGACCGTGCCAGGGGCGACTCTGTGCGCCGACGCTGGCGAATCTTATGGCGGATGCGGCGTGCGGCGAAGCGATACCGTTGCCGCTGCGCCAGCGTCCCCCGGTCGTGCCGGTACCGCTCAGTGAGCTCGCGGGACTGCTCGATGCGCCGGAGTCAACGCGATGACTCGAACGACGGATGTGGTGGTGATCGGCGGCGGCCTAATCGGTTGTTCGACCGCCTTGCACCTGGCGCGGCGCGGCATCACCGTGCGTGTGATCGAGAAGGATTACGTGGCACGGCATGCGTCGGGCGTGAATGCCGGCGGCGTACGCACGCTCGGCCGTGCGTTGCCCGAATTGCCGCTGTCGATCGCAGCCAAACGACTGTGGCGAACCTTGCCCGATCTCGTGGGCAGTGACGGCGGCTTCAAAGCGGTGGGGCAGATCCGCGTCGCCGAAAACGAGGCACAACTCGAACGCTTGCGCACGCGAAGTCGCACCGTGGCGGCCTTGGGACTCGAATATCTCGAACGCGTGATCGATGTCGATGAACTCTACGACCGCTTGCCGGCGCTGGCCCCGCACTGTGTGGGCGGCTTGCTGGTGGAGGACGATGGCTATGCGTCGCCGTATCCGACCACGCTGGCGTTCCAGCGTCAGGCCGAGCGCTGCGGTGCGCTGATCCATCAAGGCATGACCGCTGCGATGCCAACGTATACGCAGGGACTGTGGACGGTACGCACCTCGGACGGGAGGTGCTATCGCGCGCCCACGCTGGTCAATACGGCCGGTGCCTGGGGCGGTCGGTTGGCCGCGGCGCTCGGGGATGCCGTGCCGCTGCAGTCCAACGGCTCGATGCTGATGGTGACGGCGCGCATGGCGCCGTTCGTGGGGCCGGTGGTGGGGTCGGCGGGGCGTTCGCTCTCGTTCAAGCAATTTCCCAACGGCACCGTGCTGATCGGCGGCGGTCATCGCGCGGCGGTCGATCTCAAGTCGAACGGCACGTCGCTCGCGCTCGAGGGTTTGGCACAGGCCGCCCGCACGGCGATCGATCTCTTTCCCGTGATGCGCACCGCACGTGCCGTGCGTTTCTGGTCGGGCACCGAAGGGTTTTTGCCCGACGGGCTGCCGGTGATCGGGCCGAGCCGCGCATCACCGTCGGCGTTCCACGCGTTCGGGTTTTCGGCACACGGTTTTCAGCTCGGGCCGATCGTCGGGCAGCTCCTGGCGGAACTCATCAGCGAGGGGCGTGCGTCGTTGCCTATTGAGGCCTTTCGCGTTGATCGCTTTGACGAAGCGAGCGCCCGTGAGGAGGGACACGCCACGGCGCCACCGGGCATGACCGGCGCTGCCGCGTAACGCCGCAGCGTCCGCACGGATGGATACCAGCACCGCGCGAATGCCTATCGATTAGGTATGCGAATGACAGGAGATCGCGCCACGCGTATCGCGGCGCGACGAAGGGTTCATCAACCACCTCACGACGGGGACATCACCACCATGAAACACGGACGTTTCATCGTGGCGGGCAGCGCGTTGTCGTTGCTTGCCTCCAGCGCCATGGCGCAAAGCACGGTCACCTTGTACGGCATCATCGATGCCGGTATCACCTACACCCACAACGTCAAGGGTGGTTCGCTGTGGCAGGAGAGTTCCGGCAAGCTCGGCGGCAATCGTTGGGGCGTCAAAGGGAATGAGGATCTCGGCGATGGACTTTCGGCCATCTTCACGCTCGAAAGCGGTTTTTATTCGACTAACGGCACACTCGGACAAGGCGGGCGCGAGTTCGGTCGACAAGTCTTCGTAGGGCTCGCCAAGCGGGACGTCGGCGCGCTGACGTTCGGGCGCCAGTACGATCCGCTGGCCGATCTCGTTGCACCGTATTTCGGGTCCGGTTTCTGGATACCGTCCACGCACGTCGGCGACAACGACAACCTCGATCAGTCGTTCCGCATCAACAACGCGGTGAAGTTCCGTTCCGACGCGTTCGCCGGTTGGCGTGTCGATGCGCTCTACGGCTTCAGCAACCAGGCGTCTGGCAGCGGCTCACAAGGCTTCGCCAACAACAGCGCGTGGGCGCTCGCCATTAACACCACGCAAGGACCGGTGTCGATCGGCGGCGGCTACATGCAGTTGAATCACCCGAATGCCACCAGCAATACGAGTGGTGCCGTGGGTGGTGCGTCTTCGACGACAGGGGATGATTACAGCTCGGGATTTTTCTATGGGATTGACGGTGGCGTGGCACGCCAACGCATCGCGGCACTCGGTGGTAATGTGGTGTGGGGACCGGCGACCGTGGGACTCGGTGTCAGTCGTGTGCAGCTCGACTACAACGACGGCGCGGCGCGCAAGCTTACCAACGTCGATGCCAACTTGCGTTACCGGCTCAGTGCGCCGTGGATGCTCGTCGCGGACTACACGTTCACTGAAGGCCGCGTGACCGGTTTGCCCGGCACGGGCGGCGCGGACCTCAAGCCCACCTGGCACCAGATCAACCTAGGCATCGATTATCTGCTGTCCAAGCGCACGGAGCTCTACGTCACCGCGGGGTATCAGAAGGCGCTGGGCGATGGCACGACGTTGGTCGGCGGGCACTATCGGCCGATCGCCGCAATGACGACGGCTGGGGGTGCGTCCTCGACCAACACGCAGTTCACTGTCGCGACCGGCGTGCGGCATCGCTTCTGAACGCGACCATCGATCGATGGACACGGCAGGCGTCAGCCCGGACACGCTTCCGCGTCTCGTGCCGTCTCGTACACGTGCTGGGCGAGATACAGATCCAGCACGGGTAGACCCACGCACGTCACGAGCGCAGGAAAGCGGTATGGTGTGTCCTCGTCCATGATCTGCCATAGATTGCGTACCTGATACGCGTTAGCCATCGACTCCAGGGAGCGTCCGGTGCGCGCGAAGAACAGCGGCAAGCTCTGCGAGCGGCGATGTGCGACGGTGTCGATGTCATCGCAAATCACCGTGCCGGCTTCCAGCATGTAGCGGATCAGTTCGTCCGGCGTTTCATCGCCGCCCAGGTGCAACACGATCGATGCGTCGCCGACCTGCCAGGCTTCGAACAGCGGCGCGTTGGCGTTCGAGGCGGTGACGATCAGCGTGCAATCGGGGAGCGCGTCGAGCGTGGGCGCGGCGACGAGTGGAAACGACACGTGCGGCGCGAGCTGTGCGACGAACGCTTCGGCACTGGCTTGCGTGCGACTTCGAATGTACAGCGTGTCGATGCGCTCGGGATGATGGGCTTGCAGATCCTCGACGACGGCTTGCGCGACGCGCCCCGCGCCAAACAGAAACACCGAAAAGCGCGCACGCTGGGACAACAACTTATCGATGACGACGGAGGCATACGCGCCGGTGCGTTGGGCCGACAAGGTCGAGCCATCGAGGATTGCCACCGCCTGCATGGTGAGTTTGTCGTAGAGCAGCACCGTCGACGTGGATCGCAGGTCACCATGCTGACGGTTGTAGCTGTGCGAGCCGACGATTTTCACGGCGCCGTACGAAGGGTTGATGCTGACGAGTGCGCTGAGTTTCCAGTTCGGGCGCTCGCCTGCGGCATACGCCGCATCCGCCGCGTCGCCGAGCAGGGCGCGCAATTCGTCGCGCGTTGGTTCCAGCACCGCTTTCGTGCCGTAGGCCTCGCCGTCACGGAGGGCGCGCAACGCGGCCCGCACATGCTGCCCCACGACGCGAGGCGCCAACGCCGCGACCATCACCCGGCTCGCGGCCACACGCGATAGAGGACCGCGTGATTCGACCAGCGATCCGTGCGCCGCACCCGCATCCTCCACTGCCGATGTCTCGCTCATGCATCGCCTCCGGAAAGGCCCTAGGGCCCTTAAAGACTAGAACGATTGATCCATTTTTGTGATGGCGCCAGTTCGGACCTTCCGGTCGGAGCTGTCAATGGCTACATGTCATTTTTGTGACAGGCGTCGTGTTTTGTTACGGAGAGATCGGGCAAGTTCGCCCTTCTTGGTTAGGGCGCGGTGCGCGCTGGCCAAGACGGCATCGCCATGTGAGGGCACGAGACGGACGATGTGTCTAGAACACTTGATCCAGTCTGTGCGGGGATTGGGACCATCACCGAGGAGGGCGCCACACGATGTTCACGGATTGGGAAACGCAGACCGGATCGAAGATGCCATCGATGTCATGGGCCGAACTGCTGGCCCTGCCGGTCGGTGACGCGATTGTCGCGTTGACGCGGTGCCCGCGCGTCCATTGGAGCGTACACGGTGACGATCGGTTCGCGGCACGATTGCAGTCACGTCTCGCCGCATGGCTGCGTCGCGCCTTCGGAGAGCAGGACGAGGCGGCCTTGGCCGACGTGCATCGGGTGTTGTTCGCCCTGTACGATTTGCATGTGGCCGATCCGGCGACGCCGGCGGTGGCCAACCAGTTCGATCCGCTGTTGACCGGGCTACGCGTCACGATCGAACGGCAGTGGCTGGCGGCCGAATACCAGCGGATCGGCGCGGCCCCTGTCTTCGATTCGCCGGACGCGTTGATCGACGCGTTGCGGGGTGCGGTCCAGGCGCATGCGGCGTCCCATCATCCGCTGTTCGACATGCTTGAAACGCACGCGACGCGTGCACAGCTCGAACGGTTCTTTTGCAGTGACACGGTGCTGAACGTCCGGTTTTTCGACCTGATCGTGATGGCGATGATCGGTTCGCAACCGGAGGCTCGCAAGGAGCTTGCGTCGAATTTTTGGGACGAGGTGGGGCGGGGCGATCCGCAGCACAGTCATGTGCAGATGTTCCGGCAACTGTTGACCGACGTCGGTATCATGCGCTCGGGCGATGACTTCGCCTCGCAACTGACGTGGCAGGGACTGCGCGGCTACAACCTCTTCATGCTGTGCGCCCTGAACCGGCAGCACTATTTCAAACTGCTGGGCGTGATGGCGGCCACGGAACTGCTCGACCCGCCTCAGTATCGCAAGCTCATCGCCGGGTGCCGCCGGCTCGGCCTGGGACCATCGACTACGCGCTATTACGACGAACACATCACGGTCGACGATGTACACGGTGAAGGCTGGCTCGAAAACGTGATCCGGCCACTGACGAAGCGTGAACCACGTGCCATGTCCGCGGTGTGGGTGGGGTGTATGCTCCGGCTCGCCAGTTGTGGCGACTACTACGATGCCTTGAGCCGACAGTTGTCGTCGATGACGAGCCCACCGGCCGGGGACGATCATGACCATCACCCACGAAAAGAACGAACTCGCCCGTCGCAGAGCACGAACCAAGGTACTGGGTAAAGCCGCGGAGCTTTTCGGCCGCTACGGCTTTCATGCGGTCAGCGTGCGTCAGATTACGCGGGAGGCCGGGGTGGCCTTCCAGTCGATGTACAACAACTTCGAAGGAAGGGAGACGTTGGCCAGGGAAGTGCTCGAATGGAGGCACCGTGGTGTGATCGAGGAGCTCACTGCGCGCATCGCCACCGTGGAAGGTGTCGATGCCAAACTGAAGGCGTTTTTCGACTGGCATGAAGAATGGTTTACGAGCGAGGTCTTCACTGGATGCCTGTTCGAGCGTGCGATCGGCGAATACGGTCTAAGCGAGCCGGAGCTGTCGGAGGTCGCGGTGCGTCACAAGAAGGCCCTCCTGACATTGCTCGAAGGCGTCTTGCAAGGCGAGTTTGATGCCAGTGAAACGAAGCGGCTCGCCGGCGTGATCCTCATGTTGATCGATGGCGCGACGGCCCACGCGCGCGCGTTTCGTGACCCACGCACGGCGCGTCATGCGTGGCGAGCCACGCAAGCGCTGTTGGCTGAGGCCCGTCAGCGCTCCACGTAGTGAGAAGGTTGGCGTCCGTCGCTCTCACAGCGATCGCAGGAATTCGGCGAGATCGAGCCGTTCTTCCACGCTCAGATTCAACGGCCGACCGGCCTGCAGGCTGCGGTAATAGACTTCACGATCGATCGCATCGTCGAGCGTCGGCACGCTGCCATCGTGCATATAAGGAGCTGTGCGGGACACGCCACGTAACGAGGGTGTGCGAAACAGCCCAATATCCGCGGGCTCCAGTGTGACGTTGAAGCGCCCAAGTTGCGCTTCGTCTTCATGCGTTGCGACACGATCGCCGATCGCGCCGCCCTGCAGTGAGCGCGCGATGACGCCTTCCGTGAGAGTGGGCAGATTCGCCGTGATGCCATCCAAACCCACGCCCGTTCGATGATAGGCGTGATCGGTGAATGTTGGTGATGCACCTTCGAGCCGGTGGCATTCCGCGCAACCGGCCTTGCCCTGGAAGAGGGCAAGGCCGAGTTGCGCGCGGGGATTCAAGGCCGCGCGATCGCCATGCCCGTAATGGTCGAAGGCGCTCTGGGTTGATGTCAGCGAGCGGATGTAGGCGGCAAGCGCCACGCCGACGTCATCCGGCGTGAACGCATCGCTGTGCGTCGGAAACGCCTGCGCGAACGCCGCGCGGTAAGCGCTGTTTTGTGCAATCCGCTGCATCACTTGCGTTTGATCGGGGAGTCCCATTTCTACCGGATTGGTGAGCGGATCAAGGACGGCCTGTTCAAGCGACGTGCGTCGTCCATCCCAGAAAAAAACGCCTTCCCTGGCGATTTCCACGGAGAGGAGACTGGGTGTATTGCGTGTGCCGACACGTCCGTAAACACCGACCGCTGTGGCTCGTCCATCGGTATAGCTCTTTTCGGGCATGTGGCAGGAGGCACAGCGAACGCTGCCATCGGCGCTCAGCGATGGATCGTTGAAGAGCTGCTTGCCCAGTGCGACGCGCTGTGCAAGCAACGACGCATCCGATGATCCGTGCGCCGTCGGGTGCGGCGCGAAAACGGCCAGCGTGCTCGCCAGTACGCCAACACAGAGCCATCCGAACCAGCGTATCTGCGACATCCTGCGCTGAACTCCTGAAATGTCCCGAAGTTACATGGCCACAACGCGCACGGTCGCGCCACTGGCCTTCAGTGTGCTGGACACCGCCGCCTGTTCGGAAGCATCGCTGACCACTAAGACCACGATGCCTTGCAGCGTATCGGTCTTCAGTTGCTTAGCGACGTCGGTGAGAAATGCGGTGGTCTGTTTGGGATCAGGTCCACCCACGATCAGCATGCCGCCCGGCATCAGGATCGGGCCAATGCTGTGCACCACGGAGTCGGTTTCGTTCTGGCGTCGGGCCGTGGCCGCGACGCTATCGCCTCCCGGAATCACGTAAATGTACGGGTGCATCGCCACGTCTTTGCCGTGCAGCCGGCCTTGTTCGGCGAGGTAGTTGCCCCAGGTGTTTTCGTCGGCGGTAGTGGCCGGCTTGGCGGGACCGCTGGATGCGGTCGAGGCATGGGATGCGGCGGGAGTGGTCGGTTGGTTGCAGGCAGCGAGCAGTGCTCCCAGTGTGACGGCGAGCGTCAGACGTCCTAAGCGGTACATGGTCCCCTCGTGATGCGATGGATGCAGAGCGCGTCGCGTCGATGCCACTGAGCTGGCCGCGAAGCAGCGTCATCAGAGCACAACGAAGGGACGTCTGCCACGGGGGAGTTTCTTCACAGACTCTTCACGTTGCTTGTGGTGCGATCAAGGGATGGTTTCACACCGTGTTCACACGGGGTGGCTAGGGGTTCATGCGTTGAGATCAGGCTGACCGTTTCCATGGAGCGGCAGAAAGGACTGTGCAATGGTGGCGCTGGGGAACGGCAGGCGGACGGTGGACGGTGGCCGGGATGGATCGAGCGTAAGGGTGTGTCGACGCCGGCTCGACCGATGGTTTCGCGCAAGTCTCATCGGATTTCTTGGCCTCCTACTGCTGACAGGGGGCCTCGCGCAGGCGCAATCCACACGCTACGTGTACGACGCCAACGGCCGCATCGTCGGGATGACTGCAAATACGGGCACCAGTGTCCAGTATGGCTATAACAGCCTGGGACAGGCGGGCCAGGTCAGTGCGCCGCTGTCAGCCGGGCAACTGGCGATCTTCTCGTTCATGCCCACCCATGGCCAGGCAGGCACGCAAGTCACCCTTCAAGGACAGGGGTTCGACAGCAACGCCGCCAACGATACGGTAAGCGTCAATGGCACACCGGCAACGGTGCTGTCCGCGACGTCGACGCAATTGGTCGCCAGTGTGCCAAGTGGCGCCACCACCGGACCCATCACGGTGACGACAGGTGGCCATACGGCAAGCAGCGCCACGCCTTTCACGGTTGACGACACGGGCGCACCACCGAGCATCACCCAGGTGAGTCCGCTGGCGGTATCGATCGGCAGCACCCTCACCGTCACGGGCACGCACCTGGACCCGGTGGCAGGTCAAACCGTGATGCAGTTGAGCAACCGCGGTGTGGCCTCGTTCGCGTCCATCAGCGATGCCCAGATTCAATACACGATCACCGCCGGTGATGCGAGCGGATTCGTCACGATCAACACGCCGTATGGGCAGGCGGTCAGTGCGAATCCCGTGATCGTGTTACCCAGCGGCATCAGCGCCGCCAATGTCACCAGTACGGCGTATGTCACGGTGGGCAGCAGTGCGAATTTGAATATCGCCGCGGGTGGCCAGACTGGCGCGATGGTGTTCAACGCGAACGAAGGCGACTGGATCAGCCTGCAACTCAACTCGATCGTGAGCAGCGCCAGCTCAATCAGTTACGCCGTCTACGCGCCGGGCAATCAGCTCGTTGCGCAAGGCAGCGTCTCCAGCAGTGCGCCATCGCTTCATTTGCCGCAATTGAGTGCAGCGGGCACCTATTTGGTGGTGTTCACGCCGAGCAATGCCAGCGCGCAATTGACGGTCGGTGTGCAGCGGGACGCCGTGCTGGCGGCGGGTGTGCCCACAAACGTCGTGACGTCGGTTCCCGGTGAAACCCTGCGTTTCATCTTCGCACCGCAGACGCTGTGGCTGGCCATATCCAATACCTCGACCAGTCCTTCGGGCCAGGTGGTGCGATACGCCGTCTACAACAGCAACCAGGTGATGTATGCATCGAGCGCCACCTCCAACAGCGCCACACTCAATCTTGCACCGCTGCCGGTTACCGGAACCTATCAACTGATCATTAGCCCCGATAGCGGCGTGACGGCCTCGGCGCAAATCCAGTTGCTGTCGTCAGGCACGCTGGTGGCCAACGGAAGCAGCAACAGCTACACCCTCCCTGCCGGTGGCGGAAGCACCTATTTGAACTTCAACGCTACCGCGGGCGCCAACCTCGATCTCACTTTTAGCAACCTGAGCGTCACAGGAAGCACCAACAGTTTCTCGGTGAGCGTGTACGACCCCAACGGCGCTCAGGTCGTGTCGTTCTCCTGTTCCGTATCGAACGTCAATTGCACGGCCGACTTGTGGAACCTGCTCGCCGGCCCGTACACGATCGTGGTGACGCCACCGAATTCCAGCAGTGTTGTCAGCTTCACGACTTCGCTGTTGTCGGAAATCGTGGGGCCGTCCTTGACGGTCAACGCACCCGTCCAGCTCAACGTAAGTGAAAACCAGGGGCAACGTTATACCTTCAACGCCCATGCGGGCGACACCTATGCCTTGCAGTTGTCCGGCGTAACCGGCCAACCCATGTCCGTACGGATGTACAGCCCGACCGGCGCGGTGACGGTAGATGGCTACTACACGACCTTTACCACCAGCGGCACGCAGTTGATCAATCTGCCCAATCTGCCTGCCACCGGTACCTATACGCTGGAGGTGTCGTGCGGATGGGGCGGTCCTTCGTGCAGCGGTCAACTGGCCTTGCTCTCCGGTGTGGGCGGTAACCTGACGACCAATGCCGCAGCGCCAACGTATACCGCCCATGCGGGTGGCCAGAACATCTATATGGCCTTCAATGCCGCCGCGGGCGACAACCTCGACCTGACCTTCAGCAATCTGAGCATTACAGGAAGCAGCGGCGGCTTCGGCGTGTATGTCTACGACCCGAACGGCGCGCAGGTGGTGTCGTTCTCGTGCGCGGTATCCAGCGTCAATTGCACCGCAGACTTGTGGAACCTGGTCGCCGGGACGTACACGATCGTGGTGACGCCCCCAAGTTCGAACAGCGTGATCGGCTTTACGCCTTCGCTGATGTCGGAAATCACCGGTTCGCTCTTGACGGTCAACGCACCCGTCCAGCTCAACGTGAATGAAAACCAGGGGCAGCGCTATACGTTCAACGCCCATGCGGGCGACACCTATGCCTTGCAGTTGTCCGGCGTAACCGGGCAGCCAATGTCCGTACGCATGTACAGCCCGAACGGCGCGGTGACCGTGAGCGGTTACTACACGACCTTCACCACTTCCAGTACACAGTTGATCAATTTGCCCAACCTCCCTGCCACCGGCACCTACACGTTGGAGGTGTCGTGCGGATGGGGCGGTCCCACGTGCAGTGGTCAGCTGACGTTGTTACCGGGCGTGGACGGTAATCTCACGGTCAATGCCACATCGCCCACCTATACCGCCAATGCGGGTGGCCAAAACATTTACATGGCTTTCACTGCGGCAGCGGGCGACAACCTCGATCTGACGTTCAACAATCTCAGCATTACGGGAAGCAGCAGCGGCTTCGGGGTGTATGTCTACAACCCAAGCGGTGCGCAAGTCGTGTCGTTCTCCTGCGCGGTATCGAATGTCAATTGCACGGCGGACTTGTGGAATCTGGTCGCCGGTACGTACACCGTCGTGGTGACGCCACCGAGCTCAAACAGCGTGATCGGCTTTACGCCTTCGCTGATGTCGGAAATCGTGGGGTCGGCCTTGACGGTGAATTCGCCGATCCAGCTTAACGTGAATGAAAACCAGGGGCAGCGCTATACCTTCAATGCCAATGCGGGCAGCAACTACGCCCTGCAGGTTTCGGGTGTAACCGGCCAACCGATGTCCGTTCGCGTCTACAGCCCGAACAGCACGGTCACGGTGAACGGCTACTACACGAGCTTTACCGCCAGCGGCACGCAGTCGATCAATTTGTCCAACCTGCCTGCCACGGGCACCTATACGGTGGAAGTGTCGTGCGCATGGGGCGGTCCATCGTGCAGTAGTCAAATGACGTTGCTCTCACAGTAAATCAGGTCAGCGGTGGATCGCCGCGTCACAGCGGGCATTCGCCGTTCAAGCGGGATGAGGATGTTAGCCATGAAAACCACAGGGAAGGCCCTGGGACTGCCGAGTATCGTGAGCATGGTGGGTGTCGCCATGCTCAGTGCCGTTGCCTTGGCATTGCCGCCTGCGACCGAGCCGGAGCGTGTCACCACGGCGGGACACGCCTACGTGTTGCCGGCGTCGTCCGACGTTCGTCATGCATGGTTACCGGACGGACGCGAACTGGACGTTCACGGTGCACAAGGTGTGGCCTATCTGATCAACGGCGCGCAACGTATCGCAGTGCCCTTGCCGGAGATCCGCCGCTTTGCGTCGGTCACCGTGATGCCCGGTGGTGAAGTGCTGCTGTGGGGCGGTGTCGATGCCAAGGGCCGTGTGCTCGACAACGGCGAATGGTTCAATCCTACGTCCCGACGTTTCGTGCGTACGGGTAACATCGGCTTGCCGGCGCGTGCGGGACATACACTCACCGTGTTGCCGGATGGTCATGCGGTGATGGCCGGCGGCTGGGGAACCGATGGCGCACCGGCGACCACGGCATTGCTGTGGCGACCGGAGTCGCGTGAAGCAACGCCGCTGCAAGACGTAGCATCGGTTCGGTTGAATGGACACGCCGAACTGCAGCCGGACGGTTCGGTGCGTATCGAGGGCGGTGTTGACGCAAGCGGTCACGCGCTGAGTAACGCGTTGCAATTCAAATCACCCTCGCTGAGCACCGATGCCACGCAGGCGCCGCCGACGCCCAACAACGTCATCGCCGCCACCTTTCCAACGAAAGACAGCACGCGTGCCTCGATCCACGGGCCACTCGTCGTGCACTTTGCCGTCCCCATGGATCTGCATCAGTTGAATACGCGCACCGTGACTCTGCTCGGTCCCGAGGGTGCGGTGCCGGTGCAGGTCGTGGGTGCCGAAGGTGGCCGCTTGGCGTTTGTGCAATTGCCTGACGATCTGTACCCAGGATCGCGCTACACCTTGTTCGTGAAAGGCCTGCATACCGCACAAGGCGGTGACGTGCCGTACACCGCGATCGGCTTCACGACTCTCAGTGCCAACGAAACGGGCGTGGTGGTCGCGGGCCAAGGCGCAAGACCAGGAGCTGCCTCCTCCGACGATGCGAACACACCGCCGTTGGTCGTCATGGCGGGCGAGGGCCACGCAAGTTGCTCCGGCAATGACTTGTGCCGCGCAAAAGGAGTCGTTCGCGATGGCGCGTTTTACCCCGGTAAGAACAATGCACCGGACTTCACAGGAGCCCACTGGCGTCTCTATGCACCCCACCAGGTGTTGCCCGATACGCGTGCCCTGGAAGCCCACCTCCCGCACGACACGACCACCGTGATCGGGCAGGTTCGCCAGATCGATGAAACGCCCGTCGCCAACGTGACGGTCAGTATCGGCGACATCCAAGTGCGTACCGATACACGCGGTGTCTTCGTGCTGCAGAACGTGCCCGCTGGCCGCCAGCCGGTCTTCGTCGATGGCGACAGTGCCAGTCATGACACGGTGCATTACGGCCGCTTCGAGGTCGGTGCGGACGTGAAGGCCCACGCCATCACACACATGCCGTTCGTGATGTACCTGCCGCGCATTCTGCCGCGCGACGACATCACCTTGCCCGCGCCGACCACGCGCGAAGTGGTACTCACCCATCCGGACATGCCGGGGCTGGAACTGCACGTGCCGGCAGGCGCCGTGTTCAAGGATCGCAACGGCCACGTGCTGACGCATATCGCGTTGGTACCTACACCGGTGGATCACGCGCCGTTTCCGTTGCCCGATAACTTCCCGATGTACTTCACCATCCAACCGGGCGACGCGGTGGTGCAGGGGCTGACCCCGGAGGCGTCCAAAGGTATCCGGGTGGTGTATCCCAACTACGGACACGCCCGCCCGAACGCGATGGCCAACTTCTGGGTGTATGACTTGAAGCAAGGTTGGCAAATGTACGGTGCTGGCCACGTGACGGCCGATGCGCAGCACTTGGCCCCCGATCCGGGCGTTCGGCTGGTGTGGGCGCTGGGCGCGGGTGGTTCCATGGGCAGCGCCAACAGCAATACGTCGCAACTGATCTGTAATGCGCAAAGGGTGCAGCCTGTCGATCTGCAGACCGGCATCTTCTTCCATCGCTGGAACGACATGGCGATCAACGATGTGATGCCGTTGGCGCTCGAGCGCGGCTACAGCTCGGCCGATCCCAATTCGCATGTGTTCGGTATTGGCATGAACGCCAACTTCGGCATGCATCTGTATACGAAGAATGCGACCAATTTTGGTAGCCCCGCCACTTCGCCCCCGGTGTTGGTGCTGCCGTGCGGGGAAGGCATCACCTTCAATCTGGTGAGTGGCGCAGCCCAGTGGCCGTTCCCGGCCGGTACGGTGTGGGAACACACGGGTACGAATTCCTCCTACTACGGGGCGACCCTGCAGTTCTTCACCCAAACGCCGTACGGCGAGTATTGGCAAATCACGCTGAAGGACGGTACGCAGTACGCGTTCCAAAACGAGGTGCCGAATCAACTGCGATGGATTCGGGATCGCTACGGCAACCAGGTGCAATTGAGTTACAACGGTGGCCTGATCGAGCAGATGGTGTCGCCGAGCGGCCGCAGCATCACCTTCAACTACGACAGCGGCAACCGTGTTACCAGCGCTACCGACAACAGTGGTCGCACCCTCAACTACGCCTACAACAGTGCCGGCAGTCTCGCCACGGTCACCTATCCGGACCAGACCACGGAGCAATACACTTACGATGGCAACAACCGCATGCTCACCATGCAGGATCGCCGTGGTCATGTATGGGTGAGCAATCAGTACGACGCCAATGGCAGGGTGACCAAGCAAACGTACGCGGATAACACGGCCTACCAGTTTGCCTACACCACCAGCAACAACAACGCGGTTACTACCGTCACCGATACGAACGGCAACCAGGAGCAGGTGGTTTTTGATCCGGTGAGCGGCTATCCCAGCAGTGACACGCTGGCTTACGGCACTTCGTTGGCGCAGACCACGACGTACAAGCGCGAAGCGTCCGGGCTGGTGGACAGTGAAACCGATGCGCTCGGCCGCACCAAGGCCTACACCTACGATGCGCTGGGCAATGTCCTCAGCGTGACGCGGTTGTCCGGCACGTCGAATGCAGTGACCACCCGCTTCACGTACACCAGCGACTACAGCGAGATCGCTTCGGAGACCGATCCGTTGGGCCATACGACCAACTTTGGTTATACCAATGGATGTCTGACACAAATGACCGATGCGCTGGGCCACAGCACAACAATCCAGTGCAATGCGGCCGGTCAGCGCACAAGCGTCCAAGACGCGTTAGGTAACACGACGACGTACACCTATCGGGGCTACGACTTGCAGAGCGTGACCGATCCGTTGAGCCGCACCACGAGTTATGTGGTGGATGCGTTGGGCCGTCGCATCGCCACGCGCGATGCACTGAGCAATGTCACGCTGACGCAGTACGACACCAATGATCGTGTTGTATCAACCACGGATGCGCTCAACCAAACGACTACGCAGGGCTACGACGGCAACGGCAATCTGTTGAGCGTAGCGTTGCCCAACACCGGTGTCATCCATTACGTCTACGATAACCGTAATCGCCTCATCACTCGCACGGATGCCATGAACCAAAGCGAGTCGTGGACCTATGACGGAATGGGTAACGTGCTTACACACACTGACCGCAAAGGGCAGGTGACGGATATTAGCTACGACGCGCTCAATCGTAAGAGCTTGGTGTCCTATGCGGACGGCTCTGGTGTCCAGGCCAGCTACGACGCTGGCGATCGCCTGACAAGCCTCACAGATTCCATCAACGGCACATTGAGCTGGGGCTACGACGGGCTGGATCGCATCACGGGCACAAGTAGTCCGCAGGGCAGCATCAGCTACACCTACGACGCGGCGGGGCGTCGCACGAGCATGACGGCTGCTGCGCAAGCCATAGCCAGTTACACCTACGACAACACCAATCGCCTGACGGCCATTACGCAGGGTAGCGAAACGGTGCAACTGGCCTACGACGCGGACAACCGCCGGAGCACGCTGACGCTGCCTAACGGCATTACTGTCGCCTACGGCTACGACACCGCCAGTGAGTTGACGGGGCTTACGTACACCCAGGGCAACGGCACCACGCTGGGCAATCTGGCCTACGGTTACGATGCCGATGGACGCATTATCAGCAAGAGCGGCACCTTTGCCACGGATGTGCTGCCGACGGCGACGACGCAACCGGCGACGTTCGACCTCAATGACCGGAAGACAAGCTTCAACGGTCAAGCATTGAGCTACGACGCGAATGGCAACCTGACCAACGATGGCACGAACACGTATACGTGGAATGCACGGAATCAATTGGTGAAGGTGAGTCAGAATGGTGTGGCTCAGCTCAGTTATGCCTACGATGCGCTTGGACGCAGAATCAGCAAGACGGTGCAGGGTACGGCAACGCAGTTCTTGTATGACGGCAACAATGCGGTCCAGGAGATGCAGGGCAGCACGGTGAATCCGATTTTGGTGGGGCTGGGGATCGATGAGCATTTTGCACGAAGCGATGTGACAGGGCGGACGTATTTCCTGACAGACCAAATCAACAGCACGATTGCCTTGACCGATCCAAACGGCGCGCTCAAGCAGCAATACAGCTACGATCCTTACGGCAATGTGACGCCCAGTGACACGACGACAGGGTTTAAGAATCCGTACCAATTCACCGGTCGCGAGGCCGACGTCTCTGGTCTCTACTACTACCGCGCCCGCTACTACAGCCCGCTCTTTCCAGGCTTCATCAGTGAGGACCCGATCACGTTCGGTGGTGGGCAATTGAGCTTCTATGCCTATGTTAACGGGGATCCAATCGATTTAATCGATCCCACTGGTTTGTGCCCTGGCGATGACGAAGACTCCGGACGTACAGAATGGTGCAAGAACCTTAAAAATCCGAACGATGGTTGGTTAACGCGTAAATTGAAGGACAAGTTTTGTAAAGTCGTTTCAGAAGGGGCGTGTAACGCGTCCGAAGGCGGTGGGGATGAGTGCTGTAACGCTGACTTCCGGAAATGCATGAGTGAAGATAATGGCGATCCGCAAAACTGGAGGGACCCGCCACCGCAAGACCCTAGCGGGCTGAAAAAATGGGCGCAGTGCGAGGCAAAGATGAGGACCTGTATGGCTTCAGGTGGCAGAGGAGAGAAATGAAGTGCGAACTATCTTAACTCACACATTAAGTGGGCTAGTTGGGGCGGTTCTGGCCGCCTATGCGTGCCTGTTCTTCTCAAGTCTAGCGAGCTTTACTTGGCAAGATGAGTTGAAGATCAGGGCTGCTTATGCGCTGAGACTGGAAGGAGCGCGAGCTGCGCAAGCCAATAATTGGGCGCTAGCAAGTGGGCAATTCCATTCTGCGAGCGAGATTGCATTGACAGTCGGTCCCAGGACGTGGGGCATCGGCTATCCGCTTCACGCTTGGCGTCTGACCGGTTTCGCCAAAGATCCGGACGATACATTTTTAATTTCCGATCTTTCGATAGAGGCCTATTCAATGCAAAAGCAAGGAAACCTTGATGGTGCAGATAAGATTTATAATGAATTGATAAAGAAGAATCCATCAAAGAATAAAGAATACTTCGAGGGAGTTGCGGAGCAGACGCTTTCTACTTTAAATGCGCCAATCGCTGAGAAGGGTGGCAAGTAGTATGCCTATTGCCTTGCCTAGCGGACTACAAAGAGTGTTCGGGAGGTCAAGTTCCATGTGTGCCTCCCGAAACGCCTTAAGACGCACCGGAGTTGTTGCGGTTCCAGAATAAATGCGATCAATGCGTGAGCAATGGATGTCAATAATGGCGCAGCAACTAAGATATTTTTCCGCTTTTATATTGGGTTTCGTTTGCTCGACGTTAATAGTGTTGTGCGCGTCTATGATGTGCAGCCAAGTGTGGCAAAATGAATTGCGAGTCAAGCTACTTTATGATATTCAAAAAGATGGATTTGAGGCGGCGCATAAATCTGACTGGAGCAAAGTGGTCAATGATTTTGAGGTCGCAAATCTTATTGACTCCGCCGAAGTAGATTCTTGGAAATTCCCTTTTCCTATATATGGATGGTCTGTATTTCATCTTGCGCCTAAGCGAGATAGGGCATTTGAGCTTATCCACGACTCCGTTATTGCCTATGCGCTTGAGCGCGAGGGTAAGAAGGATGAGGCGGATGCAGTATTCACGATGCTGCAAAGTCGGTATCCAGCGAAGAGTAGGCAGTACTTCGAGAGCGTTGGAAAAGGGATAACTAGAAGTTCGGGCCCTTGACGATATGGCAAGACTTTATCCAAATTGCAAATGCATAAAAACAAAGTTGCTTGATGAAGCTGTCGAAGAACTCCCATCGTGAGCGGATGTCTCAGTTTGATGGCTCTCGGTTGCGAGTTAGAAACCGATGGTCGCTCCGATTGACGCCCCCGTTCTTGCACCATCTCCAACTCCCTGGGAAATGTGTGCGTTGAGTAAAACGCGATTCGAAACCCAGTAGTTGGCGCCTACGGCTAGCGCTGACGCACCGCCATACGTACCGGCTGCGGCGGCCAATTGAAACTTTCCCTCGGCCCGAGCGTTCGGAATCAATGACGTTGCAGCCATCGCTGCAGCGCCCAGAGCATCCAGGCGCCTATCGAGCATGTTGAACTCCCGATCGGTGTAAGCGTTGGCCTGGCCAAGCACTAGCTGACTGTTGGTTCGGACCTGACCGACCGTCGCTGCATCATTCGGTGTAACGCCGGGCGCGAGCCCCGTCAATGGACGCGTACCGTCGGGACCGCTGATGTCGACACGTGTTGCGGTATCGTTCTTGCCGACGGTGATCATCGTGCCATCCGTTTGCACGAGTCCGGCGTGGCCCGCGACCACGTTGTTGACGGTGGTGTTGGCAGAGGCGGCCATCGTCATCGCACTGCTGGCGACAGTCTGTGCCTGGTTCATCGCCTGATTGGTCGCATAAAGCTGGCTGCCGTTGACGGCATCCGTGCTGGTCGCCGACAGCGTACCCGCCGCGACGTTGTGAAGAGGTGCGGGTGTTCCACCCGGGTTGAGCGTGACGCTGTTGTGGGCGGCAGTGTCGTATTGCACGGCATTGGCGCTACCGGCGCTGAGGGCGGCCGTCAATTGCCCGACCGTCGCCGCGTCGGTGGCGGCCACGCCGGGCGCGACGTTATGGAGCACATTGCCGCCCATGTTCGCGGCGGAATCGGATGAGAGTGTGAGACCGGACGTCGTCACGGACGCGAACGTTGGTGCTGTGCTGGTGCCAACTATGATCTGCGAGCCGTTCTGCGTGAGCGCCACATTGTTGCCGGCCGTTACTGTCACGGTTCCGTTGGCTGCGATGTTTTGAGCGGCACTACCGCTGACCTGGCCACTGCCAGTAGCGGACGTTGCCAACGTCCAGCCGCCGCTTGCGGTTTGCGTGGCGGCGTAGAGCTGCGCGCCGGTCACGGCATCGGTGCTGGTGGCCGACACTGCGCCGGGCGCGAGTCCCGTGAGCTGACGGGGGCCGGCCGTCCCCGCGATATTCACGGTTGTACCGCCGGTCTGAGCGCCTAGCGTCAGCGTTCCGTTGCCTGGTGCGCCGCCGGTCTGCTGCAGAAGGCCGATCGTGCCGCCGACGATGCTGGTCGTGAGGTCGGTGAGCTGCGTGCGATTCGTGGTGATCGCGGTATCCGTCGCCGCGAAAGCATCGCTGACGGTTGCGTAAGGGGTGCCCTGAATCACGAACGACGTGCCGGTGATTTGGCCGCTGGCTGCGCTGTAGATCGCTGATCCGCCCAACACGCTCGCCGCAGATTGACCGAGGTTATCGACGCCTCCCGCAACGGCGTACAGCTGGCTCCCATTGATCGCATCCGTGCTGGCGGCGTTAATGACACCCGGCGCAACGTTCTGGATCTGTCGCTGAAAGATCATTGAGCCACTGGCGGCGCCCACCGAGACGACGCCCGTCGGTGTCCCGGCAGAGGTGATGCCGAACAATGTCGTCGTGCCGGTATTCGGGACTGCGGTGATGGCATTCGCACCGAGCGCCACGTCAAAGGGGTTCATCGCTTGTGCGAGGTGCCCCAGGGCCGTGGATGCATTGGCCGTCGCAAACGCGTCAATCGCCACGGCGCCGTTGCCATGGGCTGACCCGTTGCCTAGGGTGATGGCACTGTCGCCGTTCGCATAGGCGTTGCCACCGATTGCCACGGCCGCGGTACCCTGCGCAAACGCCGTACCGATGGCGACGGCGCCTGCACCGCCACCATTCGGCGCGGAATTCGCACTTGCGCCGGGGCCGACAGCGACATCGTTGTTGTATGCGGCCACGGCATTTGCGCCAATCGCCGTCGCGCCGTTATAGCTGGCGGTGGCGCCATAGCCGAACGCTGTCGCCGCTCCGTCTTGCGGATTCGTGCCATTGGCCACCGCGCCCATGCCGCACGCTGTATCCGTCGCGTAGGTGGCGGAGGCACCGCGAGGCGAGCCACTCGTATCGACGCACGTGAATTGCGCGAACGCAGGGTGGGTAAGCGGCAAGAGCGCGAGGCTGAGGGCGAGGACCCTGTGCCGGTGGGAAAGCCTCGGCAGATGTGTGCGGCTGTGCGCGACGCACGGCGAACGGTGGGCGTGAACCATCATGGCATGCACTCCGGGATCGGGCCGACGAACATCACCGCGTCGTGTGCGCGGACGCGTCATGCGGCGGTGGAAGATGCTTCCCAGTACGCCGAAAAAACACCGCTGTTGCGGCGAGAAAACCGCATGCCGTCGCCACCGGCTTTTCTGCACGGCCAGGTTGTGGATCGGATCGCCGAGTATTCATGCCGAGGTGGCCACACCATGCGCCTCTCGTTCTCAGAAAGGCTGCACAGTGGGAGATAGCGAAAGAGGGCGCCCCGTGAGGGGCGCTCGATGAGTTAAAGCAGGCCCGCTTGGGCAAAGGAAAAGGGCTCGCCCTGACCGATGATGAGATGGTCGAGCAACCGGATATTGACCCGTCGGAGCAGGGCCGTCAGTTCGGAGGTCAACGCGCGGTCTGCGTCGCTCGGCACCGTAGCGCCCGACGGATGATTGTGGGCCGCGATAAGGGCGGCGCTGTTGAGAAGCAGCGCACGATGCAGGATGACGCGGGGCGCGACCTGCGCGCCATCGATGGTGCCGAAGAACAGCGGCTCCACGGCGATCACGCGATGGCGCGTGTCGAGAAAGACCACCGTGAAAACCTCGCGATCTTCTCGCGTCAGGGTGAGCCGCAGGTAATCGACCACCTCCTGCGGGCGGGTGAGCGCCGGTCCGCGCTGGAACAGACGCCGTTCCAGCACCGCGATGGCATCCTGGATGAGTTGGTGATCCGCTGACGTCAGGGCGGATGAGGTCAGCGATGGACGATCGACACGTGAGAGGGACGCAAGCACGAGAAACCTCCTGAATGAAAAAAACGCAGGAGGGCCTCGCCGCACGGGAGAGATTCTCTCCCGCGGTGTGGGACGATCATGCTCCGATCGGAGCGACGAAATACGATGCATCACTCGTTGTTGAACGAGTGCCCGCCAAGACGATGCACGCGGGCTGGCGCGGTCACACGGTGCACGCCGTGCGTAGCCTGGAAGACCGCTGGCTACGGGGTATCCGATGAACTGTTGATTCGCGTTCGAGGGCTGACGGTGGTGGACGCACGAGGCGCGCTGGCCTGCGGAGAGTCGGCGAGCCAATCCATGGCAGACAGCAGCGCATCACCTTCGGCGGTGCCTTCCAGCACGATCGCTTTGCCGGACGTATGGTCGACCAGTTTCACCGTCGGTGTCGCCTCAATACCCGCACGGCCGGCCGCCTCCGTTTGGGCTTGCACCGCGTCGCCGACGGCGGGGTTGTCGAGGCATGCCTTGAGTTTCGGTGAGGTCTCCGGGAATGCCGCCGACGCCGGTAAGCCTTGGCCGTTCCCGCGCGTGTTCGCATAGATCCACGCCACGGCCTGCCAGAATCCCTCGTTGCCGTTCGTTCGCCCGGCACACTCGGCCAGCCACGCGTCACGGGTCGCCGCCGGTTCATGGATGGCAAGCGGACGGTGTTGCCACTGCCAGTTCACCTCGGGATGCGCATCGATCCACGCCTTCAGTACCGGGAAATACGCCTTGCAATACGGGCATTCGAGATCGGCATACTCGATGAGGGTGTAACGTGCGTGCACGTTGCCATAGACCCATGGCGGCGTGGCGGTGGATGGCGAGCGATGCCGCACGCCGACGAGCGTCACGCTCACTGTCAAGAAGGCGATCCCCACGACGGTGCTGAGGACGACGCGTCGACGAAAGCGCGATGCGTCGCGCCAAGTGTGTTTGAGGGCATGCCACGGCGTCATGGCGCGACGTCCGCCAGCGTCGGCATGACGATGCCCCGTGCGCGATCGATGCGTTCGGCCACGCGCATCGCCGCGTCCAGCTCGCTGATGCCGTACTGCTGCATCAACTGGTAGCGCTCGTTCTTTTCTTCCGGTTCCGTCATGGCGAGTGCGAGATACAGGCTCGGCGGCACCACGCGAAACAACAGCTCCATCGAACGCGAGAGAATGACGCCCTCGGTGTACTTGCCCGCTTCCTTTCGCGCCGAGAGCATCAGCGCCTTCTGCGCGGGACTCAACTCGCGGAAACGCGCGATCTTTTCGACCTCATCCGGTGGCATCGACAGGCAGATCCACCACTCGATCATGTTGAGCATGGGCTCGGCGGCCTTCGGCAGGTCGTCGAGGTTCTGCGTCGCCAGCCAGAACCAGGCGCCGAGCTTGCGCCACATCTTGGTGATCTTGACCACGTACGGTGCGAGCAGCGGATTCTTGGTGATGATGTGGCCTTCGTCCGTCACGTTGATGATCGGCCGGCCCCGGAACTGATCGCGCTCGGCGAGATTGTTGACCGTGTTGATCAGCGAGATGTAGGCGATCGAAAGCTGCGCGTTGTAGCCCTCGCGTGCAAAGGTGGCGAGATCGACGATCGTGATGTCGGCTTCGGGCCAGGGTGTACCCGGCCGGTCGAACATCTCGCCATCCACGCCCTGGCAGAACATGTCCATCGCATCGGCCATTTCCAGGAGGCGTGCACGTCGCACCTCGGGCAGCAACGCATCGCGGCTGCGCTCGCGCAAGGCATCGCGCACGTCGCGGGTGAGCACGGAGCGCTGGTCACGCGCACAACGATGGGCGGCGTCGAGGATGCACTGGCGGATCAGGCTGCGATCGGCCCGCGTCATGCGCGCTTCTTCCTTGTCTTCGCCGCCGGTGATCATCAGGCGCGCGGTGATTTCGAGTTCACCCAGCACGTCGCGCTGCTCGTCGCCGTCCGGCGCACCCGCCGCGGGTTCGTCCAGCGCATCGACATCGAGCGTCTGCACGTCGCTCGGCGTGTCGACCAGACGGTGCGCATCTGCAAACGGGGCGAGACTCACGCCCGAACCGGGTGATAGCCGCACCCGATGCACGGTCAAGCCGAGCCGTTGCGCAAAGTCGCCGAACAACCCGAACGAGTTGCCCGCTTCCACGATGAACAGCCGTGGCCGGTAGATGGCCGTGATCTGGACGAGAAGGTTGTTGAGCGTCGCCGACTTGCCCGAACCCGTGGGTCCGAACAGGAACAGGTGCGCGTTCATTTGCCGGTCGAGGCGATTGAGCGGGTCGAACGTAATCGTGCCGCCGCCGCGATGAAACAGGGTGATGCCGGGATGCCCGGTCCCCTGGCTGCGTCCCCACACCGGTGCCAAGTTCGCGAGGTGCTGCGCGAACATCAGTTGCGTATACCACTGCCGCCGATCCTTGGCCGGGTCGTAGTTGCACGGCAACCAGCGCAGGTAGCTGTTGAGCGGTGCGACTTCGTCGTCTTCGCGCACCGGTTGCAAGCCGGCGCCCAGCATCACGTTGGTGAGCTGCAGCGTGCGCGCATCGAGCTCGGCACGATCGCGTCCTCGTAGGTAGAACGCGACCGCGCCGCGATAGAGCTTGTGGGCGCTGCCGATCAGCGTGCGCGCCTGCTGCACGTCCTGGCGCGTCTGCTCGGACGCGAGCGTTTCGCCGACCGATTTCTTGCTCAGGTAATTGAGATGTGCTTCGAGCGTGTCTTGCGGCGTGACGACCAGCGTCATCGCCATCAGGGTGTCTTCCGGCATCTGGTCGAACAGCGCGTTGATCGCATCGCCGCTCTTGCGTGTCTCGCCGGTGAGATGGCCGGTGGCAGGTGGCGTGCGCAGCCGGTCGAGCACGATCACGCGATGCGGCATGCCGTCGAACGACCACAGCCCACTTTGGACGTCCGAACGGGGTGGCGTGAAGAACAGCCGTTGTGCGAAGTCGGTGCCGCTCGCCAGTTCCAGTTCGCCGTCATCGCTCTCGTCGGGATAGGCGGCGAGTTGATAGAACCGCTCGCGATCCTCGGCGGTGTCACCGAGCAGCGTGGGATGCGGATTGAACCAACGTAGCAGCCAGGCGTGAATCTCGGCGGCGGACAGGCGTCGCGCTTTCACGCCGGCGTTGGCCAGCCCGCCGTTCAGGCGATCGCACACCGACGTGAGCGCTTGTTCGGGCGAGAGACCGCGGCGTGCCGTGCCGTCGGCATCCCGCCGGTACACCACCATGCGCACACGCCGTGACTGCCCACGCCACGGCAGTTGCGTGACGGTCGTGTCCTGAAACAGCCCGCCGGGTGTCGCGATCGCGCGCAGGTGATGCGCGAAGAAGCGCAGGTAGAAACGGGTGAAGGCGGTCTCTCTGGCGCGGGGTTGCACGTGGGCATCGAGCGTGTCGAGGTACACCTCCCACGCGGTTTCGTCCTGCGCGTAGAACTGAACGATCCACGGGTGATCGTCCAGCTCATCGAAGGCATCCTGCAACGCGTTCTCCACCGCATCGCGCACCTGCATCAACCACGCCGGCTCGCGACCTTCGGTGCCCACCGGCGTGAGCTCAAAAAACGCGGCGACCGACACGCCATCCTCGAGCAGCATGCTTTGCGAGGCAGGGAGGACCTCCACCCAGGGCAGCAGTTCGACGAAGGACGGGGCAACGTCGTAGAGCGCCTGTTCGTCGGCCACTGTAGCCGGAGGGCGGCCGATCGATGCGCCCGGTAGAGGGATGCCGTGGGCGCGCAAGCGCGACGCATAGGTTTCCCACGCAGAGTCGTTGTCCTGGTCGATCTCGGCCTTCGGATCGCGACGGGGCAGAAGGCGCTCGCGCAGCGTAGCCCAGGGCGGCAGCCAGCCCATCAGTACGACTCCGTCCGTTCGCCGGGCATCGTGTAGTGCACGCGCTCGTAGAACGGAAACACGGTGCTGTATCCGGGTACCGGCGTGGGATGCGTACCGGCCAGATGCGGAAACACGTACATCACCATGTCCGGGTTGGGCAGGCGATGAAAGAGCGACCTGATTTCGTTTTCGGCGGTACGCGTGTAGCTCGCGTTATCACCGGGGGCGGTCGCTTGGTCTGCGGATGTCAGCGGTCGACGTAGCGCTTCGCGTGCATCCATCACCTGTCTCGTGGCCTGCGCGGCGTTCGCGCCGCCGGTCTGCTGATTCCAGATGTCCAGCATCGTGGCGTCGCCGTGCGGCAAGACCTTGTCTTTCGTGGTTGCGCAGCCGGCAAGCAGCACGAGGCAGGCGGCGATCAGGGCGCTAGTCGAGATCCGGTGCATGCGAACCTCCCGTTCGGTAGTTGACCTTGCGGCCTTTCGGGTCGTAGTCGAGGGTGAGCGGTTGATCGATGTGGACGGCCACCTTGGCGCCGGGCTTCACGTAGATGGCGGCGAAAGCCTGGCCGTAGAGCTTGTTGACCCATTGCGACATCTCCTGCACGCCGCCCGCCAAGATGCGACCCATCGCCTCGTTGCCGGAAATACCGACGGTGCCGAGCGTGTTGCCGTTGCTCGATACGTAGGACACGTTGTCGCTGCCCTTGGGAATGAGTGATGCCGCACCCGCGCCCGCCGCGGTGATCAGCGCTTGCGAACCCAGGTATTGCTCGGCGTTGCTGCGCCGCTCGCCCGCGACGCACGGAATGCCATAGGGATCGCTGATCCAGCCCAGGCCGCCTTGCGTGGTCGCGGCGCCGTTGGTGGTGTTGCTGGTGGTGTTGCTTGCCGTGTCGCTGTTCGACCCGTGATCGTTCGCGGGCAACGTACGAATCGTGCCGTCGCGGAACACGAAGGTGATGGAGCGGATCTGTCCGCGCACGCACGAGAGCGTCCAGTCGCCCGATGCCGAACCGCTCACCACCGCGCCCGCGACATCCGGCAGATCGATGCCGTTGGCGGTGAGGTTGTCGGGGCCAATCAGCACCTTGAACGGATACGGATCGTTGACCGTGCCGTCGACGGGCACGCGCCCGATCAGTGCAGTCATCGCGATCGAACCGATCAAGGTGGCATTGGCGGGCACGGTGTAGACCGGACGCAGGTGCGGTTTATCAGTCGCTCCATCGCCCGGGTTCGTCGTGTCGTTCGACGGCAGTGTCTGCTGCGCGGGCATGGTGTCGGCCGCTCCGAAACCGCCAACCGCGCCGGTCGAGGGGGCGGATGATGCACCGTTACGCTTCGTGCCTTGCGGGGTCTTGTCGGCCGGTTCGGTCCATTGCATCTCGCCGCCCGCGAAGCCGGCGCCATCGACCTCGCGCAATCCCAGGCCCACCGGCAGATCAGTGCCATTCTTGTGATCGAGCGTGTCGAGGCGGTGTTCGAGATCCTGCAGCAGACCTTGCGTCTGTTGCTGGTCGCTTTGCGCCTGGTTGCGTTCGTCGTGCAGGCGATCGCGCTCGGCGTTCACCGCGTTCTGGATGCGCTGGTCGATGTCGCTTTCGCGCTGACGCAGGCGCTCGTTCTCCGCGCGCTGCGCCTGGTTGTCGTTGACCGCCGCCTGGATTTCGCCGCGCAGCGCTTTCACCTGACCGACCAGCGTGGCGACCGTGTCGTGCGGCGTATCGCCTTCGATGCCGAGGGCCTTGAGCTCCGCGGGTGTCAGCGTGTCGGACGCGACGTTCGATGCCGCGCGCGGCGCGTGGTGTGCTGTCCACGTCTTGATCAGCCCCCACACCGCGAGCACCAGTACGGGGATGACTAGCCATTTGAGCAGGCCGTTACTTTTCATCGCCGGCTCCTTCGGTCGTGGACGGCGCCGTCGGATGCACGTCGATCGGGCTGACCGTGGGCAGTAGCGAACCCGCCAAGCCGTGACCGCGTGTGACGAGATACACGACGGTGGTATCGGTGTCGTCGCCGGCCGGTCCGAGGTCGGGATGCTGGAAGGTGGCGGCCACGAAATCGCCCTGCAACGCGCGCGGATCGAGATCGAGGTGCTGCGCGGACGTGTTGGTCAACCGAACCGCAGTGACCCATTCGTCATCGAGCCGCCACGCGGCCCAGGCCGACGCGCTCACGGGCACGGTGGGGAGCAGACTGTCCAACGGCAGCGTGCGATCGACGGGCACCGATGCGATACCGTCGACAGGTTCCACGGTGCGCAGCGGGGCATACAGGCTTTGCGCGGCATAGCGCGTGAGTAGCACCGGGACCGGTGTATCGAGGGCCTTGGTCGCGTTGTCGTTGGCATCATCGTCGCGCGTTGGCGTTTGCGCCGACTTGCTGGACGGTGGATGGTCCACGACGATCCGCACCGGCTCCAGCGGCGCCTCCTTGGGCGCAGCAGGATGTGCGGCAATGTCGAGCAGGATCAGCGTGCCGTTGGCCACATCTTGCAGTTGCAGGCGGGTAGGTTCGATCGGCGCACTGGCGCGCAAGTAGATCGCACCATCGGCACTCTGCACGCGCAGATGATCGGCGATCGCGGCCGGCACGCCGACGCGCACGTCGCGATCGATGAAGACCACCCGCTCCTGGCCGACGATCAGCGGCACGGCCAGCGGCAGGCGATCCCAATGCATCACGTCCACCGCGTGCGCGGGCGACATCGCAAGATGCGCGAGCACCACGAGCAGGCCCAGTGAACGAAACAGTCGTCGTGTCATGGCAGAACTCCGCTGGCGCCCGATGCGGCGGCCGGTGGGGTGGGCGTCGGCAGCGCGAGCCGTTCGGGTGGCGAGGCGTAGCAGTCGAGGCCGAGTCCGAACGGGTTTTTCTCTGGATCGATGTCCATGCGCACGACCTTCAGCCGGTAGCGCACGAGGGCGCGCTTGACCTGCTCGGCGCCGTAATACTCATCGGCGGCGAGATCGAGCGTGGCGAGCCAGGCATCGTTGGAAAGCACCTTCACATGAAAGCCGGGATCATCGCCATAGCCGTGGCCGGGAATCTCGTAGATGCCGCGGACCCGGTTGCGCAGCTCGCCGCTGTCGCGCCGGTACGCCACGTCGCTGTCCAGAAACGCCTTGCACGAGGGCGTGAGATACGCGGTGAGCGCGCGGAGGTTGCGCGGGTAATCCTCTTCGCCGTTGGTCGGCCAGCGGTTGAGTTGCTGGAACACATAGAAGGCGAACGCGTAGACGGACGAGGGCGGCACTTCCCACCATTTGCGCGTGCTACCCGAGCGCAGGTCCGGCGGAATGTGGATGGTGAGCTGGCGAGGTGCATTCCACCAACCGATCGCGAGGGCCAAGACGAGTACGAAGAGACCCGTGACGACACGACGCAGGGTGGTCACGTGCGCATCCAGCCGCGCCACTTCGTTGCGAAAGCGACTCATCGCACGCCTCCGCGTGTCGTGAGCGTCGTACGGCGAACGGTCCATGCACCGGAGCGCACGATCAGCGCTCGCGCACCGATCCAGCGCGACACGAACGGCGCATGGCAGAGCAGCCACCATTGCCACTGCCGGTAAAGCCACGTATCCGGGCGCCCACGTTTCTGTCGGCGCAGCAGCGTGCCGCCCGCGACGATGCCGGTCGCGATGCTTGCCATGATCGTGGTCGGCGCCATGGCGATGCTGCGTGTGAGCCACGCGAGCGGCATGCCAAGCACGATGCCCGCGATCGCGGAGAGGCCGACGGTGATCCAGAGTTCGTCAGCGGTGAGTCCCCGCACGATGACGGGCTGTCGGTTCAGGCGATTTGGCAGGAACGCCACGGTGCCGTCGCGAAGGGTGTCGATCTCGTTCGGCATGGGCGACTCACAAAATGCCAGTGGCCTTGGTGAGCAGCCAGATGCCCACCACCAGCAATAGCGCGCCGACGGCCACCGTCAAACCGAACTGGCCCCAGGTCTTGCGGCCGGTGTGAATCTCCGAATACGTGCTGTAGGCGTGGTAACACACGCCAATGAACATCGAGGCGATGATCAGCAACGCCACCAGCATCACGATGTCGTAGCCATAGTTCTGCAGCGTCTGCAGGATGCCGTTGCCGGCGCCGCGCGAAGGATCTTCGAGCGTGGGCAATCCCGGATAGGCCAGCAAGGGCATTGTGACGAAGGCGGAAACAGCGCCCGCGCACGTGCTACGGACGAGGCGGCGTACGAGGGTGCAAGAACGGAGACGCGTAGCCATGGGGAAACGTCCGAGGTCAGGAAAGCAGAAGAAAGGTCAGCACCACGTACATCGCGGCGAAGCGTGCGGCGACACCGAGGAACTGCGCGTTGGAGAGTCGCCGTGCGGCCCAGCCCGCATACGCAGTGCGCAGCGCCCATACGCCCCAGATCAGCACCACGACGAAGACGACGCTGACGAGCAGCACCGAGCAGTCGGTGGGCGAGAAACCACCATTGCTCTGGAACGCGGTCAATTGATCGCCCGTGAGGTTCATGGCGCATCCGTCCTCACGCGATAGTGACCGACGAGCGTGGACGGATCACGCGGTAGCGGGCGACGCCGACTCAGGTAGTCCTGGACGCCTTCGCGCACGCGGGCGATGTCGGCGTGCAGGCGTGCGTAGTCGAAGTGCTCGTGCGTGCTGTCGCTATCGGGGAGCTGTTCGCTTTGCGTCGCGAGTCGATCGATGGTGTCGAGCTGGCGCGCGATGGCGGCGAGTTGTGCGGATTCGGACGCGGTGTCGGCTGCGTGCGCACGCATACCGCTGCCGCCGAGGCATGTGGCGACGGCCCATGCCAAAGCCAGCCGTCGCGTTGTCGTGGATGTCGTTAGGGATGCCATCCCTGTCGTCCTGGGAGTCGAGGATGGCTGCAGGTTGGCGCTTCCGGCTCATTGCGTCAGTCGACAATCCGCTATCGCCGTCTACCCGTTTTCACAAGACGCTATTCCTGCATATTGGAAGGGGCAACCACGCACGTTGACATAAGCATAGCTGGCCGTAATGTCGCACCCTATGTCGGTTGGGCGCACGGCCGCGTGATCAATCGGCTGATTTCGCGTCGATGGAACACCTCCATGGCAGATGCGTACGGATTGCGGAGGCCTATAAGTACTGTGGAAGCGGCTCGTTCGCGAGATAGTCGAGATGATCGGGATTGCCTAGGACGGCGGCATAGAACACGTGTTCCCATGTGTTCAGGGATGGATCGGCAACGCCCTGCTTGAATGTAGCCAATGTTTGTTCGACATTTTGGCCGCTCGTCCGCATCGCGCCGACCAGTCGCAGCAAGCGGCGGTATTGGTTGCGGAAGAATGATGCATATCGCGTTTCGATTTCCAGCTCTCGAACGTGTGTTCTGATGAGCGCTGCGTGATCTGCGTTCAAGTCTGGCGATGCACCGAGCGTGAAGGATGGTGCATCAAAAGGAGGGTGAATTTCGAGGTGAAGTACCTGTTGGCCAACGAAAGTGTCGAAGTACGGATGAACGAAGAATCGAGGCGACTGTGCGTTGCCCACCTTTGTGTCCTTTGCATCCTGGCATGCGTCACACATCGGAAAAAGATTGACGGGCGTTATGCAAAAGTGAGGATACTTACCCTTCGGAAGATAGTGGTCCAGTGTGTTGGGACGACCGAGCTCGCCGCATGCTGGACATACTGTCAAGTCGTGCTTGCGCATCGACTTGAGTATCGGGGATTGCACTGAGCCGGGCGCAGGTGACAGGTAGAGGTTTAGGAAGGACTTCTTTTTAGTTTGGATTGCGGGCCATGTGCCAACCGTCGGCGGTGTGCCGGCGTTGTCGATATATTCCTGAACGCGTTCGCACCACTCATCCTTAATATTGTTAAAGAAAGTGGCGTTGACTCCCCCGGCTCGTTCGTCGACGACATCTTTCACAAGCTGCACACTATCGAACGCCGGCATCGGTAGCTTCATCACCATACGTTGTCATCGTCCATGGACTTGATCTGCACGAGCAGCTCTTCGTTGAGGTTATCTCCCAGCGCATCGATGAGGGACTTCGCTGAGCCGTGTTCCTCGAGTTGGTGCTTCAGCCATTTCTCGAAAGGCTTTGACACTGCATTGTCGCCGAAGACGTAAGACGAGATTCGCTGGATGTCGCCGCCGAAGGTTTGAAACGGCGGATGTTTGATGACTAAGCCGTCGTCGGTGCGTTCAAAAACATGGACGCAGTCGGCCGGAACTTCGCGAACGATGACTTCCGAGTGGGTCGCCAGAAGGGCTTTTGAGTTGAAGTTGGCAAGGATTTCCTTGAGCATCTCAAGGAACTGAATCTCTAGGGTGGGGTGTAAAAACAGCTCAGGCTCATCGATCAAAATGAGGCTATTGCGTCGAATAGCCCCGAGCAGGTCAATCACGATGTATGCGAAGAGACGTTGGCCTGAACTGAGTTCGATCGGCGTGCCATCCTTGAAGAACGCCACCCCCGACTTTGCCACGCAAGCTTCAAGGATGCGCTGAGGATTTGCGTGGTTCATGGTGTGGGTCGCGATTGGAACATAGCGATGACCATCAAAGTCGACATGCGTGTCCCCGGTCACACCATTCACGTCGGCGTAAAGTGACCGGACGCGTTTCCCGGATTCGACTTCCACCGCTGCAAAATCGAATTGGAACGCGGTGCGTAGCACAGTCTCGACCGTACTTACCTTGCGCGCCCAGTCTTCGATCGCTTTGTACTTCTGGTCGTCTGCGAGGCAGGCAACCAATGACTGCGCGGCAGTTATCTTGGGAAATTCATGCGAGATCCGAATTCGGCGGGCTTCGCCCGATCTGCCCCTGAAGCCGAAGTAGCGGTAAATGTCCTTATCTTGGACACTGATACCATCCATGTCGACGGGGAATCGTTCGAAAGGACTGTACGAGACAACCGCAATCTGACTGAGGTTTGGTTGTTCTGCGAACCCAGCTTCCTCTTCCGCGTGATCAGGATTAGTCCAGCACTGGACCATCTGATGAAGCACACGAGACTTCCCGACGCCATTGGGTCCGATCATCACGTTGATGTCGTGCGGCAAAAGAGCCGCCGCATCAAAATTGAGTGTCAACGTCGATATCGCGTTGTAGACGTCCCTGAAATTGAAGTTGAAATCCTGTACGGCAATGGCCAAGTCTTCGAGTACTTTCCAGCCATCGAGATAGGCGGTCACGCTTCCTCGCTCGCGTTGCAAGGAGTTCTTAAAACCCTCTGTGGCAACCAGCTTCTGGGCGGCTCCATCCAGGCTACGAACCAGCAAGCTGGCGTCACGCAGTGCGCGGGCCACCTTCATTGCTACCGCGCCACCAAGGTGAGCCTTTACTTGTTGGTAGAAGGTGATCTCCTGTGGGACGGATATGTAATCAAGGCCGGGCGCCGGAAAGGTGCCATCCCAACCAGCTTTGCGCAGTTCATCTAGCGCAGTGACGGACATTGTAAGGTCGCCGATAAGCAGACGGATTGCACCAATGTCGACGAGTTTGCCGCCCAAACGACAGGTAGTCGCGAAACTGGTCTTATAGCCGTAGTCGTCCCAGTTATCCCAAAGGAGCTCGATGACATCGCCGTCCTCCTGTGGCGCCGGATTGCGGCGCGCACTCCGCCTTCCCAAATAGCAGACTTTCACTTTCCTCTCCGATTCACACGTGCCACGCGGCTCACCGCTTGTTTCTTGGGATCCCCAGCCGGCATGTTAGCAGTACAAGTCGCAAGGGGTCACACGATGCCGATCGAGATTGGCCTTTTCAACGCTCGGAACGGGTCAGTCGAGGCATATGCGCTCAGCGAAGAAAGCAGCGTATCGATTCTATAGATATTTCTTGAACGTACCGGCGGTGACGTCGATCGATAAGCCGAGCAGTACAGAGCAGGGAAGTAGAACAAAAAGAGGATTAGTGGAGAAGGGTAGCGATAGATAAATGATCCACGGTAGTACCGTCATCGGCATTACGGTCGCCTTGGCCCGATGATGAAGGAATCCGGATTCTCGTCCGGCGCCGAAACGCCGGATATCCCGCCGCACCAGACCGTCGACGAATCCGGTGAACGCGGCGATGATGAAGAGCGGCAACACCATGATCAGCACCAGTAGCCGCACGAGGAACGTCAGGCCTGTGTAGAGCGCGGCGAGCAGATAGTCCTCGAGGTGGACGGCGACAAGACCCAGGTAGTGACGCAGGTCGGTGCCCTTCATGCTGTTGGCATGGGTCTGTGCATCAGCGTCGCGTATCCAGGCAAGGAGGCCCGTCTTGACGATGATCATCCGGTAAGCGCCATCAAGCCAAACTTGCGCCCTATGCGCGGGCTCGTGCACCAACAGGCTGTCGAAGAAATCCGCGGCGAGCTGCTCCGTCTCGTGATGCAGCATCGCCTGCGCGTGATGCCAGCCCTGATCGTGCCACAGCACTAGCATGCCTACCCATTCGATCAGCACCGCGAGAAAGAGTGAACCAATCAGCACACCAAGAAAGCGAAAGGGCAGCGTGACGATCTGCGCAATCAGACCTTGCTGGTGTACCTGCTGGCGTTGGGCGGTGGTGGCGGGATCGGTCATGGCAGTGATATCGGAACCGTCACGCGGCCGCGTCGACGTCGTTGGCGGTCATCTGCCGGAAATCGTCCAGCAGATCGGCCGGGAGCGTGGGCTGTTGCAGGTCCTCGATACCGGTGCTTTCCCACCAATCGCCCGCATCCGTGTAGTGCTGGCGCATCGCACGCGCCATGGCTTGCAGGTTCTCCGGCATTGCATCGTCCGGATCGGGCACAGGCAACGGCATGCGAATCTTCCAGAGGTTGCCGCCCTCCAGCAGCGCGAAACATTGCCCCTTGGGCAACGCAACCACATGCGCCGGTTCGATCATCGGCACGGAGGTGGCGCTGACGCGATCGACCGTGTTGGAGGTGAAAGCGGTTTTCCCCTTTGGATCGGAGCTGTCGGTGGCGCCGCTCACGACCGAGGCCGTATAGACGTCAACCTTCGGTAACTGCCGGGTGAGCAGTTCGGCGGTCGCGGTTTCGCGTACGCGCAGCATGAAGAGGTTGTTGAAGTTGCCGATCACCTGGCCGGCCTTCGCGCGGTTGCCGATGCGCGCCTCGATGTCCGAGAGGGTTTGCGTGTAGGCCGTCACTTGCACGCCGGCGCCGCCACCCTTGTTGATCATCGGGATGAATTCATCGCCCATCAGTTCGTTGAATTCATCCGCATGCACATTGATCGGAATCTGCGCGCCGACTGCGGCGCCCGGCAGGCCATCATCGACCCCGAACTTGTAGATGTGCCCGGCCACCGACACGAGATCCGAGAACATCGAGTTGCCGACTGCGGCGGCGACTTCGGCATCGGAGAGCGCATCCAGACCCACGTACACGATTGCGCGTTTCCGAATCACCTGCATCCAGTCGAAGATCGGGCGTGGATCGGCGAGGTCGCGATAGTCGGGCGCAAGCAGTTGTGCGATCTTGCCGGTGGTGAGCTTTTCCAGGAGCGGCAGCAGGCTCGCCACGATCTTGTCGAAGTAGGTGCGGTCGTAGCGCACCGCCGAACGCAAGCCATCCAGCACCGGATCGAATACGCGGGCCTGCGACAGATACTGCTCGATCGCGACCACGCGCTTCTCGCGCCCGACCATGTGCCGGGGAATGGTTTTCTCGTTGAGCCGCGCTTCCAGTTGCACGACCACGTCCCACGCCTTGGGTTCGGCCTTGGCGAAGAAGTGCTGCGCATACTCGATGAAGAGCGCATCGATGTTGATCACGTGCCGTTGGATCAGCAGGTAATCGGGCCGCTGTCCCAGTTCCACCAATGCACGCGCGATGATGTTGACGAACCGCCAGGCGAATTCCCGGAACGCGGCCGAGTTACCTTCGCCGGACAATTGCCCGGCCACACGCGTGGCGACTTCCGAGATCCGCCCGAAGCGGCCGATCGCGTTGTAGCGGGCGGAGATATCCGGCCAACCCAGATGGAAGATGTAGAACTCGCCGTCCCGTCCGGCGCGCTTCGCCTCGACGTACATGCGCTTGAGCAGATCCGCATCGCCCTTCGGATCGAACACGATCACGACCTCGTGCTGGCCGTTGCGCACGCGTCGGATGTCCTGCGTGATGAAGAGTTCGGCCAGGCGCGTCTTGCCGACGCGGGTCGTACCGAGCACCAGCGAATGACCCACGCGCTCGCCCAGCGGCAATGTCACGTCGATTTCGACCGGCTCGATACCGTGCAGACGCGGCAGGCCACCGACAGGTGGCAACGGGCGGACAGGATTGAGCGGGTGATCCCAGGCGGTGGCGCGTGCGAGCGCCGAGAGCGGCAACGGCACGAATTCGCGTTTCGCTTCGAGCCGACGTGCGAGCCGCCAGGCGAGTGGGGGTTCGACGTATCGGCGAAACTCCGGTCGATACGTCTGTACCAGGCGGTGCGTATGGTGCGGCTCCCACCGAAAGCCCTTGCCGATAAAGAGCCACTGCTGGCTCACCGGCACATCGCGGCTCGCCATCACGTAACGCGGCAAGCGGCGGATGTGACGGCGGTAGCGCAGGATGACACGTGCCTGTTGCCAGCGGCGATAACCCAGCGCACCGAAGGCGAACGCCGAGACGAGACCGAAACGGGGCGTCAGCGCGAGTGACCAGGGCGCCGCCACGCACAGCGTTGCGCCGAGCGCACACACGGCCACGGTGTAAAGCTCGACCGCCGGCCGCAACAGCACCTCGACGGCGTGTTCCTGCGCCATGTCATGGTTCGATGCCCGTGGCGGTCACGAGCACGGGATAGTGCGAGAGGCCCAGGCGAATTGCGATGTCGTCGCCGGAGGTGGGGACTAGCGTGAGACCCGGCGCATCGCGTCGCAGGGCGGCGAGTCCTTCGGCCGAACCGACGTTCACGACTAGACCAATGGCGCCCATCGCACGCAGCGTGTCACCGCGGGCATGCAGCCAGGCACGCGAAGGGCGGTCGTCGCCAATCAGAAAAAAGGGCGAGAGGCCGGGCGCGCTAAGCGTGCGCGGTGTCACTCGCCCCGGAGTCAGGCGCGCCGAATGCACGGGCAACAGATCGGCTTCGCGATACGGTGCGTGCGGTGTCGTCGGTACAGCGGGTGTGATGGCGGCCGGCGTGTCGGGCAACAGGTTGAGCGCGCGGTAATACGGCAGCGCCGACACGCCGCCATCGTCGCCGACGACGATCAGGTCTTGCGCAGATGCGATGCATACAAGTCCCAGTAGCGCGACACACACAAAGCGATGAGCAAGCTTCACGATCGACTCCCCATCACGGATAGGCAGCATCGAGCACGCGCGCTAGACGCACAGCCACTTGGCGGCGATAGTGCGTGGCCAATGCCCCGCCCGCCGGTCGGTGATACCTCCCCACGGCGACGAGCCAGTCTTCGCCCGCGATGTGCTGCTCGTGCAGGATCGATGCGGCGGCGTCGAGGTTGCGATACGGATCGAGGGCGTCGCACGGGTCGGCGAAGCGCTCGTGTTGAAAGCCGAGGTTGATCTGCGCGAGACCGACGTCGACATGCGTGGCGCCCACGATCGGCAACGCCACGCGCAGCGCACGGCATGCCTCGGCGCGTGTGCGGTAGCGCCAGGCGGTGCCTGCGATGTTCAAGGTCCACGGCCAGGGGATGAGCCGGCCTTGGAGACGCATGCCGCTTTCTTGCAGTGCGACGGCGAACAGCACCACCGATGGCACTCCGGCGTTGTGGGCCGCGAGCTGATAGGCGGGTGGCGGCAGCGTGACGGCCGCGGTGGGCATACTGAACCAACCGAGCAGGCTGAGCCACGCATGTCGGCGCATCTTACGGGCTAGTGCCCCTCTCATGGCGACCCCGTATCGGACAGCACCGCAGGCAAGGTGCCTTGCCCACCGAGCATCAGCCAACGCCCGGCATCGTGATTCAAGGTGATGGTGCGTGCGCGGACTTTGGCCGGATCGATGCCGATGCGCTGCGCCCACGCACGAATACGCGCATCGTCGCCGCGACTGCCGACCATGTAGATGTCGAATGCGGCACCGGATGTTTGAAGTTGTCGCACGCGGGCATCGCAGGTCGGGCAGTCGTCCTTCACGAAGACGGCCAGCCGTCCCGTGTGTGCAAGGGATAGATCGGGGCGGGAGGGCGACGTCAGCGCATGCACCGGCAGCTGATCGGGATACAGCCGCTTCCACGCGGCGTCGTAGGCGTGCTGGTAGATGAGTTCCTTCTGCACCCGCTGCGATTCGGCGTGCACCTGCAATTCGGCGTAGTGCTGCCGCTCGGCGTCCGAACGGGCCTCGATGCCCAGCGCGGTGAGTGGATCGAGGTTCGGCGAATAGATGCCGAGTGGTCCCCGCATCAACTGCTGGTAGCGGCTCCATTCGGCGACATCGAGTCCCCACGCATGGGCGCGGGCTTCATCCGATGCGGCAATGGGCGAAGCTCGTTCGATAGCCGTTGCGGATGCGCTCACAGCGGTTCGGGTTTGCGCGGTCACCGTGCCCGCGACGCTCAGGATGCTCGGCAGCAAAGCGGCGATGCAGACGAAGCGTAGTGTAACGATACGGGCCATGACACGACCTCACCGAATCGGCAGACGTTGGATCTGGCCGTCGACGTGGAACGTGGCCGTATAGCCGTCCAGCGTTTCGAGCTGCCAGTCGCCCTCGCTATCACCGGGTTGCAGCAGATGTACGTCGCCGAGCGCATGCCAGTGCGGCGGCGCAATGGTCAAAAATGTCTGACCACCACGCTGTTCTTCGCCCAAGATAGCGAAGGGTGGCAGACGCGGCGCAGGCGGTGCGACGTGATGATGCCGCGATGTCGCCACCTTGCTCGTAGTCTGTGCCGAGGCGATCTGGCGAGTTTCAAGCTGATGGACACGCGCATCGAGCGCGTTGACGGTATCCGTGGTTGCCGTTGTGGTGGAAAGCTGCTCCAGTTTGCTGAGTCGTGCGTCGAACGTCTGACGCGTGGCATCGAACGTCGCCTGCGCGACGCTCGATGGAGCGTGTTGCAAGCGCGTCAGCGCGACATCGAACGCGTCGAGTCGTTGCTGAAGTAGGCGCACGTCGGTGTGCGATGCATAGCTCGGCGACGTGCGGGCGAGATGGGCTAGTCGGCGATGATCGACGATCACGAGCGTGGCGATGGCCGCGGCGCAGCTCGCCACGGCCATCCAAAGCAAGCGCCGTCCGCGGGGTGACACGATCATTGCGGGCCTCCCAAGGAATCGTTGATCGGATCGGCATCCCTCAGCGGCACCGGAGCATCGGGTGATGAGGCGGACGACGCCGGCGAGGTGGGGTGATCGTCGGGCTGCGGCGCGAAGCACACCTCGCGCGTTTCGTCATCGACGAGTAAGGTCCAGCGTGGCCCGGCGAGGTGTTGCAGCGCGTCGCGCAACGTGATGGGCCCCAGATGTTCGTGCGCAGCGGGCAGAGGCAGGGCGTATAGCACGACGGTGGTGTCGGCGTGCTCGTCGCAGAGTCGATAGCCCGAGCGCCGCAGCACATAGTGAAGGGCATCGCCGACCGTGGCGTTGGCGGCGGAGGGGATCGTGAGATTGATCACCTGCTGCATCAGATCGCGCTGACCGTCGTCCGGCACCAGCTCGATCAGCGTGTAGCGACCGTAGCGGACGACCGGAATGGCTGGCGGTGACGCAGGCTCACGTGTCGCCATCGATATCGATGGCGGCGTCGCGTTTGGTGGGGCGGACGTGGCGCATGCGGTGACGCACGTCGTCGCGGCGGCAACGGCGATGGTACGCAGCGCGTTGCGTGCCACACGGCGGTGAGAGGGTGACGGCATACGATGACCTCGGCATGGCGATGCCGTGACAGTCGTCGTTTGCGCGACTGGGTGCACGTGTCAAAACGGATCGACCGAACGCCCGATTGTGTGGGCGAGTCGTATCGATGTGCAGGTTGTCCCGCGCCTGGGCGGTTACTCGTGGTGGCTGGAGCGTGCGCGGCGAACGATGACCGGAGGATGGGTGGATGATGCATTGGCCGCGGCGCGCTTCTCCGCCTGAATGCTCCGGTAGATTTCTTCGCGATGGACGCCGACGTGGGCAGGGGCCTGGATGTCGAGGCGAACCTGATTGCCATGAACGCCAAGGACAGTGACGGTGATCTCGTCGCCAATGTGCAGTGTTTCTTGCGGATGGCGGGACAAGATAAGCATGCCGCGCGGTGTGCCGGACGATGGTTGCATGGGGCCTTCCCTGGACACTGGTAAGCACGAAGGTATAGAAAGCGCCCAGCCTATAGCAAGGTCGCGGGTTTGGCGGCCGTGCGCCAGGCGAGCGAAAAAAAAGAGGTCCCGCGATAACCGAGGGACCGGAAGTGGACGGACAGCCTTTAGTGTATCCGTTTGACGCCACCAGAGTCGCTGCCGGTGTCTTCACCGAGCATCACGGCCTATGACATCGCTGCCATGTGGGCGTGTGAGTCATCCTTGACTCAGGCGCGATTTGTCGAAGACATATGCGCCGTGAAACTCGATACTTTCGTCTCCGCATTCGATGAAGAGATGAGGCACATGCCGGACTATCCCGGCTTCCACATCGAAGATCTGCTCGAATGTGGACATGCCCGTGTGGCGCGCGTTCTGCCAGTCCAGGTGCTTTTGCTGGAAGTGATCAGAAAACTCGATCTCGTGGTTGGGTCCCTTCAAAAAGCAGGTGAAGACTCCAAGCCCCTTGCGTGACGATAGCGTGCGAAATACCTCGGGCGAAACCTGGAAGAACTCCGCTGTCTCGGATACGCGTGCGAGGTGTTTCTCATCGATCTGGCTGAGTCGGCGTAGACGGCAGAGCGGGTTGTTCAAGCCCTCGAGAAAGTCGGTTTTCGACAGGCCGAAGTCGATGTAGGCCCAGTAGGTCAACAGCAATTCGATTCTGCTGACGACCGTGCCGATCTGCTCAAGGTCGCCGTCTTCCAGTCCTATATCATCGCCATGCGCAATCTTGTCACGGACCCTTTTGATCAGCCGGAAGTCGCGTTCCGCGATGTTGATGATCTTTACGATATCCGCGTCGGTAGCCGCGATGGTTGCTTGATACTTCTCGGGGAATTTCGGTTCTTGGCTAAACGAAAACATTCGGTTGACGGCATCAAGTATCGACTTGATCGTCGTTTCACCGAGTTTGGGCGACATCTGGACCAGTTCGCCCTCAAGCGCGCTCATCTTTTTCGGATTGGGCGGCGTTAGGGATTTCTTTCCACGTCCGGCATAGTGACTGACGTAGCTGTCGAGCAAGCTGATGTATCCAAGCGCCTTGTATTCCCAAAAGCCTTCGTAACGTTGCATCCCTGCGAGACGGGTCCAGCGCACGCTACGGTGCGGAGATCGATAGTAGTTTTGAAATATTGTCTGCCATCGATCGTCGAGAGCATGTTTTTGCGTAAAGCAGCTGCGTACGAACGTACTGTCGGATGTATCTCGATCGACTGACCGGAACGTAGGGAAGTAAAGCCGATGGAATCGATTCGTATCGACGGTCTGTACGTGGATGTCCACGATCGACACCGGATGAGCGATCAGGATGGAGAGTAGGCGGGCGACCTCCATGGCCTTGCCCTTCGCATCATCTAGCGTGAGCACGCCGCCCGTTTGCTCAAGTGCGAACTCGATGTGCTCGTGAAGCACATGATCTTCGCCTTTGGATGTTAGGTCGCTCTCGTATTCCGTGGTCAGTTTGAATTGCCGCTTGCCATCCTCAAAATCCACAGATATCTGTTGCGGTAGTTCTGACCATGTGAGCGTCTCGCCGACTTTTCCTTCGATGCGACGCCATTGCATAAACCATTCGGATATGTCGCTGTATCGAATGGATACGCTCCGAAACCCATCGTCCAGAACATTCCCGACTATCAAAAAGTCAGCGTAGATCGTAAAGCCATACGCCTTGCACCCGTGCAGCGTGTATGACTTCCCGTTTTCGGCTATTGCCTGCACCACGCCAAGCAAATACTCCGTATCGGAATGCGGTATCGGGCTCGTCAGCGGCAATCGACCGCGTACTGGCGTGCCACCCCCGAAAGATAGTTTCCCCTCACCGAGGCTGCCGAGTTCGTCGTGATGGAACTCCACCGAGTGGGTATGTTCTTTGGTGAATATCATGTTCTATAGCCGTATCGGTTCCTTGAGGCGTGGAGCTGACTTCGCATCGCTGAGATGGGCTCACTAAAGGCTCAGAATTCGTAGTTTGACAGAATGCACACGTACTGGTTGCCGGAAGGCGTCGATCATGGATAGAGGAGAAACGGTCTCACGCGGCAAGCAGCCGCTGCGGCGAAGGCTTTCCTGATGACGGTATGGTGCGATAGGCGACCTTCATCTCCTCACAAATCTCAGCAGAAGAAAAAAGCCGCTAGCCCGAAACGGGTTAGCGGCATAGAAAGGACGGTCACGTTGTTACCAGCTGACGGGCCAGTGCTACCTCGACCGAATCCCCGTCCTGATTGAGCACATCCAGGCCGGAATCGGGCACATCACCCGAGGTGCTTTGTGAGACAGCAATCTTCTTCGCCATCAGGGCAAGGCAGTGCATCTGCGAGGTCTCGGCGTAGCCGAGGTAGATCACTTTCACCGGTTGCTTTTGGCCGATGCGCCAGGAACGACGCGCGGCCTGTTGCAGCGTGTAGACGTTGTACCCGGACTGCATGAAGACGATGGTCGGGAATTCCAGCAAATCCAGGCCGGTTTTCACGAGATCCGGGTTAGTGACCAGTACGTCGATCCCGCGATCGAGCTGCTCGGCGATCCAGTCTTCGCGGCGGGAGGCGTCCACGCTTGCGCGCAGCACCGCCACCTTGAAGCCTTCCTGCTCGAGTAACGTCTTCAGCCGGGCCGCCGTGTCGCGCGTACCCGTATAAACGCTATAGACCAAGGTCTTGCGACCGGCGGCTCTTTCCTGTCGGCAGATGTCGATGAGTTCCCGCTCTTTCGGCATGACGTCCAGATCGCCGAATTGCGCGGGTGTGAACGCCAGCATCGCGTGCGTGCGCGGATGCTTCACCGTCTCGGACCGAAAACACGTGTCGGGCCAAGCGAGCAGCACGTTGAGGACCACGCCGAGCAAGGTCGTATCGCGTTTGGCGAGCGCCTGCTTGAGATGCATCGTCAACGTGCCCGACAACTGCCGGTAGGCTGAGGCTTGTTCGGACGTCATCGCGACGTCGCGAAACTCCTCGTCATACGGTGGTAGGACGTTGCCGCCGATGTCCTTGAGTTTCAGGAACACCGTGAACGGCAGGACGCAACGCAATACGCCCTTCGGACCAAACCCGGGCGCCTTGACCGTGCGCACCGTGATCTTCGAGCCCTTGGCCGTCTTGTGCGACGAACCCGTGCTCTCCGAATAGATGTCCTTCAACACGCCGTGATCGCGCATGAAAGCCATCGCGGCCGATGTCAGACTGCCTTGGCGATTCGGCCGATACCCATCTTCGATCATGCGTCCCGGCAACGACCGGAACAAAAGATGAAAGAGGTCATCGGCGTAGCCGCCCATCAATGTGCCGGTGAGCAGTAACGTCTTGCGCGCCTTGGCGGCGAGCACGCCCATGGCTTGGCCCTGTGCGGAACCCGCGTTCTTGTACTCGTGCGCTTCGTCCGCAATCAGCAAGTTGAACGTGCCTTGCGGCAAATAGCGCTTGACGTACTCGGAGGGCTGATAACCACCTTCGCCGAAGCCGAACTCCATGTTCGCCATCGCGCGTTCCATGCGCTGGGCCTGACGGTCGGAGAACACCAGCTCACCGTGCTCGTCCATCAGGTTGATGAACTCGAACAGGTTGTCGCCGAGCATGGACGCAAGAAACGCCTCGCCGAATTGCTTCATCAGCTTCTGTGCGGTCACTTCACCGATGGTCGGAATACGCTTGAGCGCCTTGAGCACGGCGGTCGATTGATCGTTGGCGGACACCGTGCGTGGACGCATCAGCGTCCAGAGCGGTGACGCGCAGTGCGCGCACTTGCGACGGATGTCCTCGGCATCGAGTTCGATCGGGTTGATCGGTTCGCCGTCGAGGTCGGTGATGATGTCGCCACAGTGCGGACAGGCACCGATGGAGCCGTGTACGGTGCGACGATGCACGAACGCGGGCTTCCAATGGAAGCCCATGCGCATGCGCACACGGCCCAGCACAAAAAACTCCTGACCTTGTGCCGGCACATGCAACGCTTCACGCAGCGTCATCAGCTTGACAAGCGTGTCCGGGCCATTGAGCACCCACACCTTGGCACCCGCGACGGTTTCGAGAATTTCGCGCCGCCATTTGTAGACGAGATGCGGCGGCGAGAGCACGAGCGTGCGGCGATAGCCTACCGCGTGCAGCACCGCTGCGGTGGCGATGCCGACGGTCGTTTTGCCACACCCCATTTCGCCATTGACGATCGCCGCACGCTCGTGGCGTTCGATCAGGAGCTCGGTGACGGCATGGACGACATCAGCCTGGGCAGGGAACAAGCGGCGCTTGAGACCGGCGAGGACGAGTTGACGATGGGCGCGAGGTTGCCCGGCGTAGACCGGCGGGTTGGCGCTGTTGAGGGCCTCCAGCAATTCGTCGCCAAACTCGGTGACGAAATCCTGCAGAGACAGCGTAAGCGGCGAGGCCGCTGCTTCGAGCAGATCGCCCTGTTCGGGCGCATCGGAAAGTGTATCGAGCGACATGGTGCAAACTCCTTGGAAAAGAAAGGGGCATGCACCGTCCCTGTGGGGCGATGACCTGCCCCAGGGGGAACGAAGAGGAACTCAGTATTCCGATGGCAAGAGCAGTGTGGTGACGCTGCGATCCCATTCGGTGATGATCCACAGTGTCATGTCAGGCGTGACCTGATAGGACGACAGCAAACGGTCGCCGTGTGTGAGCGCGGTGTCGTTCCTGCGGCGATCGGCGTCGCAAAGTTCGCCCCAGTCAGCGCAAAGATGACGACGCAGGTAAGGCAGTGGATTGAGCCGTCCCTGATGGATCAGCGTATCGACGCCGGCCGTCATGATCAGACGACCGGGAGTGAAGCGCGCGGGCGATAAGGATTCGAGTGCCATGGATGCCTCCTGTTGATGAAAGAGGTCACAGCACCCCGGCGGGGTACGGTGACCCCGGTGGGTGGATGAAAGCGACGTGTCGTCGGTGGGCGACAATCAGCGAATGGTGAGTACGTCGCCGCGCGTCGGCGAGCCCGGTGTCATGTCCCAGGCGCGGATGATGGGGACGAACCTGTCGGTGAGGATGCGCGTTTCGGCGATGGAGCCGTCGTCACGCTCGGTGTATTCCGTCTGCAGCGTCTTCTCCTTGTGCGTGTCGCCCTTCACGACCAGCACCTTGCCGGTCTTGGAGGTCACCACGCCAGAGATCGCGCCGGCCGCGAGGGCCAACGCGAGATGCCACTGCGACAATGCACGTGCCGGCGGACGCAGAGTTTGCTGCGCGGCGCCCAGATGCGTGTCGACGGACGGCCACAACCCTTGCAGGCGCTGCACTTCGTCTTCGAATTGCGCCGGATCGAGCGTGACCCGGTAGAAATGCTCCGGCTCGGCGGGCGATACCGGTACGGTGTACGGCTCGAAGGACCATGCCTCCGGCAGCTCGTCCGCATCGACGTCGCCATGACCGATCGCCAGCAAATGGCTGCGTATCGCCTTGGCGCCGTCGACGGCCTGGTCGCGCTGTCGCACGCGACGACCGAGGATCACCACCTGTTTGAACTGCGTGTCCACCGCACGGTAGATGCGAAGATCCGCTAAGTGACGTGTCAACCAACCGACCAGCTCGGCATCGAGGATGGTGTGGGGGACGATGAATACGAGCACGCCGTCGTATTGCAGCAGCGGTAGCGTGCGTTGATAGAACAGTTTCTCGAGACGCGCACGGCCTTGACCCTGGTAGCCCAGGTTGCCGTTCGCATCGCGACTCAAATCGCCGTAGGGCGGATTGAGCCAGAGCAAACCGAAGGTTTGGCGGCTGATGATCGTGTCCATCAGGTCACCGTGCAGGCAGCGATCGACCAGTTGCCGGGCATGGATAGCGCGTTCGGCGTCGTACTCTACGGCGTACACGCGTACCCAGTCACGCCCGAGCGCATGGGCCGCTTCGGCGATCGCGACGCCTTCGCCGGCGCATGGATCGAGGATGCACATCGGCCCTGTGGAGGGGGCCAGTGCCAAGAGCACGCGTTCGAGCGTGCCTTCGTCGGTGGGGAAATAGCCGGCTTTCACAAAATTGCGTGCCAGCCGCGGAAACATCAGAGCCATGGGGATACTCCTGAAGAGAAGGAACGATGAGGGCATGCGACGATGCATGTCCCGTGGGAGATCAGGCCGCGCACACCAGCGGTGCCGTGACGGCGGGTTCGGAGGGCGATGCCGAGAGGCGTCCCTCGCGAATGCGTTCGCCGAGCGCCGCCGTCAATACGGGCACGTCGATCGCCAGCCGGTAACCGTCGAGCGGCCCGAGGGCCAGCGGCAGACGTCTCAGCATGTCGCCGTGCGTAAGCAGTTCGAGCACGGTGTCGTGCCAGTGATCGAGCAATGGCAAGGGGCAGGTATCGCGCACCAGCGACCAGAGCCGTTCGGTGCTTGACACCGTGGTACGCGGCAGCAGTGCGAGCGCCGTCGCATTCGCCTTGTCGGGCTTCACGCAGCGTTTGTCGAACAGCCACAGGTTGACGAGTGAGCCGAACAGCGTGCGGCGAAACGCGCGCGTGCTGCGCTTGTCGAGTCGTTCGACATTGCCGACGATGACGGGCACCGACACGCCCTGATCCGTGACGAGATGGAACCGGTCGAGACCCTGTTCGCTGGGGCTGAGCGTGAGACGGGCGAGGAAGGCCTGGATTGCGGTGTCGCGCGCCCAGACGGACAGAAAGACGAGTTCGCCGTGATCGTCACCCACGCAGGCGTCGGCCATCAGATCCGGGCACTCGTCGATGGGGTAGAGCGTACGCGAAGCAAGGGAGGTAGGCATGGTGATGTCCTTGAGAGAAAAAAAAGAGGGGCAACGTCGCCGGGGGAGCGAGCGGTTGCCCCAAACGGGGGAGGAGCGGAACAGGGGAGAAAGCGATCAAGCGGCGAGGCGGTGCCAATCCTGCGAGAGTGGTGCGAATTCGTAACCCAGTGCGCCGAGCCGATCGCGCTGCTGACGCAGCAGGCGCCGGTCGACGGTGGCATCGAGCTTGACGATGTCGCCGAGTGGCCAGAGTGCGCCGAACAAGCTTTCGTCGTTGGCACGGCCGGCACTCGCAGCGTGCTGCGCGGCTGGCGCTTTCGTGCCAAACGGCGTCGTATCGATGAGCGGATCGTGCGCCGCGCTGGTCGAACCCGTGGTGGGTACCGGTGGTGTGGCGGACGTTTCCTCATCGATCGGATCGACTTCCTGCGGACTCAAGGCGCTCGCTTCGTCGCGGCTCAGTGCGTCCGCGGCGGACAGCGTCATGCCACCGAGTCGTGCACGGATTTCGATGACCATGCGGCCGCCGGTGGGATAGGTCCACGGAAAAATTTCCGTGACGAGAAAATCGCCGTCGTACTTGCCTTCGGCGTATTGATCGAGTTCGGCGTTCTTGATGACGAACTCGCCGATGGAGGTGGCAAGGCGACCGACATTGAAGTCGCCGTTGCGCCCGTGGATGGTCTTGATGGCCAATTGGCCGGAGAGCGTGATCATGGGAGGCATCCTCATGAAGCGGCGTCGCCATCGATGGCAGATGACGACACCGGGCGGTAAGAGAAGGCCCCAGTAACACCTGGGCCCGTGCGGTCAGAACGAGGCGGCCATGGCTGGTGCGGAGATTTCAGCATCGTCGGTGGCAGGGGAATCCACCGACGATGTGTCTTCCTGCGAGACGGGGGCGTCCTCGCGGGCGTTGTTCGCCGCTTTGGCTTCGGCCTTATAGACGAGCTGGCCGTCAACCTTGATCCAGCTGACGAAGAGCAGCCGGGCTTTCAGACTCACGCCCGTTTTGCCCTCGTTCTTCCCCTTCGTGTAGGTGAAGAGGTCGGGCCAGAGGTCGCCAAGGCGAAAGCCGATCAGCACCTTGCGTTTAGCCTCGACGGCCTCTTCGCAGCGGCGGATCAGATGTTGGGCATCGGCGCCCGAGACGCGCACGTCGAAGTAGCGGTATTCGGGTTCGTCGCTGGGACCGTTGAGCGCGGCAATGTCGCAGGCGAGAAATGCATCGCCTTTGCGCGGTTTGACCTCGCGAATGCGATTGACGTAACCGAGGCCGGTCACGTGAAGATCGAAGTACGTCTTATCGGTGGACGACGTGGTCATGGTGAATCTCCTGATAACTGATGCGGAGACACACCATTCCCGCGGAAGGTGTGGTACCCCGCGTGGGTGAGGAATGGGATGACGTGATCCGGATGGACGACCGTGGCATCACCATCGAGGCCGATGGTTGTTCGCGCGTGGATGCCGAAAGCGAACGGGCTCGATCAACGGAGTGGAAATCTCCGGCGTCGCCTTGAAGATCGTGGCGACCTGGGCATGTCGCTGACGAAGCAGCGGAACATGCGCGAAGCTTGCGTACAGGCGTAAACTCTGGCGAGCGGAAAACCGACACGACGCTGCTTCGCATTGGGTCATCCGATAAACCGCACGACATTGGAGCGTCCGTATCGGGATCGAAACGCACACTCAGCGAGCTCGCAGTGCTATCGCTTACCTGGTGTTTCCAAAGCATCCGCATGATAACGATCGCGCATCGGGTCGATGTGATCGGTACATGCATCGCGAGGAGGTCGACATGCCCCACGACAAGGTGGATTGGAAGCAGGCGCCGAAGTCGGCGGTCTGGTGGGCCATGGATGAAAGCGGCGCCGCGCATTGGTATTGCGCGCCTGATGTGGCGGCATTTACGAACTTCTGGTACGCCGATCAGCCGCCCGCGCCATCGTTCGATTACCACGGTGACTATCGCGCGAGCCTGACGGAGCGACCTGCACTCGCGCTCAAACGTTTGAACGCGAGTTGAAACAGCTAGCGGTACGATGGTGCGCGCCGCACAAAAGCCGCAGCAAAAAGCCCCTCTGTTGCGAGGGGCTTCGATGTGAGAGGTTGGAGTCAGGATGGTTAGGCGTCAGTGGCTGGCTCCACGACTTCCAGCAGCAGGTGGCTGGATGTCGCGCGAACCGTCAGGTCGTAGCCGTCGTTGATGACTCGTATGAACAGCGGGTTGTTCGCATCGAAGTGTTCGGCAAAATCGTCGCCGCCCAGTTCGTCGTGCGCACGGTCGTACCAGGTACCGAACGCATCCTTGTTGGGATTGCATTCCAACGCATAGCCGATGTGACGTCGATGGCCCGCCGGATTGACTTCGCCGTGTTCGGCCATGAAATACACGCCATGATCTTTGACCAGCAAAACGGAACATTGGCGCTCGCGGGCTTCGAGAAGCACCGGTCGCAGATCGGTTGCTGTAAATCGCAGCATGGTGCAGGCTCCTGTGAAAGTGAGGTGGGATGCCGCGGTGTGTGCGGCAGGGAACGGAGGGCGGGCGTTCCTCATTCGAGGAAAGCCCGCCCGGGTGGTGGAGGCGTGTCGATCACGCACACCGCTTGCGCGAGGGTTGGGCGAGGACATCAATGCGAATCTGCCGCCAGTGGCCATCATCGATCAGCCGTTCGAGCATCTCGCCGAGCATGTCGAAGGAAATCTCCTCGACACGCTCGATGAGTTTGCTGTCGCGACGCAATTCGATCACGTAGAGGTCCATGCCGTAGGCGTACCGGATCGTCACCTGTCCGCTGAACTTCGCGGTGTCGACCGAAAACGCGATCGACGGTGGTGTGGTGTCGTCCGGCTCAGGATCGACGGACACAAACTCGCATGCACCAGCATCGACCAGCAGATGGCTGATGCGTCGAAAGCGATCAGGTGCAGGTAACTGCTCCAGTTGTTCGATCAGCGCCGCGAGCTCAGGGCATTGCGGTTTTGGAACAGGCAGCTTGGTCGTCGATCCGCCGAGGATGACTGACTGGATGGTGTACGTCTGGCCGTCCGCCGTTTTGCGAGTTTCTTCGACGGGCGCATCCAGACGCGTGCCGTCGAAGTGGTGCCGTGCATACGGCGTGACCGCGACCTTGGCGCCTTCCTCCGGATCGTTGCTCGCCAGATGGCGAGCAACGATGGCGAACTGGGCGCGTGCGATCTGCACGATGAGGGCGTGATCGGTCTTGGCAATGACTTTGCCTTCGAACGGCTGCGGATCGATCACGAAACCCAGCGCGGAAACGGCGGGTTGATTGTCGTAGATGCGAAAGTTGAACGACCGCACATTGCGAGGAAGGAAGGGGCCGACGAGCGCCGGCAATTGGGTACGAAGGGCAGCATGGTCCATGGGGAAGCTCCTTGAGCAAGGGGGAACCCAGGGACGCCGCCCCGTCGGGGCTGCGCGCCCCCAGGGGAGAAACGACGCGAACGCGTCGGGAAAGAAAGACGTTTGAAACGCCGTTCAGAAGCCGAACAACGGCAGACCGTCGAGCGGACGCGCATCGGCATCGAAGATCAGGACGCGCACGTCGGCCTCGCCGGCCTGATGTAACAGATCGATCAGCGTATCGGGCATGCCCGCTTCGCGATGCTCCTCGCGCAGTTCGGCGGCGGTTTGCACGTCCACCGCGCGCAGGTGTTCATCGGTCCACGGCGTCGCGATCAGCTTGCAACCGATGGCGTGGGTCGCGGGTATGCGAAACGCCTCGAACAACAGTCCGCTGGGTTGGCCGGCATCGGCCAAGCGGGTGAGATAGCGCCAGCCATCCTCGCTCAGATGACCACTGCTGATTTCCCAGCACCGACTGAACACGCCGGTGTCGAACCGGATCTGTTCGACCGTGCGTTGGGCCGCCTCGAGCGAATAGACATCGCCAATATGCATCCGCGTGTCGCCCACGCGGCCCGTGATTTCATACACCGTCATGCGGACGATGCCGGATTGCCGGCACTGCGCGTCGAGGTCGTCCGGGATGGCCTGACCTTCCGTGACGAGTGCGTAGTCCGCATTGAAGATGCATGGATGACATTGCACTGCGAGATCAGACAGATGTGTTTGCGAGGTATGCAGCGGGCGATAACAAGGCGGGACGTCATCGTCCTCGGTGATGCAGAGCATGCGGCGAACGGTCAGTGCGTGATAGCCGCGACGAAAAGGATTGCCGTGATCGGCCATGGGAACCTCCAGGATGAAAGGCGGATTCCCATCCCCACCGGGCATGGAAACCCGACAAGGGACGAAAGGCCTGCGATCGTCCGCATGGACGGGCAGGCCGGTGGATGACACGCCACGGGACGCGGCGCGGAAAACACCTTACCAGCCGGCGTAATGCAGAAGCAGCGAAGCGATTACCTCACGCCGCTGGGCGTCCAGGCCGCCGAGATCGGACAGACCCTGGACGCCAACGCGGCGCAGCAGCGCACCGCCGTCGCGTGCGTCGTAGACACTCACCATCGCGGCGAGAAAGATTTTTTCGCCGGAACTCATCGGACCGATCGCTTTCTTGATCAGGCCAATGTTGGGACACAGATCCCATTTGGTGAGGGCACGATCGAACGCCTCGCGTGTGCCCTGGCCGAAGAACCGCACACCGGCCAGCTCCACGCCGTGCTTCCATGCCTCGAAAAAGGCCTCGGTGGCATGACGTTCACGCGCTTCAGCTTCCGCGAGCGCACGAAAGACATCGTGATGGTTCGGATGCATGGATCACCTCGACGGGCTGTCAGGGAACAAAGCGCTGGGTCCAGCAACCGGCGACCAGTGCGCGTTCGGCGAGATCGCGTGTCGGGAAATACTCGACGGACTCGCGCGAGATGGGACCTTCGTCATCGGCGGTGCCGATGTAGTAGCCGGCGACGCTGCGAAGGACATGCAGCGGCAATCGCTTGCCGGTGTATCGCCAGGCGAGCGCACCGAAGTGCGGATTCGTCAGCGGGGTGGAGCACGGTGAAACACACGGGGTAGCCATGAATCACTCCTTTCAGGGGCAGAGGGCAGCCACCCATCCCGACGGGATGCAGTGACATCCGGTCGAGGGAACACGAGCATCGTCATCCGGTGCGGATGAGCGTCCGCGGCGAGCGATGCGAAGCGGACTGGTGGGCGGTCACTGCGATGACACGCAGCGCAACCTTGAAGACCATCGGCTGCCTGGGCACAGGTCGAAGGAATCGACCGCGTACGGCATGAACATGAAGCAGTTCATCATCGAGCGCGAACAGGAATGGGCATTCGGCTGCAGACGCATTGATGGTCGTGGGGCTGAGGAAGGTAAGCGGCCATCCCTGTACACTTGTGCGTCGTCAGGTTCGATGGGAATGAATGGGGAAAGAGCCGACGCTCAGTCAGGAAGGAAAAATCGGATGGACCTTGAAGATGGCGAGACCTCCTATGAGGAGGCGAAGCAACGGTTTTTTGATCGGGTGGCAAGTGGCGCCGTGTCGCTGGACGGCATCATGTCTCCGTTGACGCGCACACTTGCCGAACGCTTTGGCGCGGAGAGCGTCGATATGACCTTCGGGTGGGCGTGTACCCCGATGGAGTGGACGTGCCCAGCCTGCGGGCGATCCAAGCCGGAGATCGTTCGCCTGAACACCCACGGACACCTGATGTGCCGGCTGGTCGAGCATCACGACCACATGAAGGATCTCGTCAAGGTGGAATTCGAGCGTCAATGCAAGGCGCAGAAAGTCATCGTCGCCGACGAATTCGCGAAGCGCTTTGCTGCGCGTGCCTCGCAGATGGTGTCGGCCTATGACAACGCCTTCATCTGTGATGACTGCAATGCGGCCGATCCCACGGCCAAGGCGGCTGTAGGTACCCACAAGGACTTCTCGTATTCCCCGCAGGAAATCCGGCGATTCGTTCGCCCGGGTCCTAATAGTCCTCACGAGATCGACGTGAAGGAGGCGGCGCGCATCTGGCATGGTCATGAGCAGACGTTTGCATTGCGGCTCAAGATCGTCGAGCGTATCGCGAGCATTGCGGCCAGCAACACGCATTGGTATCAGGAACTCCCGTACATGCAGCGGGCGGAAAACGTGCGTCAGCATGCGGAGTATCTTCAAAGCGCATATGGCGTTCCGGGTGCGATCTACGAATTGGCCGGCGACAAACGTCGGCCTCCGCCCGAGGACGTGAGTGCGTGGCGGCGTGTGGCTCATAAACGTCCGCGCGTGCGACCACGTGAGGGGGATATCGGTTATTTGGCCAAGGTCACGTTTGCCAAGCACTGGAAGGCGGTAGATGACGCGTGGCGCTGTCCGACGTGTGATCGGACCAAGATTGAAACCGTACGCAAATCGAACAAGGGTGATTGGAGCTTCGTACTGTCGGATCGATCCTTCTATGCACCGGGCGAGCGGCACGAGAGCAAGCGAGCTGTCGTGTGCGGTGATTGTGGTCTGTTGGCGTCCCAGCTTGGCAAAGAGGCATGCTTGACTGCCGGGGCAGCAACAGAAAGTAACTACGCGCAATTTTTGTCGGTATCGGAGATTGCGTCGGTGGTCGTTCCGCAACCGCACGGGCGCCATAACGTCAAGAACGATGTGGCGAATGAACTGCTTCTGCGCCTCGTCGAGCGAATCACCTTGTTGGAGCAATAGTCCTCGAAAGCGGCGGGATGGACATGCGCGGAGGACGTAGTATCTGATGTCGATGCGTGAACAGTGAGCCGGACGCGTGAACGTCCGGCTAAGAGGAGGTAGCCACTGTGTCCTGCGATCGAAGCACAGCTGCCGTAAGCCTGTCGTTCGTTCACAGCGATGCACCCGGCTCGTGTCGTGGCGAGAGCCGGTACATGCTGGCGCACATCCGCGCACAAAGGGAGCCCATTGTTTCGCCGGTGGGCGCCGGCGGCGATCAGACAGGACCGCGACGGGTCGCCTGACGGCACGTCAGGCATGCAGTCAGGGGACCCCTCGGCAGGCCAGCCGGAAACAGGATCAGCGTATTCCATAGGATTGGAGACATGAGTACCTTCGCACGCGCGCGGCGTGCGCACACCTCGCAGAAGGTCGGTGGCTAGGGGGAATGCGTGTCAGTCGTCGTGACCGAAGGAGTGGCCACGGCGGGGTGTGTCTGCGGCACGACGTTTCGTCTTGGACTTTTCAACGGGCAGGGTGCCCTTGCAATCGGGGTAACGCGTGCAGGACCAGAATGGACCGCGCTGACTGGTGCGCTGTCGCATCGTGCTGCCGCACAGCGGACAGGGTGGCGATGGCGGTAGCTTGATTGCCAGCGTCGTCTGCGCATAGTGCTGCACGAGCTGCGTGACCCACGTTGCTTGGCGTGTCACGAACGCGTCGAGCGTCATGTCACCTGCTTCGATGCGTTCGAGCGCCTGTTCCCAGATTGCAGTGGTGCCGGGATCGGCAATCGCGGCCGGGATCGCGTCGATCAACGTGAACGCCGCATCCGACCCACGCACGGCGCGACCTTTCTTGAGCAGATAGCCGCGGGCAATGAGTCCTTGGATGATGCTGGCGCGCGTGGCCTCGGTGCCGATGCCGGTCGTGTCCTTGAGGATCTGTTTCAAGCGCGGATCGCTGACGAGTTTCGCGACACCCTTCATCGCCTTGATCAGTTCGCCTTGCGTGTACGGGCGCGGTGGCTGCGTGGTGAGTGCCTTGACCTCGACCTGTTCCATCGCGCAGCGTGTGCCGTTTTCCAGCGGCGGCAAGGTTTGGCTACGCGGCGACTCGCTGTCGTCGCCGGTATCCTCGTTCGATGCCGGTTCATTCAACACGCTGTGCCAGCCGATCACCGCGATCTGTTTGCCGGTCGCAGTCAGCCGTTCCGGCCCACTCGCGAACTGCGCGACGGTGCGGTCGAACTCATGATGGGGCAGGAACTGCGCCAGATAATGGGCACGGATCAATCGGTAGACGGCTTGTTCCTTGTCGGACATGGCGGCGAGGTTGGCCGGTTCCAGCGTCGGGATGATGCCGTGGTGCGCGGTGATCTTTCCGTCGTTCCATGCACGCGAGCGCTGTGTCGGATCGAGCGTGGCGATCAATGGAAGCAACGAGGGATCGGTCCTCACCAGTGCCGTGAGAATGGTGGGAACATCGGCCAGCATGCTTTCGGGAAGATAGCCGCAATCGGTGCGTGGATAGGTCGTCGCCTTGTGCGTCTCGTAGAGGGCCTGTGCGATATCGAGCGTTTCCTGGACGTCGAGTCCAAGCTGTCGCGAACATGTTTCCTGCAACGTGCCGAGGTCGAACGGCAGCGGCGGCGCTTCGCGCATGCGTTCAGTGTCGACGGACATCACTTCAACGTCGCGCGCGTTCTGAAGCGTCGCGAGCGCACTTTGGGCCACGGGTTGCTGCAGGCAACGTCCGGCGTCATCGGTGCTGCCGTCCGGCGCCTGCCAGTGCGCGGTGAAACGCTGGCCGTTCGAGGAGAGCGCCAGTTCGATGGTCCAGAACGGCACGGACACGAAGCGCGCGATCTCGCGATCACGATCGACGACCAGGCGCAACGTCGGTGTTTGCACACGGCCGACCGACAGCACACCGTCGTAACCGGCTTGTCGCCCCAGTACCGTGAAGAGGCGGCTGAGATTCATGCCGACCAGCCAGTCGGCGCGCGAACGCGCCAGCGCGGCGTGATAGAGCGGCAGCGTCTCGGAACCGGGTCGCAGCGCGCCGAGTGCCTGCCGGATCGATGCGTCGTTCAATGCCGACAGCCACAGCCGCTGAATGGGACCGCGATAACTGAATAACTCGAGAAGTTCGCGGGCGATCATTTCGCCTTCGCGATCGGCATCGGTCGCGATGACGAGTTCGTCGGCCTGCGCGATCAGCGCCTTGACGATCTTTAACTGCGCCGCCGTCTTTGGCTTGATCTCGATGCGCCACGGATCAGGGATGATCGGCAGTTGATCGATGGACCATGACTTGTACTGCTCACCGTAGGCGTCGGGTTCGGCCGCCTCGACGAGATGCCCGATGCACCAGGTGACCGTGATGGCGTCACCGTGAAAGCAACCATCGCCGCGTTGCTTCGCACCGAGTACGCGGGCGATGTCCTTGCCCTGCGAAGGCTTCTCACACAGAAAGAGGCGCACTGCGACACCTTCGAACCATCACCATGACAGTGATGACGATGGCAGTGCGATGCGCGAATACAGAGCCGAAAACGGAATTGCCGGGCGGCCGTATTGGAGGATGATCCGGATGGCTGGTGCATAGCGAGCGCCGGTCATTTGGCGCAGGCGCTCGCGGGTCGTCGGTGATACCACTGGTATAACGGTGGGCGACTAGTTGTCCGGTGCGTCTGTCCGATCTTCGTTATCAGCTTCCCGTCCCGGTTTGGGGCTGAGCGCGATCGTCTCGATGCGATAAGGAAGAATGGCAACACTGCGTGCCTCGATCACAAAGGTCACGCGCGGGTTGTCGTCCTTGTCGGTCCATTTGTCCTGCACGATGCGACCATCGACCAGCACGCGCATGCCTTTCTGATAGAGCGTCGCCCAATGCTCGGCCTCGTCGTGCCACAGTTGCACCGGCGCCCAGAAGCCGCCGCGATCCTCGTAACCGTCTTTCACGGGAACGGGGTTGTCGAAATACACGTTCAGGCGCAGCAGACGATCGGGATCGTCGTTGCCGTGTGGGAATTCGCGAAACTCCGGCGCAGAGCCGATGTTGCCTTCGCCGATAAAACGGATGCTCATGATGAAGACTCCTTCGAGTGGGTGTGTCGCGCGACACGGTGGTAGTAGCGGTCGTCGGCGTGCGCCATCGCGGCGACGCCGGTGTGCGCCTGGCGGGCGAGGGTGTGGAGCAGACTGATTTGCATGTTGAGTGCGATGCGCTGCAGTTCCATCGCGTACAGGTCGTCGATCAACGCAGCGGGTGTGTGGGAATCGTCGAGCAATGCGTCCCACAACGCGACGCCCATCGCCGAACGGTCAAGGTTGCGCCAGCGCAGGAAGGTCGTGCCTGCGCCAGTGTGCTGCTGGGCCAGATAGACCGGCAGTCGATCGAACGGTGGGCGACGCACTTGCGGCAGAAGAGTTCGTTCGGCCAGGGCGATGAGCGCGTCGCGCAGTGCCTCGCATTGGCTGGCCCAGACGTCCAGATCCCCCTTACCTTTAAAAGGTTTTAAAAGGCCTTTTAGGTAGGCCGCGTGTTCCAGTCGCTGGAAGGCTGTCTGTTCCAGCGGCACAAAGCGACGCGTTGCGCCAACGGCCTCGTGCATGGTGCTCACGATGCCTCCGCATCGTCGGCATGGTTGCTATCGTCGGCGGGCATCGCAGCCGATGCGTCTGAGGTTGCCGCATCCGGTTCCGTTGTGGTCGCGGTCGATGATGGACGCTGCGCCAGACCACTGCGATGCACGATGGGTGGTGCAAAGCGCGAGCGGCGCGTGCCTTCAAGTACGTCTTGCGGCAGTTCGCCGAATTTCTCCCGCGCGGCGCGTGCGGCGGCATTGTTCGCGGCGAAGTCGTCGCGCTGCGTGCCGGAGTAGCGGTATTGCTGGGCCAGGCTGAAAAGGCTACGTAGCGCATGCGCGCCGTCGTTGAGCCAGCGCTCCAGTGTGCGTCGGTCGATCATCGCGGTGTGGTGCGCCAGGATCAGACGTCGCGCGAGATCGTCGTAGTCGGCGAGCAAGTACACGGCCATGAAGCCGAGTTGCGCATTGATGAAGAGTGGCACTCGCACCGGCTGGATGTTGAGGTTGTCGCCGAGCGTCAACGCTGGCGGCACGTCGGCCAGCGCCTGATCGACCTGTTCGCGCAGGGTTTGCAGGGTGGCCTTGGTCTGCGCGAGTTTGTCCTCGACACGCAGCATCCACCAATCGGAATACGGATCGTCCTGTTCGGCGCCGCGTTTCATCTTGTTCATGATCGCAACGAAGCCGTTGAGGCCAATGATGCCGGGCCGTCCTTCGGCGGCCGTTCGTCCGTGCCAGATGCGCGCCGCATGATGTGTGTGCAGCGTCAGTTGCATCGCGCTGCGCAGCGCACCGAGGTTCAGTTGCAGGGAAGAGGGATCGTTGGCCATGGGGACACTCGTCGCAAGGAAGGACGGGTGTCACGATGACGATCGAAGGGAAGGCCGTCAGTGAACAAAGGGCAGGGCGCGGCGGCCGGATTAGGGCCGACGATGCGCACGACGGAGCGAGCTATACCACTGGTATAGCTCACGACCGCTGTGGGTTGATGCGTGCGACGCGCGTTACGCGTCGAAGAGGGAGGGTGTGTCTTCTGCTGGCGTGGATGGCTGCGTGCTGGACGGCCGACGCACCACCGGCAGCGCGGCGTACAGTTCGCTGACATAGTCCAGACCGCCCCACTGTTGCGTGTCGCCGATCACGTACAGGCGGCACTTGGCGCGGGTGATGGCGACGTTGAGCAGGTTCGGTGCACCGGTTGCCCACGCGCGTGCGCCCGCGCCTTTCTTGCCGGGCGCCGTACCCAGCACGAGGAAGACGATGGCGGCTTCCTTGCCCTGAAACGTGTGGACGGTGCCGACATCGATGCCCTCGAATTTCCCGCGTCGCACGACATCCCCGCAGGCGTTCGCCACCTTGCGAAAGGGCGAGATGACGTAGACGCGAGCCGGCTTGTTGTCCTCGCCGCGCGCCGGTTCGCGCCGCAAGGCGGTGAGGCACTGGCGCAGCACGTCCAGTTCGTCCTCGGACACCGGATGGCGCACGCGCGTGGAGGCCACGTCGAACCAAGCGCTCTCGCCCAGGACACAGGAAAACGGCGTGGGAAGCGGTTGTCCTGCATCATCGACGCTCCCCTGCACCATCTGCCCAGCGTAGGCGATGCGGTTGGCGACCGAGAACATGGGATCGTCGCAGCGTCGATGCGTGCGCAACGGCATGCCGGTCCAGATGCGGTGATCACCCGTGGCGCCGTCCGCCGATGCGCTGACCCAGGAGCCGAACGGCGTGATGCGATCAGTGAGCGTTTGCACCGACTCGTCAGCGGGCGACCAGGCCGAATCGACCTGATGCCGGCGACGCAACGCTTCGGTGAGGCGCAAGGGCACGGTGAAGACCGGTTCGACCTGCAGCGGATCGCCGACGATGACCGCGCGACGGCTGCGCCAGATTGCGCCGGCCGCCGATTGTGGCGTGGCCTGGCCCGCTTCGTCGATCAGCAACCAGCCGAGACTGTCCTGTCCCAGGCCGACGAACAGGCGATCGAACGAGGCGAGCGTCGTGGACACGACGGGCACCACGAAAAACAGCACATCCCACAGGAGCGGCCGTTGATCGGCGGGCAGCTTGTCCTGCAGCGTGTTGGTAAGCATGCGATTCACCACGCGCAGGTTGCCGATGAATTTGCCGGCCGTGGCGAGGATCGTGGCGCGATGCAGTTCGACGGCGGCAAGGAACAGCCGCGCGCGCAGGTGATCGAGCGCCGGGCTCACCGCAATGCTGGCGCGATGACGGGTGTCGGAGGGCAAGGACCAGAATGCGTCATCCGGAAAATGTTTCGCGCCCGTCGCATAGCCCGCATCGAGAGCCTGTTGGTGAACCTGGCGCTGGCGCATCAGGGTCGCCAGCGCGCGCGATACGGTGTGATGCTGTTCGCGCTCGCGTTGAAGGGCGGCCTCGGATTGCGCGATGTCGCGGCTGAGCGCGCTGAGCGCCGCGGTGGTTTCGCTCAGCGCGCGCGTGGGTGCCTCAAGTGCCTGGCGTCGCACGATCATGCGGGGTGTTTCGCGACCGAACCATTGCATCAGACGATCCCAGAGCGAGGGCAAATAAGCCGCTTCGCACTGCGCGAGGATCGCCTGATGGCTTTGCATCAACGCACGGAGGTCGGCCTGCTGTGTGCGCGATGCGGCCAGCGCCTGTTCGCTCGCGGCGATCGTGTCCGCAATTGCTTCGAGGGATGCTTCAAGCGTTTCCTGTTGCACACGGCTGCGATCCAGCTCGCGCGCGGCTTGCTCGGCGGCGACCAGCACGGCGCGCTGCTTCTCGACCTCGGCGTACACGTCGAGGAACGCGCGTTTTGCGGCTTTCCATTCGGCCTGATAGCGGGGGTAATCCTCGCTGGCGGCTTCCAGGATCTGCTTCATCGTCGGCGGCCGGTCGTCACGTGGTTTGGCGTTCTGAGGCGCGTCGTTCGTCGTGGTCTCTTCCGCGTCGTCGTTGCCATCGTCCTCCGGCGCATCGGTCTTTGTGCCAGCAACGGTGGCCGGTTGCTTATCCTTGCGTTCGTCACGGAAGAAGCCCGCGGTAAACGATCGCCGATTGCTGACATTGCCGAGCGCAGCAGCGATGACGCCCCAGCCGTCGATGGGCTGCTTTTCGTCGTCAAGCACTTTCTGCGCGCGGAAGATTTCGCGAATCACCTCGTCGAAGTAAGCGACCGGTTCGAATTCGCCGCTGATCTTGGCGCGCGCGGGCAATTCCTGCGTGATGTTCTTGACGGCGTTGTTGTTGTTGCTGGTGACGACGATGGAGGTGCCGTCGATCACGTCGTGCTTGAGCGGCGAGAACTTCATGCCGGCGATTTGCACCGACTCTTCGAACAAGGCTGCGGGTTTGGCAAGCTTCGCGATCCGCTGTGCGCGTTCGGTGACGATCTCCGCGATCACATCGCAGAGCAGGGTCGTCTTGCCGGTGCCGGGTGGACCGTTCACACCGAGGATGCCGCGGTCGGGGCTCAGGGTGCGCAACACCTCTGCGACGGCCGCCTGTTGAGCGAGCACGAGCGGGTACTTGGAGGGTGCGGGCCAACGAGCCGACGGCAGGCGTGCGGCGCTGACCAAGTGCGCCATCGTGGCGTGTTCGGTGAGGATGTCCACCCGTCCTTCAGGCGTGATCGCCGCGCCGAGATAACGGGTGAGCGCGGCGCCGAACGGGTGTTGCTTTTCGGCTTGATCGATCAGCCGGTCGAGATCGTCCAGGTAGAACGAGTTGAGGAACTCGGTGGCCGCTTCCTGATTGTCCTTGAGCTTGCTGCGCTTGATCCGGCTGGTGCGCACGACGACACGCCAGTCCAGCGTGGCTTTTTTGGCGCCCTCGCCGAGCAGTGCGCAGACCACCTCGCGCTCGATCTCAAGCTCATCCCAGCGCAGCGGCGTACCCGATGGGGACGCGGTGCTTTCGTCGTTTCCGTTCGCCGGTGCCAGGCGATGGCAGCGCTGCGCAAATTCTTCCTGTGCACGCTGCAGGCGCGCGTTGACGTTCTCTAGCGTACCCGTCTCGCGAAATGCATCGACGCCGTGCGCGTAGCCTGCGGCCAGGTAGCTGCTGGGCAGCGGTACACCGTGCTCATTGACGACGAAAGCGGCGAGCCACCCCTGGCCGCTCACCCGCTGGATTTCGCGTTCGCTGAGGTCATCGTTGGGGAGGATGCCGCGCAACACCAGGCGGGCGAGATCCTCCACGTCGGCGACGCCCACGTAGACGACGTGCAGGAACGCATGCTGCTCGGTGGGCGCGAATTCGTCGCGATGCCACGGCAGCGTGGCGTGTGGGCCGCGGCGCCGTAGCGTGCTGACCTTGATTTGCGGCGTATTGTCCTTCGCCGTCGGCGTGGTCGGGATATTGAAGATTTCCAGGTCGCGCCAAAACCGCAGGACGCGCAGAGGTTCGTCGTTCGTGTTGTTCAAGGCCTGCCTCGCGGTGATCCGGGGTGGGGCGCATGGTGACGACAGGCGTGAAGACAGATGGGCGAAGCGATGTCATGGTGCCTGCCATGGCAACCGGGCGTCCCCGCTGACGGGGCCATTATGCCAGTACCAGCGAGCGTGCTGGCCGCCACGCGTGGGCAACGTGAGGACGCGCCCGCTAACAGGCGCGGCATGGCAGAGGCTGTACAGCTATACCCGTGGTATAGCCTTCGGTGGATCACGACGGCATCGGCACGGCATGGTCAGATTGGACGCTGTGCGGAGAGGCAACGCGGAGAAACACTTGGGCTTGCTTCGATATCGGCCGAGCTATACCAGTGGTATAGCCTCCCGTGGCCTGCGATGGAACCTACGCGAGACGAGACGTTCATCTCGAATCGTCGGGTGGCAAACGCAAGAGCGCGCGAAGGTGCGTGAGGTGCTGCTGCACGACGCCGGCATCGGCCGCTCGCGTAGGCGGCGTGGTGATGGTCGGTGGCGCAGGTGACGTGCTCGGCGGTGCACGCCACGCCTGAAATTCGCCGCGCAGTGCCTTGCCGATGATGCCGAACAGATAACCGGCGGGCTTGCGTACCGCGTGCGTGTCGAGCCGCGCTTGCCATTCATCGAGCACAGCCTGGCGCAGCGAGGGATCGACCTGTTGCAGGGCGGCCAGCGCACCGTTTTGCTGCTCGGTGCGCAATGTCGCGAAGCGAGACGGTAAGCGCAGCGCTTCGCGCGCGTGCGGTACAGGAGTAAGTACATCAGAAGAAGGTTTTATACGTACTGTACGGTCCGCGTTCGGATTCCGAAGAGGGGCTTCTGCCGCGGGTTTTCGACCGTGTTCGGCATCCGAAGGCCGTTCGCCACGCATCCGAAGGCGGCGAGTTTCACCGTCTTCGGATGCGTGCTGTGGATAACTGCGCGCCTGCAGCGCTGCATCGTCGATCGAGTCGTCGGTCTCGTCGTGCAGGCCCTGTTGCGTCAATCGTTGCGTGATGATCTGCAACCGCGTGGGTAACACACAACTAGTCAGTAGCGAATCGGTCGCCAGTTCCTCGAGAACGTGATAGCCGATCGACTGGATCGCTTTGCTCGCGTGGCTCAGTGCGCGGCTGATGAGGTCGAGATACTCCACGTCGAGCTGGATGGCCTCGAACGGCGACAGCGGTTCGTCGTGCAGCACATAGAGATTGCCCTGATGGCGCCCCGTCGATGTGTCGCGGCGACGCTGGACCAGGCTCAGCCATCGCGTCAGTCGCAGGATGGTCAGGGCGCGGGCAACCGTCTCCGACGATGCCTTGTTCGTGCAGGGCATTGACGCGAGATACGGTGCGAGTTCTTCGTAGGTAGGGAACGCGGTGATGCCGTCGCGTTGCAGTTGCCATCGGATCACCTGCCACGCGTTGCGTTCGAGCGGCGTCAGCCGGCGATCGAGAAAGAGTGCACGCGGCACGGTTTCGTGCCGGTTGCCGCTGAACAGCACGGCATCACCTGACCGTGCCGCCGGTTTGCCAGACGGGTCGGCAGGGCGTGCCACCATGGTTTATACGAGCCCTTCGGCAATCCATCCCTGCATCGCGTTCCAGAGGACCGCCATCGGCAGATGCAAGGCTTCGGCTGTATCCATGCAGAGATCCAGCATCGTCCTGTCGTCGTGCGGATCGACGTCTTCGGCCTCGATGCGCGGCTGCCAATGCTCCCAGACGGCTTTCTCCTGCGCCTCGGTCAGCACCGGCCAGCGACCCTTGCGCTTGGGCATGCCGAGCATATCGCGACGCAGGGCAACCTCCTGATGCGTGAGGCCGTAGAACTGGCTCACCATCTCGGTGCTGGCGCCGAGACGGAGCATGCGGTCGACGGCCTCGATCTCCTGTTCGACGTCGCGGGCCTGATGCAGCAAGCGACGCAGGACATCGCCGTTGACCTGGACCTTGCACCAGGCCACCGATGCATTGACCAGAAGACTCACCATCTCCGGGTGCTTCAGCGCCTCAAGCGCATCGTCGCCAAAGCCCATGGCTTTGCAGCGGCGCAGTTGGCCGTGGCGAAGATCGTGCAGGGCCTGGGCAATCACGGCCTGGTTCAACGGGTGGGGTGCCGACATCAGGATGCTCCATGCGTGCCTTCCGCTGCGCCGGGTGGAGCGTTGAGATGGTCGCGCAGGCGGCGGGCGAGACGTACCAGTCGATACAGTTTCACGAGAGCGGCATCGCTCAGACGCGTCAGCGGATGCGCGACGGTGCCGCCCAGCAGCAAGGGAGCCAGATCGTCGGCCAGGCGCAGACTGGCGAAGGCCGATTCCGCCGAGGCGGTGTGGCCTTCGGACGCCACTCCCGTGAGGGCGAGCAGCAGTCCGCGCACGGCGCGTGCGAAAAACGGCAACGGTGACGTGCGATGGACGTGCGTCTCGTCGATGCGGTAGCCGATGCCCTGGTCGGTCGCGACCACACAGGCATCCATGTCGGCCTCGGCGGCGATCTCGCGCGCGAGTTGTGCGATGTGGGTGCGTAAGGGCAGCGGATCGTCGAGCGTGGGCGCGATGGCCCATACGTCCGAAATCGGATAGAGCCCGCCTGCTTGCACGGGCACGGCCTGAATCACGGTCGTGGCGAAATCGGAGGGCGTGGCGTCGCCGGTATGCTCGGCGACCAGTTGTCGGAGCGCTTGCAATCGTCCCGTGTCGGGCGCCGGCGATACCACGTGCTGCTGCACGGACCCGACATCGTCATTCGGCATGGACGATGGCCGTGGCTCGGGCGGTGTCGAGGGCGATGGCGCCATCGGTGGTGGCGCGGCAGCATCGCCCGTAGAGGAAACGGCCGTCGTTGAAGGGGGGCTCGCGTCGGGCGACGGTGAGATTTTTCGGGCGTGGGGCGAAGCGGCGTCCGGTGGTGCGGTGGGTTCCCGGGCGAGGGCACGCTGCCGAGTCTCGGATTCCTCGAGGTCCAGGCTCAGCACGTCGTAATCCACACCGAGCCGTTCGGCCATCTGCCCGATCAATTCATCCTGCATGCGCTGCACAGCAAAGCCGGCAACGTCGCCGTCGAAGAGTGCGAGCACCTCCTGGAACACCGCGGCGAACTCCGCGCCCTCGCCCCCGCGCTGCTCCCATGTGCGTGCCGCCGCGCGACGCAACGCGACGAGCCTTTCGACGTGCGGTCGGCCGAGACCACCGTAGAGCAATGTCGGGATGGCCGGCAGCAGATGACGCACGGCTTCCTGCATGCGGCTGATGTGAGGTTGTGGCGTGGGATAGCCATCGCCGGTCAGCCGCCGGGCCAGTTCCGATTGCGAGAGCGGCGCGCCGCTTTCCTGCTCATACAACTCGCGTGCCTTTTCCACCGCGAGCGCACGTTCGATAAAAGTGAGCGCACCGTGCAATTCGTTCTCGGCGAGGTGGCCGGTGAGCGCGACGATCTCGCCGCGCGGCGACCAGGGGCGAAAGAGGCACGGGATGCGGAAGAACCGTTCGTCGTGCGTGTCCGTCCACAGCTCGTTCAAGATCGCCAGGCGTGTGTTGCCGCCATTGCGAATGATGTAATGGAACTCGCCCGGCCTGCGCGTAATCGCTGGTGGCGCATCCAGTCCGCGTTCGCGGATCGACGCCTTCAGATCGTCGTAGCGTGGATTGCGCGTCACACGCGGATTGAGCTCGTAGGGCCGCAACTGCTCCAGCGTCACGACCATCGGTGTGTCGGCGATCGGGTCGGTCAGCGCAGATGCTACGGGGCCGTTTCGCTCAAAGCCTTCGGCGAGCAGCTTCGCGGCCATGTCGTCGGGCGTGAGCGCGGCCATGGACGTCAGTCCTTGTCCGTGGCGGACGTCGTCGGCGTGGAGGGTGCCAGCCGATTCGCGAGTTGATGGAAGCGCTCGCGCCAGGCCGGAAAGAGCTCGTCGCTCACCGCGTGCATCGTGGCGAGAGCGGAGGGCGCGACACGGCCGGACGGTGCGCGATATTCGACACGATGGGCGGGCAGCGCCAGCGTGGACGCACGCGGATACGCTTCGAGCGCGGGAACGCAGGTGGCGAGCACGCGCACGTCGGTCCGTGCCACGAAGAGGTCGCGCAGCGTTTGCCGGATGAGGCGTGCGTTGCGCGACACGGCCGGCATGCGATTGATCAAGAGATGCAACGGCGGCGGCGTGATACCCAGGTGTCGGTACGGCGCGATGTCCTCCAGTAATCGCAGCGTGCCGCGCCGGAATTCGCGGGCGGACAAAAGTTCCGGTGTAACGGGCGACAGCGCGAGGTCCGACGCGAGCAGGGCAGCTTCGAGCAGCACGCTGCGTGCGCCTTGCGTGTCGATCAACATCAAGTCGTAGTGCGGACGGAACGCCGGCAGCAGATGGCGCAAGCGAAGCCGTCCGTCGGCCGCATGCAGCAGCAGCGAACTCAACTGGCCGCGGTCGTCGTTGGACAGAATCAGATCGAGCTTGGCGATCGCTGTATGCGAAATGAGTCGGGTAGGATCGGTGTCGTTGACCGCGAGTAATTCGTAGGCGCCGGCCTCGGCGCGCGCCTTCACGGCGAAGTAGCTCGATAGCGTGGGTTGCACGTCCAGATCGAGCAGCAGCACCCGCAGCCCCGCGTCGGCGGCAAAGCCGCCCAGATTGGCGGCCGTCGTCGTTTTACCGACTCCGCCCTTGGTGGAAATCAGGGAGACGACAAGCATGGCCTATCACCTTGTGCGCGTCGTCAAGCGCGTTGTTGCTTGCGTTCTTCGATCCATTGATCGATTTCCCGCGAGTCCCAGCCGACGGCACGGGCGCCCAGCGGAATCGCTCGGGGAAACTTGCCCTGATGCATGAGGTTGTAGATGTGCGAACGCTTGAAGCCGGTACGGCGTTCGACGTCCTTGCGGCGGAGGATGCAGTGTTCGACGAGTTCGTCGGCGGGCGCGTTGGGCTCGATGAGACGCGGCATAGCAGTCACTCCTTGGCGCTCGGTGGCGCGGGTTGGGGGTGACTGGTATGGGAAGGCAAACCGATGCGCGATACCGTCACCAATCCGGAGCGCGGCACGACCCTATAGTGCTGCCGCCGAACGGGAGCACGTGGAGAGGTCCGCAGAGGGATGTGGAGTGGCTATGGATCGATGCGCTGTCGCTCGTAGGCCGGGAGCGAATCATAGCGGGTGCCTGATCTCGCGCGTGACACTGCGGAAATCGGTGGCTCGCTCGTTTGCGCAAGAACGGGGTTCGAATCGATGCGCTTGCCCACACTGTGGGATATGAGCCGGTTAGGAATGCGCGGTCTGATGATCACTGGGACCGCGAGATTTAAAGCCCTCGTATGCTCATGTTTGGTCTTATCCATTTTTCTACCTTCTTGACTTCAGCGGTGCACAGATACTCCTTGCCCGACAGGTACGACGCTCATCGAACCCTAGGTATTGCGCGATGCCGACACGGAATGAAGGAAGCGTTTCCAGAGTGGATCATTCTATCTAATTCGCCGATGTTGCGTGCACTGTGAGCGAGTTCAAAGAACGATGACGGAAGACGGCGAAATGCGCGCGAATGGATGTCGAGATGCCATGTATTTCGCTTGGCCTGCACAAGACGTTCACCTGCAATAAACGTAGTGAGGATGACTTGACGAGTATTCGTACTCATGGATCACTCTAGATCCAATGCTCCAATTCTGAGCATCTGCGTGGGGCTGGGATGTCGCAGAACGGGCCAGGAACAGTCAACCGCAGAAAGCCACGACCTGAGCGAACCCGATAACTCTGACGCGAAGATCGACAACATTTAACGCAACCGATTGCAGTTTCCACCTTCCAAACTTTCACGATTTCCGTTCTGTCGCGCGCCACACGTCCATCTCAAGCTTCGGGAAGCTATGGATTCGGCATAGTCGTGTCGACCTAACGAAAAGATGCGCGAAAAGTATTCGGTTCCCCACGTGCGTGACGATGCGTCGACAATATTTTCTGGAGAAATATTGGTCGTGCTACCCTTTCTAAAAGACCAGTAAACCAAATGACTGGAGGTCATCGATGAGTCCGTGGTGGCTTTGGTGCCTCGTCTTCGCGACATTCAACCTCCCGGTCGTTGGCTTCCTCGGTTCTGTGCCGTTCGGCAGGCGGCTGAACGACATGCTTAAAGAAAAGGCCCCCGACGGAAGCGCCACGGACGCCACCAGTTACAGCCGCGTTAGCGGCGCCCTTGGCGCGATCATGATCGCGTCGTTCTTTTGGGCAACGGGAAACCTCGTGCTCGGTCTGGCGCTGAGCGGTGACGTCATTTCAGTCAAAACCCTGCTTGGCGCCGTGAGCGTCTTTTTCCTCATTGGCTCGGCACTGTTCCTGCCCTATGCCTTCAACCAGCTGAAGACTCTTTTCCCTTGGGGGGCCAACGCGGCAGTGGCGATGGCGCAAGCCAGTGGTGAGGCCGCCATTGCGCCAAGTCCGGTCTTTCAGTCGGCAGGGGTGCCGGCCCGTCTTGTCATCGGCAATCTGTCCAGCGTCACGGATGCTGAACTTGGTGCAACTTTGGCGGCTATCCAGATCCAGATCAACCGCGATTTCCAGCCTGAGTGGGGCGCCACCACGATCCTCGTCGCTCAACAAATGACATCGCCCCAGTCGACAGTGCAGATCGACGCCGCCCAAGACGCGATCATCTATCTGGGCGACGAGGCTCAGGACCCCAGCAGCGGCATCGATAGTCTGCTCGGCCACCACTACCTTACTAATCCCGGCGTTCCGTTTGGCTTCGTCTTCCTGGATGCGTGCGACCGACGCAACCTGGAATGGTCCGTCATTCTGTCGCACGAGGTCTTGGAGTTGCTTGCCGACCCGCAGGCCAGCTTGCGAGTCGCCGGGCCTGATCCCACGAACCCCGATGCGATTGCCGTCGCCTTCGAGCTAGAGGTGTGCGATGCGACCGAAATGGATTCGTACCTGATCGGCACGGTCAAGGTCTCGAATTTCGTCACCCAGCGCTACTTCGGCCGCAACGGCAAATCGGCCGCAACAAACTTCTGTCGCCTTCCGCTCCAGCCGTTCAGTGCGCGACCGGGTGGCTACGCCCAGTACCATGACTCCGATGGGGTTCAGATTCTCAACGGCAACCATGTGTCGCAGGGGCAGTTGGGAGCACGTGCGATGATGGGACAGGGGCGTCGCAATGCGCGCCGGGCAGCCGCCGCCGCGCCGCGCCGCGCTCCGAAGGCAACGATAGGGAAAGTCCTATGATGATGCGAAATCTGAGCCTGCTCTTGGCACTAGGGGTAGCGTTGTGCGGCTGCGCCTCCAGCATCAAGGTGACCAAGCTCGATCCGAACGCCGCCCCGCCAAAGGGCGTCCCTTGGAACCTGCCAATGACGCAGTACACCTTGACCATCACCCGGCAGGTACAGAGCTGCAAAGGAACCATGAATGTCAAAGTCTCGGTCGCCGTCGCCCAGGGCAAGGCGCTTGATCCGACCATGCAATACGTTCTGTCCTCGGACGGGTACTGGGCCACGAGCGACATCACTGCGGGCCTGGGCGCAGATGGCGTCAGCACAAGCCTGAACGCGCAGTCAACGGATCAAACGGCTGCGGTGATCACCGGGCTGGTTACTTCGGTGGCACAGATCGCCGCTGTGGCCGGCGGGCTGGACACGTCCAAGCCGTACTTTGACTGCACGGACCTTGTAAAACAGGCGCATGCCAAGCTCAATCCGAAGCAACTCAAGGGACAGCCCAAGATCCTCTCGCTCAGCGACATTGTCGACGCCGACAACAAGGCGGTTGCGGACGCAACTACCCGGGTGACTCAGCTCGTCACCGCGATCCAGACCGATCCCTCGCAGAGGCAGGCCCTACGAATGGCGGCTGAGGATCTCACAAACAAAACCGCCAAGCTCACCGCAGATCAGGCCAATCTGACCACAACCTTGAAAGTCGTCCAGGACGTGCAGACGGTCGTTTGGCCGCCGAGGGGAGACGTGTTCAAGTCTGACCACGCGTTCCAGATGGACGAAGGTACCGCGCAAAAATGGGTTAACTGGTTCGTCGACACGCCGAGGGCGGGAACGCTTCTCAGTGGTCCTAAACCCACGCTTGACGTAAGTAAGTTCGACGTGTCGGTAGCCATCTACAGGCCCGATGGCGATACCGGCGGCTGGACTTCCGCGCCCCCGCCGGCCACCCCCGACATCAAGGTTGGCGTACCGGTGAGAGTGGCGGGACTGGGACGTTTGATGGTGTGCACCGGCACCCCTTGCAAGAAGACCCTGGAGCCAGGACACAAGCTCGCGGACTACGAGAGCCTGCCTGTCAAGCCCGACGCCCGGGTATTGCAGGTTGGGCAGATGTACATCGTGCCTATGACCGGGGGCACCTTTAAGTCCGAGCTCGCCGCGATCAGCCTCGATACCAACGGTAATCCGACCTCGATTGAGATCGCCGAAAAGACGGCTGTTGCCGCTGCAGCAGTGGGCCAGACGGCCAGCACCACCACGCAGATCGCTGCCATTCCTGCTCAGGTCGCCGCGGCCAAGCTGGCCCGAACCCAAGCCGAAGCGGCTCAGATCAATGCTGAAACCGCCCTGACCCAAGCCAAAGCCAATGCGACGACGGCGGCCGCAACGGCGACGGACACCGCCCAGACGGCCTTCGCCACCGCTCAGGCCAACCTCGCCACCGCCCAAGCCAACGCGCTGAGCGCTGGTCCAGCCGGACAACTGGCTCTCGTAACTGCCCAGAACAACCTGGCGGTAGCCCAGGCGCAGGCCGCCGCTAACGCACAGGCGCCCGACGAGCAAAGCAAAATCGCAGCGACGAACCAGCAGACGACACTTCTAACTGCGCAGGCGAATAACCTCAACGCCCAGGTGGCTTTATCAAAGGCCAATGCCGCCCTGGCGACCGGTCCGTGATGCATCAGGGTGCATGGGCGGGGGTGTTGGTAGCGCGGGGTGCTTACGGTCTGCTGTTTGGCCACGCGCGGCTGAGTTCTTTTTGGAGAAACCGCTCGCGACGGCGATTAACAGCGGAAGGGCTTGGTGACTGGCTCACGGCCGGCACGCGGATCGTACGTATGGCCGCCAAAACACGCATTGTCCGTGTGACGCAGCGTTCTGGACACGTGAACTTTGCAGTGCTCGATCGAGAGAAGACGCTGGTCATGACGAGTGTGGATACACGTTGTGAATTGCTGGATTGCAAGGAGCGATGCATCGGAGCCAACCGTGCCTAAATGAGCGAACGGTCGTTGTACCTTGCAAGCGTGCCATCGCAGACGCTCGGTGACGACCGACCGCTGAGGGGCGAAATGCGTCCACCGAGCACGGCACGGTCAGCGTGCCCAACTTTTGGCATGCAGCAGAGAACGGCGGTATCAACCGGCTATGCGGACATCCGTTTTTTCAATCCATGCCGCATCGAATCATCAGCCGAGATCCAGCGGAATTTGACAAAACCGCGTTGTGTACCAATCGTCTGAGGTAAAGTAGCAACCCCTCTCATTCAATGGAGTGAATCGATGGGGTTCGCATTTATACGGGAAGGCGACCGCACATCGCACGGTGGCGTCGTGCAGAAGTGCTCACCCACCGACATGATGGACGGCAAGCCGATGGCGATGCTTGGGGACATGGTTTCGTGTCCGCGCTGCGGTGGCGTCTTTCCGATCGTCAGCACTAAACCGTTAGGCATGACCTTCGACGGACGCCCGCCGGCGACCGAGGGTGATAAAACGGCATGCGGTGCCGAGCTGATCGCCTCACAGCACAATTCGACGGCCGAGATCACGGGCGGCGCCGGCAATCCAATGGGTGGTACGACGGCGGTCTATGAAAAAGATCCATCGTCGCGCGCGTTTCGCGGCCGTTTCCAAGTGCTCGATGCGGCCACTGGCGCTCCGGCGAAGGGCCATGCCTACACGTTGCGCACATCGCTCGGCGCGTTGATGTCCGGCGTGACGGACAGCAACGGCTACACGCAATGGCACGAAGCCGATGAGCCGGCTTCGCTGCTCTTCGGGCACGGCTCGTCGGCATCATGAGCGATTACGGCAGTGGCAGGGTGTCTGGTGGCATGGCGCCGGGCGAAGGTCAGACCACGATCGTTCAACTCGACAACGATCTCACTCCAAAGGATCGGGCCGTTCTGTGTGGGGCCATCTGCCAGTGCAACGACGAGCCCGATGTCGGGCTGAAGGGCCAATCGCTCAAGCAGCAATGCGTGCGTCGCAAGCTCAAGGAGCGCGACGCGGCGATGAACTTTCAAAGCCCCTACAAGCCGGAGATCAACTACAACATGGATGACTCGCCGCCGTCGCCGATTATGAGTTCGTCCAACGCGCTCGAACCGCACGGTTACCTGCCTGGCTGGATCGAGAAATATTGGCCGGGCGGGCGCAAGGGCTACGAGCCGGGCGTTGGCAACATCCGTCGTCCCGATGTGGTGGTCGTCAAGGACCCGACGAAGCCGCCGACGCAGGACAATCTTCGATCGGTCGTCGAGATGAAGTTCCCGCCCGATCCGCGCGATGCGGCACAATTGAGGGACTACCGCCGGATCGCGGGGCGCAACGCCACGGTGACCGTGCTCGACCCGACGACGTGCGGATGCAGCAGGAAGCGGGCAGGGGAGGAGGAACCGGCGACGAGTCCGATGTCCGACATGCTGGATTCGCTTGAGCGTCAGATGAAGACGCTCCTGAATCAGCGGCCCGCGCCGGGCACCCCGGGATGGGGCTTGCCGGTACCACCTACCCCTATCGTTCCCTGACTGACATGGCTGATCCACATTTCATCGAATGGGCACGTGCTCACCAGAAGGATGCGCTGATACCGGGCGCACTGCTGGAGCCGCGCATGCCGCACGACTACATCGGCGCTGCGCTGGTGATCCGCGCCGCATTGTTTTTCCCGCATGCGGCTGATCCTGCTGTTCGGAACGAGATCGCACAGTGTTTCGAGGCCTACTCAGTGGTGGCCAGCGATCGACTCACGTGGTTATGGCAGGACGGAAAACGGGAGATACCGCTCAAGAACGGTAAACTCGATCCCAAGGTGTTCACGGTCGGTAAATCGAATGAGGGGCTGGGCGTCTATGTGACGTCGGGCGAGAAGGCCATCGACGCCAGCTTTTGGGAATTTCGGGTAAGCGGCTTGACCGCTCGGCAGGAGCAGCATCCCGATTACGGCACGAACGCGCTGACGTTCTCCATGCCGGTATTGCACGTCGCCGAGCATCCCACGGTGTTCCAGCAGCTTTTCGTGGAGTGTGCGCGGCGCCTGAAGGTTTCGAGCGGATACGCCGGTTACGCGGCGAATCTCAGCTACGCGCAGCCGGAACCCAATACACCGACCGAATATTGGTTATCCACACGCTTCAGCGGTCTGGATGTCGGGGACCCGATCCAGAATGCCCTGCATCTACGCGACAAATTGAAGACCGTCAGTTGGCTGACCGCGATCAACCAACAGATGCTCGAGAAAGTGGGTGGCATCGCAGCGCTGCGCAATGAATTGCCACGCGACTGGTTTGCGTTCTACGACCTGGACAGTGGTGTCGCGATTCAGGCCGGCCCGCGGCCGGAGTCGGGCGCATCCGTCGACGAGAAGGGGACGCCCGTGTTGCCGGCGAACTACGTGATCGCCAACCATGCGCTGAAAGACGTTCGCGTCGATTCGCTATGGCAATTGCAGATTGGTCTCGGCGGTACGCAAGCCCCGCTGTACAAGAGTCCTGCTGCTGGCGACCGCTGGCTGCGTCGATACGATGTGCCATCGGATCAGCTCTTGGCCTACAAGGCCGCAGTGTTGGGGCTTCCTGCGTTGACCCCGGAAAGTGTGCTTGCGGACCGCCTCTGATCGATGTCATCCATAGCTGCCGTGATTTATTTCGTCGCTCGTATTACCGCCGACGTGGAAGTCGGCGGAGTTTCCACGATCACGAAACAGCTGATGCTGCGGGCTCGGGAGCAACGGAGTGAAGCGCCACATGACCTGTCACGTAGTTGGCCCAATCGTGCATAAGACCGGCACGTTTCATGAACAGATCTCCCCGGGCATACGCGGCTTCGGTTTGATCCCCGATGACGTGCGCCAAGGCAGCCTCGGAAACTTCCCGCGGATAGCCGGTGGTTTCGCGCGCCCAATCCTTGAACGTGGAGCGGAACCCATGCACCGTCAGATCCTCACGTTCCATCCGCTTGAGGAGCTGGAGCATGGCCATGTTCGATAGGTGTTTGCCTGGCGTGCTGGCCGGAAACACGAACTCGCCAATACCAGCTTCGAGCAGAGGTCTGATCAGTTTCACCGACTCGGTGGAGAGCGGCACGCGATGTTCCCGCTTCGCCTTCATGCGTTCGGCAGGGATGGTCCAGACGCCGGCCGCAAGATCGAATTCCGCGCGACGTGCGCCGATCACTTCGTTCGTGCGGCTGGCTGTCAAGATGACGAGTTGTAAGGCGAGTGCTGCCGTTCCCTCCTGAGCCCGTAACAACTTCATGAAGCCGGGGGCGTCGCTGTAGGGAAGGGCAGCGTGGTGCTGGACTTTCTGCAGACGCGAGGGCTTGGCTAGCAATTGGTCGAGATGTCCTTTCCATCGTGCAGGGTTGAGTCCTGCGCGATAACGCCGGACCGTAGCCCAGGCGAGAATGGCTTCGATTCGTCCACGAAGACGAGTTGCTGTTTCGGTTTTGGTGGCCCAGATCGGCTCGAGCGCCTGCACGACTTCGTCGGTGTCAATTTCGGAAACGAGCATGTCGCCGAATATGGGGTACGCGTAGGTCGTAAGCGTGCTTTCCCACTGAGCTGCATGCTTGCTGTTCTTCCATGATTGGCGATGGGCTTCGATGTACTGGCTGGCGCAATCGCGGAACGGTAGCGATTTCATACGCTCGCGCCGCTCTTGTTGGCGTGTCGCCCTCTTTGCTTCGAGAGGATCAATACCGTTTAGTAGCATTCGCCGTACGTCTTGCGCCTTGATACGGGCTTCGGCCAGCGATACCGTATGAACAGGCCCCAGTCCCATTCCGCGAGATATTCCGCCCCGCATGTAACGGAACAACCACGACTTTGCTTGCGTTCTGGTAACTTGCAGGTATAGTCCACCGCCGTCGCAATAGAAGCCCGGTTTTTTTGTGCGCGTGACTTGTACGGCGGTGAGCCTATTGAGAATCCGCATACCAACCTCCTAGACTTACAGATTGACTATCAAATGGTTCCTGGCTTCCCTTGGTTTTGCGCGGATGTTTGCGGACTGAAAGCTGCCCCGAAACATCGTTAGCTGCTTGATACCAAAGGATTTTTGGAACTCACTGGAGGTTGTTGGATTTCACAATGTGGGACTCTCTCTCCGCCAAATTACTCCGTCTCCGCCAGAAATGGCGGAATAAGCCCCGCAAGTTCTCGGACTTGCGGGGCTTTTCTTTTTCCGGCTGGCCGCATGGGCCAAGCTTCTTCACTCGTCCTCCATTTGCGTCCCGCAGCCGCTCCTTTGCTCATGGGCTCGCCGGTGCCGTCCGGCTGACAATTGCCTGACAGTTGGTGACGATATAATGTATCATCGGAAGATTGCGTCGCCGACCGGCGCGCCAGCTGCCGATGCGTGGTTTCGCGCGCGGCGAGACCACACGAAGACCGATACGAAGTGACGAGAACAACACCATCACCGGCGCGTCGACGCAGCCCGCCGCGCCGACGCGGGGCGTGGCTGGCTCACACGCGGCGGGGTTGCACGACGATGCTGACCTGCGCGATGACCACTTCCGGCGCGCTTGCAGCGCAGGCCGCGGCAGCCGATGCCGCGCCGCACGCGCTGCCGACGATCGACGTCACCGCGCAAGGGGCGCCGCTCGATCCGCTGTCGCGCGTGCTCGACACCGGTTCGCGGCTCGGGCTCGCGAGTCTCGACACCCCGGCGAGCGTCGAGTCGGTCACGGCAGAGGCGATCGCGACACGCGGCGATCGCACGGTGCTCGACGCGGTGACCCGCGCGACCGGCTTTTCGAGCGCGGCCGCGCCCGGCAACGGCGGCACTGCGCTCAGCGTGCGCGGCTTCAGCGGCCAGGAATCGGTGATGACGCTGCTCGACGGCGTACGACTCCTTCCCGCCGCGGGCACGATCACCTTTCCGTTCGACACGTGGTCGGTCGAGCGCATCGAGGTGCTGCGCGGCCCGGCGTCGGTGCTGTATGGCGAGGGCGCGATCGGCGGCGTCGTCAACGTGGTGCCGAAGCGGCCGCAGCCCGTCCGCGAGACGACGCTGCAGACGGGCGTCGACACCGGCGGCGGCAAGCGCGTCGCGTTCGATACGACGGGCGCGCTCGGCCCGAGGCTGTCCTACCGCTTCTACGCGAGCGATGCGCGCGCGAACGGTCTCGCCGAGCGGGCCGATACGCATACGACGGCCGTCGGCGGCGCGCTGAAGTTCGACGCGAGCGCGAAGCTCACGCTGACGCTCGACTTCGACTACGGCCGCCAGATGCCGGCGACCTACTATGGCGTGCCGGCACCGAACGGCGTGCTCGGTCCGTCGCTGCGCAAGCTCAACTACGACGTCGGCGATGCGACGATTGCCTACTACGACCAGTGGACGCGCCTGTCGGCCCGCTACCGGCCGACGGCCGGCGTGACGATCGACAACCAGCTCTACTACCTGACGTCGAACCGCCACTGGCGCAATGCCGAATCGTACGCGCTCGACGCCGCGACGGGCCTCGTCACGCGCGGCGACTATCTGGACATCGGCCATCACCAGCGGCAGATCGGCGATCGGCTGAGCGCACGCTTCGACGGCACGCTGTTCGGCCGCGCGAACCGCTTCGTCGTCGGCACGGAATTCAGCCAGATCACGTTCAGCGGCACCAACAATTCGCCGTACGGCGGCGAATCGACGGTTCCCGCGCACGGCTTCGATCCCGGCTCGTTCGCGAGCCCCGATCCGACGGTGCCGCAATTCAGCACACGGGCGCGGCAGGCCGCGGTGTTCGCGGAGAACCGGCTCGACGTGCTGCCGCGGCTCGCATGGGTGAGCGGCCTGCGCTACGACCACATTGCATTCAGCCGCGAGCAGGCGGCGAGCGGCGCCGGCTTCGACAAGCGTTTCGCGAACGTCGGCTGGCGCACGGGCTTCGTGTTCGAAGTCGCGCCGACGCTCAGCGCCTATGCGCAGTACACGACGGGCGCGGAGGGCCTCGGCTCGCTGTTGACGCTGTCCGCGTCGCAGGCGAACTACCGGCTCGCAACCGGCGAACAGTGGGAGGCCGGCGTCAAGCAGACGCTGCTCGACGGCCGCGCGTACTGGACCTTCGCGGCGTACGACATCACGAAGCGCAACCTGCTCAGCGCCGATCCGTTCAACCCCGCGCTGCGCCGGCAGGTCGGCCGGCAATCGTCGCGCGGCATCGAGCTGACGGGCGGCGCGCGGCTGCCGCACGGCTGGACGATCGACGCGAACGTCGCGCTGCTGCGCGCGCGCTACGACGCGTACGACCAGAAGGTCGGCGGCGCGACGGTGTCGCGCGCCGGCAATGCGCCGGCCAACGTGCCGCAGCAGACGGCGAACCTGTGGCTCGGCTGGGCGTTTGCCGAGCGCTGGCAGGCGAACGCGGGCATGCGTTACGTCGGCGCGACGTACGGCGACGACGCGAACCGCGTGTCGATCCCGTCGTATACAGTGTTCGACGCGTCGCTGCTGTGGCGTGCGACGCCGCGCGTCGATCTCGCGCTGTACCTGCGCAATCTCGCGAACCGCACGTACGCGGTGACGACGTCGAACGGCGGCGAGCAATGGCTGCTCGGCCCGTCGCGCTCGGCGGAGCTCGTCGCGACGATGCGCTTCTAGCAATGACGGTGCGCACGCCGACACCGATGCTGTCGATCGATCGCGTGAGCTGGTCGCCTGCCGGCGTGCCGACCGTGCTCGACACGGTGTCGCTTGCGGTCGGCGCGGGCGAGTTCGTCGGGCTGGTCGGCCCGAACGGCAGCGGCAAGACGAGCCTGCTGCGCTGCGTGTTCCGTTACGCACGGCCCGATGCGGGCCGTGTCGCGCTCGACGCGCAGGACGTGTGGCGCATGCGGCCGCGCGCGGTCGCGCAGCGCATCGCGGTGCTGCAGCAGGAGACGCCCGACGATTTCGGGCTGACGGTCGACGAACTGGTCGGCATGGGGCGCACGCCGCACCAGCGGCCGTTCGACGCGGAGACGGCGGACGACGCGCGAATCGTCGAGCGCGCGCTGCACGACGTCGGCTTGCTGGCGCGGCGCGCGCAGCCGTTCGCGTCGCTGTCGGGCGGCGAGAAGCAACGCGCGTTGCTGGCTCGCGCGCTCGCGCAGCAGCCCGAACTGCTGCTGCTTGACGAACCGACCAACCATCTCGACCTGCGCCATCAGCTCGAACTGCTCGCGCGCGTGCGGCGCCTCGGCATCGCGACGCTCGCCACGATTCACGATCTCAATCTCGCGGCCGCGTATTGCGACCGGCTCCACGTGCTCGCGCACGGCAGGGTCGTCGCATCGGGCGCGCCGGCCGACGTGCTGACCGAAGCGCTGCTGCGCGACGTGTTCGGCGTCGTCGCGCTCGTCGATCGCCATCCGGTCACGGGCCGGCCGCGCATCACGCCGCTTCATCCGGAATGACCCACATGCCGATCCCCGTCCTGCGGCGCCTGTTCGCCGCCGTCGCGCTGGGCTGCGCCGCCGCGCACGCCAGCGCCTATCCCGTCACCGTGCGCAGTTGCGATCGCGACGTGACGTTCGACCGCGCGCCGACGCGCGCGGTGAGCAACGACGTGAACCTGACCGAGATGATGCTCGTGCTCGGCCTGAAGGACCGGCTCGTCGGCTACACCGGCATCGGCGGCTGGAAGACGGGCACCGCGCGCGTGCGCGACGCGCTGCGCGGCGTGCCCGAACTGGCGAGCCAGTATCCGTCGCTCGAGGTGCTGGCGGCCGCGCGTGCCGACTTCTATCTCGCGGGCTGGAACTACGGGATGCATGTCGGCGGCCCGGTGACGCCGGCGACCCTCGCGCCGTTCGGCATCCGGACGTACGAGCTGACCGAATCGTGCTCGCACGTGATGAAGCAGGCGGCCGCGTCGTTCGACGACGTGTTCCGCGACCTGAACAATCTCGGCCGGATCTTTGGCGTCGACGCGCGCGCCGCGCAGGTCGTGGCCGCGATGCGCGCGCGTCTCGCGGCGGTCGCGCGCACGGTCGCCACCGCCGGGCCGCCGCCGCGGGTGTTCGTCTACGACAGCGGCACCGACAAGCCGATGACGGCCGGCGCGCTCGCGATGCCGACCGCGCTGCTGACGGCGGCCGGCGCGCGCAACGTGATGGCCGACCTGCCGCGCAGCTGGACGCAGGTGAGCTGGGAAAGCGTGGTGGCGCGCGATCCGCAGGTGATCGTGATCGTCGACTATTCGGCCGTGACGGCCGCGCAGAAGATGCGCTTCCTCATGAGCCAGCCGGCGCTGGCGCGCGTGGCCGCGATTCGCGACCGGCGCTTCATCGTGATTCCCTACGATGCGGCGACGCCGGGCCCCGAGAACGTCGCGGCCGTCGAGACGCTGGCGCGCGCACTGTATCCGGCCGCGTTCGCGCGCGCGCCGCGATGAGCGCGCCGGTCCGGGCCGCGCGGCTGCGCGCGGGCATCGCGCTGCCGCTGCTCGCCGTGCTGCTGGCGGTGTCGGTCGTGCTGTCGGCCGCGTTCGGGGCAGCGTCGATCGCGCCGGCACAGGTTGCGCGGATCGTCGTCGCGCACGTCGCGGCCGCGTTCGGCCATGCGGCGCCGCTCGATGCGCAGCCCGGCGGGAACCTCGGCGACGACAGCATCGTCTGGCTGATCCGGATGCCGCGCGCGCTGCTCGCCGCGATCGTCGGCGCGACGCTGGCAGCGGTCGGCGTCGCGTTGCAGGCGGCGACCGCGAACCGCCTGGCCGATCCGCACCTGCTCGGCGTGAGCGCGGGCGCGATGCTCGGCGCCGTCGCCGCGACGCTCGGCTTCGGCGCCGCGTTCGGTCCGTTCACGCTGTCGGCTGCCGCCTTCGCGGGCGCGCTCGCGGCGACGGCCTGCGTCGTGGCGCTCGCTTACCGGCGCGGCCGGCTCGAATCGGACCGGCTGCTGCTCGCGGGCGTATCGGTGTCGTTCATGATGGCCGCGTTCGGCAACCTGCTGCTGTATCTCGGCGATCAGCGCGCCGCGTCGTCGGTGCTGTTCTGGATGCTCGGCGGCGTCGGGCTCGCGCGCTGGGATCTGCTGCCGGTGCCGGCCCTATGCGCGGTGCTTGCCGGCGGCGCGCTGATTGCAAGGCGCCGCGAACTGAATGCGCTGATGTCGGGCGACGTGGCCGCGGCCGCGCTCGGGGTGCCGAGCGCGCGGATGCGGCGCGAGGTGTTCGTCGTCGCGTCGTTCGCGACCGGTGCGATGGTGGCGGTGAGCGGGGCGATCGGCTTCGTCGGGCTCGTGACGCCGCATCTGTGCCGCCGCGTCGTCGGCGCCGAGCACGGCAGGCTGCTGCCGGTTGCCGCGCTGACCGGCGCGATCCTGCTCGTATGGGCCGATGTGGCCGCCCGCACGCTCGCGGCGCCGGAGGATCTGCCGATCGGGATCGTGACCGCGATGTTCGGCAGCCTGTTCTTCGTCGTGTTGCTGCGGCGGAGTTGACTGCGCAGGCGCCGCGCAGACGATCGCGCGGCAACCGGCGCAGCCGGGAATGAAATGCGGCGAAAGTAACCTTCCGTCCGGCCAATGCGTAATAAAAATGAAAATATAGATGTAAGAAAACGCGGCCCGAATTTTGATGCGATGAATTTCACCAAGCGCAATCTGCCGGATACGCTGACGACTCCTCGTCTCGAAAATGCCGTATCCCGGCCATGATCGAGTGCATTGCCGTTGCAGCTTCGCACAAATAAATACAAGAAAATCAACGATTTGGCGCAGGTTCTTGCAGCGCACGCTTGCTGCGCTGCAGAAAATAATCAATCGTTTTATGCTGGTTAACCCGATCGCGTTTGAGCGGCATCAAGCTTTTCCATGATGCCGCTTTACATTTGCCCGACACCGGTGATCCACGAAATATACCTTTCAAGTCTATTTCGTTCCTTTCGTTGCGCCTGTCCCCGATCCAGCGCGCGGCACTCTCAGGGCTTTACTGACATGCATGATTTCCCCTTCCTGAGCCTGGCCATCTGGGCTCCGATCCTGTTCGGCGCGTGCCTGCTGCGCGCCGGTTCCGACCATCATCCACGTCGAACGCGGCTGATCGCGCTCGCCGGCGCGCTGGTGGGGCTTGCGGCCGTCGTTCCGCTGGTCGCCGGTTTCGACGCACACTCGTCCGCGATGCAGTTCGTCGAGAGCCGCAACTGGCTGGCGGCATTCAATTCCGGATGGCGGGTCGGCATCGACGGCGCGTCGCTGTGGCTCGTCGTACTGACCGCGTTCACGACGCTCGTGGTGGTCGTGGCATCGTGGGAGTCGGTGACGGTGCGCGTCGCGCAGTACTACGCGTCGTTCCTGATCCTGTCAGGGCTGATGGTCGGCGTGTTCGTCGCGCAGGACGGGCTGCTGTTCTTCATCTTCTTCGAGGCGACGCTGATCCCGCTTTACCTGCTGATCGGCACGTGGGGGCGCGAGCGTCGCGTGTACGCGGCCGTGAAGTTCTTCTTCATCTCGTTCGCCGGCTCGCTGTTGCTGCTGATGGCGATGCTGTACCTGTACGCGCAGTCGCACACGTTCGACATGGCCGTGTGGCGCACGCTGCAGCTCGGCTTCGCGCCGCAGTTGCTGGTGTTCCTCGGCTTCTTCGCCGCCTTCGCGGTCAAGGTGCCGATGTGGCCGGTCCACACGTGGCTGAGCGACGTCTACACCGACGGCCCGACGGGCGCGGCGCTGATGCTCGCGATGCTCAAGCTCGGCGGCTACGGGTTCCTGCGCTTCGCGCTGCCGGTCACGCCCGACGCGAGCCACTTCTTCGCGCCGGCCGTGATCGCGCTGTCGCTGTTCGCGATCGTCTACGCGAGCCTGATCGCGCTCGCCCAGACCGATCTCGGCAAGCTGCTCGCGTATTCGACGGTCGCGCACATGGGCATCGTCACGCTCGGGCTGTTCCTGTTCAACCGGATCGGCGTCGAAGGCGCGATCGTGCAGCTCGTGTCGTACGGCTTCGTCGCGGGCGCGATGCTGCTGTGCGTGAACGTGCTCGTCGACCGCACGAACACGCGCGCGATCGCGGAGTACGGCGGCGTCGCCGGCGTGATGCCGCGTTTCGCGACCTTCACGGTGCTGTTCGCGATGGCCAACGTCGGCCTGCCGGGCACGTCGGGCTTCGTCGGCGAGTTCATGGTCATCATGGGTGCGATCCGCTTCAACTTCTGGATCGGCGCGATCGCGGCACTGACGCTGATCCTCAGCGCGTCGTACACGCTGTGGATGCTCAAGCGCGTCGTGTTCGGCAAGGTCGCGAGCCAGCGGATCGCGAAGCTCGCCGACCTGAACCGGCGCGAGATCGTGATGTTCGCGTCGCTCGCGCTGGTCGTGCTGGCGGTCGGCATCGATCCGAAGCCGTTCACCGACGCGATCGATCCGACGGTCGCGCGTCTGATCGACGAGGCCGGCCAATCGAAGGTGCCGGACGCGGAGGGCACGACGCCGGCACGGTCTTCGTTCGTGGCATCGGCGCACGGCTGATCGCCGCGACACATGTGTGCAGGGTGCTGCTTGCGCGCATGCGTCGCAGCCCCGCGACAATCTGACACACAGCAAATTCTGCAATGGTCATTTGCCGCATTTGTTGATTTTCAGCAAATCCAGTCGCCGTAAGATGCCGCCACTTTCGTGGATCGAATGCGCATCGGGCGTGGATGGATTCATAGACAACCAGGCTGTGTAATGAAAAGAAAGGCTTTGAAAGGCGCGTCGAGACTGCTGCCGCTCGCCGTGACCTTGAGTTTGTCCGGCTGCAACCTCGACGTGCTGAATCCGAAAGGCAGCATCGGCGCCGCCGAGAAAGCGCTGATCGCGACGTCCACCTGGGCGATGCTGATCGTCGTCGTGCCGGTGATCCTGCTCACGCTGTGGTTCGCGTGGCGTTACCGCGCATCGAACCGCAGCGCCGCCTACGCGCCGAACTGGTCGCACTCGACCGCGATCGAGGTCGTGATCTGGACGGTGCCGACGCTGATCATCCTGTTCCTCGGCGTGCTCACGTGGAAGACCACGCACGAGCTCGACCCATACAAGCCGCTCGAGTCGTCGGTGAAGCCGATCGATGTCGAGGTCGTCGCGCTCGACTGGAAGTGGCTGTTCATCTATCCGGAACTCGGCATCGCGTCGGTGAACCAGCTCGCGATTCCGGTCGGCACGCCGGTGAACTTCCGCATCACGTCGGATTCGGTGATGAACTCGTTCTTCATTCCGCAGCTCGGCGGCCAGGTCTACGCGATGGCCGGCATGCAGACGCGCCTGCACCTGATCGCCGACGAACCCGGCAACTACGCGGGCACGTCCGCCAACTTCAGCGGCCGCGGCTTCTCCGACATGAAGTTCCGCACGCTCGCCGAGCCGCGCGAACAGTTCGATGCATGGGTGCAGAAGGTGAAGGCCTCGCCCGACCGGCTCGACGCGACCGTGTACGGCACCGTCGCGCAGCCGAGCGAGAAGGCGCCGGTGCGCTACTTCTCGTCGGTCGATCCGCGGCTCTTCCACAACATCATCGCGAAATACAACGATGGCCACGTCCTCGACCTGAAGGACGCCGCCTGCGGCACGAAGGGGTAACGCATGTTCGGCAAACTCACACTTTCGGCGATCCCGTTCGATCAGCCCATCATCATGGGGGCAGGCGCCTTCATGGGGCTGGTCGTGCTGGGCATTCTCGCCGCGCTGACGATCACCGGCCGGTGGAAATGGCTGTGGACGGAATGGCTGACCACGGTCGACCACAAGAGACTCGGCGTGATGTACATCATCGTCGCGCTGATCATGCTGCTGCGCGGCTTCGCCGACGCAATCATGATGCGCATGCAGCTCGCGCTCGCGTACAACGGGCCCGGCTACCTGCCGCCGCACCACTATGACCAGGTCTTCACGGCACACGGCGTGATCATGATCTTCTTCATGGCGATGGTGTTCATGGTCGGCCTGATGAACCTGGTCGTGCCGCTGCAGATCGGCGCGCGCGACGTCGCGTTCCCGTTCATCAACTCGCTCTCCTTCTGGATGACGGCCGTCAGCGCGATCCTGATCAACGTGTCGCTCGTGATCGGCGAATTCGCGCAGACGGGCTGGCTCGCGTATCCGCCGCTGTCGGAGCTGCAGTTCAGTCCGGGGGTAGGGGTCGACTACTACCTGTGGGCGCTGCAGATATCGGGCGTCGGCACGCTGCTGACGGGCGTGAACTTCTTCGTGACGATCATCAAGATGCGCGCGCCGGGCATGACGCTGATGAAGATGCCGGTGTTCACGTGGACCGCGCTCTGCACGAACGTGCTGATCATGGCGTCGTTCCCGATCCTGACCGCGACGCTCGCGCTGCTCGGCCTCGACCGTTACCTCGGCATGCACTTCTTCACGAACGAAGCCGGCGGCAACGCGATGCTGTACCTGAACCTGATCTGGGCGTGGGGCCATCCGGAGGTGTACATCCTGATCCTGCCGGCGTTCGGGATCTTCTCGGAAGTCATCGCGACGTTCGCGAAGAAGCCGCTGTTCGGCTACAAGACGATGGTGTACGCGACTTGCGCGATCATGGTGCTGTCGTTCCTCGTGTGGCTGCACCACTTCTTCACGATGGGCTCGGGTGCGAACGTGAACGCGTTCTTCGGCATCATGACGATGATCATCGCGATCCCGACCGGCGTGAAGGTGTTCAACTGGCTGTTCACGATGTATCGCGGCCGGATCGAATTCACGACGCCCGTGCTGTGGACGATCGGCTTCATGGTCACGTTCACGATCGGCGGCATGACCGGCGTGATGATGGCGATCCCGGGTGCGGACTTCGTGCTGCACAACAGCCTGTTCCTGATCGCGCACTTCCACAACGTGATCATCGGCGGCGTGCTGTTCGGTTATCTCGCGGGCTTCAACTACTGGTTCCCGAAGGCGTTCGGCTTCAAGCTGAACGAGAAGCTCGGCAAGGCTGCGTTCTGGTTCTGGCAGGTCGGCTTCTACGTCGCGTTCGTGCCGCTCTACGTGCTCGGCTTCATGGGCATGACGCGCCGGCTCAACCACTACGACAACCCGGCCTGGCACACGTGGCTGCTGGTCGCCGCATTCGGCGCCGTGCTGATCGCGGTCGGCATTGCGTGCCAGTTGCTGCAACTGGTGGTCAGCATCCGCAACCGCAACCTGCCGGCATACCGCGACACGACGGGCGATCCGTGGGGCGGCCGCACGCTGGAGTGGGCGACCTCGTCGCCGCCGGCCGACTACAACTTCGCGGTGATCCCGCAAGTGCGCACGCTCGACGCGTATGCGGACATGAAGGCTCGCGGCGAAGGGCAGGGCAAGCGCGCGGCGTACCGCGACATCCACATGCCGTCGAACACGAGCGCAGGCCTGTTCGTCGGTGTCTTCAGCCTGGTGCTCGGCTTCGCGCTGGTGTGGCACATCTGGTGGATGGCGATCGGCGGGCTCGTCGGGATCGTCGCGACGCTCGTGATCTACAGCTCGCGCGATAACGACGGTTATTACATCCCGGCGTCGACGGTGCGCAAGACCGAAGACAAGCAGCCGACGCAGCGCGTGACCGCGCGCGTCGACGACGTGGAACTGGAGGCCAACTGATGTTGCAGAAAACCTTGAGCGCAACCCTGCTCGAGCACGACGACCATCCGCCGTCGCATTCGGTGTTCGGGTTCTGGCTGTACCTGATGACCGACTGCGTGATCTTTGCCGCGCTGTTCGCGACGTTCGCGGTGCTCGGCCAGCAGTATGCGGGCGGGCCGACCGCGAAGGACCTGTTCGACATTCCGGGCGTCGCGGTGGAAACCGCCGCGCTGCTGTTGTCGAGCATCACGTACGGGTTCGCGATGCTCGCCGCGTACAAGCAGCGGCGCGGCGCGCTGCTCGCGTGGCTCGCGGTGACGTTCGTGCTCGGCGCGGCGTTTCTCGTGATGGAACTGCGCGAGTTCTCCCATCTGATCGCGCAAGGCGCGGGCCCGCAGCGCAGCGCGTTCCTGTCGGCGTTCTTCACGCTGGTCGGCACGCACGGGCTGCACGTGACGGCCGGGCTGCTGTGGATGATCGTGCTCGCCGGGCAGATCGTGTTTCGCGGCGGCGACCTGACCGATCGCGACCTGCGACGCCTGACGTGCCTGAGCCTCTTCTGGCACTTCCTCGACATCGTGTGGATCTGCGTGTTTTCCTTTGTCTATCTCGCGAGCGTGATCTAAATGGCCCATTCGCATTCGTCTCAACTCGAAGAAGGGCACGGCAGCGTCGGCGGCTATGTCGCCGGCTTCATCCTGTCGGTGCTGCTCACGGCCGCGTCGTTCGGCCTCGTGATGGGCGGCGTGCTGTCGCCGCACGCGTCGCTGATCGCGCTGGCCGTGCTCGCGTTCGTGCAGATCGTCGTGCACCTCGTGTACTTCCTGCACATGAACGGCTCGTCGAGCCAGCGCTGGAACGTGATGGCGTTCAGCTACACGGTGCTGACCGCGGCAATCCTGATCGTCGGCACGCTGTGGGTGATGCACAACGTCAGCATGAACATGATGTCGCGGTAACGCGGCGGCGGTTCCCGAAACAAGAAGAGCGGCACGCCATGTGCCGCTCTTTTTTATTGCCCGTCCGCGCGCGGCGCGTTTGCGCCGCCGCGCGGGCCGCACCGATGCGGCACGGGGTGTGAATATTACAAGACGTTAGCGCAGGCTTCCCGGTTGCGATGCCGCGCATCAGTTCTTACAAACTTGAAATATGCGCGCGCGTTGCATGCCGCTATAGTCCAATCACCCACGAAACAACCAGAAGAGGAATCCATGAAGACCTTGCGTATTGCCTCGCTCCTGACCGGTATGACGGCCTTGCTCGTGTCGGGCGCAGCAATGGCGGGAGTCAATGTCGGGATCAATCTCGGCGTTCCGGCACCGGTCTACGTCGCGCCCGCACCTGTATATGCGCCGCCGCCTCCGCCGCCGGTCGTCTATCAGCCTGCGCCGGTGTATGGCGCGCCCGTGTACGCGGCGCCTGCGCCGACCATCGTGATCGGCTGGCATGGCGACCGTTACTGGGACGGCCGTCGCTACTGGGGCCGCGACGAGTGGTACCGCCACCATCGCGACTGGGACGACCGCGGCCACTGGGATCACGATCGCGGCCGCCACAACGGCTGGCGTTGATCTGCAGGCGCGCCGCCGCCGGGGCGGTTCCGGCTGCCGACGAACCCCACGCCTGTCGAAGAGCGTGGGGTTTTTGCTTGTGTTTCCGGCTTGGGCCGAAAACATGGGCAAATGCCGAATGGTGTCAGACCGATCCGAATGGGTAGAATGCGCGGACGTTGCCACCCTCAATCGATCGACAGGACTTTATGACGAAGGGTTCGCCCCGGGCCGCCGCCGCGCGCGCCCGTTCCGGCGCGGTGCGGGTTGCCGGCCGCGCGGCGGCGGCGCTGCTGATGCAGGCCGTGCTTGCCGCGAGCGCCGCGCACGCGGCCTACGCCATTGCGCAGTACGGCGAGCCGAAGTATCCGCCGGGCTTCACGCATTTCGACTACGTCAACCCCGATGCGCCGAAGGGCGGCACGCTTGTGCTCGCGAACCCGAACCGGCTGACGTCGTTCGACAAGTTCAACCCGTTCACGATGCGCGGCAACCCCGCGCCGGGCATCGACATGCTGTTCGAGAGCCTCGCGACCGGCAGCTCGGACGAGCCGGCGTCCGCGTACGGGCTGCTTGCCGACGACATCGACATCGCGCCGGATCGCCGTTCGGTCAGGTTCCACCTGAATCCGCGTGCACGCTTTTCCAATGGCGACGCGGTCACGGCCGACGACGTCAAGCATTCATTCGACACACTGAAGAGCAAGCTGGCCGCGCCGCAGTTCGCTGCGTACTTCGGCGACATCGCGCGCGCGGCGATCGTCGACCCGGCCACGGTGCGTTTCGAATTCCGCCGGAGTAACCGCGAGTTGCCGCTGATCGCCGGCGGCGTGCCCGTGTTCTCGCGCAAGTGGGGATTGCGCACGGACGGCTCGCGCATCCCGTTCGACCAGCTCGCGTTCGAGCAGCCGATCGGCAGCGGGCCGTACCTGATCGAGCGCTACGACAACGGCCGCAACATTACATACCGGCGTAACCCGGCGTACTGGGGGGCCGACCTGCCGGTGCGAGTGGGCACCAACAACTTCGAGCGGATCGTCTACAAGCTGTACGGAGAGGGCGTTGCTCGCCTCGAGGGATTCAAGGCAGGTGAATATGACGTACTTGTCGAGAACATCGCGCGCAACTGGATACGGCAGGATGTCGGCAAGCGCTTCGACAGCGGCGAGTTGATCAAGCGCGAATTCCGTCAACACAACGGCGCGGGCATGCAGGGATTCTTCATGAACCTGCGCAGGCCGCTGTTTCGCGATGTGCGTGTGCGCCAGGCGCTTGACCTTGCGCTCGACTTCGAATGGTTGAATCGCCAACTGTTCTATGGCGCCTATACGCGCCTCGACAGCTATTTCGCTGACACCGACCTGCAGGCCACCGGTCTGCCGGGGCCGGGTGAGCTGAAGCTGCTCGAACCGCTGCGCGCGCAGCTTGACCCGGCCGTATTCGGCCCGATGGTCGTGCAACCGAACACGAACCCGCCGAATTCGCTGCGCGCGAACCTGCTGAAGGCGCGGGCGCTGCTTGCGCAGGCGGGCTGGACTTATCGCGACGGCGCGTTGCGCAATGCGCAAGGCGAGTCTTTCACGTTCGAGATCCTGGACGATGCAGGGTCCCCCTTCAAGGGGATCGTGGCAGCCTACCAGCGCAATCTGGCGAAGCTCGGCATCGAGGTACGCTTTCGGACGGCCGATTTCGCGCTGCTGCAAAAGCGTCTCGACGCATTCGACTACGATATGACGCCGATCCGCTTGCCGGGCGTACAGGTGCCGGGCGCCGAGCAATACTCGCGGTATGCCAGCAAGTTCGCCGACGAGCCGGGCTCCGACAACGTCATCGGGCTGAAGTCGCCGGCAGTCGACGCGTTGCTGCATGCGCTCGGTACCGCGCAGACGCGCGAAGACCTGCTCGACGCGACACACGCGCTCGACCGCGTGCTGATGCACGGCTACTACACGGTCCCGCAGTGGTACAGCACGACGCACCGGATCGCGTACAAGCGCACGCTTGCCTATCCTCAGACGTTGCCGCTGTACTATTCGGCCGAGGGCTGGGTCGTGTCGACGTGGTGGGCGAAGCCCGATCACTGAGCCGCGCCGGCCTTCGTTCAACCGGCCACAGATCACGAGTCGACACCTATGTGGAGCTACATCCTCAAACGCCTGCTGCTGATGATCCCGACGCTCATCGGCGTGCTGACGCTCACGTTCGCGGTGATCCAGTTCGTGCCGGGCGGCCCCGTCGAGCAGGCCGTGCAGGAACTGCGCAAGGGCGCGACGGAGCAGGGCGCGGTGCCGTTCGGGATGCGCGCGCACACCGGCGTCGACGCGCAGCAGCTCGCGCAGCTCAAGGCGCTGTACGGTTTCGACAAACCGCCGCTCGAACGCTACTGGCTGATGCTGAAGCGTTTCGCGCGCTTCGATCTCGGCGACAGCTATTTCCGCCACCAGAGCGTGTGGTCGCTGGTCGTGCAGAAGCTGCCCGTGTCGATCAGCATCGGGCTGTGGACGTTCTTCCTCACGTACCTGATCTCGGTGCCGCTCGGCATCGCGAAGGCCGTGCGCAACGGTTCGCCGTTCGACGTCGCGACGAGCCTTGTCGTGCTCGTCGGTTATGCGATTCCGGGCTTCGTGCTCGGCGTGCTGCTGCTCGTGCTGTTCGGCGGCGGCTCGTTCTGGCAGCTTTTCCCGTTGCGCGGGCTCACATCGGACAACTTCGCCCAGCTGTCGCTCGTCGGCAAGGTGCTCGACTACCTGTGGCACATCGCGCTGCCGATCACGGCGTCGGTCGTCGGCAGCTTCGCGGTCGTCACGATGCTCACGAAGAATGCGTTCCTCGACCAGATCCGCCGGCAATACGTGCTGACCGCGCGCGCGAAGGGGCTCTCCGAGCGCAACGTGCTGTGGAAGCACGTGTTCCGCAACGCGATGCTGCCGCTGATCGTCGGCTTCCCGGCCGCGTTCATCGGCGCGTTCTTCACGGGCAGCCTGCTGATCGAGACGCTGTTCTCGCTCGACGGCCTCGGGCTGCTGTCGTACGAATCGGTCGTGCGGCGCGACTATCCGGTCGTGCTCGGCACGCTGTACCTGTTCACGCTGATCGGCCTTGCGACCAAGCTGATCTCCGATCTCTGCTATGTGTGGGTCGATCCGCGCATTCAATTCGACACCCTGGAGCGCTGACATGAAACCGTCCGTCTGCATGCCCGGCGTCACCGGGCGAGGTGCGCGATGAACCGGGCCGTCGTGTCGTCCCGCGTCGACGCGGCGCGCGCCCGCGTGTCGCCGTCTCCCGCGCGCCGCGTATGGCAGCGCTTCAGGCAGCAGCGCCTCGGCTACTGGAGCTTCGTGATCTTCGTCGTCGCGTTCGCCGCGAGCCTCGCGGCGCCGCTTTGGTCGAACGACAAGCCGCTCGTCGTGCGCTACGACGGCCAGTATTATTTCCCGCTGTTCCATGCGTATCCGGAGACGACCTTCGGCGGCGATTTCCCGACACCGGCCGACTATCTCGATCCGTACGTGCGCAAGCGGCTCGAGGCGCCCGGCAACTTCGTCGTCTACCCGCCGAACCGTTATTACTACGACACGCTGAACTACTTCTCGGACGTGCCGAACCCCGCGCCGCCGTCGCGCGCGAACTGGCTCGGCACCGACGCGCAGGGGCGCGACCTGCTCGCCCGGCTCGTGTACGGGTTCCGCGTGTCGGTCGAGTTCGGGCTGATCCTGACCGTGATCGGCACGCTGCTCGGGATCGCCGCGGGCGCCGTGCAGGGCTTCTTCGGCGGGCGCATCGACATCGTCGGGCAGCGCCTGATCGAGATCTGGAGTTCGCTGCCCGAGCTGTACCTGCTGATCATCTTCGCGTCGATCTTCGAGCCGAGTTTCCTGCTGCTGATCGTGCTGCTGTCGCTGTTCGGCTGGATCGGGCTCGCCGACTACGTGCGCGCCGAATTCCTGCGCAACCGCACGCAGGACTACGTGCGCGCGGCGCGCGCGATGGGGCTCACGAACTGGCAGATCATCTGGCGCCATGTGCTGCCGAACAGCCTCACGCCGGTGATCACGTTCCTGCCGTTCCGGATGAGCGGCTCGATCCTCGCGCTCACGAGCCTCGATTTCCTCGGGCTCGGCGTGCCGCCGCCGACCCCGAGCCTCGGCGAGCTGCTCGCGCAGGGCAAAGGCAACCTCGACGCATGGTGGATCTCGTTGTCGACCTTCGGGGTGCTGGTCACGACGCTGCTGCTGCTGACCTTCATGGGCGACGCGCTGCGCAACGCACTCGATACGCGGATCGCCGATTCGGTGCGCGCGGCGGGAGGCCAGCGATGAGCGAACCGGTCGTATCGACGCAGCATGAGCCGCTGCTGGCGCTCGAGCATCTGCATGTGCGCTTCGGCGACACGGTCGCGGTGGACGACGTGACGCTCGAGATCGGCCGCGGCGAACGTGTCGCGCTGGTCGGCGAATCGGGCTCCGGCAAGAGCGTGACCGCGCTGTCGATCCTGCGGCTGCTGCGCGACGCCGACGTGAGCGGCGCGATCCGCTTCGCGGGGCAGGACCTGGCTGGCAAGAGCGAGCGCGAGATGCGCGGGCTGCGCGGCTCGGACATCGCGATGATCTTCCAGGAACCGATGACGGCGCTCAACCCGCTGTATACGATCGGCGTGCAGATCGGCGAGACGATCGTGCTGCACGACGGCGTATCGGCGGTCGAGGCGCGCAAGCGCGCGATCGCTCTGCTTGCACGCACGGGCATCGCGGAGCCGGAGAAGCGTGTCGACAGCTATCCGCACCAGTTGTCGGGCGGCCAGCGACAGCGCGCGATGATCGCGATGGCGCTCGCCTGCCGGCCGCGCCTGCTGCTGGCCGACGAGCCGACCACCGCGCTCGACGTGACGATCCGCGCGCAGATCGTCGATCTGCTGCTGGAGTTGCAGCGCGAGGAAGCGGCAACGCGCGGGATGGCGATCCTGCTGATCACGCACGACCTGAATCTCGTGCGGCACTTCGCGGATCGCGTCGCGGTGATGGAGCGCGGCCGGCTCGTCGAGAGCGGGCCGGTCGAGCGGATCTTCGCGGAACCCGAGCATCCGTATACGCAGCGGCTGCTGAACAGCCGGCCGCAACGCGCGGTCGCGCCGGTGATGCCGATTGCGCCCGTCGTGCTCGATGCCCGCCACGTGAGCGTGCAGTTCGCGCGCAAGCGGCCGGGCATCGCGGGCTGGTTCGGCTCGGTACCCGTGACGGCCGTCGCGGATGTGTCGGTGTCGGTGCGGCAGGGCGAGACGCTCGGCATCGTCGGTGAATCGGGATCCGGGAAGTCGACGCTCGCGATGGCGCTGCTCGGGCTGCAAAAGACGGCCGGCGGCACGATCGAATTCCAGGGACGCGCGCTGTCGACCTATCGCGGCCGCGAACAGACCGCACTGCGCTCGAACATGCAGGTGGTCTTTCAGGATCCGTTCAGTTCGCTTTCCCCGCGTCACACGATCGAGCGGATCGTCGGCGAGGGGCTCGAACTGCATCGCCCGGACATGACGCCCGATGCGCGTCGCGCGAAGTCGCTCGCGGTGCTGCGCGAAGTCGGCCTCGACCGCACGGTGCTGCACCGTTATCCGCACGAATTCTCGGGCGGGCAGCGCCAGCGGATCGCGATCGCGCGCGCGCTGGTGCTGGAACCGCGCATCCTGATCCTCGACGAGCCGACGTCCGCGCTCGACGTGTCGATTCAGCAGCAGGTGCTCAAGCTGCTCGCGAATTTGCAACAGAAATACAACCTCGGCTATGTATTCATCAGCCATGACCTGGAGGTGATCGGGGCGATGGCGCACCGCGTCGCGGTGATGCAGGGCGGGGCCGTCGTCGAGTCGGGGGAGGTGGCCGACATCTTCACCAGACCGTCACATCCTTACACACAAAAGCTGTTGAAAGCGGTCTGGAAAGCGTGATAGGCCGCCAATGGTCTGATCATCTCGATTGTATTTATTAATTTGTTTTGACAAACGATTACGCGCTGGCTAGTATCGACCGAAATTTTCCGCCAATCAGCTGATTTTTAAGCAAATTCCATCGACCAATGCAGCATCGATCCCTGACCCAGGCATGCGCGCGCACCATCGCCGGGCTGTTCATCGGCGCCCTGTTCGCAGCAGCACCCGGCGCGTTCGCCGACGAAGTCAGCAGTTTTAACCAGAATGTCACGAATTCGACGCAGAACGCGTCGAATGCCTCCCTCCAGCAGACCAGCGCGCAGCCGTCGTCGGGCGGCGGCGCGAAGTCGTTCCTCGCCGGCATGGCCGGCAAGGCGGGCGACGTGGTCGTCGGCGCGCTGAACATGATCGGCGTGCGCTATCGCTGGGGCGGCAATTCGCCGGATTCGGGCCTCGACTGCAGCGGCTTCGTGCGCTACGTGTTCCAGGACACCCTCGGCATGTCGCTGCCGCGTCGTGCGGAAGAGATGAGCCGCGTCGGCGAGAAGGTGAGTATGAGCAACCTCAAGCCGGGCGATCTCGTGTTCTTCAACACGATGCGCCGCACGTTCTCGCACGTCGGCATCTACATCGGCGACAACAAGTTCGTGCACTCGCCGTCGACGGGCAGCACCATCCGTGTCGACGATCTCGATAGCGGCTACTGGGAAAAGCGTTTCACCGGCGCGCGCCGGCTCGAGTCGGAGTTCCCGATGAAGCCGGAAGATCTGCGTCAGCGCGTGCGCGCGACGATTGGCGACGATTCGGCGAACGGCAACAACTGAGCGTTCCCCGACAGCCGGATCGAAAAAACCCTGTCACCGAAAGGCGGCAGGGTTTTTTGTTTTGGGGCAGTCGACGCCTGGCGCTGCCTTATGTGGCGGTCGCGGCAGTCGCGGCGGTCCCGGTGCGCGCTGCCGCGAGCTTGCGCTGCAGTTCAGGCATGATGCGCGCGACGGCTTCCTCGCCCGCCAGGATCGCCGCGTTGCGCTGGTTGAAGTCGCTGCCGCCCATGGCCGCGAGGTTCGGGCGGATCACGACGTCCGCGTACTTGTCGAGTTCGTAGGTCTTGATCGTCTGGCCCATGATCGTGAACGTCTGCAGCAACATCTCGATCGGGTTGTTGGTCGCCGCGCCGTCCGGCCGGGACGAGATGTCGACCGCGATCACGAAGCTCGCGCCCATCTTGCGCGCGTACGATGCGGGCACGGGGCTCACGAGGCCGCCGTCGACATATTCGCGGTTGCCGATCTTCACCGGTTCGAACACCGACGGCACGCTGCACGATGCGCGCACCGCGAGCCCCGTGTTGCCCTGCTGAAACAGGATCGGCTGGCCGTTCTGCAGATCGGTCGCGACGATGCCGAGCGGCTTCGCCATCTTCTCGATCGGCCGGTTGTTGAGCGTCTTGTTCAGGAAGTTCTGCAGCGCCACGCCTTGCAGCAGCCCGCGCGAACGGAACGGCAGCGCCCAGTCGCTGATTGCCGCCTGATCCATGTCGAGCGCGATCTTGTTGATCTGCAGGGCGCTCATGCCCGACGCATACAGTGCGCCCACCACCGAGCCCGCGCTCGTGCCCGCGACGATTTCGACCGGGATGCCGCGCGCCTCGAGCGCCTTCAGCACGCCGATGTGCGAGAAACCGCGTGCGGCGCCGCCGCCGAGCGCGATGCCGATCTTCACCGGCTTGTCGTGCGACTGGGCTGCGGAGGCGTTGTCGGGGCGGCTCTTGCCGCCGGGCGACGTGCAGGCGGCGAGGCTGGCGGATGCGGCGGCGATCGTGAAGTGACGGCGCGACAGGCGAGGGGACGACATCGAATGGTTCTCCAGCGTCGGGCAGCGGGCGACGGGCCCGCTGCGTCGGTAGGTCGGGGCGGCGCGACGGGTGCCGCGCGGCCGGCACGGCGCCGGCAAGGCGGCCGCGGCGCGCACATCATAAAGCAAGCGGCGCGCTTGGCGCGATGTCCGGCGCGAGTATAATTCCGGCTTCTTTCCCGTTCCGGGCGCGGCCGGCCCCGTTCTTGTCCGGGCTGCCGCCGTCGATCCCGCGTCGAATCATTCATGCGCCCCAGGCGTTCGAGTTACCGTTTATGACCCGTCCTGTCCGTACCCGCTTCGCGCCGAGTCCCACCGGCTTCATCCACCTCGGCAACATCCGCTCCGCGCTCTATCCGTGGGCGTTCGCCCGCAAGATGAAGGGCACGTTCGTGCTGCGCATCGAGGATACCGACGTCGAGCGCTCGTCGCAGGAAGCGGTCGACGCGATCCTCGAAGGGATGCAATGGCTCGGCCTGGATTTCGACGAAGGCCCGATCTACCAGATGCAGCGGATGGACCGTTATCGCGAGGTGCTCGCGCAGATGCTGGAGAAGGGGCTTGCATACCCGTGCTACATGTCGGCCGAGGAGCTCGACGCGCTGCGCGAACGCCAGCGCGAGGCCGGCCTGAAGCCGCGCTACGACGGCACGTGGCGTCCGGAGCCCGGCAAGGTGCTGCCGGAGCCGCCGGCCGGCGTGAAGCCGGTGCTGCGTTTCCGCAATCCGCTGACGGGCACGGTCGTGTGGGATGACGCGGTGAAGGGGCGTGTCGAGATTTCGAACGAGGAACTCGACGACCTCGTGATCGCGCGCCCGGACGGCACGCCGATCTACAACTTCTGCGTGGTGGTGGACGACATGGACATGGGCATCACGCACGTGATCCGTGGCGACGACCACGTGAACAACACGCCGCGCCAGATCAACATCCTGAATGCGCTCGGCGGCGAGGCGCCCGTCTACGCGCACCTGCCGACCGTGCTGAACGAGCAGGGCGAGAAGATGAGCAAGCGGCATGGCGCGATGAGCGTGATGGCGTATCGCGACGCGGGTTTCCTGCCCGAAGCGGTCGTCAACTATCTCGCGCGCCTCGGCTGGTCGCACGGTGATGCCGAGATTTTCTCGCGCGAGCAGTTCGTCGAGTGGTTCGATCTCGAGCATCTCGGCAAGTCGCCCGCGCAGTACGACCACAGCAAGCTGAGCTGGCTGAACGCGCATTACATCAAGGAAGCGGACAACGCGCGTCTCGCCGTGCTGTCGAAGCCGTTCTTCGAGGCGCTCGGCGTCGACGATGCGGCGATCGCGACGGGCCCGGCGCTCGATGCCGTGGTCGGGCTGATGAAGGATCGCGCGACGACGGTCAAGGAGATCGCGGAAGGCGCTGCGATGTTCTATCGTGTGCCGGCACCGGATGCCGACGCGCTTGCGCAGCACGTGACCGATACGGTGCGTCCGGCGCTGGCCGAACTCGCGGCGGCGCTGAAGACGGTCGAGTGGAGCAAGGAGGCGATCTCGGCCGTGCTGAAGGCGACGCTCGGCACGCACAAGCTGAAGATGCCGCAGCTCGCGATGCCGGTGCGCCTGCTGGTGGCGGGGACGACGCACACGCCGTCGATCGACGCGGTGCTCGTCCTGTTCGGTCGCGATGTCGTGGTGTCGCGCATCGAGGCCGCACTGGCCTGAGGTTCGAGCATTCGCGAAGCCGTCGATCGGCGGCTTCGCAAAAAATTTCGCTCCAATCGCAAAAAGGGTATTTACAAGTTCAAAGTAGCTCCATATAATCTCATTTCTGTTCTGCAAGGGGGTATAGCTCAGCTGGGAGAGCGCTTGCATGGCATGCAAGAGGTCAGCGGTTCGATCCCGCTTACCTCCACCATCAGAACAAACCAATCGATTCGCGAAGCAGGGTAGTTAAAAAATGCTTCACAAAATGATTCAAAGCAGTTAGAATTTCGGCCTTCGCTGTTGATTGAAAAGTGAATAGCGAAAGTCAGACAGGTCTGAAAAGATTTTGTCCCCTTCGTCTAGAGGCCTAGGACATCACCCTTTCACGGTGAGTACAGGGGTTCGAATCCCCTAGGGGACGCCAGGATTCAGCGGCGTTTCGTAGAAGTGTCGCAAGGCTTGCAGGAACGTAACCGACGTCCTGCGGGTTGGGTAAGAAAGCTGGAGCGGTAGTTCAGTCGGTTAGAATACCGGCCTGTCACGCCGGGGGTCGCGGGTTCGAGTCCCGTCCGCTCCGCCAGAACGAAGCCCGTTCAAGACGTTTTTGAGCGGGCTTTTGTATTAAAGATGTAAGCAGTACGTTGTCCCCTTCGTCTAGAGGCCTAGGACATCACCCTTTCACGGTGAGTACAGGGGTTCGAATCCCCTAGGGGACGCCAGGATTCAGCGGCGTTTCGTTGGAAGTGCCGCAAGGTTTGCAGAGTGTCAATGACGTCTGCGGGCCAGGGTGAAGAAAGCTGGAGCGGTAGTTCAGTTGGTTAGAATACCGGCCTGTCACGCCGGGGGTCGCGGGTTCGAGCCCCGTCCGCTCCGCCAGAACGAAGCCCGTTCAAGGAACGTTTTTTGAACGGGCTTTTGCATTAAAGGTGTAAGCAGTACGTTGTCCCCTTCGTCTAGAGGCCTAGGACATCACCCTTTCACGGTGAGTACAGGGGTTCGAATCCCCTAGGGGACGCCAGATTTCGGCGTCGTTCGAACAAACGATGCGCCGGCAGGAAGCAACCGACGCCTGCCAGGCAAGCAGCAAGACTGGAGCGGTAGTTCAGTCGGTTAGAATACCGGCCTGTCACGCCGGGGGTCGCGGGTTCGAGTCCCGTCCGCTCCGCCAGAAAATGAAGAAGCCCGCCTCGTGCGGGCTTTTTCATTTGCGTTTCCGGTTGCGCCCGTTGGCGGGCGCGTGACTGCGGAGCGGAGGAGGCCGCCTGCGCGGCTTCCGGCGGGACTCGAAGGGCCGCGCCTGCAGGCGCAGCCGCGGCCTGCGGAACGTAGGCGAGTCCCGTCCGCTCCGCCAAAAAAGAGAATGCCCGCCTTGTGCGGGCATTTTCGTTTGTGCCGTCTCCCGTTAGACATCCCCTCAGCGCGATACGAGCAAATCACGATTGCATCCGCACGCGACTGCGCTATCGTGGCGGGATGCGTTCTTGACCCCTGCGCGATGCTCGATCCGACCGATCTGCGACTCCTGTATCAGCTCCGGCCCGCGGAGGCCGGCGATTTTCCGTTTGCCGAAGCGCTGACGCACGGCAACATGGGCGGCTATTACAAGCGCCATGGGCTCGTGTGGCGCAGCGACCTGTTCTACGCGAGCTGGCGCGAATCCGAGAACTTCATCCTCGAGGCCGACGGCGAGCGCATCGGCGTGCTGCGCGTGACGGAGGAGGCCGACTCGCTGCACATCCGCGACGTACAGATCGCGGCCGGTCATCGCGGGCAGGGCGCCGGCACCTACATGCTCGACATGTCGCACCGCTGGGCGCGTGCGCGCGGGCTGCACGAACTGCAATTGCGCGTGTTCGTCGACAATCCGGCCGCGCGTCTTTATTTGCGCATGGGCTATCAGGTTGCCGGGTCGCGGCTCGCGCAACTTGGCTCGATCCGCCACATGGTACGGCCGGTCTGACGGCCGCGCACTGCCGTCACGATTGGGGCTCCGCCGTGTCGCCGTGCGGTTGTCCGTCGCTTCCCGTCATGCCTTCCGCGGCCTCGTGCGCGTGGCCGCGCAGCATGAATGCGCGCGGGCTTTCGCCGAATGCGCGCCGGAACATCGCCGAAAAGGCGCTCTGGCTCTGGTAGCCGAGCTCGCGCGCGATATGCGACAGCGGACGCCCCTGGTTCAGCAGCGGAATGGCCCGTGCCAGCAGTGCCTGCTGACGCCACTGCGAAAAACTCACTCCCAGTTCCTGCTTGAAGAGCCGCGAAATCGTGCGCGTGCTCGCGCCGACCTCGCTTGCCCAGTGCTCGAGCGACTCCGCATGCGCCGGATGCGCGAGTACCGATTCACACAGCACGCGCAGCCGTTTTTCGTCGGGCATCGGCACCGCGAGCGGCAGCGGTTCGGCGCGACTCAGCTCGTCGAGCACGAGCCTGCACAGCAGGCGCTCGCGCGCGGTGCTCAGGTCGCGCGCGTCGAGCGCGACGATCAGTTCGCGCAGGAGCCCCGTCACTTCGACGACGCGGCATGCATCAAGCCCTTCCGGCACGATCGACTCGTCGATGTACAGCGTGCGCAAGAACGCCTCTTCGACGATCACGACCTCGTGCGTCACGCGCGGCGGTACCCAGATCGCACGGGACGGCGGCACCATCCATGTCGTGCCGGTCGTCGCGACGCGCAGCACGCCGCGCGATGCGTACGCGAGCTGTGCCCACGCGTGCGTGTGACGCGGTATGCGCGCGCCGGCGGGAACCGGCCGCGCACGCACGCGCATCGGATGGGCGGCGGTCGGCGCGAATTCGGGCGGAATGTCGATGGTGTCGCGATGAGCAGGCTCGTCGGCGCGGGCGGACGGATTCATGGGCAATTCGGATGGTGCGGCAGCGATGCCGTCATTTTAGAAGGCTCGCACACCTGCGCGTGGCGGCTTTTTTTCAGTCGATAATGCAACGTTCGATTGAACCTTGCATGCGACCGGAGACGATGACATGACGACGTTTGCAACAACCGACCTCTGCGACGCCCACGAAGACCGGCTCGCGGCCGGCGCCCTGCGCGTGCTCGAGCCGGCGCTGCGCCCGTACGGCGGCGCGGCGCGTTTCGCGGGGCCCGCGGCGACGCTCAAGCTGTTCGAGGACAACACGCTCGTGCGCGCCGCGCTCGAACAGGACGGCGCCGGGCGCGTGCTGGTCGTCGACGGCGGCGGCAGCCGGCGTTGCGCGCTCGTCGGCGGCAACCTCGGCGCGCTCGCCGAGAAGAACCATCGGCCCGGTATCGTGGTCTATCGATGCGTGCGCGATTCGGCTGAATTGCGCGCGTGCAACGTCGGCGTGCTCGCGCTCGCGACGCATCCGCGCAAGAGCGACAAACGCGGGGCCGGCGAACGGGACGTTCCCGTCACGGTGCTCGGCACGCGAATCGCCCCCGGCGAATGGATCTACGCCGACGAGGACGGCGTGCTCGTCAGCGCGACGCCGCTGACCTGACACGGCAACACACGAATCAAAGAGGAGAACCACGATGCGTTACGTATTCGTCTACGGCACCTTGAGAAACGGGGAGGCCAACGACATCGGCCACGCGGCCGCCAGGCACGGAATTGCCGCGCCGACGCTGCTCGGCGCCGCCGCGCTGCCGGGAGAACTGTACGATTTCGGCACGTATCCGGGGATGATTGCCGGGGCGGCCGGCAAGTCGCTGGTCTGGGGGGACGTCTACGAAGTCGACGACCTGCTCGTTCCCGTACTCGACGAGATCGAGCGCGTCTATCCGGGTGTCGACTCGCTGTTCAAGCCGGAAGACGTGACCGTCGAACTCGGCGGCCGGCAGTACACGTGCCTTTACTATCCGGTCGCCGCGCATGCGGTGTCGGACAAGCCGCGCATTGCGTCGGGCGACTGGGTCCAGCACCGGCGCGAGCGGGAAGCCGTCTGACCGGTCGCGCGTCGCGCCCAAGAAAAAGCGCCCCGCGGGGCGCTTGAACCGGATGGGCGGCCTGACCGAAAGAGCCCGATCGGCTTGCGCTGATCGGGCTGTTTTCATGCGGTCGCGACGCGGTCAGATTTCCTCGTACAGCGGCAGCGTCAGGAATTCGGTGAAACCTTCCGACGTCGACATCTGCTCGAAGATCGCGGCGGCGCGTTCGTAAGGCTGCGTGTTGCCGCCGACCGAGCGCTTCACGTTGTCGAGCTCGGCCTTCGAGAATTCCCGCACGAGTTCGGCCGTGACCTTGCGGCCGTCGTCGAGCACGCCCTTCGGCGAGCGGATCCATTGCCACACCTGCGAACGGGAAATCTCGGCCGTGGCCGCATCTTCCATCAGGTTGTGGATCGGTACGCAACCGTTGCCGTCGAGCCAGGCACCGAGGTAATGGATGCCGACGTTGATGTTGTTGCGCAGTCCGGCTTCGGTGATCGGCGTTTCAGGCTGGAAGTCGAGCAGGTTCTTGCCTTCGACCTGCACGTCGTCGCGCTGCTTCGCGATCTGGTTCGGCTTGTCGCCGAGCACCTTGACGAACTCTTCCATCGCGATCGGCACGAGGCCCGGGTGCGCAACCCAGCCGCCGTCGTAGCCGTCGGTCGCGTCGCGCTGCTTGTCCGAACGCACGCCGCCCATGGCCTTGTCGTTCGCTTCCGGATCGTTCTTGATCGGGATCAGCGCGCTCATCCCGCCGATCGCCGGCGCGTTGCGCTTGTGGCAGGTCTTCAGCAGCAGCAGCGCGTACGCGCGCATGAACGGCACCGTCATCGTGATCTTCGAACGCTCGGCCAGGCAGAAGCCGCGGTCGTTCTTGAACTTCTTGATCGCCGAGAAGATGTAGTCCCAGCGGCCCGCGTTCAGGCCCGAGCTGTGTTCGCGCAGTTCGTACAGGATCTCGTCCATCTCGAACGCGGCGAGGATCGTCTCGATCAGCACCGTCGCGCGGATCGTGCCGCGCGGCACGCCGACAGCTTCCTGCGCCGCGACGAAGATGTCGTTCCACAGCCGTGCCTCGAGATGGCTTTCCATCTTCGGCAGGTAGAAGTACGGGCCCGAGCCGCGCGCAAGCAGCTCCTTCGCGTTGTGGAACAGGAACAGCGCGAAATCGAAGATGCCGCCGGACACGCGCTGGCCGTCGACCGTCACGTGCTTTTCGTCGAGGTGCCAGCCGCGCGGACGCACGATCAGCGTCGCGACCTTGTCGTTCAGCTTGTACGACTTGCCGTTCTGCTCGAGCGAGATCGTGCGGCGCACCGCATCCTTCAGGTTGATCTGGCCGTCGATCTGGTTCGTCCAGCTCGGTGCGTTCGAATCCTCGAAGTCCGTCATGTACGAATCGGCGCCCGAGTTCAGCGCGTTGATGATCATCTTGCGCTCGACGGGGCCAGTGATCTCGACGCGGCGGCATTGCAGGTCGGCCGGCAGCGGCGCGACCTTCCAGTCGCCTTCGCGGATCGCCTTCGTCTCGGCCAGGAAGTCGGGGCGCTCGCCTGCGTCGAGCCGTTTCGTGCGCTCGACGCGCGCCTGCAGCAGCGCCTGGCGGCGCGGTTCGAACGTGCGGTGCAGCGCCGCGACGAGCGCGAGCGCTTCTGGCGTCAGGATTGCTTCGTAACCCGGCTTGATTTCGCCGGTGATCGCCATGCCTTGCGGCAGCGTGATCGGGGTGCTCATGAGTCTCATCTCCTTGGTCGGTCAGTTGCGGTTTCGGTGAAGGGGGGAAGGCGGCAGCTGCAAACGTCATGCACCCGGGCCGGGGCGCGTGCGGTTTGCGGGTCTGCCGGACGGAGCCGGGGTGGCGAGGAATGCGAGCAGGTCGGCCATGCCGGTGCCCGTACCGTCCGGCGGCGCGTCGAGTTCCTCGGCGGGCGCGCCCGTGCGGTTGAGCCAGAACGTGGTGTAGCCGAACCAGACGGCGCCGGCGACGTCCCACGCGTTCGACGACACGAACACGATGCCGCGCCGGTTCGGTCCGAACGCGGCGGTGCCGAGCGCGTAGGCGGCCGGACTCGGCTTGTACGCGCGCACGGTGTCGGCCGACAACACGCGATCGAACAGCCCGGACATGCCGGCGCTCTTGATCGCGATGTCGAGCATCTGCGGCGTGCCGTTCGACAGGATCGCGAGCGGCGGGCGCGGGTCGAGCGCGCGCAGCTTGCGCAGCGCGGGCACCGTATCGGGATAGGTGGACAGGCACGCGTATTCGTCCATCAGCCGCTTCTCGGCCGCGCTGTTCAGCGCGAGCCCGAGCCGGCGCGCGGCGAACCGCAGCGCATCGAGCGTGATGTCCCGAAACGGGCGATAGCGGGCGCCGGCCGGATCGGCGAGCGTGCGCAGTTGCGAGTATTCGATTTGCTTGCGTCGCCACAGCTGCGACAACCGTTCCCCGTGACCGGGAAACATCTGCTCTGCCGCGGCCAGCACCGCACGCACGTCGAACAGCGTGCCGAATGCGTCGAAGAGGATTGCGTCGGGAGAGGAGGAGAGTGTCGTTGTGGCCGACATAGCCTTGCGCTCCGGTTTCAGAGGTCAGGTGAATTCTATTCGTGATCGGATGTGCTAAAAAAGACGCTATTCATCACTTGATCTTTTACTTTCATATACCTAATCTTGAGCGTCTCAAGCCACTTGAAGGGCGGCGGAACCGCCCGTGAGTCATGGACCGGTTCAAGCAGATCGAAACGTTCGCCGCGGTCGCGGCGAAGGGCAGCCTGTCGGCGGCCGCGCATGCGGAAGGCGTCGCTCCGGCGATCATCGGCCGTCGCCTCGACGCGCTCGAGGAGCGGCTCGGCGTCAAGCTGCTGGTGCGCACGACGCGCAAGCTCACGCTGACGTTCGAGGGCTCGGCGTTCCTCGAGGACTGCCAGCGGATCATCAACGACATGCAGAACGCGGAGGCGAGCGTGTCCGCCGGCGGCGTCAAGGCGAGCGGCCACCTGCGCATTTCCGCGCCGGCCGGCTTCGGCCGGCGGCACGTCGCGCCGCTCGTGCCCGAATTCAGCGTCGGCCATCCGGACGTATCGGTCACGCTCGACCTGTCCGACCGCATGGTCGACCTCGTCAACGAGGGGTTCGATTGCGCGGTGCGGCTCGGCGAGCTGCCCGACTCGTCGCTCGTGTCGCTGAAGCTCGGCGAGAACCGCCGCGTGTGCGTCGCGGCGCCCGCGTATCTCGTGCGGCGCGGCACGCCCGCGACGCTCGCGGAACTGGCGCGGCACAACTGCCTCGCGCTCGCGGCAAACGCGAACCAGCAGCGCGGCTGGACGTTCCAGGAGGACGGCAAGGTCGTGTCGATCCGCGTGAGCGGCACGATGGAATGCTCGGACGGCGCGGTGCTGCACGAGTGGTGCCTCGCCGGACATGGCCTGGCGTGGCGCTCGTGGTGGGAGGTCGGCGACGACATCGCGGCCGGCCGGCTCGTCAGCGTGCTCGACGCATTTGCCGCCCCGCCGATCGGCATCCACGCGGTGTTCCCGCAACGCCGGCACCTGCCGCTGCGCGTGCGGCTGTTTCTCGACTACCTGAAGCACACTTACGAGCGGCCCGGATATTGGGGCGAGTAGCAGCAGGAGCCGGTCGCGTTCGCCCGCGTGTTTCCGATATGAGGGCGAACCCGCTGCCGGGGCCGGTCGGGCGGTTTCGCGCACTACACTCGTAGGAGGCATGTCCGACGCGCCACGGCCGGCTCGGATGGGATTGCGGCTTGCGGCGTGTACTTGACGAAGGAGGGCGCGATGTTCCGGCACATCCTCGTTCCAACCGACGGTTCCGAACTGTCGCAGAAGGCGATCGACGGCGCGATCGACCTGGCCCGGGCGGTCGGTGCGCGCGTCACGGCGTACGCGTGCCTGCCGCAGTATCCGTACTCGCCGTTTTCCGAAGTGATCATCGAACCGCCCGCCGATTTCCGGGCGCGCAGCGAGCGCGAGGCGCGCGCGCACCTCGACGAGGTCGAATCGGCCGCGAAGGCGGCCGGCGTCGACTGCGACACGTGGACGAGCGTGCATCCGTCGCCGTATCTCGGCATCATCGAGGCGGCAGAACGCGGCGGCTGCGACGTGATCTTCATGGCGTCCCACGGACGCCGCGGGCTCGGCAGCTTGCTGATCGGCAGCGAGACGCAGCGCGTGCTGACCCATACGAAAATTCCGGTGATCGTCTATCGGTAGGCGCGGCGACCGGCGGGCACAGGCCGGTCGGCCGACGCCGAAAACAGTGCGCAGTGCGCGCCGGGCAGGGCCGGCGCGCGTGTGGTCGTATGCGGCCCGCAGGCCGTGCGGCACGTCGCGCGTCTGACGTCGCGCGCATGCCGTCTCCTCCCCTGTTGCGCCTTCGCGGTTCGGGCGCCGACGCGTGTTACGCGACCTTCTTGCCGTCGAAGAACTGCTCGTCCTCGGTCGAGCCGTGCAGCGCGGTCGTCGACGCTTCGCGCTCGACCGTCTGCGTCACGGCGTCGAAGTAGCCGGTGCCGACTTCACGCTGGTGCTTGACGGCCGTGAAGCCCTTGTCGGCCGCCGCGAACTCGGCCTGCTGCAGTTCGACGAAGGCGCTCATCTGCGTGCGGGCATAGCCGTGCGCGAGGTTGAACATCGAGTAGTTCAGCGCATGGAAGCCGGCCAGCGTGATGAACTGGAACTTGTAGCCCATCGCGCCGAGTTCCTTCTGGAACTTCGCGATCGTCGCGTCGTCGAGGTTCTTCTTCCAGTTGAACGACGGCGAGCAGTTGTACGACAGCAGCTTGCCCGGGAACTGCTTGTGGATCGCTTCCGCGAACTTCTTCGCGTACTCGAGATCCGGCTTGCCGGTTTCGCACCAGACCAGGTCGGCGTACGGCGCGTAGGCAAGACCGCGCGAGATCGCCTGCCCGATGCCCGGCTTCGTGCGGAAGAAGCCTTCCACCGTGCGCTCGCCGGTGAGGAACGGCTTGTCGTTGTCGTCGACGTCGGACGTGATCAGGTCGGCCGCTTCCGCGTCGGTGCGGGCGACCAGCACGGTCGGCGTGCCCATCACGTCGGCCGCGAGACGCGCTGCCGACAGCTTCGCGACGGCTTCGCGTGTCGGCACGAGCACCTTGCCGCCCATGTGGCCGCATTTCTTCACCGACGCGAGCTGGTCCTCGAAGTGGACGCCCGATGCGCCGGCTTCGATCATCGCCTTCATCAGCTCGAACGCGTTCAGCACGCCGCCGAAGCCGGCTTCCGCGTCGGCGACGATCGGTGCGAAGAAATCGACATACCCTTCGTCGCCCGGATTCTTGCCCTCCGACCACTGGATCTGGTCGGCGCGCGTCAGCGTGTTGTTGATGCGCTTCACGACGAGCGGCACGGAGTTCGCCGGGTACAGCGACTGGTCCGGGTACATTTCGCCCGCGACGTTCGCGTCGCCGGCCACTTGCCAGCCGGACAGGTAGATCGCCTTCAGGCCGGCCTTCACCTGCTGCATCGCCTGGTTGCCGGTCAGCGCGCCCAGTGCGTTGACGAACGGCTCGTTGTTGACGAGGCTCCACAGCTTTTCCGCGCCGCGCCTGGCAAGCGTGTGCTCGATCGGGACCGAACCGCGCAGGCGGACCACGTCCTCAGCCGAATAGCTGCGCTTGATGCCTTTCCAGCGCGGATCGGTTTCCCATTGCTTTTGCAGTTCCTGTGCCTGTTGCTGACGCGACATGATGAGCTCCTTGACGTGACCTTGCCTGAATCGGGATGAATCGAACGAGGTGATGCAATTCGCGAGGCGGGAAGTGGGTGTTCCGGTTCGCGAGGTCTTGTATAAGAGTCTAGGCAAATCGCAGGTTGCGAAACAGGGGCTCGTTCAGGAAGGGTGGAAATTTTTAATCTTTATAAATCAATTGCTTGTCATGCTGATTTCGAGATAAGAAACGCTTTTTCCCATCCCGCAATCGCCCGGGTTGTGCCACGCAGCATGATTTTTTACGACACAAAAAAATTTTCCGCATCGTGAAATGTGGGGCGGGGCGAAAAAAAACCGGCGCGGATGCGCCGGTTGCGTGTTGCAGGGCGGATACGGGCGGCCGATGAGGCCGCCCGCTCGCCGTTACGACGCCGAATTGCTGCGTCGCGGGCCGCCGCGCTGGCCGTCGCTGCGGCGGTTGCCGCCGTCACGGCTGCCGCCCGGCTTGCCGCTCCAGCCACCGCCATTGCCGCCGCCGTAGCTGCGGCCGTTGCCGCCATGGCCGCCGCCCGGCTTGCCGCCGAAACGTCGACCGCCGTTGCCGCCGCCCGGACGGCCGCGGCCACCGTTGCCGCCGTTGCGCGGAGGTGCCTTGCGCGGCTCGAAACCTTCGATCACGTTGACCGGCAGCGGCGAGCGCACGAAGCGTTCGATGCGCTTGAGCGCGCCTTGCTCCGCATGGTGCACGAGGCTCACCGCGATGCCCGAGCGGCCCGCGCGACCCGTACGGCCGATACGGTGCACGTAGTCTTCCGCGAACTTCGGCAGGTCGTAGTTGAACACGTGCGTGATGCCCGGGATGTCGATGCCGCGGGCCGCGACGTCGGTTGCCACCAGCACGCGCACGCGGCGCTCGCGCAACGCTCGGATCGTGCGGTTACGCGCGCCCTGCGGCAGGTCGCCGTGCAGCGCGGCCGATTCGAAGCCTGCGTCGGCCAGACGGCCGGCGAGCTGGTCGGCGTCGATCTTGGTCGCCGTGAAGATGATCGCCTGGTCGAGCGCGTTGTCGCGCAGCAGGTGATCGAGCAGGCGATCCTTGTGGTCGCGGTCGTCCACGTAGTGCACGGTCTGCGCGATGTTCGCGCGCGACTCGAGGCGCTGCTGGATCTCGATGCGTTCCGGATCCTTCAGCAGGCGGCTCGTCAGCGAACCGATCTTGCCGTCGAGCGTGGCCGAGAACAGCATCGTCTGGCGCGACTCGGGCGTGGCGTCGACGATCGTTTCGATGTCTTCGATGAAGCCCATGTCGAGCATGCGGTCGGCTTCGTCGAGCACGAGCATCTTCAGCTCGGACAGGTCGATACGGCCGCGCTCGAGGTGATCGAGCAGACGGCCCGGCGTGGCGACCAGGATTTCGGGGTTCTTCGCGAGCAGCATCAGCTGCTGGCCGTAGGCGACGCCGCCGAGGATGCTGACCGTGCGCAGGCGCTTCAGGTGCTTGCCGTACGTCGAGGCGGCCGTGGTGACCTGCATCGCGAGTTCGCGGGTCGGCGTCAGCACGAGCAGGCCCGGGCGCGCGACGGGTTGCGGGCGGCGCGCACGGCGGTCGCCCTGGTTCGGTTCACGCGGCGCGCGCGGTTGCTGCGCCTGTGCCTTCTGGAGCTGCGCGAAACGTTCGATCGCGGGCAGCATGAATGCAGCGGTCTTGCCCGAACCGGTCGGGCTCGAGACCAGCAGGTCACGGCCGGCGATGCCGGCCGGAATCGCGCGCTGCTGAACCGGCGTCGGCTTTACGTAGCCGGCGGCCTGCAGCGCGGAGACGATCTCCGGCGACAACCCGAGCGACGCGAAGCTCGGCTCGTCCGACGCCGGTTCGACCGCGGCCGGTGCGGCGGCGTCGTCGAGACCGAGCGCCTGGTCGGCGATCGCGTTGAGCGGGCTGGAGTTGATGCTCGAAGTCATAACAATCCTTGAAACACAGTGGGTGAAACGTCGGCGCCAATCGCGCATACCCAAGTCGTCGGATTCAGCGAGCAAATCGGGAAACGGGTGCAATCCGCCGAACCGTCGGCGGATGAGGCATTAGAAGCTGTTTTGGGTGCGGCGCGCTTCAGGAGCGGGGCCGCCAGCCTGATAAGTGACGACCGCGAAGGTCGAAGCAGGAGGGGACAGGTTCTAAACCGGATTGGAGCTTAACGCTACGAGGCGTCGGGCCGGAACGGCTTGCGAGCCGAGCGCGGAGGTGACGCAGGCAGCATTATAAAGAGATTTGCTGCGCTGCGCCACTGATTTGATTGCCTATTGCGAACGGAGGGCGACCGGGGCCGTCCGGAGGCTATTCGGTCAGGACGCCGTGCCGTTCTTCAGCGATTCGACGAGTTCGATGTACTGCTGCTTTGCCGCATCCTGCGACGTGCCCTTCAGCGCCTCCCATGCGTCGTACTTGTATTTGCCGACGATGTCGGTGAAGCCCGGCTTGTCGCCATGGGCGTCGCCGTCGGTCGCCTGCTTGAAGAGCGCGTACAGGCGCAGCAGGGTCAGGTTGCCCGGCCGTTCCGTCAGTTGCTTGACGTCGATCTGGGCCTGGTCGAATTGGGCGGTGAGTTCGCTCATCGGGTGTCTCCGTAAGGGTTTCAGGTCGGGCGATCTTAACAAGCGGACCGCCGCGCGGGGTCGAGCGATCCTTCCAAACCGCCGCCGGGCGTGCGTGTGCGCACGGATCGGTCCCGATCGCCCGTGGGAGCGGGGTGCCGCATTACAATGTCGCCCATGACGCAAACAGTGCTCCTCGCCATCGATACGTCGACCGAATACTGCTCGGTCGCGCTGCTGCGCTCGGCCCAGGCCGATGACGCCGTTTCCATCCCGCAAACCTGGGTTCGCCACGAACTGACGGGCGCCGTGTCGAGCACGCGCGTGCTGCCGGCAATCCAGGCACTCTTCGCCGAATCGGGGCTGACGCTCGCCGATTGCGACGCGATCGCGTTCGGCGCGGGCCCCGGCTCGTTCACGGGCCTGCGCACCGCGACGGGCATCACCCAGGGGCTCGCGTTCGGGCGCGGGCTGCCGGTCGTGCCGATCGGCACGCTGCTCGCGTGTGCCGAGCACGCGCGGCTGCGTGCGCCCGGCACGACCCGCGTCCTCGCCGCGCTGGATGCGCGGATGGACGAAGCCTACTGGGCGGACTTCGCGTGGGACGAAAGCGCCGGCGACTGGCTTACGCTGCATCCGGCTACGCTCGACGCGCCGGGCGCGGTCGGCGTGCCCGATACGCCGTTCACGCTCGCGGGCAACGCGGCCGCCGCGTTCGGTGCCCGGTTGCCGGCCGCGGCGCACGCGGCCGTGATCGACGGCGACGCGATGCCGCACGCGCTGGCGGTCGCCCATGCCGCGCTGCGCGCGTTCCGTGCCGGCCGTGCGGTGCCGGCCGACCAGGCCGCACCGGAGTACGTGCGCGACAAGGTGGCACAGACGACCGCCGAACGGCTGGCGGCGCGCGCGGCTCAACCGGGCGGAGCGCGGGAATGACGGGCGTCCTGCTGAGCGACCGCTACCTGGCGCCGATGACGGACGCCGATCTCGACGAGGTCGTCGCGATCGAGCACGTCGCGTACGAGTTCCCATGGAGCCGCGGCAACTTCGAGGACTCGTTGCGCAACGGCTATCTCGGCGTGTGCCTGCGGCACGTGACGGGTTCGCTCGTCGGCTATTGCGTGCTGATGCCCGTGGTCGACGAGATGCACCTGCTGAACCTGTGCGTCGCACCGGCCGCGCAGCGTGCGGGCGCGGGCCTTGCGCTGCTGCGCGAGGCCGTGCGCATTTCGCGCGCGGAGCGGCTCGACGGCGTGCTGCTCGAGGTGCGGCCGTCCAATCCGCGCGCGATCCATCTGTACGAGCGCTTCGGCTTCGTGACGATCGGCCGGCGCAAGAATTACTACCCGGCGAAGCATCACAGCCGGGAAGACGCGATCGTGATGCGTCTGACGCTGAACAAGGATGAGGGGGACGCGCATGGCATGGGCTGAAGCGGCGCTCGAGGAAATGGGCCTCGCGCAGATCTGGGTGCGGCGCGGGCTGCACGCGGCCGATGCGCCGGCCGCCGCCGCGCAGGAGGCCGTGACGAAAGCGCCCGAGGCGGCTCCGGTGGGTCAGGCAGGCGAGGGTGGTGCGGCGCGCGCAGGCGCCATTGCATCGGAGCCGGCGGCATCCGTGGCCGTCACGCCGGCGGTCGATGCGCCGACGCGCCCGCTGCCGGCATCCGCGCGGGCGGATGCACCGAAGCAAGCGTCCGACGCCGGCACGCCGCCGCTTGAAGCACATGCCCCGTCCGCCGCGGGCGAGCGCATCGCATCCCGCCAGGCCGCGCGCACGGACGATGTTGCGCCGCCGCCCGATGCGCGGCCGGTCGAAGAAGACGATTTCGCCTGGTTCGATGCAGCGCCGCCGGGCGATCCCGTGCCGGTCGCCGAGCTGCGCGTGGCCGAGACGCCGGTCGCCGAACTCGACTGGGACGCGCTGGCTGCGCGCGTGGCCGACTGCACGCTCTGCCGGCTGTGCGAGAAGCGGACCAACACCGTGTTCGGGGTCGGCGACCGCGAAGCGGACTGGATGCTGATCGGCGAAGCGCCGGGTGAGAACGAGGACAAGCAGGGCGAGCCGTTCGTCGGCCAGGCCGGCAAGCTGCTCGACAACATGCTGCAGTCGCTGTCGCTCCAGCGCGGCAACAACGTGTATATCGCGAACGTGATCAAATGCCGGCCGCCCGGCAATCGCAACCCGGAGCCGGACGAGGTCGCGCGCTGCGAGCCTTATCTGCAGCGCCAGGTCGCGCTGGTGAAGCCGAAGCTGATCGTCGCGCTCGGCCGTTTCGCCGCGCAGACCCTGCTGAAGACGGACGCGAGCATCGCGTCGCTGCGCGGCCGCGTGCATGCGTACGAGGGCGTGCCGGTAATCGTGACCTACCACCCGGCGTACCTGTTGCGCAGCCTGCAGGACAAGTCGAAGGCATGGGCCGACCTGTGCCTCGCGCGCGATACCTTCCGTGGGGCGGCCATCCCCGGGGCAGTCGAGCGGTCCGCACAATGACAGCCGGCGCGGCGTCTTCGTTCGTCGATACGCTGCATGACGCCGCGGTTCGCGACCTGGGCTGGCTGCTTGCGAGCCCGAGCCTGCTTGCAGCGGCGCCCGGCGCGCCGCTGGCGCAGCCGTGGTCCGATGCCGCCGAGCGGGCGGCCGCGCAAGCGTGGCTGGTCGCGCTCGACGCCGCGCCCGAAGCGCTGCACCGCGCGCTCGAAGGGCTGCGGCCGGTGCGTCTCGGCCGCTACGCGGAATGCCTGCTCGAGTATTTCCTGACGCACGGCCCGTCGCTGCGGCTCGTCGCGGCCAATCTCCCGCTGCGCAGCAACGGCAAGACGCTCGGCGAGGTGGACTTCCTCGTCGATACGCCCGGCGGTCAGCGCCTGCATTGGGAACTCGCGGTGAAGTGCTATTTGTGCGCACCCATGTGCGACGGCGACGCGGCGTCGCTTGCCGACTTCGTCGGCCCCAATCTCGTCGACCGGTTCGACCGCAAGCGCGCCCGCCTGATCGAGCACCAGCTGCGCCTGAGCGGGCGCGACGGATTCGCGCTGCTCGGCTACGGCGCCCCGTCCGACGCACAGATGTTCATCAAGGGATGGCTGTTCTATCCGCACGGCGCGCCGCTGCCGCGGCTCGACGGGGAAATCGCGCCGGATCACCCGCGCGGATTCTGGCTGACGCACGCGCAGTGGCCGGCGTGGGCGGCCGCGCAGCCGGCCGACGCCGGATGGGCGGTGCTGCCGCGGCTCGCGTGGCTCGCGCCGCGCCGCATCGCGGCGGGCGCCGGCGCGCCCGAGCCGCTGGCGCCCGCGCATGCGTTGCCGGCAGGGCTGTCGGAGCGGCAGGCGCCGGCGCTGATCGGCGTATACGGGCCGGCCGCCGACGGCGCGTGGCGCGAGACCGCGCGCGGGTTCGTCGTGCCGGACGACTGGCCGGTGCGCGCGCAGGCGTTCGCGGCGCAGGATCACTGACGCCGCGTCAGCCGGCGCTTACCACCAGCGATGGAAGTGATGGACCGGGCCGACGCCGTGGCCGACGTCGAGGTGGCCGCTCGCGGCGATCGCGCCGGTCAGGTAGGTCTTGGCTTCGCGCACCGCGCTTTCGAGGTCGGGCTGTTGCGGCAGCAGCGCGGCGATCGCCGACGACAGCGTGCAGCCGGTGCCGTGCGTGTTGCTGACCGGTACGCGCGCACCGTCGAGCCGCACGGTGCGCGCCGCTTCGACGAGCCAGTCGGGGCTCGCGGACGCGTCCGGCAGGTGGCCGCCTTTCATCAGCACCGCGTGCGCGCCTGCCGCAACGAGCGCCTGGCCCTGCCGGACCATGTCGTCTTCGGTCGTCGCCGGCGCGTCGCCGAGCAGCGCGGCTGCTTCGGGCAGGTTCGGCGTCACGACCGTCGCGAGCGGCAGCAGCGCATCGCGCAACGCGTCGACGGCATCGGGGGCGAGCAGCGCGTGCGCGCTCTTCGAGATCATCACCGTGTCGAGTACGACGAAGCGTGGCGCATAACGCCGCAGCGCGTCGGCGACCGCGTGCACGATCGCCGCATTCGCGAGCATCCCGATCTTGACCGCGTCGATGCGGATGTCACTGAACACCGCGTCGAGCTGTGCGGTCACGAACGCCGCGTCGGGCGCATGCACGCCCGTTACGCCGCGGGTGTTCTGGGCGGTCAGCGCGGTGATCGCGCTGGCGCCGTAGGCGCCCAGCGCGGAGAACGTCTTCAGGTCGGCCTGGATGCCTGCACCGCCGCCCGAATCGGAGCCGGCGATGGTCAGGATGTTGGGTATCGGGTGCGTCATCGGGGCAATGCGCCGGTTCGGGAACCGGCGCGGGCATGCGGGAACGGGAGCGGGCGCGTCAGTGCTTCGCCTCGCCGATCAGCGCGACCGAGTCGAACTGGCGCTGGTTCGCCTGGTGGCGGCGCATCACGAGCCACATCGTCAGGCAGACGAACGTGCCGAACAGTACGATCACGACGCCGACCGGCACGTCGAGCCACACGAGCACCGCATACAGGCACAGCATCACGAGCACCGACAGGTTCTCGTTGAAGTTCTGCACCGCGATCGAGTGGCCGGCCGACAGGAGCACGTGGCCGCGATGCTGCAGCAGCGCGTTCATCGGAACGACGAAGTAGCCCGACAGCGCGCCGACGCACATCAGGAAGATGTACGCGATGATCAGGTACACGGGCATGCGCAGGTGGCCGAAATGCACGGCCCAGTGCGGCGGGAACAGGTCGCGCGTGTAGAACGCCATCAGCATCACCGCGATGCCCATGACGATGCCGACGGGCAGCACGGTCAGCGACTTCTTCAACGGGATCCGGGCCGCGGCGGCGATTGCGCCGGCCGCGACGCCGACCGCGACCACGGCCTGGAGGATCGCGCCCTCCGACAGCGACATGCCGAGCGAGACTTCAGCCCACTTCAGCACGATGAACTGCAGCGTCGCACCCGCGCCCCAGAACAGCGTCGTGACCGCCAGCGAGATCTGGCCGAGCTTGTCGCGCCACAGCACCATGAAGCAGTCGGCGAAATCGGTGAGGAGCTTGACCGGGCCGCGTTCCTGCTTCGGGTAGCGGGCGCCCGTATCGGGAATGCGCAGGTTGAACAGCGCGGCGACCACGTAGATCGCCATGATGATCGCCATCGCCGCTTCGGCGGGCGTGCCGATCCAGTCGGGGGTATGCGCGATCACGTGCGACGCGATGTGCGGGCTGATCAGCGCACCGCCGAGCACGGTGCCGAGGATGATCGAGCTGACGGTCGTGCCTTCGATCCAGCCGTTGGCGGCGACCAGCCGGTCGGCCGGCAGCAGCTCGGTGAGAATGCCGTATTTCGCGGGCGAGTAGGCTGCCGCGCCGAAGCCGACGATCCCGTATGCGATCAGCGGGTGGGCGCCGAACAGCATGATCATGCAGCCGACCACCTTGATCGAGTTGGTGATGAACATCACGCGGCCCTTCGGGCGCGAATCCGCGAACGCACCGACATAGGCCGCCAGCACCACGTAGGACAACACGAAGAACAGCTTCAACAGCGGTGTCATCCAGTTGGGGGCGTGAAGGTCTTTCAGCAGGGCGATGGCGGCGATGAGGAGCGCATTGTCGGCCAGCGACGAGAAAAACTGCGCGGCCATGATGGTGTAAAAACCTTTTTTCATCTGATGCGATGCTTTCGTCGCTGCGGCAGGGCCGCGTAGGCCGCCTGGTATGCGATCGGCTTATTCCGTTCGAAATGGGTTGTGCGCACGGCTTTATAACATGAAAATACGCCAATTCGGACTAGCAAGATTCCCCGATCGTTCCGCAAGTTGCCGGCTTCAGTGCTCAAAAGGCGCGGTAAGCTGATGATTCGCAAGCGTCTTTACGTAAATTTCCCATGCCGCGCCCGATCTCCGCCACCATCCACACCGCCGCTCTCGCGAACAATCTCTCCGTCGTCCGCCGTTTTGCCGGCCCGTCCAAGGTCTGGGCGGTCGTCAAGGCCAACGCGTACGGGCACGGTCTTGCCCGCGTGTTTCCGGGCCTGCGCGGCACCGACGGCTTCGGCCTGCTCGACCTCGACGAGGCCGTCAAGCTGCGCGAGCTCGGCTGGGCCGGCCCGATCCTGCTGCTGGAGGGGTTCTTCCGCTCGACCGACATCGACGTGATCGACCGCTACAGCCTGACGACGACCGTCCACAACGACGAGCAGATGCGGATGCTGGAAACGGCGCGGCTGTCGAAGCCCGTCAACGTGCAGCTCAAGATGAACAGCGGGATGAACCGGCTGGGTTACACGCCGGAAAAATACCGCGCGGCCTGGGAGCGCGCCCGCGCGTGCCCCGGCATCGGCCAGATCACGTTGATGACCCATTTTTCGGATGCGGACAACGAACGCGGCGTCGCCGAGCAGCTCGCGACGTTCGAGCGCGGTGCGGAAAACATCGCCGGCGCGCGCAGCCTTGCGAACTCGGCCGCCGTGCTGTGGCATCCGGACACGCATTTCGACTGGGTGCGCCCGGGGATCGTGCTGTACGGCGCGTCGCCGTCGGGGCTGTCGTCCGACGTCGCCGACACGGGGCTGAAGCCGGCGATGACGCTCGCGTCCGAACTGATCGCGGTACAGACGATAGCGAAAGGCCAGGCGATCGGCTATGGCTCGACGTTCTCCGCGCAGGCGCCGATGCGGATCGGCGTGGTCGCGTGCGGTTATGCGGACGGCTATCCGCGGGTCGCGCCCGAAGGCACGCCCGTGATCGTCGACGGCATCCGCACGCGGATCGTCGGTCGCGTGTCGATGGACATGATTACCGTCGACCTGACCCCGTGCCCGCAGGCCGGCGTCGGCGCGCGTGTCGAGTTGTGGGGCAGTGCATTGCCGATCGACGACGTCGCCCGCCATTGCGGCACGATCGGTTACGAGCTGATGTGTGCAGTCGCCGGCCGCGTGCCCGTGCGCGCGGAATAAGGGCGTTGCGCGTGGCCAAACAGAAAACTGTATACGTCTGCAGCGAGTGCGGCGGACAGACCCCGAAGTGGCAAGGGCAGTGCCCGTCGTGCCAGGCCTGGAATACGCTCGTCGAATCGATTCCTGACGCGCCGTCGGCCCATCGTTTCCAGTCGCTCGCGAAGCGGGCGCCGGTACAGCGTCTCGTCGACATCGAAGCAGCCGACGTGCCGCGCTTCTCCACCGGCATCGGCGAATTCGACCGCGTGCTCGGCGGCGGGCTCGTGCCGGGCGGCGTCGTACTGATCGGCGGCGACCCGGGTATCGGCAAATCGACGCTGCTGCTGCAGTCGCTCGCGGACATCGCGAGCGAGCGGCGCGCGCTCTATATCAGCGGCGAGGAATCGGCCGCGCAGATCGCGTTGCGCGCGCAACGGCTTGCGCTGCTCGACGGCGGTGCGCCGGCGGACGAACTGAAGCTGCTCGCCGAGATCCAGCTCGAGAAGATCCAGGCCGCGATCGACACCGAACGGCCGGACGTGGCCGTGATCGACTCGATCCAGACCGTCTATTCGGAAGCGCTCACGTCGGCCCCCGGCTCCGTCGCGCAGGTGCGCGAATGCGCGGCGCAGCTCACACGCATCGCGAAGCAGTCGGGCACCGCGATCATCATGGTCGGGCACGTGACGAAGGAAGGCAACCTGGCCGGCCCGCGCGTGCTCGAGCATATCGTCGACACCGTGCTGTACTTCGAAGGCGACACGCACTCGTCGTTCCGGCTCGTGCGCGCGTTCAAGAACCGCTTCGGCGCGGTCAACGAGCTCGGCGTGTTCGCGATGACGGAGCGCGGGCTGCGCGGCGTCGCGAATCCGTCCGCCCTGTTCCTGTCGCAGCACGAGCAGGTCGTGCCCGGCTCGTGCGTGCTCGTGACACAGGAAGGCACGCGCCCGCTGCTCGTCGAAGTGCAGGCGCTCGTCGACACCGCGCACGTGCCGAACCCGCGCCGGCTCGCGGTCGGCCTCGAACAGAACCGGCTCGCGATGCTGCTCGCGGTGCTGCACCGACATGCGGGCATCGCGTGCTTCGACCAGGACGTGTTCCTCAATGCGGTGGGCGGCGTGAAGATCACCGAGCCGGCCGCCGACCTCGCGGTGCTGCTCGCGATCCATTCGTCGATGCGCAACAAGGCGCTGCCGAAGGGGCTGATCGTGTTCGGCGAAGTCGGGCTGGCGGGCGAGATCCGGCCGTCGCCGCGCGGGCAGGAGCGGCTGCGCGAGGCCGCGAAGCTCGGTTTCACGTCGGCGCTGATCCCGAAGGCGAACGCGCCGAAGCAGCCGATCGAAGGGCTGAACGTGATGGCCGTCGATCGGCTCGAGCAGGCGATCGACCGCGTGCGCGGGCTCGAATGAGCGGCGCCGCGCGCCGGGGGCAACTCCCCGGCGATCTGGCGCGTAATTCGCTGTAAAGAATATGTAGGCTGCTGTAACCCGCCGGACATCGCTTTTCCCTATCCTTTTGCGGACAGTCGAACCGTGCAAGGCGAAAGGGATCTATGTTGAAACAGTACGGGCAAGCGCTGGACCGAGGCGTTTACAACCTGCGCGGCTGTCGCGTGTCGGAGCCGATTCGCCAACCCTGGGGCGGTGGATGCCGGATCGTCGAGTGGATCGACGAAGAGGGGCGCCTCGCGCGCAAGGTCGTGTCCGAGGACGTGACGGAAGCGGAAGTCGCTGCCGCGATCCGGCGGCCGACCGAAGGGCGCCGGCACCTGATGGGCGACGACGAGCAGATGCCGCGCGATACGCTGCCGCGACGCTGAGCGGGCGGCCCGCCGGGCCGCGCCGCGCGGCGGTCAGCCGATCTGCTCGAGCTCTTCCTGCGCGGCAAGCCAGTCGGCCTCGACCGTCTCGAGACGCGTGTTGACGTCCCCGAGCTTGCGGATCGCATCGGTCAGCTCCGTCTTGCGCTCGGCTTCGTAGCTCGCCGGATCGGCGACGAATGCGTCGAGGCGCGCCTTCTCCGCGTGCAGCGTCTCCATTTCCTTTTCGAGCCTGGTGATGCGCGTCTGCAGCGGCTTCTTCAGCACCGACAAGCGCTGCCGTTCCTCGGCGGCCTGACGTTTCTGGTCCTTGCGGTTGGCCGCGGCACCCGCGCCCGACGAAGCTGCGCTGTCCGCCTTCGCGGCGGCGCGCTGCTCGGCCGCGTGCTGCAGCAGCCAGTCGCGGTAGTCGTCGAGGTCGCCGTCGAACGGCTGCAGCCGGTGCTTCGCGACCAGCATGAACTGGTCGGTCGTCGCGCGCAGCAGGTGGCGGTCGTGCGAGACGAGGATCAGCGTGCCCTCGAACTGCGCGAGCGCCATCGTCAGCGCATGGCGCGTTTCGAGGTCGAGGTGGTTGGTCGGTTCGTCGAGCAGCAGCAGGTTCGGCTTTTGCCAGATGATCAGCGCGAGCGCGAGGCGTGCCTTTTCGCCGCCCGAAAACGGCCCGACCGGGCTGGTTGCCATGTCGCCCGAGAAGTTGAAGCCGCCGAGGAAGTCGCGCAGTTCCTGCTCGCGCGTGTCGGGCGCGAGCCGCGCCAGATGCGCGAGCGGCGAATCGTCCTCACGCAGCGTTTCGAGCTGGTGCTGCGCGAAATAGCCGATCGTCAGCCCCTTGCCGTCGCGGACGTGCCCCGACAGCGGCGCGAGCGTGCCGGCCAGCGTCTTGATCAGCGTCGACTTGCCCTGGCCGTTCGCGCCGAGCAGGCCGATGCGCTGGCCGTTCTGGATCGACAGCGCGACGCGCTCGACGATCGGGATCTCCGCTCCGCCGTCGGCGTGGTAGCCGCAGCGGACGTCTTCCATCACCATCATCGGGTTCGGCGCGGCATCGGGCGTGCGGAATTCGAACGTGAACGGCGACGCGATGTGCGCGGGCGCGATCAGCTCCATCTTCTCGAGCGCCTTCATCCGGCTCTGCGCCTGCTTGGCCTTGGTCGCCTTGGCCTTGAAGCGGTCGACGAAGCTCTGCAGGTGCTCGATCGTCTTCTGCTGCTTTTCATAAGCGCTTTGCTGCAGCGCCAGTTGCTGCGCGCGCAGCACTTCGAACTGCGAGTAGTTGCCGCCGTAGCGCTTCACCTGGCGGTTTTCCAGGTGCAGCGTGACATTGCAGATCGAATCGAGGAATTCGCGGTCGTGCGAAATCACGACGAGCGTGCCGGGGTAGCGGTGCAGCCAGTCTTCGAGCCAGACGATCGCGTCGAGGTCGAGGTGGTTCGTCGGTTCGTCGAGCAGCAGCAGGTCGGAGCGGCACATCAGCGCCTGCGCGAGATTCAGGCGCATGCGCCAGCCGCCGGAGAAACTGGCGACGGATTCGCGCGTCTGCGCGAGCGTGAAGCCTAGACCGAGCAGCAGCGCCTCGGCACGGGCCGGCGCGGTGTAGCCGTCGGCGTCGGCGAACGCCGCGTGCGCGTCGGCTTCGGCGGCGCCGTCATGCGCGGCGGAGGCGGCGGCGATGCGCGCCTCGATCTCACGCAGCGCGGCGTCGCCGTCGAGCGTGTAGTCGAGCGCCGAGCGGTCGACGGCGGGCGTTTCCTGCGACACGTGGGCGATCCGCCACGACGGCGGCATCGAGAAATCGCCGCCGTCGGAGTGCAGCTCGCCGCGCAGGACCGAGAACAGCGTCGACTTGCCGGCGCCGTTCGCGCCGATCAGGCCGGCTTTCTCGCCGGGATTGAGCACGAAGGAGGTCGACTCGAACAGCGGCTTGGTGCCGCGCGCAAGGCTGAACTGATTGAAACGGATCACGGCGGAAATGACTGGCCAAAACCGCTATTCTAGACTGCGCGCCGCTTGCGCCGGGCATTGGCCGTTCGGGAGATGCCGTTTCCGCGCGTTTTTCGCCTAGACTTCACGTCGGTTCGAATTCGAAAGGGGGCACGATGTCCACCCTGTATTCGTTCAGCGCAGAGACGCTTGCCGGCGCGCCGGCCTCGCTCGACGCGTATCGCGGCAAGGTGCTGCTTATCGTCAACACTGCGAGCGAGTGTGGATTCACGCCGCAGTACGCGGGCCTGCAGAAGCTGTACGACCAGTACGCGGCGCGCGGCTTCTATGTGCTCGGCTTCCCGTGCAACCAGTTCGGCAAGCAGGAGCCCGGCGACGCCGCGCAGATCGGCGCATTCTGCGAGCGCAACTACGGCGTCACGTTCCCGATGTTCGCGAAGATCGACGTGAAGGGCGACCATGCGCATCCGCTGTACCGCTACCTGACCGACGAGGCGCCCGGCATTCTCGGCCTCAAGGCGATCAAGTGGAATTTCACGAAATTCCTGATCGATCGCGAAGGGCGCATCGTCAAGCGTTATGCGCCGTCCACCAAGCCGGACGAGATCGCCGCGGATATCGACAAGCTGCTGTGACGCCCGACGCGGCCGGCGCGGGTTGCCGGGGCATCAGGAGGCCGCTCACAGAATCGGCGCGAACAGCCGCGCGACGTGCATCGCGATGCGTCGCCAGGCAGGCGAGCGGCGGTATTCGTTCGCATCGACCTCGTACGCCTGTGCGAAGTCGGCAACGAGCATCGTCTCGACCTCGTCGGCGAATGCGCGGTCGACGGTCAGCACCATGATCTCGAAATTGAGGCGGAACGAGCGGTTGTCGAGATTCGCGCTGCCGATCGCCGCCGCGATGCGGTCGATCAGCACGACTTTCTGGTGCAGGAAGCCGGGCCGGTAGCGGAATACCTTCACGCCCGCATCGACCAGGTCGCGCGCGTACAGCTTCGACGCCTCGAATACCACGTAGTGATCGCGCCGGCTCGGAATCAGGATGCGCACGTCGACGCCGCGCATCACGGCGAGCTTCAGCGCGGAGATCACGGCTTCGTCGGGGACGAGGTACGGCGTGGTGATCCAGACCCGTTCGCGCGCGGCGTTGATCGCCTCGACGAAGAACAGCGAGCCTGTCTCCTGCTTGTCGGCCGGCCCCATCGGCACGGCGAGGCAATGCATGTTGTCGCCCGGCTGCGCGGGTGGCGGCAGCGCGAGCGGCGGCAGCTTCTGCGTCGCCCAGTGCCAGTCTTCGGCGAACACGTACTGGATGCTCGCGACCACGGGGCCGCGTATCTCGATGTGCGTGTCGCGCCACGGCGACAGGCGCGGCTTCGCGCCGAGATATTCGACGCCGACGTTGTGGCCGCCGACGAACGCGCGATTGCCGTCGACGACGACGATCTTGCGGTGGTTGCGGAAGTTGAGCTGGAAGCGGTTGACGAACTTCCGGTTGGTCGCGAACGGATGAACCTCGACGCCGCCCCGGCGCAACGAGTCGACGTAGCCGTGCGGCAGGTCGAAGCTGCCGATGCTGTCGTACAGCAGGCAGCAGCGCACGCCGGCTGCGGCACGTGCGAGCAGCGAGTCGCGCAGCATCCGGCCGAGCGCATCGTCGCGCACGATGAAGAATTGCACCACCACGTAATCGCGCGCGGCGTCGATTGCGGCCAGGATCGCCGAGAACGTCGCATCGCCGTTCACGAGCGTGCGCACCGAATTGCCGCCGAGGAACGGCATGCCGCCGAGCCGCGTGAGCGCGAGCACCGCGGCCTGGCCGAGCGCGCTCGCGGCCGCGCCGTCGGTCGAATCGGCGGCGGCCCACGGAACGTGGTGCGTATGCGTGCGCAGCGCTTCGGTCTCGTGGCGCCGGGCGTCGACGTAGCCGGAGAACTTGCTGCGACCGAGGAACAGGTACGGAATGAGCGTCAGGTACGGCATGGCCGCCAGCGAGACGGCCCATGCGATCGCACCTTGCGACGTGCGCGTGTTCATGATCGCGTGGCACGCCGCGACGATCCCGAGCACATGGATGGTCAGGATCAGGGTACCGAGATGTAGCCAGTCGAGGGTCATGGGCGCGTGACGGACTCCTGAGGTCGCGCGGCCGGGCGGCCGCCTACGCGCATCTTACCCAACCGTGCGGCGCAGCGGGGCGCCGCGCGGCTCGGGCTGGCGGGGCGTCAGGGCTTCTGCGGGAGATCCGACGCCTGGATCAGGAACACGGCGTCGTCGCCTGCGCTGGTCGGCAGCCACGTGAGTTCGAGGCCGCCGAACGCGGCCTCGACGTTCTCGCGCTCGTTGCCGATCTCGACGACGAGCACGCCGTCGTCGTGCAGCCAGCGATGGGCTTCGGCGACGATGCGTCGCACGATGTCCATCCCGTCATCGCCGCCCGCGAGCGCCATCTCCGGCTCGTGACGGTACTCGGGCGGCAGTGCGGCCATCGACGATGCGTTCACGTACGGCGGGTTCGTCAGGATCACGTCGTAACGCGTGCCCGGGTCGGTGCGGAACGCGGGCAGCGGTGCGTAGAGGTCGCCGCGGTGCAGTGCGACGCGGTCTGCGAGGCCGTAGTCGCGTACGTTGATCTCGGCGACTTCGAGGGCCTTGTCGGACAGGTCGACCGCGTCGATCTCGGCGTTCGGGAACGCGCTCGCCGCGAGGATCGCGAGGCAGCCCGAGCCCGTGCACAGCTCGAGCACGGCGCCGACCTGTTCGGGATCGGCGACGTACGGCTGCAGCCCGTCGTCGAGCAGTTCGCCGATGAACGAGCGCGGCACGATCACGCGCTCGTCGACATAGAAGCGGTGGCCATGCATCCACGCTTCATGCGTGAGGTACGCGGCCGGCACGCGGTCGGTCGCGCGCCGTTCGATCACCGCGAGCACGGCCGCGATTTCGTCGGGCAGCAGGCGTGCGTCGAGGAACGGCTCGAGCGTGTCGAGCGGCAGGTCGAGCGTGCGCAGCACGAGGTAGGCCGCTTCGTCGTACGCATTGTCGGAGCCGTGGCCGAACGCGAGCTTCGCCTTCGAGAAGCGCGTGACCGCGTAGCGCAGCAGGTCGCGAACAGTGGCAAAAGGTGTCGTCATGCGGGGCTCCATCAGGCGATCAGTTGTTCGAGCACGCGGCGGTACACGTTCTTCAGCGGATCGATGAAGCGCACTTCGATGTGCTCGTCGATCTTGTGGATGCTGCCGTTCGGCGGGCCGAACTCGATCACCTGCGGGCAGATGCGCGCGATGAAACGGCCGTCCGACGTGCCGCCCGTGGTCGACAGCTCGGTCGTGATGCCGGTCTCGGTGCGGATCGCGTTTTCCAGCGCGCCCGACAGCTCGCCGCGCGGCGTGAGGAACGGCAGGCCGCTCACCGACCACTTCAGCGTGTATTCGAGGCCGTGCTTGTCGAGGATCGCGTGCACGCGCGCCTGCAGGCCCTCGACCGTGCTCGCGGTCGAGAAGCGGAAGTTGAACAGCAGGTCGGCGTGGCCGGGGATCACGTTGGTCGCGCCGGTGCCGGCGTGCAGGTTCGACACCTGCCAGGTGGTCGGCGGGAAGTATTCGTTGCCTTCGTCCCACTGTTCGGCGGCGAGCTCGGCGAGCGCCGGCGCGAGCAGGTGGATCGGATTCTTCGCGAGGTGCGGATAGGCGATGTGGCCCTGTACGCCCTTGACGACCAGTTCGCCCGACATCGAGCCGCGGCGGCCGTTCTTGACGACGTCGCCGAGTTCGCTGGTCGACGTCGGCTCGCCGACGATGCAGTAGTCCATGCGTTCACCGCGTGTTTCGAGCAGCTCGACGACCTTCACGGTGCCATCGGTGGCGGGGCCTTCCTCGTCGCTGGTGATCAGGAACGCGATCGCGCCGCGGTGGCCGGGGTGTGCCGCGACGAATTCCTCGGATGCGACGACGAACGCCGCGAGCGAGGTCTTCATGTCGGCCGCGCCGCGGCCGTACAGCTTGCCGTCCCGATGGGCGGGGACGAACGGCGGCGAGCTCCATTGCTCGAGCGGGCCGGTCGGTACGACGTCGGTGTGGCCCGCGAAGGCGAGCAGCTTGCCGTCGCGGCCGTCGGCGCCGCGCTTGACGGCCCACAGGTTGGTCACGCCGTGCGACGCGACGGTCTCGCATTCGAAGCCGAGCGCGGCGAGGCGCTCGGTCAGGATCTGCTGGCAATGCTGGTCGTCGGGCGTCACGGACGCGCGGGCGATCAGCTGTTCGGTAAGGGCTAGGGTGGCGGACATGGTTCGGACCACTTTCGATAAAAAATGCCGGCGCGGTGGCCGGCAGCGACAAGACGTCGGGCTGCGCCGACAGGCGCAGCGCGGGCAGCCCTATGCGGCAAACAGCGCCGCGTATTGATCGGCCACGAAGCCGAGCGATTTCACGCGGCCGTTGACCACCAGCACGGGACGCTTGATGACCGACGGCTTGTGGATCATCAGCGCGACCGCGCCGGTCTTCGATTCGGCGGCCGCCTTCATTGCGTCGTCCAGGCCGCGCCACGTGGTGCCGCGCTTGTTGACGAGCGCGTCGAGCGACACGTCCTTCAGCCAGTCTTCGATCAGCGGCGCGCTGACGCCGAGCTTCTTGAAATCGTGAAACTCGAATTCGACGCCGTGATCGTCGAGCCACACGCGGGCCTTCTTCACGGTGTCGCAATTCGGAATGCCGTAGACGACCACGGTGTGCGGCTTCGCCATCAGTCGCCTCGCAGCAGCTCGTTCAGGCCGACCTTCGCGCGCGTCTTCGCGTCGACCTTCTTGACGATCACCGCGCAGTACAGGCTGTGCGAGCCGTCCTTCGACGGCAGGTTGCCGGCGACGACGACCGAGCCGGCCGGGATGCGGCCGTAGCTGACTTCGCCCGTCTCGCGATCGTAGATCTTCGTGCTCTGGCCGAGGTACACGCCCATCGAGATCACCGAGTTTTCCTCGACGATCACGCCTTCGACGACTTCCGAGCGGGCGCCGATGAAGCAGTTGTCTTCGATGATGACCGGGTTCGCCTGCAGCGGCTCGAGCACGCCGCCGATGCCGACGCCGCCCGACAGGTGCACGTTCTTGCCGATCTGCGCGCACGAGCCGACCGTCGCCCACGTGTCGACCATCGTGCCTTCGTCGACGTACGCGCCGATGTTGGTGTACGACGGCATCAGCACGACGTTCTTCGCGATGAACGAGCCGCGGCGCGCGATGGCCGGCGGCACGACGCGAAAGCCGCCTGCGGCGAAATCTTCGGCCGTGTAGTTCGCGAACTTCGACGGCACCTTGTCGTAGAACTGCGAGTAGCCGCCGGCGGGCATCGGCGCGTTGTCCTCCAGGCGGAACGACAGCAGCACGGCCTTCTTCAGCCACTGGTGCACGGTCCAGTTGCCGTCGATCTTCTCGGCAACGCGCAGCGCGCCTTTGTCGAGCTGCTCGATCGCGTGCGCGACGGCTTCGCGGACGTCGGCCGGTGCGGCCTTCGGCGACAGCTCGGCGCGGTTGTCCCAGGCGGTATCGATGATTTGCTGAAGTTGTTGCGACATGTTCGTTTTCGCAGGAGATTGTGGATGGAATTGATCGATGGACGATTACCGCGCGAGAGACCGGCAGAAATCGACGATGCGTTGCGCGCCCTCGACGCATTCGGGGGTGCCCGCGACGAGCGCGATCCGGATGAAATCGCGGCCCGGATTCGTGCCGTGCGCATCGCGCGCCAGGTACGAGCCGGGCAGAACCGTCACATTATAGTCGGCGTACAGGCGGCGGGCGAACTCGGTGTCCGACAGGCCGGTGCGCGACACGTTGGCCCACAGGTAGAACGCCGCGTCGGGCAGTTTCACGTCGATCACGTCGGCGAGCATCGGCGTGACCGTGTTGAACTTCTGCAGGTACAGCGCGCGGTTCTCGCGCACGTGCGCCTCGTCGTTCCACGCGGCGATGCTCGCGTGCTGCCAGACCGGCGACAGCGCCGCGCCGTGGTACGTGCGGTACAGCAGGAATTTCTTCAGCAGCGCGGCGTCGCCGGCGACGAAACCCGAGCGCATGCCCGGCACGTTCGAGCGTTTCGACAGGCTCGACAGCATCACGAGCCGCTCGAAGCCGCGGCCGAGGCGGTGCGCGGCCTCGAGGCCGCCGAGCGGCGGTGCCGCTTCGTCGAAATAGATTTCCGAATAGCACTCGTCCGACGCGATCACGAAACCGTGGCGGTCGGACAGCGCGAACAGCTCGCGCCAGTCGTCGAGAGTCAGCACGGCGCCCGTCGGGTTGCCCGGCGAGCATACGTACAGCAGCTGCGTGCGCGCCCAGATTGCGTCGGGCACCGACGCGTAGTCGCACGCGAAGTTGCGGGCCGGATCGCTGTTCGCGAAATAGGGTTCGGCACCGGCCAGCAGCGCCGCGCCTTCGTAAATTTGATAGAAAGGATTCGGACAGAGTACGATCGCCTTCTCGCCCGTTTCGGACGGGCGTGCGTCGATCACCGTCTGGGCAAGCGAGAACAGCGCCTCGCGCGAGCCCGACACGGGCAGCACCTGCGTAGCCGGATCGATGGCCGGCAGCCCGTAGCGGCGCTCGAGCCAGTGCGCGATCGACGTACGCAGCGCGTCCGAGCCGGCGGTGGCCGGGTACGACGCGAGACCGTCGAGCGCGGCCACCACGGCGTCGCGGATCAGCGCCGGGGTCGCATGTTTGGGCTCGCCGATGCCGAAGCTGATCGGTTTGAGGGCGCCGGAGGGCGTCACGTCCTTGAACAGGGCGCGCAGCTTTTCGAAGGGGTAGGGCTGGAGCGAGTCGAGTCGAGGGTTCACGGGCGAAGCGGCCATCGCGGCCGGTTGGAGCGAAAGAAGCGGCGGGCGCGCCGCGCGGCTGCGAACGGGCGCCGCGGGCGCACGGGTCGCAACGGACGATTATAGCGTGACGGAACGCGGTCACGGCCTGCCGGAACGGCGGCCGGGCCGGTCGAATAAAGGGTATCGAACCAAATGAATAACGCGGTACGCGGCAGCCTGCCGACGCTGGCCATCCTGATCGGCGCGTCGGTATGGGGCCTGATCTGGTATCCGCTGCGGATCCTTGCGTCGCTCGGCGTGACGGGCACGCTGGCGAGCGCGCTGACGAGCCTCGTCGCGTTCCTGTTCGTGATCGTCGCGCGGCACCGGACGATCGCGACGCTGCGCTGGCACTGGGTGCTGCCCGGCATCGCCGTGACGGCCGGCGTGACGAACCTCGGGTTCGTGTGGGGCACGATCCACGGCGAGGTGCTGCGCGTGATGCTGCTGTTCTACCTGACCCCCGCGTGGACCGCGATCTACGCGCACTTCCTGCTGCGCGAGCGGCTGACCTGGGCCGGCGCGGGGCTCGCGGCGCTGTCGATCGGCGGCGCGATGCTGATGCTGTGGTCGCCGGCGCTCGGCCTGCCGCTGCCGGCCAGTCCGGCCGAATGGGCCGGCCTCGCCGCCGGGCTGAGCTTCGCGATGAGCAACGTGCTCGTGATCAAGGCGAGCCGCGAGCTGCCGGAGATGCGCGCGGAGATGCGCACCGCGACGCTGTTCGGCGGCGCGGCCGTGTTCGGCGCGATCGCGTCGCTGTTCGAGGGGCTGCCGGCTGCTCCGGCGGGCGGCCAGCTCGGCGTCGCCGCGCTGATCATCGTCGCGATCGGCGTGACGATGGCGTCGAACAACCTGCTCGTGCAGTACGGGCTCGCGCGCGTGCCGGCGAACCGTGCGTCGATCATCATGCTGTTCGAGATCGTGATCACCGCGCTGTCGGCGTGGGTGTTCGCGAACGAGCTGCCGACCGCGCGCGAGTGGGCGGGCGGCGCATGCATCGTGCTCGCCACGCTGCTGTCGAGCCGGGTCCATCGTGCCGCGCCGGCACCGGACAAACCCGGCGACGGTCGGGACGGTGCACGCGCGATGGTATGATGGAAGCCGTTTGCGGGGCCCAACGCTGGATGCGCGCGGCCCCGCTTTTGAATTCCGGGGCGCGTCGCGCGCATGGGCCGTCCGGCCTCGCGCAGTGCGGCTCCGTCCGTTTCACACCTTCTTCACATCCGATACCGCCGTGCGTCTGAGCTCGATCAAACTCGCTGGCTTCAAATCCTTCGTCGATCCCACGCATTTCCAGGTTCCGGGCCAGCTTGTCGGCGTGGTGGGCCCGAACGGGTGCGGCAAGTCCAACATCATCGATGCCGTGCGCTGGGTGCTCGGCGAGTCGCGCGCTTCCGAGCTGCGCGGCGAGTCGATGCAGGACGTGATCTTCAACGGCTCGACTGCCCGCAAGCCCGGCAGCCGGGCCAGCGTCGAACTGATCTTCGACAATTCCGACGGCCGCGCGGCCGGCCAGTGGGGCCAGTACGGCGAGATCGCCGTGAAGCGCGTGCTCACGCGCGACGGCACGTCGAGTTACTACATCAACAACCTGCCGGCGCGTCGCCGCGACATCCAGGACATCTTCCTCGGCACGGGCCTCGGGCCGCGTGCGTACGCGATCATCGGGCAGGGCATGATCGCGCGGATCATCGAGGCGAAGCCGGAAGAGCTGCGCGTGTTCCTCGAGGAAGCCGCGGGCGTATCGAAGTACAAGGAGCGCCGCCGCGAAACCGAGAACCGCCTGCACGACACGCGCGAGAACCTGACGCGCGTCGAGGACATCGTCCGCGAACTCGGTGCGAACCTCGAGAAGCTCGAGGCGCAAGCCGTCGTCGCGACCAAATACAAGGAACTCGTCGCCGACGGCGAGGAGAAGCAGCGCCTGCTGTGGCTGCTGCGCAAGAACGAGGCCGCGGGCGAGCAGCAGAAGCAGCAGCGCGCGATCGAACAGGCGCAGATCGACCTCGAGGCGCAGACGGCGAAGCTGCGCGAGGTCGAGGCGCAGCTCGAGACGCTGCGTGTCGCGCATTACTCGGCGAGCGACGCGATGCAGGGCGCGCAGGGTTCGCTCTACGAGGCGAACGCCGAGGTGAGCCGCCTCGAGGCCGAGATCAAGTTCATCGTCGAATCGCGCAATCGCGTGCAGGCGCAGATCGCCGCGCTGAATGCGCAGCGCGAGCAATGGCGCGCGCAGGCCGAGAAGGCGCAGGACGAGCTCGAGGAGGCCGAGGAGGCGCGTGCGATGGCCGACGAGAAGGCCGCGCTCGCCGAAGACAACGCCGCCGCGAAGCACGACGCGCTGCCGGCGCTCGAAGCGAAATGGCGCGATGCGCAGGCGCAGCTCAACGACGAGCGCGCGCGGATCGCGCAGACCGAACAGTCGCTGAAACTCGAGGCCGCGCACCAGCGCAACGCCGACCAGCAGCTTCAGCAGCTTCAGCAGCGCCATGAGCGCCTGAAGAGCGAAGCAGGCGGGCTCGACGCGCCGGACGAGGCCCAGCTCGAGGAACTGCGCATGCAGCTGGCCGAGCAGGAAGAGATCCTTGCCGAAGCGCAGGCGCGCCTCGCCGACGCGCAGGAAACGGTGCCGCGCCTCGATGGCGAACGCCGTGCCGCGCAGGAGCGCGTGCAGGCCGAGGCCGCGCAGATCCACCAGCTGGAGGCGCGTCTCGCCGCGTTGAAGCAACTGCAGGAAAACGTGCAGACCGAAGGCAAGGTGCAGCCGTGGCTCGACAGGCACGAGCTCGGCGCGCTGCCGCGCCTGTGGAAGAAGCTGCACGTCGAGGCCGGCTGGGAAGCGGCGCTCGAGGCCGTGCTGCGCGAGCGCCTCGCCGCGCTCGAAGTGTCGAATCTCGACTGGGTGAAGGCATTCGCGACCGATGCGCCGCCCGCGAAGCTCGCGTTCTATGCGCCGCCCGCGGCCGGCGAACCGCCCGCGGCCGTGGCTGGCCTGCGTCCGGTGCTGTCGCTCGTGCGCATCGACGACGCGGGCATCCGTGCGGTGCTGAACGACTGGCTCGGCAACGTGTATGTCGCCGACGACGTCGCACAGGCGCTCGCGACGCGCACGCAGCTGCCGGCAGGCGGCGCGTTCGTCGTCAAGGCCGGCCATGTCGTCACGCGCGTCGGCGTGCAGCTCTATGCCGCCGATTCGGAACAGGCCGGGATGCTGGCCCGCCAGCAGGAAATCGAAAACCTGACGCGCCAGGTGCGTGCGCAGGCGCTGCTCGCCGACGAGGCGCGCCGCACGGCGGCCCGCGCGGAAGCCGCGCACACGCAGGCCACGCAGGCGCTCGGCGACGTGCGCGCACAGGCCGAGCGTGCGACGCAACGCGTGCACGCGCTGCAGATGGACGTGCTGAAGCTTGCGCAGGCGCACGAACGTTACACGCAGCGCAGCACGCAGATCCGCGAGGAACTCGAGGAAATCGGCGCGCAGATCGAAGAGCAGCGCGCGATGCGCGCGGAATCGGAAGCGAATTTCGAGCGTTTCGACGGCGAACTCGCGGAGCTGCAGGCGCGCTTCGAGGACAACCAGCTCGCATTCGAGGCGCTCGACGAATCGCTGACGCAGGCGCGTCAGGAAGCGCGTGACCTCGAGCGCGGCGCGAACGACGCGCGCTTCGCCGCGCGCAACGCGGTGACGCGGATCGACGAGCTCAAGCGCAGCATCCAGGTCGCGCACGAGCAGAGCGAACGTGTCGCCGGGTCGCTGGAAGACGCACGCGCCGAACTCGAGACGATCAACGAGCAGACCGCGCACACGGGCCTGCAGGACGCACTCGAAGTTCGTGCGGTGAAGGAAGAGGCGCTGCAGGCCGCGCGGATCGAACTCGACGACCTGACCGCGAAGCTGCGCGCGTCGGACGAGCAGCGGCTCGTCGCCGAGCGCTCGCTGCAGCCGCTGCGCGACCGCATCACCGAATTGCAGTTGAAGGAGCAGGCCGCGCGCCTGGCGGTCGAGCAGTTCGCCGAGCAGCTGACCGCGGCCGAGGTCGACGAGGAAGCGCTGCGCGAGAAGCTCACGCCGGATCTGAAGCCGTCTTACCTGCAGGGCGAGGTCACGCGCCTGAACAACGCGATCAACGCGCTCGGCCCGGTGAACATGGCCGCGCTCGACGAGCTGAAGGCGGCGAGCGAGCGCAAGGTGTTCCTCGACGCGCAGTCGGCCGACCTGATCGATGCGATCACGACGCTCGAGGACGCGATCCACAAGATCGACCAGGAAACGCGTACGCTGCTGCAAGGCACCTTCGACGAGGTCAACCGTCACTTCAGCGACCTGTTCCCGCGCCTGTTCGGCGGCGGCCAGGCGAAGCTGATCATGACCGGCGACGAGATCCTCGATGCCGGCGTGCAGGTGATGGCGCAGCCGCCCGGCAAGAAGAACGCGACGATTCACCTGCTGTCGGGCGGCGAGAAGGCGCTGACCGCGACCGCACTGGTGTTCGCGATGTTCCAGCTGAATCCGGCGCCGTTCTGTCTGCTCGACGAGGTCGACGCGCCGCTCGACGACGCGAACACCGAGCGTTTCGCGAATCTCGTGCGCGCGATGTCCGACAAGACGCAGTTCCTGTTCATCTCGCACAACAAGATCGCGATGGAGATGGCGCAGCAACTGATCGGCGTGACGATGCAGGAGCAGGGCGTGTCGCGGATCGTCGCGGTGGACATGGAAACCGCCGCGGGTTTTGCCCAGAATTGACGTTTACGAACCGGGTTCGCGGGCGTGCGGCACGGAGCCGCCCGGCGCAATGGCGCCCCGCTTGCGAGCCCAACGAACAAGAATTGCTGATGGAGCGTGCATGGACGAGTTGACACTCGGTTTGATCGGCGCGGGCGCCGTCGTGGTGGGCGGCGTCGTGGTCTACAACGCATGGCAGGGCGCGAAGGTGCGGCGCAGGATGCCGCGCCCGATGCCGGAGGAAGCGGCCGAGGCGATGAACCGCCCCGAACGCGACGAAGAGTTGCCGTTCATCGAGCCGGTGCGTCAGCCGGTGCGGCGCGAGCCTGCGGCGCCGGACGCCGAGGGCGCAGCGGGCGCAGCCGGCGCGTCAGCCGAGGCGGCACGCGTCGAGCCGACGTTCGGCGGGGCCACCTTGGGCGGGGCCGCCTTGGGCGGTGCGGCGCCGGCCGACATGCCGGCCGACCTGCAGGCCGAGGCGACGTCGGCCGACCTGCCGATCGCCGAGACGGCCGACGAAAGCGGCGCGAGCGAGCCGGTCGAGCCTGCCGAGCCGGTGCTGCCGGCCGCGACGACGATCTCGTCGGCACCGCCGGCGATCGTCGACCGCCGGATCGACTGCATCGTGCCGATCCGCCTCACCGGGGCGCTGCCGGGCGACAAGATCCTGCCGGTCGCGCAGCGGCTGCGCCGCGCGGGCAGCAAGCCCGTGCATATCGAAGGCAAGCCCGAAGGCGGCCAGTGGGAGCTGCTGCAGAACGGCGTGCGCTACGAGGAACTGCGCGCGGCCGCGCAGCTCGCGAACCGCAGCGGCGCGCTGAACGAGCTCGAGTTCTCCGAATTCGTGACGGGCGTCCAGCAGTTCGCCGACGCGATCGACGGCGCGCCGGAATTCCCGGACATGATGGAAACGGTCGCGATGGCGCGCGAGCTCGACGCGTTTGCCGCGCAATGCGACGCCCAGTTGTCGATCAACGTGATGTCGGACGGCGCGCCGTGGTCGGCGAACTACGTGCAGGCGGTCGCGTCGCAGGACGGGCTGCTGCTGTCGCGCGACGGCACGCGTTTCGTGAAGCTCGACGCGAAGCAGAACCCGGTGTTCATGCTGCAGTTCGGCGACACGAACTTCCTGCGTGACGACCTCACGTACAAGGGCGGCAACATGATCACGCTGGTGCTCGACGTGCCGGTCGCCGAAGAGGACATCCTGCCGTTCCGGCTGATGTGCGACTACGCGAAGTCGCTGTCCGAACGGATCGGCGCGCGGGTCGTCGACGATTCGCGCCGGCCGCTGCCGGAATCGACGCTCGTCGCGATCGACCAGCAACTGATGAAGCTGTACGCGAAGCTCGAGGAAGCGGGCATCCCGGCCGGTTCGCCGGTCACGCGCCGCCTCTTCAGCCAGTAACGCGAACCACCGGTCGCGGCGCGCGATGCCGCCGCGACCCGCTGCCGGCGGCTGTCGGCAGCATCGCGCGCCACGCCGTTTCCGGCCCCCGGCGCGGCGGCAAACTGAGATAATCGGGCATCCGATTTTCTCAGAACGAATCTGCCGCCAGCATGGCCCGAACCCAAGCCGAACCGCCAGCCAGCCAGCCCGACGCGCGCGCCGCGTGGCTGCGCGACCAACTCGAGCGGGCGAACTACGCCTATTACGTGCTCGATCAGCCGGATCTGCCCGACGCCGAGTACGACCGCCTGTTTCGCGAGCTGCAGCAGCTCGAAACCGATCATCCCGAACTCGTGACGCCCGATTCGCCGACGCAGCGCGTGGGCGGCGAGGCGGCCGGCGGCTTCACGCCGGTCGTCCACGACGCGCCGATGCTGTCGCTGAACAACGGTTTCGCCGACGAGGATATCGTCGCGTTCGACAAGCGCGTCGCCGATGCGCTCGACAAGGCGACCGATCTCGCCGGCTCGGTGACGGAGCCGGTCGACTACGCGTGCGAACTGAAGTTCGACGGTCTCGCGATCTCGCTGCGTTACGAGCAGGGCGTATTCGTGCAGGCGTCGACGCGCGGCGACGGTACGACCGGCGAGGACGTGACCGAGAACGTGCGCACGATCCGCTCGATTCCGCTGAAGCTGAAGGGCAAGAACGTGCCGGCCGTGCTCGACGTGCGCGGCGAGGTGCTGATGTTCAAGCGCGATTTCGCACGCCTGAACGAGCGCCAGCGCGCGGCCGAGCAGCGCGAATTCGCGAACCCGCGCAACGCGGCGGCCGGCAGTCTGCGCCAGCTCGACTCGAAGATCACCGCGCAGCGCCCGCTGTCGTTCTTCGCGTACGGGATCGGCGTGCTCGACGGGATGCCGATGCCCGATACGCATAGCGCGCTGCTCGACTGGTACGAGTCGCTCGGCCTGCCCGTGAACCGCGAGCGCGCGGTCGTGCAGGGCGCCGAGGGCTTGCTCGACTTCTTCCGCAAGGTCGGCGAGAAGCGCGAGTCGCTGCCGTACGACATCGACGGTGTCGTCTACAAGGTCAACCGGCGAGACGAGCAGGAGCGCCTCGGCTTCGTGTCGCGTGCGCCGCGCTTCGCGCTTGCTCACAAGTTCCCCGCGCAGGAAGCGCTGACGAAGCTCGTCGCGATCGACGTGCAGGTCGGGCGCACCGGCGCGATCACGCCGGTCGCGCGCCTCGAACCGGTGTTCGTCGGCGGCGCGACCGTGACCAACGCGACGCTGCACAACGAGGACGAGGTGCGCCGCAAGGACATCCGGATCGGCGATACCGTGATCGTGCGCCGCGCCGGCGACGTGATCCCCGAGGTGGTCGGGGCGCTGCTCGACCGGCGCCCGGCCGATGCGGCCGAATTCGTGATGCCGACCGAATGCCCGGTGTGCGGCTCGAAGATCGAGCGCCTGCCGGACGAGGCGATCGCGCGCTGCACGGGCGGCCTGTTCTGCCCGGCGCAGCGCAAGCAGGCGCTGTGGCACTTCGCGCAGCGCCGCGCGCTCGACATCGACGGTCTCGGCGAGAAGATCATCGACCAGCTCGTCGAGCTGAATCTCGTGCGCACGCCGGCCGACCTGTTCAATCTCGGCTTTGCGACGCTCGCCGAGCTCGACCGGTTCGCCGAGAAGTCGGCACAGAACCTGCTCGACTCGCTCGAGAAGGCGAAGCACACGACGCTCGCGCGCTTCATCTACGGGCTCGGCATCCGTCACGTGGGCGAATCGACCGCGAAGGATCTCGCGAAGCATTTCGGCTCGCTCACGCCGATCATGGACGCGTCGATCGAAGCGCTGCTCGAAGTCAACGACGTCGGGCCGATCGTCGCCGAGTCGCTCCACCAGTTTTTCGCGGAAGAGCACAACCGGACCGTGATCGAGCAGTTGCGCGCGCCGGGCAAGGTGACGTGGCCGGAAGGGCCGCCCGCGCCGAAGGCGCCGCAGGGCGTGCTGGCCGGCAAGACCGTCGTGCTGACGGGCACGCTGCCGACGCTCACGCGCGATGCCGCGAAGGAAATGCTCGAAGCGGCGGGCGCGAAAGTGGCCGGTTCGGTATCGAAGAAGACGGATTACGTGGTCGCGGGCGCCGAAGCCGGCAGCAAGCTCGCGAAGGCCGAGGAACTCGGCATCCCCGTGCTGGACGAAGACGGCCTGCACCAACTCCTGGAGGGCAATACGCCATGATTCGCGAGATCCTGAAGATGGGCGATCCGCGCCTGCTCGAAGTCGCCAAGCCGGTCGAGCGGTTCGATACACCCGAGCTGCACGAGATCGTCGCGGACATGTTCGAGACGATGCACCATGCGAACGGTGCCGGCCTGGCCGCGCCGCAGATCGGCGTCGGGCTGCAGATCATCATCTTCGGCTTCGGCAACAACAACCGCTACCCGGAAGCGCCGCCGGTGCCCGAGACCGTGCTGATCAACCCGAAGGTCGAGTACATGCCGCCGGACATGGAAGAGGGCTGGGAGGGCTGCCTGTCGGTGCCGGGCATGCGCGGCGTCGTCAGCCGCTACGCAAAGGTGCGCTACAGCGGCTTTGACCAGTTCGGCGAGAAGATCGATCGTGTTGCCGACGGTTTTCACGCGCGCGTGGTCCAGCACGAATACGATCACCTGATCGGCAAGCTGTATCCGATGCGGATCACCGATTTCACGCGCTTCGGTTTCACGGAAGTGCTGTTCCCGGGGCTCGACGCGACGGACGACTGACGCGGGACGGGCGCGATCGCTCGCGTTGCCCGCCGGAATGAGAAAAGCCCGCCGGAAAAACACGGCGGGCTTTTTCGTAACGTGCGCAGACGCGCCGCGTAGGGCCGTCGGAACCGCCGTCAGAACGTCTCGTCGGCCGACAGATAGCGCCATTGCCCCTGCGGCAGGGCGCCGAGCATCACGCGGCCCATCCGGACGCGCTTCAGGCCGATCACGTCGAGGCCCACCAGTTCGCACATGCGACGGATCTGGCGCTTCTTGCCTTCGCGCAGCACGAAGCGCAACTGCTCGCCGTTCTGCCAGCTGACCATCGCCGGCTTCAGCGCGACGCCGTCGAGCTCGAGGCCGTGACGCAGCTTCGCGAGCGATTCCGCCGGGAAGTGCTGGTCGATGTCGATCAGCCGTTCGCCGAAGCGCACGCGCACCAGGTATTCCTTGTCGATATCCGACTGCTCGCCGATCAGCTGCTTCGCGATCACGCCGTTCTGCGTCAGCACGAGCAGGCCGGTCGAATCGATGTCCAGGCGGCCGGCCGGTGCGAGCGCGTGCAGGTGCTGCGGCGAGAAGCGTACCGGCGAATGGTCGCCGCTCCAGCGGTTCGCGCGCGTGATCAGCACGGCTGCGGGCTCGTAGCCGTCTTCCGCCTGGCCCGACACGTAACCGACGGGCTTGTGCAGCAGGATCGTCACTTGCGCAGCCTGCGCGGCGCTCGCGCGCTCGTCGATCTCGATCTTCTGGTCGGCGCGGACCTTGGTGCCGAGCGTGTCGATGCGTTCGCCGTCGACGAGCACCCAACCCTTTTCGATCCATTCGTCGGCTTCGCGGCGCGAGCACATGCCGAGCTCGGACATCCGCTTCGACAGGCGCATCAGGCCGGACTCGTCGCCGCGATCCACGTCGGATGCCCGGCGCTTGACCGGTTGCGCGGTCTTGAAGCCCGCGCCGGCCGACGGCCGTTCGGCAGCGCCGCGCTTGGCGGGGGCGTTCGGGCCGCGCGCGGCGCGATCGCCGTCGCGCGGCGCGCGGGCCGGGCGGTCGGACGACGTGCGGCGGTCGCCGAAGCTGCGCTTCGCGCCTTCGCCGCCTGTCGTGTCGCGATAGGGGCGCTTGCCGCCTTCGGCGCCGGCGCTCGCACGACGGGGCCGCGCATCGTCGTCGCCGCGGCGGGCCGGGCGTGCGTCGGGTTTGCCTCGGCTGAACTTGCCGTCGGCGCTGCGGCGCTCGCCTGCGGGATTCGCATCCGTGCTCCGATACGGGCGGGTGTCGCTGCGCTCGCCGCGTGCGGCTGGCTTGCCCTCCGCGCTGCGGTACGGGCGGCCTTCACCGCGTTCGGCGCGTCCTGCGAATTTTGCGTCCTTGTCGCGATAGCGCGATTCGCCACGTTCGCCGCGCTCGGTGCGGCCCGCAGGTTTCGCGTCCGTGCCGCGGTACGGGCGGGATTCGCCGCGTTCGCCACGCGCGGCGGGCTTGCCTTCCGCGTTGCGATACGGACGGTCTTCGCCGGGGCGGCGCTCGCCGCGTTCGGTGCGTCCTGCGGGTTTCGCATCCTTGTCGCGATACGGGCGAGATTCGCCGCGCTCGCCACGCGCGCCGGGCTTGCCTTCCGCGCTGCGATACGGGCGGCTATCGCCGGGGCGGCCCGCGCCACGTTGTTCGGTGCGGCCGGTGGGCTTCGCATCGCCGCCGCGATAGCTGCGCTCGGCGCTGCCGTCACGCGGCGGACGTTTCGCCGGTGCGCGATCCGCGCCCGGGCGCTCGGCGCCTGCCGCGCCGCGCGGCTTGAACGAGCGTTCGCCGGCGGCGGCCGGGGACGCCTTCTTCGGGCGGGCCGGCTTGTCCCCTGCGGGCGGCGCAGCGGGGCGCACCGCCTTGCGGGCGACGAGGCTGCCGGAGCGGACAGGGGCGCGGGTCGGCGACGCCGGCTTCGGATTCTTGACGGTTAATTTGGTGCGCATAAACGCTGGAATTCATTCAGACTGCGATCGCACGCAGCAATTCGGTTTCAAGCTGGATCTGCAGGCGGTTGTCGGACAGGCCGGCACCCGCGAGCAGGAAGATGTCCTCGACGCGTTCGCCGAGCGTATTGATCCGCGCCGCATGGACGCCGATCCGATGCTCGGCGAGTACGCGCGCGATCGAATAGAGAAGGCCCGGCCGGTCGTTGGCCGACACGGACAGGATGTAGTACTGGCCGCGCTCGTCGGCCCGCAGGTCGACGCGCGGCGTGATCGGAAACGTCCGGGACAGCCTCGACAGGCGGCCCTTGGACGGCTCCGGCAGCGGTGCGGTTTCGGTGAGCCGCGACGCGAGCTGTTGTTCGACGAGATTCGCGATGTCGCGGTAGCGCACGTCGCGTTCGGTCTGCGTGACGATGAAGTTGTCGAGCGCATAACCGTGGCGTGTCGTGCTGACGCGCGCGTCGAGCACCGACAGCCCGTTGCGGTCGAAATACGCGCAGATGCCCGCGAACAGGTCGGGGCGATCCTTCACGTACACGAGCACCTGCAGCGCGTCGCCGATCGGCGACGGCCGCGCGCGGACGATCGCGGTCTCGGCGTTCACGTGCCGGTACAGCACGCGTGTCTGCCACGCGATGTCGGCCGCGTCGTGACGCAGGAAGAAGCCGACGTCGAGCTGGTCCCACAGCGCGCGGTGCGCGTCGTCGGGCACGGTCTCGAGGCGCAGCAGCGCGAGCGCCTGCTCCTGCCGCGACTTCAGCTCCGAATGCGCGTCGGGGTTGGCCCCGCCGAGCACCGCGAGCGTGATGCGGTACAGGTCCTCGAGCAGCTTGCCTTTCCACGTATTCCACACCTTCGGGCTCGTGCCGCGGATGTCGGCGACGGTCAGCAGGTACAGCGCGGTGAGGTAGCGTTCGTTGCCGACGACCTCGGCAAAGCGCTTGATGACTTCGGGGTCGCTCGTGTCCTGCTTCTGCGCGACCTGGCTCATCGTCAGGTGATGCTGGACGAGCCACACGATCAGCGCCGCGTCGTCGCCGGCGATGCCATGCTCGCGGCAGAAGCGCCGCGCATCGGCCATCCCGAGCGTCGAGTGATCGCCGCCGCGGCCCTTCGCGATGTCGTGGAACAGCGCGGCGACGTACAGCACCCACGGGCGCTCGAAGTTGCCGATCAACTGGCTGCAGAACGGATATTCGTGCGCGTGCTCGGCCACCGCGAAGCGGCGGATGTTGCGCAACACCATCAGGATGTGCTGGTCGACCGTGTACACGTGGTACAGGTCGTGCTGCATCTGGCCGACGATGCGGCGGAAGTTCAGCAGATAGCGGCCGAGCACGCTCGTCTGGTTCATCAGCCGGAACGCGTGCGTGATGCCTTCGGGCTGCTGCAGGATCCGCATGAACGTGTCGCGGTTCTGCGGATCGCGGCGCCACGCGTTGTTCATGATCTCGCGCGAGTTGTACAGCGCGCGCAGCGTGCGGGCGGACAGGCCCTTTACGCCGCGGGTCGTCTCGTACAGCAGGAACGCTTCGAGGATCGCGTCGGGATGGCGCTCGAACACGCCGTCGTCGACGATCTCGAGCATCCCCTGCTTCTCGACGAAGCGGTCGGGCGACAGCACGCGCGTGATGCCGCTCGTCGCGGGAAAGAGCTGCGCCTCGATGTTCTGGATCAGGATCGTCGCGAGCTGCGTGACGGCTTTCGCGGCCCAGTAATAGCGGCGCATCAGCTGCTCGCTCGCGCGCTTGGTCTGCGTCGGCAGGTAGCCGAAGCTCTCGGCCGCCTGCGTCTGCAGGTCGAACACGAGCATGTCCTGGCGGCGGCCGGCGATCACGTGCAGCCGCGCGCGCAGCGTCTTCAGGAAACCTTCGTTGCGGCGCAGCTCGCGCGCTTCGCGATCGGTGATGAGGCCGCGGGTGTCGAGTTCGCGCCAGCTGCTGCCGAAGCCCGCCGCGCGCGCGATCCACAGGATCGTCTGCAGGTCGCGCAGCCCGCCGGGGCTTTCCTTCACGTTCGGCTCGAGGCTGTACGGCGTGTCCTGGAACTTCGCGTGGCGCTGGCGCATCTCGAGCACCTTCGCGGTGAAGAACGCGCGGGCGTCGAGCGCCTCGTGGTAGCGCACCGTGAAGCGCTCGAACAGCGCGGTGCTGCCGACGATGCGGCGCGCTTCCAGCAGCGAGGTCTGTACCGTGACGTCCTGCGACGCCTCCTCGATGCACTGCGCGACCGTGCGCACGCTGCTGCCGATCTCGAGGCCGAGATCCCACGCCATCCCGATGAAGCGTTCGATCCGCGCGTCGAGCGCCGGGTCGTGCGCATCGGGCAGCAGCACGAGGATGTCGACGTCGGAATAGGGCGCGAGCTCGCCGCGCCCGTAGCCGCCGACGGCGACGAGCGCGAGCGTCGCGGGCAGCCCGCAGTCGTCCCACACGCGCTTGAGCGCATCGTCGGTGAGTTTCGACAGCGCGTGCATCAGCGACGCGACGTTCGTCGCGCGGCGAAAGCGCTCGAGCATCTCCGTCTTGGCGGCCTTGAATTCGGCGCGCCGCGACAGCGCGTCGGGCGAGGGGGCGGCGTGAGCGCTCATGGGCGGCCGGTCAGGTGCAGGTGGTGCGGATGGTGCGGATGGGGCGGGCTGGCGCGACGGCGCTCAGACCGCGGCGGCCGGTTGCGCGAACACGGGGCGCGCCGGCGTGCCGGCCGACACGGTCAGCACCTCGTAGCCGGTTTCGGTGACGAGCACCGTGTGCTCCCACTGCGCCGACAGGCTGCGGTCGCGCGTCTTGACCGTCCACTGGTCGGGCATCGTGCGGATGTCGCGCTTGCCGGCGTTGATCATCGGCTCGATCGTGAAGATCATCCCGGCCTTCAGTTCGATGCCGGTGCCCGGACGGCCGTAGTGGACGACCTGCGGATCCTCGTGGAACACCGTGCCGATGCCGTGGCCGCAGTATTCGCGCACGACGCTGTAGCCCTGCGCTTCCGCGTGCTTCTGGATCGCGTAGCCGATGTCGCCGAGGTGCGCGCCGGGCTTGACCTGGTCGATGCCGAGCCACATGCATTCGTAGGTGGTCTGCACGAGGCGCTTCGCGAGGATCGAGCCCTCGCCGACGATGAACATCCGGCTGGTGTCGCCGAAGTAGCCGTTCTTGATCACGGTGATGTCGATGTTCAGCGCGTCGCCGTTCTTGATCACCTTCTCGCCGGGAATGCCGTGGCAGATCACGTCGTTGACCGAAATGCAGGTGGCCTTCGGGTACGGCGGGTAGCCGGGCGGCTGGTAGTTCAGCGGTGCCGGGATCGTGCCCTGCTCGTTGAGCATGAACTCGTGGCAGAGGCGGTCGAGTTCGGCGGTCGTGATGCCCGCGACGACGTGCGGCGTGATGAAGTCGAGCACTTCGCTCGCGAGACGGCAGGCGACGCGCATCTCGGCGATATCGTGTTCGTTTTTGAGCGTAATAGCCATCGAGGTATGCCTGGAATGCGGTGAATTAATGGATTATCGCACCTTCTGGCGGGCGTCGCAGCCCCTGCGGGCGGGCGCGGGTGCGGGTTTTCGCGGATTGTCCGGCAGGCTGCCGCGCGGCAAGCGAAAGTGGTGAGCGACTTGAGAGCGGACAAATCGGCGTGCTATACTCTTTGGCTAAGTCGACATCCAAATGCCGTAGTGGCCCCATTCCGGGGCGGCATCGCGGTGAAAGGCTTACGGCACGGGCGTTTGCACGTGCCGAATCGCAAGCCGGCGCAACCAGGGTGCCGGCCGCGCGGAATTCGTGCCTTTCGGGGCGGGTTCGCGCGGCGGTACGGCGGCCGGCTTAAGACCCAACCCTCGTGGAGAATTTACATGGCAGTTACGATGCGCCAAATGCTGGAAGCGGGTGTCCACTTCGGTCACCAGACGCGCTTCTGGAACCCGAAGATGGCTCCGTTCATTTTCGGTCACCGCAACAAGATTCACATCATCAACCTCGAAAAGACGCTGCCGATGTTCACGGACGCACAGAAGTACGTGCGCCAGCTGGCAGCGAACCGCGGCACGATCCTGTTCGTCGGCACGAAGCGTCAATCGCGTGACACGATCGCCCAGGAAGCGCAGCGTGCGGGCATGCCGTACGTCAACGCACGCTGGCTCGGCGGCATGATGACCAACTTCAAGACGCTGAAGGTATCGATCAAGCGCCTGAAGGACATGGAGGCGGCGGTCGAGGCAGGCGAGCTCGAGAAGATGAGCAAGAAGGAAGCGCTGCTGTTCGAACGCGAAATCGCGAAGCTGCAGAAGTCGATCGGCGGCGTGAAGGACATGGGCGGCATTCCGGACGCAATCTTCGTCGTCGACGTCGGCTACCACAAGATCGCCGTCACGGAAGCGAACAAGCTGGGCGTGCCGGTCATCGCCGTGGTCGATACGAACCACTCGCCGGAAGGTGTGGATTACGTGATCCCGGGTAACGACGACTCGAGCAAGGCTGTCGCGCTGTACGCAGAAGGCGTGGCCGACGCGATCCTCGAAGGCCGTGCGAACGCGGTCAACGAAGTGGTCCAGGCCGCGCGCGGCGACGACGAGTACGTCGAGGAAAACGCGTAACTGGCCCCGAGCCGGCGCAAAAAGGGGGCTCTCAACAGGCCCCCTTTTTTTAAGCTTGTGCGCCGGACCTGATCGCGCCGAATCGGCGCGGGTCCGGAAACGATTTTCGGCCGTTCGCGTCCAAGCGGGCGGCGTTGTGAATACAGACTCAAGGAGCGAATGATGGCGGCAATTACCGCAAGCATGGTGGCAGAACTGCGCGCAAAGACCGACGCACCGATGATGGAGTGCAAGAAGGCGCTGACGGAAGCCGACGGCGATCTGGCCAAGGCTGAAGAGCTGCTGCGCGTCAAGCTCGGCAACAAGGCAAGCAAGGCGGCATCGCGCGTGACGGCAGAAGGCGTCGTCGCATCGTTCGTCGGCGGCAACGCAGGCGCGCTGGTCGAACTGAACTGCGAAACCGACTTCGTCGCGAAGAACGACGACTTCCTCGCATTCTCGAAGACGGTTGCAGAACTCGTCGCGACGCAGAACCCGGCCGACGTGGCAGCACTGTCGGCGCTGCCGCTCGAAGGCTCGACGGTCGACGCAGTGCGTCTGGCGCTGATCGGCAAGATCGGCGAGAACGTCTCGATCCGCCGTTTCGTCCGTTTCGAAACCGCGAACAAGATCGCAACGTACCTGCACGGCGCGCGTATCGGCGTGATCGTCGAGTACACGGGCGCGGAAGAGCAGGTCGGCAAGGACGTCGCGATGCACATCGCGGCAATGAAGCCGGTCGCGCTGTCGTCGGCTGACGTGCCGGCGGAACTGATCGAGACGGAACGCCGCGTGGCCGAGCAGAAGGCTGCGGAATCGGGCAAGCCGGCCGAGATCGTCGCGAAGATGGTCGACGGCAGCGTCCAGAAGTACCTGAAGGAAGTGTCGCTGCTGAACCAGACGTTCGTGAAGAACGACAAGCAGACGATCGAGCAGATGCTGAAGGCAGCGAATGCGGCAGTGCAGAAGTTCGCGCTGTTCGTCGTCGGCGAAGGCATCGAGAAGCGCCAGGACGACTTCGCCGCCGAAGTGGCCGCGCAAGTCGCAGCAGCAAAGCAGCAGTAAGCCGTAAGCCGTAAGCAGTCAGGCAGTATCCGCGGCGGGCGTCCGCTCCGCCGCGGTCGGCGCCGCCGCCGCCGGCCGGGAAACCCGGTTCGACCGTCGGCGCTTGCCCGAATCAGTATTTCGCCCCTACAGTTCGTGGTTGTCATCCTCTCGTCGCTCGGAAGCCCCTATGTCCAATGCCTATAAACGCGTCCTCCTCAAACTCTCCGGCGAAGCGCTGATGGGCGACGATGCCTTCGGCATCAATCGCGCGACGATCGAACGGATGGTGGCCGATATCGCCGAAGTCGTGCGTCTCGGTACGCAACTCGCGGTCGTGATCGGTGGCGGTAATATTTTCCGCGGTGTCGCGGGTGGCGCGGCCGGCATGGATCGCGCGACGGCGGACTACATGGGGATGCTCGCGACGATGATGAACGCGCTGGCGCTGCAGGACGCGATGCGCCACGCCGGCATCGAGGCGCGCGTGCAGTCCGCGCTGCGCATGGACCAGGTCGTCGAGCCGTATATCCGGCCCCGCGCGATTCGCCAGCTCGAGGAAGGCCGCGTCGTGATCTTCGCGGCCGGTACGGGCAACCCGTTCTTCACGACGGACACGGCCGCCGCGCTGCGCGGTTCGGAAGTGGGCGCCGAGGTCGTGCTGAAGGCGACCAAGGTCGATGGCGTATATTCTGCCGATCCGAAGAAGGATCCGGCGGCCACGCGCTATACGACGATCACGTTCGACGAGGCGATCAGCCGCAACCTGCAAGTGATGGACGCGACGGCCTTCGCGCTGTGCCGCGACCAGAAGCTGCCGATTCGCGTGTTTTCGATCAACAAGCCGGGCGCGCTCAAGCGCATCGTGCTGGGCGAGGACGAAGGTACGCTCGTCCACGTGTAAACTCCCGCGGATGCGGGCCATCGGCCGCGGCGCGCCGGACGCGCCGGGCAGGGCCCGCGTTCTTTGAAGGTTAGAAGGTTCGGAGGTTGAAATGAGTGTCGCTGATACCAAGAAGGGCGTCGAGCAAAAGATGCAGCGCTCGATCGAAGCGTTCAAGAACGATCTGGCAAAGATCCGTACGGGCCGTGCACACACCGGTCTGCTCGATCACGTGCAGGTCGACTACTACGGGTCGATGGTGCCGATCTCGCAGGTCGCCAACCTGACGCTCGTCGATGCGCGCACGATCGGCGTGCAGCCGTGGGAAAAGAACATGGTCGCGAAGGTCGAGAAGGCCATTCGCGAAGCCGACCTGGGCCTGAACCCGGCCACGGCCGGCGACCTGATCCGCGTGCCGATGCCCGCGCTGACGGAAGAGCGCCGCCGCGAACTGACCAAGGTCGTCAAGAGCGAAGGCGAAACGGCCAAGGTCGCGATCCGCAACCTGCGCCGCGACGCGAACGAAGCGCTCAAGAAGCTCGTGAAGGACAAGGAAATCTCGGAAGACGACGAGCGCCGTGCGAGCGACGACGTGCAGAAGCTGACCGACAAGCACGTTGCCGAAATCGACAAGCTCGTGCAGAGCAAGGAAGCCGAGATCATGACGGTCTGACGACCGTCCTCGCGCGCCGCCTTCTTCCCGCATTACTGTCTCAACGGCCATGACCTATACCAGCTCTACCGTTCGCGTGCCTGACGTCGGTGTCGTGCCGCGTCACATCGCGATCATCATGGACGGCAACGGCCGTTGGGCGACCGAACGCCGCTTGCCGCGCGTCGCGGGGCATACCCGCGGCGTCGATGCCGTGCGGGCCGTGGTCGAAGGCTGCGCGCGCGCCGGCGTCGAATACCTGACGCTGTTCGCGTTCAGTTCGGAAAACTGGCGCCGGCCGAACGACGAAGTGTCGTTCCTGATGCGGCTCTTCATCACCGCGCTCGAGCGCGAGGTCGGCAAGCTCCATGCGAACGGGATCCGCCTGCGTGTCGTCGGCGATCTCGACCGTTTCGAGCCGCGCATCCGCGAACTGATTCGCCGCGCCGAAACCAAGACGGCGCGCAATACCCGTCTTACGCTCACGATCGCGGCGAACTACGGCGGCCGGTGGGACATCCTGCAGGCGACGAAGAAACTCGTCGAGCAGGCCGTGCGCGAAGGGCGCGAGGTCGAAGTGACCGAGGACGCATTCGCGCCGCACCTGGCGATGGCCTATGCGCCGGAGCCCGATCTCTTCATCCGTACCGGCGGCGAGCAGCGCGTCAGCAACTTCCTGCTGTGGCAGCTTGCGTACGCCGAATTCTATTTCACCGACAAATACTGGCCGGATTTCGACGGCGCGGCACTGGCCGACGCCATGGCGTCGTATACGGAGCGCGAGCGTCGTTTCGGCCGCACGAGCGCACAGCTCGAACCGCAATCGCAGAACGCCGACTCCCTTTCATGCTGAAAACCCGTGTGATCACGGCGATCGTGATGCTGGCGGTCCTGCTGCCGGTGACGCTGTTCGCGCCGCTCACCGCGTTCGGCGCGCTGATCGGCGTCGTGCTCGTGTTCGCCGCGTGGGAATGGGCACGCCTGCTCAAGCTCGGCGGCGCCGGCCCGGTCGTCTATGCAGTCGTCGCGGCGCTTGCGCTCGCGGCAACGGCGCCGCTCGGCGTCGATGCGGCTTCGTCCCGTCCCCTTTTCATGGCAGCCGGCGTGTTCTGGCTGCTGGTCGGCCCATTCGCGCTGCGGCGCAAGCCCGAACTCGCGGGCGGCGTCTGGCGGCCGTTCCTGCTGGCGGCCGGTCTCGTGGTCTTCGCGGCCTGCTGGCATGCGCTCGTCGCGGCGCGTGCGCTGGGCGTGCCGTTCGTGCTGTCGCTGCTGCTGGTCGTCTGGCTGGCCGATATCGGCGCATACTTCGCGGGCAAGGCCTTCGGAAAGCGTAAACTGGCCGTCACGATCAGCCCCGGCAAGAGCTGGGAGGGTGCGATCGGGGGCTGGCTCGCCGTGATGGTCGTCGCCGGTGTCGCGATGGTCGGGCATGCGTTCGAGCCGACCCTGTTTTCCGCATTCGCCGTGCGCTACGGGATGCCCGGCGCGTGGGCTGCACTGACGCTGCTGGTCGCGTACAGCGTAATCGGCGACCTGTTCGAGTCGCTGCTGAAGCGGCAGGCGGGCGTGAAGGATTCGAGCGGACTGCTGCCTGGCCATGGCGGCGTGCTCGACCGTGTCGACGCGCTGCTGCCGGTGCTGCCGCTCGCGATGCTGCTGCTTGGTTAAACCACTATTTCTGTTATGCAAAAACGTCTGACATTGCTCGGTTCCACGGGCTCGATCGGAGACAGCACGCTCGACGTGGTCGCGCGCCATCCCGAGCGCTTCTCGGTGTACGCGCTGACCGCACACCGCAACGGCGACAAGCTGGTCGAGCAATGCCTGCGCTTCGCGCCTGAAGTGGCGGTGGTCGGCGATGCCGCGACGGCCGCGCACGTCGACGCGAAACTGCGGGCGGCGGGCAGCAGGACGACCGTGCTGCACGGGCCGCAGGCGCTCGTCGACGTGTCGAAGAGCGACGGCTGCGACACGGTGGTCGCGGCGATCGTCGGTGCGGCCGGCCTCGCGCCGAGCCTCGCGGCCGCGCGCGCCGGCAAGCGCATCCTGCTCGCGAACAAGGAATCGCTGGTGATGTCGGGCGCGATCTTCATGGACGCCGTGCGCGACCATGGCGCGATCCTGCTGCCGGTCGACAGCGAACACAACGCGATCTTCCAGTGTATGCCGCGTGACGAGAACGAGCACGGCGGGATCTCGAAGATCATCCTGACCGCGTCGGGCGGCCCGTTCCGCACGCGCGAGCCGGCCACGCTCGTCGACGTGACGCCGGACGAGGCGTGCAAGCATCCGAACTGGGTGATGGGCCGCAAGATCTCGGTCGACTCCGCGACGATGATGAACAAGGGCCTCGAGGTGATCGAGGCACACTGGATCTTCGGGCTGCCGGGCGACCGGATCGACGTGCTGATCCATCCGCAGAGCGTGATCCATTCGCTCGTGTCGTACCGCGACGGCTCGGTGCTCGCCCAGCTCGGCAACCCCGACATGCGCACGCCGATCGCGCACGCACTCGCGTTCCCCGAGCGCGTCGATGCAGGTGTCGATCAGCTCGACCTCGCGCAGATCGCCCAGCTGTCGTTCGAGAAGCCCGATTACGCGCGCTTCCCGTGCCTTGCGCTCGCGCTGAAGGCGCTCGAGGAAGGCGGTATCGCGAGCGCCGCATTGAACGCGGCGAACGAAGTGGCGGTCGAAGCGTTTCTCGCGCGCCGCATCGGCTTCATGGCGATTGCGGAGACGGTCGACGCCGTGCTCAACACGCTGCCGAACCGCGCGCCCGACGGGCTCGACGACGTCCTGGCGGCGGATGCCGAGGCACGCCGCCTCGCCGCCGAGATCATTGCCAAAGCGCCTGCGCCACGCGTGGAGCGCACTGTCTGAATGAGGTGCTCATGAACGTGCTGGTCGAACTGATCGCGTTTGCGGTGGCGATCGGGGTGCTGGTCGTCGTGCATGAGTACGGACATTATCGCGTCGCGCGCTGGTGCGGCGTGAAGGTGCTGCGTTTCTCGATCGGCTTCGGCCAGCCCGTCGCGCGCTGGGTCAGCCGCCGGACGGGCACCGAGTGGACGCTGTCCGCGTTGCCGCTCGGCGGCTACGTGAAGATGCTCGACGAGCGCGATCCCGGCCCCGGCATCCCGCCCGAGGAACTCGGCCAGGCGTTCAACCGGCAATCGGTCTACAAGCGCATCGCGATCGTCGCGGCCGGGCCGATTGCCAACTTCCTGTTGGCAATTCTCCTGTTTTCCGCCGTATTTGCCACCGGCGTGACCGAGCCGGCCGCGATCGTCGCGCCGCCGGCCGCCGGCACGGCGGCGGCGCGCGCGGGCTTCGACGGCGGTGAGGCGATCGTGTCGATCCGTGATGTGCCCGCAGGCGACGCGCAGCCGGTGCGCTCGTGGTCGGACCTGCGCTGGAAGCTGCTCGCGGCCGCGTTCGATCACCGCGAGATCGTGCTCGGCGCGCGCGACGGCGGTGCGTCGACGTTCGATTTCCGCGTCGATTTGCGCAATATCGCGGAAGGCGACATCGACGACGATTTCATGGCCCATCTGGGCTTCGAGACCGGTGGCGGCACGCTGTCGGTCGCGTCGGTGCAGCCAGGCAGCGCGGCGGAGCAGGCGGGCCTGAAGTCCGGCGACAAGCTGGTCGCGCTCGACGGCAAGCCGATCGGCGGCGCGACGCGCTTCATCGACGCAATCAAGCACCATGCGGGCAAGACGCTGGCGATGAAGATCGAGCGCGACGGCGCCGCGCAGACGGTGTCGATCGTGCCGCAGATGCAGCGCGACGACGAATCGGGGCAGCAGGTCGGCCGGATCGGCGCGGCGCTGTCGATGCATGCGCCGTCCGTCGACGTGCGTTACGGGCCGATCGAGAGCCTGCGGCTCGGCGCGCACCGCACGTGGGACATCTCCGTGTATTCGCTGCGGATGTTCGGGCGCATGATCACGGGCAACGCGTCGCTGAAGAACCTGTCCGGCCCCGTGACGATCGCCGACTACGCAGGCAAGAGTGCGCGGCTCGGTCCGTCGGCGTTCCTGTCGTTCCTCGCCCTTGTCAGCATTAGCCTTGGCGTCCTGAACTTGTTGCCGATTCCCGTTTTGGACGGGGGGCATCTGTTATATTATGCGGTTGAAGCCGCGACCGGGAAAGCCGTCTCGGAGCGCTGGCAGCTGATTCTGCAAAGAGCCGGGTTGATCTGCATCGTCGCATTGTCGGCGATCGCGCTGTTCAACGATCTGGCTCGGTTAATCCATTTCTGAAGCGTCAGGCGGCGGCCGCTGGGCAGCCGCCTGATTTGATGCAGCTAAATATTGGGGATGCATGTTGTTCAAACCTCATCGCTTTGTACCTAAGACAGTTGCAGCGGCCGCGCTCGCCGCGCACGGCCTCGCGGCGCATGCAGCGGCACCGTTCGTGGTGCAAGACATCAAGATCGAGGGGCTGCAGCGCGTCGAAGCGGGTTCGGTGTTCGCCTACCTGCCGATCAAGCAGGGCGATACCTTCACGGACGACAAGGCATCCGAAGCAATCCGCGCACTGTACGCGACGGGCTTCTTCAACGACGTACGCATCGCCACGCAGGGCAACGTCGTGATCGTGCAGGTGCAGGAGCGTCCGGCCATCGCGTCGATCGACTTCACCGGCACGAAGGAATTCGACAAGGACAACCTGACGAAGGCGCTGCGCGCGGTCGGCCTCGCCGACGGCCGTTATTACGACAAGGCGCTCGTCGACAAGGCGGAGCAGGAGCTCAAGCGCCAGTACCTCACGCGCGGCTTCTACGCGGCCGAGGTCAAGACGACGATCACGCCGGTCGACGCGAACCGCGTGTCGATCCTGTTCGCGGTGGCCGAAGGCCCGAGCGCGAAGATCCGCCAGATCAACTTCATCGGCAACAAGGCATTCAGCACCAGCACGCTGCGTGACGAGATGCAGCTGTCCACGCCGAACTGGTTCTCCTGGTACACGAAGAACGACCTGTACTCGAAGGAAAAGCTGACGGGCGACCTCGAAGCGGTGCGCTCGTACTACCTGAACCGCGGTTATCTCGAGTTCAACATCGATTCGACCCAGGTGTCGATCTCGCCCGACAAGAAGGACATGTACCTGACGGTCACGCTGCACGAAGGCGAGCCGTACACGGTGTCGGGCATCAAGCTGTCGGGCAACCTGCTCGATCGCGAGGCCGAACTCAACAAGCTGATCAAGATCAAGCCGGGCGACCGCTTCTCGGCCGAAAAGCTGCAACAGACCACCAAGTCGATCGTCGACAAGCTCGGTGAATACGGCTACGCATTCGCGACCGTCAACGCACAGCCGGACATCGACCAGGCGAACCACAAGGTTAACCTGAACCTCGTCGTCGATCCGAGCCGCCGCGTGTACGTGCGCCGCATCAACGTCGTCGGCAACACGCGCACGCGCGACGAAGTGGTGCGCCGCGAAATGCGCCAGCTCGAAAGCTCGTGGTTCGATTCGAACCGCCTCGCGCTGTCGAAGGATCGCGTGAACCGTCTCGGCTACTTCACCAACGTCGACGTGACGACGGTGCCGGTCGACGGCACGAACGACCAGGTCGACGTGAACGTGAAGGTCGCCGAGAAGCCGACCGGCGCGATCACGCTGGGCGCCGGCTTCTCGTCGACGGACAAGGTCGTGCTGTCGGCGGGGGTGTCGCAGGACAACGTGTTCGGCTCGGGTACCAGCCTGTCGGTGAACGTCAACACCGCGAAGAGCTACCGCACGCTGACCGTCACGCAGGTCGACCCGTACTTCACGGTCGACGGCATCAAGCGGATCACGGACGTCTACTACCGCACGTACCAGCCGCTCTACTATTCGACGAGCTCGAGCTTCCGGATCATCAGCGCGGGCGGCAACCTGAAGTTCGGCATTCCGTTCTCGGAAGTCGACACCGTCTACTTCGGCGCCGGTTTCGAGCAGAACCGCCTCGACGTCGATTCGAACACGCCGCAAAGCTACCAGGATTACGTGAACGAGTTCGGCCGCGTGTCGAACACGGTGCCGCTGACGGTCGCGTGGTCGCGCGACGCGCGTGACAGCGCGCTGATTCCGAGCCGCGGCTACTTCACGCAGGCGAACATGGAGTACGGCGTACCGGTCGGCAAGATCCAGTATTACAAGGCCGACCTGCAGGCCCAGTACTACTATTCGTTCTCGCGCGGCTTCATCCTGGGCCTGAACCTGCAAGGCGGCTACGGTAACGGTATCGGCAACCCGTATCCGATCTTCAAGAACTACTACGCGGGCGGTATCGGCTCCGTGCGGGGCTACGAGCCGAGCTCGCTGGGCCCGCGCGACACGAAGACGAACGACCCGATCGGCGGTTCGAAGATGCTCGTCGGCAACATCGAGCTGACGTTCCCGCTGCCGGGCACGGGCTACGACCGCACGCTGCGCGTGTTCACGTTCCTCGACGGCGGTAACGTGTGGGGCAACGCGCCGGGCGGCACGAGTACGGGCGCCAACGGCCTGCGTTACGGCTACGGCGTGGGTCTCGCGTGGATCTCGCCGATCGGCCCGCTGAAGCTGAGCCTCGGCTTCCCGCTGCAGAAGCACGAAGGCGACCAGTACCAGAAATTCCAGTTCCAGATCGGGACGGCGTTCTGACCGAACGCATGACAACAGCAACGAGAGGGTAATTTTGCTAACCGGTAAGTTTTCGAAACGAGTGATGTGCGCGCTGACCGTTGCGCTGGCCTTGGGCGCTGCGACGGTACACGCACAGGACGTCGCCCGCATCGCGGCGGTCAATTCGGATCGGATCCTGCGCGAGTCGGCGCCCGCGAAGGCGGCGCAGACGAAGCTCGAAGCCGAGTTCGCGAAGCGTGACAAGGATCTGCAGGATCTGGCGGCACGCCTGAAATCGATGTCCGATTCGCTGGACAAGAACGGCGCGTCGCTGTCGGCGGCCGACCGCGCGCAGAAGCAGCGCGATCTCGCCCAGCTCGATACCGACTTCCAGCGCAAGCAGCGCGAGTTCCGCGAAGACCTGAACCAGCGCCGCAACGAGGAGCTGGCGGCCGTGCTCGAGAAGGCGAACAAGGTCATCAAGCAGATTGCCGAGCAGCAGAATTACGATCTGATCGTGCAGGAAGCCGTGTACGTCAGCCCGCGCATCGACATCACCGACAAGGTGCTCAAGGCGCTCGCGTCCGGCTCGACGAACTGAACGGAGCAGACGACGAATGGCATTGACGCTTGAGGAACTCGTAAAGCGGTTCGGCGGCGAGATCGCCGGCGACGCACAGTGCAAGGTGAGCGGGCTCGCACCGCTCGACCAGGCAGGCCCGCAGCAACTCGCGTTCCTCGCGAATCCGAAGTACCTGTCGCAGGTCGAGTCGACCCGCGCCGGCGCGGTGCTGATCGCGCCGAAGGATCTGGAAAAGCTGGGCGCGGCCGCGACGGGGCGCAATTTCATTGTCACGCCGAATCCGTACGCGTACTTCGCGCGCGTCGCGCAGATGTTCATCGATCTGGCCACGCCGCAGCGTGCCGCCGGCGTGCATCCGAGCGCGACGATCGATCCGGCTGCGCAGGTCGCCGCGAGCGCGGTGATCGGCCCGCACGTGACGGTCGAGGCCGGCGCGGTGATCGAAGACGGCGTGCAGCTCGACGCGAACGTCTTCATCGGCCGCGGCACGACGATCGGGGCGGGCTCGCACATCTATCCGAACGCGTCGGTGTACCACGGCTGCAAGGTCGGCCCGCGCGCGATCATCCATGCGGGCGCCGTGATCGGCTCCGACGGTTTCGGCTTCGCGCCGGATTTCGTCGGCGACGGCGACGCGCGCACCGGCAGCTGGGTCAAGATCCCGCAGGTCGGCGGCGTATCGATCGGCCCGGACGTCGAGATCGGCGCGAACACGACGATCGACCGCGGCGCGATGGCGGACACCGTCATCGACGAATGCGTGAAGATCGACAACCAGGTGCAGATCGCCCACAACTGCCGGATCGGCGCCTATACGGTGATCGCCGGCAAGGCGGGCATCGCGGGCAGCACGACGATCGGCCGCCACTGCATGATCGGCGGCGCGGCCGGGATCGCCGGCCACGTGACGCTCGGCGACTATGTCATCATCACCGCGAATTCGGGTGTATCGAAGTCGCTGCCGAAGGCCGGCATCTATACCAGCGCGTTCCCGGCCGTCGACCACGGCGAATGGAACAAGAGCGCCGCGCTCGTGCGCAACCTCGACAAGCTGCGCGAGCGCATCAAGGCGCTCGAGACCGCATTGGCCGCCCAGGGCGGCGGCGCGGACGCGTAACCCATACCATGCGACATCATGAACCGGGCAGGGACTGCATGTGCCGCCCGGTTCGACCGACAGGGCCGGGCACCGGTCCGCATCAGCATTTGCATCACCACCGCGCAGCCTCTGCGTGAGACGAACCATCATGAGCACTGAAAAAATCAATCTCGACATCCACAAGATCCTCACGCTGCTGCCGCATCGCTACCCGATTCTGCTCGTCGATCGCGTGCTCGAACTCGAACCGCACAAGGGAATCAAAGCGCTGAAGAACGTGTCGATCAACGAGCCGTTCTTCCAGGGGCATTTCCCGAAGCGGCCGGTGATGCCGGGCGTGCTGATCCTCGAGGCGCTCGCGCAGGCCGCGGCGCTGCTGACCTTCTCGGAAGAGCAGCCGAAGGATCCGGAGAACACGCTGTACTACTTCGTCGGGATCGACGGCGCGCGCTTCAAGCGTCCGGTCGAACCGGGCGACCAACTGATTCTGAACGTGACGTTCGAACGCTACATCCGCGGCATCTGGAAGTTCAAGGCGGTGGCGGAAGTGGACGGCAAGGTGGCGGCGGAAGCCGAACTGATGTGCACGGTCAAGACGACCGACGTGGCGCCCTGAGCGACGCGGCACGCATAGGCAACGCAACGCGACACATCACATCGAGAGGCAACGGCGCATGACCAGGATTCATCCCACCGCGATTGTCGAACCGGGCGCGCAGATCGACGAATCGGTCGAGATCGGCCCGTACGCGATCGTCGGCCCGCACGTCACGATCGGCGCGCGCACGACGATCGGCTCGCACAGCGTGATCGAAGGCCATACGACGCTCGGCGAGGACAACCGCATCGGCCATTACGCGTCGGTCGGCGGTCGTCCGCAGGACATGAAGTACAAGGACGAGCCGACGAAGCTCGTGATCGGCAGCCGCAACACGATCCGCGAATTCACGACGATCCACACGGGCACCGTGCAGGACGGCGGCGTGACGACGCTCGGCGACGACAACTGGATCATGGCCTATGTGCACATCGGTCACGACTGCACCGTCGGCAGCCACGTGATCCTGTCGAGCAACGCGCAGATGGCCGGCCACGTCGAGATTGGCGACTGGGCGATCGTCGGCGGGATGTCGGGCGTCCACCAGTTCGTGCGCATCGGCGCGCACTCGATGCTGGGCGGCGCATCGGCGCTCGTGCAGGACATTCCGCCGTTCGTGATCGCGGCGGGCAACAAGGCCGAGCCGCACGGCATCAACGTCGAGGGGCTGCGCCGGCGCGGCTTTTCGCCCGACGCGATCTCCGCACTGCGTAGCGCGTACCGCCTGCTGTACAAGAGCGGCCTGTCGTTCGAGGAAGCGAAGGTGCAGCTGCGCGAGCTCGCGGAAGCGGGCGGCGACGGCGACGCGGCGGTCAAGGCGTTCGTCGAGTTCATCGACGCGTCGCAACGCGGCATCATCCGCTAAGCGATGCCGCTTCCGACCACTCAGCTCCGGCTCGCGATGGCGGCCGGCGAACCGTCGGGCGACCTGCTCGCGGCGTCGCTGCTAGGCGGGCTGCGCGAGCGGCTGCCCGAATCGGCCCAGTATTACGGGATCGGAGGGCAGCGGATGATCGCGCAGGGCTTCGACTCGCACTGGCAGATGGACAAGCTGACCGTGCGCGGCTACGTCGAGGCGCTCGGCCAGATTCCCGAGATCCTGCGGATTCGTGGCGAGCTGAAGCGCCAGTTGCTCGCCGAGCGGCCGGACGCGTTCATCGGCATCGACGCGCCCGACTTCAACTTCAATGTCGAACAGGCCGCGCGCGACGCGGGGATCCCGTCGATCCACTTCGTGTGCCCGTCGATCTGGGCATGGCGCGGCGGCCGGATCAAGAAGATCGCGAAGTCCGTCGATCACATGCTGTGCCTGTTCCCGTTCGAACCGGCGATTCTCGACAAGGCAGGCGTCGCGTCGACCTACGTCGGCCATCCGCTGGCCGACGAGATCCCGCTCGAACCCGACATGCACGGCGCGCGCATCGCGCTCGGATTGCCGGCCGACGGCCCGGTGATCGCGGTGCTGCCGGGCAGCCGGCGTTCGGAAATCGCGCTGATCGGCCCGACGTTCTTTGCGGCGATGGCGCTGATGCAGCAGCGCGAGCCTGGCGTGCGGTTCGTGATGCCGGCGGCGACGCCCGCGCTGCGCGCGCTGCTGCAGCCGCTTGTCGACGCGCATCCGCAGCTTGCGCTGACGCTCACCGACGGCCGCTCGCAGGTCGCGATGACGGCCGCCGACGCGATCCTCGTGAAGAGCGGCACGGTCACGCTGGAAGCCGCGCTGCTGAAGAAGCCGATGGTGATCTCGTACAAGGTGCCCTGGCTGACCGGGCAGATCATGCGCCGGCAGGGGTACCTGCCGTACGTCGGCTTGCCGAACATCCTGGCGGGGCGTTTCGTCGTGCCCGAGCTGCTGCAGCATTTCGCGACGCCCGAGGCGCTTGCCGATGCGACGCTCACGCAGCTGCGCGACGACGCGAACCGCCGCACACTGACCGAAGTATTCACCGAAATGCATCTTTCGCTGCGGCAGAACACGGCCGCGAAGGCGGCCGAAGCGGTCGTGCGCGTGCTCGAACAACGCAAGGGGCGCGCATGACCGCAGTACGTGCACCACGCCGCCGCGCGTCGAGCGACGTGCAGGACGGTTTCGATTTCAGCCGGCCCGACGAGATCGTCTGCGGTGTCGACGAAGCGGGCCGCGGCCCGCTCGCGGGGCCGGTGGTGGCCGCCGCGGTGATCCTCGATCCGGCGCAGCCGATCGACGGGCTCGACGATTCGAAGGCGCTGTCCGCGAAGAAGCGCGACGCGCTGTACGACCTGATCGTCGCACGTTCGCGCGCCTATTGCGTCGCGTCGGCGAGCGTCGACGAAATCGACACGCTGAACATCCTCCACGCGACGATGCTCGCGATGAAGCGGGCGGTCGAGGGCCTGTCGGTGCTGCCGACGCTCGCGCAGATCGACGGCAACCGCTGCCCGACGCTGATGGTTCGGGCCGAGGCGATCGTCAGCGGCGATGCGCTCGTGCCGAGCATCTCGGCCGCGTCGATTCTCGCGAAGGTCACGCGCGATCGCATGCTCGTCGACCTGCACGAGCGTTTCCCGGTGTACGGCTTCAACGTGCATGCGGGCTACGGCACCGCGAAACACCTTGCCGCACTGCGCGAGCACGGCCCGTGCGAAGCGCACCGGCGCTCGTTCGCGCCGGTTCGTGCGGCACTCGACCTGATTCGATGAAAAGCATCACTTCCCGCGACAACCCGCTGTACAAGCGCCTGAAGGCGCTCGCGGGTTCGACGCCCCATCAGCGCCGCAGCGGCCAGGCGCTGCTCGAAGGATTCCATCTCGCGAGCGCGTACCTCGATACGGGCGCGACGCCCGAGCTGTGCGTGGCGACCGAAGGCGCACTCGGCCACGCGGAGGCGCAGGCGATCGTCGCGCGCATCGATGCGCAACGGATCGTCACGCTGCCCGACGCGCTGTTCGGGCAGTTGTCGAACGTCGTCAACGGCGTCGGCTTCCTGCTGCTCGTCGACCGGCCGGCGCACCCGCTGCCCGCGCGCGTCACGCATACGTCGGTCGTGCTCGACGGCGTGCAGGACGCCGGCAACGTCGGCTCGATCCTGCGCAGCGCGGCGGCCGCAGGCGTGCGCCACGTGTTCTGTGCGCCGGGGACCGCGTACGCATGGTCGTCGAAGGTGCTGCGTTCGGGCATGGGCGCGCATTTCCTGCTGTCGATCCACGAGGACGTCGAAGCCGGTGAACTCGCCGAACGCCTCGATGTACCGGTTGCGCTGACCGACTCGCACGGCGCGCAGGCGATCTACGATTGCGACCTGGCCGGGCCGGTCGTCTGGGTGTTCGGCAACGAGGGCGCCGGCGTATCGGCGTTCTGGCGTGATGCGGCGACGCATCGCGTGACGATTCCGCAGCCGGGCGGGATGGAGTCGCTGAACGTCGCAGCCGCGGCGGCGGTGTGCCTGTTCGAGCAGGTGCGTCAGCAGCGCCGCGCGTGACGGTGCGGGGCGGCAGGGCGGTCACGCCCCCGCGCTGCGAAACGAAAAAGGCCGCGTGTCGCACGCGGCCTTTTGTCTTTTCGGGGCGGGAAGGGCGGCGCGCCCGCGCCGCGTCAGTACGACTGCCGGTCGAGGCGGACTTCCTGCAGGATCGTCGTCGCGATTTCCTCGATCGACTTGTGCGTCGACGACAGCCACTTGATCCCCTCGCGGCGCATCATCGCTTCCGCCTCGTTGATCTCGTAACGGCAGTTCTCGGGTGCCGCGTACTTGCTGCCCGGGCGCCGCTCGTTGCGGATCTCCGACAGGCGCTGCGGGTCGATCGACAGCCCGAACAGCTTCTCGCGGTGCGAGGCGAGCGCCGACGGCAGCTTGCCGCGTTCGAAGTCTTCCGGAATCAGCGGATAGTTCGCGGCCTTCACGCCGTACTGCATCGCGAGATACAGGCTCGTCGGCGTCTTGCCGCTGCGCGACACGCCGACGAGGATCACGTCGGCCTCCGACAGGTTGCGGTTCGACTGGCCGTCGTCGTGCGCGAGCGAGAAGTTGATCGCCTCGATCCGGGTCTTGTATTCCTCGGTGTCCGCGTTCTGGTGGCCGCGGCCCATCGCGTGGCTCGACTTGAGCTCCAGTTCCTGTTCGAGCGGTTCGACGAAGCGCTGGAACATGTCGAGCACGAGTGCGTTCGAGCGTTTGACGATGTCGTTCGACTCGCTGTCGACGAGCGTCGTGAACACGATTGCGCGGCGGCCGTCGTGCACGGCGGCCTCGTTGATCTTCTCGACGGTCGCATAGGCCTTGTCGAGCGAGTCGACGAACGGCACGCGCACAAGACGGAATTTCTGGTCGAACTGGGAGAGGATCGAGTGCGCGAAGGTTTCGGCAGTGATCCCGGTGCCGTCGGAGACGATGAATACGGTAGGCAGCATGAATCTGGGCGTCGAGCGTGAAGGGCGGTTGCGCGGGCGGCTGGAGGTTCGCCTCCAGACGCAGTGACAAGGTCGCGCCACATCCGGCAGCCGGCACGGTAGAATAGCGGCAACCTGTTGGATAAGCAATTGCGGGGGCAGGGCGCGAACGGCGCCCCAGGCTTTGCCGCTCGATTCCATAATTCCCGGCAAGTTTGGCGATTTGTCTGCAAATATCGCCCTTCTGCCGGGATTTTTGCAAATCGGGTCGGAAGATTTTCGCCGCTGCGAGTGTTTCTCCAACAGGTTGCGCAAGACGCGCCGCGCCTTTTTGCAAGCGCCCGCGTCCAAGCCCACTTGCGCAATCGAGCATTTTTTTCACACTTAGGGGCTTGTATGACTAACGCAGCAAACGTCGCAAAGGACCAGGCGTATGTAATTCCGTTCGAGCAGTTGCGGATGACCGATGTGGAAATCGTCGGCGGCAAGAATGCGTCGCTTGGCGAAATGATCAGCCAGCTTTCCGAAGCAGGCGTTCGCGTACCCACCGGTTTCGCCACGACCGCGCTCGCGTTCCGCGATTTCCTCAAGCACAACGACCTTACCGATCGCATCGCCAAGCGTCTCGAGTCGCTCGACATCGACGACGTGAAGGCGCTCGCCGAAGCCGGTGCCGAAATCCGCAAGTGGATCGTCGATGCACCGCTGCAGGCGCGTCTCGAGCAGGAAATCCGCGCGCAGTTCGAAGTGCTGAAGAACGGCTCGCCGGCCGAACTGTCGTTCGCCGTGCGGTCGTCCGCGACCGCGGAAGACCTGCCCGACGCATCGTTCGCCGGCCAGCAGGAGTCGTACCTGAACGTCGTCGGCATCGAAGACGTGCTCGACCGCATGAAGCACGTGTTCGCGTCGCTGTACAACGACCGCGCGATCTCGTACCGCGTGCACAAGGGCTTCACGCACGCCGAAGTCGCGCTGTCGGCCGGCGTGCAGCGCATGGTCCGCTCGGACGTCGGCGCGGCCGGCGTGATGTTCACGATCGATACCGAATCGGGCTTCAAGGACGCCGTGTTCATCACGTCGAGCTACGGCCTGGGCGAAACCGTCGTGCAGGGCGCCGTGAACCCGGACGAGTTCTACGTGTTCAAGACGACGCTCGCACAGGACAAGTACCCGATCATCCGCCGCTCGATCGGCTCGAAGCTGATCAAGATGGAATTCACGCAGCCGGGCGAGCCGGGCCGCGTGAAGACGGTCGACGTGCCGCACGAGCAGCGCAACCGCTACTCGATCACCGACGAAGACGTGATCGAGCTGGCGAAGTACGCGGTCATCATCGAGAAGCACTATCAGCGTCCGATGGACATCGAGTGGGGCAAGGACGGCCGCGACGGCAAGATCTTCATCCTGCAGGCACGCCCGGAAACCGTGAAGAGCCAGGCAACCGGCAAGGCCGAGCAGCGCTTCAAGCTGAAGGGCCAGTCGCAGGTGCTCGCGACGGGGCGTGCGATCGGCCAGAAGATCGGCGCGGGCCCCGTGCGCGTGATCCAGGATCCGTCGGAAATGGAACGCGTGCAGCCGGGCGACGTGCTGGTGGCCGACATGACCGACCCGAACTGGGAGCCGGTGATGAAGCGTGCGGCGGCGATCGTCACGAACCGTGGCGGCCGGACCTGCCACGCGGCGATCATCGCGCGTGAGCTCGGCGTGCCGGCAGTCGTCGGCTGCGGCGATGCGACCGACGTCCTGAAGGACGGCGCGCTCGTCACCGTGTCGTGCGCGGAAGGCGACGAAGGCAAGATCTACGACGGGCTGCTCGAGACGGAAGTCACGGAAGTGCAGCGCGGCGAACTGCCGGAAATCCCGGTCAAGATCATGATGAACGTCGGCAACCCGCAACTCGCGTTCGACTTCTCGCAACTGCCGAACGGCGGCGTGGGTCTCGCGCGTCTCGAGTTCATCATCAACAACAACATCGGCGTTCACCCGAAGGCGATCCTCGAGTACCCGAACATCGACCAGGACCTGAAGAAGGCCGTCGAGAGCGTCGCGCGCGGTCACGCATCGCCGCGTCAGTTCTACGTCGACAAGCTGACGGAAGGTGTCGCGACGATCGCGGCGGCGTTCTATCCGAAGCCCGTGATCGTGCGTCTGTCCGACTTCAAGTCGAACGAGTACAAGAAGCTGATCGGCGGTTCGCGTTACGAGCCGGACGAGGAAAACCCGATGCTGGGTTTCCGCGGCGCATCGCGCTACATCGCTGAAGACTTCGCGCAGGCGTTCGAGATGGAATGCCGTGCACTGAAGCGCGTGCGCGACGAGATGGGCCTGACCAACGTCGAGATCATGGTGCCGTTCGTGCGTACCGTGAAGCAGGCGGAGCGTGTCGTCGGCCTGCTCGAGAAGTTCGGCCTGAAGCGCGGCGAGAACGGCCTGCGCCTCGTGATGATGTGCGAAGTCCCGACCAACGCGATCCTCGCCGAAGAGTTCCTCGAGCACTTCGACGGTTTCTCGATCGGCTCGAACGACCTCACGCAGCTCACGCTCGGCCTCGACCGCGACTCGGGCATGGAACTGCTGGCTGTCGACTTCGACGAACGCGACCCGGCCGTCAAGTTCCTGCTCAAGCGTGCGATCGATACCTGCCGCAAGATGGGCAAGTACGTCGGTATCTGCGGCCAGGGCCCGTCCGATCACCCGGACTTCGCGCAATGGCTGACCGACGAAGGCATCGTGTCGATCTCGCTGAACCCCGACACGATCATCGATACGTGGCAGGCGCTTGCCAACCGGAAGTAAGATGGGCAACGGTCCTCAGGCAGGCGGGCGGCGCGTCCGCCTGCCGGATGAAGGCAATACGCAAGCTTCATGCTATAAACACCCCGGTACGCACCGGGGTGTTTTCGTTTGCGGGCACGCGCCGGGCCGCCCCAAGAGTGCCGGCCGCCCCCTCGGGGGGGCAGCGAACGCAGTGAGCTTGGGGGTCGTTTTTTCTGGAGACCACATGATGTCGGGGCATCTGTTCTGGTGGGTCGCGGTGGGCGTGCTGGTCGTGGCCGAACTGCTGACGGGCACGTTCTACCTGCTGATGATCGCGCTCGGCTTTCTCGCGGGCGGCTTGCTGCAACTGGCCGGCTTCGCGCCGCACGTGCAGTTCGGCGCGGCGGCCGCGGTCGCGATCGTCGCGATGATCGCGCTGCGCCGCTCGGGGCTCGGCCGCAAGCAGAAGCGCGACACGTCGACGAATCCCGACGTCAATCTCGACATCGGCTCGACCGTGACGGTCGATGCGTGGCGTGACGGCCGCGCGCGCGTGCAGTATCGCGGCGCCGACTGGGACGTCGAGCTGGCGAACGGCGAGCGAGACGATGTGCACGTGTATCAGGTGAGTGCCGTGCGCGGCAATTGTCTCGTGGTCGTGGCGAAACCCGCGGGCTGATCGTCCGCCGATATACAACAAGGAGGGAATATTTCATGGATTCGCTGATCATCTGGGTGGTCCTGCTCGTCATCGCGATCGTGATCGTGTCGAAGACGGTGAAGATCGTGCCGCAGCAGCATGCGTGGGTGCTCGAGCGCTTCGGGCGCTATCACGCGACGCTGTCGCCCGGCCTGAATATCGTGCTGCCGTTCGTCGATCGCATCGCGTACCGGCACGTGCTGAAGGAAATCCCGCTCGACGTGCCGAGCCAGGTCTGTATCACGCGCGACAACACGCAGCTGCAGGTCGACGGCGTGCTGTACTTCCAGGTGACCGATCCGATGAAGGCGTCTTACGGGTCGAGCAACTTCGTGCTCGCGATCACGCAGCTCGCGCAAACCACGCTGCGTTCGGTGGTCGGCAAGCTCGAACTCGACAAGACGTTCGAGGAGCGCGACTTCATCAACCACAACATCGTGTCGGCGCTCGACCAGGCCGCGGCGAACTGGGGCGTGAAGGTGCTGCGCTACGAGATCAAGGACCTGACGCCGCCGAAGGAAATCCTGCACGCGATGCAGGCGCAGATCACCGCGGAGCGTGAAAAGCGCGCGTTGATCGCCGCATCCGAAGGCCGCAAGCAGGAGCAGATCAACCTCGCGTCGGGCGCGCGCGAAGCCGCGATCCAGAAATCCGAAGGCGAGCGCCAGGCGGCGATCAACCAGGCGCAGGGCGAGGCCGCCGCGATTCTGGCGGTGGCCGAGGCGAACGCGCAGGCGATCCAGAAGATCGCGAACGCGATCCAGTCGCAGGGCGGGATGGATGCGGTGAACCTGAAGGTCGCCGAACAGTATGTCGGGGCGTTCTCGAATCTCGCGAAGCAGGGCAACACGCTGATCGTGCCGTCGAACCTGTCGGATCTCGGCACCGCGATCTCGTCGGCGCTGACGATCGTCAGGCATGCGGGGCCGGCGGGAGCCGGCACGCCGGCCGGCAAGGCCTGAGTGGTGTCGCCGCGGCGGTCTTGCCGCGGCTGCATCGTGCGCCGGGCGTGCGGCGGATTGCCGCGACGAAGTGCGATGAAGTGCGCGTCCGGCCGCCCGCCGGCTCGTCACGCTTCCCCACAGGACAAAGGCCCGCTTCGAGCGGGCCTTTTCATGCGAGGTAACGGCGCGTCAGGTGCCGGCGCGCATGATGCGTGCCTTTTCGCGTTCCCAGTCGCGCTTCTTCTCGGTTTCGCGCTTGTCGTGCAGCTTCTTGCCCTTCGCGAGCGCGATGTCGCACTTCACGCGACCGCCCTTGTAGTGGAAGTTCAGCGGCACGAGCGTGTAGCCGCGCTGCTCGACCTTGCCGATCAGCTTCTTGATTTCCTCGCGGTGCAGCAGCAGCTTGCGCGTGCGAACCGGGTCGGGCTTGATGTGCGTCGAGGCTTCGGGCAGCGGGCTGATATGGGTACCGATCAGGAAGATCTCGGCGTTCTTCACCACGACGTAGCCTTCCTTGATCTGGCCGCGCCCGGCGCGCAGCGCCTTGACTTCCCAGCCCTCGAGCACGAGCCCCGCCTCGTAGCGTTCCTCGATGTGATAATCGAAGTGCGCTTTCCTGTTGTCGATGATGCTCATGAAAGGATCGGGCCAACTCGTTTAAAATCACGATTTTAGCAAAGCGGGGCGGGAATCGCCCGGCTTGCGTTCTCACCTTTAGCGATGCCGCGCGATTTATGGCAGATGTCCAGAAAACCGTATTGATCCGTCATTCGGCGGAACAGATGTTCGACCTCGTCACCGACGTGGCCGATTACCCCAATTTCCTGCCCTGGTGCGGCGGTGTCGAGGTTCGCCGTCAGGACGAGAGCGGGATGGAAGCGCGCATCGACATCAACTTCAAGGGCATCAAGCAGCACTTCGCGACGCGCAATACGCAGCAGCGCCCGACGCGGATCGACATGGAGTTCACGGACGGCCCGTTCAAGAAGTTCACGGGCTCGTGGCGCTTCACGGCGCTGCGTGCCGATGCATGCAAGATCGAATTCGCGCTGCACTACGAGTTCTCGAACATCCTGCTCGAGAAGATCATCGGGCCGGTGTTCAGCCACATCGCGAACACGTTCGTCGATTCGTTCGTGAAGCGCGCCGACCAGCGCTACGGAAAGGGGTGACGCGATGCTGTCGATCGAAGTCTGCTACGCGCTGCCGGATCGCCAGACGCTGATTCCGCTGTCGCTGCCCGAAGGGGCGACCGTTCGTTCGGCGATCGATGCGAGCGGCGTGCTCGCGCTGCACCCGGAAATCGATCTCGCGAACGCGAAGACCGGCGTGTTCGGCAAGCTTGCGCCGCTCGACGCACCGCTCGCCGACCACGACCGCGTCGAGATCTACCGCCCGTTGATCGTCGATCCGAAGCTCGCGCGCCAGCGGCGCGTCGACAAGTCGCGCCGCGACGGCTCCATCGAGGGCCGCAAGTGGATGCACAAGGATTCGCGCTGATTCGCGCGATCCGACGCTGATTTATCCGATTCGTCCGATCAAACCCCGCCGCGCTCAGTGCGCGGTGAGGTTCGCATTCATCGGATCGTCCTTCGTGTGCGTGTCGCCATGCCGCCGCACCGATCCGTAGACGCCGGCGAGCAGCAGCACCAGCGCGGCGATTTCGAGCGCATGCGGCATCCGCCGGTCGTATGCGAACGCATACAGCATCGCGAACACGGTTTCGAACACGATCAGCTGGCCCGACAGCGTGAGGGGCAGCCGCTTCGACGCGGCATTCCACAGCCCGTTGCCGAGCCACGACGCGCCGATCGCGAGCACGAGGTTCAGCAGCCAGAACAACTGCCAGCGCGACGCGGGCACCGCTGCCTGCAGCGTGCCGGCCGGCGCCGCGAGGACGCCGAGCCAGCACAGCGCGCCGATCAGGCCCGTCACGACACCCCACAGCACCGACCACTCGTTGCCGCCGAAACGATGATGGCGCTGCAGATAACGTGCGTTCGCGACCGCGTACCAGGTCCAGCTCGCGAGCGCGCCCGCCGCGCAGGCGATGCCGGCGAGTTTCTGGCCGAGCGTCGTCGCATGCGCGGCCTCGGACGTGAACAGGTCGACGTTGATGCAGACGATGCCCGCGATCACCAGCGCCAGCGGGGCGGCGAGCCGGCGCAGCGGTACCGCGCCGTGGTCGCCGAGGCCCGCGAGTGTCACCGTGACGGGCAGCACCCCGACGATCAGGGAGCTGGGCGCGATGCCGATCAGGTGCACCGCGCCGGACAGCAACATGTAGTACGCGACGTTGCCGACCAGCGCGAGCTTCGCGAGCGCGACGAAATCCTCGTGGGTCAGCCGCGCGAGCAGCGAGCGGGCGGCCGGCAGCGCGGCCGCGAGCGACACGAGGCCGTACATCGCATAGCGGCCGGCGCTCAGCAGCAGCGGCGAGAAGTCGGTCAGCAGCCGCGGGACGAGAAACACCATGCCCCACAGGGCGCCTGCCAGAACACCGTAGACCACACCGCGCTGCATCGACCGCTCCGAACACATGACTGACGAGCGCGCATCTTAGCGGTGTCGGGGGAAAGGCGTCTTGTTCATTCCTGCACTCGGCGGGAAGCGGCGCGGCGTTGGCGAACGCCGCGCGTGTCGTCGGCAGGGGAGACTTGGCCTATTGATCCGTCGATTCGGCCGATGCCGTCGCGCCGCGTGCGGGGCGACGCACGGCCCGAATCTTCCCGCTGTTGCCGCCGCCGCAGTAGAAGCGGTCGCGGCCGTCGGATTCGAGCCCCGACACACCGACGCCGGCCGGCATGTCGAGCCGTTCGAGCACTTGACCCGATTGCGGATCGACTCGCCGCAGCTCGCTTGCGTCGCCTTCCCAGGTGCCGTGCCACAGCTCGCCGTCAACCCACGTCACGCCGGTGACGAAGCGGTTCGATTCGATCGTGCGCAGCACGGCGCCCGATTGCGGATCCACCTGATGAATCTTGCGTTCGCGGTACTGGCCGACCCACAGCGTGCCTTCGGCCCATGCCAGCCCCGAATCGCCGCCGCCGCCGGGAGCGGGAATCGTCGCGAGCACGCGGCCCGATTCGGGGTCGATCCTCTCGATGCGGTCCTCGACGATCTGGTACAGGTGGCGGCCGTCGAACGCCGTGCCCGCGTGCGCGGCGACGTCGAGCGTGCGCAGCGTCTCGCCGCTGTCCGGGTCGAGCGCATTCAGCTTGTCGCCGGACGCGTACCACACGTGCTTCCCGTCGAACGTGACGCCGTGTACGCCGTCGACGCCGGGAAACGGGCCGTATTCCCGGATGATGTCTGCCGCGGATCGTTTCATGTCGCCGTCCTCGTCGTTCAGTGCGTTCGGTAACGTCATCCTAATCTCCCGGCAGCGGGGCGGGGAGTAACAAGGTCGTCGCGAAACCGGGCAGCGGCGGCGTCATCCAGCGGCGCGCGCGCCCGCGGCCGAACGTCTGCACCTTGCCTGCCTGCGCGAGCGCGTCGAGCGCGCGCTGCACGGTGCGCTGGCTTGCGCCGAGGGCCAGCGCCAGCGCGGAGCTCGACCAGGCTTCGCCATCGGCGAGGAGCGCGAGCACGGCCGCATGCTTTTCGTCGACCGGGCGCGCCAGGACGACGGTCTCGCGCACGCCGAGCGGTTCGAGCGCAAAGCCGCGCGCGGTCGCGGTCACGTCCGCGAGCGGTTGGAGCATCGCGCGCAGCCGGCCGATCTCGACGCGCAGGCGCGCGCGATGCGATTCGTCCGCGTGCCGTGCGCGAAACGCGTGGGCGATGAGCGCGTCTCTCGGCACGTCGGCCGGCCATGCCTCGCCGAGCGCGCGGGCGAGCACGAACAGCACGGGCCGCCGCGCGAGCGACACGGTCGTGCGCGCGTCGCGCACCGTGTGGCGGCACGCATCGACGACGACGGCGTCCGACGCCAGCAGCGCTTCCACTTCGTCGAGCAGCAGGAGCCGCGCACCGCCGGGCGCGATCCGGCGGGCGGCCGGCGCGTCGAGGATGCCGCGCGCGCAGTCGATCTCGGCCGTCAGTGCGGCGATGCCGGCGTCTTGCGCGGCCTGGCGTGCGCGGGCGAGCGCCGCGCGCGCGGCGCCGGGCCGCACGCGCCGCATCGCGATGCCCGCGGCGACGAGCTCGTGCACGGCGCGCGACGCCGCCGGCAGCGGCGCCGGATCGAGGCCGGCGAGCGCGCGCTCGGCGTCGTCGAGGCGCCCGATCAGCAGCAGCCGGCGCACTTCGAGGTGGCGTGCGTGCGCCGCATTGACGTGATCGCCGTGCGCTTCGAGCGTAGTGCGCGCGGCGTCGAGCGCACGGGCCGGCCAGCCGAGCTCGCGCGATGCGAGCGCGATCTCCGCTTCCGCGACGACGCAGCGCGCGCGGGCCACGGTCTCCTTCGGGCCGAACGCGCGCGCCGCACTGCGCACGAGCGCCTTCGCGCGTTCGAAATCGCCGAGCTGCGCCATCGCGATTCCGCGCAACGCGAGCGCCGGCGCATCGTCGCGCAGCGCGACGCGGTTCAGCGCGCCGAGCGCGTCACCGGCCGCGAGCGCGCGCGCGGCCGCCGTGATCAGCGAATCCATCCGAATCCCGACACACTTGTCACTCCCGCCGTTCGTGGCCCGGCACTAATCTAGCACCACACCCCCCGCGTGGCCGGGCTGGCGTGAGGGCGCGCGAACGGACACGCCGGCGTCCAAAACGAAACCGGATCGAAAACGAACCGAACGGGGAACCGAACGATTCGGCCCCCGAACGGCCGAAACCGGCTAAGCCGTTGTTCGTGTTGTGAAAATTCACGGCGCTTCGCGTATAATTCGCTTTTGCGCCCATAGGATTTGCCATGCGTCTGATCCAAAAAGCACTCACTTTCGATGACGTGCTCCTCGTTCCCGCCTTCTCCGACGTTCTCCCGCGCGACACCAGCCTCAAGACCAAGCTGACCCGCAACATCTCCCTGAACATGCCGCTCGTGTCCGCTGCGATGGACACGGTCACCGAAGGTCGCCTCGCGATCGCGATGGCCCAGCAGGGTGGCGTCGGCATCGTCCACAAGAACCTCACGCCGAGCGAGCAGGCCCGCGAAGTCGCGAAGGTCAAGCGTTTCGAGTCGGGCGTCGTCCGCGACCCGATCACGGTGCCGCCGCAAATGAAGGTGCGCGACGTGATCGCGCTGTCGCGCCAGCATGGCATCTCGGGCTTCCCGGTCGTCGAAGGCCCGCAGCTCGTCGGTATCGTCACGAACCGCGACCTGCGTTTCGAAACGCGCCTCGATGAGCCGGTCAAGTCGATCATGACGCCGCGCGAGCGCCTCGTCACGGTCAAGGAAGGTACGCCGCTCGCCGAAGCGAAGGCGCTGATGCACAGCCACCGCCTCGAGCGCGTGCTGGTCGTCAACGACGCGTTCGAACTGCGCGGCCTGATGACCGTCAAGGACATCACGAAGCAGACCGAGCACCCGGACGCGTGCAAGGACGAACACGGCAAGCTGCGCGCAGGCGCGGCGGTCGGGGTCGGTCCGGACAACGAAGAGCGCGTCGAGCTGCTGGTGCAGGCCGGCGTCGACGTGATCGTGGTCGATACCGCGCACGGCCACAGCAAGGGCGTGCTCGAGCGCGTTCGCTGGGTCAAGCAGAACTTCCCGCACGTCGAAGTGATCGGCGGCAACATCGCGACGGCTGCTGCCGCGAAGGCGCTCGTCGAATACGGCGCGGACGCGGTCAAGGTCGGTATCGGCCCGGGTTCGATCTGCACGACGCGGATCGTCGCCGGTGTGGGCGTGCCGCAGATCAGCGCGATCGCGAACGTCGCGGAAGCGCTCAAGGGCACGGGCGTGCCGTGCATCGCCGACGGCGGCGTGCGCTTCTCGGGCGACGTGTCGAAGGCTCTCGCGGCCGGCGCGAACGCCGTGATGATGGGCAGCATGTTCGCGGGCACCGAAGAGGCGCCGGGCGACGTGTTCCTGTACCAGGGCCGCCAGTACAAGTCGTATCGCGGCATGGGTTCCGTCGGTGCGATGAAGGACGGCGCGGCAGACCGCTACTTCCAGGACAACTCGGCGAACATCGACAAGCTCGTGCCGGAAGGCATCGAAGGCCGTGTCGCGTACAAGGGTTCGGTCAACGCGATCCTGTTCCAGCTGGTCGGCGGTGTGCGCGCCAGCATGGGCTACTGCGGCTGCCGCACGATCGACGAGCTGCACGACAAGGCCGAATTCGTCCAGATCACGGCGGCGGGCATGCGTGAGTCGCACGTGCACGACGTGCAGATCACGAAGGAAGCGCCGAACTACCACGTGGACTGATCGCCGATGAAACCGCTGCTGCGAGCCGTGCTGATCGTCGATGCCGTGCTGCTGCTGGCGTTCGGCGTGCTGTTCGTGCTGACGCCCTGGCAGTCGCTCTTCAACGCGCTGCAGCTTGCGAACGTCCAGCCGGCGATGCTCGGCCAGGCGTTCGGCATCGCATTGCTCGGGCTCGCGTGGCTCGCGTTTCATGCAGCGTTCAACGGGGATCTCACGGCGCCCGTCGCGCGCGCGGTCGGCCATGTGTACTGGCTGACTGGCGCGCTGACGATCGTCTGGTCGATCGGCTCGCACGGTCCGGCGCTGGCGGCGGCCGGCCAGCTGCTGTCCGCGGCGGTCGGCGTCGCGCTGATCGTGCTCGGCCTCGGCGGCGTGCGGCTCGCATCGGCCGTGCGCCGGCGCGAGCGGGCGCAGGCGCTCGAAGGCCGTGCCGCGCAGCGGCCGGCCGAGCCGGCGGTGGTGTCGCCGCAGCGGGCCGAGCCGGTCGTTGCCCGCCCGGCGGCCACGTCCACCGCAGCGGCGGCCGCACCGTCCGGCGCGCCTGCCGCGTCCGGCAAGGCGTCAAGCGACGTCGCGCTGGACGAGCGCCCGCCGATGCAGGATTGAACCGGCCATGCGTCGCGCGTGCTGCCTTCCGCCCGACGCCGCTGTCCATGCTTTTGACGCAGCGCACGATGCAAACGATGCGCTGCTTTTCTTATTCTCTTCATCCCGTCCGCAGCCATGCACGACAAAATCCTGATTCTCGACTTCGGTTCGCAAGTCACCCAACTGATCGCGCGCCGCGTGCGTGAAGCGCACGTCTACTGCGAAATCCATCCGAACGATGTGTCCGACGACTTCGTCCGCGAGTTCGCGCCGAAGGCGGTGATCCTGTCGGGCAGCCATGCGAGCACGTACGAAGACCACCAGCTGCGCGCGCCGCAGGCCGTGTGGGATCTCGGCGTGCCGGTGCTCGGCATCTGCTACGGCATGCAGACGATGGCCGTGCAGCTCGGCGGCAAGGTCGAGTGGAGCGACCACCGCGAATTCGGTTACGCGGAAATGCGCGCGCACGGCCATACGCGCCTGCTCGACGGCATCGAGGATTTCAAGACGGACGAAGGCCACGGGATGCTGAAGGTCTGGATGAGCCACGGCGACAAGGTTGCCGAGCTGCCGCCGGGCTTCGCGCTGATGGCGTCGACGCCGAGCTGCCCGATCGCCGGCATGGCCGACGAGGCACGCGGCTACTACGCGGTGCAGTTCCACCCGGAAGTCACGCACACGGTGAAGGGCCGCCAGATCATCGAGCGCTTCGTGCTGCAGATCGCCGGCGCGAAGCCCGACTGGATCATGAAGAACCACATCGAGGAAGCCGTCGCGAAGATCCGCGAGCAGGTCGGTGACGAGGAAGTGATTCTCGGCCTGTCGGGCGGCGTCGATTCGAGCGTCGCAGCCGCGCTGATCCATCGCGCGATCGGCGATCAGTTGACCTGCGTGTTCGTCGACCACGGCCTGCTGCGCCTGAACGAAGGCAAGATGGTGCTCGACATGTTCGAAGGCCGCCTGCATGCGAAGGTCGTGCACGTCGACGCATCCGAGCAGTTCCTCGGCCACCTGGCCGGCGTGACCGATCCGGAAGCGAAGCGCAAGATCATCGGCCGCGAGTTCGTCGAGGTGTTCCAGGCCGAGGCGAAGAAGCTGTCGAAGGCGAAGTGGCTTGCGCAGGGCACGATCTACCCGGACGTGGTCGAATCGGGCGGCACGAAGACGAAGAAGGCGACGACGATCAAGAGCCACCACAACGTCGGCGGCCTGCCGGAAACGCTCGGGCTGAAGCTGCTCGAGCCGCTGCGCGACCTGTTCAAGGACGAAGTGCGCGAGCTGGGCGTCGCACTCGGCCTGCCGCCGGAGATGGTGTACCGCCATCCGTTCCCGGGCCCGGGCCTCGGCGTGCGGATTCTCGGCGAAGTGAAGCGCGAATACGCGGACCTGCTGCGCCGCGCGGACGCGATCTTCATCGAGGAACTGCGCAACACGACCGCGACCGCGCAGGATGCGGCTGCCGGCCTGTGCGGCGAAGCCGATGTCGGCAAGACCTGGTACGACCTGACGAGCCAGGCGTTCGCGGTGTTCCTGCCGGTCAAGTCGGTGGGCGTGATGGGCGATGGCCGCACGTACGACTACGTGACGTCGCTGCGCGCCGTGCAGACGACCGACTTCATGACCGCACACTGGGCGCACCTGCCGTACGCGCTGCTCGGCCGCGCGTCGAACCGGATCATCAACGAGGTGCGCGGGATCAACCGGGTCGTGTACGACATCTCGGGCAAGCCGCCGGCGACGATCGAGTGGGAATAGAGGTTCTTGGAATTCCCTTTTGAATCAATGGGTTGTGTTGATCGGTAAATCACGCGTGCCCGATTCTAAATTGCCGAGCGCAGGTCCGTAAGTCCTTGATCGCTAGAGGGATTGTCAACCTGCGCCTGCGCCCTGCGCGGAAACCGAGCAACCGTCATTTGACGGTATTTCTGACGGTATATGCGGGCAACATGTGGATGGGCTTGCTTGATACCGTCAGCGGTGCCGACGGTATCCTTGACCTGTTAAAGCCATGCGCTTTGACGCTCAGCCGTCCAAGCCGCCGGGGGCGGCCCTGACGCCAATGGCATCAGCACGGAGTTGTTCAGTGCCCAGCGCTTCCTGAGGCAGCCACATGCCTGCAGACCAAACTGCTTCTAGTTTTGCGGCGAGCTCTGCGCCGAGCCAGGCAGCCGCCAGTCCTGCTACATAGGTTGCGCACTCGGGTTTTTCACGCCGCACTCCGTTCGCAAGCAACCAGCGGTACAACGGGAGCGCTGCAGAAACGGTCGGATAGCCTGGTTCGACGGAACGGTTGAAGTCCACGGGAATTGACAGGCCCTTCGGGTCCAGGTCGCCAAAGTACTCCGCTGAAGAAGCTCCTGTTTCTTGTATCGCTTGGCGCAACGCTCGCCCAGTGAGCCTGAAGTTTTCACCTCCGCCATAGATGACCGCCGTGTATCGTCGCGTGGCCTCGTTCCATTCGGCGAAGCTCCAGTACGTGTTGTGGTTTTCGACAACGAGTACGGACTTGCCAGGCGCATCAACCTTGCGATACGGCAGCGGCTGGGGCACTCGGAAGCAACCGATGACGGAAATTGGAAGTCGCCCACCAAAGAGGAAGTCTCCGACACACATGTTGTCGAGCCGCTTCTCGTCGCCGAAGATTTCCAAGGAACGTTCCTTGATTGGAACCGGGGAGAAAGCCCCTCGGCGTCGGAGTAGGAAGTCATTGATGGGCCGTAGCGATGGCAACTGCGATGGCCTCAACTCTGGCCAGAACCCCAGCTCCGGCGCCCAGATCACGTCGGCATAGTTGACAGAAGCCTTGGAGCGAGGTGAACTCTTCAACGTGACCCAAAGTGGAAGAGCGGGCGAGCCGGCCTGTTCCCAACTTCTGGTAGCCGGCAGCGAGATGGCACCGTCAGCTTCTAGCTCCTTCAGCGCCCTCAGCAGCAGCACACCACGGTCTGGGCTGTTCTGGACATCTGGGTACAGCGAGAAGTAGTGCCGGCGCAGCTCGTCGAGCGGCACACGCTTGCGCGGCGATGATAGCAGCGCTTCAAGGAACTCGCTCAAGCCAACTCCTCGGGTACGTTGTTGAGCTTCAGGTTAGCGAACTCAAGGTGCCAGCGTCTTGTCTTGCTGTTCTGTCCGGCGCGGCGCAGGCGGATGAATCGCTGGAACTCGCCGAGAGCGTTGAAGTCCTGAAGTGCCGTGGCGAATATCAATTGGACGTTCATGGCCTCGGCCAGCAGCCGTTGGGCGCGCCACATGGTGGGGCTGGTGGCCTTCGCGAACGGGTTGTCGAGGATGAGCGGCCCACCGGCAATGCGATATACCTGGGCGTGGTTCTCAGCCCGCAACTGGTTGATGACCAAGTATAGGAACATCGCCATGACGACGCCTTCGCCACCGGAGTTCGAAACCCGCTCAACCGGTACGTACTGCTCTGTCTCCTCGATGGACATCTTCAGGACTTGCAGTCCTAGCGGACGCCCATAAACGCGCGCCACAGCGTCGGCGATGAAGTCTGTACCGCGCGGAGGGAACACATTTGTATCAACCAACGTGTCGAGGTAGGCGCTGAGAGTCTGGCGTCGCGTCTCAACTGGCACTGAGCCGAAGTTTGCCCGCATCTTCAGGACTTGCTTGCCACCGACGTATGGGGCACCCACCGGCACTGACTTGTCCTTGCTCGTCGCGCGATTCAGCGTCGTGATGGCCGAGCGGACGACGGCGAGAACCTCCTCGACGCAGGCATCGAAGTCAGCTTGCATCGACCGCAGTGTTGCCTCGGTCGTCGCGATGCGGTCGTCCAGATGCTCTAGGAGCCGTTTCGCGTCCGTACACGCGGCACCGAACTCGTTGGCGACCATCTGCTGCGCAACATCGGGGTCGACCTCGCGGAACGACTGCTCCGACGCAGCCGCCTTGACGAGGTCGAAGGCAGCGCGAGCCTTGGTTTGCAGTTTGCTGACGCCTTGGTTCTTCCCCGTGTAGTCCTTTAGCAGCGCGTTGACTTGGTTGCTGGCGTCGGCCTCCAGAACGAGACTGTCGGGGTCCGGCACTTCTAAGGTCATTCCCACTTGGGCGCCGATTTCCGCTGCAATGAGCACTGGATCGGGCTTGTCTTCAAACCCCATGCTGCTGCGCAGCAGCGCCTCAACCTTCCCGTCCGCCTCCGCGGCTGTGCGCTTCCGATTGGCTCTGTCCGCGGCTTGGTTCGCGGCTTCGTTGGCCGCACGCATCCTTTCCAACGCCGCGTTCACGCGGTTCTCGGCCTCAGCCATGAGAGCGGCCAGAGCATCCAGGTCCAAAGCCTCGTGAGCAGGTACCGCGGGGCCGAGGTTCGTCTTGTTTGAGTCCAACCACTTTCTTGACTCGCCGTTCACGACCTGCAGATTTGAAGCAGCGTTCACCTGCTCTGGCTTGGCCGCCTCCAGTGCGGTCTCGACGTCGGCTAACGCATCTTCATGGTTTACGTTCAGAAAGGCAGCAAGGTCCGCCATCTGAACGCCCTTGTATTCGCGGGTGAACTCCTTGGCCTTGTCTTCACGGCGCTTTCGAGCATCTTCCAGCTTGTGTGCCAACAGCCCGAGTCGCTCCCTTTCTTCGACCAGATAGGCCGCTTCCGCATCGCTGTAAATGCGGCGCAACGTCTCTACCGGTCGCGGGTTCTGCAACAGCTGTTCGTGAGCCGGATAGTCCTTGTCGTAGTGCGCAACGCCCGCACGCTCTTCGCCTGCGACCTTGAGTTCATGGTCAGTGCTCACGCGCAAACCGTGGTCGCGGTCGTGTTCACGCTGCAGTCGCTCAAGGCCCTCATCGGCTGCGGACTTGCTCTCCTGTGCTGCGGTGATGCCTTGTGCTACGTCCGCCAGTCGGTGGACGCGCTCCGCATGACCGGCTTCGTGTTCGTTCTGGAACGTGCGAACTGCTTCGGAAGATAAAAGTGCAGCCTGGCGTCTCGCATCGGCGGCTTGGGCTTGCAGCTCCAGCCCTTGAGCCTTCTCATCCAACTCAAGCGAGAGCGATTCGAGGGACTCCGCGCGTGCTGTCGCAGCGGCAGCGTCTTCTTCGAGGGCCACCTTGTCGGCTCGTGCCCGTCCAAGTTTTCCGTCGCCGAATTCCTTCGCATACCTATCCAGCTCGTGGATAGCCTTCAGCGTTTGGTCGTGGCGCTCCTGATACGCGGACCGACGCTCGTTTTCATCAGAGACCCGGATCTCGAGGTTCGAGCCCAGCTTGGCGGCAGCCTCGACGTTAAAGGCCGAATCGTCCTCGGCAGGGACGACCAAGCGCTCCGCCAGTTGCGCTGCAGGCTCAAGGGTTGTCGCTGATATCACTACAGGACGCGTAGGCCGCCGTGCCTCCCAGGAGATGGCCCTGGCCTTATCAAGTTCCGTGGACGCCACGGAGACGCCGAGGAAGCGGGCGGGGTCGCTGGCGACGAGCGCCTGCGCCTTGGAGGCGTCCGGTAAGGCGCGTGAGATGTATTCGTTATAGGCTTTCGCCGAGCGCACTCCTGCCTGTAGAAGTGTCTCGACGACGAGTGCAACGTCGATGCTGTAGCCAGCAACCCCGGTCTCATCAATAGCCTGCTTGGTGGCGCGTAGCTCCGCCAAGCGAACGTCTCCCACAGACACTTGTCGTGCCGACTCAGAGACGACCTCGCGCAGGCGGGCAGGCAAGGCCGCGGACAACGGGTCGACGCGGTCGGATTCGACGGCATTCAGAAGAGTGGGTAGCTGTGCCAGGCGTTCGAGCTCGGCTTCTCCTCGTGCGATGAACTCGCCGAGTGCCCGTGCCTTGGCGGCCAACTCGGCCGCGCGGACGTTCTCCGCTGCGGAGGACTGTCGATGCTCTCGTGCCTCCTTGGCGCAGCGTTGCTGCGATGCTCGATGCAGGTCACGCTCGGAAGCCGCAGTTGCAGCATTGGTATTCAGTCGTTCAAGCGCCTCCGCAGTCGTCTCATCGGGTCCGAGAAAGGCACCATCCGCTTCAAGAGCTTGCCTACGACGCGTGTAGGACTCCTCGGCCGCTTGAAGCTTCGAACGTTCCCCTACCTGGCGGAGCTCGTCAGCTTCGGCTTGAGTTCGTTGCTTGCGGAGGGCCGTTCGTTCTTCCTCACGCGCGGTAGCTCGCTCATTGAGCACTTGGAGCGCTACCTTCAGTCGCTGCTCTTCGTTGAACAGTGCTCGGCGCAGCAGCGCCCCCTGAGTTTCGACGTGGTCCTTCGTCGGTTTGAGATTCGCGCGCTCGGCTTCGGCCAGCGCGTCAAGCTCCTTGAGCTCTTCGTCGACGCCGACGATTTCCTTCTGCAGCCGCGCCGCTCGAATGAGTCGTTCGTCCTGCTCCAAGTTCTTTACCTGGCCATCGGCAGCCTCCTTGCGAGCCTTCGCCTGAGCGCTGCGCTTCTGGTGCCAGGCCCAGGTGACCGTCGCGTGCTCCTTTGTGTACGACGTCGAGTCCGCGAGCGCAGCCGAGGCCAGTCCTCGCTGGGTCTGCTCAAACTTCACTTCTCGGTCGTGGTCAAGGCACAAGGAGACGGCCCGGGCCTGCAAGGCCTGGACCATCTGAGCGCCCCGAATTAGCATAGAGCGCTGCGCGGCAAGCGTCTCAAGATACAGATGAGCAGACTCGGCGAAAGCGTTCAGTGATGCCCTGAACTTGGTTAGCTCATCACGACGCTTTTGGAACTGAGGCTTACGGCGATGCTTCTCGCATACCGCAACCACTAGCTTCCGTGCCTCGTCGGCCTTCGTGGTGTCGCTGGTCAGATTCAGGAATTTGCGCAGGAACTCGCCTTCCGTCTTGAAGTCGAGGAAACCCGTGTCGAAACCGCCTTCCTGTGCCGAGAAGTTGACCTGCATGCGCAACATGTCCAGGTCAATGAGACGCTCGTCTTTCAGATGCCGCTGCCACTCCGCTTGGCGGTTGTGACTGATGAAAACGTCACCCGAGTATTTTTTTTGCTGTGCGTGCAGCCAGCGAGAAAACTCCTGCATGGAGGACGACGTGGGCTGCGCCAGACCTGGGGCCGGGATGTCTACCAGGCCGAGGTCGGCGTGCTCCTCGAATGAGAAGAACATGCGGTCGACTTCCGGTGGCTCGGTGTGCGACCGTACCGCGACCGCCTGACCGGTCACCAGACGGTAGGGCTTGCCTCCTGCCATTCTGGACGGCATGAGCCATTCAACGATGATGAAACCAGGTACGCCATCGTGAGTGAAGTACTGAGAGAACGTGTTGTGCTTGCTCTGGATGTGTTTGAGAAACCTCTCTTGAGCGGTCTCGAAGCACGAGAACACAAGCCCGATGAGTGTGGTCTTGCCACCGCCATTCTCCAGGTTGATGAGCGTGTCGGTGGGTTGGCCGCTGTCCGGGTCGGTCAGCTCGAAAGTCATCCCTTCGTACCATGCGGTGCGGTAGCCGCAGTTGCCCAGGTGGATGCGGGAAATCTTCTGCATGGTCACGCCGCCTTGCGCTCGGTCGTAGCAAGCTGCGCCATCTCGTAAAGTCGCCGCAACGCCAGTTCTCGCAACTGCACACGCAGCCGAAAGGTGGGCGTGTAGGTCGCAGCCGCCTCGTCTTCCGCGTCGCGGTCAAGCCGAACAAGGCCGTTCTGCGACATCTGGTTCAGCGCAATCTTGACGACGCCGACAACCGAGGCATGCGACGCTCGCTGACCGGACGGGATTGCTACTGGAAGTGCTGAAATTGTCTCCCAGCCGGGAGCAAGCTCAGGTGGCACGTCCGGCGGAAGGTCAGATGTCTCCTTCAGGCGCCGCGCCAGTGCATAGAGTGTGTCGCGGCAGGTGGCCACAGACGCCGGGGGCGGGGAGTAGTTGTCATCGTCCAATCCATCAGTCGTTGGGAAGAAGGCCGCCGCGATGGCGATGTGGGCAAGCACGAGCGCAGCCTTCTGGTCTGGAGTCATGCCGCTGCGGATATCCGTGAGACGCACTGCGAAGCGGCTATCCTTGGAGGCCGGAACTACAATGAGCCCACGCTGCTCGCTCAAGTCGAGAATCTGCAGTTCCATGCCGGCCGCGACATCCTCGACGTAGCGTCTGAATGTCGGGTCTGCTCTGCACAGGGCAAGCAGCTCGCGGTACTCCGAGTCATTGATAGGCGACAACGTCGTGTGCAGCGCCTTGTAGGTCAGTCGCGCAGCGTTGCGCACGGTAGGTTCTATATTCATTCTGACTCTCCCTGGGGAACGAACTCGAGAGCACTGCCCTGAGCGATGTCGAGATGGAAGGTGTCTCCCGTGAGTTCGACGCTCACGTTCTTGAACTCGCTCTCAGACCGCGCGAACGATCGGAACAGGATGAGAACGAGGCACCGCCGCGTCGTCCGGTCTAGGCCTTCGTCCTCGGCGGCATCCAGCAGTTGGTCGATGCGCAGCCGTTGGCCGGCGGAAAACTTGCCTGCCAGCCAGTCGTTGGCGCGTAGCACGAGTTCCTTCGAAAACTGGTCGGGCAGGGGTTCGAGCTTCTCAATCGAGCCTGGGTCAGTCTCGACCTCTGCATCTTCCCCACGCTGCTCTAGTAGCAGGGCGAACACCGAGTTCAGGTCGTACACCCTTGGCCACACCGGTGGGTATAGTGCACTGATGAAGACGTCCGCTTCTGCCGAGAGTAATTGGGTCGGAAGGTTGACGAGTTGCGGAAGGAGTTGCGGCTCAAGGTCCGGGAGACCGGTGGGCTTGCGTGCACGGAAGACCGCGCGCTGCGCCTCGATGAAACGTTCGGGCGCTACGTTGATATCAGTGACAAGCTGTAGTCGGATGAGGCTGGCGCTACGGATGGTTTCCTTCAGCTGTACGAGACTCTCGCGCGTCTTCGGTTCATCGGCGCCAAGCAGGGCCTCGCCAACGGCTTCCTCCATCCGGGCGTCTTCGGCTTGGCGCTGACGAACGTGCGTCCGCGCCTCGTCGATCCGCCCGGCCATGTCTCGGCTCCAGTTGACGCTGCCTGGAGCGCGATAGGCCTGGTAGAGGCGATCGCGAATGAGCTGACGGTACTCAATGGATAGCTTGCGCGCACGGCGTGCGATTTCCAGAGCGGCATCGAAGCGCCCGCGCTGGACCAGAAGGTCCAGCATCTTTTCCAACAGTTCCTGGGAGTCCTCCGGCGAGAGATCCAACATTCCGAGGTAGACCAGATAGCCTTCCGCCGTTGGGCGGTACCGATATACATCTTCGGCGTCGGGCTCGAACCGTACAAGGCGGAACTGGATGCTGTTGGTGCTCGCGCTTTGGGCATCAAAATACTCGAAGCTGAACTCGCGATGGTTGTTGGCCTTGTTGTCCAGTGCATCGAGAATGACCTCCGCTACGCGCCGAGCCTGAGGCGCCGAGAGTGTCGGTTTCATCCGTATTGCGACGTCGGCAAGATGCGTCAGGATTTCTGTCGAAGTACTTCCACTGGAGACCGTGGTGGCTTCCATCATCTGATCCAGTGCTGACAATGCAAGGTAATGCGTGTCGACACCCTGGAAGAGGCTGCGGTCTGAACTGCTTTCGTCCCCGAGCATCATCTTATAGCGCTCAAGCTGGAATACCGGGCGAAGTAGCAGGAGGTTGCGCTGTTGCCGGGACAGGTCGAGCAGGCCAAAGCTGCCCAACGTAGTCAGCGTGTCTGCAAGGGCGGTGGTTGTCGGTTGGCCATCCATCAAGACCTATCCGTATTTTTAATGAAAGGAATTTGAAAGACCGTCATACTACCGCAATTGTTACCAGATTTTGCCGAGTTTAGCGACGAGTATGACTGTACCGATTACCGCATCTCTCACGAATTATCCGGAAATGTCGGCTCATCGAGGCTTATGAAATGGCTTGGCCCCTGATCGTCCTCCGTAGTCATATCATTGGCGGTTAGTGTTATCTTCGTGATACATTATCGGATATAAAGACTTACGAAGGTGGCAAAATGCCGACTCCTCACGCTCCTTCTGCCGGCGTCCGGCGGGCGTTGCGGAAATTGGGCGCCGATATTCACGACGCGCGTCGCCGCCGCCGGTTGACCATGGCGGTGATTGCCGAACGGGCTTTTACGTCCAGAGCGACTCTGCAGCGCGTCGAAGCGGGTGATCCGGGCGTGAGCATCGGCATCTATGCGGCCGTGTTGCAGGCGCTTGGTCTTCTGGGCGGGCTGTCGGAGATCGCCGATGTGGCCCGAGATACGATTGGGCAGTCGTTGGCAACCGCGGCATTGCCGCAGCGCATCCGGCTCCCTCGTAGCGGCGGGAAGGGTGACCATGGCTGATGTTGACGTCTACATTGATCTCGATGGCGCGCCGCGATCAGTGGGGCTGCTCAGACGCCATGCGTCGCGTCGGGAAGCAACGGTCACGTTCGAATATGACGAGACCTGGCTGGCCGACGACGAGCGTTTTTCTATCGAACCAGCGCTGGCATTGACGCGAGGCGTCTTTCCACCGCTGCCTGATCAACCGATCTTCGGTTCGATAGGTGATTCGGCGCCGGATACCTGGGGGCGCCGTCTCATGCAGCGCGCCGAGCGTCGCCAAGCAGAACGAGAAGGACGGCGCGTCCGTACACTCAGCGAACTGGACTATTTGTTGGGCGTAGCCGATGAAACGCGTCTGGGAGCCTTGCGGTTTCGCTGGAGCGGAGAGGACGAGTTCCAAGCGCCGGTGCCCGCCGGGGTTCCCGCGCTCATTGAATTGGGGCGGCTGCTACAAATCACCGAGCGCATCCTGCGGGACGAGGAAACCGATGAGGATCTGCAACTCATCTTTGCGCCCGGATCGTCGCTCGGCGGCGCACGTCCCAAGGCCTCGGTCATCGACCAGTACGGTCATTTGTCGATTGCCAAATTCCCGAAGGAGACCGACGACTACAGCATCGAGACCTGGGAGGAAATCGCACTACTATTGGCGGAACGCGCCGGCATATCCACTCCGCACCACGAACTGCTCCGCGTAGCAGGCAAGCCGGTGCTGCTGTCCCGTCGTTTCGATCGCGCAGGCAATATTCGCGTTCCCTTTCTCTCGGCTATGTCGATGACGGGATCGCGGGACGGTCAACGCGGCAGTTATCCCGAACTAGTTGACGCGCTGACGCAACATGGGGCGAAGGCGCGGGCCGACGCCGCGCAGTTGTATCGCCGCGTGACGTTCAATGTTTTGGTTTCCAATGTGGACGACCACTTGCGCAACCACGGCTTTCTGTGGGCGGGGCGCGATGGGTGGGTATTGTCACCAGCCTATGACCTCAATCCCACGCCGACCGATCTGAAGGCGCGTATCCTGACGACGAATATCGATCTCGACGAGGGAACGTGCTCGGTGGGGCTCTTGGAAAATGCGGCGGAGTTTTTTGGTCTGACGCTGAAACAGGCTCGGGCCACGATCCGGGAGGTAGCCGACGTTACCCGGACATGGCAAGCGGTTGCCCAGGAAGTTGGTTGCACACGAGCAGAGATGGCACGTATGGCCAGTGCCTTCGAGCACGACGATCTTAGCGCCGCATTGCGGCTGTGACGGTATCGAGGACCGTGCTCTAAAGATGCTGACGGTATCAGCGACGGTATTGCGGCCACAAATCGCCTTGGGACAGCCAATGTTCGTGATCTTTCAAACAAAACGAGCATTGATGCTCCGGGGCGTTCCGATAACAGCCATCAACTGCCGAGCATGATTTTCGGTATCGTTGACGGTATCGACGCCGCGTGACCAGGCGGAAACGCCGTCCCCAAAAGGCTCCAGCCCCAGATTGACGATCGAGTGGGAGTGAGATTCAGCATTCCCCGCCAGATGCAGTGAATCGCGAAATGCCCCCGGACGGTTTGTCCGGGGGCATTTTTGCTTGTGAGCGCGTCACCGCAGAAGGCCGGATTGCGGCGGTGTGCGGCATCCGGTCAGGATTTGTCGCGCGGTTACCGCGACCGGCATCGAGGAACACAGCGCGATGAATTGAGCGGCGGCTAAACGAAAGACCGTTCCTCTAGCGCCGCTCTGACCCACCCGAACCCGACGCGCTCCTGTTCGAGCCGCAATCCGTGGCGAATCCGGTTGTCACGCAGGTCGTCAAAGAGCTCGCGCTCTTGCGCCGTGAGTCGCGGCAGATCACGCATGACCTGATCGCCTTCGTCTCCCCAGAATGCTTCATGCGCCATCAGTGTCGCGCGGTCCATCAGGAAGGAGTTCACGTGAGGGAATCGGCAACGCAATTGGTCGAGAATGGCAAAGCCGTGCGTGTCGATGTCGCCCCAGTAGTGGAGCGCACAGTCCGCGAGCCATCGCGCCGGCTCCAGAGCTTCCCAGCCGTAGCCCGCTCCGAAGAGCACGATCGCCTGCGGAACGTCGGGAAACGCCAGAAAATTTGTTTCGTTTTCCGTAACGAAAACATGGCGGCACGGCAGTGCGAGGCGCGCGAAGCTGTCGGCGTCGAGTGCGATGTCGGGGCGGCCCATGCCGGGCAGAACGGCGAGCCGCTCATCGAGCACGCGAAATCGAATACGGGGTTGCTTCTCGCGGAACCCGTAGCGCGCGGCGAATTGAGCGACGCCTGTCCGGCTGCTGTCGATCGCCTCGGACGGCAGCACGAGATCGAGCCATTGGGAGAGGACGCCGCGCCTTGCCTCGATGAATTTCGTGTCGACGCCGGCGATTTCGGCTTGGCGAAGATAGACGCCCGGGTGCGGATGTGCTTGCAGCCAATCGACGACCGCCAGCAGTCGTTCCCAATCGCCGGCGAATTCGAGGGCTTGCAACGGGCGCTGCGCAAGCCACGCGATGAGCTTCGGCTGGCGGGCGCGAGTGATTTCGAGCAGCCGCGCGAACTGCGCTGCGTCGCGGTGCTTGCCGGCGACTGCGAGCGCATCGTCCAGACTGTCGACCCAGGCCGCTCGTGGCAAACGCTGCACGCCGAGAATTCGATGATTGATTTCTCGCCATTCGATGCGTATGTGCGGCGTCGCGGCAATTTCCGCGATCCATGCGCGTACCGCGTCGAAGCGTTCAGCCAGCTCGGACGAACTCGGGCCTTTGATCGCCAGACGTAGCGGGAATAGCCCCTCGGTGCCGTCTACGAAGCTTCGCAGCCATTCGCCGCGTGCCCATAGGTGCTGGAGGCGGGCACGCAGTTCGACGGCAGTTGTCCAGCTCATTGCTCGAACTCCGCCTTGTGCGCGCGGTACTCCTCGATCGACAGGGTGCGCAGCTTGGAGGCGCGTCCACCGTCGTTCTGAACGAATCCGACACTCGAAACGAACGGCTCGATGATGTGAATCTTCTGCAGTGGCGTGACGATCAGCAGTTGAAGGTTCAGTTTCTGAAACAGAGTGAGACCATACTGCGCCGATTCGTCGGAGCCTCGGCCAAATGCTTCGTCGATGACGACGAAGCGGAACGACCGGGAACGCACGGCGCCCCATTCGAGGCCGAACTGATAGGCGAGGCTCGCGGCAAGGATCGTATAGGCGAGCTTTTCCTTCTGGCCGCCCGATTTACCGCCGGAGTCCGAGTAGTGCTCGTATTCGCTGTCGTCCTCGCGCCAACGCTCGCTGGCGGCGAACAGAAACCAGTTGCGCACGTCGGTCACTTTGGCTCGCCAGCGCCGGTCCTGCTCGGTCAACCCTTCGCGGCCGCGGAAGCGGTCGATGATCCGTTTGACTTGCAGGAACTTGGCCTCCGAGTATTGGCTATCGTCCGAGCCGGTGAGTTCGCCCTCGGTGCAAGCGCGCAGGTCGCTCTGGAATTCGCGGATCTCCGCGTCGGGGCTGGGCTGACTCTCGAGGACGATGTAACGACCCGCGTTGTAGTCGATTTGTCGCAGCGATTCGTTGATGCGTTCGATGCGTTCCTTGATCGTCGCCCGTTCGCGCGCGAGCTGGGCGTGAAAGTTGGCGATCTCGTTGATCGTGTTGACGTTGAGCAGCTCCTTGAAACGCGTTTCGAAGCGCGGCAAATCGTCCGCCTGCAGCCGCGCGAGCATGTCACGGTACTCTGAGTTCGCGTCGAGGCTCGCATCGAAGTCGGCCGTTTCGAGCTTGTAGGCTTCCTTGAAGGCCGCCATTGCCTTGACGATTCTTTCGGCCAGGCGGCCGAGTGACTTCGTTTCGTTGTCGATACGGGTTGTCAACGCCTCTCGCACGTCCCGCTCGCGGTTGTCGCATGACTCGACGGAAAGCTGGTGTTCGCCGAGAATCTCTGCTCGCAGGGCCTCGATTCGTTCGGCAAGTTCGGCATCCACTTCTGCAACGAGCGCGTGCGTCTCTTCGCGCAGCGCTTGTGCCGCCTCCCGCTTGGCCAGGATGCCGCCCAGTTCCGAGTCGGTTTCCGACATCGCCGTTTCACTCTCTTTCAACGACGCTTGCGCCGAGTCCAATTGAGCCGTTAGCTCTGCGAGGGCGTCGCTTGCCGATTCGAGTCGCGCCTTTTCGTCCGCAAGACGTGCGATCGCGGCAGCGCAGCTCGACCAATCGATTTCCCGAAACTCGGCGAACTCGCCGGCACGCGCAAGTGCTTCGAGTTGCTCACGCACCTTGGTGTGCTCGTGTTGGGCCTCTCCGAGCCTTTGCCCGATCTCGCCAAGGCGAGCTTCGAGCGCTTGCCGTTGTGCTGCGAGAGCGGATATTTTTGCCGTGTTGCTCCAACCGAGCACGTAGCGGCTGCGATCGTCGAGCGCGTGGCGGTCGTCTTTTTCGTGGCGCTCCCCAGGCGCTTTCGCCTGGCCCGCACGTGTGATCGCGCGCGTCTCGCGCCGAAACTGCTCCTGCGTATCGCAGCAGGCATAGTCGAAACGGCGGCCGATTTCGCGCTCGAGCCAGCCGTAGAACTGCGAGTCGGGCTTGATCGCGAGCTTGTGCGCGAGCGAGTCGCGGTGCAGCTCGATGGCCTCGGCTACACGCGCGGTGCGTTCGGAGCGCACGCGAAAGTAGACGAGCCGCCCCCGAAGATGAGTGCGATCGACCCACGCCGCGACGTTCGCATAGTGCTCGTCGGGCACGAGCAGCGACAGGCCGAAGTTGCGCAGGACGCGCTCGGCGGCGCCCTCCCAATCACGCGCATCCTCGCGCACCTGAATGAGTTCGCCCGCGAACGGCAGGGCGTCTTCCTCCAGGCCGAGCGCCGAGCACAGGCTCGCCCGCATCGCGACCTGTTCCTTCGGGATGTTGTTGCGTCGGGCTTTCAGGCTCGCGATTTCGTCCTCCAGCACATCACGCCGCGCTTTTCCTTCGCGAAATGCCACGCTCCATTCGGTTACCGCATTTTGCTGTTGCGCTTCGTCGTCAACGAGCGAGCTGCGCTGCTCGGCCAGGCGTTGGCGCTGGGAGGCGAATGCAGCCTCATCCACGGCCTCGGTTTCGCCGAACAGCGTAACGATGGCGGCATAGCGTTGCGCGCGTTCGCGGCGACGCACGCTTTCTCGCTCGTGCTCGCGGATCTCGACATCGAGCTGCGCGATGCGATCGCCGCCTTGTTCGGCCACGGCACGGCGCAAATCGTCCACGCGCTGGCGTGCCTGGTCGCGCGCTTCTTCGTGTCGCGCCTTTCGCGAGGTCGCGCGCGCATGATCCTCTTCGAGCAATTGGAGGCGGCGTTCGACGAGGCCGAGCTTGAGCCCGGCGAAGTAGGGCCTCAATGCTTCACGGCACGCGCGCCAGCCTTCGAGAACGCGGCCTTGCGCGCTGTGGCGGTCGCAGTCGTCGACGAGCGGTGTCAGCAATTCCACTTGGCGCTTGGTTTTCAGTACCGCCTCGTGCGCGCGATTCAGATCGTCGAAGTGAGCAATCAGGGCGTCGACGCGCGGTGCGACGTCGAACGGCTCGAGCATGTGGCTGCGTACGAAGTCGGTGAGATTGCCCACCGACTTCATCGATACCGTTTGATGAAAGAGCTCGAGCGCTTGCTCGTTTTCGATTCCGAAGCGCCGCCGGAACCAGGCGCTGTATTTCGGAAACGTGTCCTCGATTTCGGCGCCCAGCCCGCGCAGCTTCTTGCGCAGCTGCGCAATGTCGGTGCCGAAGCGCGAGAAGTCGGTCGCGATCGAGAGATCTCGTTCGGCACTGACGAAGAATCGCGCAGGTTGAGCCTGCGCGTCCTTCATCCAGAACACTTGCGCGAGCGTGACGGTGGCGTCGTACCCGGCGTTGCGAAACACGCCCAAAATCACCGAATAGCTGTTATGGTCGCGCAGGCTCACGGGCTTGGCCGCTCCCGTGACCTCGTTGCGCTCCGACTTGTAGTAGCCGAGCACATACGAGCGCAGCGTACGTTCCTTGCTGTCCGCGCCTGCCGCCTTGTTGTAGGCGATGCGCTGCGCGGGCACGAGGAGGGTGGTAATGGCGTCGACGAGCGTCGACTTGCCGGAACCGATGTCTCCTGTCAGCAGGCCGTTGCGGCCGTCGACCCTCAGCACCCAGACCCGTTCGTCAAAGGTGCCCCAGTTGAAAACCTCGAGCCGCTCGAGGCGAAAGCCCGTCAGGGTGTTGTCCGCGGCAAAATCGAGGCCGAGCGTGCGCGGCTCATTCATCGCGACTCTCCGTTTGGTCCGAATTCGTCGCATCCCGAAGGTGCGCCTGATAGCTTGCGAGCCGCGCGTCGAAATCGAGCAGCCATTGCGCATCGACGAACGCCTTGAGAATGCGTCGCACCTCGAATGTGGGCGGTCCGCTCGCGGTCTTCATCCGGCGCAGGAATCCGAGGTCGACGATCTTGTTCACGTGCGTATCGATCTGATCGACCAGGCGCGCCTCGTTAGTGCTCGCGGGAAGGAACACGCGTACGAGCTCGACGATGTCCTCGCGCGAAAGGACGAGCCGCGTGTCGCCGCCGCCGGCATCCCATTCCGCCAGTTTCTTTCGCAGCAGCGCGAGCAGCAGGCTCACGGGGAACGAGAGTGGACGCCGTGCAACGAGCCGGGGCAGCTTGGCCTGGTCTCCGTCGACTTCGGCGTCAGGCTCGGTGCGGCTCTTTACGAAGGCGTAGCCTTCCGCCTCGTCCACGACGAGCTCGAGGCCAAGCACGGCGACGTAGTCGCGCACGTGTGTCTGCAATTCGAGCAGTGCGGCCCAGAGGCGCTCGTTTCCATCACGATAAATTACGCCCTTGAGCAGCGCGACGGCAACCGTCGACAAGTCACCTCGACCAAGCGACGGGGTTTGCTGTTCTTCCATCATTTCTACCTTGTGAAAATCACCCGCGGCATCGTTGCGCGCTTGACGATTGCTGCTCCGTTGGCATCGTTTGCCTGCCACTCGATCGTATCGGAGACGGTCTCATCGACGGTCGCGCGAAATGTTCCGGCTTCGGCGTTCAGTTGCAAATAGGCGACGAGTTCAGCGAGCCCATGCAGGAGCGGCTGCGAAGCGGCCAGTTCGGCAAGTGTCACTTGCCGCCGATCTTGAAGGCAGCGGCGGATGTGGCTTGCGAGGCGCGCGCGATCGACGACGATCTGCGTGTAGAGTGCCGACGCATCGAGGTCCGCATCGCCGGTCTCGATTGCGACGTTGGCGATGAGAGGGCGCAGCGCAGGGGCGTAAAGCGGGCGTTCAATTGGCAGCTCGATGTCAGCGGACGCGGTCTCGATCTCCATGACGGAGCCCGGCGGGGGCGCTTCACGCAGCACAAGCGCTTTCGTTTCGATACCGCGCAGAATGTCCATGATGCGGCGGTTTTCGAGCCACGCTTGATCGTCGAGGAAACGTCGAAGCTGCTGCGAGAGCTGAGCGACCGTGCGTTGCGTGTGCTCGCCGGCTTCCAGCCAGTCATAGTGGACGCGCCGCGTGCGCGCGTCCGGCTTCATTTCCGTGATCGCCGGGAGCGCAAGCACGTGCTCGAGCCGTTCGGAGAGTTCCTCCTGGCGGCGGCTCGACATCAGGAAGTCCCAGAACGCCCGAAAGCTGCTGCCCTGGTCCGAATCGGCGATCGCGTCGCGCTCGCCCATGATTTCTTCGATGAGCGCACCCTTCGATCCTTCCCAGAGCGCGATTCGCTCGCGTACATGCCGGTCCAGCAGACGGAAGTTTTGCTCGACTTCACGGAAATCCGTGAGCAGGTCGCGCGCCATCTGCATGAATTGCTGAAAGCGGTCCTTGATCGCGGCATCGTCGAGCAGCCGGACGTCGCCGGCCTCCACGCGAGCGATTTCTTCGTCGATCTGGCTGCGCCGCGCGTGGAGCTCGGCAAGACGCCTTTCCGGGTCCGTCTCGCTGCCTTCGGCCATCTGCCGCAGCAACTCGAAAAGCGTCAGGAGCCGGGATTCCGTGCCGACAAAGCTTCGTTCCATCAGCGTGCCGAGCCACGCTATCGCTTTTCCCGCGGCGGGTGTCAGGTCGAAATGCGGTTCATCGGAGCCTTGGCGATAGAACTTGCGCAACCATCCCTTTTCAGGACTCGCCCAGTCGTTCAAATACTCGAGCGCGGGCTTCGGGAAGGCGCCGTCGCCGAGTTGTTCGCGCAACGCGTAAAGCTCGTCCTCGAGTGCTTCGGCAAGAAACGGAGCCGCCACCTCGCGCACGTTCGGCGCGACGAACGCGCGGTGCAGGAAGCTGACGGCGAGCGGCGCGTGGTCGGAGCGCAAAAGTCGCCAAGCGGGATGGCGCGTGCGCAGCGCATCGAGGGTAGGGTAGTCGAGGAACATCGGTGCGAGATAACGGGTGCGGCATCCTCGAGGAGATTGCCGGCTGTGGCTCGAAAGGCCATTGTATATGGACGCAAAGTGACGGATAGGTCCCGTTCAGCGTATTCAAGTCCGCAGTCTCAGCGTTTCTGGAACACGCCGACAGCGCTGCGGACTTATCCGAACGGTGTGACTGCCCGCAACGTGCCGACACGGATAAGGCGTCAAATTGTCACACCGAGACCAAGCTCGTGGACAAACTTCCGGAATTTTTCCTCATGCTCAAGCTTGACGACAAGCTGTCGCTTTCCAGCTCGCAGACAGAGACCGGCGGTTTTCTTTCCTTCGGCAATCATCGACGCGATTTCCTCATTCTCGCAATCAATCAGTAGCGCGGTCCCCAAGACTTTCAGCGCCTTACCCCGCTTCTCGGTCGTCTTGATGAAGGATTCCACCGTTTCCGGCAACGGCTGGTCTACTCGTGCTTGAAGATACGCTCGAAGTTCGGCGATGTCGCGTCCTTTCTCGACGGCTTCCACCGCCTTTTGACGATCCAGCCGCCAACTTTTGTCTGTCAGTTCCTCGGCCCACGTCGTCAGCGTCAGCGATTCGTCCATCGACAGGCTTCCGTCCGCGATGTTCACCTGCAAACTGGGCAAAACCGAAAGCCTGACGCTCGGCGGGACGGAGGCGGGCGTGTACTCGTCATGCAATCCGATGCAATAGGCGCCGAGCGGGGTGACGCGGAAGTAAGTCAAACCATCGTAGCGGCTCAGGAATTCCAGCTCATCTGTTCCCCACATCTGGTGGTAGTCGTGACGCGCCCCGGCCGGCTCGATGTACGCGATATCGATGATGCCGAGGGCAGCCGCGTACTCGAAGAGGACGCAGAGCAGATATCGAAGCTGCAGAATCGACCAATCATGGTAGCCGGCGTGGCCCAAACTGCCATAGTGCGACTCGCCGATATAGAGGCTCCATGCATCGTGCGTAACCTCAAACGTGTGGCCGGCCGCCTCCATGAATCGTGAGAGGTCGTCGACGTTGATCCACGCTCCGACGGGGCAGATGCGCAGCATTTCATTGATGACGGAGCGACGCGGCGCCACCGCAGTCATCACGCGCTCCTTGGATTTTTGCCCCTTAATGACGTCAATGCGGCTGAATTCGTCAAAGAGACTGGACTTCAGCCACTTGCTCCAGATTGCCCTCAATACCTTGGCCGGGACGGACGCCAGTGCTTTTCGGCCCGTGTCACTCAGAGCGAGTTTGCTGCCATTCCGTTGTGCCAACCCGGCTGCCTGGAGCAGCAGCGGCCAGGAGAACGCCTTGATCGGGCCAATCTCTGCCGCGCGCTGGCGTTGTTTGCGTGGTGGAACATAGAAATCGCCACCGGCGAGATGATCGGTCAGCAAGCGCAGTGTAGCGGTGCCAGGCAGCGATGTCTTGTCGCTCACCTGAACCTTGCCCTGATCTGTCAAACGCAGCAGAACGAGCAGGTCGATCGTCGCGTCGTGCTCGTTACACCTCACGGTCAGCCGATTTTCGCCGGCCTCCTCCGGCAGTGTCTCGACGGGACTCAACCTGACGGGCAGAGGTTCTCGCACGAAGCTTTGCAGCCGCTCGCGCAGATCGAACGGCAAACGGTAACATCCGGCCTCGTAATACAAGAAAAGGCCTAATGCCGTCGGCCGCCCGTAGTAGGAGCGTCGGCCGTCCTCCATGACGGTGAAATCGGGCAATCGCCCGTATTTTGCTCGAAACCGCTTTCCATCAAAGAGGCCGTCCGGCGCATAGGCGGCCTCCGCTACGGCCATACGCTGGATATCATCCAGACGTTCCCACAGCGTGCGCAGCCCGTCATCATCGAGACTTCTCGAAATCTGTCCGATCAGGAGGTCTTTCTTGCCGGTGGGAGACGTGTCGGGAAGCCAGCGCATCAGCGATTTCAACTGGTCGATGGTGAGGCGTGCAAGCGCGTCGTTCAGCATGGCGGTAGGTAATATTGAATGGGTTTTTCCGAGCGGCTTCAGTGCGGGCAAGGCGCAAGTCCGCTCCGTGAGCGCCGCTCTGATCCGCCGCAACGACCGGCCGGCTTTCTCAGGCCCTCTTGACTACCTTGTATTGCTCGACGGATCGCTTCCTTCTTCGTTGTGGCGCTTCCGTGAAGACTTTTACCCAAAGTGCGTCTTTCCATTCCAACGAGAGAACTGCACCATGAAAATACGGGACTGTACACCTAACCAACCTGGACGAGGGCGGAGCGAGTCAGATGATCTCGCCAAAGGCGCGGCAGTTGCTGTCGGCAGCAAACCCCGGATGCTGGGCATGGAAGCCATGCCGTGTAATCGTTCCAGGACCAATCGACAATCGGTGGGAATGAGGTTCAGCATTCCCCGGCAGATCCGGTGAATGGCGAATTGCCCCGGGCGGTATGTCCGGGGGCTAATAGGATGGTCAGCCCGATCCTCGCTCAGTGGACTACGCTGAGTGAGGATTTTGTCCTTTTGGGGGCCATCATGGACACGGTATCGCTGATCGGCATCGATCTCGGCAAGCACTGCTTCCACCTGCATGCGCAGGATGGGTCGGGCAGGATGGTGTTGCGCAAGAAGCTCACGCGCAATCAGATGTTCACGCTGCTGAGCAATTTTCCGAGTTGTACCGTGGTAATGGAAGCCTGCGCCAGCGCCCACTTCTGGGCACGCAAGCTGCAGACGCTCGGCCATACGGTGAGGCTCATGGCTCCCCAGTTCGTTAAACCCTATGTGAAGACGAACAAGAACGACGTTGCCGATGCCGAAGCGATCTGCGAAGCGGTGGCGCGACCCAACATGCGGTTTGTGCCCATCAAGAACGTCGATCAACAGGCGGTTATTGCATTGCACCGAGCCCGCCAAGGGTTCGTTCGGGCGCGTACCGCGCAGGCCAATCAGATCCGCGGGCTGCTGGGGGAATTCGGTTTGGTGATGCCGCGGGGGATCACCAGCATTGCCCAGCACGTACCTCAGCTCATCGAAGACGCCAGCAATGAACTGCCGGGGTCATTCCGTCTGTTGATACAGCGCTTGACGGACCACTTGAAGGAACTTGACCGGCAGGTCGCAGAGATCGAGACGCAGATCAAGGCGTGGCATCACGCGAGCGACGCCAGTCGCCGACTGGCAGAGATTCCCGGCATCGGCCCGATTACGGCCAGCGCTCTGGTTGCCTCGATCGGCGACGGCAAGTGCTTCAGCAATGCCCGGCAACTGGCGGCGTGGTTAGGTCTGGTACCCAGACAGCATTCGAGCGGAGGCAAGCCGACGCTGCTGGGTATCAGCAAGCACGGCGATACCTACCTGCGGACACTGATGGTGCACGGCGCGCGGGCTGTCGTTCGCTATTGCGCCAACAAGGACGATGCTTTCTCGGGCTGGCTTCATCGCTTGCTCACGCGCCGGCACAAGAACGTCGCCGGGGCGTCCATGTATGTGGGAGGGGACCGGTCAGATTACCTGACCGCCCCTATCCCGATTTGAGGCTTCGGGTTTCGCCGCTTCAAAGGGCGGCGACGCATCATTTCGGCGTGGGTGCTTACTCTTCCAGAACCGGGATGCTTTCTTTCACCACCCACCGGACATTCACTTCAGCGTCCTTGATCACCACTTCCGACGGGTGCTCAACGCCGCTCGTCTCGAGGGTATAGGTCGCCGTGCCGTCCGGCCCCCATAGGGTCTTGAGATGGATGACGAGCTGCGAAACAAAGGTGGAGCCCGGCGCGCTAGCAAAGGGCGTGCCGTGCAATGCGAAGGTTTGGAAAGCCTTGCCTACACCATAGCTTTGCACGTGCGACGTCCCCTTCAAATACAAGCGAGTGTAGATAGGCGGCTTACCCGGAGGCGTCACGATCAACGTGCCGCTCCCGCTCACGATACTGTTTCCGTTGTACGCATGAAGGGTGACGTTGATCACTCGACTCGGCAGCACCGGGCCGACTCCGCCGTGGGGCGGCCAATTGATGTGCCCCCCACTGATGCGGAAGTGGCCGATATGACTAGGTTCAACGATTTCCTCTGCCATGGCATGCTCCTTGGATACGAAAAGTAACGGGTGATGGTGTTAATCGATGAGACCAAGGACTGCAAGAACATGGTAGGAAAATATCCTATAAATGTGTACCTAGCTGTAATGACAGGTTCGCCAACATCTGTAGTGCTCCGAACTGGCTGAACTGGTCGACGAACGCGTGCTCGTTCGGCCCCGCGTCATCGCGCAGCGGCCGGCCCGCAACGATGACCTTGTTGCCGCGTCGGCTGAAGACTTCCGCCAGCGCGCGGCCGATGCCCGACGTGCCGGTCAAGTGATGAGGATGGTGTTTCCGCCGAGTTTCATGATCAGAATTCCTCTTATCGCCCCGTCGCGTAGCGCGGCGCGGGCGTATCGGCCGACAGGTGCGGGGCCATCGTGCGGCGCGCGGCGTCGTAGGCGGCCCATTCGTCGCCCGCATGCAGCGACGGGATCGTCACGAGTTCGCCGCGGTCGAAGCCCGTCAACGCGGCGTCGACCAGGTCGGACGCCGACATCACGATTTCCTTCGGCAGATGCTCGAGCGGCAGGCCGCCCGTCTGCCAGAAATCGGTGGCGGTCGCGCCGGGCAGCACGGCCTGCACCTGCACGCCCTTGTCGGCGAGTTCGTGATGCAGCGACTGGCTGAATGCGAGCACGAACGCCTTGGTGCCGCCGTACACGCCGTTCAGCGTTTCCGGCGAGATCGCGACGATCGACGAAATATTGATCACCGCACCGCGGCCGCCGGCGACGAAGCCGGGCACGGCCGCGTAGGTGAGGCGCGTGAGCGACGTCACGTTCAGGTCGATCATCCGGGTCATCGCGTCGACGTCGCTGTCGAGCAGCGGCGCGTGCGTGCCGACGCCCGCATTGTTCACGAGCAGCGTGATGCTCGCATCCTGCTTCAGCTTCGCCTCGACGGTGGCGAGGGCCGCGCGGTCGTTGAGGTCGGCGTCGACGATCTCGACGCTGCGCTGCGTGTCGTTCGTGATGCGCTCGGCGAGGGCGGCCAGCCGGTCGCGGTTGCGGGCGACCAGGATCAGGTCGTAACCGCGGCGCGCGAGGCGATCCGCGTAGACGGCGCCGATGCCCGACGAGGCGCCGGTCACGACAGCCGTACCTTGATGTGCTTGAGCCATGATGTCACTCCGTTTCGTAGGGGAGGGGAAATGCGTGAGTCCATTCTGGCTTCGATCCGGTTCGACGGAAATGACGTAGATGGGTATGATTCAGGACATGGCGTGGCGACCTTGACCGACACTGGAGAACGCACATGCACCGCATCGGCTTTCTGATCAGCGACGGCTTCCAGATCATGGCGCTCGCCGCGCAGTCGGTGTTCGAGTACGCGAACATGGTGGCGGGCGAGGCGTTCTACGCGCTCGAGAACTTCTCCGCAGACGGTGGCGACGTGCGCTCGTCGCTCGGCGTGGCGGTGGGCACGCGGTCGTTGCGCGGGAAGATCGACGTGGACACGTGGATCGTCGCCGGGGTCAATGATCCGCTCGAATCGCCGGCCCCGGAGAAGCTGCTGGCGTACCTGCGCCGCGCGGGCCATCGCGCGCGGCGGATCGCCGGCATCTGCACGGGCGCGTTCGTGCTCGCCGAGGCCGGGCTGCTCGCGCAGCGCCGCGCGACGACGCACTGGGCGTTCGGCCGCGACCTGCAGAAGCGCTTTCCCGACGTCCGCGTCGAGGACGACCGGATCTACATCGTCGACGGCCCGGTCTGGACGTCGGCCGGGATGACGGCCGGCCTCGACCTCGCGCTCGCGATGGTGGAAAAGGACCTGGGCGCGGATGCCGCCCGGTCGGTCGCGCACAAGCTCGTGATGCATCAGCGGCGGGCCGGCGGCCAGTCGCAGCATTCGGAAATGCTGGAACTCGCGCCGAAATCGGACCGCATCCAGAATGCGCTGAACTATGCGCGCCGGAATCTGGGCCGCTCGCTGACGGTGGAGGAACTCGCAGAGACGGTTCACCTGAGCCCGCGCCAGTTCAGCCGCGTGTTCACGCTCGAAACGGGGCAGTCGCCCGCGAAGGCGATCGAGCGGCTGCGGCTGGAGTCCGCGCGGCTGATGATCGAGCAGAGCCGCCATTCGCTCGACGTGATTGCGAAGGAAAACGGCTTTCGCGACCGGCGCCACATGCGCGAGGCGTTCGTGCGCGGGTTCGGCGTGCCGCCGCAGGCGGTCCGCCGAGATTCGCGCCTGAACGACTGAAGATTCTTCCGGACCGGCGTGCGCGGGTTTCGATAGCTCCGCCGTTTCCGAAGGATCGCCCGATGTCGGCGGCGGCTACCCCGGCGCGCCGAGACGAAACACGCTGCGCAGCTCGTCGTGGTTGTGGACGTCGAGCTTGCGATAGATCTTGCGGACGTGATCGACGACCGTGCTGTCGCGCAACGCGAGGCAGCGCGCGATCTCGCTGTGCGAGCGGCCGAGCACGAGTTGCGTGCAGAGTTCGCGCTGGCGTTCGGTGAGGCCGAACCGGAAGCCGAGCCGCTCGATCTCCAGTTCGAGTGGCGGGAAGTGCTCGATGTGGATCACGATCGCGAATTCGCGTCGCATCGCGCCGGCGTCGGCGAAGCGATACGCCTTGAAGCGGAAGCGGCCCGCGGTAGTGCGGCGCTCCAGCGCGGCGGGCGGCGCGGGGTGGCCTCGCCAGATCCGGCTGACGTTCGTCAGCAGCGGCGCGAGCCAGTCCGGCACGCGGTCGTCGCGATAGAACGCGAGCGGCTCGCCGGTCGCAAGCGCCAGCATCCGGATGCTGTCCGCGTTGTGCAGCAGGATCCGGCCGGCGTCGTCGACGACCACGATCGCGGACAGGCTGCCTTCCGCTTCATGCAGCGGCGCCTGCACGGGGCGCGACAACGCATGCGCGAGATGCCGTGCGAACGGTTCGAGGTCGCGGTGATTCCGGTCGGAGAACGGCGGGCTGCCCGGCGAGCGGGACAACTGCAGGCTGCCCCAGCCGCGCGTGCCGTCGGTCGCGGTCAGCTCGAGGCAGTGCCGCATCGACACCGGCTGCCACAGGTCCGCGTACATGGCGCTCGACAGCAGCGCGCCGTCGTGGCGCGCGCTGTTGTCGAAGCCGCGCCCGCGACGCATCGCGTCCGAGAACGTGACGCCGAGCACTTCCTGTTGCGGGGTGTTGTGCACGTTCGCGAAGTAGGCGGGCAGCACCGCGTAGACCGCGTCGTTTTCGCTGTACACGTCGGTCAGCACATGGCATTCGTCGGCATAGAAGAACATCCCCCAGTCGGCGCCGACGATCTGCCGTGCCGCTTCAATCACATGAGGAATGACGAGGCGCGGCTCGACGCCCAGCGAACACAGTCGTCGAATGTGACCTGCAAGCGCGGCGTGCTTGTCAGACATGAAGACGTTCCCCGAGTGCATGACGGACCTGCTCGCGGCGGTGTCGCGATGCGGGCGGTGCGAGCCTGTTGCACGATGTGTCGAGCTTAGGCCGACAAGATGACAAACCGCGCAATTGCCCCCTTTCAAGGGGGCGTCAAGCGTACGCGCGGTTCCTATCATTGCCCCATTCCTGCCGCACGACCGATGCTCGCTCGCTGTCGCGCACGACGCGAAAGAGGAGTCCGAAGCAATGCGGGCGCGACGGGAAGATTCGATTCGCGATGCGGCGAGAGGCGCGAACAGGACGACACGAAACGCGCGATGCGGCCGCGACGCGGTATTGCGCACGCCGATGCGCTGGCCCGGGGGAATTCATAGGGGGAATGCCGGAAAAATTCGACGAAGCCACGGACGCGCGAGCCGGTCGCATCGCAACGGGGTGGACGTCGAAGCGCGCGGACAGCGGACACCAGCGCTGCCCGCGTCGAACAGATCGCATTGCTGCTTCATGTGAGGTGCCACGATGAAGACGGTATTCAAGGCGGCGTTGGCCGCAGTCTGCGTGCTGGGCGCGGTGGGGCTCGCCCGGGCGCAGGAGGGAAGCGCACCGGCGTCGCCGTCCGACGCCGCGATCAGCGCGACGGCAGTGGGCAGCATGCCCGCCGCCGGTACGCAGGCGGGCAGCCCGGCCGGCCTGAGCCGGGCGCAGGTCAAGCAGGAACTGCTGCGCGCGCAGAAGTCGGGTGAACTGGAACGCCTGAACCAGCTTTACGAGGGCGGGCAATAGCCAACGGTGCGACCGTCGGGCGGCGCAGGCGGTCGCGTCTATCGGCTGCGCTGACTGGACAACGCGCGGCGATGCGGTGCGATTATGCGATGCCGCACGCCGCGCATCGTCATAAAAAGGGGGAAGAACGGCGCACGCGCCGTCCCAGCACAATCCCGTCGCCGATGCAATATCGAGCATTCTCTCGAAGGGCCTGTCATACCCGCGTCACCCTGCTAGAATTCGGCCTGCCGCATTGTTCCGATTGACTGATGAGATTGCTTGACGCCCTGGTCGAACAACGTATTGCCGCCGCCGCCGCGCGGGGCGAGTTCGACGATTTGCCGGGTACCGGCGCGCCGCAGGCGCTGGATGACGACCTGCTCGTGCCCGAGGAGGTGCGGGTGGCCAACCGTATCCTGAAGAATGCGGGCTTCGTGCCGCCGGCCGTCGAGCAATTGCGCGCGCTGCGCAACCTGCACGACGAAGTGCAGGCGGTCAGCGACCGTGCCGCGCGGTGCCGGCTGCAGGCGAAGATCCTCGCGCTGGACATGGCGCTCGAATCGCTGCGCGGCGGCCCGATGGTGATGCCGCGCGACTACTGCCGACGCATCGCGGAGCGCCTGTGCGAGCGCGGGCTCGACGACGACGGGCCTGCGCAAGCGGGGCCGATGTGACGCCTGACGTGCTGCCGGGCGTGCCTGCCGAACCCGCGACCGATTCTCCCGAGCCCGCCGCCGCGCCGGTGTCGGCGCGCGATCTGCATTTCATGCGTCTCGCGCAGGCCGCCGCCGAAGAGGCGCGCGCGGCCGGCGAAGTGCCGGTCGGCGCGGTGCTCGTGCGCGGCGACGAAGTGATCGCGCGTGGCTTCAACCACCCGATCGGCGGCCACGACCCGTCGGCTCATGCCGAAATGGCCGCGCTGCGCATGGCCGCGCAGCATCTGCAGAATTACCGGATGCCCGGCTGCGAGCTGTACGTGACGCTCGAACCGTGCCTGATGTGCGCGGGCGCGATCATGCATGCGCGCATCGCGCGGGTCGTCTACGGCGCCGCCGATCCGAAGACGGGCGCCTGCGGCAGCGTGATCGACGCGTTCGCGAATCCGCAGCTGAACCACCATACCGAAGTGACCGGCGGTGTGCTCGCCGACGAGTGCGGCGCCGCGCTGAAGTCGTTCTTCGCCGAGCGCCGCCGCGCGCTGCGCGAGGCGCGCATCGCTCGCGACCTGGCGTCCGGCACGTCGTGAACCCGGCGCGGTTCGGGCCCTCTAAGCTGGTTTGATCACCGACACGTCCTGCCCATGTCCGCTTCGTCCACTGCATCCTATTCGATTCGCCTGCTTGCGCCGTCCGGCTATCCGCACGACCCCGACGCGATCAATCGCGCGCTCGAGCGCCTCAGCACCGCACAGCACCGCATCGAGAACATCGAGGCGACGCAGCGGCGCTTCCAGCGGTTCGGCGGCACCGACGGCGAGCGGGCCGGCGACCTGAACCGTCTTGCCGATCCCGAGCGGCCGCTGCCGGACATCGCGCTGGCGGTGCGCGGCGGCTACGGCGCCGCGCGCATCCTGCACGGGCTCGACTATCGCGGGCTCGAACGCCGGCTGCGCGACCAGCCGGTCGCGCTCGTCGGCCACAGCGATTTCACGGCACTCCAGCTCGCGCTGTATGCGAAGGCACGCATCAAGACGTTCGGCGGCCCGATGCTGTCCGCCGATTTCGGCGCGGAGACGCCGAGCGACTTCACGATGCAGCACTTCTGGCAGACGCTGACGCAGCCGAGCACGACGATCATCGCCGAAGCGCCGCAGGTGCAGAGCGTGAACGTGACCGGCACGCTGTGGGGCGGCAACCTCGCGATCCTGACGTCGCTCGTCGGCACGCCGTACATGCCCGACATCGAAGGCGGCATCCTGTTCATCGAGGACGTCAACGAGCAGCCGTTCCGGATCGAGCGGATGATCTATCAGCTGCACCTGTCGGGCCTGCTCGCGCGCCAGCAGGCGCTGGTGCTCGGCCAGTTCACCGGTGCGCGGCCATTCGAGTACGACAACGGCTACGACATGCAGGCGATGATCGAGCAGGTGCGCGCGGTGGTCGGGATTCCGGTCGTCACGGGGCTCCAGTTCGGCCACGTGCCCGACCTGCTGACGCTGCCGTTCGGCGCGCACGCGCAACTGGTTGCGAATGCGCACGGTTTCCGGCTTACGCTGTCGGACTATCCGCACCTCGGCTGATTGCCGGGACGCACGATCGAAAGGGCGGATTTTCCGCCTTTTTCTTTATGCGATCGCGCAACTAACGGTCAAGCGTTCGAGCCTCGCGCAACATGGTGCCGCTTCTGTCGTGCACCAATTTTGTCAACAAAATATCCGGCGCCAATACGGACGAGGATCGCTTCTGATGGGCGATTCAGGCTTGTCGTGCATGGATTTGACGCGCGTTGCACCATGCCGGTTCGCCGCGATGCGCGCCAATTGTGCAAAATCGATGAAAAGAATTGTTGACAATCTTTATGTCCGCCCTAGGATGAGGATCATCACACGATGCCGATCATGAACGAGCCCGAATCCGTCCCGTCCGGCGCGCCCGGACCCGAAGCGATCGCCGAGCGGATCCGCACGGCGATCCTCGAGCATCGGCTCGCGCCCGGCGCGAAGCTGACGGAGGCGCAGCTCTGCGACGTGTTCGGCGTGAAGCGCGGGGCGATCCGCCAGGCGCTCGCACAGCTCGCGACCGACAAGCTCGTCGAGCTCGAGCCGAACCGCGGCGCGTTCGTCGCGAGCCCGACGCTGCAGGACGTGCACGAGGTGTTCGAGATGCGCCGGATCATCGAGCTCGCCGTGGTCGAGCGGCTCGCGACCGGGCCCGGCGCGAAGCGGCTGAAGGGCGTCGCCGCGCTGATCGACAAGGAACGCAAGGCGTTCGAGCGGCACGACTTCGCGGCGTGGATCCGGCTGTCGGGCGAGTTCCATACGGCGCTCGCGACGCTGATGGGCAATGCGACGCTCAGCGAGTGCCTCGAAGGGCTCGTCGCACGCTCGACGCTGATGTCGGCGCTGTACGAATCGCACGGGCGCAGCCCGTGCTCGTGCGACGACCACGACGAGATCCTCGCCGCACTGGAGGCGGGGGACGCGAAGCGCGCGGCGGAACTGATGGCGCATCACCTGCAGCATGTCGAACTGAAGATGCTGGACCGGCCCGCGCAAGGGCAGGTCGATTTGCGCGAAGTGTTCGGCGGCGCCGCGTAAGCGGCGACGGAACCCTGCTTGCGCACCCACTGAACTGAAGCAATGCCGGCACGCGGCACGCGCCGCGGCCGCAGGTCCGACCCCGGGACGACGGCCCGGGGCGATTTCGACGACGATGAAGCGGCCGTGCGGCCGCGGTCAAGGAGAAGTCATGGCTCAGTTCAGTGTGGCGCACGACAGCGCCTATCCGGCGGATGAAGGCGGCGAGGGGAGCGGCCCGCCATTGCCGGGCGGTTTCAGCGAACGTCTGTACAACGAAGATTTGGCACCCCTGAAAAATCAGACATGGGGTTCATACAATATCTTCGCGTTCTGGATGTCGGATGTGCACAGTGTGGGCGGCTACGTGTTCGCGGGCAGCCTGTTCGCGCTCGGGCTGACGAGCTGGCAGGTGCTGATCGCGCTGATCGTCGGGATCGGCCTCGTGAACGTGCTGTGCAACCTGATCGCACGGCCGAGCCAGCAGATCGGCGTGCCGTATCCGGTTGCGTGCCGCGCGACGTTCGGCGTGCTCGGCGCGAACGTGCCGGCCGTGATCCGCGGGCTGATCGCGATCGCGTGGTACGGCATCCAGACCTATCTCGCGTCGAGCGCGCTCGTGATCGTCGTGCTGAAATTCTTCCCGCAATGGCTGCCTTACGCGGACGTGCATCGCTACGGCTTCCTCGGGCTGTCGGCGGTCGGCTGGGCCGGCTTCATGCTGCTGTGGGTGCTCCAGGCGTTCGTGTTCTGGAACGGGATGGAGACGATCAAGAAGTTCATCGACTTCGCGGGGCCGGCCGTCTACGTCGTGATGTTCGTCCTCGCCGGCTACATGGTGTGGCGCGCGGGCTGGCGCAACATCGGCATCAACCTCGGCGGCGTCAAGTATCACGGCGCGGAAGTGATTCCGGTGATGATCACGGCCGTGTCGCTGGTCGTGTCGTACTTCTCCGGGCCGATGCTGAACTTCGGCGATTTCTCGCGCTACTGCCGCTCGTTCGGCGAAGTGAAGCGCGGCAATTTCTGGGGGCTGCCGGTCAACTTCCTCGCGTTCTCGCTCGTCACGGTGATCACGACGGCCGCGACCTTGCCCGTGTTCGGCGAACTCATCACCGACCCGGTCGAGACGGTCGGCCGCATCGACCATCCGACCGCGGTGATCCTCGGCGCGCTGACGTTCACGATCGCGACGATCGGCATCAACATCGTCGCGAACTTCGTGTCGCCCGCGTTCGACTTCTCGAACGTCGCGCCGCGCCTGATCAGCTGGCGCGCGGGCGGGATGCTCGCGGCCGTCGCGTCGATCTTCATCACGCCGTGGAACCTGTTCAACAACCCGGCCGTGATCCACTACACGCTCGACGTGCTCGGCGCGTTCATCGGCCCGCTGTACGGCGTGCTGATCGCCGACTTCTACCTCGTCAAGCGCGGCCGGCTCGTGCGCGACGACCTGTACACGATGTCGGAGAGCGGGACGTACTGGTACACGGGCGGCGTGAACCGCCGCGCGCTCGCCGCGCTGTTGCCGGCCGCGGTGATCGCGATCGTGTGCGTGATGGTGCCGGGCTGGCAGGGCGTCGCGAACTTCTCGTGGTTCATCGGCGCGGGGCTCGGCTTCGTGTTCTACCGGCTGCTCGTGAACCCGAAGGCCTGAGGAGCGTGCGATGAAGATCCGGCTGATCAATCCGAATACGACGCAGCGGATGACCGACGCGATGGGCCGCTGCGCGCGCGAGGTCGCGGCCGCGGGCACGGAGATCGTGGCCGTGAGCCCGTCGATGGGGCCGCCGTCGATCGAAGGGTATTACGACGAGGCGCTCGCGACGCCGGGGCTGCTTGCCGAGGTCGCGCAGGGCGAGCGCGACGGCTGCGACGCATACGTGATCGCGTGCTTCGGCGATCCGGGCCTGTACGCGGCGCGCGAGCTCGCGCGCGGGCCGGTGATCGGCATTGCCGAGGCCGCGATGCATGCGGCGAGCGTGGTCGCGCCGGGCTTCTCGGTCGTCACGACGCTCGCGCGCACCTGCGGGATGGCATGGCACCTCGCGGAGCGCTACGGAATGAAGCGGTTCTGCCGCAACGTGCGTGCGACCGATGTCGCCGTGCTCGAGCTCGACCGGCCGGGCTCGGCCGCGCGCCGGATCATCGTCGACGAATGCCGGCGCGCGCTCGACGAGGACGGCGCCGACGCGATCGTGCTCGGCTGCGCGGGGATGGCCGAGTTCGCGCACGAGATCGAGCAGCAGATCGGCGCGCCGGTGGTCGAGGGTGTCACGGCGGCCGTCAAGTGGGCCGAGGCGCTCGTCGCGCTGCGTCTCGCGACGGCGAAGCGCGGCGATTACGCGCGGCCGCTGCCCAAGCGCTACGACGGCGCGTTCGCCCGTTTCAGCCCGCCGGGCGGGGACGAGGCCGAACCGGTCCCGAATTTGCCGCAACCGCACATACACACCGTCTGACACGCACTATCTGCGCCGCTGTATGGGCGCGTATGGGCGTTTTCGCTACACTGGGCCGTCATCGCATCGGCTTGCGCAGCCGGTCTCCGGCAGCCGCGCGGTCGATGCGAACCCATTATTTCAGCGAGCTTTCGCCGCACCTCGAACCATGTCACTCGATCCCAACTATCCTCGCGACCTGATCGGCTACGGCCGCCATCCCGTGCAGGCGAACTGGCCGGGGCGCGCCCGCGTCGCCGTGCAATTCGTGCTGAACTACGAGGAGGGCGGCGAGAACTGCGTGCTGCACGGCGATCCGGGCTCCGAGCAGTTCCTGTCCGAAATCGTCGGCGCGGCCGCGTATCCCGACCGCCACATGAGCATGGAGTCGATCTACGAATACGGTTCGCGGGCCGGCGTATGGCGCATCCTGCGCGAATTCGAGAAGCGCGGGATGCCGCTGACGGTGTTCGGTGTCGGCATGGCGATCGAACGCCACCCGGAGCTCGCGCGCGCGTTCGTCGAGCTGGGCCATGAAATCGCGTGCCACGGCTGGCGCTGGATCCACTACCAGAGCATGACGCCGGAACTCGAGGCCGAGCACATGCGCCTCGGGATGGAAGCGATCGAGCGCGTGACGGGCGAGCGCCCGCTCGGCTGGTACACCGGCCGCGACAGCCCCAATACGCACCGTCTCGTCGCGGAATACGGCGGTTTCCTGTACGACTCCGACAACTACGGCGACGACCTGCCGTTCTGGATGGACGTCGAAGTGTCGGGCGGCAGGACGTCGCCGCAGCTGATCGTGCCGTACACGCTCGATACCAACGACATGCGCTTCGCGACGCCGCAGGGTTTCAACACCGGCGATCACTTCTTCGACTACCTGCGCGACGCGTTCGACGTGCTGTACGCGGAGGGCGACGAAGCGCCGAAGATGCTGTCGATCGGCATGCACTGCCGGCTGCTCGGCCGGCCGGGCCGCTTCCGCGGGCTGCAGCGTTTCCTCGATCACATCGAAAAACACGATCGCGTATGGGTGACGCGACGTGTCGACATCGCGCGCCACTGGCGTGAACATCATCCGTATCAGCCCAATCATCGAAACGAAGGGAAAGCATGAAGGCGATGCGCTACACGTTGGATCAACTGAACACGATGGCGCCGAGCGCATTTGTCGCGGCGCTGTCGGGGATCTTCGAACATTCGCCGTGGGTGGCCGAAGTCGCCGCCGGCGAGCGGCCGTTCGCGAGCGTCGACGCGCTGCACAAGACGATGTCCGGCGCGGTGGAATCCATCCGGCGGCGAAGTGCGCCAGCTCGCGCTGATCAACGCTCACCCGGAGCTGGCCGGCAAGGCCGCCGTGCGCGGCGAGCTGACGGCCGAGTCGACCCGCGAGCAGAGCGGCGCGGGCCTCGACCAGTGCACGCAGGAAGAGTTCGACAAGCTGCTGACGCTGAACCGCACGTATCGCGAGAAGTTCGGCTTCCCGTTCATCCTCGCGGTGCGCGGCTATGACCGGCACGGCATCATCGCGAACTTCGAGTCGCGCGTGAATCATTCGCGCACCGAGGAGTTGCGCGCGAGCCTCGACCAGATCTACCGGATCGCGCGCTTTCGCCTCGACGACCTGATCGACGGCTGACACCGCCGCCTGCACCGTAATAAGGCCTGCTGCGTCGCAGCGGCCCGATCGCCTCACTGAAACAAGGAAACATCATGGCTGTTCCGCTTCTCGATCCCAACGCACCCGAGTTCACGCGGCGCTACGTGAATCTTGCCGACCCGCGCCTCGGTGCGCAGGCGCTCGAAGCCAGCGACGATTTCTTCGCGCCGAAGGACCGGATGCTGAACCCCGAGCCGGCCGTCTTCATCCCCGGCAAGTACGACGACCACGGCAAGTGGATGGACGGCTGGGAAACGCGCCGCAAGCGCACCACGGGCTACGACTGGTGCATCGTCAAGCTCGCGCGCCCGGGTGTGATCAAGGGCTTCGACATCGACACGAGCCACTTCACCGGCAACTTCCCGCCGGCCGCGTCGATCGAGGCCGCGTTCGTGGCCGACGGCGCGCCGACGCATGCGACCGAGTGGGTCGAGATCGTGCCGTCGACGACGCTGCAGGGCAACAGCCATCACTATGTCGAAGCAAGCGACGCACGTGCGTTCACGCACCTGCGCGTGAACATCTACCCGGACGGCGGCATCGCACGCCTGCGCGTATACGGCCAGCCGCAGCTCGACTGGGCCGGCGCGAGCGCGACCGAGCAGTTCGATCTCGCGGCGATGGAAAACGGCGGTTACGTGGTGGCCGCGAACAACCAGCACTTCGGCGTCGCGTCGAACCTGCTGCTGCCGGGCCGCGGCGTGAACATGGGCGACGGCTGGGAAACCCGCCGGCGCCGCGAGCCGGGCAACGACTGGGCGATCATCGCGCTCGCGCAGCCGGGCGTGATCCGCAAGATCGAAGTCGACACCGCGTTCTTCAAGGGCAACTATCCGGACCGCTGCTCGATCCAGGCCGCGTACGTGTCGGGCGGCACGGACAGCTCGCTGATCACGCAGTCGATGTTCTGGCCGGTGCTGCTCGGCGAACAGAAGCTGCAGATGGACAAGCAGCACTACTTCGAACAGGACATCGCGTCGCTCGGCCCCGTCACGCACGTGCGACTGAACATCATTCCGGACGGCGGCGTGTCGCGCCTGCGTCTGTGGGGGACGCTCGACAAATGAAGACGCTTGTCATCGAGCCGCTGACCAGGGAAGCGTTCGCGCCGTTCGGCGACGTGATCGAAACGGAAGGGGCAAAGCAGATCCCGATCAACCTCGGCACGACGATCCGCTTCCATGATCTCGCGAAAGTCGACGTGACCGATGAAGGCGGCCGCACGCTCGTCAACCTGTTCCGCGGCCAGCCGCGCACGCTGCCGTTCGAAGTGAAGATGCTGGAGCGGCACCCGCTCGGCAGCCAGGCGTTCGTGCCGCTGAACGACCAGCCGTATCTCGTCGTCGTCGCGCCGGCGGGCGATCTCGATCCGGCGAAGATCCGCGCGTTCGTGACGAGCGGGTGGCAGGGCGTCAACTACGCGAAGGGCGTGTGGCATCACCCGCTGATCGCGCTCGGCGGCGTCAGCGACTTCATCGTCGTCGATCGCGGCGGCGACGGCCTGAACCTGAACGAGCAGGACCTGCAGGAATCGCTGTGGCTCACCGACGAGGCGCTGCACGCGCTGACGGCCTGAGCGTCGCCGGCGGTTCCGCGCGATTCAGGTCGCCAAGGCCTTGCGCGTGTCGCGCGAACCGTTGCCGTCGCGACATCGGTTCGCGACCGGCGCTTGCTGCGCCATCAGGCCGGCGATCCAGTCGACGAAGACGCGCACCTTCGCGCGGACATGCCGGTCAGGCGGGAACGCGACGTACATCGGCATCGGTTCGAGCCGCCATCGTTCGAACAGCGGCACCAACTCGCCACGGGCGCGATACGCGGCAGCCATATCGGGCAGCGCGGGGATCCGGATCAGGCGCGCAAACGGGCTCGGTACGTTCACGCGCAGCCGCCCCCTGGGGATGCGGACGCAACGGACAGGCTCGTTTCGGCATCGTCCATGTCGGCCAGCATCCGCACCACGCGCTCGTAGTACGCGGCGCCGTCGGCCGTGACGACGACCTTGCGCGTCGTGCGGTTGAACAGCTTCACGCGCAGCCGCGCTTCGAGCTGCTGCCCCAGTTGCGTGACGGTGGTGCGGCTCATGTGCAAGTGTCTCGGCCGCCTTCGTGAAGCTGCCGGCTTCCACGACGCGGGCGAACGCCTGCATTGCGTCGAATCGGTCCATCGGTCAGGGCTCCGCGTCGTCGGGAATTGCTTGGGGCGCGCAAACAGTGTTGGACAGGGTTGTCGGTTTATCCGCCGGGCTACGGTCCTTAAAGTGCCTTCATCGTTGATGCAGGGGCGGCTTCGCTCCGCTGACCGCCGTCGGCGTGACCTGGTTGTACGGCTTCCAGTTCGAGATCAAGGCGATCGCGCGGCTGCCGGAGACGGTCGACGGGTGAGGAGACGGGCAGCGCACCGGCGTTTCGTGCCTGCGCGCGTCACAGGGCGACGAGCGGCTCCTGCTCGTACGCGCGATGCAGCAGGGCGACGAACGACGACGCGTCCGGCAGCGTCGCCGTGCCGAACCGTCGCACGGCGACGCCGGGCGTCCACGAGTTCATCACGACGGCGCCGGCCATCGACGGCAGGTCGGCCGGCGTCAGTTCGCGATCGTGCTGCGCGACGCCCAGGCGCGCCAGCTGCCGGCGCACGATGCGCATCGTGACGCCGCCGAGCATGCCGGCCACCGGCCACACGACCGCGTCGCCGTCCCAGAACGCCAGATTCCAGATCGAGCCTTCGCTGATGCGCCCGTGGCGATCGACGAATGCCGCATCGTCGAAACCCTGCGCGATCGCGCGGCGCAGGAAGTACGTCTTGGCGACTTCGCCGACGTGCTTGATCTCCGGCAGCACGCGCTCGTGGTCGAACAACGCGAGATCGAGCGGGCCCGCCGGCCCCGACGACGGCGCGGCGGTGCGCACCAGCACGTCGAGCGCCTCGTCGTCGCGCGGCGCGACGAATTCACCCGTCGTCGCATGCACGGTCGCCGTCAGCGACAGCGCCGACGGCGCGCGATCGAGCGCAGCGCGCAGGAGCGCGCGAATCCGGTCGTCGGGCAGCGCCTGGCCGAACAGTGCGTTCGACGCATCGCGCAGCCGCGCGAGATGCAGGTCGAGGCCACGTACGCGGCCGTCGCGCACCTGCATCGCGGTGAAATGCGCGTGGCCCGCGAATGCGAGCGGCGCGAGCGCGTCCGGGGCGGCGGCACCGCCGTTGAGCTGAACGACGGACGGGAACGGGGCAGCGGTCATCGGTGGATCTCCGGGTTCGGCCGCAGGCCTGGGCGGCTCGCAGCATCTTCAAGAAAACCTATTGTTTGCGGATTGATGGCGTCCTGAAAAACGAGTAGTTTTGGAACGATCATCAAATCCGGTTTGAAGATCGATGGAACGCATGTGGCCCGGTACGCGCGCGCTGAGGACGTTCGATGCGGCGGCGCGGCACCTGAATTTCTCGCGGGCGGCCGACGAGGTCGGGCTGACGCCGGCGGCGGTCAGTCATCAGATCAAGGAAATCGAGGCGCAGCTCGGCATGGAATTGTTCGTCCGTACGAGCCGCAGCATCCGGCTGACGCAGGCCGGCACGGTGCTGGCTGCGGCCGCGGCGGATGCGCTGGCGGGCCTCCGGCACGCGACCGCACGGGCGCGGCGCATCGCGCGCGAGCAGGCGGAACTGCGCGTGTCGGTCGGCGCGCGTTTCGCGACGCACTGGCTGCTGCCGCGCCTGCCGCGTTTCAGGGCCGCGCATCCGGCGTTCGAGCTGACGTTCGACATCACCGACCGGTTGCGCGATTTCGACGATGACGACGTGGATGTCGCAATCCGCTTCGGCACCGGGCGTTATCGCGACGCGTGTACGCAGCGCCTGTTCGGCACGTCGGTCGTCGCGATCGGCAGCCCGGCACTGCTGTCGGCCGCGCCGTTACGCAAGCCGCGCGACCTGCTGCGCCACACCCTTTGCCACGCCGACTGCGAAGTCGACGGCGTGACCTGGCCGCGCTGGTCGGCGTGGATGGCCGCGGCCGGCATCGACGGTTTCGACGACAGCCGGTGCGTGTCGTTTCCGGATTCGAGCCACGTCGTTCAGGCCGTGACGGACGGCACGGCGGTCGGTCTTGCGGAACCGCACATGATCGCGCGCGATCTCGCGCAAGGGCGCGTCGTGCGACTGTTCGACGTGAACGTGGAGGTGGCGCCGGGGCTCGCGTATCACGTCGTGTATCCGGAACGCATGCAGGACGATCCGCGCATCATCGCGTTGCGCGGCTGGCTCGCGGACGAAGTCGCGACGATGTGCGCGTAGCGGTAGCAGCGGCGGCGCGTGCTATCGTGCCCGCATTGCCACCGCACGATGCCCGGTTCCGGGCGTGTTCTTCCGATGAGCCAACCTGAAAACGACCTCGCGATCCTGCTGAGCACGATGCAGCCCGAACTGCATCCGGGTGCGTTCGCGTTCGTGTCGCTGCCGGCCGATGCGGACGTATCGTTATCCGAAGTCATTGCGACGTTCCGCGAAGCGGAAGGGCTGACGGTCGTGGTCGACGAGGAAACGGCTGCACGTCGCGGCTGGCCGATGCTGTTCCGCTCGGCCTGGATCACGCTGACCGTGCATTCCGACCTGGCGGCCGTCGGCCTCACGGCGGCGTTCGCGCGGGCACTCGGCGCGGCCGGCATCAGCTGCAACGTGATGGCGGCCGCGTACCACGATCACATCTTCGTGCCGTTCGACGACGGCCCGCGCGCACTCGATGCGCTCGCCGCGCTCCAGCGCGACGCGATGCGCGGCTGACGCGCGAGGGCCATTCGGGACACGCAAAAAAACGGGCCCGTCACCGGGCCCGAGAACGGAGAGGATTGCACCGGGCACTCGCACCCGGCGCACGGCGGCTTACTTGTTCGCGCCACCCTCGAACCAGGCGGCGAGCTTGGTGCGCTCGTCGTCGGTCATGTGCGTGACGTTGCCGATCGGCATCGCCTTCAGGCGCACGGCCTGCTCGTAGATACGTTGCGCATTCTTCGACACTTCGTCCGGCGTGTCGAACATCACGCCCGCGGGCGCGCTGCCCATCAGCGTCGGCTTCGACGAGTGGCACTCGACACAGCGCTGCTGCAGGATCGGCATGATGTCGTTGATCACGATCTTCGGTGCGTTGGCCGCTTGTGCCTCCGGCGCGACCGGCTTCGGCATCGTCCAGACCAGCGCGCCCGACAGCAGTGCGACGCCGCCGATCGGCAGGTACCACAGCTGCTTGCCGCGGTGACGCATCACGAAGAACTGGCGGATCAGCGCGCCGGCCAGCATGATCAGCACGAGCACGACCCAGTTGAACTTGTTCGTGTAGGTCATCGCGTAGTGGTTCGACAGCATCGCGAACACGACCGGCAGCGTGAAGTACGTGTTGTGCACCGAGCGCTGCTTGCCGCGCTTGCCGTAGATCGGGTTCGGCTCTTCGCCCTTGAGCATCTTGTCGACCATCTTGCGCTGGCCGGGGATGATCACGAAGAACACGTTCGCCGACATGATCGTCGCGAGCATCGCGCCGACGATCAGGTAGGCGGCACGGCCCGCGAAGATATGGCACGCGAGGTAGGCGGCAGCGACCACGTAGATGCCGACGCAGATGCCGAGCACGCGATCGTTGGTGCCGAGGATGCGGCACAGCGAGTCGTAGACGATCCAGCCGGCCGCGAGGAAGCCGAGTGCGGACGCGACGGCGACCACCGGGCCCATGTCGAGCACGCTCTTGTCGATCAGGTAGGTGTTCGGTGCGAGCAGGTACAGCACGAAGAACAGCGAGAAGCCCGACAGCCAGGTCGTGTACGACGGCCACTTCGACCAGTGCAGGTCATCCGGCATTTCCGGCGGGGCGACCGTGTACTTCTGCATGTTGTAGAAACCGCCGCCGTGGACATGCCACAGCTCGCCGAACACACCGCGCTTGCGCTGGTTCGGGTCGGTCGGCGGTTTCAGGCTGTTGTCGAGCGCGACGAAATAGAACGACTCGCCGATCCACGCAATGGCGACGATGACGTGCAGCCATCGCAGTGCGAGGTTCAGCCAGTCGGTGATGAAGCCTTCCATGAAACTCCTCCAGACTCAAATCGTTTGTTTGATGCGGGCGCTGATTCGGATGTCAGCTGCCGCGATAGGTGCTGTACGACCACGGCGACACGAGCAGCGGCACGTGGTAGTGCGAAGCGGTGTCGGCGATGCCGAAGCGCAGCACGACGCGGTCGACGAAACGGGGTTCGGGCACCTTCACGCCGAGCGACGCGAAGTAGTCGCCGGCGTGGAACACGAGTTCGTATTCGCCGGCGGCGAGCGCGGCGCCTTCGAGCAGGGGTTCGTCGCAACGGCCGTCGCTATTGGTCAGCACGGTCTTGATCGCGCGGCGCGATTCGCCGTCCAGCGCGTAGAGGTCCACCTTGATGGCAGCGCCGGGACGACCGTGTGCCGTATCGAGTACGTGGGTAGTGAGCTTTCCCATTCGTTGTGTCCTTGTGTGAATGCGAGGTTCGGCGGCGACTCGATCCATTGACTATGCGGCGGATCGAGGCTCCACGTCACGTGGCTACATACCCGTCGGCGAGATTGAAGCGAGCGCCGTGCAGGCATTGTAAAAAGGTTCGCCATGCAAAACCACGAGCGATAGCAAAGATAATGCGCCGCGCATGAGCGGCTGTCGACGGCGCGAAAAACCGCCATTCCAGCGCCGCTTCAACGCCGTCCCGCCCGCGGCCGGACGCCACCGCGCACCGGCTGCGCGCGTACCATATCGAAACCGTGAAACGCGGTATTCCGGATCGCGCATTGTGCGCGGCGCGCGCTTGGGCGATCCTCCCGCCGTGCGCGTCGGCCCGTGGCCCGCGCGTACCCCGAAGACGGCGAGCACGCCGGGTAACCGGGCCAGGGCGTTCGAACGGACGCAGGCACCGGAGCGTGCCGCGATTCAGCGTTCGAACGGCTGTGTGACCGCCTCCAGGATCAGCGCCTGGGGGCAGACCGACGCGGAGAACGCATGAACCTCGAGCAGCACGCTGGCGCACGCGCGCCGAACCCTTCCTCATCCCGCCCGAAAACCCTGCTGGTCAAGCACGCCGACGTGCTCGTGACCATGGACGACACGCGCCGCGAGCTGCGCGACGCCGGGCTCTACATCGAAGACAACCGGATCGTCGCGGTCGGCCCGAGCGCCGAGCTGCCCGACACGGCCGACGAAGTGCTCGATCTGCGCGGTCACCTCGTGATCCCGGGGCTCGTGAACACGCACCACCACATGTACCAGAGCCTCACGCGCGCGGTGCCGGCCGCGCAGAATGCCGAACTGTTCGGCTGGCTCACGAACCTGTACCGGATCTGGGCGCACCTGACGCCGGAGATGATCGAGGTGTCGACGCTCACCGCGATGGCCGAGTTGCTGCAGTCGGGCTGCACGACGTCGAGCGACCATCTTTACATCTACCCGAACGGCAGCCGCCTCGACGACAGCATCGGCGCCGCGCAGCGGATCGGCATGCGCTTTCACGCGAGCCGCGGGGCGATGAGCGTCGGCCAGCGCGACGGCGGGCTGCCGCCGGATTCGGTCGTCGAGCGCGAGCCCGAGATCCTGCGCGACACGCAGCGCCTGATCGAGACCTATCACGACGAAGGCCGCTACGCGATGCTGCGCGTGGTCGTCGCGCCGTGCTCGCCGTTTTCGGTGAGCCGCGAGCTGATGCGCGACGCGGCCGTGCTGGCGCGCGAATACGGCGTGTCGCTGCACACGCACCTTGCGGAGAACGTCAACGACATCGCGTACAGCCGCGAGAAGTTCGGGATGACGCCGGCCGAATATGCGGAAGATCTCGGCTGGGTCGGCCACGACGTATGGCATGCGCACTGCGTGCAGCTCGACGATGCGGGTATCGGCCTGTTCGCGCGCACCGGCACGGGCGTCGCGCACTGTCCGTGCTCGAACATGCGGCTCGCGTCGGGCATCGCGCCGGTGAAGAAGATGCGGCTCGCGGGCGTGCCGGTTGGCCTCGGCGTCGACGGTTCCGCGTCGAACGACGGCGCGCAGATGGTCGCGGAAGTGCGGCAGGCGCTGCTGCTGCAGCGGGTCGGCTTCGGGCCGGATGCGATGACCGCGCGCGAAGCGCTCGAGATCGCGACGCTCGGCGGCGCGAAAGTGCTGAACCGCGACGACATCGGCGCGCTGAAGCCCGGCATGGCCGCCGACTTCGCCGCATTCGACCTGCGCCAGCCGCTGTTCGCGGGCGCGCTGCACGATCCGGTCGCGGCCCTCGTGTTCTGCGCGCCGTCGCAGACGGCGTACACGGTGGTGAACGGGAAGGTGGTGGTGCGGGAGGGGCGGCTGGCGACGCTCGACCTGCCGCCAGTCATCGCGCGGCACAACGCGCTGGCGCAGGCCCTCGTGGAGGCGTCGCGCTGACGCCGCGGCTTGCCGCCGCCACGCGCCGTGATGGTGCGCGGCGGCGGGCCGGCGGCAGCGCGCGCGTGCCGTTACGCCTCGATCAGCGTGCGGGTGGCTTCGGCGACGAGGCTGCGCAGCCAGCGCACTTCGTCGGAGTAGTGGCAGCGCTCGTGCCACAGCTGGTAGTACTGCATCGGCGGGAAGTCGAGCGGCGCCGGCACGACCGACAGCGGCAGGAACTTCGCGTAGTGATCGGCGAACAGGCGCGTCGTCGTGAAGATCAGGTCGGACTTCACGAGCACGTACGGCGCGAGGTTGAAGTACGGCAGCGTGACGACCACGTGGCGCTTGAGGCGTTCGCGCGCGAGATGTACGTCGATCGCGCCGCGCTGGCCGACCGAGTACGGCGTCGGCGCGAGATGCGGCGCGTTCAGGTACTGGTCGAGCGTGAGCCCGCCACGCTTCGCGAACGGGTGCGTGTTGCTCATCAGGCAGACGATTTCGTCGACGAACAGGTTCGACAGGTGCAGCTGCTCGGGCGGTTCGGGCCAGTTGCCGACGACGATGTCGAGCTTGCCGTCTTCCAGCGCGAGTTCGTAGTCGAATGCGGGGCCGAGCGAATGGAACTCGAGCGTCGCGTTCGGCGCGGCCTGGCGGAAGCGCTCGACGACGGTCGGCACGAACAGCACGTTCAGGTAGTCGGGGCAGCCGATCCGGTAGCAGCGGATCGACGTGGCCGGGTCGAAGTTGTGCTGCTGGAACTTGATCCGCTCGATTTCACGCAGCGCGTTCTGCACGGGCTCGAGCAGGCGCAGCCCGTATTCGGTCGGGACCATGCCGGACTTGCCGCGCACCAGCAGCGGATCGCCGGTGATGTCGCGCAGACGCCGCAGCGCGGCGCTGATCGCCGGTTGCGACTGGTTCAGTTTGACGGCCGCGCGCGTGACGCTGCGCTCCATCAACAAGGTGTGCAAGACGCGCAAGAGGTACGTGTCGATCGCCTCGCGTTGCTGACTCATGGTATCTCCGGTTTATATGTCTGGGCTGATCGAGGGGTAGGTGGGGTATATCGTTTTTAATATGAACGAAAAAGAGCGTCAAGCAATGGATACCCGCACGGGGCCGCCGGCACGGCAGCGACCGCGGCAGGCGCGGGGCGCATGAAGGGCGCGGATGCGCGGGTGCGCATCCGGGGTGGCATGGTGCGTGATGCGGCTGGCTCGCGTCAGTCGTCGATGCGCATGCCGACCTTCAGCGTCACCTGCCAGTGAACGACCTGGTCGCCTTCGATGTGGCCGCGCGTTTCGGTCACCTGGAACCAGTGCAGGTTGTGCAGCGTCTTGCCGGCTTTCGAGATCGCGTTGCGGATGGCGTCGTCGCTCGATTGCCGCGACGAACCGGTCAGCTCGATCATCTTGTACACGTGGTCGCTCATGATTCGCTCCCTGTCGTGTCGGGTTCCGCCGCGGGCGCAGCGCACAAGCGCCGCCACGTGCGGAATGCGTCCGGCTTCTTGAGTGATAGGTATGATGGGCGGCAAGTTCAACCCATATCGGAGACGAGGAACATCGTGGAAGTCGGATTTTGCGGACCGGGATTGATGGGCGCGCCGATGATTCGGCATTTGCTGGCGGCCGGGCATCGGGTCGGCGTGTGGAATCGCTCGCGCGCGAAATCGGAGGCGCTCGCGGCCGACGGCGCGCGGGTCGTCGACACGCCGCGCGCGCTGGCGGAGCAGGTCGAAGCGGTGCTGCTGTGCGTGCTCGACGGTCGCGCGGTGGGCGATGTCGTGTTCGGCGAGCACGGGCTGTTGTCCGGCGACGCCGCGGCGCGTCGCCTGCAACGCATCGTCGATCATTCGAGCATCCCGCCCGCCGCGACGCGCGACTACGCGGCGCGCGCGGCCGCACTCGGCGTCGGCTGGATCGATGCGCCCGTATCGGGCGGCGTGCCCGGCGCGCAGGCCGGCACGCTCGCGGTGATGGCCGGCGGCCGCGCGGCCGATCTCGACACGGTGCGGCCGCTGATCGACACGTACGCGTCGCGCGTCACGCACATGGGCGACGCGGGCGCGGGGCAGACGGCGAAGCTGTGCAACCAGGCGATCGTCACCGCGACGGTGACCGCGATTGCAGAGGCCGTCGGTCTCGCGCAGGCGAGCGGCATCGATGCCGCCCGGCTGGCCGAAGCGCTGGCCGGCGGCTGGGCCGATTCGGTGCTGCTGCAGACGTTCGTGCCGCGCATGACGTCGGGCGGTCATGCACCGATCGGCGCGCTCGGCACGTTCCAGAAGGACGTCGATGCAATCGCCGACGCGGCGCGCGACACGGGTGCGGTGATGCCGGTGTCGGCCACCGTGCAGCAGGTGCTGCGGCTGGGCGCCGCGCAAGGGCTCGCCGGCGCGGATTTCGCCGCGTTCATCGACATCGTCAGGCCGGGGAACGGGCGCCGAGAGGCATGACTGCGACGCGCGAATGGCAGATGGGCCGCCCGGAGGCGGCCCATCGAAAACCGGCTGAATCAGCCGAGGGAGCGGGGTGTCGTGTCGCCGGCGTTCTGGCGGCCGAGCCCGCCGCGCAGGCTCGCTTTCGTGCCTGCACCAAACTCGGGCAGGATGCGCGCACGCGCACGGCTGGCGAACACGAGGAAGCCGAAGCCGTTCGCTTCGTACCAGTATCCGCCGTTCTCGAGGCCGTCGAGCGGCTGCTCGAGCGCGTTGGCGATCGATTCGATGCAGCGCTTGCGCAACTCGGCGATGGCGGGATAGGGCGGCTGGGCGCCGCGCACGCTGCACAGGAGCACGTCGAGTCCGGGCAGCACATGTGCGTACAGGACGGGTTCGTCCTGCGCACGGGCGCGGGCAATCTTGGTGTCGAGCTGGGCAAACGGTTTCGAGTGGCGCAATACCGCGAGGAATGACTCCTGGCCATCCTGCTGGGCACGCCGACGTTTTTTCGGGAAGGACATAAACACTCGCCTCAAAAACAATTGCAAGAAATGCGGCATATTCATGCGACCCACTCCCGGCTATGTACGCCGCATGTCGATCCTTTATAGCACACGAAAATGCTGCCTTCGTGCAGTACGACGATCAATGTCTCCCGTCGACCTGCTCGCCATGATCGACACAGCCAGCGTCTTGGCGCCCGTACTGTCGTTTAGTCTCCATCATAGACCTGCTTTTCCCGCGCGTGCATTCGCCCGTCACAAAAAAATGCGAGGCGCCGGCGCCGCGTCCCGCATGGCGCGCACCAACAAAAAGGCCCGCACGGGGCGGGCCTGGCTGACGGCGGCGGGCGGTGGCTCAGCGCTGCTTCAGCGAATCGCGGATCTCGCGCAGCAGCACCGTGTCTTCCGGCGTCGCGGCCGGCGCGGCTTCTTCCGGCTTGCGCAGCTTGTTGATGAATTTCACCATCAGGAAAATGATGAACGCGAGGATGACGAAATTGATCGCCACGGTGATGAACGAGCCATAGCCGAACGCGGCGACACCCGCGGCCTGCAGGTCCTTGAACGAATCGGGATTACCCTTGAACGTCGGGGGGATGGTGCCGAGCAGAACGAACTTGTTCGAGAAATCCAGGCCGCCCGTCAGCACGCCGATCACCGGCATGATGAGGTCTTTGACGACCGAGTCGACGATCTTCGAGAACGCACCGCCGATGATCACGCCGACGGCGAGATCCATGACGTTGCCCTTGACGGCGAACTCCTTGAATTCCTTGATGATGCTCATGAGCGGCTTTCTCCTGGTTGGGGCAAAAGAAGGCGTGCCGCGACGCGTTGCGTCGAATTCAGGGTCGGTGGCACGCCGATGGCCGCATGATAGCGAACGCTCCCCATTGCCGGTAGTCCATCTTGAAATGATTGACAAATCGGCGCCGCGGGCGGGTTCCGGCATTGCGGAGCCCGCTCGCGCGGGGCGCCGCCGCGCGATGCGGCGGCGCCCCGGGTCGTGACGATCAGGTGTCCGTCCAGCCGTCGTCGTTGCTGCCGAGATCGACGCCGCCGCTGCCGCCGCTGCTGCCGTCGTCCCAGTTCGTATCGTCGCCGCGGCCCAGGTCGAAGCCCGGATCGGCTTCGCGCCGGCGGTGCTCGTCGTCGACGATCACGTCGCGTTCGACCACGCGCTCTCGGCCGCCCGACATCGCCTCGCCGAGCAATACGCCGGTCAGCAGGCCGCCCATGCCGCCGCCGAAACCGCCGCCTTGCTGGATCACGACTGGCGGCTGCTGTTGCGGCGGATATTGCGGCGGGTATTGCGACGGGTAGGGGGGCGGAACCTGCTGCGGCGGATACGGCTGGCCCTGCGCGCCGGTCATGCGATCGGCTTCCTGCGCATACACGGAGCCGCTGCTGCCGGCCGGCGCGCTCGCCGGCGCGGCCGGGTCGGGGCGCCCTTCGACGCGTGCCTTCACGCTCGCATGGCGCTGTTCGAGCTCGTCGACGCGATAGGGCGGTACCGGATTCTTGCCGTTGGACAGCGTTTCGACGAGCGTGCGCGCGTCTGTCTCGATCGCTTCGAGTTCGCCTGTGAGCGCCGCGGCCCCCGGCGCCGTCGACAGCTTCGCGTCGAGCTTCAGCGGGCGGATGTCGTTCAGCACGTCGGTGGCGCGCTTGAGCTGCGTGCGGCGTTCGTCGTCGGCGCGGCCGTCGTCGGCCGTGCGCGCGCGCCGCAGCGTCCAGCGCAGCACCAGCGCGATCACCGCGACGATCAGCCCGAGGCCGATCCACATGCCGGTCGACGGGCCGTGTTTCTCGGCCGGCACAGCGGCGGGCGCGAGCGACGATTGCAGCGTGCCGCTCCGGGCGCTTGCCGACGGCGCGTTGCTCATGGACGGCGCGTTGCTCACGCGCGCGGCGTCGGCGCGGATGCGCGACTCCGTCTGAGCAAAGCGCGACGCATCGGTGAACTTCAGTTGCGGATCGAGCGACTTCGCGCGCTGCAGCTGCGCGAGCGCATCGGACGCGCGGCCCTCGCGGTCCAGCACCTGCGCATACAGGTAGCGCGCGTGCGCGTTGTTCGGATGGGCGTCGATGACTTGCGACAGCTGCGTGTCGGCTTGCTGCCAGTCGCGTTGCGCGATCGACTGCTCGACCTGCTGCAGCGACGGGACCGCAAACGCGGCGGACGACAGCAACATCAGCGAGAGGCCGAGTGCGGCGAGAGATTTCTTCATGGTCGAACCGGGCGCGGGCGCCCGTCTCCTGACGATCGGTTCGCGCCGCGCCGGCACCCCGGGGCGGCGCGCGCCGGTTACTGCGCGGGCGTGTCGAGCTGCTTCTTCAGCGCGGCGAGGCGATCCTCGACCGACGGGCCCTTGTTCAGCGCGGCGAGCTTGTCGTCGAGCGCCTTGCCGCTCGACGTGTCGGCGGAATTGAGGCGCGCGTCCGAGCGGGCGTTCTGCAGCGCGACCTTGTCCTCGAGCTTCTGGAAGTCCTCGGACAGGTTCTTGCCGCCGATGCCGCCCAGCGCGCTTGCCGCGACGTCCTTCGCCTGCGCGATTTCCTGCTTGGCCTGCAGGATGTTCGAGCGCGCATTCAGGTCGTTGCGGCGCTGACGCATGTCGGCGATCTGCCCCTTCAGCTTGTCGACCGACGGCTCGAGCGTCGACAGCTCGGCCGCGAGCGCGTCACGCTCGGCTTCCGCGTTCGACTGCGCGCCGAGCGCCTCGCGTGCGAGTGCCTCGTCGCCGGCCTGCAGCGCGCGCTTCGCGCCGTCCTCGTACTTCTTCACCTTGTCGTCGGCCGCATCGCGCTTGCTGCGCTGGGTCGCGACCTGTGCCTCGATCTCGATCAGCGAATTCTCGGCACGGCCGATGCTGTCGTCGAGCTCCCGCACGATCTGCCGTGCGTCGCGCGACGGATCCTGTACCGAATCGGCCGCATCGTTCAGCAGGCCTTTGATCGTGCGCGAAACAGAGTCGAAAAGCGACATGAAATCCTCCGTGGTTGAAAGGCGCCGCGTCGTGGCGGCGTGGCCCTCGGCGGTGCCGGTTCCGGCCCGCGATTGCCGGCGGATATTACACCACCGGTTCACTTAAATACGGCTTAAACGCGCGAGTTCAAGCGATGCGAATTCCGGGCCGGAAAACCGCGCGCCGAGTCTTTCATGATTGAAAGCTCGGGCGCGCGGGTTTCGTGTTCATGATAGGCCGGGCAGGCGGGCAAAATGGCGCGCGCAGCGCCGCGGCGCGGGAATTTTTACAAAAAATCGCGAAGGCATCCGGTCGATTTCATTAAAATGCGCTGTCACGTCGCGGGAACGGATCGCCGCGCGGCGGGGTCTGTCGACGTGACGAATGTGTCACGATGCACTCTCTCTCGATTCATCCGCTTGCATTTCCGCATGCGTCCGAGGGCGCCACGTACGCCCGCCATTCCGACATGCCAATTATCAAACGACCGCCTTCTTCTTCCGACAGGAACGAACCCCACTACACGCTGCGCCGTTCGCCGTCCGGAGCCTATTACCCCGATGACGACGATCGCGATGCGCACCGCGAGCCGCAGCATGACGGCGGCGGAGGGCGCCGGCGCTCGTTCGGCTCGCGCGTCGTGCTGTGGTTCGCCGGCCTGTTCGCGACGCTGGCGATCGTCGGTGCGCTGATCGTCGGCTACGCGCTGGTCGTGATGGCGCCGCAACTGCCGTCGCTCGATGCGCTCACCAACTACCAGCCGAAGGTGCCGCTGCGCGTGTTCACGGCCGATCACGTGCTGATCGGCGAGTTCGGCGAGGAGCGCCGCAGCCTCGTGCGCTTCCAGGACATTCCCGACGTGATGAAGAAGGCCGTGCTCGCGATCGAGGACTACCGCTTCTACGAGCACGGCGGCGTCGACTTCCTCGGCATCCTGCGCGCGGGCGTCGCCGACCTGATGCACGGCGGCGCGCGCCAGGGCGCGAGCACGATCACGATGCAGGTCGCGCGCAACTTCTTCCTGTCGAGCGAGAAGACCTACACGCGCAAGATCTACGAAATGCTGCTCGCATACAAGATCGAGAAGGCCCTGACGAAGGACCAGATCCTCGAGCTGTACATGAACCAGATCTATCTCGGCCAGCGCTCGTACGGTTTCGCGGCCGCCGCGCGCGTGTATTTCGGCAAGGACCTGAAGGACATCACGCTCGCCGAAGCGGCGATGCTCGCGGGGCTGCCGAAGGCGCCGTCCGCCTACAACCCGGTCGTCAATCCGAAGCGCGCGAAGGTGCGCCAGGAATACATCCTGAAGCGCATGCTCGAGATCGGCTACATCACGCAGCCGCAGTACGACGAAGCCGTGAAGGAAGAGATCCACGTGCGCACACCGGGCAACCAGTATGCGGTGCACGGCGAGTACGTCGCCGAGATGGTGCGGCAGATGATGTACCAGCAGTACAAGGACGAAACCTACACGCGCGGGCTGACCGTCACGACGACGATCAATTCCGCCGACCAGGAAGCCGCGTACCAGGCCGTGCGTCGCGGCATTCTCGACTACGAGCGCCGCCATGGCTATCGCGGGCCGGAAGCGTCGATCCAGCTGCCCGCGGCCGGCGACGACCGCGACGAGGCGATCGACGACGCACTTGCCGATCACCCGGACAACGGCGACCTGCAGTCGGCGGTCGTGCTGTCGGCGTCGCCGAACGCGGTCGAGGTGCAGTTCGTCGGCGGCGCGACCACGACGATCGGCCCGGCCGGCCTGCGCTTCGTGGCGGCCGCGCTCGGGCCCCGCGCGAACGACACGCTGCGCATCAAGCCGGGCTCGGTCGTGCGCGTGCTGAAGGACGGCAAGACGGGCTGGCAGGTCGTGCAGCTGCCGCAGGTCGAAGGCGCGCTCGTCGCGATCGCGCCGCAGGATGGCGCGATCCGCTCGCTCGTCGGCGGCTTCGACTTCAACAAGAGCAAGTTCAACCACGTGACGCAGGCATGGCGGCAGCCGGGCTCGTCGTTCAAGCCGTTCATCTACTCGGCGTCGCTCGACAAGGGCATGGGGCCGGCGACGATGATCAACGACGCGCCGCTGTACTTCCCGCCGAGCGTGCCGGGCGGCACCGCCTGGGAGCCGAAGGACGACGACCAGCCGGACGGCCCGATGACGATGCGTACCGGCCTGCAGCGTTCGAAGAACCTCGTGTCGATCCGGATCCTCGCGTCGATCGGCACGCAGTATGCGCAGCAATACGTGACGCAGCGCTTCGGCTTCGATCCAGCGAAGACGCCGCCTTACCTGCCGATGGCGCTCGGCGCGGGCCTCGTCACGCCGCTGCAGCTCGCGACGGGTTACGCGGTGTTCGCGAACGGCGGCTACAAGGTCGATCCGTACCTGATCGCCGAGGTCGACGACGCGCGCGGCCAGCCGCTGCAGAAGTCGCAGCCGGTGCTCGCGGGCAGCACGGCGCCGCGCACGATCGAAGGCCGCAACGCTTACGTGATGAACAGCCTGCTGCATTCGGTCGCGACGGCCGGCACGGGCGCGGGCACCAACGCACTGGGCCGCAGCGACCTGCAAGGCAAGACCGGTACGACGAACGACGCAAAGGACGGCTGGTTCGCCGGCTACCAGCAATCGCTCGTCGCGGTTGCATGGATGGGCTTCGACCAGCCGAAGAGCCTCGGCAGCCGCGAGTTCGGCGCGCAGCTCGCGCTGCCGATCTGGGTGAACTACATGCGCACCGCGCTGAACGGCGTGCCCGAGCAGCAGATGCCGATGCCGGACGGCCTGACCTCGATCGACGGCGAGCTGTACTACGCCGATCGCACGCCGGGCAACGGCTTCGTCGCGAACGTCGACATCAACCCGGCGGAGAACGCGATCAGCGCGAACGACGCGCTGGGTTCGGCCGGTGCCGCCGGGCTGGCGCCGCCGCCCGTCACGCCGCAGGAGAAGCAGCAGATCATGGACATGTTCGAGAGCAACAAGCCCTGATGCGGTAGCGGCTTCGCGAATCGACGGGCGCCTTCGGGCGCCCGTTTTTTTGACGGCGGGAGTCAGAACGACGCGCAGGTCGGCGCAAGCGTCACGCCGACCGCGTCCTGCTTGAACCGCTCGACGTATGCGCGCCGGATCGCCGACAGGCGTTCGAGCGTGTCGCGCGTGTAGTCGGCGACGATGCGCACGACGAAGCTGTCCTCGCGCGTGATCCCGCCGGTCGTGCGGTCGCGCCATTGGCCGCGGGTGTCCCATGACGTGAAGCCGTCCGGGAAGCGCGGTGTGATGACGTCGGAGAGGAAGGCGGCGCGCTCGGCATCGGTGACGGAGCCGCGTCCCGCGATGTCGCGCCCGAACAGCAGGTCGGCCTGCAACTGGCGGTTGCCCCCAGCCTGCGCGCAGAACGCCGGTTCGCCCGCGGCCGGCGGTTGCGTGGCCGCGCAGCCGGACAGCAGGGCGATGCTGAAGGCAAGGCTGGTCGACAGGGAGCGCATGCAGGTGTCCTTTGTAGGGCGTGCAATGTTCGCGAGTCTGTCACGGCCGAACGCCGATTCCAAGCTGGCTGAAATATCCGGACGAGGACGGCCCGCGTCGCGGGCGCGCCGCACGAACCCTTGCGCATCAACGACTTGGCGTGCCGATCCCGCCCTTATCAACATGCCTGTCAACAGAAATTGTGGATAACCTGCGGTGACGGCGAACATTGCCCAATCGGCGGCGTGCCCGGGGGCGATGCTTGCTTTCTCAATAAAAACAATGCGTTGGGTCGCTTGTCGGTGAGTTCTCCACAGTCCTGTCAACAAAAACTGGGGATAACCCTTAGCTGCGCGACGGGCCGCGCGCGGCCGCTGCCGCAAACCGCGTCGCGCGCGGAAAGCCCAGTCCGATCAACGCGTTGGCGCAGTTTCCAGAAACTTTTCAACAGGCTCTTCAACACGAACCGTGGATAACCCCGCGCGGCGTCAGCGCAGCAGCTTTGCGTGCGCGAGATGCATGCCGAGCGTACCCGGGTCGGTATTGGTGCCCGAAAGCAGCACGCCGACGCGCTTGCCCTGCAGCGTTTCGCGCAGCGGGCCGAGCAGCGCGGCGAGGGCGGCCGCGCATGCCGGTTCGACCGACAGCTTCAGTTGCGAGAACAGGAACAGCATCGCGGCACGCAGCGCGTCGTCGGACACGGTGACGATGCGGTCGACGTGGCGCCGGCACAGCTGGTAGCTGTATTCCTCGGTATGCGGCGCCATCAGCGAATCGGCGATCGTCTGCATCGCGCTCATCTTGATCGTGTGATTTGCCGCGAAGCTGCGGCTCATCGCGTCGGCGCCTTCCGGCTCGACGCCGTACACGTGCACGCGCGGATTCGCGAGCCGCAGCGCGGTCGCCATGCCGGCCGCGAGCCCGCCGCCGCCGATCGGCACGATCACCGCGTCGAGGTCGGGGGTCTGCGTCGCCCATTCGTAGCCGAGCGTCGCGGTGCCGAGGATCGTGTGATAGCCGTTGAACGGATGGATGAAGAAGCGGCCTTCCTCGGCCTCGATCCGGCGCACCAGATCGAACGCCTGCGACGCGCTGCCGGCCAGCACGACTTCCGCGCGGTACTGCTTGCACTGCGCGATGCGCGCCGGGCTCGCGGTGTGGAACATCACGACCTTGGCGCTGCTGCCGAGCCGCATGGCCGCATACGCGACGGCCGCCGCGTGATTGCCGGCCGACACGCAGGTGACGCCGGCGTTCTTGCGCGCCTCGTCGAGCGCGAGCAGGTGCGTGAACGCACCGCGCGCCTTGAAGCTGCCGCTCACCTGCAGGAGCTCGAACTTGAAGTTGACGTGCGTGCCCTCGAGGGACGGCAGGTCGGCGCGTTCGAACACGGGCGTGCGCGCGACCCAGGGTGACAGCGCGAAATGCTGCGCGGCGATTTCGTCGAGCGTCGGGATCGGCTCGCCGTCGATCGTCGTATGGGGCGTGCCCCGTTGTTCAGTCGACATGACGTGGCGGGTGGCGGAGTGGGCCGGCCCGCACACGCGGGCCGGCGTGGCGGAAGGCAGTCAGCGCGCGTCGACCGACATGCTGCGGATGAACTTGCGCAGGAACTGCTCGCAGCCGGCGAGCTGCGCAAGCTCGACGTATTCGTTCGGCTTGTGCGCCTGCTCGATGTTGCCGGGCCCGCATACGACGCTCGGGATGCCCGCGCGTTCGAACAGGCCGGCCTCGGTGCCGTATGCGACCTTGCGCTTGTCCTGGTCCGCCGTCAGCGCGCGCACGAGTTGCGTGATCGCGGCCTGTTCGGTTGCATCGAGGCCGGGCGCCGCGGCGATCTTCGAAAACTCGATCGCGGCATTCGGATGCTCGCGAAGCATCTGCGGCAGCAGCGTTTCCCGTGCATACGCTTCGATGCGCGTGAAGATCTGCTCGGGATCGAGCGTCGGCAGGTTGCGGAATTCGAAATCGAAGCGGCACTCGGCCGGCACCGTGTTGATCGCGTTGCCGCCCTGGATCGTGCTCGTCTGCGCGGTCGTGAACGGCACGTCGTACAGCGCGTCGAACGGGCCTTCGGCGCGAAAGCGCTCGGCGATGTCGCGGATGTGGCAGATGAGGCGCGCCGCATACTCGATCGCGTTCAGCCCCTTCGGCGTCAGCGACGAATGCGCCGCGTGGCCGCGCACGCAGCAGCGATAGGCGTTGATGCCCTTGTGCGCGATGATCGGCCGCATGCTGGTTGGCTCGCCGACGATGCAGCCCGACGGTTGCACGCCGCGCTTGACGAGGTCGGCGATCATCAGCGGCGCGCCGGCGCAGCCGATTTCCTCGTCGTAGGACAGCGCGAAATGGATCGGCTTCGCGAGCTTCGTCGCCTGCATCTCGGGCAGCAGCGCGAGCGCGGCGCCGATGAAGCCCTTCATGTCGCAGGTGCCGCGGCCGTACAGGCGGCCGTCGCGGATTTCCGGCGCGAACGGGTTGCTGTCCCATTGCTGGCCGTCGACCGGCACGACGTCGGTATGCCCCGACAGCACGATGCCGCCGTTCGTCGAGCCGTCGTCCGCGGGCACGGTCGCGAACAGGTTCGCCCAGCCTTCGCGCGGGTCGTGCGTGATCGTCGATGCGATGCCTTTCGCGGCGAGCGCGTCGCGCACCGTTTCGATCAGGCCGAGGTTCGGCACGCGGCTCGTCGTGTCCATCGACACCAGTTGCTTGATCCAGGGCAGGCTGACGAGCGACGCGTCGTCGTGGTCGACATGGTCGGCGGCGGCCGGCGCCGTGGCGTCGAGAGTGGACATGGCAAAACTCCGTCTGAGGAATGCGAAAATCATACTCAAAAACGCTGCGGCCCGCTCTCGCGGGCCGCGATGCGCTGCAGCAACGCGGCGCTTTACGAGTCGACGGGCCGCCGAAGCGGCTGCTCAGCGCGACGCGGCGGCCGCGTCCTGCCGGTTCGAATGACCGAGCGCGCGCAGCGTTTCCTTGATCGTCGACACGCGGATCGCGAGGTCGGGCGAGCGCGTCTCGATACGCAGCTTGTCCTGGCCCGCGAGCTTGATGTGCCGGTGCTTCTGCACCATCTCGATGATCCGCATCGGATCGATCGGCGGATTCGGCTCGAACTGCAGCCCGATCGCAGCCTCGCTCGCGTCGATCTTCACGATGCCGAGCGGCTTCGCGGCGATCCGCAGCCGGTGCGTCTCGACGAGCGCGTGCGCCTGCGGCGGCAGCTTGCCGAAGCGGTCGATCAGTTCTTCCTGGATGCCGTCGATCGCGTCGCCGTGCTCGCAGTTCGCGAGCCGCTTGTACAGCGACAGCCGCTCCTGCACGTCCGCGCAGTAGTCGGCCGGCAGGATCGCCGGCGCATGCAGGTTGATTTCCGTCGTCGCGGCGAGCGGGGCGGTGAGGTCGGGCTCCTTGCCGTTCTTCAACGCCTTCACCGCGTCGTTCAGCATGTCGGTATAGAGCTGGAAGCCGATCTCGTGGATCTCGCCCGACTGCTTGTCGCCGAGCACTTCGCCGGTGCCGCGGATCTCGAGGTCGTGCATCGCGAGATAGAAGCCCGAACCGAGTTCCTCCATCTGCTGGATCGCTTCCAGCCGGCGCTGGGCCTGCTTGGTCAGCGCCTGCGGATCGTGCACGAGCAGGTACGCGTACGCCTGGTGGTGCGAACGGCCGACGCGGCCGCGCAACTGGTGGAGCTGCGCGAGGCCGAACTTGTCCGCGCGATGCATGATGATCGTGTTCGCGCTCGGCACGTCGATGCCGGTCTCGATGATGGTCGTGCACAGCAGCACGTTCGCGCGCTGCGCGACGAAGTCGCGCATCACCCGTTCGAGCTCGCGCTCGTGCATCTGGCCGTGCGCGATCACGATGCGTGCCTCGGGCACGAGCGCCTCGAGCATCGCCTTGCGGTTCTCGATCGTCTCGACCTCGTTGTGCAGGAAGTACACCTGGCCGCCGCGCTTCAGCTCGCGCAGCATCGCCTCGCGGATCACGCTTTCTTCCTCGCGGCGCACGAAGGTCTTGATCGCGAGCCGCTTCTGCGGCGCGGTCGCGATGACCGAGAAGTCGCGCAGCCCCTCGAGCGCCATCCCGAGCGTGCGCGGAATCGGCGTCGCGGTGAGCGTCAGCACGTCGACTTCCGCGCGCAGCGCCTTCAGCGCTTCCTTCTGGCGCACGCCGAAGCGGTGTTCCTCGTCGATGATCACGAGGCCGAGGCGCTTGAACTGCACGTCCGACGACAGCAGCTTGTGCGTGCCGATCACGATGTCGACGCTGCCTTCGTTGATCTGCGCGATCGCCGCGTTCACTTCCTTCGCCGTCTTGAAGCGCGACAGCTCGACGATCCGCACCGGCCAGTCCGCGAAGCGGTCGGCGAAGGTCTGCGTGTGCTGCTCGGCGAGCAGCGTGGTCGGCGACAGCAGCGCGACCTGCTTGCCGCCCAGCACCGCGATGAACGCGGCGCGCAGCGCGACCTCGGTCTTGCCGAAGCCGACGTCGCCGCACACGAGGCGGTCCATCGGCTTGCCGCTCGTCATGTCGCCGATCACGGCCGCGATGGCGGCCGCCTGGTCGGGCGTTTCCTCGAAGCCGAAGCTTTCGGCGAACTTCACGTAGTCGCGCGGATCGAGCGAGAACGCGTGGCCTTCGCGGGCCGCGCGGCGCGCGTACAGGTTCAGCAGCTCGGCGGCCGTATCGCGGATCTGCTGCGCGGCCTTGCGTTTCGCGCGCTCCCACTGGCCGGAGCCGAGCGCGTGCAGCGGCGCGCTGTCGGGATCGGCGCCGCTGTAGCGCGAGATCACGTGCAATTGCGCAACCGGCACGTAGAGCTTGCTGTCGCCCGAGTATTCGAGATGCAGGAATTCGGTCTCGCCTTCGCCGAGGTCCATCGACACGAGGCCCATGTAGCGGCCGATGCCGTGCTGCGCGTGGACGACCGGGTCGCCGACCTTCAGCTCCGACAGGTCGCGCACCATCGCGTCGACGTTGCTGGCCTGTTCCTGCCGGCGGCGGCCCGCGCGGCGGCCGAGCGCGCCGTACAGCTCGGTCTCGGTGACGACCGCGTAGCCTTCGCCCGGCACCGCAAAGCCGTTCGCGAGCGGCGCGACGCCGAGCGCGAAGCGTTCGTCGCTCTCGAGCCAGCCCGCGAAGTGGTCGTTCGACGCGGGGCGCAGATGGTGTTCGGCGAGCAGTTGCAGGATCGTCTCGCGACGGCCGGCCGATTCGACGGTCAGCAGCACGCGCTTGCCGGACGATTCGACGAACGTGCGCAGCGACGCGAGCGGATCGTCGGCATGGCGATCGACGGAGAGCTGGGGCAGCGCCGTCGCCCAGCCGCCGGCCGGCTGCGCGGGCAGCACGACGCGTGCGAACGGCTTCGCGAACGCGAAGAAATCCTCGTCGGACAGGAACAGGCGCTGCGGTTCGAGGATCGGCCGCTCGCGATCGTGCGCGAGGAACGCATGACGCTGCTTCGTATCGGCCGTGAAGCGGCGGATCGACGCCTCGAGATCGCCGGTGAACACGAGGTGCGCGTCCTGCGGCAGGTAGTGGAACAGCGTGGCCGTCTCGTCGAAGAACAGCGGCAGGTAGTACTCGATGCCGGCCGACGGCACGCCGTTGCCGATGTCCTTGTAGATCGGCGCGCGGCTCGGGTCGCCTTCGAAGGTTTCGCGCCAGCGGCTGCGGAAGGCCGTGCGCGCGGCTTCGTCGAACGGAAACTCGCGGCCCGGCAGCAGGCGCACGTCGCGCACCGGGTAGAGGCTGCGCTGCGTGTCGGGGTCGAACGCGCGGATCGAGTCGACCTGGTCGTCGAACAGGTCGATCCGGTACGGCAGCGGCGAGCCCATCGGGTACAGGTCGATCAGCGAGCCGCGTACGCAGTATTCGCCGGGCCGCACGACCTGGCTCACGTGCTCGTAGCCGGCCAGCGTGAGCTGCGCCTTCAGCTTCGCCTCGTCGAGCCGCTCGCCCTGCGCGAACGCGAACGTGTAGGCGGCCATGAACGACGCGGGCGGCATCCGGTACAGCGCGGTGGTCGCGGGCACGAGCAGGATGTCGCAGCGGCCCTCGCCGAGATCGTGCAGCGTCGCGAGACGCTCCGATACGAGGTCCTGGTGCGGCGAGAACGTGTCGTACGGCAGCGTTTCCCAGTCCGGCAGCAGGCGCACGCGGGCGTCGGGCGAGAAGTAGCGGATTTCCTGCGAGAGCCGCTGCGCGTCGACCGCGTTCGCGCAGATCACCGCGAGGAGCGGCACGTCCTGGCGGTTGTCGGCGAGATAACGGGCGATGGCGAGCGCGTCGGCGGAACCATGCGCGCCGTCGAAGGCGAAACGCTGGCCGGACTTGACGCGGGCAATGGGCGAGGCGGACGGGGTGGAAGCGTTATCTGGCATAGGGACGGCAGGGGGTGGCGTGCACGGGCGCATCGCGGTGCGCCGGTCGAGACGAAAGACCTATTATAAAATCCGCTTCTCGATTTCATCTTTCCGGCGTTTCCCTTCGTGACTCCCCGACTTTTCGCCCTGATTCCCTGTGCCGGCACGGGCAGCCGTTCCGGCTCGGCCGTGCCGAAGCAATACCGCACGCTGGCCGGCCGCGCGCTGCTGCACTACACGCTCGCCGCGTTCGACGCGTGCAGCGAATTCGCGCAGACGCTCGTCGTCCTCGCGCCCGACGATTCCCATTTCGACGCACGCCGCTTCGCGGGCCTGCGCTTCGCGGTGCGCCGCTGCGGCGGCGGCTCGCGCCAGGCGTCGGTGCTGAACGGGCTGCTCGAACTGGCCGAGTTCGGCGCGACCGACCACGACTGGGTGCTGGTGCACGACGCGGCGCGCCCGGGCATCACGCCGGAGCTGATCCGCACGCTCGTCGCGGCGCTGAAGGACGATCCGGTCGGCGGCATCGTCGCGCTGCCGGTGGCCGATACGCTCAAGCGCGTGCCGGCCGGCGGCGACGCGATCGCGCGCACCGAGTCGCGCGACGCGCTGTGGCAGGCGCAGACGCCGCAGATGTTCCGCATCGGCATGCTGCGCGAGGCGATCCTGCGAGCGCAGCGCGAAGGGCACGACCTGACCGACGAAGCGAGCGCGATCGAATGGGCCGGCCACACCCCGCGCGTCGTGCAGGGCAGCCTGCGCAACTTCAAGGTCACGTACCCGGAAGATTTCGCGCTCGCGGAAGCGATCCTCGCGCGCCCCGCGAACGCGTCCTGACTTTCCCCCCTCTTTATCGGAACACGCATGGATTTCAGAATCGGACAAGGCTACGACGTGCACCAGCTCGTCGAGGGGCGCCCCCTCATCATCGGCGGCGTGACGATTCCGTACGAACGCGGCCTGCTCGGCCACTCGGACGCGGACGTGCTGCTGCACGCGATCACCGACGCGCTGTTCGGCGCGGCGGCGCTCGGCGACATCGGCCGCCATTTCTCCGACACGGACGCGGCATTCAAGGGCGCCGACAGCCGCGTGCTGCTGCGCGAGTGCGCGGCCCGCATCATGGCGGCCGGCTTCACGATCCAGAACGTCGACAGCACCGTGATCGCCCAGGCGCCGAAGCTGGCACCGCATATCGACGGGATGCGCGCGAACATCGCGGCCGATCTCGGGTTGCCGCTCGATCGCGTGAACGTGAAGGCGAAGACCAACGAAAAGCTCGGCTATCTCGGCCGCGGCGAAGGGATCGAGGCGCAGGCCGCCGCGCTGCTGGTGAAGCAGGGCGGTTGACGGGCCGCGGCGGGGCTGGCTCGCGCGACAGCGCGGCGACGCAGCCCGCGCTGCCATCGCTTGCGGAAATGAAAAACGCCACGCGAGGCCGGCCCGCGTGGCGTTTTTGCGTGTTGCGCGCGCCGTGCGGCTCGCGCGGCGCTGATTATTCGCCTTCGGCGGCGATCACCTGCGCGGCGGCGTTGATCACCGAGGCGATACGGCCGACGTCGCGCAGCTGCGTGACGCTCATCCCTTGCTCGTTCTTCAGCAGCGCATAGTGCGACTTCACGCAGAAGTGGCACTTGCCGACGATCGACGCGGCGAGCGCGTACATCTCGAACTTGCGCTTGTCGACGCCGCCGTGCGTCGCATACGCACCCATCCGCAGTTCGGCACGTTGCGTCTTCAGGTCGGCGTCGTCGGCCATCTCGACATACGGATACCAGGTGTTGTTCATCCCCATCAGCGCGGCCGCCGTCAGCACCGCATTCGTCTCTTCGGGCGACAGGACGCCGGCTTCGCGGATCGTCTTGACGAGCACCGTGCTCTTCGCCGCGATCGCCGCCGCCAGCGCGACGCCGACCGCGTCGGTGCCTTCGAGCGACGAGCGCGAGATCGTGCCGTCGAGATTCAGGCGAATGTCCTTCGCGTAGTCGGGGATACGTGCCTTAATCGAGTCGATGAATTCCATTGATATCTCCTATGGGTTGGCCGTTAAAAAAGCCCGCAGGCAGGACGTGCGCCGCGGGCTTCGTGCATCGATGCGCTTACAGCGTTGCGCCGCCGACTGCACGGTTGCACGGGCAGAGTTCGTCCGTTTGCAGGCCGTCCAGAATCCGCAGGACTTCTTCCGGGCTGCGGCCGACGTTCAGGTTGTTCACCGAAACGTGCTGGATCGTGTTGTCCGGATCGACGATGAACGTTGCACGCAGGGCCACGCCGGCTTCCTTGTCGCGCACGCCGAGCTGGTCGATCAGCTCGCCCTTGACGTCGCCGAACGAGTAGTGGTTCAGCTTGTCGAGATCCTTGTGCTCACGGCGCCATGCGAGCTTGACGAATTCGTTGTCCGAGCTGCCGCCCAGCAGGACGGCATCGCGCTCTTCGAACTGCTTCGTGAGCTTCGCGAATTCGACGATTTCCGTCGGGCACACGAACGTGAAGTCCTTCGGGTAGAAGTAGATGATCTTCCACTTGCCCGGGAACGACGCTTCGGTGACGGTCTCGAATGCCGACTGGCCGTTTTCTTCGTGGTTGTTGAAGCCCGGCTTCGCGGCCACGACGGTGAAAGCTTCGAGTTTATCGCCAACGGTTTTCATGCGGATACTCCTGTATGAGTTGGGAAGAAGACTAAGTCAAGCTACCTCGGTGCTGCAACGATGGTGTGACAGCATGGGCAAAACTATAACACTATTAACAAGGCGCTTCAATAGATTTTGACTAACAGTCTCCATAGTTTTTTTCAACCGGATCGATAGTGTGAAGGGCGGCAGGCGTACGCGAGCGCGTCACGCCGTCGCACGTGCCTTGCCGGCGCCAGGGAACTCGAGCGTGACTTCGAGGCCCGCGTCGGGGCTGCGGTTGCGCAGGCGCAGCGCACCGCGATAGCGGCCGACGAGGCGCAGCACGATCGCCATCCCGAGCCCCGTGCCGTCCGCCTTGGTGCGCGCCGTGTCGACGCGATAGAACGGCCGCATCACGAGCGGCAGCTGGTCCTCGGGGATGCCGGGGCCCTCGTCGCTCACCGACAGTTCGACGCGCGCGTGCGTCACGCGCGTCTCGAGCGTGATGCGCGACACGCCGTCGTCGCGGCTCTGGCCGTATTTGCGCGCGTTTTCGACGAGGTTGCCGATCACGCGGCGCATGTCGGTCTCGTCGGCTTCGATCACGGCGTTCGGCGCGAGCCGCGTGCGGATCTCGACGCCGTCCTCGCCCGACACGCGCGCGGCGACTTCGTGCGCGATCGACGACAGGTCGACCGGCTCCGGCTTGCGCTGGGTCGGACGCGCGTAGTCGATGAACGCCGCGATGATGCGATCCATTTGCTCGATGTCGTCGACCATCGCGTCCTTGGTCGCCTGGTCGGACGGGCTCATCTCGGTCTCGAGCCGCAGCCGCGCGAGCGGCGTGCGCAGGTCGTGCGAGATGCCCGCGAGCATCAGCGCGCGATCGGCCTCGAGCTGCTCGAGGTCGCGCACCATCTGGTTGAAGCTGCGGTTGGTGTCGGCTGCGACGCCCATCCCGCGCTCGGGCAGCGGGTCGGGCGCCTGCCCCGAACCGACCTGGCGCGCGACGAGCGCGAGCCGCGAGAACGGCCGGTTCACGAGGCTGGTGATGAACGCGGAGCCGAACAGCGACAGCGCGAGCGCGAACAACCCCCAGCCGGCCCACTGCAGGCCCGTGACGTTGTCGAGCTGGTCGCGGTCGAGCGCGACCCAGTAATCGTCGTCGTCGATCTTGAAGCTGATCCACACGCCGGGAATGTCGTTGACCGACTGTGCGATCACGGTATCGTCGCCGAGGCGGCTGCGGATATCGTGTTCGATCAGGCGGTTCAGCGATTCGTCGGGCTGCAGCTTGAACTTGTCGGTCTTTTCGCGCGGGTACACGCGCACGCCCTCGTTGCTCTCGAGATCCTGCAGCAGCGCGCGCCGCAGGTCGGGATCGGAATAGAGCAGGGCGGTGCGCGTGAGCTTCACGACCGCGACGAGCTGGAGAGCCACGCGCTGCGCGCGCGGCTCGCGCTCGATCACACGGAAGCTCTGGAACCACGCGGCGAGACTGACCGAGATCAGCAGCGCGATCAGCAGGAAGGTGCGCCAGAACAGCCCGCCGAACGCGAGCTGCAGGAGGCGCCGGTCGATACGCATGGGACGGGCCGTGGGCGGGCGAAACCGGAAAGGAAAAAGATCAGGCGGCGCCGTCCGGGATGAACACGTAGCCGAGGCCCCAGACGGTCTGGATGAAACGCGGGCTGCCCGGATCCGGTTCGATCAGCTTGCGCAGGCGCGAGATCTGCACGTCGAGGCTGCGGTCGAACACTTCGTATTCGCGGCCGCGCGCGAGCTCCATCAGCTTCTCGCGCGACAGCGGCTGGCGCGGATGGCGCGCGAATACCTTCAGCACCGAGAATTCGCCGGTCGTCAGTGGAATTTCCTGGCCGGATTTCGTCAGTGTGCGGGTCGCGAGGTTCAGCGAGAACTCGCCGAACTCGAACACCTCGGTGGTTTCCGACGGTGCGCCCGGCAGCTCGGCCGGCGCCTGGCGGCGCAGCACCGCATGAATGCGCGCGACGAGCTCGCGCGGGTTGAACGGCTTCGGCAGGTAATCGTCGGCGCCCATCTCGAGGCCGACGATGCGATCGACGTCCTCGCCCTTCGCGGTGAGCATGATGATCGGCGTGCGGTCGTTGCTGCCGCGCAGGCGGCGACAGATCGACAGGCCGTCTTCGCCCGGGAGCATCAGGTCGAGCACGAGCAGGTCGAAACGCTCGCGGACCCAGAGCTTGTTCATTGCGGTCGCGTTTTCGGCGACGTAGACATTGAAACCCTGCTCGCCGAGATAGCGGCGCAGCAGGTCGCGCAGGCGCGGGTCGTCGTCGACGACGAGAATCTTGGAGGGGTTTTTCGTTTCCATGATCGGCATCTTATCGCGAATGGGAATTGACGCACGGCCGCGTATTTTCGCGCGTTACAGTCGGTTACAAAATTTACCCGTAGTGTCGCGCCGAGTAAAGGCAGGCTATAGAGATTCCTTTACTCGAAGCCGAAATTCGGTAGATACTCCCCTGCACTCCATCATTCATCTTTGCACACCCGAATTCCGCAGGGTTTTTCAAGTACCAGAGGTAACCGGTTGCCGCGTGACGAAGGGAACAAATCGACCAAAGAAGCGAGGACGGTCATGCGATCTGCCCGGATTGCACTGATGCTGACGATCGCGCTCGCCGGTCCGTATGCGTCGAACTTCGCGTATGCGCAGCGCCCCGAGCAGGGGGCATCGTCGCGCAAGCTGCCGCGCGGCAAGGCGGCGCAGCAGGCCGACCGCGCCGATGCCGTTGCCCGTTCCGCCGTGCCTCCCGATCTCGAACAGCGCCGCCGCGACGGGCACATGACGCCCGAGGAGCGCCACCTTTTGCGCCAGCACATCGAGGACGCCGTTCGCGAGCTGTACAAGCGCTGAATCGCGCTGTTTCGCGCTGTTTCCGCCCGCCGCCGGAAGCCCGTCGCCGGAAAAATTCCGTAGCAATTTTGCAGTCAACTTTCGCTCACCGGATGCCGTTTAACCGGCACATGCGCGCATTGCGCGTTTCGGGAGTCCTTCACGATGAGTCGAGCGAACGCCGCTGCGCAGGCGCTGCCGCCTGCGATGCAAACGCCCCTCGAGGCGGATGATGCGCAGTTCTTCCTGAGTCGCACCGGCTTTACGCCGGCGCCCGCCGACGTCGCGCGCATCGTCGGCATGACGCGCGCGCAGGTCGTGGCCGACGCGCTCGGCAGTGTGCGGCGCGAGCCCGTCACGACGTGGCCGGACTGGATCGCCGAGTTGCCGCCGACGCGCGCGCAACGCCAGGCGCTGACCCCCGACATGCGGCGCGACGAGCAGCGCATGCGCAACCAGCGCTACGACGCATTGCGCGCGGCCTGGGTCAACGAGATGATCGTCACGCCGTCGCCGCTGACCGAGCGCATGACGCTGTTCTGGCACGGGCACTTCACGTCGGGGCAGGACAAGGTGCCTTACCCGCAGACGATGGCCGCGCAGAACGCGCTGTTTCGCCGCGAGGCGCTCGGCAACTTCGGCGTGCTGCTGCACGCGGTCGCGAAGGATCCGGCGATGCTTCAGTATCTCGATGGCGCGAGCAATCGCAAGGGCCGCCCGAACGAGAACTTCGCACGCGAGGTGATGGAGCTGTTCACGCTCGGCGAAGGGCATTACACGCAGTCCGACGTGACCGAAGCCGCGCGCGCGATGACGGGCTGGACGGTCGATCCCGACACGCTGCGCTTTGCCGTGCGGACCGAGTGGCACGACGCCGGGGACAAGACGATCCTCGGCGAAACGGGGCCGTTCGACGGCGACGGCTTTCTCGACATCCTGCTGAAGCGGCCCGGCACCGCGCGCTTCATCGCCGGCAAGCTGTGGCGCGAGTTCGTGTCGGATACGCCGGACGCAGGCGAACTGGAGGTGGTCGCCGAGCGGTTTCGCGCGAGCGGCTACGACATTCGCGCGGCGCTCGCCGCGCTGTGGTCGACCGACGCCTTCTGGGATCCGCGCAATCGCGGCGTGCTCGTCAAGTCGCCGGCGGAATTCGTCGTCGGCTCGGTGCGGCTGTTCGACGTTGCGTACGGCGATCCGCAGATGCTCGCGAACACCGTGCGCACGCTCGGGCAGAACCTGTTCTATCCGCCGAACGTGAAGGGCTGGCCGGGCGGCGCGCTGTGGATCAACAGCACCACGCTGCTCGCGCGCAAGCAGTTCGTCGAGCAACTGTTCCGCGCGACCGAGACGGCCGGCATGCGTCCCGCGACGCTCGGTGGAAGCGCCGGCGCGATGGCGGCGAAGGCCGGGGCAAGTCCCGGCGGGGTGGCCGCGATGGCCGGCGGCAACCCACGTGCGATGCCCGCGCGCGGCGGCCTGCGTTTCGACCTCGAACGCTGGCTCGCGCAATATCGCGCGCGGCCGCAGGCGATCGCGGGCTTGTCGACCGAGCTTCAGTTGCAGCACGCGGTGCTGCAGCTTTCGCCGGTCGCGGCGATCGACACGGATTCGACCGGCAGCGCGTATCTCAAGGCGCTGCTGATGGATCCGGCCTATCAACTGAAATGACGACGAGTCGCCGGCGCGGCACGCATGCGCGGCGCCCGGCAAAGGATTCACGATGAACCGACGCGATTTCCTCGCGCTCACCGGCGCTGCCGCGACGGCGGGCGTGTCGCTCTGGCAGCCCGGCGCGCTGGCGGCTCCGCTTGCCGCGACGAAGGCGCGCGCGGGCTATGCGAACGTGCTGGTCCTCGTCGAGCTGAAGGGCGGCAACGATGGCCTCAACACGGTGGTGCCGTATGCCGATCCGCTGTATTACCAGTTCCGGCGCAGCATCGGCATCAAGCGCGAGCAGGTGCTGCAACTCGACGCACACACGGGGCTGCATCCGTCGCTCGCGCCGCTGATGCCGCTGTGGCGCGACGGGCAGGTCGCGATCGTGCAGGGCGTCGGCTATCCGCAGCCGAACCTGTCGCATTTCCGCTCGATCGAGATCTGGGATACCGCGTCACGCTCCGACCAGTACCTGCACGAGGGCTGGCTCACGCGCACGTTCGCGCAGGCGCCGGTGCCGCCCGGGTTCGCGGCGGACGGCGTCGTGCTCGGCAGCGCCGAGATGGGGCCGCTCGCGAACGGCGCGCGCGCGATCGCGCTCGTCAATCCCGCGCAGTTCATCCGTGCGGCCCGCCTCGCCGAGCCCTCGTCGCTACGCGAGCAGAACCCCGCGCTCGCACACATCGTCGACGTCGAGAACGACATCGTGAAGGCCGCCGACCGGCTGCGCCCGCGCGGCGGGATGCGCGAATTCCGGACGGCCTTTCCGGCCGGCGCGTTCGGCACGTCGGTGAAGACCGCGATGCAGGTGCTGGCCGCGTGCGAAGCGTCCGGGCCCGGCGCGCAGGACGGTATCGCGGTGCTGCGCCTGACGCTCAACGGCTTCGACACGCACCAGAACCAGCCGGGGCAGCAGGCCGCGCTGCTCAAGCAGTTCGCGGAAGGGATGAGCGCGATGCGCGGCGCATTGCTCGAACTCGGGCGCTGGAACCAGACGCTCGTGATGACGTATGCGGAATTCGGGCGGCGCGTGCGGGAGAACCAGAGCAACGGCACCGACCACGGCACGGCCGCGCCGCATTTCGTGATGGGCGGGCGCGTGGCCGGCGGCCTGTACGGCGCCCCGCCGGCGCTCGGGCGGCTCGACGGCAACGGCAACCTGCCGGTCGCGGTCGATTTCCGGCAGCTTTATGCGACCGTGCTCGGGCCGTGGTGGGGGCTCGATGCGACGCGCGTGCTGCAGCAGCGCTTCGACACGCTGCCGTTGTTGAAGGCGTAGCGGAACGTCAACGGCGGCGCGCGGCGCGCCACGCGATCCACAGCTTGCGGATCGGTGTCAGTGCAATGCGCTGGTGCAGCACCTGGTAGCCGTCGCGCTCGATTTCGTCGAGCAGCGCGCCGGCCAGTGCGATCTGCGCGCGCAGCGTGCGCTGTGCGCGGCGCTCCGATGCGGGGATCGCCGCATCTGCGGCCGCAAGCGCTTCGCGTGCCCGTGCCGTCTGGAACTGCAGCAGCTCGGTGAACGCCGGGCTGTAGCGACGGTTCAGCAGGTCGGCCGCCGTCACGTTGTAGCGCTGCAGTTCGTCGATCGGCAGGTAGATGCGGCCGTGGCGCGCGTCGTTGCCGAGTTCCTGCACGAACTGCGCGAGCATCAGCGCGCGGCCGGCATCCGCGGCCCACGGCTGCGGGTCGGCCGGACGCGCGGCGCTCGCCCGCGCGACCAGCGACGCGAAGGTGCCGCCGACCTGCGCGATGTAGCGCTGCAGATTCGCGAAATCGAGGTAGCGCGCCTGTTCGAGATCCATCCCGTAGCCGTTGACGAGCGTGCGCAACGCGTCGGCTTCGGCGGCGATCGCGGGGTGATGCTGCGCGAGCGCCTTCGTGACCGGATGCGACGGCTGTCCGTCGGCCAGCGCCGCGAGTTCCTTGTGCCACCACGCGAGCTTCGTGTGTCCGACGGTCGGGTCGCTGGTTTCCTTGACGGTTTCCTCGAGTTCGCGGCGCAGCGCGAACAGCGCGGTCAGGCGCGGTTGCGTGGCGAGCGGCGCCTGACGCAGCGCGTAGTAGACGCTGGAGCCCGCAGGGGCGGCCTTTTGCTGACAGTAGTCGTCGAAGTTCACGGGCGGATTCGGGTCGGGGGCGGTATCGGGGGATGTGCGGTTGCGCACCGCCGGAAGCATCAAGCGCGGCATTCTAGCACCGGCGCGTGAACCTCGCCGGTCGATGCAGACAACGCCGCACGGATCGGGTAGAATCTCGCGCTCGCCTGATCGGGCGTGCCGGTTTTGCATGTCGGCACGACGGCCCGGGGCCGGTGCGCAATGCGCTGGCAGGTGATAGAGACACGCGTGAGTGGCGAAATTGGTAGACGCACCAGGTTTAGGTCCTGACGCCCGCAAGGGTGTGCCGGTTCGAGTCCGGCCTCACGCACCACATTTGCTCCCAAGCGTTTCCCCTCGTTGGCTAGAAAGCCCCGTTAGTCAAGGACTTGCGGGGCTTTTTGCTACCAGCGTTGCCAATCATTTTCAATTGGCGCCCACAAAATCAGGGACATCGTTGGGGGCAATTCTTCCTGATCAGGGGCATCGAAATGCCCCCATGCCAAAATGCCCCTTACCGATGTCGCCGTCCGGGCGGCAAAGCCCCGCGACAAGGCCTACAAGCTGGCCGACGGCCAGGGCATGTACCTCGAGGTCATGCCGAACGGCTCCAAATACTGGCGTCTGAAGTATCGCATCGACGGTAAAGAGAAGCGGATGGCCCTTGGGGGCTATCCGGCGGTGACCCTGCTGGCTGCCCGCAAGGCACGTGACGAGATCAAGGAGCAGTTGCGCGGTGGGCTCGATCCGTCACACGAAAAGAAACTGGCCAAGCTGCAGCGAAGTCTCAGCCGGGTGAATTCGTTCGAACCGGTTGCCCGGGAATGGCACGACAAGCGGAAGGAGGCATGGTCCGAGCGACATGGCGTCCGGATCATGAAGCTGCTCGAGCGCGAGATCTTTCCATCGCTGGGCGCTCGGCCGATCGACGAGATTTCGGCACCTGAGCTCCTGGAAGTGATCCGGAAGATCGAGGCGCGCGATGCGATCGAACTCTCGCACAAGGCGATCCAGGCGTGCAGCCAGATCTTCCGATACGCGATTGCGACTGGCCGGGCAGAGCGCGACCCGGCGCCAGATCTACGCGGTGCTCTGAAGACGCGCACCGTCGTTCACATGAAGCGCGTGAGCGAGGCCGAACTTCCCGAACTGATGCAGAAGATCGACGCGTACGACGGCGACTACCAAACCCGGCTGGCGCTGCAGTTCATGGCGCTGACATTCGTTCGGACGAGCGAGCTGCGGTTTGCCGAGTGGGGCGAGATCGACGAGAAAAAGAAGGAGTGGCGTATCCCGGCCGAGAAGATGAAGATGCGGGCGCCGCACATCGTGCCGCTGTCGAAGCAGGCGCTCGAAGTGGTCGCCAAGCTTCGGGAGGTGAACGGCAACAGCCAGTACTTATTCCCGAGCCGGTCCAGCCCCAAGAAGCCGATGAGCGAGAACACGATCCTGTATGCGCTGTACCGGATGGGCTACCATTCACGCATGACCGGGCACGGTTTCCGCGGCCTGGCGTCGACGATCCTGAACGAGCACAACTTCAACCGGGACTGGATCGAGCGGCAGTTGGCGCATAGCGAGCGCGACGGCGTCCGAGCAGCGTACAACCACGCCGAGTACCTGCCGGAGCGCCGGAAGATGATGCAATGGTGGGGGACTACCTCCAACAAAGGAATGACTCGGAGCGAAGCCAGGCTGTCTAATGTGTAACAACACTTGGTTGCAATCTCAATCTGAGATATTGTCGGTTCATGCGAGTCATCTCCAACAAAGCATTGACCGACTTCGCCACCAAGCATCCGGACGCTGGTGTGCCGCTCCAGATATGGAGGAAGACGATTGAGGCTGGAACGTTCGGTAGCTTTGCTGACCTGAAGAAAGCTTTCAATGCGACAGATAAGGTTGGAGCGTTCTACGTGTTCGATATCGGCGGTAATAAGTTCCGGATCATTGCCGCAGTGCACTTCAATGTGCAGAAGTTATATGTGCGTCATGTATTCACGCACAAGGAGTACAGCAAATGGAAGCCTTGAGCTTTACGCGGAATGACATCGAGGAACTGGCCGCGCATTTCGAGGCCATCTCCCAGAAGGTGCCGCTTCATCCAATCAATTCAGATCTCGAGTATGACTTTGCTGTGCGCGCCTTAAATGCTCTGCTCGATGCTGGCGCGGCTGACGAAGGGCATCGCCTCGCGCCACTCGCGGATACCTTGGGCGACTTCATTGGCGAGTATGACCAGGCGCATCATCAATTGCCGAATGCGGCCCCCGCCGATGTGCTCAAGTACCTCATGCTGGAAAACGACGTCCGCCAGGCAGACCTCCCGGAAATTGGCAGCCAAGGCGTAGTCTCGGAAGTCCTGAACGGCAAGCGAGAGCTGAATGTGCGGCAGATAACACAATTGGCTCGGCGGTTCAATGTGAGTCCCGTCGTATTCCTCCCGGACTGAATCACTCGTTATAGACGAAGCCCCGCCCCGAGCGGGGCTTTTCACATCCGCGGTCGTCGACGCGGTGCGCGCAATGTTGCGGCTACATCCCACGGGTGAGATGCTCAGGGGGAAGTGATTCTTGGAGAGCATCAAATGTCTATCGACGAGGGCCTGAGCTACGACGAACTCACGGTCCAGACTGAGCAAGTCATCAGCGCATTGCTTGCACGGTATGCCGTAGCTGCTGATCAGAACGCGCAACGGAAGCTGCGTGATCTCGCACACGGCGCGCTCGTTCTCTGGTCGACCCTTGCGTATCGGACTGCGCTGAAGATCGGCGAGGCGGACAGATATGTCGCTGACCAGGACCGGTTGAATGCGATGTTCCCCGAAGGTACGCTGAGCATCTGAAGAAGCGGGAGGCGAATGTCTCGTCGCTGACCCTGTACTCAGCGTTCGTCGACGAGCGCTTCTTCGAGCAGTACCCTCGGTGTCGGCAGTTCCTGGAACACTGGCTATGTTGCGTTCGTGCCGGCGGAGCGGCGCCGGCTGCGCACTATGCCATGCTAGCGAGGAAGCTCGCAGCAGCCCGCTTCACCAAGTAGCTCTGTAGCGTCGCGGCTTCGACCTCGGATAACGACAGCTCTATGTGGCCGCCACGCATCAGTACAAGGCGACCATCATTTGCGATGGCGCACGTGAAGACGCGAGGCGCTTCCGGCGCTGTGGGGTGCTTGGGATCTAACCTGCGAACACGTGCAGGCCGCTTCGATCTAGATTTCTTCGATCTCTTTTCCTGCGGTACATCGAAGATGCTGTTGCGAGAGCTAGGAGATTTCGCCAAAGGGATCACCTCGCTTGCATCGACGATGTTCTGATTGATGCGAGTAACCGCATCCGGTGGAACTTGGTCGGGAAGATAGTGCGCGTTGGTCGATTTCCCGTTCCTTATCAGCTATGCAACTACTGCATTCAATCGGTTGGATAGCCGGATTCTTAATCTGCTTCTGGCTTTGGATCGAATCGCTGGCTAGCGGAACGTTGGCTGGCGCTTTCTTCTCGTTGATCCCGTCATTTTTCATGGCCGTTTGCCTTATCTCAGCAATTCCGGGGGCTTGATCGAATCCTTCGCGCCGGAAAGTCTCGCGCGCGCGCACGCGCAAGAAAAGGCTCAGGCGAGAAGACGGGAGCGGATGAAATGGAACCGGAAAGTGGCCGAATCGGCCCCCGTCGGCGCCCCGAAAACACGCATCGGCCGCTCGGTCACAGCCGAGCCATCACCCGCTGCAATTGCATCAGCGACCACTCACCACCACGCGCTGTCTTGATGCCGAGTTTGTTCATCTCGTCGACCATCGCACGCTGAGACAGGCCGGCAGACCGAAAGCCGTTGATCACCTTCGATAGTGAGCCGGCAGTCACGAGTTCCAGCGCAGGCTGAATTCGTACGGCATGCGCTGCTCGATGAGCCGCAAGGGCAGTTGCTGGGATAACGCGCCAACGGAAAGCTTCTTCAACAGCCTGAAGAACGAGCGGGTACATCGCACGAGGTATCGCACGCATCGCGAAGCCGTGGCGGACCTGTTCGAATACATTGAAGTGTTTTATAACCGCAGTCGTCGTCATTCATCGCTTGGCTTCATGTCGCCAACTCAGTTTATGCAGGACTGGCTTGCGGCTCAGCGGACAAAGGATACGGCTGCATAACCCGGGCCGCTGGAAGGCGAAAGACCGAGGGAACCTCAATCGGATGACAAGGTTCAGGAGATCAACCGGCAGGGCTCGATTGTTGGTGGCTCATTGCTTGGCGGCGCACTCACGGGCGCAGCTGTGTCGATGGTTTGCGGTCCCGGTGCACCGATTTGTGCGTTCGTGTTGATTGCCGCTGGTAGCCTTGCAGGTGCACACTTGGCGGAGAAGGGAAATGAGCTGTATCAGGAAGAGTTGCGAGAGTTCATGAAATGGCAGATTCGATAGGCACAATCGAGCGACAGAATTGCTGGCTCACGATGTCGGACTTGTTCGTCGATAACGAGGTGGACTATAGGGGCATCGCAAACTCACTGGTTCAGCATTGTCCGAACATGACGGATGCGGAGTTGAAGCGAACCTACTTCGACGAGGTGGCCCCGTATTGGGCGGTAACGGATTGTCGCCGGCACCCGCAGTGTGGACCGGATTTGATGGGGACCAAGTACTGCGGGATATCAGTGGCTGGCTCGCACAGCAGCAGTCTTCGGCCTACTATCGCGCTACCGGTTGTGTGTGGCGGGGCATGTGCCGGCTGTTCTTCAAGTCGATATGGTCGGCACTGGAGCGAGAGTTGCTCGCGTCAAGACAAACTCGGTGACCAAAGTCGAGCGGAGCATGGGGACGCTGCCAAGCGTCCTTTCTTGCGTTGTTCTCAGACCTAAAGGCAATACTGTTCAGATAATAAGCGGAGTGGGCTGCTGTTTGCGGTGCAGTGCTTGGCCGCGACGGCGGATGCGGAAGTTGCTCATTTTGCGCTTGACCCCGCGCGGGTTACAGCGCCCGCGGCTGCTCACACAGCGGCCGCGGCTGATTTCGGCCAGCAGCGCGTCGCGCCATTTTTCCAGGCGCTCAGGGGGGAACGGCCGCGGCTTGCGGCAGTTTTCGCTTGATCACGCGCACGGCGTGCATGAAGCTCAGGCGATCCGGATCGAGCGCTTGCCGCCAGGCCGCTTGCGCCATGAGCTGGCGGATGGCGAAGTGCGCCAGCAACAGCCCCCACAGTTCCTGCTGCACCAGATCGGGGGTCTTGCTGCGCAGCACAGTGCTGGCGCCGCGCAGGTGCGTCTTGAATTCGTCGAACACGCCCTCGATTTCCCAGTGCTCGTGGTACAGCGCCGCCAGCTCCAAGGCCGGCGCCTGCTCGGCGTCGAGCAGGGTGGTGATCAATCGGTAGCTGGCTTCGGTGGCGGTGGCCGAATTCTGCAGCGCGTATTCGATGACGCGCACCGTGCGGCCGTGGCGCCGGGTGCGGTCGGCGCTGTCGTAGACCGTACTCAGGTATGAGCCGTCGGCCAGCACTTGCTGGGTCGATAGCTTGAGGGTGGAGCTCACGCGCCAAACGAGCGCCGCGCCGCTGTTGGCGGCCAGGCACCACAGCTTGAAGCTGTAAAAGCCCCGGTCGGCCAATACCAGCATGTCCGGCTGCAGCCAGCCGGGCAGCGCTTCGGCGGCCATCGCCTTCTCGCTGCGCGCATATGGCGCGATGTCGGCCGCCACGATGGCGTGCGTACCGCACTCGACCAGGCCAAGCAAGCGCGCTTGCGGGAAAGCGCTTTGTCCGCGCGTGGCCGTGGGGTAGCCGAAGAACTTGGCGTTGGCGCGCTCGTCGGCCACGTCCAGACAGCTCCCGTCCAACGCCATCACACGCCGCTGCCGATACCACGCTCCTGGCGCGCCCGCTGGCGCCAGCGGGCGCAGCACGCGCTGCGCCAGGTGGCGCATCACATCGGGCCCCAAGCGGGTGCGCGCCTGCGAGATCGCGGATTTACTGACCTGCACTGCCTCGGTCTGATCTGCGCCACCCAGCCATTGCAGCCCCTCGCACACCACGCGCAGCACCTCTTCCAGCGGAGCCTCGCGCCACAGCGCCAGCGCCATCACGTAGTACACCACCGCAGGCGCGGGCAGCCGCCGCTCGCGCTGGCTGGCTTTGCCGGTCTCGGCGAGTATTGCTTCAATCAGCGGGCGCGGGCATGCCGCGGCCAACACCCCGGCGCTGATCAGGTGCGCTACATCAACCCGAGCCGGCAGCGCCTTGCGTGTTCGTGCCATCGATTCCGTCCGTAGTGGAGATGAAATCGAATTATCGCAGCGAAATTTCTATCTGAACAGTATTGGACCTAAAGGTGCTTTGGCTGTCCGAGTTTACCAGTCGCCCTGACGGGCAAGCGCGAAGTTTGTTTCGGTCCGCTGCCGGAGATGACGACCGGCGGCTGCCGGCCAGTTCCGGTCATTGACCGTGACGATAGCTCGGTCGCTTGGGCGACTTATGTGCTGATGTTAGCCGACGTTTAGCTGAGCACTGGACGGAAGAAGCTGCGCTCATAGCTGATGACGCATCGAGTTTCATCAGCGTATTTGAACGCCGCGATGCAGTCCGGATCGGATTTGGATCGGCTCCGATATTCTTCGTACGCAGCCAGACTGGCAAATGAAAACAGTGCCAAGGCGATGTTGTTCGCACCCTCGCTTGGCAAGAAGTAGCCGTGATGTTGACCACCGAATTTCTGGACGAGGGGAATCCACATCTTTCCGTATGTTTCGAATTCGTCCAGTTTCGTGGCGTCCACAACGTACCGTACGTAGCAAGTAATCATCGCAAGAGCAAAAGAAAAGGAAGGGGACGAGGCTACGTTATTTTTCCAAAGCTCGTCAACACGAACTGAATTTGCTGATCCTTGCAAATCCGGATTCCGCTGCGATGACCGCTACACCCTGAAAGCCGCCGAAGACGTCACGCTTCTTCGATCGTCAGCTCCGGGTCGATCAGAGCCGACCGCGTCAGGCACAGGTCGGCCACTTTCAGTCATGCGACTCCCTCAGGAGACAAAGGCAGACGTGAAGTCACCGGCTATGACCGCAGATGAATGCACCGCCTTTGCCGTTGCAAAAATTCACGCCTTGCCAGTGGAATTGGCTGAGCCCGAGTATCATTAGCAACACGCTCAGTATCAATAGAAGCACAAGCCCTTTATTCATCTGACTCTCGAAGCAGACGCGATACGGCATTTTAGCTCGTAATAAATGACCGCTTTAGGCAAGTTCAAACGTCTCCTTCGGGTCGGTAACGGCCCGTCGTTGAAAGGTGTGGCGTAGGTCTGGGCGTAGGTTTATGCGCCGGACCTTATCAGATAAGACGCAGGTACTGCTGCGTCATAAGTGATTGGCCGGTTCGATTCCTGTCACGGGAATCATGCACGGCATGTCAAAGTTACTTGGAGTCGACAGCAGCAATTTTTTTGCAATCTACGCATCTTCTACGCATAACCTCGCATGATTGCCTCCGGACGGGTGAGGGGGAGCCCGGCCTCACGCACCACATACAGTTCCGCCCCGCCCCGGAACATGCAAAAAACCCGCGACAGCCGACGCCTCGCGGTTTTTTTCATTTTCACTCCCTGAACGGCGCGTCCGCATTGAACGTCTTCATGAAGCGAAACACCAATGCGGCGCGTGACCGCACCCCCAGCTTCGCGTAGATCGTTTTCAGATAAGAGCGCACGGTGAACTCGCTGATATGCAGGCGATCGGCAATCTGTTTGGTCAGGAAACCCATGCAGACCAACTGAACCACCTGCATTTCACGGCTGCTCAACAGCCGGCCGATGTCGATGCCTGACGGATTGTCGCCGGGCGGCGCGGCATCCCGGCGGCGGCGTGCTTCGGCCACCAGCACGTAGCGGTGCCCCTCGAATTCGAAGCGGACGATTTCACCTTCCGCACCGGCCGAGCGCGTGCCGTTCGTCTCGTCGATATCGCAATCGACTGGCCCGGCGCCGTCGGCGAGCAGCACACGGCACTTGCGTCCCGCGAGTTCGACTTCGCCGATCTCCCGGCCGGCGAACGGCCGTTGCGCCCCGGCTGTCGGCCGGTCGATCCAGAGCCTGCTCGCGTCGGGCAACCGCTCGTCATCGGGTTGAGATACCGGCACGGAATGGCTCCCCCACGTTGTTTGCCGGGCCCGCCGCCGCATGACTCTGCGCAACCCGTGAAGCACTGCATTCGTCACCCGATCTGCCGAGTCGGCGCGTCCTCGCGACAGGCGCGGCGCAGTCTCCGGAATTCGCGGTCCTGAGCAACGGGCAAGCGGAAACGATCCGTGGTCGGTCGCGCGCGACCCGTTCGGCCTTCCGTCGATGGAGCCTCGAACGCGCGACGGTTTTCGCTGTTGCGATGCACTTGTTCGCCGCGGCTGCGACCTCTCCGTTGTGGCACAAGGTCAGATGAAATTCAAGGCCGGCATCGCGCCACAAACGCGCTACCCCAAATGGGTCAAGCCGGTGAATGGCGAGCGTTCGTACGTACTTCTTCGGCGTCGCCTTAATACGCTTGTCCGCGCGAGTCAGCGCAACGAGACGAATGCGATCGAATCGACCGCAACGGGCGATTCGCGTACGCAGGCGCTCCACTAGAGTGGGGTCAACGTGTCGGTCGACCATGCGCCGGTTGCACTGCACGCCGGATTTCCTGCTGTCCCGAATCGATCGCGGAGCAATGCAATGGATGAGCCCTTCGATGGCGACGTGGCGGACGAAGCCGACACGACCGACGAGACGGATGCCTTCGAGCGTTTCGACGAGCAGAGCGCCGACGCGTCATTCGGCGACGAATCGTTCGACGAAAGCGGCGATTTCGCCGTTGATGCGCAAGAGAGCGATGCGGGCGAGGACCTGGCTGACGACGTGGATGGCGTCGACGACATGGCGCTTTGGAGCGCATTCGAAGAAGAGCTGGCCGACGGACTAGACGCGGCGGACGACGATGAATTCATCGGACGATTGCTGGGCGGCATCGGGCGTGCGGCCGGCGTGGTCGGCCGCGGGCTGGGCAGGGCGGCAGGCGTCGCAGGGCAGGTCGGCGCGCTCGCCCGGCGCACGGACGACGTCGCGGGCCGGATCGGCAGCGTCGCGGACGCCGTTTCGCCGGCGGCCGTTGCGCTGGCGAGGCTGGCGCGCGTCGCAGGGGCGCCAGCCGCGGCTGACATGCTCGGCCATGCCGGGCAAGTCGCGCGACGTGTCGGTCGCGCCGCGCGTCAGACCCGGCGTGCGGCCGGCTCGCTCGGCCAGGCGGCGGGCGGGGTTCAGGGCCTGTTCGGGCAGATCAGCCAGTTGTTGAGCCGGAGCGCAGGCGCGGACGAAGCCTTCGATGCGCTGGCCGACCTCTACGTCGACGACGGCGTCGACGAAGCCTTACCCGCGATGATCGGCCTGGCGGCTCGCGCCGCTGTGCGCGGGCTGGGCTTTCGAAACGCCGCACAACTGTCGGCCGCTGCGCGCCGCGCGCTGGTGCGAGGCGTCGCGGCCGCGGCGCGCGAACTGGCGAGGTCGCGCTGGCCGCATGCAATGCGCGCGTTGCCGCGCCTGACGCACTCCGCGGGCGCGGCGGCGCAACGCCAGCTGCCGACGCCGCAGCAAGCCGTGCGGCTCGTCCGTCGCGAGCTGCCGCGCGCCGCCCGGCAGCTCGCACAGAATCCGCGCCTGATCCGCAGCGCGGTCCAGCGGGGCGCCCCGCGCCCGCTCGTGTGTCCCGCGGACACGGGACACGGGTTGCGGAGCGAGCGCATCGGCCGGAGCCGAAGTTTCCATATCGACGGCCCGGTCACGCTGACGATCACCTCTCACTGACGCTTGGCGCTGAAAGGAGCACACCATGGACCGATTCGAAACGGATGCAATGGACGACCTGATGTACGAAGCCGCAGAAGGTCCGGCCCGCGCTTCGGCGCATGCCTATGACGAGTTCGACGAAGACGGTTTCGACGAGGGCGACTATGGCGACGAGGGCGATGACGAATTCCTCAGCCGGGTATTGGGCGGGATCGGCAATGTCGTCGCTGGTCTCGCGGGCGGCGGCGCCGGTTTCGACGAATACGACGAAGGCGACGGATTCGAGTTCGCGGACGAAGCGGACGAAGGCGACGAGTTCGACGCGGCCGGCGAATGGGATGGCGCCGACGAGCTCGACGCGATGGACGAACTCGTCGCCGACGCGCTCGACGCGGCCGACGGCGACGAATTCTTTCGCCGGCTGGCGCGCGTCGCGCGCAGCGTCGGGCGCGGCATCGGCAGCGCGGCGCGCGTGATCGGACCGCTCGCCAGCATGATTCCGATTCCGCAGGCGCAGATGATCGGCCGCATCGCCAACGTCGCCGGCCGCCTGCTGGCCGACGGCGCCGACGAGTTCGAAGTGTTCGACGAGATGATCGACGGCCTCGACGAGGACGGGATCGACGCGGCAGCGCCGGTGCTGGCCGGCATGGTGGTGCGCCGGGCGCTGCCGGCCATCGCGCGCGCCGCGCCGCAGGTCAGGCGCGCGGCGATTCGCAGCGTCGCCCGGGCGGTTCGCACGGCAACGCGACGGCAAGGGCCGCCGGCCGCCCGCGCGGTCGCCCGCGCGGTGCGCGCGACGCGGCGCATCGCGCAGCGTCAGCGCGTCGCGCCGCGCGCGGCCGCGCAGATCGTGCGGCGGGTCGCGCAGCAGGTCGCACGCCGGCCGCAGGCGATACGCCGGCTGGCGCGCCCGCTGGTGCCGGCCGCGCGCCGCGCGACGCCGCGCGGCCAGGGCGCCAGGACGATCGCGCGAACGATCGCGCCCATGGCGCGCCGCGTGGCCGCCACCGGCGGGCGGTACGTGCCCGGCGCGGCCGGCGGCGGGTGCCCGCACTGCGGCGTGCGGCACTTGCGCCTGCGCGGCCCGGTGACGATCACCATCACCGGCGCGCGTTGACGCCCCGCCATCGACGCACACGGAGCCGGCCATGAACCTGCACCGCTTCCTGCAAGCGAAGATCAGCGGGCTGTCTGCCCGCCTGTCGCGGCTGGCACGGATCGACAACGCGTTCGTCGGCCTGCGCCCGCAGGACATGCGCTACGCGCCGTCGGCCCGTCATTTCGAAGCGGCGAACGCACGCCTTGCGCGGGTCGAGCGGCGGATCCGCGCACGCTTTGCCGGCCTGCGGGACTGGGACCGGCGCGCGCCGCAGCGGGTGCTGATCGACATCGCGCTGGTCGAGCGCGAGCTCGACCGGGCCCGGCGCCTGTTCGGCATGTTCTACGAGGTCTTCGCGCAGCGCGGGACCAGCTACGGTCCCGCGCTGGCGGCCCATGACGCGATCGCCGAGGATTGCTACCAGGCGATCCGCCAGGCGGCGCCGCGCATCTTCGACGGCCCGCTGCTGAAACCGGTCTGCTACATGGAGCACGGCTACTCGCCCGCGACGATGCGGCGCGGCGTGCAGTTGTCGCGTCTGCTCGGCGAGCAAAATCCGTTCCCGCTCATTCGCATCCCGTGGGACCGGGACCAGCCTTGGCAATCGGTGTTCCTGCACGAAGTCGCGCATAACCTGCAGGCCGATCTCGGCATCTGGCAGGAAAACCGCCAGGCCGTGCTGAAGCGCATCATGGGCAGCGCGCACAGTCCGTTCCTGGCCGGCATTTATGGCCGCTGGCACAAGGAGATCTTCGCGGACCTGGCGGCGATCCTGCTCGGCGGGCCGGCCGCGGCGTGGGGCATGGCCGACTTCCTCGCGCATCCGCAACCGCGGACCATGACCTATCGGCCGGGCGGCGCGCATCCGACGGCCTATCTGCGCGTCTATCTGCTCGCGGAAATGCTGCGCCGCCTCGGCTTCGGCGCCGACGCGACCAAGCTGCTGCGCGTATGGCAGGGCCTCTATCGCGCGAACACCGGCCATCGCATTCCGGCGCCGCTGATGGCGAGCGCGCCGCGACTGATTCCCGAGGTGGTGGACGAGATCGCGTTCCAGACGCGCCGCAACCTGGCGCAGCGCGCGCTCGTCGACATCATTCCGTTTCGCCCGGACGACGAGGCGGCCATCCGCGACGGCGCCCGCCGGCTCGCCGCCGGGCGCGACCCGGAGCTGGCGCCGCGGCATCTCGTCAGCGCCGCGCATTACGCGCTGGAGGGCGGCGGCATCGCGCCGCAGCGGCTGGCGCAATGCGTGATCGCGATGCTCACCGCCCATCTGCCGCCGCAGCCGGCCGCGCCGCCGCGGCTGCGGCTGGCCGCCTGAATGCCGGGAAGCCGACGAAGCATCCACACTAGCCAAGCCTTTTCCAGCGAGGTACCGCCATGTCCATCCCCGCCAATCTTGCCTACACCGGCTGGCCGCAGTCCGACGGGACGAGCGCGCCGGCGACGGCGGGCGCGCAGCGCATCGCTTTCGACAATCTCATCCGGCGCGAATTGAAAGTGGGCGATCCCGCCGACCCGGCGCAGGTCGCCCGGGCGCTGCTGGACCGTTACCAGGGCGACCCGCGCGCGCGGGCGATCAGCGGCGAGGCCGACGGGCTGCCGTTCCTGAATACGCCGTCGCTGCCGGTCGGCGCGCCGGCCGCGCCGACCGCGACCGGTCTCGATCTCGACCAGGCCAGGAGCGACCTCAACCAGGATCTTGCCGAGCTGTTGAGCAGCAATCTCGCGAAGGACGTGCGCCCCGAGCTGGAAGGCTGGCAGCAGGCGATCAACGATCTGGTCGACGACGGCGTCAACTCGGCGCTGCAGGGACTCGACGCGTACAGCCGCGACCGGGCGTTCGCGATGCGCCGCCAGCTCGGCGAGTACGGGCGCCTCGCGCGGCTGATCGGCGCGCTGACGCCGGAGCTCAACGAGGACTACCGCAATCTCGCGCAGAGCCTGGACGAAGTCTGCGCGGTGCTGCTGGTGCTGATGGGCGAAGCGCTGGCCAACAACGGCTTCGCGGGCGGACGCTATCTGCTGCAGGTGCCGTTCTCCGAGTTGCAGGCGCGTCGCGACGCGGTGCTGGTGGCGTTGCGCAACCTGTCCGGCGGCGCGCAGCAGTCGCTCAACCAGAGCACGTGGCCGCGCGGCCTCGATGCCTATCGGCAGCTGTACAGCATGCTCGAGAATCGCGGTCAGTTCGAACTCCGGTCGCTGCTGTCGGAGGTCGAACTGGCGCGGGCGATGGACGACCTCGTGCAGGCGGCCGGCGGCGGCTCGACGAGCGGCATGCGGCGCGTCGGCGCGACCGCCTGGGCGCCGCTCAACCGCTTCGAGCGCTTCGTGCAGATCACGCTGCATGCGGTGAGTCCGCAGTCGCCGGCCCTCGCCGCGTTCCAGGAGGCGCTGCAGCTGTTCATCGACGGCTTCAACCATTCCGGCGGATTCCGCCTGCTGCGCATTTCGCGGCCGACGGTGCTGCTGTACGGTCTCTACGGCTCGACCCAGTTGTCCGGGGCCGACAACCGCCTGATCGAGCTGGTCAACCGGCGCGGCCAGTTCGCGTCCACGATCGACTGCCTGACGCGCTGCATGTGCAGCGACGACGTGGTCAGGGCGCAGATCGTCCTCGACAAGATCCTGTTCGACATCGATCGCGCAATCGATCTCTACGCGATCGGGGAGAAGGACTTCGGGGATCCGGAGTTGCGTGCTGCGGCGTGCGGCCTGCTGATTTACGCGGCGAGGAACCCGGGGAGCTGGGCCAAATCACCTACGGCGCTGACTTACCTCGGCTCGTTCGACGATAACGCCACGCGTGCGGAGCAAACGTTGCGGGTCGACCAGCAACTTGACGACCTGCAGGCGTTGCTGATCCCGCAGGGCGGCGGCGCCAACCGGTTTTCTGCTTACTGGGAGCTCGGTTCCGGCAACTGGTCGGACAGCACTGGGACCTCGGTGCCGCCAGGGGCGCGAGCGCGACTCCGTCATGAACTGGCGTTGCAAGTGCAGACCGACGAGAACTGGCGGCCGATCGTCGAGCAGATGGCGTCCGGCTGCGTGCCGATCAGCCAGGTTTTCGGCGGCATGGAGGCAACCGTGGGGAACCCGCATCCAAACCTGATGCAATTGCTCTCGGGAGACCACGTCGATACCACCAGTCTCGGCGTGCTCGCGGCCTTCCAGCACGGCGGCCTGTGGCTCGTGGACAAGGGCGCGCACGTCGATCGGCTGAATCCGCCTGTTCCGCGCATCCCGCAGGATGTCGAGACCTCGTTTGCCGAAATCGCCCGCATCAATTCCGAGGTGCTGCAGCTGTACAAGAAGGAGTGATCGCAGGCGCTCGCCGCTGGCGGCGCCGGCGTTGCCGGTGCCGCCGGTCGACCGACAAGCGCGCAGCGCAACGTTGGGAACATCGAGCCGTCGTCGCAGCCGCGGCGTCCGCATGCGCCACCCGTCACCCGTCCCGCGCATCGACTTCGCTCACAGGAGTAGGCCATGAACTTCCAGACCAACGAGACGATCCAGCGCCTGTGGGACACGTTCCTGCAGGAACAGCTGGCGAGCTTGCCGCCCGATCAGCGGGAAGCCTTCTCCAACCAGTTCGAACAGCGCTTCGGCGAACTGCTGGGCAAGCCGAACGGCGGCGGCGATGCGGGGTTCTTCGACCTGCTGGGCCTCGGCCCCCAGGGCGAAGTGGGCTTCGACAAGATCGCCTATCCGCGCGTGCAGCCGGATTTCGACGATTCCATCGTGCCCAGCCAGCTGCACGCGGCGGCCGAGCTGTACTACATCTACCAGCACGAACGGATGAAGATCTTCGAAGTGGTGGAGACCCTGCTGCGGCTGTTCCGGCTCGGCAAGATGCGCATCCAGCGGGGCCCCGGCGCGCGCGGCCTGTATCTGCTGGAGAAGTGGCAGCCGATCCGCTACAAGAAGAGCGACCGGATGATCGCGTATCGCCGCGCATTCAACTACGGCAACGCGCAGGCGCCGGCCGGCGCGGTCGTCAACCGCAATTTCCATCGGCAGATGGTCGGCTTCGTGGTCGCCATCGGCCAGTACTTCCGCGACCTGCTGATCGGCGAGGTGATTCGCGGCGGCCAGCTGATCGACCAGCGGCCGTTCGGCAGCGTCGGCACGATCCAGCGCATCGGCCTGGACCTGCGCTACGCGCTGGACCGCTCGACCTACGGCAACATCTTCGCGCTGGCGATGGAGACCGGGCATTACCTGATCCAGGTGCTCAAGCTGCTGGATTCGCCGGACATCAAGAAGGCGTTCGACGCGAACACCAAGTGGGACGTCGTCGAGATCGTGTCGAACCGCTATCTCGGCGGGGTCGCCGAACCGTCGCAGCGCGCCAAGATGGCCGAGAGCGGGCGGCGGATGCTGCAGTTCGTCGCGGACAACGACTTCAAGACCGCGATCGACCCGATCCTGTTCCAGAACGTCGTGCGTCCGATGGGCGCGCACGCCGAGGCCTGGCTCGCGGCCTACCGGATGACGCCGGAAGGCCGCGGCTTTCCCGGCGTGACCCCGGCGCTGAAGAGCGTGCTGGGCGTTCCGCAGGCGATCGGCGCCTGACGCGGTGCGCGGGTGAGCGGCCATGCGCGCGGACGACATGCTGGTCTCGGTGCGAAGCCGCAAGCTTGCTTGCGTGCTCGATCCCGCGCTGGTGCTCGGCTCGCGCGTCGGGCTGGCGTTCGCGTTGCGGCTGTCGCGGGTGCTGGAGCCGTGGCTCACGCGCAGCTTCTGGCAGGTGATCGACGCGAGCGAACTGCTGCTGCCCGGCCTGGCGGCCGGGGCGCCAAACGACGATATCGACGCGCCGTGGCCGCTCGCGGACGTGCTGCAAGCGTGGATCGCGCTGCGCGACGCGACCGATGCGAGCGCGTGGCCGTTGCGCTGGATCGGCGACAACCTCGCGGAATCGCAGCTGGATGGCGCCGCCGCCCCGGGGATCGTGATGCATTACGAAGCATTGGCCGAAGCGCTGGCCGCACGGTTGCGGCCCGGCGAGGACCCGGTGTCCGGCATCTGGCCGTCGCGCTGGCGTCCCCGCGAGGCCAGCGTCGACGCGCTCGCGTTGTCGGCGGCGCTGGAAGGCGCACTGGTGCTGACGGCGTCGGTCGCGCAGCGCGAGCCCTGGCCGGTGCAGGCGCTCGCGCGCCTCGGACGTCCCGCGCGGCTGCTCGATCCGTTGCCGGCCGAGCGGTCCGCGTCGCTGTTCGCCGCCGAGCGCGCGTTGCTGCGCGACGCGCTGGCAGCGGCGGGGCTGGCGAGTCTGGCGCAGGAGCTCCCGCCGCTCGTTGCGCTGCACGTGAACGTCGTGCCGGCGATGGTCGCGGCGGCGGCGCATGTCCCGCCTCGCGCGGAAGAGGGGCTGGCGCCGGCGCCCCGGATCGATGCCGCGAACCCGTGGGACGACGTGCGCGCATGGTGGTACTACCTGTAAGCGACAACGCCGTGCCGCCTCGGGCCGGGATCGCCGCGCGGCGCGCCGGCGCGCACAATCGGAGAGTCGTGATGAGCCGCAGCCTGTCCACGCAACCTGATGGCCGCAACGGGCCACGTGTCAATGCCGGCCAACTGGTCGCCACCGTGGTCGCCGGCCAGATCGCGCATCCGGTCGGCCAGGCGTCGGCGTATCGCATCGGCTACGACGGGGTGGCGCGGGTATTGCCCGGCACCGGCGGCATCGCGCTGAACAAGCGGATCGGCGATCTGTGCGTCGGCCTCGCCGGCGATCACGTGGAGCCCGGCGTCGCGCTGCACAACAACGGCCGCGAGGTGACCGGCCCGCGCGACGGCCCCAACAACGCGCTGATCACGTCCGCGTGCGTCGGCAATCTGGCCCGCGTGATCAGCGGGCCCTGCAGCGGCAAGGTCGGGCTGGTCACCGGCAAGCACGGCGGCGTCAATCACGTGCTGGTGGACTTCCCGAGCGAGGTGCTGATGCAACTGCGGATCGGCGACCGCGTGCAGATCGTCGCGCACGGCCTGGGGCTGCGCCTGCCGGACTGCGCGCGCGTCGAGGTGCTGAACTGCGCGCCGCGCCTGCTGCGCCGCTGGGGCATCGTGGCGCGCGACGGTCGCCTGCACGTGCCGGTCACGCACCTCGTGCCGGCGCGCCTGATGGGCTCGGGCCTCGGGAAGAACACCGCGTGGCGCGGCGACTACGACATCCAGCTTGCCGATCGGCTCACGCGCGAGCGCTATCGGCTGGGCAGCCTGCGTTTCGGCGACATGGTCGCGATTACCGACGCCGACACGCGGCGCGGCCCGCTCTATCGCGCGGGCCGCGTGACCATCGGCGTCATCGTGCACGGCGACAGCACGGTCAGCGGCCATGGCCCCGGCGTGACGCCGCTGCTGACCGGTCCCGCCGACGTGCTGATGCCGGTGCATGAGCCGCAGGCGAATCTCGCGGAGATCTTCGGCATTCGCCGCGCCGTGCCGCCGCGGCAGCGGCCGACGCTGGCCGAGATCGATTGCCGGCGCCGCCGCGTGCTGCGCGAGCAGCCTGCGCGGCTGGCGTTCGGCGTCGTGGGCCGTTCCGTCGTCGAATGACGCGCAGGCATTTGCGTGCCTTGCCGGGACGCTAATCCCAGAAGCTGCGCACCGCGACCGCGACGATCACCGGCACCGAGAACACCAGCGGAATGGCGAAATACTGCGCTTCGCGGTCGACGATCCAGCTGTAGATCAGCCAGCTCGCGCCGATCGCGAACGTCACGAGGCCGACCAGGATGGCGGCGATATTCAGCGTCAGGTTCGACGGCCTGCGGCGCGCATGCTCGCGCGGGGTGGGTTTCATCGGAAGGATGCGGCTCGTGGCCTTGTTCATGCAAACTCACAGGAAACCGCATCCGCACGGATCGCGCAAGGGCCGGTGCATCACGCGCGCGGCCTCGATCGCGATGTTCGCGAGCAGGCAGAAGCCCATCGGGCGGGCGCGCAGCGGATGGTAATCGCGTCGACGACCGTGCAGCATCGGGATGGTTGTGCGTGCAACCATGTCGCGCTATGCTCGTCAGCTCCCAGGAGACGGAAATCATCATGGACGACACGAATTCAGGGTCGGTGCGCGCGGCGGTGGTCGGGGTCGGCGCGATCGGCGGATTGCTCGCGGCCGCGTTGTCGCGGGCCGGGATGACCGTGAGCGCGTACGCGCGCGGCGCGACGCTCGACGCGCTGAACGCGCACGGCGTGCGCGTGATCGACGAAACGGGCGCGATGTCGTCAGTCCCGATCGACGCCAGCGACGATGCGGCCGCGCTCGGCGTGCAGGACTATGTGGTGATCGCGCTGAAGGCACAGGCACTGCCGGCACTGGCCGCGCGCATCGCGCCGCTGGTCGGGCCGGACACCGTAATCGTCGCGGCGATGAACGGGCTGCCGTGGTGGTTCACGCACGGGCTCGAGGGGGCGCTCGACGGCGTGCCGCTCGACGCGGTCGACCCGGCCGGCGCGGTGTCGGCGGCGCTGCCGCCCGCACAGGCGATCGGGTGCGTCGTCCACCTGTCGTCGAGTACCGACGCGCCGGGCGTCGTGCGTCGCGGGCGTGGCAACCGGCTGATCGTCGGTGCGCCCGATCCGGCGCGCGATGCGGCTGCGTCGCGCTTCGCCGCGGCGCTCGCGGCGGGCGGTTTCGACGTCGAGTCGACGCCGGCGATCCGGGCCGAGATCTGGACGAAGCTGTGGGGCAACATGAACATGAATCCGCTGAGTGCGCTGACGGGGTCGACGGCCGAGCAGCTGCTCGACGACCCGTTCACGCAGGGTCTCGCGCTGCGGATGATGGAGGAGGCGGCCGCGATCGGCGCGAAGCTCGGCCTGGATACCGGCGTGAGCGCGCCGGAGCGCATGGCGGTGACCCGCAAGCTCGGTGCGTTCAAGACGTCGATGCTGCAGGATTTCGAAGCGGGCCGCGCGCTCGAGATCGGGCCGATCCTCGGCGTGTTTCCCGAGCTCGGGCGCAAGCTCGACGTGCCGACCCCGTATTGCGACGCGGTGCTCGGGCTGCTGCGCCAGCGCGCGACGAACAGCGGGCTGCAGGCGGGGTGAGCGGGGCGGCCGCCCCGCGGCTCAGTCGTCGCGCTCGAGCGCGTGGCTGAGCACTTTCTCGAGCAGCCGCTCGAATGTCTGGCGTTCGCTGTCGGACAGGCACGCGAGCAAGCCATCGTTCCACTTGCGCACGATCGGCATGATCTTGCGATGCAGCGCGCGGCCGTCGGCGGTCAGCGCGATCAACACGATCCGGCCGTCCTCCTCGCTCGCGCTGCGTTCGAGCAGCCCCTGGCGCAGCAGCGCCTCGGCCGCCCGGCTCGCCTGGCTCTTGTCGAGATTGGTGTGGCGCGCCAGATCCATGATCGAGAACGGGCCGAAGGCGCCGACGGCGGCGATCACGCGCGCCTCGGGCAGCGAGATGTCGAGCTTGTGCCGGTACACCTCGCCGATCCCGCGGTCGGATCGCTTCGTGAGCGCGTGGAGGCGATAGGTCAGAAACTGATCGAGCCCGGCTTGACGGCCTTTCATGTCGAATCCTGAAGAAAAAGGGCGGGCCCGATTGTTCCTGTATCGCGCGCTCGGGTCAACGGTCAGTGTGCGCCGTACTTCAGGCGTGTCAATTGCTCCGCTTCGTTCGCGAGCAGATTGGCCGCGTCGCGGATCGCGACGTCGAGCGTGATCGGCCCGGGAGCCGGCGAGAAGCAGCCGGAAAAATGTTCGGACAGGCGCGGCAGCGCGGCCGGGTCGACCGCGCCGGACAGCAGCGACGCGGGTACGCCCGCGGCTTGCGCGTGGCGGCACGCGATGAACGGCGCCTTGCCGTGCAGCGTCTGTACGTCGGAGCGGCCTTCGCCGGTGATCAGCCAGCTTGCGCCGGCGAGCGCCGCGTCGAGCCCGACCTGCCGCGCGACCACCTCGGCCCCCGCTTCGAATTGCGCACCGAGCATGTGCAGCGCGAATCCGAGGCCGCCCGCGGCACCGGCGCCCGGCAGGTCGCGGCCGCGACGGTCGAGCGCGGCTTCGAGCAGGTCGGCGAAGCGGGCGAGCGCGGCGTCGAGGGTGGCAACCTGCTCGGGCGTCACGCCCTTTTGCGGGCCGAACACGGCGGTTGCGCCGTGCGCGCCCGTCAGCGGGTTGTCGACGTCGGACATGCCGATGAATTCGGTTTCTTTCCTTCAGCCGCGGGTCGAGCCCCGACGCGTCGATGCGCGCGATGTCGGCGAGCCGCGCCGGCACGGGCTCGACCGGCTGGCCGCCCGCGTCGAAGCACTGCAGGCCGAGGCCTGCGAGCAGTCCGGCGCCCGCGTCGTTGGTGCTGCTGCCGCCCAGCGCGACGAAGAAGCGGCGCACGCCTTCGTCGAGCAGCGTGCGGATCGCCTCGCCCATCCCGCGTGTGCTGCGCGCGTCGACCGGCACGCTCATGCCGACCGGATCCGTGATGCCGACGATCTCGGCCGTTTCGACGATCGCGGTGCGCGCGTCGATCACGCCGACCGCCGCGTCGCGCGCCGCGAGCGACGCACCGGCCACCCGCAGCGCCGCGTGCCGCCGCCTGCCAGCATCGCGTCGAGCGTGCCTTCGCCGCCGTCGGCCATCGGGCAGCAGCGCACGACGGCGTCGGGCCGGGCACGGCGGATGCCGGTGGCGATCGCGTCCGCGACCTGCTCGGCGGAAAGCGAGCCTTTGAACGAATCGGGCGCGATGACGACGACAGGCGCGGACGGGTGTTGCGGCATGGTGTCTCCGGAAGGCGTGATTGGTCGGACGATTGGCCGCCGTGCGGCGGCGCATGCGCTTTCGAAGCAGCTTACAGGATGCGGGGGCGGGCGTGGATATGCGCGGCGGCATATCGGCGATCCATGCGCATCGGCGGCCCTCGCGCAACGGCCGCGCACGCGCGTGGCCGGTTCTGGCGGTGCAGGGAAAATTGTTTGCTAGAATAGTCGATTCTTCCGGCCAAAGCCGTGCTCCGAGCCGCTTGCGCTAGCCATCCGGCGCGTGCAGGGATGGCGTGGCGCTCCGGCGCGGCGTATGACGCCGCCAGGCAGGCACGGCAAGGAAAACCCGATTCGCTCGAATAATTTTAGGACGATTGAAGCCATGGCTAACGTTGTTGAGAACCTCGGCAAGCTTGAACGCCGCGTGACGATTTCCCTGCCGAAAGACACCGTGCAGAAGGAAATCGACGCCCGTATCCAGAAACTCGCGAAGAACGTGCGCATGCCGGGTTTCCGCCCGGGCAAGGTGCCGCTGAAGATGGTCGCGCAACAGTACGCGGGTCAGGTCGAAGCGGAAGTGCTGAGCGACAAGATCGGCCAGGAGTTCTTCACGATCAGCCGCGCGGAAAACCTGCGCGTCGCCGGCCAGCCGAGCTTCGAGCCGAAGCAGGAGCAGGCTGAGGATGCATACGCGTTCGACGCGACGTTCGAGGTCTACCCGGAAGTCAAGATCGGCGATCTGGCGACGGCTGAAGTCGAGCGCTCGACGACGTCGATCGGCGACGCCGAAATCGACCGCACGCTGGACATCCTGCGCAAGCAGCGCGTGCACTTCCACGCACGCGGCGAAGCCGGCGAGCACGGCGACGGCGGCGCGGACACCGCAGCGAAGAACGGCGACCGCGTGACGGTCGACTTCGTCGGCAAGATCGACGACGTCGCGTTCCAGGGCGGCACGGCCGAAGATTTCCCGTTCGTGCTCGGCGAAGGCCGCATGCTGCCGGAATTCGAAACCGCGGCGCTGGGCCTGAAGGTCGGTGAAGCACGCACGTTCGACCTGAAGTTCCCGGACGACTACCACGGCAAGGACGTGGCCGGCAAAACGGCCCAGTTCACGGTCACGATGAAGAAGATCGAGTGGCCGCACCTGCCGGAAATCGACGGTGAATTCGCGAAGTCGCTCGGCATCGAAGACGGCGATCTCGCGAAGATGCGCGCCGAGATCAAGGAAAACCTCGAGCGCGAAGCGAAGCGCCGCACGCAATCGATCGTCAAGAACCAGGTGATGGACGCGCTGCTGAAGATCTCCGAACTCGACGTGCCGAAGGCGCTGATCGAGCAGGACCAGCAACGTCTCGTCGAAATGGCTCGCCAGGATCTGGCGCAGCGCGGCGTGCCGAACGCGAAGGACGCACCGATCCCGGCCGAGATGTTCACCGAGCAGGCAGAGCGCCGCGTGAAGCTGGGCCTCGTGCTGGCCGAGCTGGTGAAGTCGAACGGCCTCGAAGCGAAGCCGGAACAGATCCGCGCGGAAGTCGACGAGTTCGCGAAGAGCTACGAAGACCCGAAGGAAGTGGTCCGCTGGTATTATTCGAACCAGCAGCGCCTCGCCGAGATGGAAGCGTTCGTCGTTGAAAGCAACGTCGTCGATTTCGTGCTGGGCAAGGCGAAGGTGACGGACAAGGAAGTGAGCTTCGAAGCACTCGCGAGCGCATCGGCGCAAGCGTAAGTGTTGCTCTAGCGGCGTGCCGGCTGTCGGAGCGACGGCCCGCACGCCGTTTTTACGTCAAGCGCACGGTTGCCATTAATATGGCGATTGAGCGGGCGGCTTCCTTCCGTTCAATTTTCCATTCGAACAAGGTTCATTGAATGATCACTCGCGCTGAATTGCTGGACATGCTTGCTTCGAACGCGCCGCAGGGTTTCGAGGCGCAAGCGCTGGGGCTGGTGCCGATCGTCGTCGAAACGAGCGGCCGCGGCGAGCGTTCGTACGATATCTATTCGCGTCTCCTGAAGGAGCGCCTGGTGTTCATGGTCGGCGAAGTGAACGACCAGACCGCCAACCTCGTGGTCGCGCAGCTGCTGTTCCTCGAGAGCGAGAATCCCGACAAGGACATCAGCCTGTACATCAACAGCCCGGGCGGGTCGGTGTCGGCCGGCATGGCGATCTACGACACGATGCAGTTCATCAAGCCGGACGTGTCGACGCTGTGCATGGGCCTCGCGGCCAGCATGGGCGCGTTCCTGCTCGCGTCGGGCGCGAAGGGCAAGCGTTTCGCGCTGCCGAACTCACGCGTGATGATTCACCAGCCGCTCGGCGGCGCACGCGGCCAGGCATCGGACATCGAGATCCAGGCGCGTGAAATCCTCTACCTGAAGGAGCGGCTGAACCAGTTGCTCGCGCAGCATACGGGCCAGGACGTCGAGCGCATCGCGCGCGACACCGACCGTGATAACTTCATGTCGAGCGACGATGCGAAGGCGTACGGGCTGATCGACCAGGTGCTGCTGAAGCGCCCGTAAGCTTAAAGTGGGGTGCCGCCCCGATTCCGGGCGGCGCTCCTGCGACTTCGCGAACGCCCAGAGCATCTGCGGCAAGCGCATCCGGCCGGCTCCGGTCGCGCCCTAGGCGCGGTGCCCGGAGCATTCGGCGTATCATGTCATTTACCTGTCCGGAGGCTCTACATTCATGGCGGACAAAAAAGGTTCGAACAGCGAGAAGCTGTTGTATTGCTCGTTTTGCGGAAAAAGCCAGCATGAGGTGAAAAAACTCATCGCGGGCCCGTCGGTGTTCATCTGCGATGAATGTATCGACCTCTGCAACGAAATCATTCGCGACGAGGCGGCTGCCGCCGGCGTCGAGGCCAGCCTGTCCCGGTCGGATCTGCCGAGCCCGCAGGAAATTCGCGACATCCTCGATCAGTACGTGATCGGCCAGGAGCGCGCAAAGAAGATCCTCGCGGTGGCCGTGTACAACCACTACAAGCGCCTGAAGCATCTCGACAAGAAGGACGACGTCGAGCTGTCGAAGAGCAACATCCTGCTGATCGGCCCGACGGGCTCCGGCAAGACGCTGCTCGCGCAGACGCTGGCGCGGTTGCTCAACGTGCCGTTCGTGATCGCCGACGCGACGACGCTGACCGAAGCCGGCTACGTCGGCGAGGACGTCGAGAACATCATCCAGAAGCTGTTGCAGAACTGCAACTACGAGGTCGACAAGGCCCAGCGCGGGATCGTCTACATCGACGAAATCGACAAGATCAGCCGCAAGTCGGACAACCCGTCGATCACGCGCGACGTGTCGGGCGAGGGCGTCCAGCAGGCACTGCTGAAGCTCGTCGAGGGCACGATGGCGTCGGTGCCGCCGCAGGGTGGCCGCAAGCACCCGAACCAGGATTTCATCCAGGTCGACACGACCAACATCCTGTTCATCTGCGGCGGGGCATTCGACGGCCTCGAGAAGGTGATCACCGACCGTACCGAGAAAACCGGCATCGGCTTCGGTGCGACGGTCAAGAGCAAGCAGGAGCGTGACGCGGGCGAAGTGCTGCGTGAAACGGAGCCGGAAGACCTGATCAAATTCGGTCTGATCCCCGAATTGATCGGCCGCCTGCCGGTGGTCGCGACGCTCGGCAAGCTCGATGAAGCGGCGCTGATGAAGATCCTGGTCGAGCCGAAGAATGCGCTCGTCAAGCAGTATCACAAGCTGTTCGCGATGGAGCGCGTCGAGCTGGAGATCCGGCCGGGCGCGCTGCAGGCGGTGGCCCGCAAGGCGATCCGCCGCAAGACCGGCGCGCGCGGTTTGCGTTCGATCATCGAACAGGCGCTGCTCGACGTGATGTACGAGCTGCCGACGATGAAAGGGGTCAGCAAGGTCATCATCGACGAGAACGTGATCGATGGCGACGGCAAGCCCTTGCTGATCTACGAGGACACGCCGAAGGTGGCGGGTTCGAACTGACCGGCTTGCCGACGATGTTCTGCGAAAAAGGCCGTTCATGAGTCCGTGGGCGGCTTTTTTTCGTTTATCTTGTGGGTAACTCTGACTCGACTCGCGGTGGTTACTTTCTTACCGAATATTTCCCGCACTTGAAGGTTGCAATTCGTTGTGGCGGCCTCAATTACCGAACAATTGATTCCACTCATGGGGAAATGAAATGTCAGGCACCCAACTTCTCCCGCCGGAACGCATCACGCTCCCGCTGCTGCCGCTGCGGGATGTCGTCGTTTTCCCGCACATGGTCATTCCGCTCTTCGTGGGCCGGCCGAAATCGATCAAGGCCCTCGAAGCAGCGATGGAAGGCGGCAAGCACATCATGCTCGTCGCCCAGAAAACCGCGGCCAAGGACGAACCGACCGAAAAGGACATGTACGAGGTCGGTTGTATCGCCAACATCCTGCAGATGCTGAAGCTGCCGGACGGCACCGTGAAGGTGCTCGTCGAGGGCCTGCAGCGCGCGAAGGCGTTGTCGATCGAAGAGCAGGAAACGCAGTTCTCCTGCGAAGTGATGCCGCTCGAGCCCGATCACGCCGACAGCGCCGAAACGGAAGCGCTGCGCCGCGCGATCGTGTCGCAGTTCGACCAGTACGTGAAGCTGAACAAGAAGATCCCGCCGGAGATCCTCACGTCGCTGTCGGGCATCGACGAAGCGGGCCGCCTCGCCGACATGATCGCCGAGCGCCTGCCGCTGAAGCTCGACCAGAAGCAGCACATCCTCGAGATGTTCCCGGTCATCGAGCGCCTCGAGCACCTGCTCGCGCAGCTCGAAGCCGAGATCGACATCCTGCAGGTCGAAAAGCGCATCCGCGGGCGCGTGAAGCGCCAGATGGAAAAGAGCCAGCGCGAGTACTACCTGAACGAGCAGGTCAAGGCGATCCAGAAGGAACTGGGCGAAGGCGAAGAGGGTGCGGATCTCGAGGAACTCGAGAAGCGCATCAACGCCGCGCGCATGCCGAAGGAAGCGAAGAAGAAGGCCGACGCCGAGCTGAAGAAGCTGAAGCTGATGTCGCCGATGTCGGCGGAAGCCACCGTCGTGCGCAACTACATCGACACGCTGATCGGCTTGCCGTGGCGCAAGAAGAGCAAGGTCAACAACGACCTGTCGAACGCCGAGCAGGTGCTCGACGAGGATCACTTCGGCCTCGAAAAGGTGAAGGAACGGATCCTCGAGTATCTCGCGGTGCAACAGCGCGTGGACAAGGTCAAGGCGCCGATCCTGTGCCTCGTCGGGCCCCCGGGCGTCGGCAAGACCTCGCTCGGCCAGTCGATCGCCCGTGCGACGAACCGCAAGTTCGTCCGGATGGCGCTCGGCGGCGTGCGTGACGAAGCCGAGATCCGCGGCCATCGTCGCACGTACATCGGTTCGATGCCGGGCAAGATCCTGCAGAGCCTCACGAAGGTCGGCGTGCGCAATCCGCTCTTCCTGCTCGACGAAGTCGACAAGATGGGCATGGATTTCCGCGGCGATCCGTCGTCGGCGCTGCTCGAGGTGCTCGATCCGGAACAGAACCACACGTTCGCCGATCACTACATCGAAGTCGACTTCGACCTGTCGGACGTGATGTTCGTCGCGACGTCGAACTCGCTGAACATCCCGCCGCCGCTGCTCGACCGGATGGAAGTGATCCGTCTGTCGGGCTACACGGAAGACGAGAAAGTCAGCATCGCCCAGCGTTACCTGCTGCCGAAGCAGAAGAAGAACAACGGGCTGAAGGAAGGCGAGATCGAGGTCACCGAGCAGGCGATCCGCGACATCATCCGCTACTACACGCGTGAAGCCGGTGTGCGTTCGCTGGAGCGGGAAGTGTCGAAGATCTGCCGCAAGGTCGTGAAGATGCTGCTGCTGAAGAAGGCATCGGGCGCGATCAAGGTCGACGGCGAGAACCTCGATACCTTCCTCGGCGTGCGCAAGTACGACTTCGGCCTCGCTGCGAAGGAAAACCAGGTCGGTCAGGTGACGGGCCTCGCGTGGACGGAAGTCGGTGGCGATCTGCTGACGATCGAAGCCGCGGTGATGCCGGGCAAGGGCAACGTGATCCGTACGGGTTCGCTCGGCGACGTGATGAAGGAGTCGGTCGAGGCGGCGCGTTCGGTCGTGCGCTCGCGTTCGCGGCGTCTGGGCATCAAGGACGAGGCGTTCGAGAAGCAGGACATCCACATCCACGTGCCGGAAGGCGCGACGCCGAAGGACGGTCCGTCCGCCGGCGGTGCGATGACGACTGCGCTGGTGTCGGTGCTGACGGGTATTCCGGTGCGCGCCGATGTCGCGATGACGGGCGAAATCACGCTGCGTGGTGAAGTCCTGCCGATCGGCGGCCTGAAGGAGAAGCTGCTCGCGGCGCATCGCGGGGGCATCAAGCTCGTGCTGATCCCGGAAGAGAACGTCAAGGATCTGGCCGAGATTCCGGACAACGTGAAGAACGCGATCGAGATCGTGCCGGTCCGCTGGATCGACAAGGTGCTTGAACTCGCGCTCGAGCGTTCGCCGACCCCGCTGCCGCCGGAAGAAGAGGCGAAGGCGGCGGCACCGGTCGCCGATGCGACGAAGGATGCCGGCTCGACGGAATTCGTCAAGCACTGAGCCTGATGTGACGGTTGTTCACGAAACCCGCGGCATGGCCGCGGGTTTTTTATGAGCGGCGCGCCGATCGAAATCGACGCTGCAAAAATTTCGCGATTCAGGGCTGGTAAAGTTCTGAAGGATGGATTAGACTAGGGGGCTCGCTGGTTGTTGATGCCGAAACGCAGATCGCAGCCAGAACGAATCGGAAACGGGTGCTTAGCTCAGCTGGTAGAGCGGCGCCCTTACAAGGCGTAGGTCGGGGGTTCGAACCCCTCAGCACCCACCAGTTTCCTGATTCAGCCAGACCAAGGAGCGGTAGTTCAGTCGGTTAGAATACCGGCCTGTCACGCCGGGGGTCGCGGGTTCGAGTCCCGTCCGCTCCGCCAAGACAATAAATGCCCGCCTCGTGCGGGCATTTTTGTTTGCGCTGCAGCAACGCCGGCGCCGCCAGGCCGACGCCTCCCGTTTCGCCTTTTTTCCTGCCCGCTGTTGTAATATCGGGCGTTTTGTCCAATTTTCCCGTCACGCATGCTCGATTTCTTCCGTAATCACCAGCGCCTGATGATGGCGCTCCTGCTCCTGATCGTGTTGCCGGGGCTGGGTTTCGTCGGGATCCAAGGCTTCCGCGGCTTCTTCGACGATAGTGCGAACGTCGCGGCAGTCAACGGGCACAAGATCACGCGGGTCGAATTCGACGGCGCGTTCCGCCAGCAGATCGACCAGGCGCGCCAGGCGCTCGGCGGGCAGTTCGACATCAAGATGTTCGATACGCCCGAGCACCGCAAGCAGGTGCTCGACGGCCTGATCCAGCAACGCGTGCTGGCCGACGAGACGCAACGTCTGCACCTGACCGCGTCGGACAACGCCGTGCGCGACGCGCTGATGAGTGACCCGATGATCGCGTCGCTGAAGAAACCCGACGGTTCGATCGACGTCGAGCGCTATGCGCAACTGCTGTCGTTCCAGGGGATGACGCCCGAGCAGTATCAGGAGCGCGTGCGCTACAGCCTCGCGCTGCAGCAGATTCCCGCCAGCATCGTGTCGAGTGCATTCACGCCGAAGAGCCTCGCGCAACGCCTGTCCGAACTCGCCGCGCAGCAGCGCGAAGTGCAGGCGCTCGTGCTGAAGACGAGCGACTTCGCCGCGAAGGTCCAGCCGACCGACGCGCAGCTCGCCGCGTACTACGACGCGCACAAGCAGAGCTTCGCGACGCCGGAGACCGCGACGATCCAGTACCTCGTGTATTCGCCCGCGGCAGCAGCCGCGAGCGCGCAGCCGACCGATGCGGACATCAGGAAGTTCTACGACGATAACCCGACGCACTTCCGCACCGAAGCGCAGGTGCGCGTGAGCCACATCTTCATCGCCGCACCGGGCAGCGCGAGCGCGGCCGACAAGACCGCGGCGAAGACGAAGGCCGAGCAACTGCTGGCCGACGTGAAGGCGCACCCGGACCAGTTCGCGCAGATCGCGCAGAAGGACTCGCAGGATGCGCCGTCGGCCGCGAAGGGCGGCGACCTCGGCTTCATCACGCGCGGCTCGACGGCGGGCGGCAAGGCGTTCGACGATGCCGCGTTCGCGCTCAAGCAAGGCGACGTGAGCGGTGTCGTGCAGTCGGATCTGGGCTTCCACATCCTGAAGGCGACGGAAGTGAAGCCGGCGGCCGTCAAGCCGTTCGCGGAAGTGAAGGACCAGATCGCAGCCGACCTGAAGCAGCAGTATGCATCGAAGGCGTTCACGGACAACGCGGAAGGCTTCACGTCCACCGTCTACGAAAAGGCGAAGACGCTGCAGCCGGCCGCGGACAAGTACAAGCTGACGATCCAGACGGCTACCGTCACGCCGACGCCGAATCCGCAGTTGCCGCCGACGAGCCCGCTGAACAATCCGAAGTTCCTGGCCGCCGTGTTCGCAAACGACTCGGTGAAGAGCCAGAACAACACGCAGGCGATCGACGTCGGCAACAACACGCTGATCTCGGCGCGCGTGACCGACTACAAGCCGGCTGCCGTGCCCGCGCTCGACGCGATCAAGGACGTCGTGCGCCAGAAGGTGGTCGCCGAGCAGGCTGCCGAACTCGCGAAGAAGGACGGCGCGGCGAAGCTCGCCGAACTGCAGAAGTCGAAGTCGACCGACGGGTTCGCGGCCGCGCAGAAGGTATCGCGTACGCAGTCGCAGGGCCTGACGCCGGCTGCGCTGAGCGCCGTCTACAAGGTCGACGCGAAGACGCTGCCGGCCTACGTCGGTGTCGATCTCGGCGCGGACGGCTATGCGATCTACCGCGTGAACGCGGTGATCCCGGGTTCGGCGGTCGATCCGCAGCAACTGGCGGCCGCGCAGCAGCAGATGGCGCAGGTCGACGCGCAGAGCGAAGGCGAAGCGTATCTGGCCGCGCTGCGCGATCGCTCGAAGGTGAAGCTGTACGGCTCGACCGCGAATGCCGCGCAGGACGGCGGGAACTGATCTCCGCCGCGTCGACAGCAAAAAGCCCCGCCATCGAGCGGGGCTAATAGGATGGTCAGCCCGATCCTCGCTCAGTGGACTACGCTGAGTGAGGATTTTGTCCTTTTGGGGGCCATCATGGACACGGTATCGCTGATCGGCATCGATCTCGGCAAGCACTGCTTCCACCTGCATGCGCAGGATGGGTCGGGCAGGATGGTGTTGCGCAAGAAGCTCACGCGCAATCAGATGTTCACGCTGCTGAGCAATTTTCCGAGTTGTACCGTGGTAATGGAAGCCTGCGCCGGTGCTCACTGGATCGCACGCCGACTTCAAACGCTAGGCCATGAGGCCAAGTTAATCTCCCCCCAATTCGTCAAGCCGTTCCGGCAAGGCAACAAGAACGATTTCGCGGATGCTCAGGCGATCTGTGAAGCCGCTTCGCGCCCGAGCATGCGTTTCGTGAGCCCGCGTAACGAAGCGCAGCAGGTCGTGTCGGCGTTGCACCGCGTGCGCGAGGCGCTGGTGCGCAATCGCACCGGTACGATCAACCAGATTCACGCATTTCTGTTGGAGTTCGGTATCAGCCTACCGCGTGGCATGGCAGTGATGCGGCGATTACCGGCCGTACTGGAGGCGGAAGCGTTGCCGCCCAGGCTGGTGGCCGTGCTCGAACGCCTGCAGGCGCATTTCAAGTATCTGGACGAGCAGATCGGCCAGGTCGAACACGAGCTGCTCACGCAACTGCACGAAGACGAACGCAGCGAACGGCTACTGGAGATTCCCGGCATCGGCCCGATTACTGCCAGTGTGTTGATGTCGGAATTGGGCGATGCCCGCCAATACGGCTCAGCGCGTCAGTTCGCGGCGTCGATCGGCTTGGTACCTCGGCAATACAGCACGGGCGGCAAACCCACGTTATTGGGCATCAGTAAGCGCGGCGACAAAGGCTTGCGGAGACTGCTGGTGCAATGTGCGCGGGTCATCATGCTGCGCATCGAGCGCCGAACGGATTCCTTGGGCGTGTGGGTCCGCAGTCTACTGGCACGAAGGCACTCGAACGTGGTGGCTTGCGCTCTGGCCAATAAATTGGCGAGGATCGCCTGGGCCATCCTCGCCAAAGGGACACACTATCGAAGCGCGCCGGCGGCTCTGCCGGCCTGACGCTTCCCATCGCTTACAGCTTCAGTTTCAGTCGTCACACCTGGTTTTGCGACGCGAGATACGTGAAGGCATAAACGACTCAACGGCCGGGCAAGTAACCTGACACAAAAATCAGCATGTCGATGCTGAGGGGTTTTTGAGGTTTGCCCGGTGCGGCTCCCATCATGGGGCGGGATCTTTCCCATCCACAACCCCGGATAGATTCGAGCAAGTCCACTTTAGGTCAACGCTGCCTCGCTTGCAAAAATCGGGCTGACCATAGATTTTTGTTGGCCGTGCGCTTGCACGCTGCCGGCGCGGCGCGCGTTCAGCCGCGCGGCTTGCCGAGCAGCGGTTTCAGCGCCGGCCAGACGTTGTCGAGCAGAATGCCCTGGGCCTGCTGCGTCGGATGCATCTGGTCGGCCTGGAACATCTCGGGCCGGTTCTCGATGCCGGCCAGCAGGAACGGCACGAGCGGCACGCCGAGATCCTTCGACAGCCGCGTATAGACGGCGTGGAACTTCTGCGTGTAGTCCGGGCCGTAGTTGGGCGGCACGTACATGCCGACCAGCACGACCTTCGCGCGCGCGCGCTGTGCGTCGGCGATGATGTCGCGCAGGTTCTGTTCGGTCGTCGCGAGCGGCACGCCGCGCAGCGCATCGTTCGAGCCGAGCTCGACGACGACGATCGACGGCTTGAGCCGCTGCAGCACCGCAGGCAGCCGCGCGCGGCCGCCGCTGGTGGTGTCGCCGCTGACGCTGGCGTTCGCGACGCTATAATCGATTCGCTCGGTCGTGAGCCGTTGTCGCAACAACGCTACCCAGCCGGTGTCGCGCGGCAGCCCGTATTCGGCCGACAGGCTGTCGCCGAGCACGACGATCACGGGCTGGCCCGATGTCGCGGCCGGCGTCGTCGCGGCGCAAGCGAGGCCGGCCGCGGTTGCGGCGAGCACGCCGCTCAGCAGTGCGGCCATCGCCGCGCGTCTTTTCCAGCGAAATGTCGTGTCCATGTTCAAGATTACCGATCCGATCATCGAAGTCCATGACGTGTGCAAGCGGGTCGCCGACGCAACCGGCGAGCTGACGATCCTCGACGGCATCGACCTGACGGTGCGCTCCGGCAGCAGTCTCGCGATCGTCGGCGCATCGGGGTCGGGTAAATCGACGCTGCTCGGCCTGCTTGCGGGGTTGGACAGCGCGACGAGCGGCACGGTTCGCCTGCTCGGTCGCGCGCTCGACCAGCTCGACGAGGACGCGCGCGCGGCGCTGCGCAACGGCGCAGTCGGGTTCGTATTCCAGTCGTTCCAGTTGATGCCGCACCTGACTGCACTCGAGAACGTGATGCTGCCGCTCGAACTGCAGGGCGGCATCAGTGCGCGCGATGCCGTCGATCGCGCCCGGGCGCTGCTCGTGCAGGTCGGTCTCGGCGAACGCACCGCGCATTATCCGAAGCTGTTGTCGGGCGGCGAGCAGCAGCGCGTCGCGCTTGCGCGCGCATTCGTCACGCGCCCGGCGATCCTCTTCGCCGACGAGCCGACCGGCAGCCTCGATGCGGCCACGGGCCATGCGGTCATCGACCTGATGTTCGAACTGAACCGCACGAACGGTGCAACGCTCGTGCTCGTCACGCACGATGCCGAACTTGCACGCCGCTGCGCGACGACGGTGACGCTCGACGCCGGGCGCATCGTCGCGCCGCGCGCAGCACAGCACGGCGCCTGACGGATCGTCGACGGCCCGGCCGCGCGTGCATGCGCGGCCGGTTGCGCGTCAGCGCTTGAGCGCGGCGCGTGCGCGTGCGATCAGCGCAGTGGTCGACGAGTCGTGCTTCGCCGGATCGACCGACTCGGCCGACAGGTCGGCTTCCACCACCTTGCCGAGAATCTTGCCGAGCTCGACGCCCCACTGGTCGAACGGATTGATGTCCCACACCGTTGCCTGTACCAGCACCTTGTGCTCGTACAGCGCGATCAGCGCGCCGAGCGTGCGCGGCGTCAGCGCATCGACGAGCAGCGTCGTCGTCGGGCGGTTGCCCGGGAACGTCAGGTGCGGCGCGAGCGCTTCCTTGCCCGGCCCCGCGACCTTGCGTGCTTCCTCGAGGGTGCGGCCGAGCATCAGTGCCTCGCTCTGCGCGAAGCAGTTCGCGAGCAGCTTCGGGTGGTGGCTCGCGAGCGGATGCTCGGGCGTCAGCACCGCGATGAAGTCGATCGGCACGATCGTCGGCCCCTGGTGCAGCATCTGGAAGAACGCATGCTGGCCGTTGGTGCCCGGCTCGCCCCACGTGACGGCCGACGTCGGGTAGTCGACGAAGGTGCCGTCCAGGCGCGCGGATTTGCCGTTGCTCTCCATTTCGAGCTGCTGCAGGTACGACGGCAGGTAGTGCAGCGCTTCCGAATACGGCGCGACGAGATAGCTCTGCGAACCGAAGAAATTCCGGTACCAGATGCCGATCAGGCCGAGCAGCACGGGCAGGTTGCGCTCGAGCGGCGCTTCGCGGAAATGACGGTCCATGTCGTTCGCGCCGGCCAGCAGCTCGTCGAACTGCTCGGGGCCGATCGCGATCATGATCGACAGCCCGACCGCCGACCACAGCGAATAGCGGCCGCCGACCCAGTCCCACATTTCGAACACGTTGTCCGCGGCGATGCCGAACTTCACGACTTCGGCCGGGTTCGCCGACACGCCGACGAAGTGCCTGGCAAGCGCGTCCTCGGGGCAGCCGCGCGCGACGAACCAGTCGCGCAGCGAGCGCGCGTTCGTCATCGTCTCGAGCGTCGTGAAGGTCTTCGACACGATGATCGCGAGCGTTTCCTCGGGATCGACCTGTTCGAGCACGCGTGCGAGATCGGCGCCGTCGACGTTCGACACGAAGTGCGTGGAAATTTCGGGCGTCGCAACGTGGTGCAGCGCGTGCACGACCATCTTCGGCCCGAGATCGGAGCCGCCGATGCCGATGTTGATCACGTGGCGGATGCGCTTGCCGGTATAGCCCGTCCAGGTGCCGCTGCGCACGGCGCGGGCGAACGTCGCCATCTTCGCGCGCTCGGCGCTCACCTGCGCGTGGAACGGCGCTTGCGGATCGGTCGCGCGCAGCGCGGTGTGCAGCGCGGCACGGCCTTCGGTCGGGTTCACGATTTCGCCCGCGAACATCGCGTCGCGGCGCGCCTCGACGCCCGCGTCGCGCGCGAGCTGGACGAGCAGGCGCAGCGTTTCGTCGTTGATGCGGTTCTTCGAGAAATCGGCCGCGAGACCGCCGCCCGGAATCGTGAAGCGTTCGGCGCGGGTCGGCGCGCGGTCGTGCTCCGGCGCGAACCAGTCGCGCAGCCGGGCGTGACGGATCTGTTCGAAGTGGGATTGAAGGGCAGTCCAGGCGGGGAGCGAATTCAGCGTCATGGCGGTTCGAGTGAAGCGTGAATCGGGAGGAATGCCGCGCCGGCTCATCGGGATCGGAAGGCCGGCGGACGAGAGGGCCCGCCGTGCGGCGGGGCAGTCAGTATAGCGGCGTTATGTGTCGGCGCGCGGCGACGCATAAAAAAGGCGATTGATCAGCGTGCGCACCATCGGCGCGAGTTCGCCTGCCGTGAGTCCGGCCGGGCCGGTTCCGTTCGCGGTCAGCGTGTCGGCCGCGAGGCCGTGCAGGTAGACGCCGGCCAGCGCCGCTTCGTACGGCGCGACGCGTTGCGCGAGCAGCGCGCCGATCAGGCCGCCGAGCACGTCGCCGGTGCCGCCCGTGGCGAGCGCCGCGTTGCCGGTCGGGTTGACCGTCATGCGGCCGTCGGGCGCCGCAATCACCGTGCCCGAGCCTTTCAGCACGACGACGCTCGCGAAGCGCGCGGCGAGCGCCTGCGCGGCCGCGAGGCGGTCGCGCTGAATCGCCGCGGTGTCGCAACCGAGCAGCCGCGCGGCCTCGAGCGGATGCGGCGTCAGCACGCACGCGCGGCCGTGCGCGCCGCGCGTGGCGACGGCGGCCGCGAGATCCGCATGCGTCGCGACGAGGTTCAGCGCGTCGGCATCGAGCAGTGTGGGCGCACCGTGCGCCAGCAGGTCGCGCACGAGCGTCGCCGCGGCCTCGCGCGTGCCCAGCCCGCAGCCTGCGGCGATGGCGGTCATCGCGCCGAGCTCGAGGGTGTCGGCCGCGTGCAGCATCAGCTCGGGGAACGGCGGATCGTACGGCGGTGCGCCGGTGCCGAGGAAGCCGACATGCACCTTGCCGGCACCGGCGAACAGCGCGGCGCGCGCGGCCAGGATCGGCGCGCCGCACATGCCGGTGTCGCCGCCGAGCACGGCGAGACTGCCGAACGTGCCCTTGTGGGACGCGAATGCGCGCGCGGGCAGGGCGGCGGCGAACCGTGCCGGGGCATTCAGCGTCACCGCGGGCGCGGCGGGTGGCGCGACGTCGAGCGATTCGACGTCGATCGCGCCGGCGAGATCCCGGCCTTCGCCGGTGTAGAGGCCCGGCTTCGCGCCGATGAAAGTGAGCGTATGGGTGGCGGCGACGGCGACGCCCGCGCCGACGATCTGGCCCGTATCGCTGTCGAGGCCGCTCGGCACATCCAGTGCAAGCACGCGGCCGCCGCTGCGCGCGCGGGTGGCGATGCGCCCGGCGAGGTCCGCGAACGCGTCGTCGAGCGCGCGGCCGAGACCGATGCCGAACAGTCCGTCGACCACCCACGCATAGCCGTCGAGCGAAGCAGGCGGCGTGGCCGACAGCGGCACGCCGGCGGCGCGTGCGAGGCCGAGCGCCCATTGCGCGTCGTCGGGCTTCACCGGCACCGGCATCCACGCCTGGGTCGCGACGCCGAGCTGCTGGAGGTGCGCGGCGGCAACGAGCGCATCGCCGCCGTTGTTGCCCGGGCCGACCGCGAACCACACGGGGCGGTCGTCGCCGGCCGCGCGTTCGGACAGCCAGCGCGCGGCGGCGGCGCCTGCGCGACCCATCAGCGTATGCGGCGGCAGCGCAGCGGCGGCATCGGCTTCGGCCGTGCGCAGGTCGGCGACGCGCAGCAGCGCGATCGGTTCAGGGGCGGGAAACGGATGGGCGGGATGGGCGGGGTGGGCGAGCGTCATGGCGGCAGCAGGGTCGGCGCCGCCGGGCGAGCCCGCGCGGCCGGTCAGGTCGTGAAGCGCCCGGCGCTCAGCGCGGCGAGCGTGTCGGCGCGCCAGTGCTGCACGTCGCCGCCCAGGTAGTCGGTCACCACTTTAGCAGACCCGCACGCGAGCCCCCAGCCGGCCGGGCCGTGCCCGAAATTGACGAATACGCGCGGATGCGGGGTCGGACCGACGACCGGCAGGCCGTCCGGCGACAGCAGTTGCGTACCTTGCCAGGACAGCGCGGCCGAGATCCTCGCGGCACCGGGCACCCAGTCGTGGACGGCCTGGCCGAGCAACGCGAGCGCAGCCTCGGACAGCGGCTCGGCGAGCGGCTTCGCGGTGTCGGGCAGGCTCTGCAGCACGGCGCCGCCGCCGACGCGCAGCCGCTGGTGGGTGCGCGTGATCGAGATGCGCTTGATCGAATCGATGACGTTCAGGTGCGGCGCGTGTTCTTCGTAGGCGACCGGCGCGGTCAGCGTGTGCACCCGCACCGGATGCAGCGGCAGGCGCCAGCCGAGCCGGTCGAGCAGCGGCAGGCTGCCGGCGCCGGCGGCGACCACGATCGCGTCGGCGGAAATCACGTCGACCTCGCGGGCGTTCGACGCGAGGCGGTCGCCGGGCGGGACGAGCTCGACCGCGGCGCGGCCGGTGTCGACGCGGATCGCGGCGACTTCCGCGCCGAAGCGGAACTGTACGCCGTGCTCGTCGAGCGTCTGCTTGACCAGTTTCGCGAACAGCGGGCAATTCCCGGTGCGCTCGGTCTCGAGCAGCACGCCGCCGGCGAAGCCGGGCTCGGCCGGCACCGAGGGCTCGAGTGCCGCGCATTCGTCTGCGGAGAGCACGCGGTACGGCTGGTCGAGCGTGCGCAGCAGGTCGAGCGCGGGCTGCATCGCTTCCCAGTCGCGCGGATCGCGCACGACGTGCAGGATGCCGGGCTTCTGCTCGAACTCGAGCTCGAGGCGGGTCTCGATATCGGCGAGCGCGTCGCGCGACGCGTCGATCAGCGGGCGCAGCCGCGCGTACTGCGCGGCGAACGCGTCGGGCTCGCGCAGCATGCCGAGCTGCTTGACGAAGCGCCGTACGCCGCCGTTGAAGCCGGGCTTGTAGACGATGCCGCTGTCGCGCGGCTGGCGCTGGCGCATGAAGGTCGGGCCGAACCAGACGTCGAGCGGGCTCGGCAGCAGCGCGCCGCCGTCGCCGTAGGTCGCTCCCTGCGCGACGGTCGCGTGGCGTTCGACCACGCACACGCGATGGCCGGCCGCGCGCAACTGGTAGGCGGTGGCGACGCCGCTGATTCCGCCGCCGATGACGATGACATCCATGGATTGCTTCGATGACGGGCGGCCGTCCGGCCGCCCGGTGGGTGATTCGCGTGACGGGCCGCGGGGCCCGGTGAACCCGGAATGATAGCGCCAAACCGGCGGCGCGCGGCCCGCGACCGGTTCGGGCACGCCCGGCGCGCGCCGCGGACGGGTTTGGGCGACCGACTTCCGGGTATAATTACGGCCTTCCTTTCGCCCCACGTCGCCACCTCGCGCGACTCATCGACGTCAGTCCAGCCCATGGCTCACTTCTCGTGTTTTCCCGGCGCTTCGGCCCTCTCCGATTTCCGTCAAACCCGTCTGCTCGACACGCTCAGGCAAATCGACGCCAACATCGTCGCGGTGCGCGGGCAGTTCCTGCACTTCGTCAATGCGGCCGAGCCGCTGTCGGCCGACGACAGCGCGCGCATCGACGCGCTGATGCACTACGGCGCGCCGTTCGAGCCGGCGGCCGACAAGGGCACGGCCGAGACCTTCGTCGTGCTGCCGCGCTTCGGCACGGTTTCGCCGTGGGCGAGCAAGGCAACCGACATCGCCCGGCACTGCGGCCTCACGCACGTGCGCCGCATCGAGCGCGGCGTCGAATTCACGGTCACGCTGAAATCGGGCCTGCTCGGCGGCAAGAAGGCGCTGTCGGACGACGCGCGCGCGGCCGTCGCGGCCGCGCTGCATGACCGGATGACCGAAAGCGTGGTCGCGGCGCGCGACGACGCGAAGCACCTGTTCGACGAACTGCCGGCCAAGCCGCTGTCGACCGTCGACGTGCTGGGTGTCGGCCGCGGCGCGCTCGAACGCGCGAACGTCGAGCTGGGCCTCGCGCTCGCCGACGACGAGATCGACTACCTGGTCGATGCGTTCCGCAAGCTCGAACGCAACCCGACCGACGTCGAGCTGATGATGTTCGCGCAGGCGAACAGCGAGCACTGCCGCCACAAGATCTTCAACGCGCAGTGGACGATCGACGGCGAAGCGCAGGACATGTCGCTGTTCGCGATGATCCGCAACACCGAGAAGCTGAGCCCGCAGGGCACGATCGTCGCGTATTCGGACAACTCGTCGATCATGGTCGGCGCCGAAGCCGAGCGCTGGTTCCCGCGCAACGCAGGCGCGGCCGGCGAGCCGGGCGAGCGCTACGGCCGCCACATCGAGCTCACGCACACGCTGATGAAGGTCGAGACGCACAACCACCCGACGGCGATCTCGCCGTTCCCGGGCGCGGCGACCGGCGCGGGCGGCGAGATTCGCGACGAAGGCGCGACGGGCCGCGGCGCGCGTCCGAAGGCCGGCCTCACGGGCTTCACCGTGTCGAACCTCGACCTGCCGGACGCCCGCCAGCCGTGGGAAAACGCGCGCGACGCAGCGCAGCCGGTCGGCGAGCGCAACCCGAACGACGCGCACGGCCCGTACGGCCGTCCGGACCGCATCGCGTCGCCGCTGCAGATCATGATCGACGGCCCGCTCGGCGGCGCCGCGTTCAACAACGAATTCGGCCGCCCGAACCTCGGCGGCTATTTCCGCGTGTACGAGCAGAACGTCGGCGGGAAGGTGCACGGCTATCACAAGCCGATCATGATCGCGGGCGGCCTCGGCAACATCGCGGATCAGCACACGCACAAGCACGACGTGCCGGCCGGCTCGCTGCTGATCCAGATCGGCGGCCCCGGCATGCGGATCGGCATGGGCGGCGGCGCGGCGAGCTCGATGGCGACCGGCGCGAACACGGCCGAGCTCGACTTCGACTCGGTGCAGCGCGGCAACCCGGAAATCGAGCGGCGCGCGCAGGAAGTGATCAACGGCTGCTGGCAGCTCGGCGCGGAAAACCCGATCCTGAGCATCCACGACGTCGGCGCGGGCGGCCTGTCGAACGCGTTCCCCGAGATCGTCGACGGCGCGGGCAAGGGCGCGCGCTTCGAACTGCGCAAGGTCGCGCTCGAGGAATCGGGCCTGTCGCCGCGCGAAATCTGGTCGAACGAGGCGCAGGAGCGCTACGTGCTGGCGATCGCGCCGGCCGACCTGCCGCGTTTCGAGGCGATCTGCGCGCGTGAGCGCTGCCCGTTCGCGGTGGTCGGCGTCGCGACCGACGAACGCCAGCTGAAGCTCGTCGACGACGAAGCGACGGGCGCCGACGAATACCCGGTCGACATGCCGATGGAAGTGCTGCTCGGCAAGCCGCCGCGCATGCATCGCGACGTCACGCGCGTCACGACCGAGCGCGCACCGGTCGACGTGACGGGCATCGCGTTGTCGGAAGTCGCGGTCGACGTGCTGAAGCACCCGACGGTCGGCAGCAAGTCGTTCCTGATCACGATCGGCGACCGCTCGGTCGGCGGCACGTCGGTGCGCGACCAGATGGTCGGCCCGTGGCAGGTGCCGGTGGCCGACTGCGCGGTGACCGCCCTCGACTACGCGGGCTTCAAGGGCGAGGCGATGACGATGGCCGAGCGCACGCCGCTCGCGGTGATCGACGCGCCGGCCTCGGGCCGCATGGCGGTCGGCGAGGCGATCACGAACATCGCGAGCGCGCCGATCGCGTCGCTCGACAAGCTGAAGCTGTCGGCGAACTGGATGGCTGCGTGCGGCACGGCCGGCGAGGACGCCGCGCTGTTCGACACGGTCAAGGCGATCGGCATGGAGCTGTGCCCCGCGCTCGGGATCGGCATCCCGGTCGGCAAGGACTCGCTGTCGATGAAGACGAAGTGGGACGAGCAGGGCGTCGCGAAGGAAGTGGTGTCGCCGGTGTCGCTGATCATCTCCGCGTTCGCGCCGGTCGAGGACGTGCGCCGCCACCTGACGCCGCAACTGCGTCGCATCGCCGACGCGGGCGACAGCGTGCTGATCGCGATCGATCTCGGCCGCGGCAAGAACCGGATGGGCGGCAGCATCTTCGCGCAGGTCACGCAGCAGGTTGGCGACACGACGCCGGACGTCGACGACGCGGAAGACCTGAAGCGTTTCTTCAACGCGATCCAGTCGCTCAATGCGCGGGACTTGCTGCTCGCGTACCACGACCGCTCGGACGGCGGCCTGTGGGCGACGGTGTGCGAAATGGCGTTCGCGGGCCACGCCGGCGTGTCGCTGAACGTCGACATGCTGACGCTCGACCCGAATCACGAATCCGACTACGGCGACGCGAAGGACTGGGCGAAGCAGACGAGCGGCCGCCGCGAGGATCGCACGCTGCGCGCGCTGTTCTCCGAGGAACTGGGCGCCGTCGTGCAGGTGCGTGCGACCGACCGTGACGCGGTGCTCGGCGCGCTGCGCGAGTTCGGCCTGTCGGCGTGCTCGCACGTGATCGGCTCGGTCAACGATCGCGACGTGATCGAGGTGTACCGCGACGCGAAGAAGATTTTCGACGCACCGCGCGCCGAACTCCATCGCGCATGGAGCGAAGTGAGCTGGCGCATCGCGCGCCTGCGCGACAACCCCGCGTGCGCGGATGCCGAATACGACGCGCTGCTCGACGTGGCCGACCCGGGCATCTCGCCGGTGCTGAGCTTCGATCCGGCCGACGACATCGCGGCACCCTTCATCGCGACGGGCGCGCGTCCGCGTGTCGCGATCCTGCGCGAGCAGGGCGTGAACTCGCATCTCGAAACGGCCTACGCGTTCGACCGCGCGGGCTTCGATGCGCACGACGTGCACATGAGCGACCTGCTGGCCGGGCGCGCGAATCTTGCCGATTTCGCGGGTGCGGTCGCATGCGGCGGCTTCTCGTACGGCGACGTGCTGGGCGCGGGCGAAGGCTGGGCGAAGACGATCCGCTTCAACGCGAATCTCGCCGACATGTTCTCGGCGTTCTTCGCGCGTCCCGACACGTTCGCGCTCGGCATCTGCAACGGCTGCCAGATGCTGTCGAGCATCTCGTCGATGATCCCGGGTGCGCAAGCGTGGCCGAAGTTCACGCGCAACAAGTCCGAGCAGTTCGAGGCGCGTTTCTCGTTCGTCGAAGTCGAGAAATCGCCGTCGATCTTCTTCGCGGGGATGGAAGGCTCGCGGATTCCGGTCGCGGTCGCGCACGGCGAAGGTTATGCGGACTTCTCGCAACAGGGCGACATCGATCGCGTCGCGGTCGCGATGCGCTTCGTCGACCACCGCGGCGAAGCAACCGAGCGCTATCCGTTCAACCCGAACGGCTCGCCGGCCGGCATCACGTCGGTCACGACGGCCGACGGCCGCTTCTCGGTGCTGATGCCGCACATGGAGCGCGTGCATCGTACGGTGACGATGAGCTGGCACCCGGAAAGCTGGGGTGAAGCGAGCCCGTGGATGCGCGTGTTCCGCAACGCACGCCGCTGGATCGGCTGATGTTCGATCCGCACGCACCGGTCGAGATCGTCACGCTGCGCGACGAACGCGCGAGCGACGTCGCGGCGGTTGCCCGGGTGATCGCCGCGGCGTTCGCGGACGCGCCGCAGCACGGGCAGTTCGAGCAACGGATCGTCGACGCGCTGCGTGCGGACGGCGCGCTCGGCGTGTCGCTCGTCGCGGAGCGCGACGAGCGCATCATCGGGCATGTCGCGTTTTCCCCGGTGACGATCAGGACGGTCGGGACGATCGGCGACGGCGGTGAATCGGGCTGGTACGGGCTCGCGCCGCTCGCGGTACTGCCCGAATGCCGGCGCCAGAGTGTCGGCGCGGGGCTCGTGCGTGCGGGGCTCGACGCGTTGCGCCGGCTCGGCGCGCGCGGCTGCGTCGTGCTCGGCGAGCCCGCCTATTACGCGCGCTTCGGGTTCGGGCCCGCAGGCAACATCGTGTTTCCACAGGCGCCGCCGGAATACCTGATGGTGCTGCCGTTCGATGCCGCCGCGCCGAGCCCGGCGGGCGAAGTGCGGTATCACGCGTCGTTCTACGCGTAGCGGCACTGCGCTTCGCGTGCCGGCAAAAAGAAAAAGCCGCTCCGTGGAGCGGCTTTCTCGTATGCGGCGCAGCGAGGCGTTACTGCACCTTGGCCTGCTGGCGCAGACCTTCCTCGAACGCCTGCAGCTTCTGCTGCACGAGCTGCTGCGCGATCTGTGCCTTCACCTGCTCGAGCGGCGGCGGCGCGATGTCGCGGATGTCGTCGACGCGGATGATGTGCCAGCCGAACTGCGTCTTCACCGGCGTGTCGGTCATCTGGCCTTTCTGCAGCTTCTGCGCGGCCGCCGCGAATTCCGGCACGTACGCCTTCGGGTCGGACCAGTCGAGATCGCCGCCGTTCTTGCCCGAACCCGGATCCTTCGAGAACTGCTTCGCGAGATCCTCGAACTTCGCGCCGGCCTTGATCTTCGCGATCAGGTCCTTCGCCTGCTGCTCGTCGCTGACGAGGATGTGGTGCAGGTGGTATTCGCGGTTGCCGCCGGCGCCCTTGACGAGGTCGTCGTAGCGCGCCTTCACTTCCGCGTCGGTCGGCTGGTTCTTCTTCAGGAAACTCTCGATCATCGAACGCAGCACGACGGTCTGCTGCGCGACGGCGACCTGCGCCTTCACGTCCGGACGGTTCGGGATGCCTTCACGGATGGCTTCCTGCATCAGGATTTCGCGGTTCACGAGTTCCTGGCGCACGGCCTGCTGCAGCTGCGCGTTGTCGGTCTGGCCTTGCTGCACGAGCTGGGCGACCATCGCGTCGGCGCGCGACTTCGGAATCGGCGTGCCGTTGACGACGGCGATGTTCTGGGCAAATGCCGGTGCCGCTGCGAAAGCAGCCGCCGCGACCCACAGGCGGGGGGATTTCAGGATCATCGGGAATTCCTAATGAGACTAGATTGAAGATTCGTTGAATTCTTCGGGCGTGTAAGCCACGATCGCGAGCGCGTGAATGCCGCGCTGCATCGCATCAGCGAGCGCATCATACACCAGCCGGTGCCGCGCGACGCGCGGCTTGCCCGCGAACGCGGCCGACACGATCGTGACCGTGAAGTGGCCGCCTGCGGCCGCGCCGGCGTGGCCCGCGTGCTGCGCGCTGTCGTCGCGTACGGTGAGCGACAGCGGGGCGAGCGATGCGGTGAGGCGCGCTTCGATCAGCGCGATGCGTTCGTCGGGCGACGCGTGGAGAAAGGCGTCCGTCATGTCATTCGTCCTTCAGGTATTTCGTGAGCCACAGGCTCTGCAGGATGATGAACACGACCATCGCGCCCGTCGTGCCGAACAGCTTGAAGTTCACCCATTGCGACTCGGTGAAGTTGTGCACGACGTACAGGTTCGCGACGCCGAGCACCGCGAAGAACAGCGCCCAGGCGACGTTCAGCTTGTCCCACACGGGGTGCGGCAGCGTGAGCTGCTTGCCCATCATCTTCTCGATCAGGTTGTTGCCGAACGCATAGCGCGCGGCGAGCAGCCCGATCGCAAACAGCCAGTACAGCACAGTCGGTTTCCATTGAATGAATTTCTCGTCATGCAGGACGAGGGTGGCGCCACCGAAAACGACGATCACGCCGAGACTGACCCACAGCATCGTATCGACCTTCCGGTGCCGGAAGGCGACCCACGCGACCTGGGCCAGCGTCGCGACGATCGCGACGGCGGTGGCGGTAAAGATGCCCCAGACCTTGAAGGCGGCAAAAAACAGGATGATCGGAAACAGATCGAACAGGAATTTCATGGCGCTCGCAGCTGCGTGAAAGGCCGCTTGCGCGGCCTTTCACCGTTGTAGGGACCCGCCAGGCACCGCCGGAGCGGATCGGGGCGGCGGCGCGGGGTGCCCCGCCGATCCGCCCGGCGCCGCTCATTCGTTTTCGGGTCGGGACTCGAAGTTTAACGCAGCCGAATTGATGCAGTACCGCAAACCGGTCTTGTCGCGCGGGCCGTCCTCGAACACGTGGCCGAGATGCGCGCCGCAGTGGTTGCAGCGGACCTCGACGCGCACCATCCCGTGCGAGTAGTCGATCTTCTCGTCGATCACCTCGCCGTCGAGCGGCTTGAAGTAGCTGGGCCAGCCGCAGCCCGAGTGGAACTTGGCGCCGGATTCGAACAGCGGCGTGCTGCAGACGACGCACTTGTAGATGCCGGTGTCTTCGGTGTCGGTGTATTCGCCGGTGAACGCACGCTCGGTCGCCGCGTGCTGCGTGACTTCGTACTGCATCGGCGTGAGCCGCCGGCGCAGTTCGGCGTCGTCCTTCTGGTACGGGAAGGTCTTGTCGTCGGAATCGTGGGACATGGGGGTTCTCCTGATCGGTCGGTCGATACGCGCGGGTGGCGGGCTTCAGGACGAGCAGCTCACTTCGAGCGACCCGGCCCAGTCGGGCGGCAACGCCGCGTACGCTTCATGCTCGGGTTGTTCGTCGAAGGGCCGTCGCAGGATCTGCGCGAGCCGCTCGACTTCCGAAAAATCCTTTTCCTTCGCGCGCCGGATCGCGACTTCGGCCAGATGGTTGCGCAATACGTATTTCGGGTTCGCGCGATTCATCGCGGCCGCGCGTGCCGCGTCGTCGCGCGTTTCCTCGGACAGCCGCGCGCGGTAGAGGTTCGCCCACGCATCGAACGCGTCGCGGTCGATGAACAGGTCGCGCACCGGCGCGTCGCGGCTCGCGTCGTGCTTCGAGATCTGTGCGAGCCGGCGGAACGTCAGCGTGAAGTCCGCATGGCTCGCATGCATCGTCTCGAGCAGCTTGTTCGCGAGTTCGGCATCGTTCTCGCGTTCGAGCTCGAGGCCGAGCTTCGCGCGCATCGCGCGTTCGAGCGCGGGACCGAAGCGTTCGGGGAACTTCGCGAGCACGGCCTGCGCGTCGTCCACCGCGCGCTCGGCGCGCGCATCGTCGTCGGCGATGCCGTGCTGCAGCCCGATCAGCGGCAGCAGCGCCTGTGCGAGGCAGTAGCAGTTCCAGTGCGCGATGCGCGGCTGCATCCGGTACGCATAGCGGCCGTTCGTGTCCGAATGGTTGCAGATGTGGTTCGCATCGAACGCATCGACGAAGCCGAACGGGCCGTAGTCGATCGTCACGCCGAGAATCGACATGTTGTCGGTGTTCATCACGCCGTGGCAGAAGCCGACGGCCTGCCACTGTGCGACGAGATCCGCCGTGCGCAGCGTCGCGGCTTCGAGCAGCGCGAGGTAAGGATCGTCGGCGTGGCGGCAATCCGGATAGAAGCGGTCGATCACGTGATCGGCGAGCTGGCGCAGCAGGTCGGGGCGATCGTTCGAGAAGAAGTGCTCGAAGTGGCCGAAGCGCACGAAGCTCTCCGACACGCGCGTGACGACGGCCGACGTCTCGATTTCCTCGCGCACCACCGGCTGGTCGGAACCGATCACCGTCAGGGCGCGCGTGGTCGGGATGCCGAGGTGATGCATCGCTTCCGAGCACAGGAATTCGCGGATCGACGAGCGCAGCACCGCGCGGCCGTCGCCCATCCGCGAATACGGCGTGCGGCCGCTGCCTTTCAGCTGCAATTCGTAGCGGCGGCCGTCGGTGCCGGCGCGCTCGCCGATCGTCAGCGCGCGGCCGTCGCCGAGCTGGCCCGCCCACACGCCGAACTGATGGCCGGAATAGACCGATGCGTACGGCATCGCGTGCGCGGGCCAGTCGCGCGTCGGGTTGCCGGCGAACAGCTCGGCGAAGCCGGGCAGCGCGGCGAGCGACGGCGGCAGGTCGAGCAGTTGCGCGACTTCGCCGGAAAAGCCGACGACGTACGGCGCGGCCAGCGGCGCGGCCGGCAGCCGCGTATGAAACGCGTCGCCGAGCGCGACGAACGCGCCGGCGGCGGGCGCGCCGAGCGTGGCGGCGAGCTCGGGGAGGGTGTCAGCCGTATCGGCTGCGCTTCGGGAAAACGACATGTTGAGCGCCTCTGGGTAAGCCGATATTGTAAGGCGGCGCCGCGCCGCCCGCATGGTGGCCCGCGCGCCTTGCGCGACGCCCGTCCGGGGCCGCTGACGGGCGCGCCGCAGAGGCTGGTCGCCGATTCGCATCCTCACGGAGAACAAGACGATGGGTAAGCCGTTGCTGGGCCAGATGATGGACCTGCCGTTGCTGGTGTCCTCGCTGATTTCTCATGCCGCGCGGCATGCCGGCGACACGGAGATCGTGTCGAGGCGCGTGGAAGGCGATCTGCATCGCTACACGTACCGCGATTGCGAACGCCGCGCGAAGCAACTGGCGCAGGCGCTCGCGCGGCTCGGCGTCGAAACCGGCGATCGCGTCGGCACGCTGGCGTGGAACGGCTACCGGCATCTGGAAGCGTATTACGGGATCGGCGGCATGGGTGCCGTGTGCCACACGATCAACCCGCGCCTGTTCCCCGAGCAGATCGCGTACATCGTCAATCACGCGGAAGACCGCTACGTATTCTTCGACCTCAATTTCGCGCCGCTCGTCGATGCGATCGCGCCGCAATGCCCGCACGTGAAGGGCTGGGTCGCGATGACGGACGCCGCGCACCTGCCGTCCGGCACGACGCCGTTCCTGTGCTACGAAACGCTCGTCGAAGCGGAGGACGGCCGCTACGACTGGCCGCGCCTCGACGAGCAGCAGGCGTCGGGGCTTTGCTACACGTCGGGCACGACCGGCAACCCGAAGGGCGTGCTGTATTCGCATCGCTCGACCGTGCTGCACGCGTACGGCGCCGCGTTGCCCGACGCGATGAACCTGTCCGCGATGGACGCCGTGCTGCCCGTCGTGCCGATGTTCCACGTCAACGCGTGGGGGCTGCCGTACGCGGTGCCGCTCACGGGCGGCAAGCTCGTGCTTCCCGGCAAGGATCTCGACGGGAAATCGCTGTACGAGCTGATGGAAGCCGAGCGCGTGACGTTCTCCGCGGGCGTGCCGACCGTGTGGCTCGGCCTGCTCAACTACATGCGCGAGGCCGGCGTGCGCTTCTCGACGCTGAACCGCACGGTGATCGGCGGCTCCGCGTGCCCGCCCGCGATGCTGCGCACCTTCGAGGACGAATACGGCGTGCGCGTGATCCATGCGTGGGGGATGACCGAACTGTCGCCGCTCGGCACACTCGCGAAGCTCAACTGGGCGCAGTCGCAGCGGCCGCTCGACGCGCAGCGCAAGCTGTTCGAGAAGCAGGGGCGCGTGATCTGCGGCGTCGACATGCGCATCGTCGGCGAGGACGGCCACGATCTGCCGTGGGACGGCGTCGCGTTCGGCGAACTGCAGGTGCGCGGCCCGTGGGTGATCGACCACTACTTTCGCGGCGATACGTCGCCGCTGTCGGACGGCTGGTTCCCGACCGGCGACGTCGCGACGATCGACCCCGACGGCTTCCTGCAGATCACCGACCGCAGCAAGGACGTGATCAAGTCGGGCGGCGAGTGGATCAGCTCGATCGACATCGAGAACGTCGCGATCGCGCACCCGGGCGTGGCCGAGGCCGCCTGCATCGCCTGTGCGCATCCGAAATGGACCGAGCGCCCGCTCCTGGTCGTCGTCCTGCGGGACGGCGCCGACGTGAGCCGCGAGGAACTGCTCGCGTTCTACGAAGGCAAGGTCGCGAAATGGTGGATTCCCGACGACGTCGTGTTCGTCGACTCGCTGCCGCACACCGCGACCGGCAAGCTGCAGAAGCTGAAGCTGCGCGAAACGTTCCGCGATTACGTGTTGCCGACGGCGATCTGCTAGCAGTTGTTCCTCCCCCGAATCGCGTTCAAATTCAAATTGAACGACCGTGCTTTTTCGTTGTATGCTGCCTGCGTTCAACCGGACATGCGGCTGTTCGACCGCGCACAATGAAGCGCAGCCACCCCGGCGCGCGATGCATGGAGGCAGGCAGATGGCAGTGGATTACTCGACTCGCGACGGCGTGGCCGTCCTTACGCTCAACAATCCGCCCGTCAACGGGCTCGGCCTGTCGACCCGTCAGGGCGTCATGGACGCCCTCGATCGCGCCGCGCAGGACCCGTCGGTCACGGCCATCGTGCTGACCGGCGCGGGACGCGCATTCTCGGGCGGCGCCGACATCACCGAATTCAATACGCCGAAGGCGCTGCAGGAGCCGACGCTGCACACCGTGATCCGCGCGGTCGAGGCGAGCGCGAAGCCCGTCGTCGCGGCGCTGCACAGCGTCGTGATGGGCGGCGGCCTCGAGCTCGCGCTCGGCGCGCACTACCGTGTCGCGGCACCGGGCGCGCAGGTCGCGCTGCCGGAGGTCAAGCTCGGCCTGCTGCCGGGCGCGGGCGGCACGCAGCGCCTGCCGCGCGCGGTGGGGCTCGAAACCGCGCTGAACATGATCGTGTCGGGCGCGCCCGTGCCGTCGGAGCAACTCGCGAAGAGCGGGCTGTTCGACGAAATGGCCGACGGCGACCTGCTCGACGCGGCCGTCGCGTTCGCGCGCAAGGCGGGTGCGCAGAAGGGGCCGCATCCGCGCGTGCGCGATCGCAAGATCGTCCACGCGAACGCCGCGGGCTTCATCCAGTTCGCGCGCAATTCGGCGCGGGCCGCGGCACCGAATTTCCCCGCGCCGCACAAGTGCATCGACGCGATCGAGGCCGGCGTGCTGCACGGCTTCGACAAGGGCAGCATCGCCGAGCGCGAAGGGTTCGTCGCGCTGATGATGACGCCGGAAAGCCGCGCGCTGCGGCATGCGTTCTTCGGTGAGCGCGCGGCGAGCAAGATTCCCGACGTGCCGTCCGATACGCCGCTGCGCGAGATTCGCCGGGTCGGCGTGATCGGCGCGGGCACGATGGGCGGCGGCATTGCGATGAATTTCGTGAACGCAGGGCTGCCCGTCACGCTGCTCGAAACGAAACAGGAAGCGCTCGAGCGCGGCGTCGCGACGATCCGCAAGAACTACGACGCGCAGGTGAAGAAGGGCAAGCTCACGCAGGAGAAGCTCGACGCGCGCATGGCGCTGATCACGCCGACGCTGTCCTACGACGACCTGAAGGATGCCGACCTGATCGTCGAGGCCGTGTTCGAGGAGCTCGGCGTGAAGGAGCAGGTGTTCAGGAAGCTCGACGAAGTCGCGAAGGCGGGTGCGATCCTCGCGTCGAATACGTCGACGCTCGACGTCGACAAGATCGCGGCGTTCACGAAGCGCCCGCAGGATGTCGTCGGCATGCACTTCTTCAGCCCGGCGAACGTGATGAAGCTGCTCGAGGTCGTGCGCGGCGCGCAGACCGCGAAGGACGTGCTCGCCACCGTGATGGCGGTCGCGAAGAAGATCCGCAAGACGGCGGTCGTGTCGGGCGTGTGCGACGGCTTCATCGGCAACCGGATGATCGAGCAGTACATCCGCCAGGCGCTCTTCATGCTCGAGGAGGGCGCGCTGCCCGCGCAGGTCGATCGCGCGATCGAGAAATTCGGTTTCGCGATGGGCCCGTTCCGGATGAGCGACCTCGCCGGCAACGACATCGGCTGGGCGATCCGCAAGCGCCGCTATGTCGAGCAGCCCGGCCTGCAGTACTCGAAGATCGCCGACCGCCTGTGCGAGCAGGGCCGCTTCGGCCAGAAGACGGGCGCCGGCTGGTACGACTACGTGCCGGGCGAGCGCAAGGCAAAGCCGTCGTCGCTCGTCGACGAGATGGTCGTCGCGTATTCGAAGGAGCGCGGCGTCGAGCGGCGCAAGATCGGCGACGAAGAGATCGTCGAGCGGCTCGTGTTCGCGCTGGTGAACGAAGGCGCGAAGATCCTCGAGGAGAAGATCGCGTCGAAGGCGTCCGACATCGACATGGTCTACCTGACCGGCTATGGCTTCCCGCTGTGGCGCGGCGGCCCGATGCTGTACGCGGACGCGGTCGGCCTCTACAACGTCGAGCGCGCGATTCGCCGCTACGCGGCCGCGCCGAACGGCGACGCATGGCAGCTCGCGCCGTCGATCGCGGAGCTCGCGAAGGCCGGCCGCGGGTTCAACGGCTGACGCGCCGGATCGCGGCGCGACGCACACCCGGAGAAACGCAATGAGACACACCGACGACGTACTGCTCGTGATCGACGTGCAATACGACTTCATGCCGGGCGGCGCGCTCGCGGTGCCCGACGGCGACGCGGTCGTGCCGGTGATCAACGCCCTGGCGCAGCGCTTCGACCAGGTCGTGCTGACGCAGGACTGGCACCCGCGCGAGCACGTGTCGTTCGCGGCCAACCATCCGGGCCGCGAACCGTTCTCCACGCTCGCGCTGCCGTACGGCGAGCAGGTGCTGTGGCCGGTGCACTGCGTGCAGGACACCGAGGGTGCGGCGCTGCATCGCGACCTCGACATCCCGCATGCGCGGCTCGTCATCCGCAAGGGCGGCGACGCGCAGGTCGACAGCTATTCCGCATTCGTCGAAGCGGATCGCACGACGCGCACGGGGCTCGCGGGCTATCTGCGCGAGCTCGGCGCGAAGCGCGTGTGGTGCTGCGGGCTCGCGACGGACTATTGCGTCGCGTGGTCGGCGCTCGACGCGCGCGCGGCCGGTTTCGACGCCGCGGTGATCAACGATGCGTGCCGCGCGATCGACCTGAACGGGTCGCTCGCCCACGCATGGCAGCAGATGCAGGCAGCGGGCGTCGCTCATGTGACGTCCGCGGGCGCGCGCCCGGCGGCGTAGCGCATTCCCATTCGACGCAGGACACGAAGCAGGACCGAAGGAGACTCGCATGACCGAAGCCGTAATCGTATCGACCGCCCGCACGCCGCTGGCGAAATCCTGGCGCGGTGCTTTCAACATGACGCATGGCGCGACGCTCGGCGGCCACGTGGTCGCGGCCGCGCTCGAACGCGCGAAGCTCGACCCCGCGCGCGTCGAGGACGTGATCATGGGTTGCGCGAACCCCGAAGGCGCGACCGGCGCGAACATCGCGCGGCAGATCGCCTTGCGCGCAGGGCTGCCGGTGAGCGTGCCGGGGATGACGGTGAACCGTTTCTGCTCGTCGGGGCTGCAGACCATCGCGCTGGCCGCGCAGCGGATCATCGCGGGCGAAGGCGAAGCGTACGTCGCGGGCGGCGTCGAATCGATCTCGTGCGTGCAGAACGAGATGAACCACCACATGATCCAGGAAGGCTGGCTCGCGCAGCACAAGCCCGAGATCTACTGGAACATGCTGCAGACGGCGGAGAACGTCGCGAAGCGCTACGGCATCTCGAAGGAGCGGCAGGACGAGTACGGCGTGCAGTCGCAACTGCGTGCCGCGGCCGCGCAGGAAGCCGGACGCTTTCGCGACGAGATCGTGCCGATCACGGTGCTCGCGGGCATCGCCGACAAGGCCACGGGCCGCCTGTTCACGAAGGAAGTGACGGTATCGGCCGACGAAGGGATCCGCCCGGACACGACGCTCGAAGGCGTGTCGAAGATCCGGTCGGCCGTGCCGGGCGGCGTGATCACCGCCGGCAACGCGAGCCAGTTCTCGGACGGCGCGTCGGCCTGCGTCGTGATGAGCGCGGACGCCGCGCAGCGCGACGGGCTGCAGCCGCTCGGCGTATTCCGCGGTTTCGCGGTGGCCGGCTGCGAGCCGGACGAGATGGGCATCGGCCCCGTGTTCGCGGTGCCCAAGCTGCTGAAGCAGGCGGGGCTGAAGGTCGACGATATCGGCCTGTGGGAACTGAACGAAGCGTTCGCGGTGCAGGTGCTGTACTGCCGCGACACGCTCGGGATTCCTGAGGATCGCCTGAACGTGAACGGCGGCGCGATCGCGGTCGGCCATCCGTACGGCGTGTCGGGCGCGCGCCTGACGGGCCATGCGCTGATCGAAGGCAAGCGGCGCGGCGTGAAGTACGTGGTCGTCACGATGTGCATCGGCGGCGGGCAGGGCGCGGCCGGCCTGTTCGAGATCGTCTGACCTTGGCGCAGCCGGCGTGCGTGTTCGAACGCCGGCTGCGCAGCGGCGCGAGTGGGAGCCTCGACCCGCATACGACAATGTGTCCGATCCGTGCGATCCGATACGGACGAGAATCAATCCGCGCGGTCATACCGATGCCGTTTCCCCTTACTTGTCAAACGATTTGCCCCACCTATACTTGCTCTGACATTTGCCTTTCGGTATTAGGGGCCGGATAGCGCGTCGCGCGGACGGTCGCCGCGCATGCCCCGTAAGCGGGGGGCGGGCGGTGTGTCGTGGTCCGGCGTCTTTCGCATTCGAACAACGCAGCGGATCGATCGGGGGCCGAATTGAGCACGACATACACCGCAAGCGAGCCGCCGCGCGTCGTCAGCGCGGCCGCGAGGCTCTACGCGAAATGCCTGCTGGTCGGATTCGCGTTGCTGCCCGCCTATCTGATCGCCTATCTGTGGTTCTTCAGCGACCCGCACGCCGTGTTCGAGAGCCACGCGTTCCATGAAATCGCGATTGCGGCCGCGACCCTCGAGGGCGGGTTCGTCACCTACGTGACCTGGGTGTGCTACCGGTCGTCCGGCGAACCGCTGCTGCGCTGGCTGACACTCGGCTTTCTCGGCTTCGCGATGATCTACGCGCTGCACGGTGCATTCACCGGGATGGCGCATCACAATATCTGGCTGTTCCTGCTGTACGGGCCCGCGTCGCGGCTCGTGATGTCGATCCTGCTGCTCACCGGCCTGTTGTCCTATTCCCGTCCGCCCGATCGCTTCGACAAGCGCACGAGCGTGCGCACGTGGCTGCCGTGGATCGTGTTCTTCCTGGTCGTCGATGCAGCGGTTGCGTATGTCGCGTATTCGCCGGTCGCGGGCGCGCCGGGCACGCGGCTGTCGATGGAAGGCGGCGCGCTCGTGTTCTCGCTGCTGAACGTCGCCGTGCTGCTCGCGCGGCGAATCCGTTCGCCGCTGATGGTGATCTACGGCGTGTCGATCATGGCGTTCGCGCTGTCGTCGCTCGCGTTCATTCTCGGCAAGCCGTGGAATCACATGTGGTGGCTCGCGCACGCGATTTTCGCGGGCGGCTTCTTCCTGCTCAGCTACGGCGTCGTGCAGGCGCTGCAGACGACGCGCTCGTTCTCGGCGATCTACAGCCAGGAAGACCTGATGAGCCGGCTGTCGGAATCGATGGCGCGCACCGAGAGCGCGCTGCAGGAGCTGCGGCGCACGAACCAGAAGCTCGAATACATGGCCGCGACCGATCCGATGACGGGCGCGTCGAACCGCCGGCAGTTCATCGGCCTCGTCGAACGCGAGATCCAGCGCGCGGAACGCGACGGCACGCCGTTCTGCCTGCTTGCACTCGATCTCGACAATTTCAAGAACATCAACGATGCGTACGGGCACCAGATCGGCGACGAGGTGCTGCGCGGCGTCGTGCGCCAGTGCCTCGACGCGATCCGGCCGGGGAGCGGGACCGCGCGGGGCGGTGGCGACGAGTTCGTGGTCCGGCCGGCCGGCGGGCTCGCGCGGGTCGGCGGCGAGGAGTTCATGGCGCTGCTGCCGGAGATGCCGCTCGAAGGCGCGCGGATGACGGCCGAGCGCGTGCGCTCGTCGATCTCGAGTTCGCCGTTCGGGCTCGATTTCAAGCGCGTGCAGGTGACGGTCAGTGTCGGCGTTGCGCAATACGGGGTCGACGGGAGCACGGTCGACGCGTTGCTGCGCGTGGTCGACGAACGGTTGTACCAGGCGAAACGGGAAGGGCGAAACCGCGTCGTCGCGCATTGACGGCGATTGGGCCGGGTCGCGTGATGGCGCGATGCGAAAGCGTCAACCGCCCGCATCGACGATCAGTTCCGGATTCAGTGCGCGAATCCGCTGGTCGATGAAGTAGCCGCCGCCTTCCTGGTAGCGCAGGTACACGCGCCCGCATGGCCGGCACCGGCAGACGTTGCTGCGGTTGTACGGGAAATGACGCGCGGCGATCGGCGCATCCGCCGACCAGTAGCGCGTTCCGGCCGGATGATATTCGTCGAAGGTCGGTTCGTCGGTCTCGTCCGGCGCCACGAGCGTTCCGACCGCTTCCAGTTGATCTTCCGGCAGCGACAGCGGCAGGCTCGTCCATCCGGCGAGCGGCGTTTTCGTGCACGTGCACGACGACGACACGGCGGCCGATTGGCGGGCCAGTTCCAGCAGCGCGGCGTGCGCGAGATAGGGCGGGCGATTCATGGCGTGCGTTTCGTATAACGGGGACAAGTCGGCAGTGTAGCCAACCGGCGCGGAAGATGCAGGCTCGCGCCTGCCCGTCCATCCGGCTGGCGAGCCGGGTGGGGCAGGATTCCCGGTCGACGAGGTTTGGGCCACAATGGCAAACCATCACGACCTGAAACTGGAGCGAACGAAGTGATCCGACATATCGTCATGTGGAAGTTGAAAGAATCGGCCGAAGGCGCGACGCGCGCGCAGAACGCGCTGAAGCTGAAGGAAAAGCTCGAAGGCTGCCGCGACCTCGTGCCGGGCGTCCTTCATCTCGAAGTCGGTCTCGCGACGCCGGGCCTCGACGCGACCGCCGACATCGTGCTCGTGTCCGATTTCGCGGACAAGGCCGCGCTCGACGCGTACCAGGTGCACCCGGTTCACCAGGAAGTGAAGAAATTCGTCGTCGCGGTGGCCGAATCGCGCGAGTGCGTCGACTACATCGTCGACGCGGCATGATGAGCGGCGCGGCACAGCAGGCGGGTGGCCCGCAGATCGAAAGCCCGTTCGTCGATATGCTCGGCGTGCAGCTCGTGTCCGCGAAGGACGGGGCGAGCGAGATCGTGCTGTCGCTCGAGGAGCGGCACATGAACACGTGGAGCATCGCGCACGGCGGCGTGACGATGACGCTCGCGGACATCGCGCTCGCGATGGCGGCGCGCAGCCTGACCGACGACGGCATCGGCGTCGTCACGGTCGAGATGAAGGTGAACTTCATGCAGCCGGGGCGCGGCGAGTTGCGCGCTTACGGGCGCGTGATGCATCGCTCGACGACGATGGCCTATTGCGAAGGCGAAGTGCGCGACAGCGAAGGCAACTTCGTCGCGAAGGCGCTCGGCACGTTCAAGTACATGCGGCGGCTGGCGGTGGGCCGCGACATCCGCCGGCAACGCAACCGCACGGCGCCGGACGCCCAGCCCGGCCCGAGCGACGCGTAAGCGCGGCGACGTGCGGCCCTGCCTGTCCGGCAGGGCCGTTTCTTCTTGCGGCGCGCATTCCGCGCGGCCGCGAGGCATGGGACTGGAGGCAGCGATGAGCATCGTCAATCGTCAGATCCTGCTCGTATCGCGTCCGCAGGGCGCGGCGAGCGTCGACAACTTCCGGCTCGTCGAGACCCCGCTCGCGCCGCTCGCCAACGGCGAAGTGCGGGTGCGCAATCACTTCCTGTCGCTCGATCCGTACATGCGCGGCCGCATGAACGACGCGAAGTCGTATGCGCCGCCGCAGCCGCTGAACGAAGTGATGATCGGCGGCACTGCGGGTGAGGTGATCGAGTCGCGGCACCCCGGGTTCGCGGTCGGCGATCGCGTGGTCGGCACGCTCGGCTGGCAGGAATACGGCACGTCGAACGGCCACGGGCTGCGCAAGGTCGACACGTCGCGCGTGCCGCTGTCGGCGAGCCTCGGCGTGACCGGGATGCCGGGCGTCACCGCGTGGTACGGGCTGAACCGGATCATCGTGCCGAAGGCGGGCGAAACGGTCGTCGTGAGCGCAGCGAGCGGCGCGGTTGGCAGCGTCGTCGGGCAGCTCGCGAAGCGCGCCGGGTGCCGCGCGGTCGGCATCGCGGGCGGTCCGGACAAGTGCCGCTACGTCGTCGAGGCGCTCGGCTTCGACGCGTGCGTCGACTACAAGGCAGGCCGGCTCGTCGACGACCTCGCGGCCGCGACGCCCGACGGCGTCGACGGGTGCTTCGAGAACGTCGGCGGCGCGGTGCTCGACGCGACGATGGCGCGGATGAATGCGTTCGGCCGCATCGCCGTGTGCGGGATGATCGCCGCGTACGACGGCGCGAGCGCGCCGTTGGCGGCGCCGGCGCTGATCCTGCGCTCGCGGCTGAAAATGCAGGGCTTCATCGTGTTCGAGCATCCGGACGCGTGGCCGCCCGCGCTCGCGGAGCTGACCGAGCTCGTCGCGTCGAAACACCTGCACTACCGCGAGTCGATCGCATACGGGCTCGAGCGCGCGCCCGAAGCGTTCCTCGGGATGCTGAAAGGCCGCAACTTCGGCAAGCAGCTCGTGCAGCTCGTATGACGCGGGCGTGGCATGATACGGCGCTTGTCGACCGTTCCCGCGCCGTTCTCGCGCCCGCTTGCCGATGCCGCTGAATCCGAAGATCGCCCAGGTGCTCGACATGATCGAGCGCGCGAAACGTCCGTCCTACCACCACCAGACGCCGCAGCAGGCGCGCGCCGCGTACGAGAAGAGCGCGCCGATCCTCGACGTCGCGCCGGCGCCGATGCATTCGGTCGAGGAGTGCGTCGTGCCGACGCGCGATGGCCGCACGATCGGCGCGCGGCTGTACCTGCCGGTCGCGCCGAGCCTCGCGGAGCCGCTGCCCGCGCTCGTGTACTACCACGGCGGCGGTTTTACGGTCGGTAGCGTCGATACGCACGACGCGTTGTGCCGGATGTTCGCGCAAGACGCGCAGTGTGCGGTGCTGTCGGTCGGCTACCGGCTCGCGCCGGAACACCGGTTCCCGACCGCGGTGAACGACGCCGACGACGCGCTGCGCTGGCTGCATCGCGAGGCGGGCGCGTTCGGCATCGATGCCGGACGGCTGGCCGTCGGCGGCGACAGCGCGGGCGGCACGCTCGCGACCGTCTGCGCGGTGCTCGCACGCGATGCCGGCATTCGCCTCGCGCTGCAGATGCTGATCTATCCGGGCGTGACGGGCTACCAGGACACCGGATCGCACGCACGGCTCGCGAACGGCTACTTGCTGACGCAGGACACGATCCAGTGGTTCTTCACGCAATACGTGCGCGATCGCGCGGATCGCGACGACTGGCGTTTCGCACCGCTCGACGGCACGCGCGACGCGCCGTCGTTCGCGGGCGTCGCGCCGGCGTGGATCGCGACGGCCGAATACGATCCGCTGAGCGACGAGGGTGCCGCGTATGCGGAGAAGTTGCGTGCGGCGGGCAATGCGGTCACGCTGGTCTGCTATCCGGGGATGATCCACGAATTCTTCAAGATGGGCGGCTACATCCCCGAGGTGCGGGCCGCGCATGCCGACGCGGTCGCGGCGCTGAAAGCCGCATTCGACGACGTTTGAAGGCATTGGACGGCATTTGACGGCGTGCGCGCCGCGTGGAGGGCTGCGATGACGGACGGCGTGGTGGAAACGGGCGACTGGACGGTGCTCGGCGGCGACGCCGCGCGGATCCGCGACGCGGTGTTCGTGCGCGAGCAGCAGATTCCGCCGGAATGGGAACTCGACGACGACGATCCGCTGTCGCTCCATGCGGTGGCGTACCGGGTCGATGCCGCGACGGGCGTACGCCGCGCGGTCGCGACGGGGCGGCTGCTGCCGTCGGGCACGATCGGCCGTGTCGCGGTGCTGGCCGATGCACGCGGCCAGGGCGTCGGGTCAGCCGTATTGAACGCGCTGCTGGACGCGGCGCGGCGCCGCGGCGAAATCGTCGTGCGGCTCTATGCGCAGGATTCGGCCGTGCCGTTCTACTTGCGGCACGGTTTCACGGCGATCGGTGAGCCGTTCGTCGAAGCCGGCGTGCCCCACGTCGAGATGGCGCGCGCGCCGTAACACGGCCGCCGCTCGCGCGCTCAGCGCGGCGGGGTCGCGTCGAGGTCGAACGTGAACGCGCGCTCGAACGAACCCGGCCGCACGGTACGGTGCGAACCGTCGTCGTCGCAGCGTTCCTTGATCTCGACCGTGAGCCGCACGCCTTCCTTCATCGTGACGCGCAGCGCGGTCGTGCCGCGCGTGCCGTATTCGGGCGTCTCGATGAACGCGGCCGACAGCGCACGCTCGCGCTCGATCGGAATGCCCGTGTGCGGCAGCGCATCGTCGTCCGCGACATGCGGGTCGCGCATCAATGCGATCAACTCGTCGAGCGATGGGGCCGGATTGTCGGTGAGCAGCGTGCCGAGTTCCGCGCGTTTGCGCACGACTTTCGGCCAGGGCGTATCGAGCCGCGCGTTCGACAGCGCATGTACGCCGGGTGCAATCGCGACGGGGGCGGCGACACCGCTTTCGCCCTCGGGCGCGCGATTGCAGAACCACGCGAGTTCGCGCCGCCGCCAGTCGCCGACGAGCAGGTTGAAGCCGTTGTAGACGGCCGCATGCTCGGCCAGTTGCCCCAGATAGTCGAGCGGCGCAACGGACGGGCCGCCGAGGAAATCGGACACGAGCTTGCCGCGGGTCGGCGCGCCGGCGCGGATGTCGAACGGCGCGCGGTAGTTCGTCAACGCGGCGAAACGGCCGTCGCGCGATACGCCGAGCCACGTGCCGCCCGCTTCGAGATCGCGGCCGGCCAGTACGCCCGGGACATCTTCCCACCACGAAAGCGGCGCGCTCGTCCGGCGAAAGAACTCGTCGCGGTTGGCGGCGAGGGTAAAGACGGGACCGGCGGCGGCATCGGGCTGCCAGTCGAAGGCAATCAGACACATCGGGCGAATCTCTCGCAGGAAACATCGGGCGCCGGCTGCGACTCGCGAGCCGGCGCGCGAACGGGTTGTCAGTGCGTCACGCTTCCGTCGGCCATGCGTACGGCAGCGTATCGAACGCGAGCGCCGGGCCGTCGGCCGAACCGAGGTGCACCGTGCCGTTGTCGAGCGCGGCGAGCTTGATCTCGACGAGCGCGTCGATGCCGCCCGCGGGCGCGGCCGCCGCGTTGACGATCATCCCGCACGGCTGGCCGGGATCGTCGCTGTGGAACAGCTCGACGCCGGCATGCACGGTATCGGTCTCGCCGGCGACGTGCGCGAGCGCCGTGCGGCGCTTGATCGTGCCGCGGTACTGGCTGCGTGCGACGATTTCCTGGCCCGGGTAGCATCCCTTGCGAAAGTTAACGGCGCCGATCACGTCGAAGTTGACCATCTGCGGCACGAACTGTTCGACGGCGGGCTGCGTGATGCGCGGTTCGCCCGCGCGGATGTCGAGCCAGTCCCATACGGCCGGCGACACGACCGGCAGCGTAGTGCCGAGCGCGGCGATGCGCGCGTCGACTTCCGCTCGCGGGCCGATCCACAGATAGCGCTTGCGGCGGCCGGCTGCATCGGGCACGCGGATCAGCGTGCCGGCCGGGCCGTCGACCTTCACGTGCACGCCGTCCGGCAGCGCGTCGAAGATGCGCGACAGCGCGTCGCGCACGTCGCCCGCGAAGCCGACCACCGCGAGCGCGTCGCTCGCGTCCGTCAGTTTCGCCTTCGCGCGCAGCACGAACATCGACAGCCGCTTCTGCACGGCAGGCTGCACGTCCTTCGACAGCAGCAGGCGCACGCCGTGGCCGGCGCGCCACGCGAGGAACGACCCGAGGAGGCGCCCCTTCGGCGAGCAATAGCCGGACAGCCGCGCGCTCGCGGCGTCGAGGTGCTCGATGTCGTTGGTGAGCTGGCTGTGCAGGAACGTCGCGGCGTCGTCGCCGGCCACGTCGATCACGCCGAACTGCGGCAGCGGCATGCAGGCGCCCGGCGCGTCGAAATCGGCGGCGGACGGGCGGGGGAAAACGGGGAGCGAGGCAGATGCGGCCTGGGCAGCCGGTGAAGCGAACGGTGTGCTCATGGAATGAGGGAACAGTCAACCCTGACTTTGACGGAGGCGAGCAAGTATTATATGGGTCTTACCTGAGTCACGTTTCCATGTCCCTACTGAAGAAATGCGCCGCGACGATCGTGGCGCTGGCCGTCGTTGTGGCCGCTGCCGGCGCGGGCGGCGGGTATTACTGGGCAACCCGGCCGCTGCTGCTGGGCTCCGCATCGCTCGACGTCACGATCAAGCCGCGCAGCAGCGTGAAGAGCGTCGCGCTGCAGCTCAGGCGCGGCGGCGTGCCGGTCGAGCCGCTCGGCTTCGTCGCGATGACGCGCGTGCTCGGCCTGTCGAGCCGGCTCAAGTCCGGCAACTACGAATTCAAGACCGGCATCACGCCGTACGAGGTGCTCCAGAAGATCGCGCGCGGCGACGTGAACGAGTACGTCGCGACGGTCATCGAAGGCTGGACCTTCAAGCGGATGCGCGCGGAACTCGATGCGAATCCCGATCTTGCCCACTCGACGGCCGGCATGAGCGACGCCGAGCTGCTGCGCGCGATCGGCGCGCCGGACAACGCGGTGCAGCGCGGCAGCGGCGAGGGGCTGTTCTTCCCCGATACCTACCTGTTCGACAAGGGCACGAGCGACCTGAACATCTATCGGCGCGCGTACCATCTGATGCAGACGCGTCTCGACGAGGCCTGGGCCGCGCGCGTGCCGGGCCTGCCGTACAAGACGCCTTACGAAGCGCTGACGATCGCGTCGATCGTCGAGAAGGAAACGGGCCATGCGGCCGATCGCGCGTTCGTCGCGGCCGTGTTCGCGAACCGGCTGCGCATCGGCATGCCGCTGCAGACCGATCCGTCGGTGATCTACGGGCTCGGCGACGCGTACGACGGCCGCCTGCGCAAGCGCGACCTGCAGGCCGACACTCCTTACAATACCTACACCCGACGCGGGCTGCCGCCGACGCCGATCGCGTTGCCGGGCGTCGCCGCGCTGCAGGCGGCGATCAATCCGGCCCAGACGAGCGCGCTCTATTTCGTCGCGAAAGGCGATGGCACGAGCGTGTTCTCGGACACGCTCGGCGACCACAACAAGGCCGTGGACAAGTACATACGAGGTCAATAATGGCGAGCGGTAAATTCATCACGTTCGAAGGCATCGACGGGGCGGGGAAGACCACCCACCTGCAATGGTTCTGCGAACGCCTCCAGGGCAAGCTGGCCGCGGCCGGCCGGCAGGTCGTCGTCACCCGCGAGCCGGGCGGCACGCAGCTCGGCGAGAAGCTGCGCGAGATCCTGCTGAACCAGCCGATGGATCTCGAGACGGAGGCGCTGCTGATGTTCGCCGCGCGTCGCGAGCATCTCGCGCTCGTGATCGAGCCGGCGCTCGCGCGCGGCGACTGGGTCGTGTCCGATCGCTTCACCGATGCGACGTTCGCATACCAGGGCGGCGGCCGCGGGCTGCCGCGCGACAAGCTCGAGACGCTCGAGCGCTGGGTGCAGGGCGGCTTCCAGCCCGACCTGACGGTGCTGTTCGACGTCGCGCCGCAGGTCGCGAGCGAGCGGCGCGGCGCCGCGCGCATGCCCGACAAGTTCGAAAGCGAATCCGACGCGTTCTTCGCGCGCACGCGCGGCGAATACCTGCGGCGTGCAGAAGAGGCGCCGCACCGCTTCGCGATCGTCGACGCGACGCAGACGATTCCCGAGATCCGCCAGCAGCTCGAGCGCGTGCTCGCCGCGCTGTAATTCGCAAGGAACGCACCCGATGATCTATCCGTGGCAGACCGACGACTGGAACCGCCTGCAGCAACTGCGTGCGCAATGGCCGCACGCGCTGCTGCTGCACGGCCAGGCCGGGATCGGCAAGCTGCAGTTCGCGCAGCATCTCGCGCAGGGCTTCCTGTGCGAATCGCCGCAACCGAACGGCGAGCCGTGCGGCGCCTGCGCGGCCTGCACGTGGTTCTCGCAGGGCAATCATCCGGACTACCGGATCGTGCTGCCCGAGGCGCTGGCGGGCGAGGCGCCGGGCGCCGCGGACGACCCGAAAGCGGCCGACGCGGACGAAGGCGGCAAGAAGACCCGTGCGCCGAGCAAGGAAATCAAGATCGAGCAGGTGCGCGCGCTGCTCGACTTCTGCGGGGTCGGTTCGCACCGCGGCGGCGCGCGTGTCGTCGTGCTGTATCCGGCCGAGGCGCTCAACGTCGCCGCGTCGAACGCGCTGCTGAAAACGCTGGAGGAACCGCCGTCCGGCGTCGTGTTCCTGCTCGTGTCGGCGCGCATCGACCGCCTGCTGCCGACGATCATCAGCCGCTGCCGGCAGTGGCCGATGACGGTGCCGGCGCCCGACGCGGCCGCGGCCTGGCTCGCGGCGCAGGGCGTCGAGCATGCGGGCGCGCTGCTCGCCGAGGCCGGCGGCGCGCCGCTCGCCGCGCTGGCGCTCGCGAGCGACGAGAACCGCCCGCTGCGCGACTACACGCTCGGGCAGCTCGCGGCCGGTGCGGCATGCGACCCGTTCGCGTGCGGCGAGACGCTGCAGAAACTGCCGGTGCCGCTGGTGCTCGGCTGGCTGCAGCGCTGGCTGTACGATCTGCTCGCGCAGCGGATGGCGGGCGCGCCGCGCTATTTCCCGATGCATGCGGCGGCGCTCGCGCGCTGCGCGGAAGCGGTCGATGCGAACGCGTTCGCGCGTTTCATGAAGGCCGTGACGCGGCAGCGGACGGTCGAGAACCATCCGCTCAACGCGCGGCTCGTATTCGAGGAATTGTTTCTCGGATACCGGGAAATGTTCGAGTGAGCCCCGGCAAGCGGCTCGACCGCGCATGGGGCGCATAACCGGCGGCGCGCTGCCCGAGCGGCCGCCCGTCACCAGGATTCAGGAAACACGATGTTCGTCGACTCTCACTGCCACATCAATTTCAAGGGCCTGGCCGACCGCCTGCCGGCCGTGCTCGAGAACATGCGCGAGCACGACGTCACGCACGCACTGTGCGTGTCCGTCGATTTCGAGACGCTGCCGGAGGTCCTGGCGATCGCGGACGCGCACGACAACGTCTATGCGTCGGTCGGCGTGCATCCCGATCACGAGGACGCGCGCGAGCCGACACTCGCGGAGCTCGTCGAGCTGGCCGCGCACCCGAAGGTCGTCGCGATCGGCGAAACGGGCCTCGACTACTACCGCCTCGAAGGCCGTTCGATCGCCGACATGGAATGGCAGCGCGAACGCTTTCGCACGCACATCCGCGCGGCGACCGCGACGATGAAGCCGCTGATCATCCACACGCGCTCGTCGTCGGAGGATACGCTGCGGATCATGGCCGAGGAGCGCGCGGACGTACCGGGCGGCGTGATGCACTGCTTCACCGAGCCGTGGCCGGTGGCCGAGCAGGCGCTTGCGCAGAACTTCCATATCTCGCTGTCGGGCATCGTCACGTTCAAGAACGCGACCGACGTGCAGGACGTCGCGCGGCGCGTGCCGCTCGACCGGCTGCTGATCGAGACCGACTCGCCGTACCTTGCGCCGGTGCCGTATCGCGGCAAGCCGAATGAACCTGCGTACGTCAGCCATGTCGGACGCTTTATCGCGTCCGAGCGCGGGATCGCCGTCGAGGCACTGGCCGACGCGACGACGCAGAACTTTTTCCGGCTGTTCAAGATCGTCCGCTGACGACGTTGCGCGCAGCCGACAACCCAGGGAAGGAGCCCACAACAATGACGAAGCCGACCAACCATCTGCCGAAACGCGCACTCGTTGCCGCCGCGCTTGTCGCGAGCGGCCTGTTCGCGGCAGCCGGCGCGCATGCCGAATCGCTCGATGCGATCGTCAAGGCCGTCAAGTTCGACGACATCGCCGACATCGGCAAGCAGCTCAAGAGCGGCAAGCTCGACCCGAACACGATCGCGCCGAACGGCGACCCGCTGATCGTGATCGCCGCGCGCGAGAAGTCCGACAAGGTCGCGGCGGCGCTCGCCGCGACGCCGAACGTCGACCTCGAGAAGGAAGACAAGGCCGGCGAAACCGCGCTGATGCTCGCGTCGCTGAACGGCGACCTCGGCCTTGCGAAGCTGCTGATCGACAAGGGTGCGGAGGTCAGCAAGAAGGGCTGGGCGCCGCTGCACTATGCGGCCACCAACGGCCAGGACGCGGTCGTGAAGCTGCTGCTCGACCACGACGCGTACATCGACACCGCATCGCCGAACGGCACGACGCCGCTGATGATGGCCGCACGCGGCAACCATGCGTCGACGGTGACGCTGCTGCTCGACCAGGGCGCCGATCCGCAGGTGAAGAACCAGCTCGGCATCACCGCGCTCGAATTCGCGAAGCACTACAACGCGCCGGACGCGATCGAGATCCTGAGCAAGCGGACGACGCGCATCGGGGCGTCGACGCCGGCAGACGCACAAAAGAGTGCAAAATAACGGTTTTGAGCGGGGCCGGCCAGGCGCGGCCGGCGGCCCCGGGTCGCATTGACATAAGGAACACCATGTTGCGCGCAATGTTTTGTGCCGCGGCGTTTGCCGTGCCGTTGTCGGCGGCGGCTTTCACGGGCGCGGATCTCGACCGGCTGTGCGCGAAGACGGACGTCAAGTCGCGGGCGTCCTGCGCGGCCTACATCGAAGGTGCCGCCGACGGCGTCTACAACACCATCGATGCGATCGGCGGCACGACGGGGCCGCGGGTCGGCCAGTATTTCTGCCTGCCGCCCGACATCCGGGCGCAGCAGATGACCGACGCGGTGCGCAGGTACATCGCGGAAAATCCGAAGCTGGCCGACTACAACGCGAGCACCGCGGTGTCGCTCGGTCTCGGCAAGGCGTTTCCCTGCAGGAGCGGCAACTGACCTGACGCCGTGTCCGGGCGCATGCCGCGCCCGGGCGTCGCCGATGCATCCAGGACGAGGCGCATGATGCGCCTCCTGAACCGAAGAGGCTCAGGCGTCGATGATTTCAATCGAGGAACTGCAGCGCATCGCCGATGCGCCGCTGCATTCATGGCTCGGCACGCTGATCGTGTCGGCCGTCATCCTGCTGGTCGGCGCGGCCGCGCACCGGATCGGCGCGCGCGTCGTCAAGCGCATCGCGCGCCCCTATCCGATGCTGAGCGTGGAATTGCGCTACATCGACAGGCCGTCGCTCGTCGTGCTCGCGCTGCTGGCGCTCGAATTCCTGTGGATCCAGGCGGACGACGGCATGTCGTTCGTGCGCGGCATGCGCACCGCGGCGGCGGTCGGCTCGATCGTGTCGCTCACGTGGCTGCTGGTGCGGCTCGCGGCGGGCGTCGGCGACGCGATCATCCAGGCGCATCCGATCGATACGGCCGACAACCTCCAGGCGCGACGCATCCATACGCAGGCCAAGGTGCTCGTGCGGACCGTGATGGTGCTGATCGTGATCATCGGCACCGGCGCCGCGCTGATGACGTTCCCGAACGTGCGCCAGGTCGGCGCGAGCCTGCTGGCGTCAGCCGGCGTCGCGGGCCTGGTCGCCGGTATCGCCGCGCGGCCGGTGCTCGGCAACCTGATCGCCGGGCTGCAGATCGCGCTCACGCAGCCGATCCGGCTCGACGACGTGGTCGTGATCCAGGGCGAGTGGGGGCGCATCGAGGAAATCACCGGTTCGTTCGTGTCGGTGCGGCTGTGGGACCAGCGGCGCCTCGTCGTGCCGCTGCAGTGGATCATCGAGAACCCGTTCACGAACTGGACGCGCAGCAGCTCGGAGATCATCGGCACGGTTTACCTGTCGGTCGATTACCGTACGCCGCTCGCGCCGTTGCGCGAGGAACTCGCGCGGCTCGTCCATGCGGCGCCCGAGTGGGACGGTCGCGTGCAGGTGCTGCAGGTGACCGACGCGACGGAGCGCACGATGCAGTTGCGCGCGCTCGTCAGCGCGGCCGATGCGTCGTCGTGCTGGGACCTGCGCTGTCGCGTGCGCGAAGGGTTGATCGCGTACATCCAGTCGCATTACCCGCAATGCCTGCCGCGCAGCCGGATGGAACTGTATCCGCACGATTCCGCGCCGGATGCGCCGAATCCCGAACGGCCGCACGCGCGCGCCCCTGCCGCCAGCACGGCGGCCAACACCGCGGCCGACCCGCAGGCCGTCGACGGCCGCTGAACGCGGCCCCCCTCCATCGTCATGATCGTGCTGAAAACGCTTGCCATCGCCAATTACCGCTCGCTGCGCGAGCTGATCGTGCCGCTCGCGGCGCTCAACGTCGTCACGGGGCCGAACGGCAGCGGCAAGTCGAGCGTGTACCGCGCGCTGCGGCTGCTCGCCGATACCGCACAGGGGCGCGTGATCCCGTCCCTCGCGCGCGAAGGCGGGTTGCCGTCGACGCTGTGGGCCGGCCCCGAGCGTTTCTCGCGGGCGATGCTGGACGGCGACGCGCCGGTCACCGGCACGGTGCGCAAGGGGCCCGTGAGCCTGAAGCTCGGTTTCGCCTGCGACGATTTCGGTTATTCGATCGATCTCGGCATGCCGATCCCGAGCCGCTCGCAGTTCTCGCTCGACCCGGTCGTCAAGCGCGAGTGCATCTGGGGCGGCGCGGTGCTGCGCCCGTCGACGCTGCTGGTCGACCGGCAGGGTGCGCAGATCCGCGCGCGCACCGCTACCGGCGACTGGCAGACGATTCCGCAGCCGGTGGCGAGCTTCGACAGCATGATGACCGAGTTCGCCGATCCGACCGGTGCGCCGGAAATGATCGCGGTGCGCGAACGGATCCGCTCGTGGCGCTTCTACGACCATTTCCGCACCGATGCGCAGGCACCCGCGCGGCAGTCGCACGTCGGCACCCATACGCCGGTGCTCGCGGACGACGGCGCGGATCTGGCCGCCGCGCTGCAGACGATTCGCGAAATCGGCGACGACGCGGCGCTCGACGCGGCGATCGACGACGCATTTCCGGGCGCGTCGGTCGAGATCGACAATCCGGGCGGCCGTGGCCGCTTCGACGTGCTGATGCGCCAGCCGGGGCTGCTGCGGCCGCTGGCGGCGGCCGAGCTGTCGGACGGCACGCTGCGCTACCTGCTGCTCGCGGCGGCGCTGCTGACACCGCGGCCGCCGGCGCTGATGGTGCTGAACGAACCGGAAACGAGCCTGCACCCCGATCTGCTGCCGGCGCTCGGCCGCCTGATCGCGCAGGCGGCGCAGCGTTCGCAGGTGCTGGTCGTGTCGCACGCGGCGCGGCTCATCGCGACGCTCGAGCGCGAGGCCGGCTGCGAATCGCTGGTGCTCGACAAGCAGCTCGGCGCGACGGGGCTCGTCGACGCGGACACGCGCGACCTGCCGGCATGGAAGTGGCCGTCGCGCTGACGGGCGGCGCATTGTCCGCCGGGGCTCCGACCCCTGTATCGGCAGGGCGGCCGAGTGTATCCGGTCTGTAACAACGCCCATAAAATGCAAGACCCCCGGTGCGCCCCGGCCGGATCGCTAATAATGAGATAGTTGGGCGGTGCTGCGCCGACCCTTTGGAGACGTGGACCATGAGAATTGCCCAGATCGCGCCGCTGACCGAATCGGTGCCGCCGAAGCTGTACGGCGGCACGGAGCGCGTCGTGTCCTACATCACCGAGGCGCTCGTCGAGCTCGGTCATGACGTGACGCTGTTCGCCAGCGGCGATTCGACGACGCGGGCGAAGCTCGAGCCGGTCTGGCCGCGCGCGCTGCGGCTCGACTCGTCGATCCGCGACCGCGTCGCGCCGCACATGCTGCTGATGGAGACGGTCGCGCGCCGCGCGAAGGACTTCGACGTGCTGCATTTCCACATGGACTACTACTCGTTCTCGGTCTTCAACCGGCAGGAAACGCCTTACGTGACGACGCTGCACGGCCGCCTCGACCTGCCCGAGCAGCAGCCGGTGTTCGACACGTTCAACACGGCGCCGGTGATCTCGATTTCGAACTCGCAGCGCCAGCCGCTGCCGCAGGCGAAATGGCTGACGACCGTCTACCACGGGCTGCCCGATACGCTGTACATGCCGCAGCCGGTCGAGCCGCGCTATCTCGCGTTCCTCGGCCGCATCTCGCCGGAGAAGCGCGTCGACACGGCGATCCGCATCGCCCGTCAGTGCGGGTTGCCGATCAGGATCGCCGCGAAGGTCGATGCGGCCGACCAGGAATACTTCGAGCGCGAGATCAAGCCGCTCTTCGCGTTGCCGCACGTCGAATACATCGGCGAGATCGCCGATCACCAGAAGGCGGAATTCCTGTCGGGCGCGCATGCACTGCTGTTTCCGATCGACTGGCCGGAGCCGTTCGGCCTGGTGATGATCGAGGCGATGTCGTGCGGCACGCCGGTGATCGCGTTCAATCGCGGCGCGGTGCCCGAAGTGGTGGACGAGGGCGTGTCGGGTTTCATCGTCGAGGATGAAATCAGCGCGGTGGCCGCGGTGAACCGGCTGCACCTGCTGCCGCGCGCGCGCGTGCGGCAGCGCTTCGAGGCACGCTTCACGTCGCGCCGCATGGCGCAGCAGTATGTCGACGTCTACCAGTCGGTGATCCGCGCGCAGAAACGCTCGCGCTTCAAGGTCATCGACTCGACGACCTGACGCGTGGCGCGCAGGCGCAAAAAAACGGCGATGCCCGCGCGGGCATCGCCGTTTGCAAATGAACTGCCCGCGCGGGGCGCGGGCAGCGTGCGTCAGAGCTTCAGCTTCGAGACCTTCGTGCCGTTGATCGACACGTCGCCCATCAGGCCCGCGTTCGTCAGCACGATGACCTGGACCGGCGCGGTAGCCGTGGTCGTGTCGACCGCGCCGTTCGCGCCCATCTTCACGAGCGCGACCGATGCGCCGGCGCCGGCGGCCCAGCCGTCCGAGCCGCGGAATTCGTCGAGCGCTTCCTGCGTCATGAACAGGAACACGATCGCCTTCGACTGCGCACCGGCCTGCAGGCCGACCGACAGCGACGACGTGTTGTAGTAGCCGACCGTGCTGCCGCCGACGCGCAGTGCGCCGTTGCCGGACTGGCCGCCGACGATGAAGCCGGCCTGGATCACGTCCGGGAAGACGAGCACGCCGCGCGACTTCGCGACGAGTTCCCGCGAACCCTTGACCGTGGAGTACATGCGCGACAGCGTGGCGTCGACGCTCGAGTCGATTGCCTGGCGCTTCGACGCGTTGGTCGCGGCGTTGTCCGGCTTGTCCGGGGTGGTGGTGCAACCGGTGAGCGCGAGGCTACCGACGATGAGCGCAGCGGCGGCTTTCAGCGCAAGATTCCGTTTTTGCATCGTTCTTCTCCATCGGATGACGTTCGGAGTGAGTCTCGCTCAGGGAGCGGATCACGTCGGCAGTTATATCACAGTGGATTACGGGAGGCTTTTCATTGGGAAGTGAAAAAGCGTCAAATCGTCAAGTTGTGTCGCTATCCGCCGACGAACGGCGCGCACGCGCTCGCCGGCGCGGCGCATGCGCCGGCGGCTTGCAGGCCACGGGGAGGGCGGGCGCGGTGCGGCGACGCGCGCGTCAGTGCGGCACCGGCGGCTTGATCGGCGGGCGGCGCAGCGCGCGGCGGATCAGCGCGATCACGACGCCGCACGCGAACAGGAACGCGGCCGGCACGACCCAGTAGCCGACGAATGCATGCCACAGGTAGCCCGCGAGCGTATTGCGGCGCAGCACGTATTCGTCGCGGGCCGCCTGCTGGCGCGGCGCGTTGGCGGCAAGCACGTCGGCCGGGCAGCCGGCCGCGCGCGCCTCGTCAGGATCCCCGTGGCACTTCGCGGCGGCGCCGGCGGCCTGCTGCGCGTCGGTGAGCTGCCAGGTGGTCAGCGCGAGCTGCAGGTCCGCCTTGTTGTAGGCCATTTCCTCGCGGATCTCGCGGACGGCGACGATCGCGACGGGCACGGCCCAGAACACGATCACGATCAGCCAGCGGCGGAACCAGCGGTGTTGTCTCCATGCCATCCATGCCTCCGTTTGACGCGCGTGCGCGTCCGTCTCGAGGGCGGCCCGATGGCGCTTCTTGTACTTGGATGGGCCGCGTTGCAGCCATCATAGAAGAAATCGCGGCGAATTGCCGCACCATGTGGCGGCGCCGGCACGGCGGGCCGGGAAAGCGGGGCGGGAGAGGTCGGGGCCGGGCGCGTCGATGCGCGTGCAACGAAAACAAAAATGCCGCGCCCGCCGAAGCGGTGCGCGGCATTCGATACGGGAGCGCCGGAACTCAGGCAGCCGGCTGATTGCTCAGGCAGCTCTTCATGAACGCCTTGCGGTCGTCGCCCTTCTTGCCGGTGGCCTGCGTGTTGCACGCCTTCATCTTTTCCTGCTGCGTCATCGCCTTCGCGGGCTTCGCCGACAGGCAGTCCTTCATGAACGCCTTGCGTTCGTCGCCCGTCTTGCCGGCTGCCTGGGTGTTGCAGGCCTTCATCTTGTCCTGCTGGCTGTTCGCGGCGAACGCGGGGGAAGCCAGCATGCCGCCGAGAAGCACTGCGGCTACGAGCGATTGGATTTTCATTTCGACACTCCCATGGGGTGAATTGCGTTTTATCGACGCCGTCACGACGCACCACACGATGAGCATAGGGCCGCATCGCGCCGTGCGCTCCGATTATGGCAAATCAATGTGAAAACACCAAAACGGCACTTCCTATAACGTTGCGGACCGGACCGGCGTTGACGAAAAACGCAGGCGGACGATCGGGGCAAACCATGATGCGCACGCGCCGGGCGCGGCCGGACTATCGTGCCCGGATCGCGAGCCATTACAATCGCGCCCATGAATACTCCGCACTTCGCTTCCGTTTCGCCGCCGGCCCTGCCGCGCATCGCCGTGCTCGCCACCGGCGGCACGATTGCCGGTGCCGCGCCCGACGCGGCCAGCACGGCCGGCTACCAGGCCGGCGCGCTCGGCGTCAATTTCCTGGTCGACGCGGTGCCGGCGCTCGCGTCCGTCGCGCGCATCGACGCCGAGCAGATCGCCAGCATCGACAGCAAGGATCTCGCGCTGCCGCTGTGGAACACGCTCGCCGCGCGGATCGACGCGCTGATGGCCGACCCGGCGGTCGACGGTATCGTGATCACCCACGGTACCGATACGCTCGAGGAAACCGCGTATGCGCTGCACCTGGTCGTCAGGGGCGACAAGCCGGTCGTGCTGACGGCCGCGATGCGGCCGGCGACCGCGCTGTCGTCCGACGGCCCGCTGAACCTGCTGAATGCGGTGACGGTGGCCGCGCATCCGTCGGCGCGCGGGCAGGGCGTGCTGGTCGCGTTCAACAACCGTATCCACGGCGCGCGCGACGTCGTGAAGACGAGCACCTATGCGGTCGACGCGTTCCAGTCGCCGGAACTCGGCGCGCTCGGCTGGGTGCAGGACGGCCGGGTCGAATTCGCGCGCCGCGTCACGCGTTCGCGCGACGCGCAACTGGCGATGCTTAATGCATGGCCGGCGGTCGAGGTTGTCGCCAGCTATGCGGGCGTGACGCGGACGGCCGTCGACGCGCTCGTCGCGGCCGGTGTGCAAGGTCTCGTCGTCGCGGGCACCGGCAACGGCTCGATCCATGCGACGCTGCAGGCGGCGCTGGCCGATGCGGCGAGTGCAGGCGTCGCGGTGGTGCGCGCGTCGCGCGTCGGGTCGGGGCACGTGATGAAGAACGGCGCGGCCTGCGACGATGCGCTCGGATTCGTGAGCGCGGGTTCGCTGGGTCCGTACAAGGCGCGCGTGCTGCTGATGCTCGCGCTCGCGAACGGAATCGGCGCGCGCGACGATCTGCAGCGTTTGTTCGACACCTACTGACCGGACGCGTGGCGCCCGGCGTCAATGCAAAAGGCAGGCCGATGGCCTGCCTTTTCGTTTTTGCGATCCTGAGCGAGCGATCAGGACTGCGGCGGAATCACGAGCTTCTGGCCCGGGTAGATCCGGTCCGGGCTCGACAGCATCGGCTTGTTCGCCTCGAAGATCGCGGTGTTCTTCGTGCCGTCGCCGTAGTACTTCTCGGCGATCTTCCACAGATTGTCGCCGGACACGACGTCGTGGTACTGCACTTCCGGATCGTCCGGTTGCAGATCGTCGTCGTTGACGCCCGCGACGCCCTGCACGTTGCCGGCCGCGACCTTGACCTTGGCCTTCGTGTCGAGGTCGGCGACGCTGCCCGACAGCGTCACGGTGCGCGATGCGCCGTCGAACGCCACGGTCAGGTTCGACGTATCGAGACCCTGTGTGTTGATGTAGTTCTTGATGGCATCGGCCGCGGTCTGGTTTGCGGCATTCGGATCTTCCGCTGCTTGCGCATCGGCATGACCCAGCAGTTTTTCACCCGCCTCTTTGATAAACGAAAGAAGACCCATCGTTGCACTCCTTGGGTGGTTGAAAAGAAAACGCGCCGTGAAGTGGCGAAAAAAACACCGCGCTGGCACGAATGCGCGCGCGGCGGTTTTCTCGAAAGGCGTGGCGAAAGTGTAGGCGTTCATCGCGACGATTGCATGAAAAATCGCACGCTCGAACGTAAAGAAATGTAATACGCGAAATCCGACAGGCGGACACCCGACGACGACGTCTGACCGACCAAGGCTTCCCCGGCGTCGCCGGGTGCCGCTGCGGACCCCACCACGCCGCTCTCAGCCCAGAGCGGCGTTTTTCGCCCCGTCGCACGCGCGCTGCGATGCGTGGCGGGGCGCCCCACGGAGATGCGCGACGACGCGCGCATCGATGCGGTCCGGCACGCGGAACCGCAAGTGTGGCGTGTGCGCGCGTCCGCGATGACCGCGGACGGCGCGCGATTGCGTCAGGCGACCTTGGCTTGCGCGTGCGGCTGCGCGATCTCGAAGTTCGACATGATCTCGAGCGCGCGCACGAGTGCCGAGTGATCCCACGCCTTGCCGCCGTGCGATGCACACACGCTGAACAGCTGCTGCGCGCTCGCCGTGTGCGGCAGTGCGAGGCCGAGCTTGCGTGCGCCGTCGAGCGCGAGGTTCAGGTCCTTCTGGTGCAGCTCGATGCGGAAGCCCGGATCGAACGTGCGCTTCGTCATCCGCGCGCCGTGCACTTCGAGGATGCGCGACGCGGCGAAGCCGCCCATCAGCGCCTGGCGCACGCGCTCCGGATCCGCGCCCGAACGTGCGGCGAACAGCAGCGCTTCGCCGACGGCTTCGATGTTCAGCGCGACGATGATCTGGTTCGCGACCTTGCAGGTCTGGCCCGCGCCGTTGTCGCCGACGAGCGTGATGTTCTTGCCCATCTTCTCGAACAGCGGCTTCGCGCGCTCGAATGCCGCCTCCGGGCCGCCGACCATGATCGTCAGCGTCGCTTCGCGGGCGCCGACTTCGCCGCCGGACACCGGCGCGTCGAGGTAGTCGCAACCGAGCGCGTTGATCTCTTTCGCGAATGCCTGCGTGTCGAGCGGCGAGATCGAGCTCATGTCGATCACGAGCTTGCCGGCCGTCAGGCCCTTCGCGACGCCGTCGTCGGCGAACAGCACGTTACGCACGTCGGGCGTATCCGGCACCATCGAGATGATGATGTCCGCGTTCCGTGCGACTTCGGTCGAGTTCGCGACGACCTTCGCGCTCGTGCGCAGGTCGTCGGGAATCGGGAACGCGCCGTTCACGACGAGCTGGTGGTCACCCTTGAGCAGGTTGCGCGCCATGTGCGCGCCCATGATGCCGAGGCCGATGAAACCGATGGTTGCCATGTGAAAGTCTCCTTGTAGGGGCGAAAGCGGAAAGGGCGGATCTCAGGCGGCGCGACGCGCCGAGCCCGGTGCGCAGCCGGCGACGCTTTGCAGCCAGCCGAGGCCTTCCGTCGTGGTGGTGCGGGGCTTGTACTCGCAGCCGACGTAGCCGGCATAGCCGAGCCGGTCGAGCAGCGCGAACAGGAATGCGTAGTTGATCTCGCCCGTCCCCGGCTCGTTGCGGCCAGGGTTGTCCGCGAGCTGCACGTGGCCGATCGATGCGAGGTTACGTTCGATCGTCGCGGCCAGTTCGCCCTCCATGCGCTGCATGTGATAGATGTCGTACTGCAGGAACAGGTTGTCCGAGCCGACCGCGCGGATCACGTCGAGTCCTTCCGACGAGCGGTTCAGCGCGAAACCCGGGATGTCGAAGCTGTTGCACGGCTCGACCAGCAGGCGGATGCCTTCGCGCTTCAGCGCGTCCGCGGCAAAGCGCAGGTTGTCGACGATCGTGACGAACGTCTTGTCGCGCGCCGTGCTCGCCGACGGAATCCCGACGAGGCAGTTCAGTTGCGGCACCTTCAGCGCCTTCGCGTACTCGATCGCACGGCCGACCCCTTCCTGGAACTCGCCGACGCGATCGGGCAGGCACGCGATGCCGCGCTCGCCCTGGTCCCAGTTGCCGGCGGGCAGGTTGTGCAGCACGAGGCGCAGGCGATGCTTCTCGAGCCGCTCGGCGAGTTCCTCTTTCGCGTACGGGTACGGGAACAGGAACTCGACGGCGTCGAAGCCCGCGTCGGCGGCCGCCTTGAAGCGGTCGAGGAACGGCACTTCGTTGAACAGCATGGTCAGGTTTGCAGCAAACTTCGGCATGAGCTAAGCCTCTTCGGTCGGTCAGTCAAAAATGTCGTGCGGTTCAGTCGAGCATCGAGATCGCGGTCGGTGCGTGCTCGGCCTTTTCGGCGAGATCCTCGAATTCGTTGATCGCGTCGATTTCGGTACCCATCGAGATGTTCGTCACGCGCTCGAGGATCACTTCGACGACCACCGGCACGCTGAATTCTTCCGCGAGCGTTTGCGCCTGGCGCAGCGCCGGCTCGATCTCTTCCGGCTTGAACACGCGCAGCGCCTTGCAGCCGAGGCCTTCCGCGACGGCCACGTGGTCGACGCCATAACCGTTCAGCTCCGGCGCATTCACGTTGTCGAACGCGAGCTGCACGCAGTAGTCCATGTCGAACGCACGCTGCGCCTGGCGGATCAGGCCGAGGTACGAGTTGTTCACGACGACGTGCACGTACGGCAGCTTGAATTGCGCGCCGGCTGCGAGCTCCTCGATCATGAACTGGAAGTCGTAGTCGCCGGACAGCGCGACGATCGGGCGGCTCGGGTCGGCTGCACGCACGCCGAGCGCGGCGGGGATCGTCCAGCCGAGCGGGCCGGCCTGGCCGCAGTTGATCCAGTTGCGTGCCTTGAACACGTGCAGGAACTGCGCGGCGGCGATCTGCGACAGGCCGATCGTGCTGACGTAGCAGGTATCGCGACCGAACACCTTGTTCATCTCTTCGTACACGCGCTGGGGCTTGACCGGCACGTTGTCGAAGTGCGTCTTGCGCTGCAGCGTGCGCTTGCGTGCCTGGCATTCCGCGACCCATGCGCTGCGGTCCTTCAGCTTGCCGGCGGCCTTCCATTCCCGGGCGACCGCGACGAACAGCTCGAGGGCGGCCTTTGCGTCGGACACGATGCCGAGATCCGGGCCGAACACGCGGCCGATCTGCGTCGGCTCGATGTCGACGTGCACGAACTTGCGGCCCTTCGTATAGACCTCGACGCTGCCCGTGTGTCGGTTCGCCCAGCGGTTGCCGATGCCCAGCACGAAGTCGGACGCGAGCATCGTCGCGTTGCCGTAGCGGTGCGACGTCTGCAGGCCGACCATGCCGGCCATCAGCGGGTGGTCGTCCGGAATCGCGCCCCACGACATCAGCGTCGGGATCACCGGCACGCCGAGCGTTTCGGCGAACTGGACGAGCAGGTCTTCGGCCGCGGCGTTGAGTACGCCGCCGCCCGACACGATCAGCGGCTTGTCCGCGTCGTTGAGCATCGCGAGCGCCTTCTCGATCTGCGCGCGGGTGGCCGCGGGCTTGTAGACCGGCAGCGGTTCATAGGTATCGATGTCGAATTCGATTTCGGCGAGCTGCACGTCGATCGGCAGGTCGACCAGCACCGGGCCCGGACGGCCCGAGCGCATCAGGTGGAATGCCTGCTGGAACACCCGCGGCACCAGCGCCGGTTCGCGCACGGTGACGGCCCACTTGGTGACGGGCTTTGCGATCGATTCGATGTCGACGGCCTGGAAGTCTTCCTTGTACAGGCGTGCGCGCGGCGCCTGGCCCGTGATCGCGAGGATCGGGATCGAGTCGGCGGATGCGGAGTAGAGACCGGTGATCATGTCGGTGCCGGCCGGGCCCGACGTGCCGATGCACACGCCGATGTTGCCCGGGGCCGCACGCGTGAAGCCCTCGGCCATGTGCGACGCGCCTTCGACGTGGCGGGCCAGCACGTGGCTGATGCCGCCGGACTTGCGCATCGCCGAGTAGAACGGGTTGATCGCTGCACCCGGCACGCCGAACGCGGTCTGGATGCCTTCCTTCTCGAGCACGAGCACAGCTGCGTCGACGGCTCTCATCTTGGCCATGAATGTCTCCTTGAATGGGGTGGATCTTGCAAATGGGTCTGTTGGGGACACTTTAGGGATGCAGGAAAGGTTTGATAAGATCAGCCGAAGTCGCTTTTTTCGAAACTAAAAGTATGGAATGACGGCCGGGCGGGGCTTTCCGCCGGAGCCGGAACAGAGACGGAGACGGGAGATGGATCGCTTCAAGCAGATCGAGACGTTCGTGCGCGTGGCCGATGCCGGCAGCCTCGCGGCGGCGGCGCTCGAGGAGGGCGTGTCGCCGGTCGTGCTCGGGCGCCGCATCGACGCGCTCGAGAAGCGGCTCGGCGTGAAGCTGATGTACCGCTCGACGCGGCGGCTGGTGGTCAGCGAGGAGGGCGCGGCGTTCCTCGAGCGCTGCCGCGGGCTGCTGTCCGAATGGGACCAGGCCGAGAACGAACTGGCCGCCGGGCGGCGCGCGGTCAGCGGGCACCTGATCGTGTCGGCGCCGGCCGCGTTCGGGCGCAAGCACGTCGCGCCGCACGCGCCGGGCTTTCTGGCCGACAAGCCCGAGATGCAGCTGTCGTTCAACCTGACCGACCGCGTCGTCGATCTCGTGCGCGAAGGCTACGACCTGTCGATCCGGATCGGCGGGGCCGTCGATCCGAACTTCGTCGCGGTGAAGCTTGCGTCGAACCGGCGCGTCGTGTGCGGTACACCCGGGTATTTCCGCCAGCACGGCCGGCCGAAGTCGCTCGACGACCTGCTCAGGCACAACTGCCTGGCGTTCAACCTGCAGGGCGGGCAGAACCGCGGCTGGTATTTCCAGCGCCACGGCAAGATCGCGACGATGCGCGTGACCGGCAACCTCGACTGCAACGACGGCGAGCTGCTGCACCGCTGGGTGGCCGAAGGCCTCGGCCTCGGCTGGCGCTCCACGTGGGAAATCGCCGCGCAGCTCGAGACGGGCGAGCTCGAGACCGTGCTCGACGAGTACGCGCTGCCCGACTACGACATCCTCGCGGTCTACCCGCAGCAGCGCTACGTGCCGGCGCGCGTGCGCTATTTCATCGACTACCTGCGCGCCGCGTATGCGCGCCCCGGTTACTGGAGCACCACGCCGTAGGCGCGCGCGACGCGGCGGCGGCCGGGGCACGACCGGGCGCGGCGGCGGGCGGCGCGGGGCGCGCGGAGTTCGCCGCGGCGGGCGCGGCCGGCCGCGCGCGAATCGGGGTGCTTCGGGAAGGCGAGAGCGTATGGCATGGCGGCACCTGTGCGGATGATGACGAAGGCGTTTGCCTGTGATACCGCCCCCGCATGGCCGCCATTCCCGGATTATTTTTCGCCTCCCGGCGTGTTCGGCGGGAATAAACTCGATTCACGGGCGGTAGATATCTTCGACCGCGTGCGTATCGCCAGTCTGTCCGGGCGCCGCACGCCGGACGGAGGCGGCCGCGGCCGCGCGGATCAACGAGGAGGCGACGTGGGGCAATCCGGCCGGAGGGTCGACGAACGGGCGGTGGACGACGGCGGCGCGGCGGCACGCGGCGAGCGGTTTCGCGCGCTCGTGCTGCCGCATCTGGACGCCGCGTACAACCTCGCACGCTGGCTGAGCGGTAACGCCGGCGACGCGGACGACGTCGTCCAGGACGCGTGCATGCGCGCGTTGCGCTTCGTCGATTCGTGTCGCGGCGACAACGCGCGGCCGTGGCTGCTGACGATCGTGCGCCACACCTGGTACACCGAATGGCGGCGCCGCACGCATGCGCACGAGGTCGCGCTGCCCGACACGCTCGATGGAACGGAGTCGGCCGACGACTGGCACCCGGAGGCGGAAGATCCGCTTGCCCAGCTGCTGCGCGGCGAGGACGTACGGCTCGTGAATGCGGCACTCGCGAAGCTGCCACCCGAATACCGCGAGGTGCTGGTGCTGCGCGAGATGGAGGATCTGAGCTACCGCGAGATCGCGGCGATCGCGGACGTGCCGGTCGGCACGGTGATGTCGCGGCTCGCACGCGGCCGGCGCAAGCTCGCCGCGCTGCTCGGCGGCGGCGCGCGCGGCGCGGCCCGCAAGGAAGCGCCGCAGGCCGGCGCCGCGTCGGGCGGCGCGCCGGCGGGCGGAACCGCATCGGAGGCTATCGATGGACTGTAACGAAGTGCGAGCGTTGCTGGACGCGGACGTCGACCGCGAGCTGTCGGCGCCCGACGCGTTGCGGGTCCAGCGGCACGTCGACGCCTGCGACGCGTGCCGGCGCGAGCGCGACCGGATCGTCGCGCTCGGCCAGGCAGTCCGGCAGGCGGAATACCATCGCGCGCCGGATGCGCTGCGCGCGCGCATTCTCGCGGGGCTGCCGGCGGCGGACGCCGAACCCCGGGCGGCCGCGCGCGGGCCCGGCTGGCTGGAGCGGCTCGGCCTGCGGGGCGCGCCGCGCGGCCCGGCGGCGGTTCGGCCGCGTCCGGGCGCCGTCGCGCTGCCGGGCCTCGGCTGGGGTGTTGCGCTCGTGGTCGCGCTGGCCGCGGCGGCGGGGCTGACGCTGTCCGCGCACCGCGCGGCGACGGAGCGCACCGTCGACGAACTCGTGTCGAGCCACGTGCGTGCCGACCTGTCGGCGCGCGACATCGACGTGATCTCGACCGACCGGCACACGGTCAAGCCGTGGTTCAACGGCCGGCTCGACTATGCGCCGCCGGTCGAGGACCTGGGCGCGAGCGGCTTCCCGCTCGCCGGCGGCCGGCTCGACTATGTCGGGCGCCGCCGTGTCGCAGTGCTCGTCTACCGTTACCGGCAGCATGTGATCGACGTCTATGTGCGGCCGGCCGGGGAAGGGCCGGCGGCGCCGTACTCGACCGTGTCGCAGGGCTATGCGCTCGACCGCTGGAATGCGGCCGGAATGACGTGGTGGGCCGTGACCGACGCCGAGCCGTCGGCACTTGCAGCGTTCAAGACGGCACTGAACGCGCGCCTTGCCGCGCCGCCGCGCACCGAGTGACGGCGGGCCGCGCGATGCGGCCCCATCACGATCTGCGGGGGCTGCTGCTGCCGACCGGGCTCAAGTCGTTGAAAACATGGCCGATTCGCGCGGCGAATCAACGGTTCGCCTTGCATGCGCCCCGTATCCGGGTTAGAATCTTCGGCTTCTCACTTGCCACACCGGTTCAGACGCCCGGGTGGCTTTAATCCACAAGGAGTGTGTAATGCGTCATTACGAAATCGTATTCATCGTGCACCCCGATCAGAGCGAGCAAGTGCCCGCGATGATCGAGCGTTACAAGACCACGATCACGTCGCACGGCGGTCAGATCCACCGCGTCGAAGACTGGGGCCGTCGCCAACTGGCCTACATGATCGAGAAACTCGCGAAGGCTCACTACGTCTGCATGAACATCGAGTGCGACCAGACGACGCTCGACGAACTCGAACACGCGTTCAAGTTCAACGACGCCGTGCTGCGCCACCTCATCGTCAAGATGAAGAAGGCCGAAACCGGCCCGTCGCCGATGATGAAGGAAGTTCAGCGCGAAGAAGCCAAGAAGGCGGCTGCAGCTCAGCCGACCGAAGCGCAGGCTTAAGTTCGTCATTCATTAAGCCATCAAGGAGCGCGCCACTCACGTGAACAGGTTGCAATTGACGGCAAGCGTCGTCGAACGCGCACCGGTGCGATATACGCCGGCAGGTGTTCCGATCGCAAGCGCCACATTGCATCACCGCACGGAAGTCGTCGAAGCAGGCATTCCCCGTCAGGTCGAAATGACGATCGAGGCGGTGGCGGCCGGTGAGGCGAGCGGCAGGCTGGAAAGCCGTGAAATGGGCGTCGAAACGCTGTTCACGGGCTTCCTGGCGAAGAAAAGCCGCAACGCGAGAACCTTGGTGTTTCACATCACAGCATTGCAGGACATTGGAAAGGACTGAAATCATGCCCCGCCCGACTGGTAAGAAATTCGACAAGCGTCGTCAGCAACAAAACCCGCTCTTCAAGCGCAAGAAGTTCTGCCGTTTCACGGCCGCAGGCGTCGAGCAGATCGACTACAAGGACACGGAAACGCTGAAGGACTTCATCGGCGAAAACGGCAAGATCACGCCGGCGCGTCTGACGGGTACGAAGGCGCACTATCAGCGTCAGCTCGACACGGCCATCAAGCGTGCGCGTTTCCTCGCGCTGCTGCCGTACACCGATCAGCACAAGGCGTAACTCGGCGACGCCATAAGGAGAATTCGAATGCAAATCATTCTGTTGGAAAAAGTCGCCAATCTGGGCAACCTCGGCGACATCGTCAAGGTCAAGGACGGTTACGCTCGCAACTTCCTGATCCCGAACCGCAAGGCACGCCGTGCCACGAAGGAAGCGATCGCCGAATTCGAAGTGCGCCGCGCCGAACTCGAAAAGATCGCCGCTGAAAAGCTGGCAGCATCGCAGGCAGTCGGCGAGAAGCTGAACGGCCAGTCGTTCGAAATCACGCAGAAGTCGGGCGTTGACGGCCGTCTGTTCGGCTCGGTCACGAACGGCGACGTCGCGGAACTGCTGAAGAAGGCAGGTTTCGAAGTCGAGAAGCTGCAGGTTCGCATGCCGGAAGGCCCGCTGAAGATGATCGGCGAGCACAACGTCCAGGTCGCGCTGCACACGGACGTCGTCGTCGACGTCACGATCAACGTGATCGGCGACCACGCGTAAGCGTTACGCAAGCTTTCCGGGCGGCTTCCGCCGTCCGGACAAGGGCAGGCGCCCGGGCAACCGGGGCCTGCCTTTTTTATTGCCCGATCGCCGGAGCGGTAGCGCTGCCGCGATCTATTCGCGATAATCCCAACCCATGAACGCGCCGCAAGATCCCCAAATCGAATCGCTGAAAGTCCCGCCGCATTCGGTCGAAGCCGAACAGTCGGTGCTCGGCGGCCTGTTGCTCGACAACGCGGCATGGGACCGGATTGCCGACTTCCTGTCGCAGGGCGATTTCTACCGCTACGACCACCGGATCATCTACGAGCACATCGGCCGCCTGATCGCGTCGACGCGCCCGGCCGACGTCGTGACCGTGTACGAAGCGCTGACCACGTCCGGCAAGGCCGACGACGTCGGCGGGCTCGCTTACCTGAACGCGCTCGCGCAGAACACGCCGAGCGCCGCGAACATCCGCCGTTATGCGGAAATCGTGCGCGACCGTGCGGTGCTGCGTCGGCTCGTGTCGGTTGCCGACGAAATCTCCGCCGACGCATTCAACCCGCAGGGCAAGGAAGTCCGCCAGCTGCTCGACGAGGCCGAGTCGAAAGTGTTCTCGATCGCCGAAGAGGGGGCGCGCGGCAACCAGGGCTTCCTCGAGATCGGGCCGCTGCTCACGCAGGTCGTCGAGCGCATCGATACGCTGTACCACACCGCGAATCCGAGCGACGTCACGGGCACGCCGACGGGCTTCGTCGACCTCGACCGGATGACGTCCGGGATGCACGGTGGCGAACTGATCATCGTCGCGGGGCGGCCGTCGATGGGCAAGACGGCCTTCTCGATGAACATCGGCGAATACGTCGCGGTCGAGTACGGGCTGCCGGTGGCGGTGTTCTCGATGGAAATGCCGGGCACCCAGCTCGTGATGCGTATGCTCGGCTCGATCGGCCGGCTCGACCAGCACCGGATGCGTACCGGCCGGCTGACGGACGAGGATTGGCCGAAGCTGACGCACGCGGTGCAGAAGATGAGCGAGGCGCAGCTCTTCATCGACGAGACGGGCGGCCTGAACCCGATGGAATTGCGCTCGCGCGCGCGGCGTCTGGCGCGCCAGTGCGGCAAGCTCGGCCTGATCATCGTCGACTACCTGCAGCTGATGTCGGGTTCGTCGCAGGGCGAGAACCGCGCGACCGAAATCTCGGAAATCTCGCGATCGCTGAAGAGTCTCGCGAAGGAACTCGACGTGCCGGTGATCGCGCTGTCGCAGCTGAACCGCGGCCTCGAACAGCGCCCGAACAAGCGTCCGGTGATGTCCGATTTGCGCGAATCGGGCGCAATCGAACAGGATGCGGACGTGATCCTGTTCATTTACCGTGACGAGGTTTACAACCCGGACAGCCCCGACAAGGGCACGGCCGAAATCATCATCGGCAAGCAGCGTAACGGCCCGATCGGCCCCGTTCGGCTCACGTTCCTGGGGCAATACACGAAGTTCGACAACTTTGCAGGGGCGCAGACCTTCTACGGCGAGTAACGCCGGATGTAAAGCCCTAAATCGCCAAACGTTGTATCCCGTCTCGGTGCGCGCGCACGCTTCATGTGCGCGCCGGACGGGAAACGGTACAATGTCGCCCGTTTTCGTGACAGTAGTTTGACAATTTCTCAGGAATCCCATGTTCGGTCGATTCATGCCCACCGAGGGCAAGTTCTTTGAACTCTTCAACGCGCACGCGAAGCACATCGTTTCCGGTGGCCGCGAGCTCGAACTGCTGATCGACAATCTCGCCGACGCCGAGATTCACAAGCAAAACGTGCAAACCGCCGAGAAGGCCGCTGACAAGCTCACGCACGAGGCGATCGATCTGCTGCACAAGACTTTCATCACGCCGCTCGATCGCGACGAGATCCACAAGCTGATCACGACGATGGACGACATCCTCGACCTGATGGAAGACGTCGCGACCGCCGTGTCGCTGTACGACGTGCGGTCCGTCACGTCCGAGGCGAGCCAGCTCGCGCACATCGTCACGCAGTCGGCGCAGCACGTGCAGCAGGCGGTCGGGTTGCTGTCCGACATGAAGCAGTCCGCGCAGATCCTCAAGCAATGCGAGGAGATCGACCGCTGGGAATCGGAGGCCGATCGCGTGCTGCGCGCGGCGATGTCGAAGCTGTTCCGCGAGGAAGACGACGTGAAGACGCTCATCAAGCTGAAGGCGATCTACGAGCTGCTCGAAGAGATCACCGACAAGTGCGAGGACGTCGCGAACATCATCGAAGGCATCGTGCTGGAAAACGCCTGAGCGGACCACGATGCATTCGATACAACTCGCCCTCTGGATGGTCGCGACGCTGGTGCTCGTCGCGCTCGTATTCGACTTCATGAACGGCTTTCACGACGCGGCGAACTCGATCGCCACCGTCGTGTCCACCGGGGTGTTGAAGCCCCAGCAAGCCGTGGTGTTCGCGGCGGCGTTCAACGTCATCGCGTATTTCATCTTCCACCTGAAAGTCGCGCAGACCGTCGGTAAAGGCACCATCGATCCCGAGATCGTTGACCACTACGTCGTGTTCGGTGCGCTGGTCGGTGCGATCGGCTGGAACGTGATCACGTGGTACTACGGGATTCCGTCGAGCTCGTCGCATGCGCTGATCGGCGGCCTCGTCGGCGCGGCGCTCGCCAAGTCGGGCTGGGCGTCGCTGAACATCGACGGGTTGCTGAAGACCATCGCGTTCATCTTCATTTCGCCGCTGCTCGGCTTCATCCTCGGTTCGCTGTTCATGCTCGGCGTGTCGTGGCTGTATTTCCGTACCGCGCCCAGCAAGGTCGACCGGCGCTTCCGCCGGCTGCAGCTGCTGTCGGCCGGGCTCTACAGCCTCGGCCACGGCGGCAACGACGCGCAGAAGACGATCGGCATCATCTGGATGCTGCTGATCGCGTCGGGCTACGCGTCGGCGACCGCCGATGCGCCGCCCGCATGGGTGATCGGCGCGTGCTACCTGTCGATGGGCCTCGGCACGCTGTTCGGTGGCTGGCGCATCGTGCGCACGATGGGCCAGAAGATCACGAAGCTCAAGCCGGTCGGCGGTTTCTGCGCGGAAACCGGTGGCGCGATGACGCTGTTCCTCGCGTCGTTCCTCGGCATCCCGGTGTCGACCACGCATACGATCACCGGCGCGATCGTCGGCGTCGGCGCGACGCAGAAGCTGTCGGCCGTGCGTTGGGGGGTGGCCGGCAACATCGTGTGGGCGTGGGTGCTCACGCTGCCGGCGGCCGCGCTGTTCGCGGCCGGTGGATGGTGGCTCGGCCACCAGATCTTCTGATCGCACTCGAACGACGCTTCACGTCGAAAGCGCCGCATGCCGACAGGCTGCGGCGCTTTTTGTTTGGTGCGCCCGGCAGGGCGCACCTGCTAAACAGGGGCCACGGACACGAGGGGCGGCCGGAAGCCGCAGGATAGTGTTCGGGGTGCGGAGACGGGCGCGGCGACAGACGGGCGAACGAAATCGGAGGACGACTCGCTGATGGCGCGAGTCGTGGATCGCGCGAACATGCGGCTGGCGTATCGGCGAGTGCTGAGGAACAAAGGCTCGGCTGGGGTAGATGGCCTGAGCACGGAGGACCTGGGCGACTGGCTCAAGATGCACTGGCCGAGTGTGAGGCAAGCGTTGCTGGACGGGAGGTATATTCCGCGAGCCGTGCGCCGAGTGGACATTCCCAAGCCGACGGGTGGGGTGCGTACGCTCGGGGTGCCGACCGTGGTAGATCGGCTCATCCAGCAGGCAATACATCAAGTGCTGCAACCGATCTTCGAGCCAACGTTCTCGGCGAGCAGTTTCGGTTTCCGGCCGAGCAAGGGAGCGCTGGATGCGGTACGTCAAGCGCAAGAGTACGTGCAAGGCGGTCAACATTGGGTGGTGGACATCGACTTGGAGAAGTTCTTCGATCGGGTCAACCACGACGTGTTGATGGCCCGAGTTGCGCGGCATGTGCAAGACAGGACAGTGCTGAAGCTAATTCGCCGCTTCCTGGAGGCGGGGATGATGGCCGAAGGGCTGGTCCAGGAGCGCACGGAAGGCACGCCACAAGGCGGCCCGCTGTCGCCCTTGCTGTCCAACATCTTGCTGAGCGACTTGGATCGGAAACTGGAGAGCCGAGGTCTGGCGTTCTGTCGATACGCGGACGATTGCAACATCTACGTCGGCAGCAAAACGGCGGGACACCGGGTCATGGCGAGCATCAGGGCCTATCTCGAGAGGGCCTTGAAGCTGCGCGTGAACGAGGCCAAGAGCGCGGTGGCCCCGCCAAGTACCCGCAAGTTCCTGGGTTACCGGGTCGCGGTACGGCAGGGCCAGGCGCACATCCGCGTCGCACCCGAGAGCATCAAGCGATTGGTTGATCAGGTGCGTGCGCTGCTGCGTCAGGGACGCGGGTGGTCCCTGGCACAGACAATCCAAGCGCTCAACCCGCTGCTGCGCGGCTGGGCTACTTACTTCCGCTTGAACGACCAGCGACGGCGGATGGAAGACTTGGACGGATGGCTGCGTCGACGCTTACGCTGTCTGCTCTGGCGGCAGTGGAAGCGGCCACGCACGCGGGAGCGTCGAATGCTTGAGCTGGGCCTGCGCCCAGACCGGGCTTGGAAATCCAGCGTCAACGGGCGTGGACCCTGGTGGAATGCCGGGTCCCACCACCTGAAGCAAGCATTACCCAATGCCTACTTCGAGGTGCGGGGACTGATCTCGATCCGCGCTACTGTGGATCGCCTTCAGCGTATCAACTGAACCGTCGTATGCGGAGCCGCACGTACGGTGGTGTGGGCGGGCTGAGGGGGTAACTCCTCACCCGACCCGATGTCGGGCGGGCTGGAATGCCGAGTGTGCGGGAAGAGGACGGGGTGCCGAGTCGGGCTATGACGACCGTATGCTGCCGTTCGATGTGCCTATCTCCGCAAGTGCGGAGCGCAATCGGGCGGAGCTTGCCCGCAATGAGAACGCAGCGCGGCGCCAACGCCACGCGAATCAATCATTTCCGTTGGCGAACCGTGCAATCGGATCATCGGCCGTGCCGGTGCGCGCGCTGACGGGCGCGGATCGCGTCGACGCGCGCAGCACCTGCACGGCGTCGGACTCGGCGGCGCGCGCTTGACGGGGCGCGGCGGCGGGCGGCGGCTCCGCATCGAAGGCGGCAGCCTGGGCGGCCGTCAGTGCCGTCGTCGGAATCGGCGTGCCGACTTCCGGTGCGCCGACCGGCGCCGCGTTTGCCGTCTGGGCGGCGCCGCCGCCCACGGATGCTGCCTGTTGCCGGGCCACGGCCATGCGCGGCGGCGGCGGTTCGTACGCATCGGCAGGAGCCGCCGACGCGGCTGTTGCGACAGGCACGATCGGCGCCGGCGCCGGTGACACGCCCGGCTGCGCAGCCGCAAAAGCGGGCTGCCGCGGCGCTGCTGCCGTTACGACAGGCGCGGGCGCCGCCGGCTGCACACGCGGCACGTCGTCGCGCCGCGCTTCATAAGTCGGCGCATCGAACGGCGTCGGTTGCGACTTCGGCGGCGCGACGCGGCGAATGCCGTCGAATCGCTTGGCCCAGTACGGGTTCGTCAGGTAGTCGAGCCGCACGGTGCCGCCCGTCGACGGCGCGTTGACGAAGCGCAGCTTGCCGACGTAGATGCCGACGTGCGAATGCGGCCGTCCGGTCGTATTGAAGAAGATCAGGTCGCCCGGCGCGATCTGGTCGGGCTCGACCGACACGCCGCGGCCGCTCATGTCGGCGGTCGTGCGCGGCAGGTTCACGTCGGCTGCGCGGCCGATCACGTAGCGCACGAGCCCGCTGCAGTCGAAGCCGCTCGTCGGCGTGTTGCCGCCCCAGCGATACGGGACGCCGACGAGGCTCATCGCCTGGATCGAAATTTCTTCCTGGCCGACGCTGTGATCGACGAACTTCGGGAAATTGGCGGGGGCAGGGAATGCGCGCGGCGTCGTGATCTTCATGCCCGATGCGGGGCGCGATGCCGACTGCGGCGGCACGCTGGAGCAGGCCGCAAGCAGTGAAACGACAGCAACGGGAACCCAGATTCGAAGCATGGCAAGGCGGGCGAGCGCGGGACGCTCGCGAATCGTATGACAACAGACAGACCCGATGGTAGACGTTCAGTCCGGGCTTAGGCAACCATTCCTGAGAATTTACTTGAAGTTTCGCGCGTAATGCATCGTGGTTGCGTGACACGGTCAAGCACTGACTTCGACCCCAAAAATAAAAACGGCGCTCCGTTTCGGGAGCGCCGTGTGCTTTCGCGAACCGGCCTGAATCGGCCGGCAGGCTGCGTTACAGGATGTCCGACGCGTAGTCGGCGAGTCGCGAGCGTTCGCCGCGCGCGAGCGTCACGTGGCCGCTGTGGCCCCAGCCCTTGAAGCGGTCGACGACGTACGTGAGCCCCGAACTGCCTTCGGTCAGGTAAGGCGTGTCGATCTGCGCGATGTTGCCGAGGCAGACGATCTTCGTGCCCGGGCCCGCGCGCGTGACGAGCGTCTTCATCTGCTTCGGCGTCAGGTTCTGCGCCTCGTCGATGATCAGGTACTTGTCGACGAACGTGCGGCCGCGCATGAAGTTCATGCTCTTCACCTTCAGCCGCGAACGGATCAGTTCCTGCGTCGCGGCACGCCCCCATTCGCCGGCGGCGTCGTCGGTCTTCTGCAGCACTTCGAGGTTGTCGTCGAATGCACCCATCCACGGCTGCATCTTCTCTTCCTCGGTGCCGGGCAGGAAGCCGATGTCCTCGCCGACGGGCACGGTCGCGCGCGTCACGATGATCTCGTTGTAGCGCTTGTCGTCGAGCACCTGCGCAAGGCCGGCCGCGAGCGCGACGAGCGTCTTGCCGGTACCGGCCTGGCCGAGCAGCGTGACGAAGTCGATCTCCGGGTTCATCAGCAGGTTCAGCGCGAAATTCTGCTCGCGGTTGCGCGCGGTGATGCCCCACACGTTGTTCTTGTGGTGGCTGTAGTCGCGCAGCGTCTGCAGCAGCGCCGTCTTGCCGTTGAGTTCGCGGACGATCGCATGGAACGTCGGCTCGCCGTTCTGCGGCTCGAGATAGACGAACTCGTTGACGAGCATCGACGCGACGAGCGGGCCCGTCACGCGGTAGTACGTGGTGCCCGTCTTCGTGTCCTGCCAGCTTTCCATGCCCTTCGCGTGCTTGGTCCAGAAATCCTGCGGCAGCTCACGCACGCCGTTGTACAGGAGATCCGAATCCTCGAGCACCTGGTCGTTGAAGTAGTCTTCAGCGGGCAGGCCGAGCGCATGCGCCTTGATCCGCATGTTGATGTCTTTCGACACCAGCACGACCTGGCGGTCCGGCCGGTCGCGCTGCAGCGCGCGCACGACGCCGAGGATCTGGTTGTCGGCCTTGCCTTCGGGCAGGCCTTCGACGGGTGCGATGTCGGTGAGCTTCGTCTGGAAGTACAGGCGGCCGACCGCCTCCCGGCTGCCGAGGCGCGACAGCGGAATGCCGGCCGTGATCGGGCCCGCATCGGCGACCAGCGCGTCGAGCGTGCGGCTGACCTGGCGTGCGTTGCGCGCGACTTCGGACATCCCCTTCTTGTGGTTGTCGAGTTCCTCGAGCGTCATCATCGGCAGATAGACGTCGTGTTCCTCGAAGCGGAAGAGGCTGCTCGGGTCGTGCATCAGCACGTTGGTGTCGAGCACGAACAGTTTCTGCTGTTCGGCTTCGGCGGGCTTGCGGCTGCGCGACCTGGTTGCCGCGCCGGCCTCGCTCGCGGCGGCCGCGACCGGTTTTGCGGCGGCGGGCTTCTCTGCGCGCGCGAGTGGCGCGGCGGGCTCCGCGGGCGCCGGCACGGGCTGCAACAGTGCGGCCGTCTGTTTGGTCTTGCGACCGCGTGCGGGTGCGCTCGCGGCTTCAGGCGCCGACGCGACCGCACGCAGTTGTGCGGCGGTGTTGGCGGCTTGCGTCATCGGTTGGGCCACGCTCGCCGGACCGTAGTCACCGGCTGTGGATGCGTCCCCTTCGGCGGATTTCTTCGCGGCTTTCGCGGGCCGCGCTTTTACCTTGTATTCGTCGGGCGGCAGCAGGCTGCCGAGCTTGCTGGGGGGGGTAGGCAAAGGCATGGTGTCCCTCGGGAGGAATCGTGTCGCAATGGCGTGCGCCGCTGATCGCATCCTGCTTGACGTAGACGCATGCAGTTTGCGCGCGGTGGCGCACAGGAAGTTCGTCTAGCCGGTTCGCCTAAGTGTCGATCAGCTCCTTGACGGGGTGAGGGCCGGACCGAGGGCCGGCGCGCAATCCATAAAAAAAGCCGCTGCCCCGTCGACAGGGACATGCGGCTCGGCTGATACGGTCGTGATGCGCGTCAAGTGCCGGAAAGCATCGCATCGAGCACCGGCGCAGCTACGAGAAATATGGGGCGAACTGGCATTCATTGCGGCCCAATATAACGCGCCTCAAAGCGCTTGTACAGCCTTAAGCACGTCGTCCACGTGCCCCGGTACCTTGATGCCGCGCCATGCCTGGCGAAGCACGCCGTCGGCGTCGATCAGGAACGTCGAGCGCTCGATTCCGCGCACTTCCTTGCCATACATTTTCTTCATCTTGATGACATCGAACAGCGCGCACAGGGCTTCGTCGGCATCGGAAATCAGCGGGAACGGCAGTTCGAGCTTTGCCTTGAAATTGTCATGCGAGCGCAGGCTGTCGCGCGATACGCCGATGACTTCCGCACCGGCTTTCTTGAACTTCGGATAGAGATCGCGGAACTGCAGCCCTTCGGTCGTGCAGCCCGGCGTATTGTCCTTCGGATAGAAGTACAGCACGAGTTTCTTGCCCTTCAGGTCGGACAGCGAAATGTCGCCGCCCGTGGCCGGTGCGGTGAAATCGGGAACTTGACGGTCAACTTCGACGGACACGTGTTTCTCCTGTTGTTATGGAAAGGCGCCGCAGCGGCGGCGCGGTTCGGCGGGGCGTCGCGGCGGCGCGCCGCAAGGGCGGTGCGGGCGACGCCGGCGCGCGAACTCAGTCGGGCTGGACGATCAGTTCGCCGGAGCGGCCGGGAATTTCGCCCCACGTGACAGGGTACGATGGCAGCGAGTCGCGGTCCAGCGTCGCGTGGTAGTCGCCCATCGTCGCAAACGTGTGGCCTTGCGCGCGCCAGCCGGCGAGCAGTTGCTCGAACACGGGCGCGAGCTTCTGGCCTTCCAGCTCCGCATGCAGCGTGAACACCTGGTCGTGCGGATTGGTTTCGGTGAACTTGAGGATGTGCGCGGCGACGTTGTGCGTGTCGACGCCGTCGATGCCGAGCACTTCGTCGAGCGTCGGCAGCGTGGTCGGCATCTGCACGTGCGACAGCGTGCGGCCGTCGACGACGGGCAGGTACGGCGAATGGCCGCGGCCGTCGGATGCGTAGCGCATCCCCCATGCGTCGATCTGCTCGAACGCGGAATCGTTCATCTGCCAGCCGGCCGCGCCGTGCGTGACGGGCGGCGCGCCGAAGATCTCGATGAAGCGCGCGTGACTCTTCTGCATTTCACGCGCGGTCCAGTCGCGATCGCGCGCGCGGACGTTGTCCTGCCAGTACACGTGATCCCACGTGTGGATCCCGCATTCGAAGCCGGCCTCGTGAATCGCGCGCATGTCGGCGATCGCGCGGCGGCCGATGTCGGGGCCGGGCAGCAGCACGCCGTACATCAGCTGCTTCACGCCGTAGTGTTCGACCACCGACGTGCGCGACACCTTCTTCAGGAAGCCGGGGCGGAACACGCGCCGCAGCGCCCAGCCCGTGTGATCGGGCCCGAGGCTGAAGAGGAAGGTCGCGCGCGCACTGAAGCGGTCGAAGATGCGCGCGAGGTTCGGCACGCCTTCGCGCGTGCCGCGCAGCGTGTCGACGTCGATCTTGAGGACGATGCGAGCCAAGCGAACGTCCCGCTCAGCCTTGCTGCTCGACGAGCGCGCGTGCGTCGGCGACGTGGCCGCGATACGCTTCGAAGATGTTGCGCAGCGCGTCGTCGAACGTCGCCTGCGGCGCCCAGCCGAGCTCCTGCATCGTGTTGTCGATCTTCGGCACGCGGTTCTGCACGTCCTGGTAGCCGTTGCCGTAGTACGCGCCGGACGTCGTCTCGACGAGCTTCACCTGCTTGGCCGAATCGGCGTACTCGGGGAATTCGGCCGCCAGTTCGAGCATCTTGTGCGCGAGTTCGCGAACCGAGAAGTTGTTCTTCGGATTCCCGATGTTGTAGATCTTGCCCGACGCGACGCCGTCCTTGTTCTCGATGATCTTCATCAGCGCGCTGATGCCGTCGCCGATGTCGGTGAACGCGCGCTTCTGCGAGCCGCCGTCGACGAGGCTGATGTTCTCGCCGCGCACGATGTGGCCGAGGAACTGCGTGACGACGCGCGAGCTGCCTTCCTTCGGCGTGTAGATCGAGTCGAGGCCCGGGCCGATCCAGTTGAACGGGCGGAACAGCGTGAAGTTCAGGCCTTCCATCCCGTAGCCCCAGATCACGCGGTCCATCAGCTGCTTCGAGCACGCGTAGATCCAGCGCGGCTTGTTGATCGGGCCGTAGGTGAGGGCCGACGCATCCGGGTCGAACTGCTCGTCCGAGCACATGCCGTAGACCTCGGAGGTCGACGGGAACACGAGGTGCTTGCCGTACTTGACGGCCGAACGCACGATCGGCAGGTTCGCCTCGAAGTCGAGTTCGAACACGCGCAGCGGCTGCTGGACGTAGGTGGCGGGCGTCGCGATCGCGACGAGCGGCAGGATCACGTCGCACTTCTTCACGTGATACTCGACCCACTCCTTGTTGATCGTGATGTCGCCTTCGAAGAAATGCATCCGCTCGTGGTTGACGAGGTCGCCAAGCCGATCGGTCTGCATGTCCATGCCGAACACTTCCCAATCGGTGGTTTCAAGAATGCGCTTCGACAGGTGATGGCCGATGAAGCCGTTCACACCCAGGATCAGGACTTTTTTTGCTTTCATGAATGACGGGAAGAATGAATGAACTGCGCGAATTCCGCGGGCGTCACGACGGTTTCGCTGCCGTCGCGCTGCTGCCACAGCTCGAGAATGGATAGGGCGCGGCTGTCGCCGCAGACGCCGAATAGCGCATTATCGCTTACGTGCAGGCCGGGCGGCAAATCTGCCGCGGCCGCCGCCGCCGCGCTGCCGGGCGCCGCGAGGCGCGCGCGCGCGATCACGAAACGCGTGCCGTTCACGTCCGTGAACGCGCCGGGATACGGGGGCGCGACCGCGCGCACCAGGTTGTAGACCTGCGCGGCCGGCTTCGACCAGTCGACGCGGCCGTCTTCGGGCTTGCGCCCGCTGTAGTAGCTGCCGGTCGCGAGATCGTTCGGCAGGTGCGGCGCCTCGCCCGCGAGCAGCGCGGGCAGGACGCGCCAGAGCGTCTGCTCGGCGGCCACCGTCACCTTGTCGAACACCTGCGCGGCCGTGTCGTCCGGCAGGATCGGCACCGCGGTCTGGCCGATGATCGCGCCCGCGTCGGGCTTCGCGGCCATCTCGTGCAGCGTCGCGCCGGTTTCGGTCTCGCCGTTCAGCACGGCCCAGTTGGTCGGTACCCGACCCCGGTATTTCGGCAGCAGCGAACCGTGCATGTTGTACGCGCCGCGCGGCGCGATCGCGAGCAGGTCCACCGGCAGCATGTGCCGGTAGTAGAACGAGAAGATGAAATCGGGCCGTGCGTCGGACACCGCGCGGCGCAGCGCCGGATCGGCGGGATCGGCCGGCGTGACGACCGGGATCCCGTGCTCGGCGGCGACCGATGCGACGCTGCCGAACCAGATGTTCTCGTTCGGATTGTCCTCGTGCGTGACGACGAGCGCGACGTCGACGCCGCGCGCGAGCAGCACCTGCAGGCAGCGCACGCCGACGTTGTGATACGCGAACACGACTGCGCGCGGTTTCATTGCCCGGCTCCCGTGCGGTTCGTGCCGGCCGGCACCGGCGGCACGCCGTCGTGCTGCTCGAGCACGGCCTGGATCAGGTAGCGCGGCCGCGCGCGCACCTGCTGGTAGATGCGGCCGACGTACTCGCCGAGCAGGCCGAGCGCGAAGATGATCACGCCGAGCAGGAAGAACGTGATCGCGAACAGCGTGAACACGCCTTGCACTTCCGCGCCGACGATGAAGCGTCGCACGAGCAGCAGCACGAACAGCGCGGCGGAGCCGAGCGACAGGATCACGCCGATGAACGACAGCCACTGCAGCGGCACGACCGAGAAGCCCGTCACGAGGTCGAAGTTCAGTCGGATCAGGCTGTACAGCGAGTACTTCGACTCGCCGGCGAAGCGCTCCTCGTGCGCGACCTCGATTTCGGTCGGTTTCTGCGCGAACGTATAGGCGAGTGCGGGGATGAACGTGTTGACTTCGCCGCACACGTTGATCGTGTCGATGATGCGGCGGCTGTACGCGCGCAGCATGCAGCCCTGGTCGGTCATCTTGATGCGCGTGATGCGCTCGCGCAGCCGGTTCATCATCTGCGACGCCTTGCGCCGCCACAGGCTGTCCTGGCGCTGCTTGCGGATCGAGCCGACGTAGTCGTAGCCCTCGCGCATCTTCGCGATCAGCTTGGCGATTTCCTCGGGCGGGTTCTGCAGGTCGGCGTCGAGCGTGATGACGATCTCGCCGCGCGATTGCGCGAAGCCGGCGAGGATCGCCATGTGCTGGCCGTAGTTGCCGTTGAGCAGCACGATGCGCGTCGTGTCGGGACGTACGTGGAACTGATCGGCGAGCATCGCGGCCGAGCGGTCGCGGCTGCCGTCGTTGATCAGGATCACTTCGTATGACGTGTCGAGTGCGTCGAGCGCCGGATACAGCCGCGCGAACAGCGCGGCGAGGCCGTCTTCCTCGTTGTACACGGGGATGATGACCGATACTTCGGGACGGCCTGCGTCCAGGTGCCCGGCGCCCGGATGCCCGGCGCGTGCTTCAAGGTGACTCATGTACGCTTAATTTCCGTATTGTTCGCAAATCTGGTTGATGGCGTCGACCACGCGACGCACGTCGCCTTCCGTCATCTGCGTGAAGAGCGGCAGCGTGACGGTCGACGCGCCGTACCGTTCGGCGTGGGGGAACATGCCCTCCTTGAAGCCGCGCGCACGGTACAGCGTGAAAAGATGGATCGCCGGGTAGTGGATGCCCGTGCCGATGCCGCGTTCCTTCATCTGCGCCATGAACTCGGCGCGGGTGATCGTCAGCCGCTCGAGCGGCAGCGTGATCAGGAACATGTGCCAGTTGCCGTTCTCGAACTCGGCGACCGGCAGGCCGACGCCGAGCTTCACGGCCGCGCTGCCGTCGAATGCGGCGAAATACGCGCGCGCGAGCGCGCGGCGCTGCGCGGTGAAGCGTTCGAGGTGCGGCAGCTGGCCCAGGCCGACACGCGCGGCGACGTCGGTCAGGTTGTACTTGCCGCCGAGCACGTCGCAGTCCATCCCGTCGAAGCCCGTGCGCGTGATGCCCTGCAGCCGGTACTTCTGCGCGAGCGTCGCTTCTTCCTCGTTGTTCAGCACGAGTGCGCCGCCTTCGATCGTCGTCAGGTTCTTGTTCGCGTGGAAGCTGAACGACACGATGTCGCCGATCGCGCCGATGCGCTTGCCGTTCCACGTCGAGCCGAATGCCTGCGCGGCGTCCTCGATCACACGCAGCTTGTGTGCGCGCGCGATCGCGTACAGGCGGTCCATGTCGACCGGCAGGCCGGACAGGAACACCGGGATGATCGCCTTCGTGCGCGGCGTGATCGCCTGCTCGAGCTTGTCGAGGTCGATGTTGCGCGTGACGGGATCGATGTCGGCGAACACGGGCGTCGCGCCCGTCTCGAGGATCACGTTGCTGGTCGAGACCCACGATGCCGGCGTCGTGATCACCTCGTCGCCGGGGCCGACGCCCGCGATGCGCAGGCCGATCTCGAGCGTGCAGGTGCCCGAATTGAACGCGCGGACCGGACGGCCGCCGCAGTATTCGGACAGCGCCGCTTCGAATTTCTGGCTTTGCGGGCCGGTGGTGATCCAGCCCGAGCGCAGCACGTCGACGACGCCCTGGATGGTTTCCTCATCGATCTCGGGGCGGGTGAACGGCAGAAACGGAGCGGTAGTCTGGCTCATGTACGCTTTGGCCTGTAATGGCGTGTAATAAAAGGGTCGGGCGATCCCGGCCGAAACCGGCATTAAACACCGGTTGGCGGAATCGCACCGTGATTTTTTGTAGGCGGACGCTTAACGCGGCGGGGCATGCTCAGCTTCGCGCGAGCACCAGCACGCCGATCAGGATGATGCCGATGCCGACGAGCCGCTGGACCGACAGCACCTCGCCGAACAGGTACCAGGCCGCGAACGCGTTGACGACGTAGCCGAGCGACAGCATCGGGTACGCGATCGACACGTCGACTCGCGACAGCCCGAGGATCCAGACCACGACGCTCAGCACGTAGCAACCGAGGCCGCCGATGATCGGCAACTGGGTGGCGATCTTCAGCCCGACCGGGATGATGTTCGCACGGCTGAACTCGAAGTGCCCGACGGCGTTGACGCCGGCCTTCAGCAGCAGTTGCGCAACGGCGTTGAGCATCACGCCGGTGACGATGCAGACGAGCGAAACGGGATTCATGCGATGGGCGTCCTTACGATTGCGGTTTCTCGACGATCACGCGACGGTTGTCGCGCGCAATCACGCGCATCGGCACGCCTTGCTTGACCAGGGTGTCGTACTGGCCGGGCGGCATGATCGCGAGCGCATGGGTTTCCTGCTTCCAGCGCGTGATCCATTCGTCGACGGTCGGAATCCACTTGTTCGGCTCCATCGAGATGCCGAACGCGAGTTCGTCCTGGCGCTGGACCATGATCGTCGTGTGGCCCATATAGAACGGGAACGTGTGATCGAGCATCTCGATCGAGTAGAACGGCGTGTCGGGCGGCAGTTTCGCCAGTTCGGCGCGCACCGTCGGCGCGAGCAGCGCCCCCGAGCTGTAGCGGCCGAACTCGTCGTGCCCGGTACCGCCGATCGTGCCGAAAGCCAGCCACGCGGCGCCGAACGCGACAAGCGCGGCGGCGACGCCCGTGCGGCGGTTCAGCCACGCGGCCGCGAGCGTCAGCGCGGCCGCGACCGCGAGGCCCGCGTACAGCCACATCTGGAACGCGCGGTACAGCGCGTTCGGCGTGCGGGCATCGCCCTGGTACGCGAGGAAGATGATCCCGAACGCCGCGGCGACGAAGAACACGAGGTAGCCGAGCAGGTGGCGGCGGAACCGGTCGGCGGTCATCAGCGGCAGGTACGCGCCGATGATCAGCGCGAGCGCCGGCGCGACCGGCAGCACGTACGAGATCAGCTTCGAGTGCGACGCGCTGAAGAACAGGAAGATGAAAGCGCTCCAGATCAGCAGCACGAGCATCGGCGAGAAGCCGTTCGGCTGGCGCGGCATCCGCAGCGCATGGCGGATGCTCTGCCACGCGACCGACAGCCACGGCAGGAAGCCGACCAGCAGCACGGGCACGAAGTAGTAGAGCGGGCCCGGACGGTTCTGTTCCGGGGTCAGGTACCGGCGGAACTGCTGGACGATGAAGAAGAAGTTGAAGAACTCGGGGTTGCGCTGCTGGACGAGCACGAACCACGGCGTGACGATCGCGAAGAAGATCACGAGGCCGCTCACCAGGTACAGGCGCTTCCAGAGCGCCCAGTCGCGCGCGATCAGCGTATAGAGCACGAGCACGGCGCCGGGCAGGATCAGGCCGACGAGGCCCTTCGACAGCACCGCGAACGCCATCGCGGCCCAGCACGCCCACATCCAGCCGCGCGCCGCGGCCGGGCGCAGCCCGGGCCGCTGCGCGAGCAGCAGCGAGCATAGCGACAGCGCCATCCAGAACGCCAGGCCCATGTCGAGCGCGTTGAAGTGGCCCATCAGGTTCCAGTACGGCGACGCCGCGAGCACGACGGCGGCGAGGAAGCCCGACAGCGGGTTGAACAGGCGCGCGCCCGTGAAGCCGACCAGCAGCACGCCGGCGAAGCTCGCGACGGCCGTGTAGAGGCGCGCCTGCCATTCGCCGATGCCGAACCACGCGAACGTGAGCGCGTTCATCCAGGTCTGCAGCGGCGGCTTCTCGAAGTACTTGTAGCCGTTGTAGCGCGGCGTGATCCAGTCGCCGGTGACGAACATCTCGCGCGCCATTTCCGCGTAGCGGCCTTCGTCGCTCGGGATCAGGTGGCGCAGCCCGAGCGGCGCGAACCAGACGATCGCGAGCGCGAGGACGAGGAGGACGAGCGTGATGCGATTGAGCGGTAGCCTCGACGGCGTATCGTTCATGGATTTTCAGCCTGTTGGTTGTTGTGACGGGCCGCCGGCGGCTTACGACGGGGCATGCGCCGGACCGGGGATCGGACCCGGAACGCCGGCGAGAGTTTTACAGCATCGGGGATTAACGTTCAATTAAGAGCGCGGCGGCGACTTTGCGGCCCTCGGCCATCAGGATGTTGTAGGTGCGGCAGGCCGCCTGGAAATCCATCGTCTCGACGCCGATCCGCCTGGCCGTGAGCGCCGCGACGAGCCGCGGGTGCGGGAAGCGCAGCCGTGCGCCGCTGCCGAAGATCACGAGTTCGGGCGTCGGATCGAGCAGCATCGCGAAATGCTCGGGCGCGAGCGCGTCGAACGACGACACCGGCCACGTCTGGACCGGCGCGCCGGGCAGTACGATGACGCTCGTTTCATGGCGTTCGAGATTGACGTCGACATAATCGGGGCCGTAGCCGGTGACGGTGTTGAGCGCGCCGCTCGTGTCCTGGTGCAGTTTCAAATCAGTATGTCCGCAGTTCCGATAGGTGTTCGATGGGGCCGTCCAGATGGGCCGCCTGGATGGGGCTTCCCGGATCGGGCAGCCCGGACGGGCCGCGCGGGCCCGGGAGGCCGATTTCGAGCGCGGCGCGCGCGGGACGCCTGACGGCGTGGGCCCGGCGCGGCTATGGTGCATTGCGAAAGTCGGCCAAAATCCGCTAAATTATAACTTTTTGGTCGCCCCCGGGCGCCACTTGCGTCGCGCGTCGCCACAAGCCGCGCCCGACCGCCGCAAAATCGTCCAGCCTAGACAGCGCGCACAGACCGGCCGCTTTCCAGTTTTGATCCCGTCCCCACGGCCGCAAGGCCAACCCAGGAACCGTGTCGTCGTGAAACCGATTCAGAAGTCGAACAAGCTGCTCAACGTCTGCTACGACATCCGTGGCCCGGTGCTCGAGCACGCGAAGCGCCTCGAGGAAGAAGGCCACCGCATCATCAAGCTGAACATCGGCAACCTCGCGCCGTTCGGTTTCGATGCGCCGGACGAGATCATCCAGGACATGATCCGCAACCTGCCGACGTCGTCCGGCTATTCGGATTCGAAGGGCGTGTTCTCGGCGCGCAAGGCCGTGATGCACTACACGCAGGAAAAGGGCGTCGTGGGCGTCGGCCTCGACGACATCTACATCGGCAACGGCGCGTCCGAGCTGATCGTGATGGCGACCCAGGCGCTCCTGAACGACGGCGACGAAGTGCTGCTGCCGGCGCCCGACTACCCGCTGTGGACGGCGGCGGTCAGCCTGTCGGGCGGCACGCCGGTGCATTACATCTGCGACGAGCAGAACGCGTGGATGCCCGATCTCGACGACATCCGCCGCAAGATCACGCCGAACACGAAGGCGATCGTCGTGATCAACCCGAACAACCCGACCGGCGCGCTTTATTCGGACGAATTGCTGCTCGAACTGCTCGAGATCGCGCGCCAGCACGGGCTGATCGTGTTCGCCGACGAGGTGTACGACAAGATCGTCTACGACGGCCTCGAGCACACGGCGCTGGGTTCGCTGTCGGAGGACGTGATCACCGTCACGTTCAACAGCCTGTCGAAGAGCTATCGCTCGTGCGGCTACCGCGCGGGCTGGATGGCCGTGTCGGGGCTGGGCGGCGACAACCGCCGGCGCGCGAAGGACTACCTCGAGGGGCTCGGCATCCTGTCGTCGATGCGCCTGTGCGCGAACGTGCCCGGACAGTTCGCGATCCAGACGGCGCTCGGCGGCTACCAGAGCATCAACGAGCTGATCGTGCCGAGCGGGCGCCTGTACAAGCAGCGCGAACTCGCGTACGACATGCTCACGTCGATCCCGGGCGTGACCTGCGTGAAGCCGCAGGCCGCGCTGTACATGTTCCCGCGCCTCGACCCGAAGCTTTATCCGATCCAGAACGACCAGCAGTTCATTCTCGACCTGCTGCTCGAGGAGCGCGTACTGCTCGTGCAGGGCACGGGCTTCAACTGGACGACGCCGGATCACTTCCGCGTGGTCTTCCTGCCGAACCTCGACGACCTGACCGATTCGATCAACCGGATCGCACGCTTCCTCGACGGCTACCGCAAGCGCCATTCGGCCTGAGCGGCAGGACCACACGGCACTCACTACTTCTTACTCATCGATCACACGCAGCATGGAACCGATCAAAGTTGGCCTGTTGGGCTTCGGCACGGTGGGCAGCGGCACCTTCACGGTGCTGGGCCGCAACCAGGAAGAAATCAAGCGACGCGCGGGGCGCGGCATCGAGGTGACGCGCATTGCGGTGCGCAACCCGGCCAAGGCGCTGGCCGCGCTCGGCGGCGATGCCGGCGCTGCGCAGATCACCGACGATTTCAACGCGGTCGTCGATGATCCGTCGATCGCGATCGTCGCCGAGATGATCGGCGGCACGGGCATCGCGCGCGACCTCGTGCTGCGCGCGATCGCGAACGGCAAGCATGTCGTGACGGCCAACAAGGCGCTGCTCGCGGTGCACGGCACCGAGATCTTCGAGGCCGCGCGTGCGAAGGGCGTGATGGTCGCGTTCGAGGCGGCCGTCGCCGGCGGCATCCCGATCATCAAGGCGCTGCGCGAAGGCCTGACCGCGAACCGCATCCAGTACATCGCGGGCATCATCAACGGCACGACCAACTACATCCTGTCGGAAATGCGCGATCGCGGGCTCGACTTCGCGACCGCGCTGAAGGCCGCACAGGAGCTCGGCTATGCGGAAGCCGATCCGACCTTCGACATCGAAGGCGTCGACGCCGCGCACAAGGCGACGATCATGAGCGCGATCGCGTTCGGCGTGCCGGTGCAGTTCGAGCGCGCATACGTCGAAGGCATCAGCAAGCTCGACGCGACCGACATCCGCTACGCGGAAGAACTCGGCTACCGGATCAAGCTGCTCGGCATCGCGCGCCGCGCCGCAAACGGTATCGAGCTGCGCGTGCACCCGACGCTGATCCCGGAAAAGCGCCTGCTCGCGAACGTCGAGGGCGCGATGAACGCGGTCGTCGTGCATGGCGACGCGGTCGGCACGACGCTGTATTACGGCAAGGGCGCGGGCGCGGAGCCGACCGCATCGGCCGTGGTCGCGGATCTCGTCGACGTCACGCGCCTGCACACGGCGGACCCCGAGCATCGCGTGCCGCATCTCGCGTTCCAGCCGGACAGCCTGTCGAACACGCCGATCCTGCCGATCGAGGAAGTGACGAGCGGCTACTACCTGCGCCTGCGCGTCGCCGACCAGACGGGCGTGCTGGCCGACATCACGCGCATCCTCGCCGCATCGGGCATCTCGATCGACGCGCTGCTGCAGAAGGAATCGGAGCAGGTGGACGACGCGAAGGGCGAGACCGACATCATCCTGATCACGCACGAGACGGTCGAGAAGAACGTGAACGCTGCGATCGCGCAGATCGAGAGCCTCTCGACGGTGGTGTCGAAGGTGACGAAGCTGCGCATGGAAGCGCTGAACTGAGGACGGAAGCGACATGAACTACATCTCCACGCGCGGCGCCGGCATCGGCGAGCGCCACACGTTTTCCGACATCCTGCTCGGCGGCCTCGCGAAGGACGGCGGGCTGTACCTGCCGTCCGAATATCCGAAGGTGTCGGCCGACGAGCTCGCGCGCTGGCGCACGCTGTCGTATGCGGATCTCGCGTTCGAGATCCTGTCGAAGTTCTGCGACGACGTGCCGACCGACGACCTGCGCGCGATCACGCGCCGCACGTACACGGCCGACGTGTACCGCAACACGCGCCATGGCGAGAACGCGTCCGACATCACGCCGCTGAAGACGCTCGGCACCGAGAACGGTGCGGCGCTGTCGCTGCTGGAACTGTCGAACGGCCCGACGCTCGCGTTCAAGGACATGGCGATGCAGCTGCTCGGCAGCCTGTTCGAGTACACGCTCGCGAAGCACGGGCAGACGCTGAACATTCTCGGCGCGACGTCCGGCGACACGGGCAGCGCGGCCGAATACGCGATGCGCGGCAAGGCCGGCGTGCGCGTGTTCATGCTGTCGCCGCACAAGAAGATGAGCGCGTTCCAGACGGCCCAGATGTTCAGCCTGCAGGATCCGAACATCTTCAACCTCGCGGTCGAAGGCGTGTTCGACGACTGCCAGGACATCGTGAAGGCGGTGTCGAACGATCACGCGTTCAAGGCGCAGCAGAAGATCGGCACGGTCAACTCGATCAACTGGGCGCGCGTCGTCGCGCAGGTCGTGTACTACTTCAAGGGCTACTTCGCGGCGACGCAGTCCAACGACGAGCGCGTGTCGTTCACGGTGCCGTCGGGCAACTTCGGCAACGTCTGCGCGGGCCACATCGCGCGGATGATGGGCCTGCCGATCGCGAAGCTCGTGGTCGCGACCAACGAGAACGACGTGCTCGACGAGTTCTTCCGCACGGGCGCGTATCGCGTGCGCAGCGCCGAGCACACCTATCACACGAGCAGCCCGAGCATGGACATCTCGAAGGCATCGAACTTCGAGCGTTTCGTGTTCGACCTGCTCGGCCGCGATCCGGCGCGCGTGATGCAGCTGTTCCGCGACGTCGAGGAGAAAGGCGGCTTCGATCTCGCGGCGAGCGGCGATTTCGCACGGGTCGCCGAGTTCGGTTTCGTGTCGGGCCGCAGCAGCCACACGGACCGCATCGCGACGATCCGCGACGTGTTCTCGCGTTACGACACGATGATCGATACGCATACGGCCGACGGCGTGAAGGTCGCGCGCGAGCATCTCGACGCGGGCGTGCCGATGGTCGTGCTCGAGACCGCACAGCCGATCAAGTTCGGCGAGACGATTCGCGAGGCACTCGATCGCGAAGCCGAGCGTCCGGCCGCATTCGACGGGCTCGAGGCGCTGCCGCAGCGTTTCGAGGTCGTGAAGGCCGACGCGCAGCAGGTGAAGGACTTCATCGTCGCCCATACGGGCGCATGACGCATGGCCGGGCCGAGGGCCCGGCTGTGCAGGACGGCCGGAATGCCGATTCGTCGAACGGATCGGGGTTCCGGCCGTTTCGTTTGGCGGAGCCGCGCCGCTGCCGTCAAACCGGCATCTCGCGCGAAACAAGTGCCAGACCCGCGCGTTCGCGCGAATCACAGTTTCCGCATGTCCGCCATATCGCGCGTCCGTGCGACGGCGTCGCTACAATGACGTATTGCATCCAACGATCCCCGATTCCATCGATGTCGAACCCGAATCCCGCGGCGCCGCGCGCGCCGATGCTGTCGACCGCCGAGGCGCTCGCCGCGCTGCTCGACGCCGCGAAGCCGTTGCCCGGCGTCGAAACCGTCGCCACGCTCGATGCGCTCGGCCGCGTGCTGGCGGACGACGTGAGCTCGCCGCTCGACGTGCCGCCGATGCATACGAGCGCGATGGACGGCTATGCGGTGCGCGTCGCCGACCTGCTGCACGGCGAGCGGCGTTTGCCGGTGTCGCAGCGCATTCCGGCCGGCCATCCGGCCGCGCCGCTCGCGGCCGGCACGGCAGCGCGGATCTTCACCGGCGCGACGGTGCCGCCCGGCGCCGATGCTGTCGTGATGCAGGAGCAGGCGTCGGCCGACGGCGAGGCGGTCGAGATCCTGCACACGCCGAAGGCCGGTGAATGGATCACCGCGCAGGGCGCGGATATCCGGCAGGGCTCGGTGATCCTGCCGGCCGGCACGCGGCTCACGCCGCAGGCGCTCGGTCTGGCCGCGTCGGTCGGCTGCGCGCAGTTGCCGGTCGCGCGGCGGATTCGCGTCGCGGTGTTCTTCACCGGCGACGAACTGACGATGCCGGGCGAGCCGCTGAAGCCCGGCGCGATCTACAACTCGAACCGCTTCACGTTGCGCGGGCTGCTGGAGCGGCTCGGCTGCCACGTGACCGACTACGGGATCGTGCCCGATTCGCTCGCCGCGACGCGCGACACGCTGCGCGCGGCCGCGCGCGATCACGACGTGATCCTGACGAGCGGCGGCGTGTCGGTCGGCGACGAGGATCACGTGAAGCCTGCCGTCGAGGCCGAAGGGCGGCTCGCGCTGTGGCAGATCGCGATGAAGCCCGGCAAGCCGCTTGCGTACGGCGCGGTGCGCCGAGGCGACGATCGCCCCGATGCGCACTTCATCGGGCTGCCCGGTAACCCCGTATCGAGTTTCGTCACGTTCCTGCTGTTCGTGCGGCCGTTCCTGCTGCGCCTGTCCGGCGTGCGCGACGTCGCGCCGCGCGCGCTGTCGCTGCGCGCCGATTTCACGCAGGGCAAATCCGACCGGCGCAACGAGTTCCTGCGCGCGCGCATCAACTCGGCGGGCGGCCTCGACCTGTTCCCGAACCAGAGTTCGGCGGTGCTGACGTCGACGGTGTGGGGCGACGGCCTGATCGACAATCCGCCGCAGCACGCGATCAGCGCCGGCGAGACCGTGCGTTTCATTCCGTTTTCCGAACTGCTGTCCTGACGGGGCGGCGCCTTTCGACATGAAGATTCAGCTGAAATTTTTTGCGAGCGTACGCGAGGCACTGGGTGTTGCCGACGAGCAGGCCGACGTGCCGGACAGCGTCACGACCGTGGGCGACGTGCGCGCATGGCTGCGCGTGCGCGGCGGGGCATGGGCCGAGACGCTCGCGGAAGGGCGCGCGCTGCGCATGGCGTGCAATCACGAGATGACCGATCCCGATACGCGGCTCACCGAAGGCTGCGAAGTGGCGTTCTTTCCGCCGGTGACGGGCGGTTGAGGCACCGGCGATGGCAACGGTACGAATCCAGACCGACGACTTCGACCTGACCGCCGAGGTCGCGGCATTGCGTGCGCGCAACCCCAAGATCGGCGCGGTCGCGTGCTTCGTCGGCACGGTGCGCGATCTGAACGAAGGTGATGCGGTCGCCGCGATGGAGCTCGAGCACTATCCGGGGATGACCGAGAAGGCACTCGAGAAGATTGCGACCGAGGCCGGCCGGCGCTGGCCGGGCATCGACGTCGCGATCGTGCATCGCGTCGGCAGGCTCCTGCCGCTCGACCAGATCGTGATGGTCGCCACGGTTGCGTCGCACCGCGGCGACGCGTTCGCATCGTGCGAGTTCGTGATGGACTACCTGAAGACCGAAGCGCCGTTCTGGAAGAAGGAAACCACGCCGGACGGCGAGCGCTGGGTCGACGCGCGCAGCACCGACGATGCCGCGCTCGCGCGCTGGGGGATCGAATCGGGAAACGCACCGCGCTGAGCGCGGCCAAGGGTAAGGGCCAAGGGGCCGCGCCGGTCGCGGACCGGCGTTGCGCGCGGGCCACGCAGGGGCCGTGTCATTGCGTCGCGGCGGGACGGAGACTGCGTCAAAGCGTCGCGCGGCTGCTTCACGCGACTGCTCCGCGCGGCTCAATCCTCCGACGAACCGCGCCCGATGATCTTCGTCGGAAACGGCTCGCCGCGCGTGCGCGACGGCAGGCGATCCGGGTCGTCGCGGCGGCGCGGTGCGATCGCGTCGAGCAGCGCCTGCTGCTCGGGCGGAATCCGGTAATCCCAGCCGAAGCGGCTCAGTTGCAGGCTCTGTGCGATCCGCAGCGCCGGCTCCATGAAGCGGATCGCCGCGGGCGGTGCGTAGCGCGCCTCGACGGTCTTCAGGAACAGCGACAGCCAGCGGCTGAAATGGGCCGGCTCGATCCCGTCGAGCGGCTGGTGCGCCTGCTGCACGTTGCCGCGATAGCCCTTGGTGCCGAGCACGAGGCTCGACCAGAACGTGACCATCTTCGGCAGGTGGTCGTCCCAGCGGCCGGCCAGCTTTGCGTCGAACACGGGCCCGAGCAGCGGATCGGCGCGCACGCGGTCGTAGAACGCGTAGACGAGCGCGCGAATGTTGTCTTCAGTGGGTTCCGCGTCGCGGGACCGGTTCGGCGCGGCGTCGGGCGGGGTAGATGTGGCGGTCATGACGATAAAGGGGCCGGGCGAAGGGTGGGACGCCGGCATGATTTTGACGCACAATAACGTCGGCCAACCCCTCGATAAACGTGCTGATGCCCCGCATCTTATTGCGCGCCGGCGGTCCCGGCAACCGGGCGCGCGCGTAATCAGCGCACGATCATCAAACACCGCTTTCATCCATGAGACTCACCGACTACACCGACTATTCGCTGCGCGTGATGCTTTACCTTGCCGTGCGCGGCGAGGGACTCGCGACGATCCAGGAGATCTCGGATGCCTACGGCATCTCGAAGAACCATCTGATGAAAGTCGTGCAGCAGCTCGGCGAGCTGGGGTGGGTCGACACCGTCCGCGGCCGCAATGGCGGGCTGAGGCTGTTCCCGCACTCGATGCGGCTGACTGTCGGTCAGGTCGTGCGCGCAACCGAGAGCGATTTCGCGCTGGTCGGCTGCTTTTCGGCCGAAGGTGAGTCGCGCGGCTGCGTGATCGAGCCGCAGTGTCGCCTGAAGGGCGTGCTGGCGGCCGCGCGCGATGCGTTTTTCGCCGAACTCGACCGTCACACGCTCGGCGAGCTCGCGCAGCCTGCGTCGCCGCTCGCGGCGCTGCTCGGCATCAAGCCGATCGCCTTCGTGCGGGACGCGGCAGCGCCCGCCGAGCCGTCGCCGCTCGCCAACTGACGCGTACGCCGCGCAGTGCGGGCCGCCCGTTCGCAGATTGCGACGGTCCGCGAGCACTTTTGCGCTGAATCAACCCGAATCTCGCTTGAAAGCCGCATAACCATCCTCATCTTGGTGTTAATCGAAAATTGGAGGTCTCGACAAAATGAGAATCGACAAGCTCACCACCAAGTTCCAGGAAGCACTCGCCGACGCGCAAAGCCTCGCGGCCGGCCGCGACAATCAATACATCGAACCCGTTCACGTACTGGCCGCGCTGGTCGCGCAGCAGGACGGTTCCGCCCGCTCGCTGATGTCGCGCGCGGGTGTTCACATCCAGGCGCTGCAAGGCGCGCTGAACGAAGCGATCTCGCGCCTGCCGCAAGTGACGGGTACGGGCGGCGACATCCAGATCGGCCGCGAACTGGCCGGGCTGCTGAACCAGGCCGACAAGGAAGCGCAGAAGCTCAACGACACGTTCATCGCGAGCGAGATGTTCCTGCTCGCCGTGTCCGACGACAAGGGCGAAGCCGGCAAGCTCGCGCGCCAGCACGGCCTCACGCGCAAGTCGCTCGAAGCCGCGATCGCCGCGGTGCGCGGCGGCTCGCAGGTGCACAGCCAGGACGCGGAAAGCCAGCGCGAGGCGCTGAAGAAGTACACGGTCGACCTGACCGAGCGCGCCCGTGCGGGCAAGCTCGATCCGGTGATCGGCCGCGACGACGAAATCCGCCGTTCGATCCAGATCCTGCAGCGCCGCACCAAGAACAACCCGGTGCTGATCGGCGAGCCGGGCGTCGGCAAGACCGCGATCGTCGAAGGGCTCGCGCAGCGGATCGTCAACGGCGAAGTACCCGAGACGCTGAAGGGCAAGCGCGTGCTGTCGCTCGACATGGCCGCGCTGCTCGCCGGCGCGAAGTATCGCGGCGAGTTCGAGGAGCGCCTGAAGGCGGTGCTCAACGACATCGCGAAGGACGAAGGCCAGACGATCGTCTTCATCGACGAAATCCACACGATGGTCGGCGCGGGCAAGGCCGAAGGCGCGATGGATGCGGGCAACATGCTGAAGCCGGCGCTGTCGCGCGGCGAGCTGCACTGCATCGGCGCGACCACGCTCGACGAATACCGCAAGTACATCGAGAAGGATGCCGCGCTCGAGCGCCGCTTCCAGAAGGTGCTCGTCGACGAGCCGAGCGTCGAGGCGACGATTGCGATCCTGCGCGGCCTGCAGGAGAAGTACGAACTGCACCACGGCGTCGACATCACCGATCCGGCGATCGTCGCCGCGGCCGAGCTGTCGCACCGCTACATCACCGATCGCTTCCTGCCCGACAAGGCCATCGACCTGATCGACGAAGCCGCTTCGAAGATCAAGATGGAAATCGATTCGAAGCCCGAAGAGATGGACAAGCTCGACCGCCGGCTGATCCAGCTGAAGATCGAGCGCGAAGCCGTGAAGAAGGAGCAGGACGAAGCGTCGCAGAAGCGCCTGCAGCTGATCGAGGAAGAGATCGAGCGCCTCGGCCGCGAATACGCGGACCTCGAGGAGATCTGGACCGCCGAGAAGGCCGCGGTGCAGGGCAGCGCGCAGTTGAAGGAAGAGATCGAGAAGGTGCGCGCCGACATCGCGCGTCTGCAGCGTGAAGGCAAGCTGGAGAAGGTCGCCGAGCTGCAGTACGGCAAGCTGCCGCAGCTCGAGGCGCAGCTGAAGCAGGTCACGCAGGCCGAAGAGCAGGAGCAGCACAACCCGACGCGCCCGCGCCTGCTGCGCACGCAGGTCGGCGCGGAAGAAATCGCGGAAGTCGTGTCGCGCGCAACCGGGATTCCGGTGTCGCGGATGATGCAGGGCGAACGCGAGAAGCTGCTGCACATCGAGGAAAAGCTGCATGAGCGCGTGGTCGGCCAGGACGAGGCGATCAGCGCGGTCGCGGATGCGATCCGTCGTTCGCGCGCGGGTCTCGCCGATCCGAACCGTCCGTACGGCTCGTTCCTGTTCCTCGGCCCGACGGGTGTCGGCAAGACCGAGCTGTGCAAGGCGCTGGCGTCGTTCCTGTTCGATTCGGAAGAGCACCTGATCCGCATCGACATGAGCGAGTTCATGGAGAAGCACAGCGTCGCGCGGCTGATCGGCGCGCCGCCGGGCTATGTCGGTTACGAGGAAGGCGGTTACCTGACGGAAGCCGTGCGCCGCAAGCCGTACAGCGTGATCCTGCTCGACGAGATCGAGAAGGCGCATCCGGACGTGTTCAACGTGCTGCTGCAAGTGCTCGACGACGGCCGCATGACCGACGGGCAGGGGCGCACGGTCGACTTCAAGAACACGGTGATCGTGATGACGTCGAACCTCGGCTCGCAGGTGATCCAGGCCATGACGGGTTCGCCGCAGGAAGAGATCAAGGATGCGGTGTGGCTCGAGGTGAAGCAGCATTTCCGCCCCGAGTTCCTGAACCGGATCGACGACGTCGTCGTGTTCCACGCGCTCGACCGCAGCAACATCGAGTCGATCGCGAAAATCCAGCTCGCCCGCCTGCACGACCGGCTCGCGAAGCTCGACATGGCGCTCGACGTGTCGCCGGCGGCGCTCGAACAGATCGCGAAGGTCGGCTACGATCCGGTGTTCGGTGCGCGGCCGCTGAAGCGCGCGATCCAGCAGGAGATCGAGAACCCGGTCGCGAAGCTGATCCTCGCGGGCCGTTTCGGTCCGAAGGACGTGATCCCGGTCGACGTCAACGACGGCCAGTTCGTGTTCGACCGCGTCGTGCACTGATCGCCGGCCATCGGCTGCTCGCCCGGTTCGCGCCGGGCGAGCAAAAACAAACACCCCGCCGAGGCGGGGTGTTTGCGTATGGAGCGGCCGGAACCCGCAGCCGAGGCTGCCGGCCGGCGTCGTGCGGGCTCAGCCCTGCTTGTTGCCGCCGAACATGCCGGCGAGCTGCGTGAGCGTGCCGAGCACGTTCGACGTATCGACCTGGCCGCCGGCCGGCACTTCGCCGTTCGGCGTCGCGCCGTTGACGACGTGCGGCAGCACCTGCGCGAGGATCGACGAAGCCTGCGACGGATCGATGCCGACCTTGCTCGCGAGCGAGCCGACGACGTCGGAGCCGAGCACGTTCTGCAGCGTGTCTGCCGAGATCGGCTGGTTTTCGCCGTTGCCGACCCACGAGCCGATGATGTCGCCGGCGCCGCCTGCCTTGAACTTCTCGATCAGGCCGTTCAGGCCGCCCGGCTGGTTGTTGATGAATTCGAGCGCGGTCGTGATCAGCGCGCTTTGCGAGTTGCCGCCGGCCTGGCCGCCGAGCAGACCGCCAACGATATCGAGGAGACCCATGGTGCTTCACCTTTACTGAAAAGGGCGTCGTGACGACGACGCCCGTTGAACGAATGCCGCGCGCACGCCGTCGCGCGCGCGGCGCACATCAGGCGCCCGACGCCGCGGTGGCGGAGGCTGCCTTGTCCTTCTTGCCTTTCTTCTTCGAACCCTTCGTTGCCTTCGCGGACGACGCGTCGGCCGGCGCGCTTGCATCCGCGGCCGGCGCCGATGCGCCGGCGGCCGCGGCGGCCTTTTCCTTCTTCGATGCGCGCTTGGCCTTGGCCGGTTTCGCCGCCGCGTCCGGCGCGCTTGCCGCCGGCGCGGGCGCGGTGGTCGTCGCGGCGCCCGTCGTGGCCGGAGCCGTCGTGGCCGGCGTTGCGGCCGGCTTCGTCGCCGGCGCCGTCGTGCCCGTCGTAGTGCCCGTCGCCGCGGCCGGCTTCGACAGCTTCACGCCCTTCGGCGGCGTCGACGAGCCGCCGATCGTCAGGCCGTTTTCCTCGAGATGGCCGACCGACTTCGTGCCGAGGCCCTTTACGCGGTTCGCGAGATCGTCCGCGTCCTTGAACGGGCCGTTCTTGGTGCGTTCGTCGATGATCGCCTTCGACTTCACGGGCCCGAGCCCCTTCACGGATTCGAGCGCCGCCTGGTCGGCCGTGTTGACTTCGACGGCCGCGGCAAGGCCTGCGGCGAGTGACAGCGACAGCGCGACGAACAGCATCAGCAGCTTTTTCAGCATGGCAAAGGCTCCCTGGTTCTGACTCTGACGGATGAATGGCTGTTGCAACGGACGGCGGGCGAGAACTGGCCGGGCGTCGCCGTTAAGCATAGGACAAATGCGTGCCCTTTTTAAGACAAGCTGACCGAATCTTGCTGAAGGCTTGCGGCGCTGTAAAGGGCGCAGGCCCCGCCGGACCGCGGTTTTGACGATGTTTGACGGAATCGCCGCTCACGTCGCACTGGCCGTCGACAGGGTGTTGACTTAGAGTGAACTCTAAGTCCTAACCTTGAGCCTGTCTGTCATGTCACCCGTATCGAAGACTTCCGCCGCACGCGCCCTGACGATCGGTCAGGTTGCCGAACTGATGGGCGTATCGACGCATACGCTGCGGTACTACGAGCAGGCCGGCCTGCTGCGCGCGATTTCGCGCACGGCGGCCGGGCACCGGCTCTATGCGCCGGCCGACCTTGACTGGCTGGCTTTCGTGATGCGCCTGAAGGCGACCGGCATGCCGATCGCGCAGATGCAGCGGTTCGCCGCATTGCGAGCACGCGGCGAGCCGACGCTCGGCGCGCGTCGCGAACTGCTGGTCACGCATCGCGACGCGGTGCGCGCGCATCTCGCGGAGCTGCAGGCGAGCCTCGACGTGATCAGCGACAAGATCGCCTATTACGAGACGGCGGAGCGCGACGCGGGGCGACAGGCAACATCCCCACAACCGGAACAGGACGGACACCATGGAACGACTCGTTGAAGACCGCTACACGCGGGGCTGGAACAGACTGAAGGAAATCGACGGCGAAGTGGGCGAGCGCGTGATCGCGGCCCTCGCGCCGATCGCGCCGGACTTCGGGCGGCTCCTCGTCGAGTTCGGTTTCGGCGACATCTACAGCCGCCCGCAGCTCGACCTGAAAGCACGCGAGATCGCGACGATCGCGGCGCTGGCCGCGCTCGGCAACGCGCAGCCGCAGTTGAAGGTGCATATCGAGGCCGCGCTGAACGTGGGCTGCACGCGCGACGAGATCGTCGAGGTGTTCATGCAGATGGCCGTGTACGCGGGTTTCCCGGCCGCGCTCAATGCGCTGTTCGCTGCGCGCGAGGTGTTCCGGCAGCGCGACGGCGAGGTGGCGGCATAGGCAGCTCGGGGGGCCGCCTGACGCGGGCGGCGCGTGCCCGTCATGCGCGCTTTCAGGCGGGTTCGGGCGAGGGCGCCGGCGCGCGGCTCACGGCGCGGCTCACATGCCGCAGGTACAGCACGAGCCCGGCGCCCGCGAGCATCAGGCTGACCGTGTTCGCGAACCAGAAGCCGCGCGCGCCCGTCAGCCATGCGGGCGCGATGCCGCCCACGTCGAAGCCGAGCACGTAGCCGCCGCTGAGCCCGACACCCCACAGCGCGACCGCATAGATCACGGTCGGCACGACCGCGACCTTGTAGGCCCGCAGCACGAACGCCGACGTGACCTGCAGCGCATCGAAGACGTGGTAGCACGCGACGATCGCGACGAGCGGCATCGCGGCCGCGGCGACGGCCGGGTTCGGCGTATAACCGCCGATGATCAGCGGCCGCAGCACGAACACGAGCAGGCCATACAGCGCGGCGATCCCGCCCGCGAGCGTCACGCTGTGCCGGCCGAGCAGGCGGGCTTCGTCGGGCCGTCCGGCGCCGAGCGCGCGCGCGACCAGCGTCGATGCCGCCACGCCGATCGACAGCGGCGTCATGTACAGCACCGCGCCGATGTTGCCGGCGATCTGGTGGCCGGCGAGCGTCGTCGTGCCGAATTGCGCGATGAACAGCGCCATGCACGTGTACGACGTGACCTCGATCAGGTACGACAGGCCCATCGGCACGCCGAGTTTCAGGATCGCCTTCTGGCGTTCCCAGACCGGCCAGCAGAAGCGCGAAAAGATCGCGAGCGGCGCGAACACGTCGAGCTTCGCGAGCAGCGTGTAGCCGATCAGTGCGAGCGCCCAGTTGATCAGCGTGCTCGCGAGCCCGCAGCCGGGGCCGCCGAGGGCCGGTACGCCGAACCCGCCGAAGATGAACCACACGTTGAGCGGAAACTTGAGCAGCAGCGCGCCGATCTGCAGGATCATCGCGAGGCGCGGCTTGCCGGCCGCGTTGGTCAGCGCGTTGTAGATGCGGAACACGAGGCTGGCGGGCAGCCCGTACGACAGGATGCGCAGGTAGTCGACGGTGCGCTCGTGCAGCGCGGCGGGCGCGTGGGCGACGCGCAGCAGCGGCTCGGGAAAATGCAGCAGGAGAAAGCCGGGCACCGCGAGCAGCAGCGCGAGCCACAGCGCCTGGCGCACTTCCTCGCCGATCTCGGCATAACGCCGCGCACCGTACAGTTGCCCGGTGATCGGCTGCAGCGCGGACAGGATGCCCGTCAGGCCGATGTAGATCGACACGTAGATCGACGAGCCGAGCCCGAGCGCGGCCAGATCGACGGCCGAGTAGCGGCCGACCATCGCGGTGTCGATCACGCCGAACGCGATGATCGCGAGCTGGCCGACGAGTACCGGCCACGCGAGACCGACGATCCGGCGGATGTCGCCGAACATCGTCAGTCGGCCGGCTGACGGCGCGGCGGACGCCGCTTGACGGGCGTCTTCGGCCGTTCGATGCGCTCGTACAGGCGGAAGCGCTCGTCGCGGTCGGCGACGCGGCGGCCTTCCCACACGAGCCGCCACACGTATTGCGACATCGAGCTCGGCTCGCCGAAGTCCGCGTGGTCCTGGCGCAGGATCACGTCGCAGTCGCCGGAGAAGTCGAAGCGCATGTTGCCGAAATACGCGAAGGTCGCGATCTGCGCGTCACCGAGCCGCACCGGCGAGATGCACTCGTAGTCGGACGGCAGGTGCACGGCGATCTGCTGCGCGACGTCGCGATAGGTCCGGCCGTAATTGACGATCGGCAGCCACAGCGTCATCAGCAGCACCCACATCAGCGTGGTGCCCGCACCCGACAGCACGACGCTGCGCCACAGGACCTTCGGCTGCCGCGACACGCGCCACCTCGCGAGCAGGAACCAGCAGACCGTCACCGCGACCGCGCAGATGAACGACAGGATCTTGAAGTGCGGCTCGTAGCCGGGCACGAGCCGCGCGAGGTTGCGGGCGAGCGGGTGCGGGAAGCCCGTGAGCGAGGCGAGCCACACGAGCCACACGAAGGTACCGAGGATCGTGAAGCTCAGCACCGCGAACCAGTCGATCGCGTTGATCGCGCCGCGCTTGAGGGTCGGCAGCGCGAACGTCGCGAGCACCGCGAGCGGCGGCATCAGCAGCATGTACATGCGGTTCGACTGCTGGCTCTGCAGGATCACGAGCGCGACGAGCGGCACGGCGACCGACAGCGGAATCGCGACATGCGCGCGGCGGCGCATGCCGGCCCAGCTCCACCATGCCCAGATCGCGAGCGGCCACGCGGGCCACGTGAACAGCGGCAGGTTCTTTGCCGCATAGCCGAGCACAGCGGTCGGCGGGCCGGAAAAGCGCATCAGGCTGCCGCGCACCCATTGATCGAAGAACCAAGCGGCGTCGTCCGGCGCCGCGGCGAGCGCGGCGAACACCCATAGCGCGATGATCGCGGCGGCGAGCGGTACGCCGACCAGCGGCAGGCGCAGGTTGCGCATCTCGGGCGTGACGAGCCACAGCACGGCCGTGCCGGCGAGCAGGGCGACGACGAGCACCGGGTTGCCGGACAGGGCGACGAGGCCGATCGCGAAACCCCACCACAGCGCGCCCTGCATCGGCTTGTCGATGCCGCGGACGATCCCGTAGACGAGCATGGCGATCCACGCGAACTGCGCCAGCTGCGGCGTCGTTTCGTGCCCGCGCTCCGCGAGGCCGAAGCAGGCGACGAGCACCAGCAGCGCGCCGTCGGCGAGCGTGCGGCCGTAGTCGCGCGGCTCGGGTTCGCCGCCGAATGCGTATTTGAACGGCTGGACCTCGGCGCGCCGGCCGAGCAGGTAGGCCGCGTACCAGACGAACGCGCACGCGACGCAGAACAGCACGCCGGTATCGACGCGCGACGCGTTGCTCGCATCGACCCACGGGCCGAGGCCGCGGATCGACAGCGCGCCGAGCCAGTAGCCGAGCGGCCCGTCGGTCGTGATGAACTTGCCGACGAGGTTCGGCAGCAGCCAGTCGTGCCAGCCGCCCTTGGCCATCGTCCACATCACGCCGAAGCCTGCCGCGTCCTCGTTCTTCCACGGATCGCGGCCGAACAGGCCGAACGCTGCGTAGACGAAGCAGAGGGTAAGCAGCAGCCAGCGCGGCAGCGCGCGCGTGGCGGAGGCGGTGAGACGGACGACAGGCTTCATGCAGATGAGCGATTTGTTATGGGCGGGCAGCCGGCGCGGGCGCGCGCGGTCGAGCCGGTTTCGAGCATCCGGCATTGTAGACGCGCCGGCTGTTGCGCGTCAGGTCGTTGCCCGGACGCCGGCCGGCGCTTGCCCGGCGAGCAGAGACAAAAAAGGGCAGCCTGGGCTGCCCTTTTGTGCGATACCGGTGCATTGCAACCACCGGATGCGGTGCAAAGCTTACTTCGCCTTGCCGCTGGCGCGAACGCCGAACTTGTTCTTGAACTTCTCGACACGGCCTGCCGTGTCCATGATCTTTTGCTGACCCGTGTAGAACGAGTGCGATTCCGACGACACTTCGATCTTGGCGAGCGGGTAGGTCTTGCCGTCGAGTTCGATGTTCTCACGCGTCTGGATCGTCGAGCGCGTGATGAACTTGAAGCCGTTCGACATGTCTTGGAAGACGACTTCGCGGTAGTCCGGGTGAATGCCAGGTTTCATGATTTTCCTTGGTGAGAGCGGTAGCCAACCCGCCGCTTGCCGTGCCGTGCCGCACAAAGTTGCGCGATCCAGCCGACGTCAAGCCCGGCGCGAGCCACTTGCCTAAGGTCGAAAAACGGCGATTATGCCAGAAAATCAGATGGTTGACGAATTATTTTCACGGTGCGTCGAGTGCGCCGGTGCCCGCCGGATCCTGCCGGTAGTAGCGCGCGAGCAGCCGGTACAGCTCCGGAAATTCGGACTCGAACGCTTTCGGCCGTACGAACAGCGCTTCGCTGCACACCGCGAAGAATTCGGACGGGTGGTCGGCCGCATAGGGATCGATCAGCGAATCGCGCTCGAAGCGTGCCCACGCGCGGTCCGGCACCGCGTCGACGCGCGCACAGAACTGGTCGTACGCGTGCTCGAACACGTCGGCCCAGGCCTGTGCATCGAGGTGCGGCGCGTGCCAGCGGCGAAAAAGGGGCGGATAGCCGTCGGCCGCGCCGTTGACCATGTCGATCTTGTGCGCGAACTCGTGGATCACGACGTTGTACGCGTCGCGGCCGTCCGTCATCTGCGCATCCTCCCACGACAGGATCACGGGGCCGCCTTCCCAGGCCTCGCCGCTCGCATCCTGCTCCACTTCGTGGACGACGCCGTCCTCGTCCTGCACCGTCTTGCGGATCAAGAATTCGCCCGGATACACGACGACGCCGACCCAGCCGTCGTACAGCGACAGGTCGAGATTGAGCACGGGCAGGCAGGCCTGCGCGGCGATCGCGACGATCATCGCGTCGGTCAGCTCGAGCCCGTGCGCGGTCGAGAACGATTTCTTCGCGACGAACAGGCTCGTCAGTTCGCGCAGCCGGCCGAGCGCGTCGGGCGACAGCCGTCGCGAGGAACGGCAGGCGCTCGACGGTGTCCTGCCACAGGGCGTCGGGGATCGGGTGGCTGCGCAGCGCGCGGTCGCGGCGGCGGTCGTCGAACCAGCGGGTCAGTTTCGAGAGCATGAAAGCGGCTCGCGGAAATCCAAAGCCTGTCTTTTAACTCAATCGATGTCTTTTTGCCATGCCGCGAAGAGGCCGCCGACGAGCGCCACGCCCGCCAGGAAGTAAAAGCCGTCGAGCGACGCGAGGAACGACGCCTGTTGCGCGACCATGCGCGCGATCGACGCGATCGCGAGCCCGTGCGCGTCGTTCAGCGCGTGGCCGGCGGCCGCATAGCTGCGCGTCAGCGCATCGACGGTCTGCTGGAACAGCGGATCGAACACGTTCGCGCGCTCGACGAGTCGCGTCTGGTGCACGGCCACGCGGTGCTGTTCGACGATGATCACCGACGACGTCGCAAACGAGATCGTCAGTTGCCGCACGATGTTCTTCAGCCGGTAGCCGTGCGTATATTCGTCGATCGCGAAGATCCGGAACGTCAGGTTGGCCACCGGCAGCACGATGAAGAGCAGCAGCAGCCCGCGCAGCAGCAGCGGGACGATCAGTGCGGCTTCGCCGACCTGCGGCGTCATGCGCGTCATCCACAGCGCGGCCGTGATGGCGATCGCGAACCCCGGCACGACGAACCACTTCTTGTGCGTGACGAATTTCGCGTAACGCAGGTAGGCGAACAGCGCGGTGGCCGAAATCAGCGACATCGTGCCGACGAGCCGCCCGGCGTTCTCGACCGGATAGCCGAGCCCGCCTTCGAGAAACCGCGAGGTCAGGTAACTGAAGCCTGTCGACTCGTAGTAATAGAACATGTAGAGCAGCAGCCCGACCTGGAACGTCCGTTCGCGGAACGCGTGAAGGCGCACGAGCGGCGTCGGATGGTTCCACTGGTGATACGCGAACCACGCAAGCGCACCGATCCCCGCGATCGTCAGCAGGATCAGCATCGGCGAGCCGCTGTAGAGCTGGTAATGCACCTGCTGCAGCACGATCTGCAGCGCACCTTGTGCGAGCGCGAACACGACGTACGGCCAGAAGTGTCCGGAGCCGCGTTCGTCGTCGGGCAGGTTGCCGGTGTCGGGCAGCGTGAGCAGCGCGAGGATCGCGAACGCGATGCCGGCCGGCGCCGTGCATGCGAACAGTGCGCGCCACGTCGAATGCGCGACGAGCAGGCCGCCCACGATCGGCGCGAGCGCGCTGCCGATCAGGATCATGATCAGGAACGCGCGCGTCGCAGGCGGCCGTTCCTGCGGCTTGAAACTGATCTGGATCAGGATCCGGCACGCGCCCATCATCGGGCCGATGAAATATCCCTGGAAGCCGCGTGCGAACGCGAGTTCGAGCGACGTATCGGCGAGCGCGGCCGCGATCGCGCCGAACGAGAACATCAGCATGCAGCCGGCGACGTAGCGGCGATGGCCGAGCCGGTCGACCCACCATTGCTGCTGCAGGATGCCGAGCACGGCCGTGACCGCGTAAGCGCTCGACGACCACACGAGTTCGTCGGGCGAGGCGTTGACGCCGCCCGCGATGTAGCTCGCGAAGAACGAGAAGGCCGCGTTGTCGAAATAGTCGATGCCGGTGACGAGCGCGAGCGCCCACGGGAACAGGTCCGCGCGCAGGTTCGCGCGGCTCCACAGCGGCGGGCGACCGGGCATCGCGTTCATTCGCGCGCCTTGCGCGCGCGCCGCGTGCCGGTTTCGGCCTGCCGCTGCGCGATCAGCGCGTCGGCGTTTTCGCCGGCAAGACGCCGCTCGACGTAGTCGATGTCGTGTTGCAGTTCCTTGCGCAGCGCGACGGCTTCCTTCAGTTCGCGCTGGACGGCCGCGATCCGCCGGTCGAGCGTGTCGATCTGCTCGGCGAGACCGGTGCGGATCTCGCGCAGCGACGCGTCCGAATAGCGGCGCCGGCCGTCGCCCGTTTCTTCCAGCGGGCGCTTCAGCATTTCGGTGATGCCGTGCAGCGAGAAGCCGAGCGCGCGCAGCCGCAGGATGCGCGAAAAGCGCTCGAGGTCGGCTTCGTCGTAGAGGCGGTAGCGGCCCTCGCTGCGCGACGGCGTGACGAGCCCGCGCTCCTCGTAATACTTCAGCGTGCGCGGCGTGACGCCGAGTCTCGACGCGGCGTCGCTCACGGTCAGCAGCGGGTTGGGGGCGTCGTTCGGCATGGGGCGGGGGGATTCGATCCGGGCGATGGCGCGATTATAGATCAACCTGTACGTTCACGTTCAGGTTGGCGCCGAAAAACGGCCGCCGGGCAGGATGCGCGGGCGGCCGTTCGGAGCGGGGCGGGCGCTTAGCCGCCGCGACGCATCAGGTCGAAGAACTCGGAGTTGCTCTTGGTTTGGCGGATCTTGTCGAGCAGGAATTCCATGGCTTCGACTTCGTCCATGTCGTGGATGAACTTGCGCAGCACCCAGATCTTCTGAAGGATCTCGGGCTTGATCAGCATTTCTTCGCGGCGCGTGCCCGACTTGTTCAGGTTGATCGACGGATATACGCGCTTTTCCGCGAGGCGGCGCTCGAGGTGCACTTCCATGTTGCCGGTGCCCTTGAACTCTTCGTAGATCACGTCGTCCATGCGGCTGCCGGTTTCGATCAGCGCGGTGCCGATGATCGTCAGCGAACCGCCTTCCTCGATGTTGCGCGCCGCGCCGAAGAAGCGCTTCGGACGCTGCAGTGCGTTCGCGTCGACACCGCCCGTCAGCACCTTGCCCGATGCCGGGATCACGGTGTTGTATGCGCGTGCGAGACGCGTGATCGAGTCGAGCAGGATCACGACGTCGTGCTTCATTTCGACGAGGCGCTTGGCCTTCTCGATCACCATTTCGGCGACCTGGACGTGGCGCGTGGCCGGTTCGTCGAACGTCGATGCGATCACTTCGCCCGCGACCGAACGCTGCATTTCGGTCACTTCTTCAGGGCGCTCGTCGATCAGCAGCACGAACAGGATCACGTCCGGGTGGTTCTGCTTGATCGCATGCGCGATGTGCTGGAGCATCACGGTCTTGCCCGACTTCGGCGACGCGACGAGCAGGCCGCGCTGGCCCTTGCCGATTGGCGCGATCATGTCGATGATGCGGCCCGTGACGTTCTCTTCGCCGCGCATTTCGCGTTCGAGCGACAGCGGCTTGTTCGGGTGCAGCGGCGTGAGGTTCTCGAACATGATCTTGTGTTTCGAGGCCTCGGGCGGCTGCCCGTTGACTTTGTCGACTTTCACCAGCGCGAAGTAGCGCTCGCCGTCCTTCGGCGTGCGGACTTCACCTTCGATGGTGTCGCCGGTATGCAGGTTGAAGCGGCGGATCTGCGACGGGCTGATATAGATGTCGTCGGTGCTCGCGAGGTACGACATTTCCGGCGAGCGCAGGAAGCCGAAGCCGTCCGGCAGCACTTCGAGCGTACCGTCGCCGAAGATCGTCTCTCCCGTCTTGGCGCGCTTTTTAAGAATGGCGAACATCAACTCCTGCTTGCGCAGGCGGTTCGCGTTTTCGATCTCGAGGCCATTGGCCATTTCGATCAGTTCGGACACGTGCAGAGACTTGAGCTCGGATAAATGCATACGGAGAACCCGCCAGGGAGGAGACGACGAAAGAAATAAAGGGAGGAGGGCGAGCGGAAGCGCTCAGAGACTTAAATGCGTCTTGTAGACGTTTTTTGATTCTAGCATAGGCCGATTCGCGCTTGAGCGAGCGAACGGCGGCTTGACGACGGACGTGTTGCCGGTTGACAACACGTCCGCGGAACTGCCGGTATTACAGGTGGCTGTCCAGGAATGCGGTGAGCTGCGACTTCGACAGCGCGCCGACCTTCTGCGCGGCGGCCGCGCCATTCTTGAACAGGATCAGCGTCGGGATGCCGCGCACGCCGAACTTGGCGGGCGTTGCCTGGTTGTCGTCGACGTTGATCTTCGCGATCTGCAGCTTGTCGCCGTAGTCCTTCGCGACTTCGTCGAGGATCGGGGCGATCATCTTGCACGGGCCGCACCATTCGGCCCAGAAATCGACGAGCACGGGCTTGTCGGACTTGACGACGTCCTGTTCGAACGATGCGTCGCTGATGTGTTTGATCTGTTCGCTCATTGGGTCAATACCTCTTACGGTTCGGGGACTGCCTGCATGGCGCCTTCTCGGCGCGCCTGCCGCCCGGCGGGCGGCAGGCCGCTGCGGCAGGTCACTCCGCTCTCCGAACAGGAGGGGTGTAAGCGCTGCATGCCGCGGCTCGCGGGTCGTTCGGGCGTCATATTAGCCTAAATTGCTATCTGCTGCGGGCGGCGATAGTAGCCGCTACGCGAGTAGGGGCACGTACGCCGAAGACCGTTGCGTCACGGATGTGGAGGCCGGCGCGCAAAATACAAGAGGGCGGTCGCGCCTGTTGCACGCGCCTGCTTTCGCATATTCGTTCGAATAACGATCGCATTCGGCGCAAAGCGGTGATAGAATATGCCGTGACGGGCCTCCTCGCATGGTGGGGCGGTGAACCTGGTCAGGTCGGGAACGAAGCAGCCACAATCGTTTTCCGCCAGTGCCGAGGGTCGGGCTCGTCACCTTTCCTCTCGCCCCGTTCGTTGGGCGTTTTTTATTTCCGCTCTCCACGCGCTTTTCACGTTTTCGCATCCGTGTTCCGTACCGTTTCGCGTGTCGGCGCGACGCAGCGTTACTGATACAATTTCCCGATGACCTATCAAGTTCTCGCACGCAAGTGGCGTCCGAAGGATTTCGCTTCGCTCGTCGGCCAGGAGCACGTCGTCAGGGCGCTCACGCACGCGCTCGACGGCGGGCGTCTCCATCACGCCTATCTGTTTACCGGAACCCGCGGTGTCGGCAAGACGACGCTGTCGCGGATCTTCGCCAAGGCGCTCAACTGTGAAACCGGCGTCACGTCGCAGCCGTGCGGCGTGTGCCGTGCCTGTCGCGAGATCGACGAAGGGCGTTTCGTCGATTACGTCGAGATGGATGCCGCGAGCAACCGCGGCGTCGATGAAATGGCTGCGCTGCTCGAGCGCGCCGTATACGCGCCCGTCGATGCGCGCTTCAAGGTCTACATGATCGACGAAGTGCACATGCTGACGAATCACGCGTTCAACGCGATGCTGAAGACGCTCGAAGAGCCGCCGCCGCACGTCAAGTTCATCCTTGCGACGACCGATCCGCAGAAAATTCCCGTCACCGTGCTGTCGCGCTGTCTGCAGTTCAACCTGAAGCAGATGCCGGCCGGGCACATCGTGTCGCATCTCGAACGGATTCTCGGCGAAGAGCACATCACGTTCGAGCCGCAGGCGCTGCGCCTGCTCGCGCGTGCCGCGCAGGGCAGCATGCGCGACGCGCTGTCCCTCACCGACCAGGCGATCGCCTATTCGGCAAACGAGGTGACCGAGTCGGCCGTGTCGGGCATGCTCGGCGCGCTCGACCAGACTTACATGGTGCGCCTGCTCGACGCGCTTGCCGCGGGCAGCGGCCCCGAAATCCTTGCGATTGCCGACGAGATGTCGCTGCGCAGCCTGTCGTTCTCGACCGCGCTTCAGGATCTCGCGAGCCTGCTGCACCGGATCGCGTGGGCGCAGTTCGCGCCGGGCTCGGTGCTCGACGAATGGCCCGAAGCGGGCGATCTGCGCCGCTTCGCGGAGACGCTGAGCCCCGAGCAGGTCCAGCTGTTCTATCAGATCGCGACGGTCGGCCGCGCGGAACTCGGCCTGGCGCCGGACGAATACGCCGGTTTCACGATGACGCTGCTGCGGATGCTCGCGTTCGAGCCGGCGGCCGGCGCTGCCGGCGGTGCGCCGGTCGGCCAGCCTTCGGCGCCGCGCGCCGTGCCGGGGCCGCGTGCGGCCGTGTCGGCCGCGAAGCCGGCGGCGCCCGCCGAGGCGACGCGCAAGCCGGCGGCAGCCGCGGCGCCGACGGCGTCTGCCGCGCCGGTCGCGCGACCCGCCGCCGATGTGCCTGCGCAACCCGGCGAACGCGCGAGCGAGCCGCCGGCCGTTCCCGCGACAACCGAGGCGCCCGCCCCGACCGCAGCGGCTCAGCCGGTCGCGGCAGCCGATGCGCCCGCGGCCGCGCCCGCCGCAGCCGAGAAGAACGACCCGCCCGCGCCGCCGGCGAAATCCGAATTCCGTACCGATGCGGCGGATGCTGCGCCGGCCGAATTCGCGCCGCGCGCCGCGTCGACGGACGCCGCCCCGCGTTCTGCTGCACGCTCGGGTGGCGCCGCCGCGGCGCTCGATGTGCTGCGCAATGCGGGGATGCGCGTGTCGACCGATCGCTCGCGCGCCGGCGCGGCGGTGAAACCGGCCGCGCCGGCCGCCGCCAAACCGGCTGCGCCGCGTCCCGCGGTGCAGGTGTCGACGCCGCGCGCCGCGGCTCGCGCACCGCAGCCCGATGCGCGTCAGGCTCCGCCGCCGTGGGAGGACATCCCGCCGGACGAATACGTGCCGCTCAGCGCCGACGAGATGTTCGGCGGCCCGCCCGACGACGGCTTCGTGCCGGTATTCGACAGCGGCCCCGACGACGTGCGCGTGACGCCGAAGCCGGCCGTGTCCGCGCCGGTCGACACGCGTCCGCTGCCGCCCGCGATCGCGCTCGATCCAGTCGGCTTCGACGGCGAATGGCCGGCGCTGGCCGCGCGGCTGCCGCTCAAGGGCGTCGCGTACCAGCTCGCGTTCAACAGCGAACTGACGGCCGTCGATGCGACGACGTTGAAGCTTTCCGTGCCGGTGCCGCAATATGCGGACGCTGCGCAGGTGGCGAAGCTGAAGGCCGCGCTGGCCGATGCGCTCGGCAAGCCGGTCGAGGTGGCCGTCGAAGTCGGGCCCGCCCGGCGTACGGCGGCGGCACTCGATGCGGCTGCGCGCGCGGCGCGCCAGCGTGAGGCCGAGCAGGAGATTCACGGCGATCCGTTCGTCCAGCAGCTCGTGCGCGATTTCGGTGCGCGCATCGTCGAGGGTTCGGTGCGCCCGCTCGCGGATGCCGCCGCATCGGCGGACGGCCCGCCGCCGACGCTGCATTGAACTGAGCGCCCAGCGACAGGCACAATCACGCCCACACATTGGCCGGCACGCGTCGCGTGCCGGTGTTCACACGATCAAGAAGGAGTATTCCCATGTTGAAAGGCAACCTCGCCGGACTGATGAAGCAAGCGCAGCAAATGCAGGAAAACATGAAGAAGATGCAGGAGCAGCTTGCGCTGATCGAAGTCGAAGGGCAGTCGGGCGCCGGCCTCGTCAAGGTGACGATGACGTGCCGCAACGAAGTGCGTCGCGTGTCGATCGACCCGAGCCTGCTCGCGGACGACAAGGACATGCTCGAGGATCTCGTCGCGGCTGCGTTCAACGACGCCGTGCGCAAGGCCGAAGCGACGTCGCAGGAAAAGATGAGCGGCATGACCTCGGGCCTGCCGCTGCCCCCGGGCTTCAAGCTGCCGTTCTGAGCGGCGCGTCCGTCCAGGCATCCGTCGACGTATGAAACAGCCGTCCGCCCTGTCCGCTCTCGTCGAAGCGTTGCGCGTGCTGCCCGGTGTCGGGCCGAAATCCGCCCAGCGCATGGCGGTCCACCTGATGCAGCACGATCGGGAGGGCGCGGAGCGGCTCGGCCGGTCGTTGCTGTTCGCGACCGAGCACCTGCAGCATTGCGAGAAGTGCAATACGTTCACCGAAGCGCAGATCTGCGAGGTCTGCAGCGACGAAGAGCGTGATCCGACGTTGCTGTGCGTCGTCGAGACGCCCGCCGACCAGATCATGCTCGAGCAGACGATGACTTACCGCGGGCTGTATTTCGTGCTGATGGGGCGGCTGAGCCCGCTCGACGGGATCGGCCCGAAGGAAATCCATTTCGACCGCCTCGTGCGGCGCGCGTCCGACGGGGTCGTCAAGGAGGTCGTGCTCGCGACCAACTTCACGAACGAGGGCGAGGCCACCGCGCACTACCTCGGCCAGACGCTGAAGGCGCGCGGGCTTGCGGTCACGCGCCTCGCGCGTGGCGTGCCGGTGGGCGGCGAGCTCGAATATGTCGACGCGGGCACCATCGCCCGCGCGATGCTCGACCGCCGCACGATGTAAGCCGGGCGCCGCCGGTCGGCGGCGCCGTTCCTCATGCCAGGGAGACACATGAGCACCAGCCAGGGCCCGCTCGCGGGCGTCAAAGTGCTCGAATTCGGAACGCTGATCGCGGGGCCGTTCGCGTCGCGGCTGTTCGCCGAATTCGGCGCGGAAGTGATCAAGATCGAGGATCCGAACGGCGGCGACCCGCTGCGCAAGTGGCGCAAGCTCCATCCGGAGCAGGGCGGCACGTCGCTGTGGTGGTCCGTGCAGGCGCGCAACAAGAAATCGGTCACGCTCAACCTGAAGGCCGACGCCGGCAAGGCGATCGCGCGGCAACTCGCGCGCGAGGCCGACATCGTGATCGAGAATTTCCGCCCGGGCCTGCTGGAAAAGCTCGGTCTCGGCTACGACGTGCTGTCGGCCGAGAACCCGGGCCTCGTGATGGTGCGCCTGTCCGGCTACGGGCAGACGGGCCCGTACCGCGACCGGCCCGGTTTCGGCGCGATCGCCGAATCGATGGGCGGGCTGCGCCACATCACCGGATATCCCGACCTGCCGCCGCCGCGCATCGGGATCTCCATCGGCGATTCGATCGCCGCGCTGCACGGTGTGATCGGTGCGCTGATGGCATTGCATCACCGCAAGGTCAACGGCGGCGCGGGGCAGGTGGTCGACGTTGCACTGTATGAAGCCGTCTTCAACATGATGGAAAGCGTGGTACCCGAATACGGCGTGTACGGGATGGTGCGCGAGCGCACCGGCGCGTCGCTGCCGGGTATCGTGCCGTCGAACACGTATGCATGCCGCGACGGCAGCATCGTGATCGGTGGCAACAGCGACCCGATCTTCAAGCGGCTGATGAAGGCGATCGAGCGCGACGATCTCGCCGACGATCCCGCGCTCGCGCAAAACGACGGGCGCGTGCCGCGCACGCAGGAGATCGACGACGCGATTGCCGCATGGCTCGCGCCGCGCACGATCGACGAAGCGCTCGTCGTGCTCAACGCGGCCGACGTGCCCGCCGGGCGCATCTATAGTGCCGCCGACATGTTCACCGACCCGCAGTTCGTCGCACGGCAGATGATCCAGCGCTTCAAGCTGGCCGACGGCACCGACATTCCGTTGCCGAACATCACGCCGAAGCTGTCGGACACGCCGGGCGAAACGCGCTGGCTCGGGCCCGAACTCGGCGAGCATACCGACGAGGTGCTGCGCGGCCTCGGCTACGATCCGCAGGCGATTGCCGCACTGCGCGACGCGGGCGCGATCTGACCGGGAAGGCCGCCGCGCAACGCGGCGGCGCATGCCGCGCGAGCACGCGTCTGCGCGGGCCGGACTGTCGCTCTCGCGCCATCTTTCCTCGGTTACAATCGCCGGATGCGAATCCTACTCAGCAACGACGACGGCTATCTCGCCCCCGGTCTCGCCGCGCTCAGCGACGCGCTGCAGCCGCTGGCCGAACTCACGGTGATCGCGCCCGAGCAGAACTGCAGCGGCGCGTCGAACTCCCTCACGTTGTCGCGGCCGCTGTCGGTGCAGCGCGCAGCGAGTACGGGTTTCTTCTATGTGAACGGCACGCCGACCGATTCGGTGCACGTCGCGTTGACAGGGATGGCCGACGCCAGGCCGGACCTCGTCGTTTCCGGGATCAACAACGGCCAGAACATGGGCGAAGACACGCTCTATTCGGGGACAGTTGCGGCCGCCACCGAAGGCATCATGTTCGGCGTGCCGGCCATTGCGTTCTCGCTGGTCGTCAAGGGCTGGGCCCATCTCGCGGACGCCGCGCGCGTCGCCGCGGAGATCGTCGAGCACGCCCTCGCGCATCCGCTGCCGGGGCAGCCGCTGTTGAACGTCAATATTCCGAACCTGCCTTACGACGAACTGAAAGGCTGGAAGGTCACGCGTCTCGGCAAGCGTCATCCGTCGCAGCCGGTGATTCGCCAGACCGACCCGCGCGGCGAACCGATCTACTGGATCGGTGCAGCGGGCGAAGCGCTGGACGCCAGCGAAGGCACCGATTTCCACGCGGTGGCAAACGGTTTCGTATCGATCACGCCGCTGCAACTGGATCTCACGCATACACAGATGCTGCCCGCGACGCGCGAATGGGCACGCGCCGGAGGGCGGGCTTCATGAGCGGCGAGCGCGCGAAGCGGTTCCCGCTCGCGCTCGAAGATCTCAAGCGAGCGCCACGCAAGTCGGAAGGTCGGGCCGGCGAACGCCATGCTGCGGGCGACGGCACGCGCCAGCGGTTGTCGGCCGGCGCGTCCGCGCGAGGCGGCGCGGTGGCGACGCCGCGGGCGTCCGATCCGCCCGGCGCGTCCAGGCCGGGCGCGGCGCCTGCGCCCAAGCCCGCTGCTGCGCCGAAACCGATTGCACCCAAGCTGGTGACGCCCGTCGCGGCCACGCGCAAACCGGCGGCGCCGAAGCCGCCCGCGCCCGGGCCGACGGCCGGCAAGCCTGCTGCGCCACCAGCTGCGCCGAAGGCTGCCCCCAGGCCCGCGATGCAAATGCAGAATGCCGCGCTTGCCGGCGCGCATGCGCTCACGTCGGAACGCGTGCGCGAACGGATGGTCGAACGGTTGCGCGCGAACGGCGTGACCGATGCGCGCGTGCTGGAGGCGATGGCCGCGGTGCCGCGCCACCTGTTCGTGGATCCGGGGCTGGCGACGCAGGCCTACGAGGATTCCGCGCTGCCGATCGGCCACCAGCAGACCATTTCAAAGCCGTCGGTCGTCGCGCGCATGATCGAGCTCGCGATGGCCGGCCGCACGCTCGAGCGCGTGCTCGAGATCGGCACGGGCTGCGGCTATCAGGCCGCCGTGCTGAGCCACGTGGCACGCGACGTGTATTCGATTGAACGCATCAAGCCGCTCTACGAGCGCGCGAAGCTGAACCTGCGGCCGCTGCGCGTGCCGAACATCCGTCTGCACTACGGCGACGGGCGTGTCGGCCTGCCGTCCGCGGCCCCGTTCGACGCGATCGTGATCGCGGCGGCGGGGCTCGACGTGCCGCAGGCGCTGCTCGAGCAGCTCGCGATCGGCGGGCGCCTCGTCGCGCCGGTCGGTGCACAGAGCGGGCAGCACCAGGTGCTCACGCTCGTCGAGCGCGTCGCGCACGCGCAATGGCGGGAGTCACGGCTTGATCGCGTTTTCTTTGTCCCTTTAAAATCCGGAGTAATTTGAAACCGATGAGTATGTTGCGCGCGATGCAAAACAACCGTTCCAGGGAACCGCTCACGCTCGCCCAGCGCGCGATCTGCGTAGCTGCGTTCTCCACGCTACTGGCCGCCTGTGCGACGCGGCTCGACAACGCGCCCGTCGTCGATCGCTCCGGTTCGCTCGGCACGACTGCCGCCGCGCAGCCTGCGGTACCGCTTCCGCCGGCGCCGCCGGGTTACTACCGCGTAAAGCCGGGCGACACGCTGTACCGGATCGCACTCGAAAACGGGCAGAACTATCGCGACATCGCCGCGTGGAACAACCTGGCAAACCCGAATCAGATCGAAGTCGACCAGCTGCTGCGCGTGTCGCCGCAGGCCGGTGCCGCTGTTGCGGGCACGCAGGTCGCCGCGCCGATCGCGGGCGCCGCCGTTGCTACCGCGCCGCTCAGCAGCGGCCCGGCGACGCCGGCCGCCGGTACGTCGTCGGTCGCGACGCCGCCTGCCGCGGCGGCCGCATCGAGCGACACGGCAACTGCACCGAGCGGCCCCGTGACGTTCGCGTGGCCCGCGCGCGGCCCCGTGCTGAACGGGTTCGACGACGCGAAGAACAAGGGCGTCAATATCGGCGGTACGGCCGGCGAGGCCGTGAAGGCGGCAGCCGACGGCCGCGTCGTCTATTCGGGCAATGGCCTGCGTGGCTACGGCAACCTCATTATCATCAAACACGATGCAACTTACCTCACGGCGTATGCACACAATCGCGCTTTGATGGTAAAAGAGGGGGACGCGGTAACGAAGGGGCAGAAGATCGCCGAGATGGGTAACAGCGACTCCGACCGCGTGATGCTGCATTTCGAGGTTCGCCGGCAGAAACCTGTCGATCCGCTGAAGTATTTGCCGCCTCAATAACCGAGACGACCATGCCGAAATCGAAGCGCCACGAGCCGCAAGCCGAGTCTGAGAAGATCAGTCGTGCCACGCAAGCATCGGTGGGGCGAGTGGGTGCTTCGACGGACGACGAAGACGACAACGCGGATAACGAACGCGATCTCGAGGTGCGCGACGCCGAGGCGGACGGTGGCGATGACGAGCGCGAAGGCCGCGCCGAGGCGTCGCCCGAACTGGACGATTTCCGGGCCATGCTGCAGGCGGAACTTACGGCCGACACGATTCAGCATTACCTGAACCGCATCAGCGTGAAGCCGCTGCTCACCGTCGAGGAGGAGCAGCGTTATTCGCGTCTGGCCAAGGCCGGTGAATTCGAGGCGCGGCAGGTGATGATCGAGCGCAACCTGCGTCTCGTCGTCAGCATCGCGAAGGGATACCTGAACCGCGGCGTGCCCCTGCTCGACCTGATCGAGGAAGGCAACCTCGGCCTGATGCATGCGATCGAAAAATTCGACCCGACGCGCGGCTTCCGTTTTTCGACTTACGCGACCTGGTGGATCCGCCAGAGCATCGAGCGGGCGATCATGAACCAGGCCCGCACGGTGCGTCTGCCCGTGCACGTGATCCGCGAACTGAACCAGGTGCTGCGCGCGAAGCGCCACCTCGAAAAGAATTCGATGTCGACGGGCGAAGCGGCCGAGCGCCGCGAAGCCAGCATCGACGACATCGCCTATCTCACCGGCAAGACCGCCGAGGAAGTCACCGACATCCTCGCGCTCAACGAGCACACGGCGTCGCTCGATGCGCCGCTCGACCTCGACCCCGCGAGCAGCCTGCTCGACCTGTTGCCTGACGACCAGAGCCAGTCGCCCGACGCTGAAGTGCAGCACCGCGAACTCGAGACGCTCACTCGCGCGTGGCTGTCGCGGCTGTCCGACAAGCACCGCCATGTGATCGAGCGCCGCTTCGGCCTGAATCACATCGAACCGGCGACGCTCGAGGAACTGGCCGACGAGATGGGGCTCACGCGCGAGCGCGTGCGCCAGATCCAGCAGGAAGCGCTGGTGCGCCTCAAGCGGTTTTTCGCCTCCAACGGCGTGCGCAAGGACGCCGTTCTGTAACTGATGACTCCCATTCTTGTTTTTGACATCGAGACGATTCCCGATGTCGACGGCATTCGCCGTCTGGAAGACCTGCCTGCGACGCTCGACGATGCCGCGGTGGCCGAACATGCGTTCGCCGCGCGCCGCGAGAAGACCGGTGGCGATTTCCTGCCGCACCACCTGCAGCGCGTCGCGGCGATCTCGTGTGTGTTCCGTGACAACAACGGGTTTCGCGTACGCTCGCTCGGCACGCCGCAGGACAACGAAGCCACGCTGATCCAGTCGTTCTACCGCGTGATCGAGAAATACACGCCGCAGCTCGTGTCGTGGAACGGCGGTGGCTTCGATCTGCCGGTGCTCCATTACCGCGCGCTCGTGCACGGCATTCCCGCGACCCGCTACTGGGATCTCGGCGAGGACGACCGCGATTTCAAGTGGAACAACTACATCTCGCGCTACCACTCGCGGCATACCGACCTGATGGATGTGCTCGCGATGTATCAGGCGCGCGCGAACGCGCCGCTCGACGCACTCGCGAAGATGTGCGGCTTTCCGGGCAAGCTCGGGATGGACGGCAGCCAGGTGTGGCCGGCGTTCCTGGACGGGCGGATCGAGGAAATCCGCAACTATTGCGAAACCGACGTCGTCAATACCTACCTGCTGTATTGCCGGTTCCAGTTGATGCGCGGCGGGCTGACGCCGAGCGAGTATGCGGACGAGATCCTGCTCGTGAAGAACTCGCTTGCGCAGGAGCCGGCGTCGCACTGGGCCGAATACCTGGCCGGTTTCGCCGCGTAGCGCACGCCGTCAATTCAGCTCGAGCACGATCGGTTGGTGATCGGATGCGCGCAGGTCGCCGTCGATCTCGCAGCGCGCGACGCGCGGCAGCAGCGTATCGGTCACGAATACGAAGTCGCACGCGAGCGGCCCCTCCGACCATTGCACCGTATCGTAGACACCGGCTGTCGGCGGCGGCGCGACGCCCGGATGCAGCGCCGCCCACGCGTCGACGAAGCGCGGCGCGCCTTCGACCGGTTCGAGAAAGCGCCGATAGGCGTCGCTGTCGTATGCGCTGTTGAAATCGCCGCAGACGATCGCATCGCACGGCTGGCCGGTTGCGCTGAACGGGCTGTCCGCATGCTCGGCGCGCGCGGGGCGGTCCGCATGCGCGCACGCTTCCCGATGCCGGTCGTGCAGCGCATCGACCTGCGCGCGCCGCTGCCGGGCGGAATAATATTCGAGATGAGTGGTGGTCACGCGCAGCGGGCCCGACGCGGTCGCCAATTCGACGTCGAGCGCGACCCGCGGCATCGACGGCGCGCCGGCGTCGGCTGGCCACGGCAGCAACTGGCGGAGCACGCGCCCGACCGGCAGCCGGGTCGCGATCGCATTGCCGAACTGGCGACGCGGTGCGCCGGGCGCGGTGGGCGGCAGGTCGGCGCCGATCGCTTCGACGATCGTATGGCCGGGCAGCAGCGCCGCGAGTTCGGCGAACTGGTCCGGCCCGGGATGGCCAGCCAGCGCGCCGAAGCCGCGCGTGACTTCCTGCAGGCACAGCACGTCGAAGTCGCCGAGCCCGCGGATCGCCGCGACGGTGCGCGAGAGATCGACGACGCCGTCCGCGTCCCGACCCCATTGAATGTTCCAGTCGATCAGTCGCATGGTCGAATCTCCATGGTGAGGCGGTGCTTCGTCTACAATCTCGCCTTCTTCAACGTTTGTCAGGAAAAGCTGGTGTCCGAAGCCGTCCCCACTTCTGCGCGCAAATTAAGAAATGCGCCCGTCGCGCCCGGAATCGCCCCGGTTCTCGAGATCGAATCGCTCGACATGGAAGCGCGCGGTGTCGGCCGCACGATCACCGAGGATGGCGAGCCGGGCAAGGTCATCTTCGTCGAGGGCGCGCTGCCGGGTGAGCGCGTGACCTATTCGAGCTTCCGCCGCAAGCCGAGCTACGAGCAGGCGACGGTTGTCGACATTCTGCGCCCGAGCGTGATGCGCACGAAGCCGAAATGCGCGTTTTTCGGCACCTGCGGTGGCTGCTCGATGCAGCATCTCGACATGCGCGCACAGGTGGCGGTCAAGCAGCGCGTGCTCGAAGACAACCTGTGGCACCTGGCGAAGCTGCGCGCGGAAACGATGTTCGCGCCGATCCACGGCCCGTCGTGGGGCTATCGCTACCGTGCGCGCCTGACCGTGCGCAACGTCGCGAAGAAGGGCGGCGTGCTGGTCGGGTTCCATGAGAAGAAGAGCAGCTACGTTGCCGACATGACGAGCTGCGAAGTGCTGCCGCCGCACGTGTCGGCGATGCTGGTGCCGCTGCGCCGGCTCGTCGAGGGGTTGTCGATCCGCGATCGGATGCCGCAGATCGAGCTCGCGGTCGGCTCGGAAGTCACGGCGCTCGTGCTGCGCGTGCTGGAACCGATCAACGCGGACGACGAAGCGTTGTTGCGCGCGTTCGCGGACGAGCACAAGGTGCAGTTCTGGCTGCAGCCGAAGGGCCCTGATACGGTGACGCCGTTCTATCCGCTCGACGTGTCGCTCGATTACACGCTGCCGGAATTCGGTATCCGCATGCCGTTCAAGCCGACCGACTTCACCCAGGTCAATCATCAGATCAACCGCGTGCTGGTGGGCCGCGCGCTGCGCCTGCTCGCGCCGTCGCGCGACGATCGCGTGCTCGACCTGTTCTGCGGGATCGGCAACTTCACGCTGCCGCTCGCGCGGCTGTCGCGCGAGGTGATGGGCATCGAGGGCAGCGATACGCTGACGACGCGCGCACTGGCGAACGCGCGCGAGAATGGCGTCGACGGCCACACGACGTTCGCGTGCCGGAACCTGTTCGAAGTGACCGGCGACGACATCCGTGCACTCGGCGCATTCGACAAGTTCCTGATCGACCCGCCGCGCGAAGGCGCGCTCGCGGTGTCGAAGGCGCTGGCCGAGATCGCGCAAAGCGGTGAAGGCCCGCTGCCGAAGCGCATCGTCTACGTATCGTGCAACCCGTCGACGCTCGCGCGCGACGCGGGCCTGCTCGTGCACGAGGCCGGCTACCGCCTGAAGGGCGCCGGTGTCGTGAACATGTTCCCGAATACGTCGCACGTCGAATCGATCGCGCTGTTCGAGCGCGACTGAGTCCCGGGCGGCGGACGTAAAAAAACCGGCCCGCGGGCCGGTTTTTTCATGATGCGTGGCGAACGTCAGTTGCGGTTGCCGCCGAAGATGCCGAGCAGCGCGAGCAGGTTCGTGAACACGTTGTACAGGTCGAGGTAGATCGCGAGCGTCGCCGAGATGTAGTTCGTCTCGCCGCCGTTCACGACGCGCTGGACGTCGAACAGCATGTAGGCGGAGAAGATCGCGATCGCGAGTACCGACACGGTGAGCATCAGCGCCGGGAGTTGCAGGAAGATGTTCGCGACCGAGGCGAGCAGGATCACGATCACGCCCATGAACAGCCACTTGCCGAGCCCCGAGAAATCACGCTTGCTGACGGTGGCAATCGTCGCCATCGCGGCAAAGATGATGCCGGTGCCGCCGAACGCGAGCATGATCAGCGACGGGCCGTTCGAGAAGCCGAGGATGAAGCTCAGCAGCCGCGACAGCATCAGGCCCATGAAGAACGTGAAGCCGAGCAGCACGAACACGCCGGCCGCGCTGTTTTTCGTCCGCTCGATCGCGAACATGAAGCCGAACGCGATCGCGAAGAACGCGAGCAGGCTCATCATCGGGCTCGTGGCCGCGAACAGCGAGAAGCCCGTCGCGACGCCGACCCAGGCGCCCAGCACGGTCGGCACCATCGACAGCGCGAGCAGCCAGTACGTGTTCCGCAGCACGCGGTTGCGAACCTCGGCGGTGCTGACGGAACCGCCGCGGCCGAAATTGTACGGATAGTCGTTCATGGTTTCTCCTAACATTGAACGCGTGGGCGTCCGGGGCCGGTTCGGCACACGCGGTGTGCGGCGCAGCAAACCGGAGCAGCTATGGCTAAGATACGTTCCGTGCCGGGAGGTTTCAATGGCCGGGCGGCACAAAACATATGGATTCTGAACCTTTCACGTGTGTAAGGGTTCAATCGCAATGATACACGGGATCGTGCTACAATAGCGGATTCATTTGAACCTGTAACTTCTTAATTTTTTGGAGTTTTTATGGCAATCGAGCGCACCCTGTCGATCATCAAGCCGGATGCGGTGGCAAAGAACGTGATCGGCCAGATCTACAGCCGTTTCGAAGGCGCCGGCCTGAAGATCGTCGCATCGCGCATGGCACACCTGTCGCGTGCTGACGCAGAGAAGTTCTACGCGGTTCACGCAGCGCGTCCGTTCTTCAAGGACCTCGTCGATTTCATGATCTCGGGCCCGGTGATGATCCAGGTTCTGGAAGGTGAAGGCGCGATCCTGAAGAACCGCGACCTGATGGGCGCAACGGATCCGAAGAAGGCGGAAAAGGGCACGATCCGCGCCGACTTCGCCGACAGCATCGACGCGAACGCCGTGCACGGCTCGGACGCTGCGGAAACGGCAGCGGTCGAAGTCGCGTTCTTCTTCCCGGAAATGAACGTTTACTCGCGCTAAGCCCTGGCTGGCAGCAAGTAGGCAGGATTCAGCGCACGCGGCAAGGCAGCACATCATGACGAGCGAAACTTCCGTCAATCTTCTCGACTTCGATGCCGAGGGTCTTGTCGCGTACTGCGGCAGCCTGGGCGAGAAGCCGTTCCGCGCCAAGCAGTTGCAGCGCTGGATCCACCAGTACAACGCTGGCGATTTCGACGGCATGACCGATCTTGCGAAGTCCTTGAGAGAGAAACTCAAGGGCCGCGCGTCGATCGTCATGCCCGAGATCGCCAGCGATCACGTTTCCACCGACGGCACGCGCAAGTGGCTGATCGACGTCGGAAACGGCAATGCGGTCGAAACCGTGTTCATCCCGGAAGAGACGCGCGGCACGCTGTGCGTGTCGTCGCAGGCCGGGTGTGCGGTGAACTGCCGCTTCTGTTCGACGGGCAAGCAGGGTTTTTCCCGCAACCTGTCGACAGCCGAAATCATCGGCCAGCTCCGGATGGCCGAATTTGCACTGCGAGCGTCGCTGGGTCGCGCACCCGGCCCGAACGGCAAGGCCGAGCGGGTCGTCACCAACGTGGTGATGATGGGCATGGGCGAGCCGCTGCTGAATTACAGCGCGGTCGTGCCGGCCATGCGGCTGATGCTCGACGACAACGCGTACGGCCTGTCGCGCCGCCGCGTCACGCTGTCCACGTCCGGCGTGGTGCCGATGATGGACCGCCTCGGCGCCGAGTTGCCGGTCGCGCTGGCCGTTTCGCTGCACGCGCCCAACGATGCGCTGCGCGACGAGCTGGTGCCGCTCAACAAGAAGTATCCGCTGCGCGAGCTGATGGCGGCTTGCCAGCGCTACCTGAAAGTCGCGCCGCGCGACTTCATTACTTTCGAATACTGCATGCTGGACGGCGTCAACGACACCGAAGCGCATGCGCGCGAACTGCTGGCCGTCACGCGCGACGTGCCGTGCAAGTTCAATCTGATCCCGTTCAATCCGTTTCCGGAATCGGGCCTCATCCGCTCGAAACCGGAGCAGATCAAGCGCTTTGCACAGGTCCTCATCGACGCGGGTGTCGTCACGACCGTGCGCAAGACGCGCGGCGACGACATCGATGCCGCGTGCGGCCAGCTGGCCGGCGCGGTGAAGGATCGCACGCGCCTCGCGGAACGAACGGGCGCAGCGGGAAAAATCATCGAGGTTCGGGCAGTTTGACGGGGCGCCTGGCCGGGGATGTCAGGACCTTTTGGCGGTACAACACGCGAATAGCGATCGGTCGCGGCGCCACGGCGTCGCGCATGGTATGGACGACGCGCGGGCGCCGCGCCGGCAGGAGCCGGATGCGCCCGCCAGTGAAGAAGAATCGACGCGAGGACAAGGATGAGTGAGCCGCAGCCGTCTAACGGCGCAGAGACGAATGGCGCGAAGCCGGCACCGGCAGGGTTGGAATCGCTTGCGGCGGTCGGCAGCCGGCTGGCGCAGCTTCGGGAGGCAAGAGGGTGGACCGTCGACGACGTGTCGGCGCGACTCAAGGTCGCGCCGCAGAAGCTCAGGGCGCTCGAGGCGGGTGACATCAGTCATTTGCCCGGCGTGACGTTCGCACTCGGCGTCGTACGCAGCTACGCGAAGATGCTCGGCGTCGATCCGGAACCGTTCGCGCAGGCGTTGCGCCGTGAGCGCGGGGTGCCGGAAGTCGACCTGTCGATGCCCGCGTCGTCGGGGACGGATCTGCCGCGCGGCCGCGTGTCGATTCCGCTGGGCGGATCGTCGCGGCATCACCCGTGGCTGTGGGGCACTGCGGCGGCGGCGGTCGCGCTGATCGCGGCGGCGATGTGGCACACTGGCGGCGATTCGTCGAGCCTGCTCGCGCGCTTCAAGAGCGGCGCAGTGCAGGGCGGCGCGTCCGCCGCGTCGGCGCCGGTGGCGTCGGCGGCGGGCGCCGACGCGGCGAGCGCGGGCGGTGCGTCGGTCTCGGCCGCAGTCGAGGCGTCGGCGCCGGCCGTGACGGCAGCGGCGCCGCAGGTGGTCGCATCGGCAGCCGCGCCGCAAGTCGTGGCTTCCGCCGTGCCGGCCGCAGCCGAGCCGGTGTCGCAGCCCGCGGCGGTAGCGCCCGCGGCAAGCGCGGTCGCGGCGGGCGCGGCCCAGCCGGCGAGCATCGCGGTCGCGGCCGGCCAGTCGATGGTCGAACTGAAGGTCAAGCAGGACAGCTGGTTCAGCGTGCGCGACAAGAACGGCAAGGAGCTGTTCTCCGGGCTGGTGCGCGGCGGCGACACGAAGCAGGTCGCGGGCGACGGCCCGTTCAAGGTCACGATCGGCAACAAGGCAGGCCTCGACACCGTTGCGTTCGACGGAAAACCCGTCGATCCGGCAAAATATTCGGCAGCGCGGGGTAACGTGGCGCGGTTCACGTTGCCCTGACGTCAAGCGCCGTGGCGAGGGTCGGTGACGTGCGTCGACAGACCCGGAAGGCACGGCGCTTTTTCAATTCATGCGCCGCGTCGCGGCGCATTCCGCGTAAATGGATCTATCGATGCAATCCGAAGCTCAATCCCCACGCAGCAGTCAGATTTGTTCAACCGAGCCGGTGTTCGGCGGGCATCAGCCGCGCCGCGTATCGCATGCGGTGGATGTCCGCTGGGGCGGGCAGCTCGTGACGATCGGCGGCGACGCGCCGGTGCGCGTGCAGTCGATGACGAATACCGACACGGCCGACGCGATCGGCACGGCAATCCAGATCAAGGAACTCGCGAACGCGGGCTCAGAACTGGTGCGCATCACGGTCAACACGCCCGAGGCCGCGGCCGCCGTGCCGGCGATCCGCGAGCAGCTCGACCGCATGGGCGTGACCGTGCCGCTCGTCGGCGATTTCCACTACAACGGCCACCTGCTGCTGCGTGACTATCCGGGCTGCGCCGAGTCGCTGTCGAAGTACCGGATCAACCCGGGCAACGTCGGTCAGGGCGCGAAGCGCGATACGCAGTTCGCGCAGATGATCGAGGCCGCGGCCAAGTACGACAAGCCGGTGCGGATCGGCGTGAACTGGGGCAGTCTCGACCAGGACCTGCTCGCGCGCATGATGGACGAGAACGGTGCGCGTTCGCAGCCGTGGGATGCGCAGAGCGTGATGTACGAGGCGCTGATCCAGTCGGCGATCGGCTCGGCCGAGCGTGCGGTCGAACTGGGCCTCGGCCGTGACCGCATCGTGCTGTCGTGCAAGGTCAGCGGCGTGCAGGACCTGATCGCCGTGTACCGCGAACTCGGCCGCCGCTGCGGCTTCGCGCTGCACCTCGGGCTGACCGAGGCCGGCATGGGCTCGAAGGGCATCGTGGCTTCGACGGCTGCGCTCGGCGTGCTGCTGCAGGAAGGGATCGGCGACACGATCCGCATCTCGCTGACGCCGGAACCGGGCGCATCGCGCACGGGCGAGGTGATCGTCGGCCAGGAAATCCTCCAGACGATGGGCCTGCGCTCGTTCGCGCCGATGGTGATCGCATGCCCGGGCTGCGGCCGTACGACGAGCACGCTGTTCCAGGAGCTCGCGATGCAGATCCAGACCTACCTGCGCGAACAGATGCCGGTCTGGCGCAAGGAGTATCCGGGCGTCGAGAAGATGAACGTCGCGGTGATGGGCTGCATCGTCAACGGCCCGGGCGAATCGAAGCACGCAAACATCGGCATCAGCCTGCCGGGTTCGGGCGAGAACCCGGCCGCGCCCGTCTTCATCGACGGCGAGAAGGTCAAGACGCTGCGCGGCGAGCGGATCGCCGAGGAATTCCAGCAGATCGTCAGCGACTACGTCGCACGCAATTACGGCCGTACCGAGGCCCTGAACTAATTCGTACACACACACGATGACTGAACAAAAACGCAAGATCGAGAAGCTCACCGGCGTCAAGGGCATGAACGACATCCTCCCGCAGGATGCCGGCCTTTGGGAGTTCTTCGAAGCCACCGTGAAATCGCTGCTGCGCGCATACGGCTACCAGAACATCCGCACGCCGATCGTCGAGCACACGCAGCTCTTCACGCGCGGCATCGGCGAGGTCACGGACATCGTCGAGAAGGAGATGTACAGCTTCACCGACGCGCTGAACGGCGAGAACCTGACGATGCGCCCGGAAAATACCGCGGCCGTGGTGCGGGCGTCGATCGAGCACAACATGCTGTACGACGGCCCGAAGCGCCTGTGGTACATCGGCCCGATGTTCCGTCACGAGCGTCCGCAGCGCGGCCGCTATCGCCAGTTTCACCAGGTCGGCGTCGAGGCGCTCGGCTTCGCGGGCCCCGACGCGGATGCCGAGATCATCATGATGTGCCAGCGCCTGTGGGATGACCTCGGCCTGACCGGCATCAAGCTCGAGATCAACTCGCTCGGCCTCGCCGAAGAGCGTGCCGCGCACCGCGTCGAACTGATCAAGTACCTCGAGCAGTTCGCCGACGTGCTCGACGAGGATGCGAAGCGCCGCCTGTATACGAACCCGCTGCGCGTGCTCGACACGAAGAATCCCGCGCTGCAGGAAATCGCGCAGAACGCGCCGAAGCTGATCGACTTCCTCGGCGAAGCGTCGCGCGCCCACTTCGAAGGGCTGCAGCGCCTGCTGCTCGCGAACAACATCCCGTTCAAGATCAACCCGCGTCTCGTGCGTGGTCTCGACTACTACAACCTGACCGTATTCGAGTGGGTGACCGACAAGCTCGGCGCGCAGGGCACGGTCGCGGCCGGCGGCCGCTACGATCCGCTGATCGAGCAGCTCGGCGGCAAGCCGACCGCGGCGTGCGGCTGGGCGATGGGCATCGAGCGGATCCTTGAACTGCTGAAGGAAGAAGATCTCGCGCCCGAGCAGGAAGGCGTCGACGTGTACGTCGTGCACCAGGGTGAGACCGCGCGCGAACAGGCGTTCATCGCGGCCGAGCGCCTGCGCGATACGGGCCTCGACGTGATCTTCCACTGCAGCGCCGACGGCGCGCCGGCGAGCTTCAAGTCGCAAATGAAACGGGCCGACGCCAGTGGCGCCGCGTTCGCGGTGATCTTCGGCGAAGAGGAGGTTGCGAACGGCACGGTGGGCGTGAAGGCGCTGCGCGGTGCGGGCGGGGACGGGGAAAAGAACGTTCAGCAGACCGTACCGGTCGAAGGCTTGACCGAATTCCTAATCAATGCGATGGTTGCATCCGCCGAAGACGGCGACGACTGATCGCGCTGGCATCCGCTCGACAAGAAAGGCCTGAACAGGAAGGAATCGCTCGCCGATGAGTTATCACGACGAACAAGAATCGATTGAAAGTCTCAAGGCGTGGTGGGCCCGCTGGGGCAACCTCACCACGTGGATCGTGCTCGCGGCGCTCGTCGTCGCGGCCGGTTTCAATGGCTGGAACTACTGGCAGCGCCGTCAGGCTGCCGAGGCGTCCGGGCTGTACGAACAGGTCCAGAAGGCTGCCGCCGCGAACGACAAGGCGACGATGGCTCGCGCGGCCGCCGACATGGAAGACAAGTTCGGCAGCACGCCGTATGCGCAGATGACGGCGCTCTCCGCGGCGAAGACGCTGTACGCGGCCGGCGACACGGCAGGTGCGAAGGCGCAGCTGCAATGGGCCGTCGATCACGCCAAGGATGACGAGTACAAGCAGATCGCGAAGCTGCGTCTCGCGTCGCTGCTGCTCGACGAGAAGGCGTACGACGCGGGCCTCGCGCTGCTGTCGGGTACGCCGGTCGATGCATTCAAGGGCCTCGTGGCCGATCGCCGCGGCGATCTGCTTGCCGCGCAAGGCAAGACCGACGACGCGCGCGCCGCTTACAAGCTCGCGCTCGACGGCCTGTCGAAGGACGACCAGTCTGCGCGCCAGCTCGTGCAGTTCAAGCTGGACGCGCTCGGCGGCTGAACCCCGGTCCCCTCAACCTCTTAACTCTGCTTCGCTAACCGATGAATTTGCTGAAACGTTACGCTGTGCCCGTTGCCTGCGCGGCGGCTGTCCTCGCATTGGCGGCCTGCTCGTCGTCGAAGGATGCGCGCCGCGTGCCGACGCCGCTCACCGAGTTCAAGCCCGTGATGGACGTGCAACAGGTCTGGAAGGCGAGCGTCGGCAAGGGCGGGCGCTACCTGTTCTCGCCGGTGGCCGTGGGCGACGCCGTCTATGCGGCGGGCGAAAACGGTTCGGTCGAGAAAATCGATGCAAAGACCGGTCAGCGGATCTGGCGCACCAAGCTCGACTCGGACCTGTCGGCCGGTGTCGGCAGCGACGGCAACCTGACCGCGGTCGGCGCGCTGAAGGGCGGCGTGTTCGTACTGGGCCCGGACGGCAAGCAACTGTGGAAGACCAGCGTGCAGGGCGAGATCTTCTCGCCGCCGCTCGTCGGCAACGGCCTGGTGGTCGTCCGCACGATCGACGGCCAGGTGGTCGCGTTCAACGCTCAGACGGGCGAGCAGAAGTGGAACTACCGCAACCGCGCGGTGCCGCTGAACCTGCGCGTATCGGCCGGCATGACGTTCGCCGGTGACGCGGCGGTGCTGGCGGGCTTCCCCGGTGGCGGGCTGGTCGCGATCAACCTGCAGACGGGCGAGCCGTTCTGGCAGACGCCGGTGTCGTTCCCGAAGGGCGTGACCGAAGTCGAGCGCATCAACGACGTCAGCGGCCCGCCGACGCTCGTAGGCGCGGAAGCCTGCGCTGTGACGTTCCAGGGGCAGCTCGGCTGTTTCGATGCCAACTCGGGCCGGCCGTTGTGGGAAAAGCCGTTCTCGAGCCGGAGCGGCCTCGCGCAGGACGATTCGGTCGTCGCAGGCGGCGACGACTGGTCGGTCGTGACCGCGTATGACGCGGCGAGCGGCAACGAGCTGTGGCGCAACACCAAGCTGAAGAGCCGTGACGTCGGCGTACCGTATCTGCTCGGTCACGCGGTCGTGATGGGCGATTACAAGGGCTTCGTGCACTTCCTGTCGCGCGAAGACGGCAGCTTCATCGCACGGATGAAGACCGACGGCAGCGCGATCACGGCGGCGCCGGTCCTCGCGGGCAATACGCTCGTCGTGCAGACGAAGGACGGCGGCCTGTACGGATTCCGTCCGCGCTGACGCGACGGCGCGCTCGCCGGGCGCGGCGGTTCGCCGCACGGCGCGCCGCGCATCACATGAAGGCGGCCGGTGCTCCCCGGCCGCTCGGTATTTGAAAGGCAGTTCCAGACGAAAGACGACGGCGCGCAACGCGCGTCAGGCGCGCGCATCCGGCGCGGCGCGAATTCGTGATATTTTCATTCAGCGCAGCCGCCCGCAGCAGCGGGCCTCCCGCTGCTGCGCTTCACCGTAGAAAAGACAGATGAAACCGGTCATTGCCCTCGTTGGGCGCCCCAATGTGGGGAAATCCACGCTGTTCAACCGGCTCACGCGTTCGCGTGATGCGCTGGTCGCCGACTTGCCCGGCCTGACGCGCGATCGCCATTACGGCGAAGGGCGCGTCGGCGAGCGGCCGTACCTGGTCGTCGACACGGGCGGCTTCGAGCCCGTCGCGAAGGACGGCATCCTGCACGAGATGGCGCGCCAGACGCGGCAGGCCGTCGAGGAAGCCGACGTCGTCGTGTTCATCGTCGACGGCCGCAACGGGCTCGCGCCGCAGGACAAGTCGATCGCCGACTACCTGCGCAAGACCGGCCGGCCGATCTTCCTGGTCGTCAACAAGGCCGAGGGGATGAAGTACACGGCGGTCGCGACCGATTTCTACGAGCTCGGGCTCGGCGATCCGCGCGCGATCTCGGCCGCGCACGGCGACGGCGTGACCGACATGATCAACGAGGCGCTGGAGGTCGCGTACGCGGACCGGCCGGAAGAGGAAGACGAGGACAAGGCGTCGCGCGGCATCAAGATCGCGATCGTCGGCCGCCCGAACGTCGGCAAGTCGACGCTCGTCAACGCGCTGATCGGCGAGGATCGCGTGATCGCGTTCGACATGCCGGGCACGACGCGCGATTCGATCTACGTCGACTTCGAGCGTAACGGCAAGAAATACACGCTGATCGACACTGCCGGCCTGCGGCGCCGCGGCAAGGTGTTCGAGGCGATCGAGAAGTTCTCGGTCGTGAAGACCCTGCAGTCGATCTCCGACGCGAACGTCGTCATTCTTCTGCTGGATGCGCAGCAGGACATTTCCGACCAGGACGCGCACATCGCCGGCTTCGTCGTCGAACAGGGCCGCGCGCTCGTGATCGGCGTCAACAAGTGGGACGGGCTCGATCCGCACGTGCGTGAACGCACCAAGGCGGATTTGACCCGCAAGCTGAAATTCCTCGACTTCGCGAAATCGCACTTCATTTCTGCTACGAAGAAGACCGGCATCGGCACGCTGATGCGCTCGGTCGACGACGCGTACGCGGCCGCAATGGCGAAGCTGCCGACGCCGAAGCTCACGCGCGCGCTGATCGAGGCGGTCGAGTTCCAGCAGCCGCGCCGTCGCGGCCCGGTGCGTCCGAAGCTGCGCTACGCGCACCAGGGCGGCCAGAATCCGCCGATCATCGTCATCCACGGCAACGCGCTCGACGCCGTGACGGAAACGTACAAGCGTTACCTGGAAAACCGGTTCCGCGAAACTTTCTCACTGACGGGGACTCCATTGCGCATAGAGTTCCGTTCGTCGAACAATCCGTACGCGGACAAGAGCTGAACGCACGTCCCGCAAGGGTAGGCCGCATGGCCGACGCCCGGGCGGGGCAGGCAAAATCGGCTATAGTGTAGCGATTGGCGCCGGATCTCTTTTTCTTCGCCGCCAATCCAGATCAACCTGCAAAAAAAGATGGAGTACGCCATGAGCAACAAAGGGCAATTGTTACAAGACCCGTTTTTGAACGCACTGCGCAAAGAGCACGTTCCCGTTTCGATCTACCTCGTCAATGGCATCAAGCTTCAAGGGAACATTGAATCGTTCGACCAGTACGTCGTGTTGCTCCGTAATACGGTGACCCAGATGGTGTACAAGCACGCCATCTCGACGGTCGTGCCGGCGCGCCCGGTGAATTTCCACCCGGACGCGGAAGCCTCGTCCTAACCTATCGCAGCGGCCGGCATCCGGTCGCCGCGAGCGACCGATGCCAGCCGCCTTATCTTGACACCTGAAAATTTGATCAACGCAGCGCTCGTCGGCATCGATTTCGGCAAGACCGATTTCGAAGCCAGTCTCGAAGAACTCAGTCTTCTCGCCTCCAGTGCGGGGGCCCGTCCCGCCGTCACCCTCACGGGTCGTCGCTCCAGTCCCGATGCCAAGATGTTCATCGGCAGCGGCAAAGCCGAAGAACTCCGGCTCGCCTGCGACGCGCACAACGTCGAAATCGTCATCTTCAACCACGCACTGGCGCCGGCCCAGCAACGTAATCTGGAGCAGGCACTTAACAGGCGTGTGGTCGATCGCACCAGCCTCATCCTCGACATCTTCGCGCAGCGCGCCCGTAGCCACGAAGGCAAGCTGCAGGTCGAACTCGCGCAGCTCCAGTACCTGTCGACGCGACTCATTCGCGCGTGGACCCACCTCGAACGGCAGAAGGGGGGTATCGGCCTGCGCGGGCCCGGCGAAACCCAGCTTGAAACCGACCGCCGGTTGATCGGCGAACGCATCAAGATGCTGAAGTCGCGGCTCGACCGGCTGCGCCGGCAACACAGCACGCAACGCCGGCAACGCGCGCGCAGCGGCACGATATCGGTGTCGCTGGTCGGCTATACGAACGCGGGCAAGTCGACGCTGTTCAATGCGCTGACGAAAGCGCAGGCCTATGCGGCCGACCAGCTGTTCGCCACGCTCGACACGACGTCGCGGCGCGTGTACCTCGGCGACGAGGTCGGCCAGATCGTCGTGTCGGATACGGTCGGGTTCATCCGCGAGTTGCCTCACCAGCTGGTTGCCGCATTCCGCGCGACCCTCGAGGAAACGATTCACGCGGATCTGCTGCTGCACGTGGTCGATGCATCGAGCGCGGTCAGGCTCGAACAGATCGAGCAGGTCAACGGCGTGCTGCACGAGATCGGCGCGGACACGATCCGGCAGGTGCTGGTGTTCAACAAGATCGACGCCGTGCCTGAGCTGGCGGCCCGCGGCGACGCGGTCGAGCGGGACGAGTATGGTAATATTTCGCGCGTCTTTTTGAGCGCGCGCACCGGTCAGGGTCTTGACGCGTTGCGTGCCGCCATCGCCGAAATCGCCTCCGCGGAACACCTTGACGGCGCGATGCCGCTCGACGGCGCCCCCGCTGAACCACACGAAGACCACACGATTTCCGAACACGGGCGCTAACCGGTCCCGGCCGGTTCGCCGGCGTCTAATCTGGTGAACAAACTCTGGTGAACGAATACAACGAGCGGAGTACCTGGCGGCGGATGCGCGCCTTGCTGTCGATCAACGATCCCCGCTGGGGACGCGGCGAAGGCAATGGCAAGGACGGATCCCGTCCCCGCGCGAACGAATCGAAGCGTCCGCAAGGCGGCGACGGCGATGGTCCGCCCGATCTCGACGAGATGTGGCGCAACTTCAACCGGCGCCTGAACGGCCTTTTCGGCGGCAAGGGCGGCAACGGTTTTCGTCCTGACAACGGGCGGGCCGCGCGAGTCGGCGTAGGCATCGTGATCGGCGTGCTGGTCGCGGTCTACGCGGGCAGCGGGCTGTTCGTCGTGCAGGAAGGCCAGACAGGCGTCGTGCTGCAGCTCGGCAAGCTGTCGGGTACGGTCGGCCAGGGCGTGCACTGGCGCGCGCCGTATCCGTTCGCGTCGCACGAGATCGTCGACACGTCGCAGGTCCGCTCGATCGAGATCGGCCGCAACAACGTCGTGCGTCTCGCGAACGTGAAGGAAGCCGCGATGCTGACGCGCGATGCCGATATCGTCGACGTGCGCTTCATCGTCCAGTACCGGATCCGTTCCGCCACCGATTACCTGTTCCGCAGCGTCGATCCGGAACGCAGCGTGTCGCAGGCCGCGCAGGCTGCGGTGCGTGCGATCGTCGGTACGCGCAGCGCGGCCGACGTGCTGAACCAGGATCGCGACGCGCTGCGCGAGCAGCTTTCCGCCGCGATCCAGCGCGATCTCGATCGTTATCAGTCCGGGCTCGAGGTGACGGCCGTCACGATGCAGAGCGTTGCCGCGCCCGAGCAGACGCAGGCCGCGTACGGCGAAGTCGCCAAGGCGCGCGACGAGCGCGAGGCTGCGAAGCGCGCCGCACAGGCGTATGCAAACGACCTGCTGCCGAAGGCGCAGGGCGATGCCGCGAAGCTCGTCGACGAAGCAAAGGCGTACGCCGATCGCGTGGTCACGGAAGCCGAAGGCGATGCCGACCGCTTCAAGCAGGTCTATGCGCAGTACTCGAAGGCGCCTGCGGTGATCCGTGAGCGGATGTATCTCGAGACGATGCAGGAAATCTATTCGAACTCGACGAAGGTGTTCGTCGGCAACAAGGGCGGCAACAGCGTCGTGTACCTGCCGCTCGACAAGCTCGTCGAGCAGGGCCGGCAAAGTGCGGCGGGGGCCGCTGCACCCGCCGGCGCATCGGCGGCTGAAGTGCCGGCGCCGGCCGCGGCATCGACGCCGTCGGCAAGCGTGCCTGCCTCGGCGGGCGCACCGGCATCCGGCAACGACGTGCTGCGATCGCGCGAGGCGTTTCGCAGCCGGTCGCGCGAAGACGATCTGAAGTAACGGGGAGCGCAGAACATGAACCGAATCATTGCGCTCGTCGTCGCAATCGTCATCGTTGCCTTCGCGGCATCCTCGACAGTCCTTACCGTCGATCCGCGCCATGCAGCCGTGCTGTCGGGCCGTTCGGGCGCCGACCCGACGCTGGCCGGCCCCGGCGTCCATTTCAAATTGCCGCCGCCGCTGCAGACGGCGACGCTGATCGATACGCGCCTGCAATCGCTCGAGTCGTCGGATCCGCTGCAGCTGGCGACGGAAGACAAGCACGACCTGCTCGTCGGCTACATGGTCAAGTACCGGATCGGCGATCCGATGAAGTATTTCACGGCGACCGGGGGCGACCCGGCGGCGGCCGGCGACCGCCTGAGCGTCGCGCTGAAGAGCGCACTCGGCGATGCGTTCGGCAAGCGTGCGCTCGACGATGCGCTCGGCGGCCAGCGTGCGATCGCCGATGCGGCCCGCGGCGCGGTGCTGGCGACGGCATCCGGTTTCGGCGTCGACGTGGTCGACGTCCAGCTGACGCGGGTCGACTTGCCCGCCGCGCAAACCGATGCCGTCTATCAGCGGATGATCGGCGCACTGCGCGATCAGGCCGCGCAGGTGCGTGCGCAAGGCGCGGCCGACGTCGAGCAGATCAAGGCCGACGCCGAACGCGATCAGCAGGCCGTGCTCGCGAACGCGTACAAGTCCGCGCAGGCGATCAAGGGCGAGGGCGACGCGAAGGCCGCGACGATTGCCGCCGATGCGTTCGGCCGCGATCCGCAGTTCTATCAGTTTTACGCGAGCCTGCAGGCTTACCGGAACACGTTCAAGCGCAACGACATCATCGTCGTCGATCCCGACAGCGAGTTCTTCCGCTTCATGCGCAGCCCGACGGGCGGTGCCGCACCGGCGGCGGCTGCTCCCCGCAAACACTGACCTTGGGGCGCCGCGTCGAGCGGCGCCGTCGCTCGCATGGACCTGGCTGGCTCGTTGTTGCTCGCAGTAGCGCTGATGCTGATCATCGAGGGGGCGTTCCCCTTCGTGTTTCCCGTCGCCTGGCGCGACACGTTTCGTAGAATAGCTGAGCGGCCGCCGCATCATATCCGGATCGGCGGGCTGATCGTGATGGTGCTCGGGCTCATACTGCTGCTGCTCGCCACCTGATCCGGACGGCGCATCCGCCGTCCGTTCCGCCCGAATTCAGAATTTCCGATTCACATCGCGGCGCGCGTGTCGCGCGCCTTCCCGTCGTAGGACCGTACCGATGTCGACCTGGTTACTTCCCGAGAATATCGCCGACGTGCTCCCGTCGGAAGCGCGCAAGATCGAGGAGCTGCGCCGCAGGCTGCTCGACCGCTTCCGTTCGTATGGTTACGAAATGGTGATGCCGCCGCTGCTCGAGTATCTCGAGTCGCTGCTGACGAGCGGCGGCGCCGACCTGCGCCTGCGCACCTTCAAGCTCGTCGACCAGCTGTCGGGCCGTACGCTCGGCCTGCGCGCGGACATCACGCCGCAGGTCGCGCGGATCGACGCGCACCTGTTGAACCGCCAGGGCGTGACGCGCCTTTGCTATGCAGGCCACGTGATGCATACGCGTCCGCGCGGCCTGCACGCGACGCGCGAGCAGATCCAGATCGGCGCCGAGATCTACGGGCACGCCGGGCTGGAAGCCGACCTCGAGATCCAGCAACTGATGCTCGATGCGCTGCATCTCGCAGGCCTGTCGCGCATCCGTCTCGACCTCGGCCATGCGGGCGTACTCGCGGCGCTGCTGGCGCGCGACGCGCAGGCCGCGGAGCGTGGCGAGTCGCTGTACGACGCGCTGTCGGGCAAGGACGTGCCGCTGCTGAACGAACTGACCGACGATCTCGGCGCCGATACGCGCGCCGCGCTGCGTGCGCTGCCGCACCTCTACGGCGATGCGGGCGTGCTCGCCGAGGCGCGGGCGCGGTTGCCGGTGCTGCCCGAAATCACGCGGGCACTCGACGATCTGGCGCAACTCGCGGCGCAGGCGAAGGGTGCCGAAGTGGCGATCGATCTGGGCGATCTGCGCGGTTACGCGTATCACAGCGGCGCGATGTTCAGCGCCTACATCGACGGCGTGCCGAACGCGATCGCACGCGGCGGCCGCTACGACCACGTCGGCCAGGCGTATGGTCGTGCGCGTCCGGCCACCGGCTTCTCGCTCGACCTGCGCGAGCTCGCCCGGATTTCGCCGGTCGAGGCGCGCGGCACCGCGATTCTCGCGCCGTGGGCGCAGGACGACGCGCTGAGCGCGGCCGTTGCGGCGCTGCGCGATGCGGGCGAGGTCGTGATCCAGGCGCTGCCGGGCCACGATCACGTGCTCGACGAGTTTGCCTGCGACCGTTCGCTCGTCGAGCGCAACGGCGCATGGGTGGTCGAGCCCCGATAAACCAGGCGTTCGCGGGACGTGCTTCGGCGTGATATCGTTGAAGCGAAACGGAAAAATTCGGAATCGCCCGCGAACATAGGTAGAATACGTTTTTAACCAGCTAACGAATCAACATGTCTGCCAGCGCAGTGAACGTGACTCCCGGGCGCAATGTCGTCGTCGTGGGAACGCAATGGGGTGATGAAGGCAAGGGCAAGATCGTCGACTGGCTGACGGACCACGCTCAGGGCGTCGTGCGTTTCCAGGGCGGTCACAACGCCGGCCACACCCTCATCATCGGCGGCAAGAAAACGATCTTGCGCCTCATTCCGTCGGGCATCATGCGTGAAGGCGTCGCCTGCTACATCGGCAACGGCGTCGTCCTGTCCCCCGAAGCACTGTTCAAGGAAATCGGCGAGCTGGAAGAGGCCGGCGTGAACGTGCGCGACCGCCTGTTCATTTCCGAAGCGACGACGCTGATCCTGCCGTACCACATCGCGATCGACCAGGCGCGCGAAGCGCGCAAGGGCGCGGGCAAGATCGGCACGACGGGCCGTGGCATCGGCCCCGCGTACGAAGACAAGGTCGGCCGCCGCGCGCTGCGCGTGCAGGACCTGTTCGACGCGAAGACCTTCGCCGACCGCCTGCGCGAAAACCTCGATTTCCACAACTTCGTCCTGACCCAGTATCTGGGCGGCGCGGCCGTCGATTTCCAGGCGACGCTCGACACGATGCTCGGTTATGCCGACCGCCTGAAGCCGATGGTGGCCGACGTGTCGCGCCGCCTGTACGACGCGAACAATGCGGGCCAGAACCTGCTGTTCGAAGGCGCGCAAGGCACGCTGCTCGACATCGATCACGGTACCTATCCGTTCGTCACGTCGAGCAACTGCGTCGCGGGTGCGGCGTCGGCCGGCGCGGGTGTGGGCCCGCAGAAGCTCAACTACATCCTCGGCATCACGAAGGCGTATTGCACGCGCGTCGGCTCGGGCCCGTTCCCGAGCGAACTGTACGATGCGGACAACCCGCAGCGTCAGGACCAGGTCGGCGTCACGCTCGCGAACGTCGGCAAGGAATTCGGTTCGGTCACCGGCCGTCCGCGCCGCACGGGCTGGCTCGACGCGGCCGCGCTGCGTCGCTCGATCCAGATCAACGGCGTGTCGGGCCTGTGCATGACGAAGCTCGACGTGCTCGACGGCCTCGACGAAGTCAAGCTGTGCGTCGGCTACAAGATCGACGGCAAGGATGCGGACATCCTGCCGCGCGGTGCCGCCGACGTGGCCCGTTGCGAACCCGTATACGAAACGTTTGCCGGCTGGAAGGAAAGCACGGTCGGCATCAAGACGTGGGACGCGCTGCCGGTGAACGCCCAGGCTTACCTGAGCCGCGTCCAGGAAGTCGCCGGTGTGCCGGTCGACATGGTGTCGACGGGCCCGGATCGCGACGAAACGATCCTGCTCCGCCATCCGTTCAAGGTGTAACCCCAGATGACGCAGCAAATCACGATGACGGCGGCAGAGCGGCAGACTTGATGACCGATCCGCGCAACGACGACAAGAACCTGTGGGTAGGCTGGGACGAGTATCACCGTCTGATCGAGTTGCTCGCGCTCCAGGTGCATGCATCGGGCTGGAAGTTCGACCAGATCCTGTGCCTCGCGCGCGGCGGCCTGCGCGTCGGCGATCAACTGTCGCGCATCTACGACGTGCCGCTCGCGATCCTCGCGACGAGTTCGTACCGCGAAGCGGCCGGCACGGAGCAGGGTGAGCTCGACATCGCGCAGTACATCACGATGACGCGCGGCAACCTGGCGGGCAACGTGCTGCTGGTCGACGATCTCGTCGATTCGGGCGTCACGCTTGCGCGCGTGCAGGAGCACCTGAAGGAGCGCTACCCGTCCGTGACGGCCGTGCGCTCTGCCGTGCTCTGGTACAAGGGTTGCTCGAAGGTCAAGCCCGACTATCACACGCAGTATCTGCCGACGAATCCGTGGATTCATCAGCCGTTCGAGGAGTGGGATACGGTTCGCCCGCACAACCTCGAGGCGTGGATCAAGCGCGGCGACGCGCAGCGCGACGCCGCACGCGCGTAAGCGCCTGCCGGCCGATCGCCAAACCGCTCTCTGACGGCGCCGCTTGCGGCGCCGTTTTTCAATGGCGCTGCGCGGCCCGGGTAGGCAACCGCCGACGTCACGGCTATGATGGCCTCCCTGCCACAGCTCGCGCCGCGTTGCATCGGCGCAGTGGGCCTCGTGGCTTCGCGGCAACAGGACAGGACGGCATTCGACCCCCGCGCGAGTAGAATAGCGCTCGTTTTGTCCGACCCGGACCCGATTATTACGCTTCATATGAACGACACGATCCACGCGACCGACGCGATTCACGCGCCGCATTCGTCGACGCAACAACACTCGATGCGGGCGCTAGCGATAGCAGCCATCGGCGTCGTGTTCGGCGACATCGGCACCAGCCCGCTGTATTCGCTCAAGGAGGCGTTCAGCCCCGCACACGGTATTCCGCTCACCGAAGGATCGATTCTCGGTGTGATCTCGCTGCTGTTCTGGGCAATCGTCCTGGTGGTCGGCATCAAGTACCTGCTGTTCGTGATGCGGGCGGACAACAACGGCGAAGGCGGCGTGCTCGCGCTGATGGCGCTGTCGTTGCGGCCGCTCGACTCGAAGACCCGCGTCGCGGGCGCGCTGATGGCGCTCGGGATTTTCGGCGCGTGCATGTTCTACGGGGACGCGGTGATCACGCCGGCGATCTCGGTGATGTCGGCGGTCGAAGGTCTCGAAATCGCGACGCCGCACCTGTCCCATCTCGTGCTGCCGATCACGATCGTGATCCTGATCGCGCTGTTCTGGATCCAGCGCCATGGCACCGCACTGGTCGGCAAGCTGTTCGGCCCGATCATGGTGCTGTGGTTCGTCGTGATCGCGGCGCTCGGCGTGTACCACATCGTGCGTGTACCGGGCATCATGGCGGCCATCAACCCGTATTACGCGGCGTCGTTCATGGCCGATCACCTGCTGCAGGCGTACGTGGTGCTCGGCTCGGTCGTGCTGGTGCTGACCGGTGCGGAAGCGCTCTACGCGGACATGGGCCACTTCGGCGCGAAGCCGATCCGCATCGCCGCGTACGGGCTCGTGATGCCGTCGCTCGTGCTGAACTACTTCGGCCAGGGCGCGCTGCTGATCCAGAACCCGAAGGCGATCGAGAACCCGTTCTTCCTGCTGGCACCCGAATGGGGACTGCTGCCGCTCGTCGTGCTGTCGACGGTCGCGACCGTGATCGCGTCGCAGGCGGTGATCTCGGGCGCGTATTCGCTGACGTCGCAGGCCATCCAGCTCGGCTACGTGCCGCGCATGAAGGTGCTGCATACGTCGGAACTGGCGATCGGCCAGATCTACGTGCCGGTCGTGAACTGGCTGCTGCTGTTCGTGATCCTCTGCATCGTCGTCGGCTTCAAGAGCTCCGACAACCTCGCGGCCGCGTACGGCATCGCGGTGACGGCGACGATGGTGATCACGACCGTGCTTGCCGCGGTCGTGATGGTGAAGGTGTGGAACTGGAACCGGCTGCTGGTCGGCGCGATCATCGCCGTGTTCCTCGCGGTCGACCTCGGTTTCTTCGGCGCGAACCTGCTGAAGGTTGCGCAGGGCGGCTGGCTGCCGCTCGGCATCGGCGCGCTGCTGTTCTTCCTGCTGATGACCTGGTACAAGGGGCGTCACATCGTCAAGGAGCGCACGGCCGCCGACGGTATTCCGCTCGAGCCGTTCCTGCAGGGCCTGCTCGCGCATCCGCCGCATCGTGTGTCGGGCACCGCGATCTACCTGACCGGCAACGACAAGCTCGTGCCTGTCAGCCTGCTGCACAACCTGAAACACAACAAGGTGCTGCATGAGCGAACCATTTTCCTCACGTTCGTGACGCGCGATTTTCCCTACGTGCGCGACGACAAGCGCCAGACCGCGCGTGATGCGGGCGGCGGGCTGTACATCGTGAAGGCCGAGTACGGCTTCAACGAGACGCCGGACGTGAAGGCCGTGCTCGAGGAATTCGGCCGCACGCACGACATGACGTTCGAACTGATGGACACGTCGTTCTTCCTCGCGCGCGAAACGGTCGTGCCGACGCATCTGCCCGGGATGTCGATCTGGCGCGAGCGCGTGTTCGCGTGGATGCACCAGAACGCGGCGAAGCCGACCGACTTCTTCTCGATTCCGGCGAACCGCGTGGTCGAGCTCGGCACGAAGATCGAGATCTGACGGCTGCGGGGCGCACGCCCCGTGTTGGCCGCGCCGAAACGAAAAAAAGCCCCGCCGAACCAGCGGGGCTTTTCCTTTTGTGGAACGCTCGCGCTCAGCGCTTCAGCTTCGCGAACGCCGCGGCCATTGCGCCGGCCGGTTCCGGCTCGCGCGAACGGGGCGGACGCGCCTGGCCGCCCCGGCTTGCGCCGCCGCGATCCTGGCCGCCGCGCGCCGCGTTGCCCGGGGTCGCATCGTCGTCGAGGCGCATCGTCAGTGCGATCCGCTGGCGTTTCACGTCGACGTCGAGCACCTTCACCTTGACGACCTGGCCGGCCTTCACGACTTCGTGCGGGTCCTTGATGAACTTCGTCGACATCGCGGACACGTGGACGAGCCCGTCCTGGTGAACGCCGATATCCACGAACGCCCCGAACGCGGCGACGTTCGTCACGACGCCTTCGAGCGTCATGCCCGGCACGAGATCCGACACCTTCTCGACGCCTTCGCGGAACGTCGCGGTCTTGAACTCCGGACGCGGATCGCGGCCCGGTTTCTCCAGTTCGGACAGGATGTCGCGCACGGTCGGCAGGCCGAAACGTTCGTCGACAAATTCCGTCGGGGACAGGCCCGCCAGCGCGTCGCGGTTGCCGAGCACGTCGTCGATGCGCTTGCTGATCTTCGCGAGGATCCGCTCGACGACCGGATACGCTTCCGGGTGCACCGACGAGCGGTCGAGCGGATTCTCGCCGCCGTTGATGCGCAGAAAGCCGGCGGCCTGCTCGAAGGTCTTGTCGCCGAGGCGCGGCACCTTGCGCAGGTGCTCGCGCGACGGGAACGGGCCGTTTGCGTCGCGGTAATCGACGATGTTGCGCGCGAGCGTCGCGTTCAGGCCCGACACGCGCGCGAGCAGCGCGGCCGACGCGGTGTTCGCGTCGACGCCGACCGCGTTCACGCAATCCTCGACGACCGCGTCGAGCGAGCGGGCGAGTTCACGCTGGTTCACGTCGTGCTGGTACTGGCCGACGCCGATCGCCTTCGGCTCGATCTTCACGAGCTCGGCGAGCGGGTCCTGCAGGCGGCGCGCGATCGACACGGCGCCGCGCAGCGACACGTCCATGTCGGGGAATTCCTTCGCCGCGAGTTCGGACGCCGAGTAGACCGACGCACCGGCTTCCGACACGACGATTTTCTGCAGGCGCAGCTCCGGGTGTTTCGCGATCAGCTCGCTCGCGAGCTTGTCGGTTTCGCGCGATGCGGTGCCGTTGCCGATGCTGATCAGCTCGGCCTGCGTCTGCGCGGCGATGCGCGCGAGTTTCGCGATCGAGCCGTCCCAGTCGCGGCGCGGCTCGTGCGGGTAGATCGTGTCGGTCGCGAGCACCTTGCCGGTGCGGTCGACGACCGCGACCTTCACGCCCGTGCGCAGGCCGGGGTCGAGACCGATCACGGCCTTCGGGCCGGCCGGCGCGGCGAGCAGCAGGTCGTTCAGGTTGCGCGCGAACACGCGGATCGCTTCGGTTTCGGCCGTTTCGCGCAGCTGCGTGAGGAGTTCATTCTCGATGTGCGGCTGCACTTTCACGCGCCAGCACCAGCGGCAGACATCCGACAGCCATTTGTCGGCCGGGCGGTTCTGGTTCGCGATGCCGAAATGGCGCGCGATCATCGCCTCGCCGGGATGCGGCACCTGCGCGTCGAGCTCTTCACCGAGGCCGAGCTTGATCGTCAGCACGCCCGCGTTGCGGCCGCGGAACAGCGCGAGGGCGCGGTGCGACGGCACGGTCCTGATCGTTTCCGCGTAGTCGTAGTAGTCGCGGAATTTCTCGCCTTCCTCGTTTTCCTTGCCCTCGACGACAGCCGACGACACGACGCCCTGGCTGTGCAGGTAGTCGCGCAGCTTGCCGAGCAGCTCGGCCGTTTCGCCGAACTGTTCGGACAGGATGTCGCGCGCGCCGTCGAGCGCGGCCTTCACGTCGGCAACGCCCTTGTCGGCGTCGACGTACGCGGCCGCCTCGGCCTGCGGGTCGAGCAGCGGGTTCGCGAGCAGGGCCTGCGCGAGCGGCTCGAGGCCGGCCTCGCGCGCGATCTGCGCACGCGTGCGGCGTTTCGGCTTGTACGGCAGATAAAGGTCTTCGAGCACCTGCTTGCTGTCGGCCGCGTCGATCGCGGCGCGCAGCTCGTCGGTCAGCTTGCCCTGTTCGTCGATGCTCGACAGGATCGCCGCGCGGCGATCCTCGAGCTCGCGCAGATACAGGAGGCGTTCCTCGAGCTGGCGCAGCTGCGTGTCGTCCAGGTTGCCGGTCACTTCCTTGCGGTACCGGGCAATGAACGGAACGGTCGAGCCTTCGTCGAGGAGTTGCACGGCCGCCGCGACCTGGCGCGGCTGGACGGACAGTTCGGTGGCGATGCGCTGTACGATCTTGAGTGCTACGGTTTCCGTCATGTCGTGGATGATCTGCCTGCTGAAATCGCGGCGCGGGCCGGTGAGGCCCGCCTGGCGGGCCGCTCGCGGCGAGCCCGCCGAACCAGATGCCGCGGGTGAGTGAAGCGGGGCATTTTGCCATAAATGGCGGAGCGTCCAGCCGGGGGTGATAGAATTTGACACATGTCCCGCAGCTTTCCTACGACGTTGCCAACTTCCCGAATTTCTCTCGTCGCGCTCGGCGCAGCGCTCGCCGCGGCTTTGTCCCTCGGGGCGGCCGGCGCGCATGCGCAGGCGTCCGCCATCGCGGCATCGGCCGCCGACGCGGCCGCGCCCGTCCCGGCCTCGACCACGCACGACTTCGACGCCCGTCAAAAAGTGCTCAATCAACGCTCCGCAGAAAACGATTATCGTTATGCGGTGGCCGAGCACGATTGCTACAGCAAGTTCTTCGTCAATCACTGTCTCGGCAAGGCGCGTGACCAGATGCGCGACGAGCGGGCGAGCATCCGCCAGGAGCAGCTCGCGCTCAACGACGAGCAGCGGGCGGTGCGCGCACAGCAGCGCGACCAGCAGCGCAGGCGCTGAAGCAGGCGCAGGAGGCGGCGGAAGCGCCGCAGCGCGCGGCGAACGACGCGGCAAACGCCGCTGCGTTCCGCGACAAGCAGGAGCAGAATGCGTTGAAGCAGGCGCAGCGCGGCGCGGAAGGGCCGCAGCGCGCGGCGAACAAGCAGGCGTACGACCAGAAGCAGGGCGACTTCCAGCGCAAGCTCGACCAGGCGCACCAGCAGGCCGCGCAGAAGGCGCAGGAGCGGGCGGACAACGCCGCGCGCTACGAGCAGAAGCAGAAGGAAGCCGCGCAGCACCGGGCCGATGTCGAGCGGCGTCAGAAGGAAGCGACCGAAAAGGCGCAGCAGAAGCAACAGCAGGGGCAGTAACGTGTTGGATTGATCCGGAATCAGTCTCGTGCGCGCTGGCACGCCAGCCGGCGCGCTGCTTCGATGAGGAGGCAAATATGCAAAACCGTCACACGGAACAGCAGCAGGAATTGCACAACCGTTTGGCTGCATTGCAGGAGCAGCACCAGCAGCTCGCTCGGGAGATCGAGCTGAAGGAAGGACACTCCGACATCGACGACATCACGCTGCACCGGCTGAAGAAGGAAAAGCTGGCGGCCAAGGACAAAATCATTTTGCTGCAATCGCAGCTGGAACCGGATAAGCGCGCCTGAGCGCGGCCTGGCAAGCGCCGGCGCCGCCCGGGCGCTGGACACAGGAACGCTTGCCTTGAATTCACCGCTTGAAGCCACCCCCGATGACCGGCGCGACGTGTCGTCCGCCGGGCGCGCTCGTGCGCCCGAAGGCACCTTTGAACTGAGCCGCAAGCGCGTCGACGAACTCGACACGATCTTCGGCGAGGGCGGATTGCTGGCGCGCGCGCTCGACGGCTATCGGCCGCGTACATCACAGATCGAGATGGCGCGCGCCGTCGCGTCCGCGATGGAAGCGTCCGCTCGCCGGATGCCCGAGCCCGAGATCTTCGAAACCCGCAAGCGGCCGGCGCGGCGCCTGGGCGACGGCGACAAGGCGGCCGAGCCGGGCGCGGAGGGTACCGCCACGCCCGCTGAATCCGATAACGACGCGGCCGACAACACGCTGATCGTCGAGGCCGGCACGGGGACGGGCAAGACCTATGCGTACCTCGTGCCCGCGATGCTGTGGGGCGGCAAGGTGATCGTGTCGACCGGCACGAAACACCTGCAGGACCAGCTGTTCCAGCGCGACATCCCGACCGTGCGCAACGCGCTGGCGGTGCCGGTGTCGGTCGCGATGCTCAAGGGGCGCGCAAACTACCTGTGCCACTACTACCTGCAACGCACGGCCGACAACGGCCGGCTGCCGTCGCGGCAGGATACGGCCTATCTGCAGGAAATCGTCCGTTTCGCGAAGATCACGAAGAGCGGCGACAAGGCCGAGCTCGCGAGCGTGCCGGAAACGGCGCCCGTGTGGTCGATGGTCACGTCGACGCGCGACAACTGCCTTGGCCAGGAATGCCCGCATTACAAGGAATGCTTCGTGATGCAGGCGCGGCGCGAGGCGCAGCAGGCCGACGTCGTCGTCGTCAACCACCACCTGTTCTTTGCGGACATCATGCTGCGCGACACGGGGATGGCCGAGCTGCTGCCGAACGCGAACACGGTCATCTTCGACGAAGCGCACCAGTTGCCGGAAACGGCGACGCTGTTCTTCGGCGAGACGCTGTCGACGACGCAGATTCTCGAACTCGCACGCGACACGGTAGCTGAAGGCCTGAGCCATGCCCGCGACGCGGTCGAATGGGTGAAGCTCGGCGGCGATCTCGAGCGCGCGGCGCGCGACTTGCGCCTGGCGTTCGCGAACGACCAGATCGTCCGGATGTCGCTCGCCCAGCTCGGCGACGATCACCCGATGTTCGGCGCGCTCGACGCGCTCGAGGCCGCGCTCGACGCGCTTGCGTCGGCGCTTGCCGGCCAGGCCGAACGGGCGGAATCGCTCGGCGCGTGCCTGCGGCGCGCACGCGAACTGCAGGACCTGCTGGCCGGCTGGGTCGCGCCCGGCGCGACGGAGGCGGCCGCGAAGGCCGACGCGGCGGCGGCCGGCGACAAGGCGGCATCCGACGGCGATCCGAACGAGAAGGTGCGCTGGGTCGAAGTGTTCGCGCATACGGTCCAGCTGCACGAAACGCCGCTGTCGGTCGCGCCGATCTTTGCGAAGCAGCGCGCGGGTGTGCCGCGTGCATGGGTGTTCACGTCGGCCACGCTGTCGGTGCGCGGCGATTTCACGCACTACGCGGCACAGATGGGCCTCAGCTCGCGTCGCTCGATGACGCTCGCGAGCCCGTTCGACTACCAGTCGCAAGGGCTGCTGTACGTGCCGCGCAACCTGCCGCAACCGTCTTCGCCGGCGTTTACCGATGCCGTCTTCGACGCCGCGCTGCCGGCGATCGAGGCGTCCGGCGGCGGCGTGTTCATGCTGTGCACGACGCTGCGCGCGGTCGACCGGATCGCGTCGAAGCTGCGCGACGTGATCGAATCGCGCGGCTGGAACACGCCGCTGCTCGTGCAGGGCGATGCGAGCCGTACCGAACTGCTCGACCGTTTCCGTGCATACGGCAATGCGATCCTGGTCGGCAGCCAGAGTTTCTGGGAAGGCGTCGACGTGCGCGGCGATGCGCTGTCGCTCGTCGTGATCGACAAGCTGCCGTTCGCGCCGCCGGACGATCCGGTGCTCGCCGCGCGCCTCGATGCGCTGACGAAGAAGGGGCTGAGCCCGTTCGCCGTGCACCAGCTGCCGCAGGCCGTGATCACGCTGAAGCAGGGCGCGGGCCGGCTGATTCGCGCGGAGACGGACCGCGGCGTGCTGATGATCTGCGATACGCGGCTCGTCGACAAGCCCTACGGGCGCCGGATCTGGCAGAGCCTGCCGCCGTTCAAGCGGACTCGCGAGATCGCGGTCGTCCAGGACTTCTTCGACGAGCAGCGTGCGGCGAAGCGGGCATAGCGGCGCGACGCCAATGAAAAACCCGGCCAATCGGCCGGGTTTTTTGTCGCTTCATGCGCAGCGGCGGCTCAGAACTGCCACCACGACTTCTTCGCGCCGGGGCGCGAGTGGCCCGTGACGTACGGGCTGTCGGGGAACGTGCCTGCGAGCACGCGCTTCGTGTCCTCGGCAAGTTGCGGCTGGTTCAGCTTGCCGTAGGACAGGATCATGATGTGCAGCGCGTCCTCGATCGCCGGCGCGCCCTTGTAGTCCTTGATCGCGAGCTGCGCACGGTTGATGGCCGCCACGTAGGCGCCGCGCCGGTAGTAATAGTCGGCCGCGTGCACTTCGTGCGATGCGAGGGCGTTGACGATGTAGCGCATCCGCGCGGCGGCGTCGGGCGCGTACTTGCTCTTCGGGAAGCGGTCGACGACGACCTTGAACGCATCGTACGATTCGCGCAGTGCCTGCGGATCGCGCTCGCTCATGTCCTGGCCGGAGAACCGGCCGAACAGGCCGAGATCGTCGTTGAAGTGGATCATCCCCTTCAGGTAGTACGCGTACGGGATATCCGGATGATCCGGGTGGAGCTGGATGAAGCGATCGACGGCCTGGTCGGCGGCGGCCGCTTCGTTGTCCTTCCAGTTGCAGTACGCAACGTTGATCTGCGCCTGCTGCGCGAAGTGGCCGAACGGATCGCGACCTTGCAGCGATTCGAAATATTTCGCGCACTTGCCCCAGTCGCCGCCGGACAGCGCGTCCTGGGCCTCTGAGTATAATTTGTTGTTCGACCAGGTAGCCGTCTCGTCCTGCTTCTGCGGCAAGCCGTGGCAGCCGGCGATGAGGGCCGCGGCCGCTACCGCCGCAGCCCGGGCGGCGACGGTTCTGGCCGTGCGTTTGGTCGAATTCATCATGCTCGCATGTCCTAGCTTCAAGTCTCGGTGACCCAGTCTAAATGACCCGTTCAAGTTCGCAGAATGCCCAGCCGGGCACACCAAATCGCGAAGATTATAGCCCAAGCGATCGGCCCGCCGACGCTGCGTCGGGGGATTCCCTCGATGACGATCTGGCCGGCGACGCCATGCAGGCGCCCGTCGTGCCGTCCGCGGCGGCCGACGACGCGCCGCGCGTCGTCGAAGTGCCGCTGTCGCTCGCGGGTGAACGCCTCGACAAGGCGCTCGCCCAACTGTTCCCCGAATTCTCGCGCAGCCGCCTGCAGAGCTGGATCGAGGCGCAGCGCGTGCTCGTCGACGGCGCGCCGGCGAAGATCCGCCAGCCGGTGCCGCTCGGCGCCAAGATCGAGCTGGTGCCCGACCTGCTCCCCGAGCAGCTCGCCTTCACGGCGGAGCCGGTGCCGCTCGACGTGATCTACGAGGACGACGCGCTCGTCGTCATCAACAAGCCGGCCGGCCTCGTCGTGCATCCGGCCGCCGGCAACTGGAGCGGCACGATCCTCAACGGGCTGCTGCATCGCTATGGCGACGCGGCGGCCGGCCTGCCGCGCGCGGGGATCGTCCACCGGCTCGACAAGGAGACGTCGGGCCTGATGGTGGTGGCGCGTACGCTGGCCGCGCAGACGGACCTCGTGCGGCAGCTGCAGGCCCGCACGGTGAAGCGCCGCTATTTCGCGCTCGTGTGGGGCACGATGCCCGAGGAGGGCACGATCGATGCGCCGATCGGCCGCGATCCGCGCGAACGCACGCGCATGGCCGTCGTCACCGGCGCATCGGGCAAGCCCGCGCGCACGCATTTCCGCACGGTTGACACATGCCTGTGGCAACGTCAGCCGGTTTCGGCGATCCAGTGCGATCTCGAGACCGGTCGCACGCACCAGATCCGCGTGCACTGCGCGCATGCCGGGCACCCGCTGCTCGGTGACCCCGTGTACGGGCGCGCGCGGGGCAAGCGCTCGGTCGCGCCGTTGCCGGACGGTTTCGCGCGACAGGCGCTGCATGCATGGCGGCTCGGTCTCGTGCACCCGGTCACGGGCAAGGCGATGCAATGGCGCTGCCCGCTGCCGGACGACATGAACGCCCTCGTCGCGGCGCTCGGCTTCGGGCAGGGCGACGAGGAATTCGACGACGATGACGGTGTCTACGACGATGACGATTTCGGCGGCGAGTATCACGACGATGAGCCGTACCTGGACGACGAGGAGGAGTGAGTGCCGATGACGAACCTGGCGCCGTTGACGTGGCAGGACTGCGTACAGCCCGACTGGCAGGTGTCGCCGCGCGTGCGCGCGCTGATCACGACGCGCGACGGCGGGGTGAGCGAAGGCCCGTACGGGCGCTGGCAGGGCGTGGAAGCGCTGCCGGGCGGGATGAATCTCGGCCTGCATACCGGTGACGATCCGGCTCATGTCGCCGGGAATCGCGCGCGCTTGCTCGCGCTGGCTGGCCAGTCGAGCGCCGCGTGGCTCGAGCAGGTTCACGGCGTGCAGATCGTGCGCGCGGACGAGGTGATCGCAGCCGATTCCGGATCCGCGGCGCCGGCGCAGGCCGACGCGAGCGTGACCGATCGCGCGAATGCGGTATGCGTCGTGATGGTCGCGGATTGCCTGCCCGTGCTGCTGTGCGACACGCAGGGTCGCGCCGTCGGCGCCGCGCATGCGGGCTGGCGCGGCCTGGCGGCCGGCATCGTCGAGCAGACGGCGGCGCGGGTCGCGGCGCTTGCCGGCGGCGCGACGGATGGCCTGCACGCGTTCCTCGGGCCGGCGATCGGCCCGCGGGCGTTCGAGGTCGGCGCCGACGTGCGCGACGCGTTTCTCGACACGGCCCCGCAGTCGGAGCATGATGAAACCCGGCTTGCGTTCGTCGCGATCGATGGCGCGCCCGGCAAGTTCCTGGCCGATCTCTACGCGCTCGCGCGCTTGCGTCTTGCGCGTGCGGGTGTTGCGCACGTGAGCGGCGGCGGCGCGTGCACGGTCGCCGAGCGTTCGCGCTTCTATTCGTACCGGCGCGACCGCGTGACGGGCCGCATGGCGGCGGCGATCTGGCTGGCCGACTGACACGGTGTGTGCGCACGGGCCTGCTGCAATGCGGAATCGGTTTATCTCGATATTTGCGCGGCGTTGCGCCGCGGCGTCCGCAGTCAAAAGAAAATATGTGAAGTCAAGCGAATCAAAATGCTCCGGGTTCGTCGAAAGCCTTGTCCCGTCTGTTTTGCGCGGATTATCTCGAGGTATAACGGTGAGCGGGACGCTGCTTTGATCCAACGCTTCACATGGGGAAAACGATAATGATAAAAATACCGCACTGCGGCAGAATCTGGAGACGCCTCTCCAGAGCATGACGGCCCGGCTCGCAGCCGGCACGCCGCGCGCGAGCAGGATTTCACGATAGACGCTCACGAATCACCGGTAAGGCAGGTAATGACAGCATCGAAAAAATCGTCGACGTCCGCTCAGGCGGGCACTTCCACGGGCAGCATTGGTTTCGATCCGGCCGCCCAGCCGATGCAGCAGATGTTCGAGTCGTGGTTGAACGCGTGGCGGGGCTTCGCGGACCCGGCGCGCGCGGCAACGGCGTCAGCCGCGACGAATCCGTTCGCGACATTCCAGTTTCCGACATCGTTTCCGTTCCAGGTGCCGTCGATGCCCGATTTCGGCGCGATGGCGTCGCCGTTCGCCGGGCTGAAGCTGCCGGCCGCCGCGATTCCACCCGAGCGGCTCCAGGCGTTGCAGGCCGACTACGCGCGCGATTGCATGGCACTGATGCAGCAGGCCGCCGCCGCGAAGCTCGAGTCGCCCGAACTGAAGGACCGCCGCTTCAGCGGCGATGCGTGGAAGGCGTCGCCGGCGCACGCGTTCGCGGCAGCCTGGTATCTGCTCAACGCGCGCTATCTGCAGGAACTGGCCGACGCGCTTCAGACCGATCCGAAGACGCGCGAGCGCATTCGTTTCACGGTCCAGCAGTGGACGGCCGCCGCCGCGCCGAGCAACTTCCTCGCACTCAATCCCGACGCACAGAAATCGATCCTCGAGACGCAGGGCGAAAGCCTGCGGCAGGGGATGATGAACCTGCTCGGCGACCTGCAGCGCGGCAAGATTTCGCAGACCGACGAATCGCAGTTCGTGGTCGGCAAGAACCTCGGGTGTACTGAAGGTGCGGTCGTCTACGAGAACGACCTGATCCAGCTGATCCAGTACACGCCGAAGACGGACAAGGTGTTCGAGCGGCCGCTTCTGATCGTCCCGCCGTGCATCAACAAGTTCTATATCCTCGACCTGCAGCCCGAGAATTCGCTCGTCGCGCATGCGCTGTCGAACGGCCATCAGGTGTTCCTCGTATCGTGGCGCAACGCGGACGCGTCGGTCGCGCACAAGACGTGGGACGACTACATGAACGAAGGGCTGCTCGCGGCGATCGACGCCGTGCAGCAGGTGAGCGGCCGCGAGCAGATCAATACGCTCGGCTTCTGCGTGGGCGGTACGATGCTCGCGACTGCGCTCGCGGTGCTGGCCGCGCGCGGCGAACATCCGGTCGCGTCGATGACGCTGCTCACCGCGATGCTCGACTTCAGCGACACCGGCATCCTCGACGTGTTCGTCGACGAGGCGCACGTGCAGATGCGCGAGCAGACCATCGGCGGCAAAAATGGCACTCAGCCGGGGCTGATGCGCGGCGTCGAGTTCGCGAACACGTTCTCGTTCCTGCGGCCGAACGACCTCGTGTGGAACTACGTCGTCGACAACTACCTGAAGGGCCGCACGCCGGCGCCGTTCGACCTGCTGTACTGGAACGGCGATTCGACGAGCCTGCCGGGCCCGATGTACGCGTGGTATCTGCGCCATACCTATCTCGAAAACAAGCTGCGCGAGCCGGGCGCGTTGACCGTGTGCGGCGAGTCGGTCGACCTGACGCTGATCGACGTGCCGACCTTCATCTACGGCTCGCGCGAGGATCACATCGTGCCGTGGCAGACGGCCTACGCGTCGACGTCGATCCTGTCGGGCCCGCTGAAGTTCGTGCTCGGCGCGTCGGGGCACATCGCGGGCGTGATCAATCCGCCGGCGAAGAAGAAGCGCAGCTACTGGATCAACGACGGCGACCTGCCCGAATCGGCGGACGACTGGTTTGCCGGTGCGGCCGAGCAGCCGGGAAGCTGGTGGACGACCTGGGTCGAGTGGCTCGACCAGTACGGCGGCCGCAAGGTGGCGCCGCCCGCCCAGCCGGGTTCCGCACAGTTCCCGGTAATCGAGCCGGCGCCGGGCCGGTACGTATTGCAGCGCGATTGACGAAAGACGGGCAGCGGCGCACGCTGTCCGATGCACCGCAGTTTTTTTAACAGGGCCGGTAGCGATGCGCCGTGTCGTGCGGGCCTGGAGGAAAGGGAAATGACGGACGTAGTGATCGTATCGGCCGCGCGGACCGCGGTCGGCAAATTCGGCGGTTCGCTTGCGAAGATTGCGGCGCCCGAACTGGGCGCGACGGTGATCCGCGCGGTGCTGGAGCGCGCGGGCGTGAAGCCCGAGCAGGTGAGCGAAGTGATCATGGGCCAGGTGCTGACGGCCGGTTCCGGGCAGAACCCGGCGCGGCAGTCGCTGATCAAGGCCGGGCTGCCGACGGCAGTGCCGGGGATGACGATCAACAAGGTGTGCGGCTCGGGCCTGAAGGCCGTGATGCTGGCGGCGAACGCGATCGTCGCGGGCGACGCGGACATCGTGATCGCCGGCGGCCAGGAGAACATGAGCGCATCGCCGCACGTGCTGCCGGGCTCGCGCGACGGCTTCCGGATGGGCGATGCGAAGCTGGTCGACACGATGATCGTCGACGGCCTGTGGGACGTGTACAACCAGTACCACATGGGCATCACGGCGGAGAACGTCGCGAAGGAATACGGGATCACGCGCGAAGAGCAGGATGCGTTCGCGGCGCTGTCGCAGAACAAGGCGGAAGCCGCGCAGAAGGCGGGCCGTTTCGACGACGAGATCGTGCCGGTGTCGATCCCGCAACGCAAGGGCGAGCCGCTGCAGTTCGCGACCGACGAATTCGTGCGTCACGGCGTGACGGCGGAATCGCTGGCCGGGCTGAAGCCGGCGTTCTCGAAGGACGGCTCGGTGACGGCGGCGAACGCGTCGGGGCTGAACGACGGCGCGGCGGCGGTGCTGGTGATGTCGGCGCAGAAGGCGGCGGCGCTGGGTCTGACGCCGCTGGCGAAGATCAAGGCATACGCGAACGCGGGCGTGGACCCGAGCGTGATGGGGATGGGCCCGGTGCCGGCATCGCGCCGGTGCCTGGAGCGCGCGGGCTGGACGCCGGGCGACCTGGACCTGATGGAGATCAACGAGGCGTTCGCGGCGCAGGCGCTGGCGGTGCACAAGCAGATGGGCTGGGACACGTCGAAGGTGAACGTGAACGGCGGGGCGATCGCGATCGGCCACCCGATCGGCGCGTCGGGCTGCCGGATCCTGGTGACGCTGCTGCACGAGATGCAGAAACGCGACGCGAAGCGCGGGCTGGCGTCGCTGTGCATCGGCGGCGGGATGGGTGTCGCGCTCGCGGTCGAGCGTCCGTAACCGGCCGTCCGCAACCGGCGAACGAATCCGTGTGCCGGCCGATCACGGCGTCGGCCGGCGTCACGTGAAGTCAGAGGGGGCCTCCGGCAGCTCTCGAAACCAAAAATGGAGTGAGATTTATGTCTCAGCGAATTGCGTACGTAACGGGCGGGATGGGCGGCATCGGCACCAGCATCTGCCAGCGCCTGTCGAAAGACGGCTTCAAGGTGGTCGCGGGTTGCGGCCCGAACTCGCCGCGCCGGGTGAAATGGCTCGAGGACCAGAAGGCGCTCGGGTACGATTTCATCGCGTCGGAAGGCAACGTCGGCGACTGGGACTCGACCAAGGAAGCGTTCGACAAGGTCAAGGCTGAAGTCGGTGAGATCGACGTGCTGGTCAACAATGCGGGCATCACGCGCGACGTCGTGTTCCGCAAGATGACGCACGAAGACTGGACCGCCGTGATCGACACCAACCTCACGAGCCTGTTCAACGTGACGAAGCAGGTGATCGACGGGATGGTCGAACGCGGCTGGGGCCGGATCATCAACATTTCGTCGGTGAACGGCCAGAAAGGGCAATTCGGCCAGACCAACTATTCGACCGCGAAGGCTGGTATCCACGGCTTCACGATGTCGCTCGCGCAGGAAGTCGCGACGAAGGGCGTGACGGTCAACACCGTGTCGCCGGGTTACATCGGCACCGACATGGTGAAGGCGATTCGCCCGGACGTGCTCGAGAAGATCGTCGCGACGATCCCGGTGCGGCGTCTCGGCGGGCCGGAGGAAATCGGTTCGATCGTCGCGTGGCTCGCGTCGAACGATTCCGGTTTCGCGACCGGCGCCGACTTCTCGCTGAACGGCGGCCTGCACATGGGCTGAACGTCCGCGCTGCGCGGGCCGGGTGGCCGCGCAGCCGGACGTATTCCGAAGGCCCCCCGCCTCCCGGATTCGGGCGGCGGGGATTCGTCACTTCCGCTACGCTGCACTCAAAGGCGTTACATGACTACTACAAAGAAGACGGCCGAACGGCTCATCAAGAAGTACCCGAACCGTCGGCTCTACGATACCGAGACAAGCACGTACATTACGCTGACCGATGTGAAGCAACTCGTGCTGGAGCAGGAGGACTTCAAGGTCGTCGACGCGAAATCCAACGAAGACCTGACGCGCAGCATCCTCCTGCAGATCATCCTCGAAGAGGAAAGCGGCGGCGTGCCGATGTTCTCGTCGTCGATGCTGTCGCAGATCATCCGTTTCTACGGGCATGCGATGCAGGGCATGATGGGCACGTACCTGGAAAAGAACATCCAGGCGTTTATCGACATCCAGAACAAGCTCGCGGATCAATCGAAGAACCTGTACGAAGGCAATGCGATGAATCCGGAAGTCTGGTCGCAGTTCATGAACATGCAGGCGCCGATGATGCAAGGGATGATGACGAGCTACATCGAGCAGTCGAAGAACATGTTCGTGCAGATGCAGGAGCAGATGCAGAACCAGGCGAAGTCGATGTTCAGCACGTTCCCGTTCAAGCAGCCGGGCGCGTCGGAGCCGGAAAAGAAGTAAGCGGATAGGCGGTGCGGGCGCGCAACGCGCCGCGCCGGGATCGCGCGGGTTGGACGCAAGGCTGTCGTATTGCGCCAAGGTCGCCGCATGTCGTGCGGACTCGTGGTCCGCTGCGACGGCGGCGCCGTTCGGTGCCAGGGGCCGGTCGTTCGCATCGGCGCCTGCAGGGTTCGTGGCTCTGCGATGCGCGGAGCAAGCCTGAATCGCTGCCGTAGCGTGTTGCTCCCGGTTTCCCGATCTTCCGCGCACGACAGATGCGAGTGGATTTCGTGCGCCGAAAAAAAGTGGAGTCAGGCCAACCGCAAGAGAGGCCGACCGGCGAATGCCGGTCGCCGACATGAAAATAAAAGTTAATCGCCGTTGCCGTCGACTAACCGCGAGGTGCGCTTATCGAATCGCGAAACGAGTTGCTACCGTCCCGTTAGCGCATCCATTGCCGTAGACGAAGAAATTCCGGTTGTCGTTATAGGCGGAATAGATGATCGGGAAAAATTCCTTCGCGCTGAACGCGTAGGAGCCGTCGGCAATGACGACCACCAGATTGCCGCTGGTATCCGTTTCGACCTTGTCGATCTTGCCGGCTTTGCACAGCGTATCAGCAGACGCATAGGAAGAGGCGAGCATCATGGCAGTAAAAAGCATCGGTGCAATCTTTTTCACGATTTTTCCTTTATGAGTGAATCGATGATGTAGTTTTTGACGCGGTTGATGCTCGGTGAGGTGGTGTTTGTTTTTATGAGAAACGGAGTCTGTGACCTTGTAGTTCGTTTTGGTTCTGCGGCTTCCCGGTGTGGGTTATCTGTCTTGAAAGGTTGTCTGGGGTTTCGTGTTGCTTGCTAATTCGGTTGCAGAGTTCCCGTGCTGCGGTGCGCAACAGAGATTATGGTTTGGCATTGAACAATTCCAATTAAATTAATTTATCGTTTCTCTGGATTGATAAGCGGTCGGATTGATTTGATCTCTCGATATTGTGGCGGGTATTGTTCAGTATATTGGTGGTAGTTGTGGATGTCGTGAATAATGGTCGGCGATATTGAGCAGGGCAGTTAATGGCGAGATCGCGATGAGGTGAACGTTGGAGGTGGGCGGCAAGACGCTACTCGGCGGCCTTTGCGCAAGTTGCACGGGATATTCGCGTTTGTTGAATGGTGCGTGATTTTGTTGAGTGGCGTGTTTGTTTCTTGCTTTTATTGGGCTGTTTGTTTTGCTGCCGTGTAATCGGGCATGGTTGATGTGATGTTTGTCGAAGGGTATGTTTTCAGTGAGTTCCCATCCTTGCATGGCTGCGCTGGCCAATGCGTCACGACACGGATGGTGAAAATGAAGGATTACATTAGATATGGCGATGTAGTTCGTTTCATTAACGGCTACCAGGGCGGTAGTTATCTCGGCGCAGGGGCGGGATCGGCTGTTACATTTTAATTGACTAAAATGCCAACGATAATCCGGGTCTCGTCGCCGGAGATCGGTTGCATCTTTTAAATGATTTCAATAACGGCGCCGGCTTTCTGGACACCCGCAACCACGCCAGTCCTGGCTCCGGTTTCCTGTTCGACGTCTCGGCTTCATATTTTTACAATCGTGATGCCGGTAGCGGAACATGGCAGGTCGTGCGAGCCTGAGCTTTAACTTCTTCGTGAACCCCATATTTTCGGGTTCGTCGCGGATTACCGGGGAGCGCGGCGCGGATCTTGGCGAAAAGCGACGACCCGGGCGAAGCCGGGTCGGAGTGAAGCGATCAAGCGGGAGGCGCGCTATTTCTCCGCAAACGTCCCCGCCTCGACCAGCACCATCTTGCTGGGGTCCAGGTGCTTGCGGATGGCGGCGTTGACCTCGTCCACGGTCAGCGCGCGGACGCGCTCGGGATAGGTATCCAGGTCGCTCAGCGGTTGGTCCTGGAGCACCGTCTGGGTGAGCATGGCGGCCATCTGTCCCGTGGTTTCCATGGCGACTTGGTGGCGGCCGATCATGCCGTCCTTGCGTGCATCCAGTTCCGCCTGGGTGATGCCCTGTTTCCACCAAGTGTCCAGTACGCGGCGGGTGCTTGCGACGCCCTTGTCCAGCAGGGGCGGGGCGAAGCTGGTGTTGACGAGGAATCCTCCGTCCATGAGGGAGAGGCCCGACAGGCTGGCACGGATGCCGTAGGTCAGGCCTTCCTTGTCGCGGACGCTCGCCATCAGCCGGCCGGTGAAGCCGCTGCCCAGGATGTTGACGGCCGCGCTCAAGGGCAGGAAGTCGGCGTCGTTGGCACGCACGTCGATGGCTTGACCCAGCATCACGCTGATGGACGCCTTGTCCTTCATGGCGATGCGCTGCGTGTCGGCCTGGTTCGCCTTGCGCGGCGGCCCCTGCCGCACGAGAGCCATGCCACCGCTCCAGCCGGCGAAAGCGTCGGTCACCCAGGACTGCAGGCGGCGAGGGTCCGCGCCGCCCACCACGACCAGGGTCATATGCGCCGGTCCATAGTAGGCCTGATGAAACGCCTTGATATCGTCCAGCGTGGCGGAGGCGATGGCCTGGAGCATCCGCTCACGCGGCACCGGGGCGTTCAGGTGCGCGTCGGGGTAGATGGATCGATACAGCGCCTCGGCGGCCTGCGCGGACGGATTTTCCCCTCTCTGGCGGACTTGAGCCTCCAGCCGGGTCTTGGCCTTGGCGAGTTCCTCCGCCTTGAAGGCCGGCAGGCGCAACTGCTCGGCCATCAGCTCGATCAGCGTAGGCAAATCCTTGGTCAGGCTTTGGCCGCGTATGCCGACGTAGCCTCCCTCGGTCCGGAACGACAACTGCGCGCCCAGGCTGTCCAGCAGCGCGGAGATGGCCACCTTGTCGCGGCGGGCGCTGCCTTCCTGCAGCAACATGCCGGTCAGCAAGGGCACGGCGGGATTGGCCGCCTTGCTGGCCGCATCGGCATCGCCCAGCGGCATCACGCCGGAAACGGACACCATCTCCTGCGGCGCCATGGGATAGACCAACAAGTCGATGCTGCCGGCCCGGGAGCGCACGACGCGATCGGCGATGCCCGCCTGGGCCGCGACAGGCAACCACAGCGCGGCGAACAACACCAGCCACGGCCGCAGGTAGTTGAAACGAACGCGCATCATGTGGATTTCTCCGGTACGAACCAGCCGGTGGTGCTCTGGTCTTCATTGAGGTACTTGCGGGCCACTCGCTGCACATCGGCGGGCGTGACCTTTTCCAGTTGTTCCAGCTCGGTGACGAACCGGGTCCAATCACCCTGCGCGACCGCCTCGCCCAGCAGGGCGGAGGTCATGCTGACACCGTCGCGCTTGTAGATCTGCTCGGCCCGGTAAGGACCCAGCACGCGCTGGATATCCTCGCGGGTCACCCCGTGGGTCTTGATGCGCTCCAGTTCGGCCCAGGCGATTTTCTCGGCGTCCGCATGTCTGGCGTTGGGCGACAGGCCGATCGTGACCAGAAACGGACCGGGATCGCGCAGCGCAAAGAAGCTGGCTCCGGCATTCGTGGCAACCGCGGTGTCCACCAGCGTGCGATACAGCGGGCTGCTCTTGCCCTGGCTCAATACGAGGCCCAGCACGCTCAGCGCGGCCGCATCGGGATGCAGCGCGTTAGGCGCCTTGAAGGCGATGATGAGATTGCCCGTTGCACCGGCCCGTTTGAGCACCAGCCGTCGCGGCCCCTGCTGCGGCGGTTCCTCGGTAGTCAACGCCGGGATCGCCGTGGGTGCGCGCGGGATGTCGCCGTAGTACTGCTTCACCCAGCCGAGCGCCTGCTCAGGCCGGAAGTCTCCGACCAGGATGACCACCGCATTGTCCGGCCAGTAGTAGGTGTCGTAGAAGGCTCGCAGCTTGTTCACGCTGGCATGCTCGATGTCGGTACGCCAGCCGATGGTGGGATGATGGTAGGGGTGCGCCTGGTAAGCGGTGGCCAGCACCTGCTGGAACAAGGCGCGGAAAGGATTGTTCTCGCCCTGCTCGTACTCGTTGCGCACCACCGTCATTTCGCTGGCCAGGTCTTCCGGGCGCAGCAGCAGGTTGCGCATGCGGTCGGCCTCGATGGCGATATAGCCTTCCAGCGCATCGCGCCCGAGGGTGCCGAAGTAGTTGGTGCGGTCCATCGAGGTGGTGGCGTTGAAGCTGGCGCCGACCCGCTCCATGTAGACGTTCAGCGAGTTGCCTTGTTCCCTGTTGTAGTGCCGGCTTCCCTTGAACATCAGGTGCTCCAGCAGGTGGGTGCCGCCGGTGGTGCCGGTGACCTCGTTGCGTGAACCCACCTTGTACAACACCTGGAAACTGACCACCGTCGCGGCAGGGTCGGGCATGGCCAGCACGGTGAGGCCGTTGGCGTCCAGGCGGTATTCGTCGATACCGCCCAGGGAGCGCACGTGGGTAAAACCCGGTACTTCGACCGGTTGGGCCATCGCCGTGCCTGCGATCAACAGGCATAGCGAGAGCCCTGTGCGTATCAAACGTCGTAATGACATGGAGTCGTCCTTTCGTTTCGGCAGGATGATTGCGGAGGGTTAGGCGCCGGCCTGAGTGGCCGGCGAGAAGGGGGCGAACGCATCTTCGCGACCGTGCGCCCGGACAGATAGCGGTCAGTCATCCTTGCGTTCGTCCAGCGTGGCGAAGACCGTGCTTCTATCGTTGTCCGGTACGCAATGGTCGAAGGGGCTGTCGAGTGGCGCAACGACTGCGACGCGCTTGTTGATTACAACACCGCTTCAATTGGCGAGCCCGGCCGAGTCGCCGCTCACCGCACGTGCGGCTGCAATGCGCGCAACCAGAGCGCGACCGCGACGGCGCCTCCGTCGGGCGTGCCGATCGCGCGCTCGCCGAGATAACTCGCACGCCCCGCGCGCGGCGTCATGTGCGCGGTTTCCTGTGCACCGTGCTCGGCGGCTTCGACCGCCGCCGCCCATGCGGCGGCGCCGTTCGGATCGTCTTCGAGCGCACGGTCGAACGCGTCGACGGCCGGTACCAGCGCATCGAGCATCGTCCGGTCGCCGGCGTGCGCGCCGCCCAGTTCGCTGATCGAGTCCACCGCGCCGTGGAACGCCGCGGCCCAGTCGCGCGCCGACGGCTCGGCGACATCGGCCAGCCGGCGGGATGCGCGCAGCAGCGCGGTCGCATAGAACGGCCCCGAGCTGCCGGCGATGGCGCGGCGCAACGCGGCGCCGAGCGCCGCGAGCACGCCGGCCGGCGAGCCGTACGCGGCGTCGGGCAATTCGAGAATCGCCTGCGCGGCGCGATGCATGCTCGCACCGAGATCGCCGTCGCCGGCGGCCGCATCGAGATCCGTCAGCGTCGCTTCGTTGTCGATCAGCGTCTGCGCGACCGCGTGTAGTGCCGGTTGCAGGCGCGCCGCCCACGCGCGGCCGGTTGCGTCGAGCGCCGCGGGTGGCGCATCGCGGGTTTCCGCGGCGGGCACCCGGATCTGCGGGTTGATGGCGCCGCCGCCCGGCCACGCGCGCGCCTGCGTCGGCGCGTCGAGCAGCACCGCGCGTTCGTCGTTCAGCCGCAGCACGGAAATCGAGCAGCCGGGCATGTTCAATGCCGACAGGAACGTGCCGGCCCACGCGCGTGAGACGACGATGCCGCGCCGCGTCAGGTTGTCGTGTGCGGCGCGCAGCACGATGGCGAGTTCCATGTCCGGCGTCGCGCCGAGGCCGTTGACGAACAGCGCGACGCGTTCGCCGCGGTCGAGTACGAGATCGCCGACGATGCTCGACAGCAGCGTGTCGGCCAGCGCATCGGCCGGCAGCGGCGCGCGGCGTTCGACGCCTTTCTCGCCGTGGATGCCGAGGCCGAGTTCGATCTCGTGATCGCCCAGGCTGAAGCCCGACCTGTCGGCGCCGGGAATCGTGCAGCCGTCGAGTGCGACGCCCATCGTGCCCAGTTCGGCCGCCGCGTCGCGCGCGATGGCCGCAACGCGTGCGAGCGGCAGCCCGCGCGCGGCGGCCGCGCCGGCGAGCTTGTGGATCAGCACGGTGCCGGCGATTCCGCGCCGCTGGCCGCGCTCGACGCGGCCGCGCAGCGAGACGTCGTCGGCGACGATCACCGTCTCGACCGGAATGCCTTCCGCGCGCGCGAGCTCGGCGGCGAGCCCGAAATTGAGCCGGTCGCCCGTGTAGTTCTTCACGATCAGCAGTGCGCCGTTCGGGCCGGCGCTGGCGCGGATCGCGGCGAGTATGGCGTCGGTGGACGGCGACGTGAACACTTCGCCGCAGACGGCCGCGCTCAGCATCCCTTCGCCGACATAACCGCCGTGCGCGGGCTCGTGGCCGCTGCCGCCCCCGGAGAGGACGGCGACAGGGCGCTGCGCCGGCTCGGGCAGCGGCTGGCGGACGAGCACGTGCTCGTCGCCGAGGATCGCGACATGCGGCGACTGCCGCGCGATGCCTTCCAGCATTTCCCGGACGACATCGGACGGGCGGTTGACAAGCTTTTTCATGGCGGCGGTTTCAGCGTAGGTGACAGGGGCTTGGCCGAGCGCGCTCGTGCGTCGGACGGCCTTCGCTTTCGTGTTTTTTGGAGACGGGCGCGCCGTTTGCCGGTCGCATGCGGCGACGCAACGGCCGTTGTTCGGCGCGCGCCTCGCGCCACGATACATCAGATGAAAGAACAAGGGGCGATACGCAGGTTGCCCTTGGCTCGCGAATTCCGCCGGGTCATTTTGGCTCGCCGAACCCTAAATCGCTGTAAACTCACGCTTTTGCCGCCACGCCCCCACATTCCAGATGTCCCAATCCCCCAAAGTAGGGTTCGTATCCCTCGGGTGCCCGAAAGCCCTCGTCGATTCCGAACAGATCATCACGCAACTGCGTGCCGAAGGTTATGAAATCTCCGGCACCTACGACGGCGCCGACCTCGTCGTCGTGAACACCTGCGGCTTCATCGACGAAGCCGTGCAGGAAAGCCTCGACGCGATCGGCGAAGCGCTGACCGAGAACGGCAAGGTGATCGTCACCGGCTGTCTCGGCGCGAAGTCGAGTGCCAGCGGCTCGAACCTGATCGAGGAAGTCCATCCGAAAGTGCTGGCCGTCACCGGCCCGCACGCGGTGGGCGAAGTGATGCAGGCCGTGCATTCGCACCTGCCGAAGCCGCACGACCCGTTTACCGATCTCGTGCCCGCGGCCGGCATCAAGCTCACGCCGCGTCACTATGCATACCTGAAGATTTCCGAAGGCTGCAACCACCGCTGCACGTTCTGTATCATCCCGTCGATGCGCGGCGACCTCGTGTCGCGCCCGGTCGCGGAAGTGATGCTGGAAGCGGAGAACCTCTTCAAGTCGGGCGTGAAGGAACTGCTCGTGATCTCGCAGGACACGAGTGCATACGGCGTCGACGTGAAGTACCGCACGGGCTTCTGGAACGGCAAGCCGATCAAGACGCGCATGACCGACCTGGTCGCCGCGCTCGGCGAGCTCGCGGCACAGTACGGCGCGTGGGTGCGCCTGCACTACGTGTACCCGTACCCGAGCGTCGACGAAGTGATTCCGCTGATGGCCGAAGGTCCGTTCAAGGGCCACGTGCTGCCGTATCTCGACGTGCCGTTCCAGCACGCGCATCCGGAAGTGCTGAAGCGCATGAAGCGTCCCGCGAACGCCGAGAAGGTGCTCGAGCGCGTGCAGAAGTGGCGCGAGATCTGCCCGGACCTGACGATCCGCAGCACGTTCATCGCGGGCTTCCCCGGCGAGACGGAAGAGCAGTTCGAGACGCTGCTCGACTTCATCCGCGAAGCGGAACTCGATCGCGTCGGCTGCTTCGCGTATTCGCCGGTCGAAGGCGCGACCGCAAACGAGCTCGACGGCGCGCTGCCGGATGACGTTCGCGAGGAACGTCGCGCACGCTTCATGGAAGTCGCCGAGGAAGTGTCGGCGAACCGCATCCAGCGCAAGGTCGGCAAGACCCTCAAGGTGCTGATCGACGAAGTCGGCGAGGAAGGCGGCATCGGCCGCACGGCGGCCGATGCGCCGGAGATCGACGGTGTCGTCTATGTCGAGCCGGCGGCGAAGGCCTCTAAGCGCTACAAGGTCGGCGATTTCGTGTCCGTGAAGATCACGGGCGCCGACGGCCACGATCTGTGGGGCGAGGTGTAAGCGATGGCCGCCGCGTTTCCGGAGATCCTCGCGCTCGGCGAGGCGATGATCGAATTCAACCAGTCGCAGCCGGGCCGGCCTGAATTCCTGCAGGGCTTCGGCGGCGACACGTCGAACTTCTGCATCGCCGCGGCGCGCCAGGGCGCGTCGACGGGCTTCGTGTCGGCGATCGGCGACGATCCGTTCGGCCGGCTGCTGGCCGACATGTGGCGCGCGGAACGCGTCGACACGACGTACGTGCGGATCGACCGCACGGCGCCGACCGGCGTGTATTTCGTCACGCACGGCGCCGACGGCCACCAGTTCGACTATCTGCGCGCGGGTTCGGCGGCGAGCCGCTATGCAGCAGGCGACCTGCCGCTCGACGCGCTGGCGGCCGCGAAGGCCGTGCATTTGTCGGGCATCAGCCTCGCGATCAGCACGGCCGCGTGCGACGCCGCGTTCGCGGCGATCGACCACGCGCGCCGCAACGGCACGAAGGTCAGCTTCGACACGAACCTGCGCCTGAAGCTGTGGCCGCTGCCGCGCGCCCGCGCGGTGATGCGCGAGGCGCTGCGCCAGACGGATATCTGCCTGCCCAGCTGGGACGACGTGACGGCGATCACGGGCGCGAACGATCGCGACGCGATCGTCGACGCGATGCTGGAACACGGGCCGCAGGTCGTTGCGCTGAAGCTCGGCAAGGAAGGTGCCTACGTGGCGACGCCGAACGAGCGGCGCGTCGTGCCGGGCTTCGCGGTCGAAGCCGTCGACGCGACGGGCGCGGGCGACTGCTTCGGCGGTGCCTTCGTCGCGCGGATCGTCGCGGGCGACGATCCGTTCGCGGCGGCGCGTTATGCGAACGCGGCGGCGGCATTGTCGACGACGGGCTACGGCGCGGTCGCGCCGATTCCGCAGCGCGAGGCGGTGGAGCGCCTGATGCAAGGCTGACGCGAAATACGCGCAGGCTGCGGCCCCGTATGACGGCCAGCGCATCGCCGCAATTTTCGAGCGAATCTGAAGCAAGGAGCAACACAAGGTGGGTCGATATTCGCAATGGCAACGGGCGCTCGTCGTCGCGGGCGCACTGGCGGCGGGCATGGCGATGCCGGGCGTGGTCGCGGCGCAGGCCGTCGCGCCGGGCGTGCAGCAGGACGAACCGGCACCGGCGCGGCCGCTGAAGCCGAATCCCGAGTTTGCCCGCCTGCCGCGCTACGAAGGCACGCTCGGCGATCGGCCGATCGTCGTGCATCTCGGCCCGAAGACGGACGAGGAAGGCGTGCACGGCGAGTACCAGTTCGCCGATACGGGCGAGGTCGTACTGCTCGCGGGCGATCGCGATGGCGACACGCTTGAAATCGAGGAATCGAACGACGGCACGAACATCACGGGCGTGTGGATCGGCCGCTTCGACGAGACGGGCGCCCTGAAGGCCGACCGGATGAATTCGGACGAATCGGATCCGCAGCCCGTCGTGCTGCGTCTCGCGCCGGGCAAGCGCGCGGCGCTGCAGGTGCGCGACGGCCGCGTGCGGGAAATCGAGACGGTGGGCGGCGTCGTCAATCTGCGCACCGACGACTGAACCCGCGCTGGCTCGGCGCGCGCGGCGCGCATTGTACCGGGCCAATCGCGCCGATTTTGGCTAATCTAGCGACATATTCCGCAACCGAACGGCCTCGTGCCGGGCTTCCTGTCATGACTGCATCCACTCCCAAGCGCGCGCTGCAAACCCGCATCGTTCAACCCGACGACGTGATCCCGGAAGGTTTCCGTTCGTTCGTGCCGCCGGTCGCGCGCGCGTCGACGGTCGTGTTCCCCGATCTCGCGACGATGCGTGCGCTCGTCTGGCACGACGACAACCAGTGGCGCTACGGGCTGCATGCGACGCCGACGTCGCTCGCGCTCGCGCAGCGGCTCGCCGAGATCGAGGGCGGCACGCATGCGCTGCTGCAGCCGTCGGGCCTCGCGGCGATCATGAACGTCTACTTCGGGATCGTGAAAGCCGGCGACGACGTGCTGATTCCGCACAACGTGTACGGGCCGAACGCCGATTTCGGCAACTGGCTCGCGAAGGATTTCGGCATCACCGCGCGCTTCTACGATCCGCTCGTCGGTGCCGGCATCGCCGACCTGATCCAGCCGAACACGCGGCTGATCTGGATCGAGGCGCCGGGCTCGGTGACGATGGAGGTGCCCGACGTGCAGGCGATCACGGCGGCCGCGAAGGCGCGTGGCGTCGTCACCGCGATCGACAACACCTTTTCGGCCGGGCTTGCGTTCAAGCCGTTCGAGCACGGCGTCGACATCTCGGTGCAGGCGCTGACCAAGTACCAGTCGGGCGGTAGCGACGTGTTGATGGGCGCGACGATCACCGCGAACGCGGACCTGCAGGCGAAGCTGAAGCTCGCGCGGATGCGCTGCGGGATCGGCGTGTCGGTCGACGATTGCTCGCTGGTGCTGCGCAGCCTGCCGAGCATGCAGGTGCGTTTCGATGCGCACGGCAGGAGCGCACTCGCGCTGGCGCAATGGCTGAAGGCGCGGCCGGAGATCGCGGCGGTGCTGCATCCGCAACTGCCGGATTGTCCGGGCCATGCGTCGTTCGTTCGCGATTTCACCGCGGGCGGCGCTCCGGCGGCCGGCGGGCTGTTCTCGGTGGTGTTCGACGAACGCTACAGCGCGGAGCAGGTCGATCGCTTCGTCGAGTCGCTCGACCTGTTCGCGATCGGCTGGAGCTGGGGCGGCGCATGCAGCCTCGCGATGCCTTACGACGTTGCGTCGATGCGTCCGGACTGGCCGCATCGCGGCACGCTGGTGCGTTTCTATGTCGGCCTGGAAGACGAAGCCGACCTGCGCGCGGACATCGAGCGCGCGATGCAGGCGACGCTCGGCTGAGCGGCGCGCGGGCAGGCAGGACAGGCTAGGCTAGGCGCCGGCGTGACCTGAGGTCGCGCCGGCGTTTTGATTTCAGAACAGCCGCAGCAGCCCGTCGAGGCCGACGTGATCGAACGCGACCGTCGCCGCGTCGCGCACGACGGGCTTCGCGTGGTACGCGACCGACAGCCCGGCTTCGGCCATCATCTTCAGGTCGTTCGACCCGTCGCCCATCGCGATCGCGCGGCTCGGCTCGAGGCCGAGCGACGCGCAGGTCTCGCGCAGCAGGCGCGCCTTCACGTCGGCGTTGACGATCTCGCCGAGCACCTTGCCGGTCAGCTTGCCGTCGACGATCTCGAGCGTGTTCGCATGCGCGTAGTCGAGGCCGAGGCGCGCCTTCAGCCGCTCGGTGAAGAACGTGAAGCCGCCCGACACGAGCAGCGTCTTCATGCCGGCGGCCTTCACGCCGGCGAGCATCGTCTCGGCGCCCGGCGTCAGTTGCAGCCGTTCCTCGTACACGCGTTCGAGCGCGTGCGCGTCGAGCCCGGCCAGCAGCGCGACGCGGCGCGTCAGGCTTTCGTTGAAGTCGCGGATCTCGCCGCGCATCGACGCTTCGGTGATCTCGGCGACCTGCGTTTTCAGCCCGCAGAAATCGGCGATCTCGTCGATGCATTCGATCGTGATCAGCGTCGAATCCATGTCCATCACGGCGAGCCCGAAATCGGCGAGCGTGCGGCCGGCCTCGACGAACGCGAAGTCGAGCGCGTGCGTGCCGCAGTACGCGTCGATGTCGAGGCGCTGTGCCGGGCTCGCGTCCTCGATGCGCAGCGCATGATCGTCGGTCTGCACGATGCGGGTGCCGCGCGACAGCGCGAGCAGCGGTTTGTGATGGGCGTCCGACAGCGGCGCAAGGCTCTGGATGACGAGGTTGTGGGTCATGACGGATGGGCTGGAATGCGAATGGAATGCGTGGGCGGCCGTGGCCGCCTGCGGACGCCTAACCGGCCCGCCCGATGCCGGCGGCGGGCGGCGGCGCCGCAAACGCAACATTGTAGCCGGTCGGTGCGGCTCGGGTGCCGGACGGCGGCGCGCGGCGATCGCGGGCGGGCAGTCGAGTTCATTCATGCGCGCGCCTGGAGCCGGCCCGCACCGGCTACGCGCGCCGTCTATCGTGCATCCGCCCGATCCCAGTACGGCGGATCGCCGAAATGTTCGGCCAGGAACGCGATGAACGCGAGCGTCTTCAGCGGCACGTGCGTGCGGCTCGGGTAGACGGCCCAGATCGCGACGTCGTCGGCGAACGGATAGTCGTCGAGTATCGTGACGAGCGCACCGCGCGCCAATTGGGGCGCGACGTCCCAGGTCGACTTGATCGCGATCCCGAAGCCGTCGACGAGCGCTTCGCGGATGGCCTCGCCGTTGCTCGCGACGAGCCGGCCGCCGACCCGCACGGTGAACGGGCCTTGCGGCGTGGCGAACGACCAGTCGCGCTGGTCGCCGAGGATCACGCATTCATGCTGCGCGAGGTCGGCCGGATGGCGCGGCGTGCCGTGCCCGGCGAGATACGCGGGCGAGCAGCACAGCACGCGACGGTTGGCGGCGAGCTTGCGCGCGACGAGCGTCGAATCCTTCAGCGCGCCGAGGCGGATCGCGACGTCGTAGCCGTCGTCGACGAGATCGACGATCTCGTCCGACAGCCGCAGGTCGAGCGACACGGACGGATAACGGCGCAGGAATGCGGGAATCACCGGCGCGACATGCTGCCGGCCGAACGACGACGACATCGACACCTTCAGCCGCCCGTACGGCTCGGTGCGGCCGTGGCCGACCGACGCACGCGCGGCGTCGGCGGCCGACAGCAGCGTATCGGCGTGCGCCATGAAGACTTCACCGTCCTGCGTCAGGCTGATACGGCGCGTGGTGCGGTGCAGCAGCCGTGCGCCGAGCTGACGCTCGAGCTGGGCGATGCGCGCGCTCGCGACCGCGGCCGACACCCCGAATTCGCGCCCGGCCGCGGTGACGTTCGCGAGCAGGGCCGCGCGAACGAACAGCGCGACGTCGAGGAGGTCGAGCGGCTTGTCGGGAACCGGAATCGGATCGGAGGCCATTATTCTGGAATTCCTGAAAATGTTTCAGGAAATATAGCGGTTTTCTCGAATGATCGGGTTGCCTACGATGATGTTCATGGGGCTGCGCCGCGGCCCCCGGATTTTCCTGAAGGAGTTTCGTGATGAAGGCCGTTGGACTGACCCGTTATCTGCCGATCGACGACCCGCAAGCCTTGCTCGACGTGGAGCTGCCGCAGCCTGCGCCGGGCCCGCGCGACCTGCTCGTGAAGGTCGAGGCGATTTCCGTGAACCCGGTGGATACCAAGGTGCGCGCACCGAAGCCGCAGGTCGAGGACACGCCGCGCGTGCTCGGCTGGGACGCGGCCGGCACGGTGGTCGCGGTCGGTGCCGACGTCACGTTGTTCCGGCCCGGCGACGAAGTGTTCTACGCGGGCAGCATCACGCGGCCCGGCGCGAACAGCGAATTCCATACGGTCGACGAGCGGATCGCCGCGCTGAAGCCGCGTACGCTCGATTTCGCCGCGGCGGCCGCGCTGCCGCTCACCGCACTGACTGCGTGGGAAGCGCTGTTCGACCGGCTGCATGTGTCGCCGCAGGGCGCGGACGCCGGCAAATCGGTGCTGATCATCGGCGGCGCGGGCGGCGTGGGCTCGATCGCGATCCAGCTCGCGAAGGCGCTCGGCCAGCTGCACGTGATCGCGACCGCGTCGCGGCCGGCGTCGGCCGAATGGGTGCGCGCGCTGGGCGCGGATGCGGTGGTCGACCATTTCGGCGACTTGCCGGCACAGTTGCGCGAGGCCGGGCATCCGAGCGTCGACTACGTGCTGATTTTCAACGATACGGATCGCCATTTCCCCGCCGCTGCGGAGGTAATCCGGCCGCAGGGCGGCATTTGCACGATCGTCGAGAACGACAAGCCGGTGCCGGTCGAACTGCTGAAGGCGAAGAGCGCCGCGTTTCACTGGGAGTTCATGTTCACGCGTGCGATGTTCGAGACACCGGACATGATCGAGCAGCACCGGATCCTCGGCGAAGTCGCGCGGCTCGTGGACGGCGGCACGCTGCGCACCACGCTCGGCGAGCAGCTCGGCACGATCAATGCCGCGAACGTGCGGCGCGCGCACCGGTTGCTCGAGGCCGGGCGCGCGATCGGCAAGCTCGTGCTGAGCGGCTTCTGAGCCGGCATCGCGCGTAAGCCGCGCGGCGCCGCGAACGCAAGCGGGGTAACACCCGATGCGTTTGCGGCGCATTGCACCCCGCTTGGCGGTAGACTGGCAGCGCATCATGCATCGAAAACCGCGCGGCATGCGCGTGCCCGCCGCATACCAAGGAGGTCAGCATGAGCCAACGCAGCTTGTCAGTCGCCGCATCGTGGTCGGTCGTGTTCGCGGCGGCGTGCGTCAGTGCGAGCGTATTCGCGGCGCCGCCGGTCAAGGGCAGCCTGAAGGGCGGCGGCACCGGACAGCTCGAATACACCGTCAAGGTCGACTCGAAGACCTTCGGCAATACGCAGGAAACCCGCAAGATCCGCTCGGGCGAGACGGACGACTTCAACTGGAAGTCGGTGCCGCCGAGCGGTGCGGTCGCGATGCCGGACGGCTGCCCCAATGCCGACAACCTGCCGCGCGACGCGAACGGCGCGATGGTGCGCCAGACCCAGGTGCGGCTCGCGCCGTCGGTGGACGCGAAGGGCGTCGCCAACGTGCAGATGAGCTTCCAGGCGGCCGCGCCGAAGGGCACGCGCAACGTGACGGCCGGCGGCAAGTCGCTGCAATGCCCGGACGTCGCGTCGGTGAGCCAGGTGAAGTGGGTGTCGATCCCGACCAACGGCGGTTCGAAGTCCGTCACGATGAGCGACGGCACGAAGGTGACGGTGTCGATCAAACGCTGAACGGTGCGTGGGCGCAGCGCGGCGTGACACGGAACGGTTGCGCGCCGCTGCGCTCGTGACCACCAGCGTGACGTCATGCGGATGTCACGTTATCCTCCCCGGCATGCCCCCCAGTCTCTGAACGGAATCCCGATGAAAGACCGAATGCGCGCGCTGCTCGCCACCGCCGCGCTCGTCGCCGCGCCGGCGCATGCGGCCGACGATTGCAGTTTCGTGAAAAAGGTCGAGTTGCCGTCCCGGCAGCAGGTGGCGGTCGTGTCGAGCGGCGCGCTCGAGCCGTGCTCGACCGGCAGCTACGCGGTGCGGGTGTATTCGACCGCGCATGCCGCCGCCGGCTTCGATACCGACGACTACGTGACGGGCGCGCTGCATGCGCGTGACGGTACGGTCACCGATGCGTTCACGGCCGACCTCGGCGCACGGGCGCCGCAGGCGCTCGTCGTGACGACGCGCTCGGCCGGCAGCGGCGGCCGTGTCGGCGCGCAGGCCTATGTGACGACGCCGCGCGCGGTGCGCGTCGTTGCGTCGGTCGACGCCCTGGCGCCCGACGCCGACGTGCTCGCCGCGCTGCGGCAGGCGCTCGGCAAGCGGCGCGCGCGTTAGCGGCGCGACGATGCCTGTCAGTGCGCGCGTTCCTCGAGCCGCGATGCGAGAAAGCGGTGATCGGCCGAGAACAGCCGGCGATAGGTCATCAGTACCGCGCCGACGGTGCCCAGCGCGGAAGCCGCGGCGATCAGGAACATGATCACGATCTGGTAGCGCACGGCCTGCAGCGGCGACTGGCCGGCCAGCACCTGGCCCGTCATCATTCCCGGCAGGCTCACGACGCCGACGACGGCCATCTGGTTCAACGTCGGCAGCATGCCCGCGCGCACGGCCTGGCGCGCGGCGTCCTGCGCGGCTTCCCAGCGCGTCGCGCCGAGCGCGAGTGCGGTTTCGACACGATCGCGGCGCGCCGTGAGCTCCTCCATCATCCGCTCGACGCCGAGCGACACACCCGTGAGCGTATTGCCGAGAATCATCCCGAGGATCGGAATCGCGTATTGCGGTGCGTACCACGGATGGATGCGGATCACGACGAACAGGCCGACCGCCGCGACGAACCAGCTGCTGAACCAGATCGACGCGATGCTGTCGATGCGCTGGCCGCGGTAGGTGCGTTTGCCGCGCCCCGCGCCGGCGAACCCGGCGATCAAGGTCATCAGCGCGGTGAGCGGCAGCACGATGTACCAGTGAGGATGACCGAATACCCAGCCGAGCACGTAGCCGATCGCGAGCAGCTGCACGACGGTGCGCACGGCCGCGAGCGCGAGCTTGCGGCCGAGGCCGAGCGACAGCGCCATCGAGATCGCGCCGTTGACCGCGACGAGCGCGGCGGCGATGCCGACGTCGACGAGGCTCAGGTCCTGCAGTGCGGGGCTCATTGCGTTGCCTCCGTCGGGTCGGCGACGTGCATCACGCCGGCCTGCATCACGAGCCGCATCGTGCCGATCCGGGCGGCCTGGGCCGGATCGTGCGAGATCCACATGTACGCGCGGGCGTCGGGCGACGCGTCGAACCATGCGCCGACGAGCGACTCGATCGCGCGCGCCGATTCGGGATCGAGCGCGGAGGTCGGCTCGTCGAGCAGCAGCACGTCGGGATCGAGCTGCAGCACACGCAGCAGCGCGGCGATCTGCGCTTCGCCGCCCGACAGGTCGCTCGCACGCTTGTCGAGAAAGTCGGGACCGCGGCCGGCCTGCGCGGCGAGCGCTTCGGCGCGCGCGCGATCGAATGCGACGTCGCGATAGATCGCGAGCGAATACGGATAGCGCAACTGCGATTCGACGGTGCCGTCCATCTGCGCGGGGCGCTGGCGCACGTAGGCGACGCTGCGCCGGTAACGCGGGATCGCGCTGCGCCGGATCCGTTTGCCGCGCCACAGGATGTGGCCGCCGTCAAGCGGGTCGAGCAGCGCGAGCGCGCGCAGCAGCACGCTCTTTCCCGAGCCCGAAGGCCCGGTGATCGCAACGCGGGCGCCCGCGGGCAGGCTGAAATCGGTCGGGGCGAGCAGGGTCTTGCCGCTGCTGGCGTCGCGCCGGGTCACACCCAGCGCGTCGATGAGGCCGATGGCTGTCATGTCACAAATGAAAAAAAGCGTTAATGGCGCCGAAACGTCACCATGGCGTGCGTCATAATACCGATTGAAAAGCCGCGGGTGTCGTGCGCCGTTCGTCCACGCAAGCGGCATGGCATGGCGCGGCAACATTTCAGAACAACAACGGAACCGCCATGACGCTTACCCGAGCCATCGGCAAATCGGCTGCATGGATCGTCGGCATCGTCGCGGTGCTCATCGCGGCGGCCGGCATCTTTCTCTTCGTCTTCGACTGGAACCGCGCGAAGCCGTGGGTCAACGAACAGGTGAGTGCCGCACTCGGCCGCCCGTTCGCGATCAACGGCGATCTCAAGGTCGGCTGGCGCCGCCCCGACGGCGAAACCGGCTGGCGTGCCTGGGTGCCCTGGCCGAGCTTTTCGGCCACGCAACTCGAGATCGGCAACCCCGACTGGGCGAAGACGCCCAAGTTCGTCACGCTCGACGCCGCGCACTTCGATCTCGCGATCCTGCCGCTGCTCGCGCATGAAATCGTGATCCCGTCGATCGACGTCGTGAATCCGGCCGTCGACCTCGAGCGGCTCGCCGACGGCCGCAACACGTGGACCTTCCAGTTCAAGCAATCGTCGCAGCCGTCGCCGTGGAAAGTGCGGCTCGACAGCTTCGGTTTCGCGAAGGGCACCGTCACGTATCGCGACGCGATCACGAAGGCCGACCTGACCGTCGCGATCGATACGCTCGGGCAGCCGATTCCGCTCGGCGACGTGCTGAAGGAGCAGGAGCAGACGTCGCGTGCGGCATCCGCGCAGCGTGTCGGCAAGCACGGCGCCGCGCAGCTGAGCGCGAAGGCCAGCGCAGAGGCCGCGTCGGGCGCTTCCGCCGCGCAGGCCGCGAGTGCGGCGGCCGCGTCGTTCACGCCGGTTGCTTCGTCCGCCGCGGCGGTCGCATCGGCTTCCGGCGCGAGCGACGCCCGCGCGACTGCCAAGGCGGCCGGCCCCGCGTACGCATTCGGCGTGAAGGTCGACGGTCGCTACAAGAACGTGCCGATCACCGGTACCGGCAAGCTCGGCGGCGTGCTGGCGATCCAGGATGCGACACGTCCGTTCCCGCTGCAGGCGGACGTGAAGGCCGGCGACACGCGGCTCGCGATCGTCGGCACGCTGACCGATCCGACGCATCTCGCGGCCCTCGACCTGCGACTGTGGCTGCAGGGCACGTCGATGTCGCATCTCTACCAGCTCAGCGGCATCACGCTGCCCGATACGCCGCCTTACGCGACCGAAGGCCGGCTGATCGGCAACTTCAAGCCGCACGCAAGTACGTTCCGCTACGAGAACTTCAACGGCCGCGTCGGCGGCAGCGATCTGGGCGGGACGCTGGTCTACCAGCAGCGCGAACCGCGGCCGAAGCTGTCGGGCGAGCTCGTGTCGAACCTGCTGCAGTTCTCCGATCTCGCCCCGGTGATCGGTGCCGATACGGCCGCGAGCAAGGCCAAGCGCGGCGACACGACCCGCCAGCCGCCCGACCGTGTATTGCCGGTCGAGACATTCCGGACCGACCGCTGGCGCGCGCTCGACGCGGACGTCAAGTTCACGGGCCGCAAGCTGCTCAAGAGCGCGAATCTGCCGATCACGAACCTGTACACGCACATCGTGATGCAGGACGGCGTGCTGTCGCTCGAACCGCTGCAGTTCGGCGTCGCGGGCGGCACGCTCGCGACGACCGCGCATCTCGACGGCAGCGGCGCGCCGTTGAAGGGCCGCTTCACGGTGGCCGCGCGGCACCTGAAGCTCAAGCAGCTGTTCCCGACGCAGAAGGTCATGCAGTCGGCGCTCGGCGAGATCAACGGCGACGCGTCGCTGTCGGCGACCGGCAACTCGCCGGCCGCGCTCGCGGCGACGTCGACCGGCGAAGTGAAGGCGCTCGTCACGGACGGCCGCATCAGCCGCCTGCTGATGGAGGCGGCAGGGCTGAACGTCGCCAACGTCGTCTACGAGAAGCTGTTCGGCAACAACGACGTGAAGATCAACTGCGCGGCGATCGACTTCGTCGCGACCAACGGCATGCTCGACCCGAAGGTGTTCGCGCTCGATACGGATGACGCGCTGATCAACGTCGACGGTCCGATCAATCTCCGCGACGAATCGATGAACCTGAAAGTGCACCCGCATACGAAGGGTTTCCGGATCTTCTCGCTGCGCTCGCCGCTGTATGCGAAGGGCACGTTCAAGAACCCGAAGGTCGGCGTCGATGCGGGCGCGCTCGCGCTGCGCGCCGGCGCGATGGTCGGCCTCGGCCTGATCAACCCGTTCGCGGCCTTGATCCCGCTGATCGCGCCGAGCAACAACAAGGACGTGCCATGCAGCGAGCTGTTCGCGCAGCTGAAGACGCCGACGAAGGTGTCGGCGAAGGCCGGCAAATGACGGGCGCGCACGGCGGCCGGGACGCCTTCGGCGCCGGTTGCCGCCCCCGCGGAAATTGTGATGCGCCCCTGTTTATCCGACAGCCGAACGCGGTGTGACCCAGCGATTCACCGACTCCTGCTAAAATGTCCGGTTTTCCGTCGATTACCTCCTAACGGGACCTGCCGTGCTTTCTACTGCCAACATCACGATGCAATTCGGGCCAAAGCCCCTGTTCGAGAACATCTCGGTCAAATTCGGCGAGGGCAACCGCTATGGTCTGATCGGCGCGAACGGCTGCGGCAAGTCGACGTTCATGAAGATCCTGGGCGGCGACCTCGAACCGAGCGCCGGCAACGTCGCGCTGGAGCCGAACGTGCGCCTGGGCAAGCTGCGCCAGGACCAGTTCGCGTACGAAGACGTGCGCGTGCTCGACGTCGTGATGATGGGCCACACCGAGATGTGGGCCGCGATGACCGAGCGCGACGCGATCTACGCGAACCCGGAAGCCACCGACGACGACTACATGCATGCCGCCGAGCTCGAAGGCAAGTTCGCCGAATACGGCGGCTACGACGCCGAGGCGCGCGCGGGCGCGCTGCTGCTCGGTATCGGCATCGAGGAGAAGTTCCACAACGGCACGATGGCCGACGTCGCGCCGGGCTGGAAGCTGCGCGTGCTGCTCGCGCAGGCGCTGTTCTCGAAGCCGGACGTGCTGCTGCTCGACGAACCGACCAACAACCTCGACATCAACTCGATCCGTTGGCTCGAGCACACGCTCAACGAGTACAACTCGACGATGATCATCATCTCGCACGATCGTCACTTCCTGAACTCGGTGTGTACGCACATGGCCGACATGGACTACGGCACGCTGAAGGTCTGGCCGGGCAACTACGACGACTACATGCTCGCATCGGCACAGGCGCGCGAGCGCCAGGCCGCGGCGAACGCGCGCGCGAAGGAGCGCGTGGCCGAACTGCAGGACTTCGTGCGCCGCTTCTCGGCGAACAAGTCGAAGGCCCGTCAGGCGACGAGCCGCGCGAAGCAGATCGACAAGATCAAGATCGAGGAATTCAAGCCGTCGTCGCGTCAGAACCCGTTCATCCGCTTCGAGTTCGAGAAGAAGCTGCACAACGTCGCGGTGGTCGCGGAAGACATCACGAAGAAGTACGAGCGCACGATCTTCCAGAACTTCAACCTGTCGGTGCAGCCGGGCGAGCGGATCGCGATCATCGGCGAGAACGGCGCGGGCAAGACGACGCTGCTGCGTTCGCTGCTCGGCGCGCTCCCGCTCGAGCACGGCACGGTGAAGTGGTCGGAGAACGCGAATGTCGGCTACATGCCGCAGGACACGTACGAGGAGTTCCCGAACGACATCACGCTGATGGACTGGATCGACCAGTACCGCAAGGACGGCGACGACGAAACGATGGTGCGCGGCACGCTGGGCCGCCTGCTGTTCTCGTCGGACGACATCAAGAAGTCGGTGAAGGTGCTGTCGGGCGGCGAGAAGGGCCGCATGATCTGGGGCAAGCTGATGCTCGGCCGCCACAACGTGCTGCTGATGGACGAGCCGACCAACCACATGGACATGGAGTCGATCGAGTCGCTGCAGATCGCGCTCGAACAGTTCGAAGGCACGCTGATCTTCGTCTCGCACGACCGCGAATTCGTGAGCGGGCTGGCGAACCGGATCATCGAAGTGCGTACGGACGGCACGCTGTTCGACTTCGGCGGGAATTACGAGGAGTTCCTGACGAGCCAGGGGCAGGCGTAAGGTCTGCCGTTTGTCCCAAGGCCACCGTTCATGTGTCCCGGATTGTCCCACGGAATTGTCCCGTTGGGACAGGCGACTTTCCGGTGACGCTTTCTTAGCGAGCGCACGACAGAGCATGTAAGAGGCCAGTTCAAATTCCCCGTGAGGGGGCTGTTTACTTCCTCGGCGATTTGTTAACCTTGGGCACCGGAACAACGTGGGCCAAGGATGGAAGCGCCGATCATTGACGACGAGCTGTGGAAACTGATCGAACCCTTGCTGCCTGTCGTGAAGCCTCGCGCGAAGAGCGATCCGGGGCGTCCGCGTGTGCCGGATCGCGTGGCGCTCAACGGCATCCTGTTCGTGCTCAGGACAGGCATCCGTTGGAACCACTTGCCGACCCGGCTCGGCTTCGGCTCGGGTGCGACTTGCTGGCGTCGACTGGACGACTGGCAGAAGGCTGGCGTGTGGGATCGGCTGCACGAATTGCTGCTCGACAAGCTGCGTGCGGCGGGCCAGCTCGACCTCTCATATGCAGCGGTCGATTCATCGTCGATACGCGCTGTTGGGGCGGGCGAAAAACTGGCCCGAACCCCACGGATCGCGCGCGTCCGGGTTCCAAGCATCACATCCTCGTAGACGCTAACGGCATTCCCGTCGTCGCAATCCTGACCGGCGCAAACGCCAACGACGTCACGCAACTGCTGCCGCTCGTCGACTCGATTCCACCGATTCGAGGCGTGCGTGGCCGACCGCTTCAGAAACCCGGCATTGTCTATGCCGACCGTGGCTACGATTCCAAACGACACCGGCGTGCGCTGCGCGAACGCGGCATCAAGCCCGTGATCGCAAAGCGTCGAACCGAACACGGTAGCGGACTCGGCACGTATCGTTGGGTCGTCGAACGCACTCACTCTTGGCTCCACAATTTCCGGCGTCTACGCATTCGCTTCGATCGTCGCGCGGACATTCACGAAGCGTTCCTCAAACTCGGCTGCTCGCTCGTCTGTTGGAACATCTTCAGCCGTGCTGAGCAGGATTTTTGAACTGGCCTCTAAGGGGCGCTTTGTGAACCCCGAAGCCCATATTGGCAGATTGCCGGTATGGGCTTTTTCACTTTGGGCGAAGTACTCTCTCGTCGGACACCCGCCGTTGGCTTCACCGGGAGCGCATGCTAAAGATCAAAAGTTCGCGGTTGTTTGGCGTTACGAATGCAAGCATCGACGCTGCACGCCTGTCCGTAGAGTGTGGTAGGAAAGCTGACCGGAATTGATTTTTTACGACAAGTGTTCGCGAGCATTTCGGCGTTGGCTTGTACACGCACGACATTGACGATGCAGAAGTCATGCAGCACGTGTCGCGCTTCGCAAGCAAGGACGAAGCTTCGTTGCTCAGGCTTGCGAAGGAGCTCGTTCGGGTGTTTTCGGACCGGTGACCTTGCCCCTGTTTCACGAATCCCATAGCCGAGGCAATCAGGCCGCTTGCCCTTGCTGAGCGGCGGCCCAGTTCTTCTCGAACGTCACGGGGCTGACGTAGTTCAATGTCGAATGGAGTCGACGGGCATTGTAGAAGCCGAGCCAGTCGATGACTTCGTCCATTGCCGCACGTCGCGTCGCAAAGTGCCGGCCGTGCAGCCGCGCCACCTTCAGCGAACCCCACAGGCTTTCGGTCGGCGCATTATCCCAACAATCGCCGCGCCGACTCATCGACGAACGCATGCCGTACGCCTTGAGCGTGTCCTGGAAGAGCCCGCTGCAATACTGGCTGCCACGGTCGCTATGCACAATCACGCCGGCGTCGGGACGGCGTCGGAACCACGCCATGCGCAGCGCATCCGTGACCAGCTCGGCCTTCATATGCGGCTGCATCGACCAGCCCACCACCTGCCGGCTAAACAGGTCGATGACGACGGCCAGGTACAACCAGCCTTCAGCCGTCGCCAAGTAGGTGATGTCGCTCGTCCAGACCTGATTCGGCACCAGCGCCGTGAAGTTGCGCTCGAGCAGATTCGGCGCGACCGGCAGGCCATGATTCGAGTTCGTCGTCGCGATGTACTTGCGCTTGTGCCGAGCACGCACGCCATGCTGCACCATCAGCTTGCGAACGCGCTCCTTACCCACGCGTACGCCGCGCGCAACCAGTTCTTTCCACATGCGCGGCCAGCCGTATTCGCCTTTCACTTCCGCGTGAATCGCCTTGATGTGCGCCAGCAGTGCATCGTCACTCACGCGGCTGCGCTGCGGCTTGTCCTGGGCGACACGTTGCCGTCGCTGGTGAAAGCCGCTGGGGCTGACTTCCAGAACCTCGCATAACACCGAAATCGGCCAGTGACGGCGATTGCGTTCGATGAAGGCGTACTTCACGTTGAGTCCTTCGCGAAGTACGCACAGGCCTTTTTTAGGATGTCGCGCTCCATCTTCAGCCGCGCCACTTCGGCACGAAGCCTCGACAACTCCATCTGCTCCGGGCTTACCGGCTTCGTGCCAGCTCCTCCGAGCTTGCCTTCCTGTTCAGCTTTGAACCAGTTGGAAATCGATTGCGCCGGCACGTCCAGCGTCGCGGCCACCGCCGCAACGCTCTGGCCTGCCTTGACCAGCCGAACGGCTTCCAGCTTGAATTCGAGCGTGTAGCGCGCTCGTTTCGTCTTGTTCATCTTCTTGACTCTCCTTGCTTGAGTTTAAACGCTCAGCAAGGGATTCGTTTTTCGGGGGCAAGCTCATTGTCCTTCGGCTTGCGGACAAACTTCATCGGATCTTCCGCAAGCTGAACACCCCAATCGGAACGCGCAGCGCGGATCACTGAGCGAAGAATCGTCAGTTCCCGGAGAACCGTACCGCCCGTGACTGTCTTTAAGCGCTTATCACACCAGTCATTTTTCGCTACAGACCCGTTATAAAGCAAATGTATAAATGTCCGACCTTCAATTTTCCATTCCAGATTTCCCTATATCGCTTCTTCCCGAATTTGGCTTGATAAATCGGTCGTGTCGCGGCTTTCGCGATGTTATTGGATCGCGGTCCTTTGATTTCTAAAACGAATACTGCTATCGATTATTCCAGCGTCTAAAATTCAAGCTGACCAGCCCAACCCGATTATCCAACGGGTAATGCTTATTGATCAGAAATGCATGAACTTGAATCAGGCCGCATAGCGGATGGGTCTATGCATGAAATAGCGAGCGACACGCCGTGGTGATTTCTGGAGACGACGCAAATGGCTGACGACCGCTTTCTTGAGATGTCCCTTGGTCCGCGCCGGAGCCTGTTTCGTCACGTTCGCCTTCAGGTCAGCGTTGAGCATCTCGTCGGGATTCAGCTCCGGGCTGTACGACGGCAGGTAGAACACTTCGATCTCGTCGACGTGCTCGGCCAGCCACGCATTGACCGGCTTGGCGTGATGAACCTTCAGGTTGTCGAGAATCAGAAACACCTTCTTGCTGCGCATGTCCTTGATCAGCCGCTTCAGGAAATCGAGCAGGATGTCGGCGTTCATCGCTCCCTCGAAGACTTTCCAGCACACCTGACCGCGATTCGTCACGGTCGACATCACCGGCAGGCCTTCGCGTCGGCTCGCCACGCGCCGTTCGGGTGTCTTGCCGATCGGCGCATAGGAACGGCCTCGTACGTCATCCGAACGCAGTCCCGTTTCGTCGCCCCACTGGATTTCCGCGCCTTCGGCTTTTGCCCGGCGCGCAATCTCCGGATACGTCTCGTTCAGCCACGTCTGGACCGCCTCCGGTCGCTGCTCGTAGGCTCGCTTCATCGGCTTTTGCGGCGTGAAGCCCCAGCGCGCCAGATACAGGCCGACACCCTGCAACGTCAGCGTCAAACCGCATCGCTGCCGGATCAATTCCCGCACGGCATGTCGTGTCCACAACGCGAACGACATCTTCAACTGGTCCGGCATCTGGTCGCGCAGCAGCACGCGAATGTCGGCTTCCTGTTGCTCCGTCAGCGCACGACCTCGATTCACCGCGCGCCCACTGGGTTTGTCGCGCAGGGCCGTCGCGCCATCGAGCGCATACCGCTTGCAGATGTCGAACACCCCCGTACGGGACAGGTCCGTATGGTCGGCAATTTCGTCATAGGTCCAGCCGCGCTTGCGCAGGCTGATCACCTGCCGACGCCGCTCTTCACGTGCCTCACGAGGAAGCGATCTCATGTCTCGTTTTTCATGTCCTTCACATGAGGGGCGATTTCCCGATATCAAGATCAACTATTTCGAATCAATAACCAGAACAACTATGACTGCCGACACGCTGAGGGGCGTAATTCCTGAATTTGTCGACGCCGAGACCGAACAGATCTTTCGCCGATGCCGCGTGTCGGAAACCGTGTATCAGGCGCGCGCCACATTATGGGTGGCGGTCATTGCCGCGCTGTCTTTTGCGCTCAACGACATCACGCAGGCCGGACTTGAGCTCGGGTCAGTCATTCAGTTCGGCCTGCGCTTTGCGGCGGTCCTGTGGTCGGCATGGCTGCTGTTGCGGTTGCGTCGGCCGATAGAGGCCGCCACGATCCAATGCTTGCTGTTGGCTTGGGCAATCGTAATCGACGTGCTGGCGATTGCCGAGGGTGTCGCGAGCCCGTCGAATTTGCTGGTCATGCAGACCGTGCTGTTCGGGATCGTGACTGTCCTGCCGCTGCGCTTCGTGCCGAGCGCCATCAATGGCGCAAGCTTTGCAGTCGGGCTCATCGCGATCCTGCGGTGGCGGTGCGCGGCGATGTCGCCGCTGCTCTATCCGCTGTCGATTGCGATGGGTTTCGCGCTTGCCGTTGGCTTGCAACAGGTTTGGCGTGCGGAGCGGATGCGCCGGCAGGAATTCGCCCGTGTGCGCAGCGAGACCCGCCAACGCGAGGAACTGCGGCGCGCCAAGGAGGTGGCCGAAGCAGCCGACCAGGCCAAGACAAGGTTGTTGGCCGTAGTCAGTCACGAGGTACGCATACCCATGAATGGCGTGCTCGGCGTGCTGCAACTGCTGGAAGGTTCGCGACTGGATGCGATACAGCGCCGCCAGGTCGCGATTGCGCGAGATTGCGCCGAACATCTGACCGGCTTGCTCGACAGCATTATCGATTACGTGCGCCTCGGTGTCGTGGTTGATGAACCGGTTCCGGCCGACTTCGATCCTCGGCAGCTGATTCAAAGCGTCGTCGAGTTGATGCGCACGCGTGCGCTGGCCCGGCAGACGACCATCGACGTTCTCGTCAATCGTGACGTGCCGGAAGCGTTGCACGCCGATGCCGGACGGTTGCGCCAGGTGCTGGTGAATCTGTTGAGCAATGCGGTCAAGTTTACCGAGCGAGGTCGCGTCGGCGTTTCGTTGACCATGCGGGGCAGCGCGGCGGACGAGTTGCAGCTGGAGATCACCGTCGAGGACACCGGGATAGGTATCCCGGAAAACATGCTGGCGCGGATCTTTGACGAATTTACTCAAGTCGACGAATCGATCGGACGACGCTTCGGCGGGGCAGGCTTGGGCTTGGCCGTGTGCCGGCGTGTCGTCGGCATGCTGGGCGGCACGATCACTGCGGCGAGCGAGCAGGGCATCGGTAGTCGGTTCCAGGTCGTGGTGCCGGTGGCCGCGGCGATTGTCGCGGCGCCGCGGGACATACCGGCGTCACCGCCGTCGCGACGCTTGAAGCTCCTCGTCGTCGACGACGACCCGATCAATCAGATCGTGATTTGCGGCCTTCTCGCTCAGGCGGGCCACGATGCCACGCCCGTGAGCAGCGGAGAGGCTGCGGTTGCGGAAACCGCTCGCGAGCATTTCGACGGCGTATTCGTGGACCTTCATATGCCGCGCGTGGACGGTATCGAGACTGCACGTCGCATACGCGCACAGAATGCGCGCGCTCAGGGGCGGGGGGAGATGCCGATTGTCGTGCTGACGGCGGATCTCCTTCAGGCGCAAAGCTCCGGCGTGACGGATGTCTTCACGTCGGTTCTGGCGAAGCCGATCCGGCGAGACGCGTTGCGCCGGGTACTCGAGACCGTGGGCGGCACGGCTGTCGCGCGGGCCCGGCCTTCAGGCGAGATCGGGTCGACGGACGCAGCAGTGGATCTCGTTTGTCTGAGCGAGCATGCCGACGCGCTTGGCGCAGACGCGGTCGGCTGGCTCGTGCACCAGTTCCGGCATGCCGGGCGACGTTTGCTGAACGACCTCGGCGAAGCCGTCGCGGAGCAAAACGCAGATCGAATCAAAGCGCTTTCACACCGGCTGACGAGCTCGGCGGCGGCACTGGGGCTGGTAAGACTCAGGAGGTTCGCCGAGCGAGTGAAACAGGCGGCCGATCGGAACGACGCATCGGAGCTTTCCGTTCTCCTCATCGCGCTCGACGTCGAATTCGAACACGCCTTCGAAGCACTGCGCAAAATCGCGCGCGACGCGCGGGGGGCGCGATGCGGTCGTCAACTGCCCCGATTCACGGCGGCATCGAGCCGGTAGCCGATTCCGGCGACCGTGCCGATCGGGCAGCGCATTCCGCCGGCGTCGTCGGACATCTTGCGGCGCAGTCGCGCGATCAAGGTGTCCACGGTACGCGAGTCCGTCGCGCGCTCGCGCTTGCTGACCACTTCGAGCAGATACTCGCGCGTGAGCGTCGCGCCGCGAACCATCACGAGCGCGGCCAGCAGATCGAACTCGCGCGGGGTCAGGGGCAGCACGGCGCCGCCCGACAGCGCCAGCTCACGGCGCCGAAGGTCGATCAGCCAGCGGTCGAAAGTCAGCACCGTATCGACCGGAGCGATCTCGCGATACAGCCGCTGCCGGCGCAACAGGGCGCGCACGCGGGCGAGCAGCTCGCGCAGCCGGATCGGCTTGGTGATGTAGTCGTCGCCGGCGGTTTCCAGGCCGAGGACGCGATCGAGGTCGCCGTCGCGTTGCGTCACGAAGATGATGCCGGCGGTACTGTGCTCGCGCAGCTCGCGGGCAAGAGAGATGCCGTCGCCGTCGGGAAGGTTGATGTCCAGCAGCAGCACGTCGGCCGGCGCGGCGCGCAGCGCCTGGCGCGCTTGCGCGACGTTGCCGCTGGTGAGGAGATCAAAGCCGGCGTCGCCCAGGTAGCGTGCCAGCATCGTGCGGGTAATGGGGTCGTCTTCGACGACGAGAATACGTCCCGGCGAAGCTTCCATGGTTTCTCCTTCGGGATAACCAATTCAGGCAATCGATTCGCGGATTGAAAAATTCAGCCCCGATTCCACCGTTGACGTCAGCCGACAAATTGCAGTCGCCATGTTACGCGGAGCGCAATCGAATGCGTGAAGTTCGCCGGCCGTCGTGCGGCCGTTTGCCGTGACGGCTCTATCGTTCCGTGACGCCGCGTCGTATGTGATGTGAACAACGATTGACAACGGCCCGCGTGTCTCATTCGATTCCACGCACGCCCTGCATACTTCATGCACCTGCGATGGTTCGCGGTTGCGGCGCGCCGTCGTTGCGAAATGCCAATTCATGCGAGGGAGACGCCTGATGTGGACTGTTCCCGGATCCGACATCGAGAATGCAAGGCCGCTCGCCGATGTCGGGCAATCGATGAAACCCGGCATCAGCATCTCGATGCCGGGATGATCGAGTCGTCAACGTCTGAACGAGGCCAACGACGTGGAATCGCTGTTGCGAAGCGTCTATCGACCATATCGAACGCTCTCGGATCTGCTCGAATCGCTGGTACGCGCATTCGTCCGGCAACTGGGGCTGGGGAGCGCGTCCTTGCGGCTGCGCGGCGTGGGCGTCCTTCAGTTGAATCGCAGCGGCGAACAGTTCGATCTCGCATGGCTCGAGGAAGCGAACGTCGACGCACATACTGCACCGGCCGCGCATTCGGCTCGATTCCCCGTGACATATGCGGGCGAGCAACTCGGCACGCTGCGGCTGAATGGACGGGGCGCCGCCGATCGATCGGACGCCTTCGCCGAGCGGGGAGCCGCCTTTGCATATCGCTGCGCGTTGCTGTGCAAGCGCTATGACGTGCAACGGTGGGCTCAGCAACGTCTGAGCCGCAGCTTGTTGCTCGTGGGCGTGTCCGAGCCGTTGCACCATGTCGAGGTTTTCGTCGAAAAGGCGTCGTACAGCACGTTGCCCGTGTTGCTCACCGGCGAGTTCGGCACCGAGAAAGCCCTGTTGGCGGCGGCGCTGCATTGTTGCGGGCCTCGGCGGGACGGGCCGTTCGTCGAAGTCAACTGCGCCGATCCCGCCGGCGAGCCGGCGCAATGGTTCAAACAGGCGGCGGGCGGCACCTTGTTCTTCAACGGCATCGACGAGCTTGCTCCCCGGCTTCAGAACCAGCTGCGGCAACATCTGCATTCGCGGCTCGGGCAATGGCTGGTGGTGCCGGACGAGTGCGAGGTGCGCGTGGTCGCGTCGACGACGTCCGACTTGCGAAGATGCGTGGAAGAGGGGCGATTCTCGCAAGCCCTGCTGGCCGAACTGGATTTCCTGTCGGTGACGGTGCCGTCGCTTCGCCTGCGCCCGGACGACATCGAGCCGCTGGTCGTCGCTGCGCTCGAGCGTCATGGCCATGTCGCGGAGCGCAAGTGCAGCGACGCGCTGCTCGAGATATGCCGGCTCTATGCGTGGCCGGAAAATCTGTATGAACTGGAGCGCGTGATTGCGCGTCTCGCGGTCATGACGGGCGATGCCGCGATTGGCCGCGCGGATGTCGCGCTTCACGTGCCGTGGATGATCTCGCTACCGCGTAGCGAGCGCGTCGGCGCGTCGCGCGTCGCCGATCGAGATGACGAGACGTCACGGCGCACGACGGCGCCGGATGTCGCCGCGTTGCGGCCTTCGGCGATGCCGGCCCACTGGGCACGGTGTGCGATGACGCGCGACGGCGCGGAGCTGGCGCGATTGCACAAGGCGCTGCGCAAGGCGCTGCTGTATCTGGGCGAACATTACGCCAAGCCGATTTCAATGGAGCAGCTGGCCCAACACGCCCACGTGAGTCCGTCGCATTTGAGCTATCTGTTCCGTCACACGTTGAATGTCGCGTTCAAGCCGCTGCTCCAGCAAATTCGCATCGAGAAGGCGAAGGAAATGCTGATGCGCGACGACTGTCCGCGCGTGACTGAAGTTGCGCTGAGTGTCGGCTTCGGCGACCTGAGTCATTTCGAAAAAAGCTTCAGGCGCATCGTGGGGTTGAGTCCGCGCGAATTCAGGAGTTCGGTTGCGTGACGGGCCGTTGTCATCGCGATATGGACGGGGCGGACGGGTCTTTCAGGTTCGATGCGCTCAGGTCGATCTGTATGGTTCCCGGCATCAGCACACAGTTTTGCAGGTGTTGCCACGCCATGGCGCTTACATAGCCGCAACCGGCAGGCGTGACGGCGGGGAATGCGTCAAGGGAGCCTAAATACGGTTGCCGGTTCGTCGTCGGCACGTTCCATGCCCAGATGCGCAATTCGGGCGATGGGCTCAGACCCGCCATCAGCGTTGCCATCGAGGCGGCCAGATTGTGCGAGCAATAGATGCCGGGTTGATATCCGCTCTTCATGATCCCGGTGGCCCACGCGCCGAGATAGGCCTGGGCATTGTTGTCGAGAGGGCTGCCGTCTTCCCAGTCGATGTATAGGTAGCAGTCGCGCGGGAAGCCTTCGGAACCTGCCAGTTGAGCGGCTTGTGAGCCGTCGGTGGCGCCTTGGGCTTTGGTCAGATTTTTCGATCCTGATTGCAGGCCTACATAAATGGGCAGCAGTCCCCAGCCTTGATCGATCAACGCCTGGCGGTTGCTCATCCAACTTTTGTCGGGATGGTTCGGCGTGGGAGCCAGATAGTAGCCGCACCAACTGAGGTTGCTGTTGGACTTCAGCCAGTCCAGTTGCAGTTGGCCGGGGAAGATCTTGGTGTCGAAGCCAGCATAGAACGACATGGTGTTGCTCCTTTTCGATGGCTCGCGGCGGTGAACCGTTCCGTAGACAGTTAGGATGCGGAAGGTGCGGACGGGTTTTCCAGCGTCGATGAGCTCAAGTCCACCTGCATCGTCCACAGCATCAACACGGCGTTGGTCTGGTATTGCCAGGCCGTCGCGGTCGAATAGCCGGAGCCGGCGGGGTCTTTGGCCGGAAAGTCGCTGACGGCGCCTGAATACAGATGTGGCTCGTCGGTCGACGCCTTCGTCGCCCAGATGCGCGGCTTCGCCGCGGCTTTGTCGTCCATCCACGACGTGATGGACGAGGCCAAGGCAGTCGAGCAGTGGACGCCCGGCATATAGCCATTCTTCTGCACGGCGTCGACCCACGCGCGGAGATAGGTCTCGGCGTTATCGGGAAGGCTGCTGCTTTTCCAGTCGATGAAGACGTAGGCGTTCCGTGGAAATCCTTCTTTACGCATCAGGTCGGCCGCTTGCTCGCCGTCCGTTTTACCTTGCTGTTCGGGGTTCGAATCAGTCGGATCAGTCGGTTGGCTCTTATAGACGGGCAGCAGGCCCCAGCCTTGCTTGATCAGGTCTTTGCGACGGCCTTTCCACTGGTCGGCGAGAGGGTAGCCGCACCAACTTAGGTTGGTGGCCTTCTTCAACCAGGCGAGCTGGTCTAGACCAGGGAACTCGTCGATGTCGAATCCTGCGTAGAAGGTCATGCCATTGCTCCTTTTTTGACGGCCCGCGGCGCGCGGCCTCGCCAGGCGCTCGATCACACCACGGGAAGCAGCGTTTTCAGCGCCTCGTATTGCCGTGAGATTACGTTGCGGATCAGGTAGTCTTCGATCAGTGCCGCGGCGATCTTGCGTTGCGCGGCAATTTCCGGCAGCGACGCAAAGTTCACGTAGGGGTTGACCGCGTCGCGCCGGAACGGCGCTTCTCCGGAAGTTGCGGTGGTAATGGACAGATAGGTGGTCGCCTTCCCCTCGTCGAACGCCACCATCGTCAGCTCGTGGGTAATGCCGGTAGCGCGCGGCACGCCGTAGGCCCGGTAGCGAACCGGATGCTCGCCCTCGGCGCTCTTGGGCCTGTCTAAATTCAGGCCGAACCGGGCCAGGAACAACGTGCCGAGCGCATCCACTTGCATCGGGGTTCGCACGCGAATCACGGCCGCCCTGAACACGCCCGATAGTCCGATTTGCCTCGGCGTCAGGTATTCGTTCTCCTCCAGGAAGCGGATCAGCACCAGATCGTCGCTATACGCCGCTTCGAGCGCGCCCTCGACGACGTCGGGCACGCCCTTGGCGACTTCATCGACGATTTCCCTTAGCTCGTTTCGCCCTCTGTCGAATTTTCCCAGCCACGCGCGGCTCACGTGGTCATTCTTGGTGAAGCTGTCGTTTTGTTCCGCCGTTCTTTGGGCAATCCAGTCCATCAGGCGGCGCGCTAGCATGAACGCGTCGTCCTTGTCTCCCAGAATGTCGTCTTTCAGATCGCCGCCGTATTTTTCGATGTACTGAGTGACTTTTTCCATGTGCGCAGGATGGGTTGCGCCGATGTCAGGCACTCCGGCCATCTTGCTGAGTATGCGTTTGATTTGTTCATTTTCGCCTAGCCCCCAGATTTGCTTGAAGCGCGCGAAGCGCCTTTCGAGCTTATCCGGATGACGCGAACTGCCGTCCGCGATCTCGCACAGCATCGTGGCGATTTCTCGCAGGTGGTACATGATGTTCGGCAACGGCAGTGTCACCCTGGCGATATCGCCGGTCGGCTCGGTCTCTGCGATGTCCGCATCGGGCGATTTCACGGAAACCGTCTTTTTTTCAATCTTGATTTGCTCCTGCGCCAGTTCCTCCCAGACGGCCACTGCCTCGATCGTGTCGCGTCGCGGCAGCGTGACGTCGATCAACTCCATCAGCAGCGGCTTGCGAATATCCGCTTTCATTTGAGGGAATGGTTTAGGCAGCTTCGCCGGCAGCCGGATCGGCGGCTGTGCCGACAGCGCCGCGAACGGCAGAGGCGGAGGCAATTTGGCGTGCCAGGTATAACCGAGCCGATACAGGACGAACGGCCGGATCGCGTCGTTGAGCAGGATGCCGGGCATGCGTTCGGGGTGGTCGATGTCCGGTTCGGACAGCCTGCGCCGGTCGTTGGTCCAGAGCCCGAGCCGCTGCTGGTCGTATACCTGCCGCAGCGATTGCGGATCGTCGTATTCCAGCGTATAGGCCGAATAGTCCTTGCGTTCCAGATTGTCTCGCTGCGCCTTCCAATGCTTGACCGTCTCGTCGGCGAAGGTGTCGGCTACCCGCGCGATGTCTACGCCGGCCCGGATCATCGTGTCCGTCACCAGTTCTTCCAGCAGGCCGTAGATGAAGCGTTGCAGCGGCACGGGCGCCCACGGATCGATGACGACTTGCGTATCCCAGTCCGATGTTCCGCCGCCGTTTTGCATCGCAGCTTCTCCGCTAGGGTCGAGTCTGCATTCGAACGCATTGCCGCCCTTCATGTAGAACTTCACCAGGTCCCGCCGGCCGGGGGCGACGTGGAATTTCTCCTGCAACGACCGGTTCAGCTCGGCGATGCGCACGTCGATCTCCTGCAGCGCGTGCAGGACCTGGGCGCGAATGTCTCGCTTCTTGATACCGTCCGGTTTCCCCAGATCGTTGATCTGCTTGGTCAGCCAGCCGCTCATCATGCGCCGCGTCGCCCGCTGTTCGGACGTTTCCATACGTGCTCCCGGACTAAGTCCCAATAGCGGCGATTGAACGACGTCGCCGCGCGATGGCAAGACCGTCGTTGGCAATCCGAAAGACCGCGACCTCACTCGGAGGCGGTTCGATCGGGACTCGACAGGACGCGAAGCCATTCGTCGCGAGCAGTCCCTTTGGGAAATCGAGGCGGTTCATGCGCTACCCCGCCCGCGATGCCGACGCCCCGGCCGCCGCCGCCATCGCCTTCTCGGCCTGTCGCTGCGCTTCTTCGACCGCGCGAGTCTCGGCCTCTCCGGCTTGCCGCGACGCGTTTGCCACGGCGGCCTCGCCCGCGGCCGCGCCGCTTAACGCGGCCGCGAGCGCTTGCTCGGCCAACGCCATCGCCTCGAGCGCGGCATGACTCCCGTCGGCCGCGCCGGCGTGCGCCGTGCTGTTCAACGCGGCGCGCATCGCCTTGTCGCTGGCCGCGACCGCGTTGTCGACCGCCTCTTGCGCCTGCATTTCGGCGATCTGCGAAATGGACTCGGGCGGATTCGTTGCCGATACGTCACGTCGAGGTTTCATCGCGTGCCTCGCTTGTTCGGAGCTGGAACCGCACCGGTGGAAACGACATCCGTCTTTACGCCGGTGTGCAATGCGTGCAGCGATTCCAGCAGCGCCAGTTTGGCTTCCAAGACCATCTGCTGAGCTTTCGCGCGCGCTTCCTTGCGCATGTCGGCGACGGCGGCGTGCGGGTTCGTGAATTCAGCCGGTACGTCGGCCGGCGTGATGGACGGCGCGACGCCGGAAGGGGCACGCACGCTTAGCCGCTCGGCCGCCGCTTGCGAGTCTTCCGGCCGTTCGGATGCGTTCGAAATCGGTATCTTTGGAATGCTCACGATACGTTCTCCTGTTCTGCGATTGCGGTTTCCGTCACGGCGGGCGCAAGCGCCGCCGGCACGGCGGGTCTCGCGCCGAAGTCGTTCAGTGAAATCACGCCGCTGCCGCTCAACTGCAATTCGGCTCGTAATTGAGCGGACTCGACGGGGAACAGACAGGTCGCGCCATCCTGGCCCATCGTGCCGCTGTCGGGCTGGTGGGCGGCCAGAAACGACTGTGCCGCGTGCATGAAGAGCTCGACGATGCGCCTGGCCGCGTCGCCGGTTTCACCCTTGTAGGCGGTGTGCTGAACGATCTGCTGGGCGCCTTGCGACAGCCTCGCAAAGCCCACCATTCGGCCTTGAGCGAGCCAGTTGCGCACGGTCTGCGCGACGTCGGACGGACCTGCCAGGCCCTGCACCTGCGGACAGTCCAGTGCGCCGAAAAGAATCGGCAGCAGCGCTTCCGAGGCGTCCGCAGCCGCGGCTTCGCGTCGCTCGGGCGTGGCGGCGCTGCTGTTCAGTTGTTCCGCGTAGTCGAGGTAGAAGCGGTAGAAATCGCAGAACTCGTGAACCGTGCGCGCCTGCTTCAACGCGAACGAGGCGGCCTCCTGCTGCAGCGGCTGTTGCCGTGCGCCCTGCGGCAGGTGCATCAGGTTCGTGACCGCCAGGCTGTCGTCGAAGCCGAGAGCCTGGAACAGTGGCGCCGACTTGACGCCCAACTGCGCGAGGAAGCTGACGCCCGCCGCCAGATCCTCGCGGGTGACGAGACCGTGTTCCGAGAGGACCTTCGCCACTTGCGCGGCCACGACGGAAGAGCCGTCGCCGCTCTCGGCGCGCGCGAGGATGTTCAAGTCAGCTAGGCTCAGCGTCATGAGCTTGACCGGGCTGATCGTCAGCCCGAGCTGTGGCAGCAGCGTGTAGCGCGACGCGTGCAGCCCTTGCTGGACCGTGGCGATCAGCTCCGTCTCGTCCGCGAAGTCATAGCGCGCCGCCGGCGCGTTGGCAGCCCACCCGAGCCACTCGATCCCGCCGTCGATGAACGCAAGCGCGAGCCGTCCGATGTCGGACAGCGCGTTGGGCAGCGGGATCAGCTTGCCGGCAACGGATACGGTCATGGCGATGCTCCTTGATCGGACTGCGGGGGCTTACGGGTTCGCTTCAGCCGGCCGGGAATCCCTTGAGCACGTTCGCGGCGACCGAGCCGATCTTCGCGTAGTCGTCGGTTGCGGACTTCATCATTTCCTGCGCCTGGGTGAGCGCCGTCGCGTATTGCGGCTTGCCGGTGGCGAGAAGCTGCGCCATCGCCACGCCGGCTGCGGTAGTCGCGATCGTCGAGATGTTGCGCAGTGCGTCCGTCGCGTCCTGCACCGCGAGCGCGGTCGACTGAGCCACCGACTGATAAGCCTTTCCCGCACCACTCGTCAGCACGACCTGAGGGCTCATCGTCGCCAGTTGGCTCTGGTTGATGACGTCGATGATCTGAGAGTTGACCTTCATGGGATCCATGACATTTCCTTCGGTGGAGTGGGTGTGTCAGCAGGCAGCGCGAAATCCTTCAGTTCTTGCCGCTCGGTCCGCCGTGGTTCGGCGTGCCGCCGCCCGGCTTCGACAGCGCGGCCGTGACCGATTGCGCGAACTGGTCCAGCGCATACTCGGCGTCGCCCGCGTCCTTCACGGCCGTGTCGGCCGAGGCCTTCAGCTCGTCGAGGGCGGCCTTGGCTTCGCCGAAGGCCGTCTCGCTTTCCTTGACGGCGGCCTCCACGACGGAGGCCGGCGACATTGATTCGTCGGGCCCCGGCAGCGGATGCACTTCGGGCGGCGGTGGCGGCGCGGGCGGCGGAGGTGGAGGCGGCGCCGGGAACGGCACGGCGAGGATCTTCGCGCACGCAGCCGTCAGCGCGGCCGAATTGATCATGCCGGCGCTTTGCTGTCGATTCACGGCGTTATGCATCGCCATGCCGAGCGTTTCCAGCAAGACGGCGTCGAGCATGCCGAACGCTTGCGACGGCGATTGGCCGGTTGTCAGCGTGACGACGTTGCTGACGGCGTCGACGATCTGGCTGTTGACGGTGCTGTTGTCGGTGGTCATGGCTATTTGCTTCCCTGTTGGCTTCCCTTTGCGATGATCAATGCGAGAACCTGGGTCGTGGCCGCGCCGGCGACGACCTGGCCGCGCTGCTGGTTGGCCACGGCATTGCTCATCGCGATGCCGATGCTGTCGGCCATCGCGAGATAGGTCATGGCCATCGCGGCGGCGGCCGTTTGATCTACGGCGAGCTGTGGCATCGCGCGGGCCGGTGCTGCCGGGTACCCGATAGCCGATGCGCGCGGCGCCCGCGTGCCACAGTGCGTCGGCCGCGGGCGTCATGCGCGGTTATTTCAGGCCGAGAATCTCCGCGGTGGCAGCGCCCGTGGTGCCCGTTTCCACCGTCAGCAGCGTGGATACGGCCTGCGTGGTGGACGCCTGCATCGTCACGTAGGACTGTTGCTGGTTGTTCGTCGCGTTATGAGCGGCATTCGAAAGCGCTTGGCTCGTCGCCACGTACAGATTTCCCATCGCGACCGATGGCGCGTCGCCCAGGACTTTCGTGTTGACTTGCGAAACCGAATCGGTGATCTGGCTGTTGACTGATGTCGGAAATGCCATGATTCATGCTCCTTAATGTTTGGATGACAGGTGGGGGCCGGTGATCAACGCATGAGCCCTCAGCCGAGGATCTTCTTGGTCGCCATTGCCGTACTGCCGGTATCCAACGAGTACAGCAGCGCGACACCCATCGTGGTTGCGGCTTGCGCCGTAACGTACATCTGCTGCTGCGCCAGCGTGGCGTTGTGGGCCGCGTTGGCCAACGCCTGCGCCGTAGCCTGGTAAAGGTTGCCCATTGCAACGGCCGGCGATACGCCCAACACCTGGGTGTTCCCCTGCGTCACCGAATCGGTGACCTGGTCATTGACGGCTGTAGGAAAGGCCATGTGTTCAACTCCTTGGGGTCAACTGTTTCCGGCAATCCTCAGGTGCCGAGGATCTTCGTGGTGGCTACCCCGGTCGTGGCCGTGTCGAGCGAATACAGCGTCGCGACGCCCATCGTGGTGGCGGCTTGCGCGGTGACGTAGCTCTGCTGCTGCGCATTGGTGGCGTTGTGGGCCGCGTTGGCCAGGGCTTGCGCCGTAGCCTGGTAGAGGTTGCCCATCGCGATGGCCGGCGCGTCGCCCAACACTTTCGTGTTGGCCTGCGTGACGGAATCGGTGATCTGGTCGTTGACGCTGGTAGGAAAAGCCATGTCGGGCTCCTCAATGGTTTATGGGCTTCGGTTATCAGCTGCCGAGGCCGCGAACGCCGGTGCTCAGGATGTCCTTCGTCGCGACACCGGTGGAGGCCGTGTCGAGCGAGTACAACGTCGCCACCCCCATCGTGGTGGCGGCCTGGGACGTCACGTAGCTCTGCTGCTGCGCATTGGTGGCGTTGTGGGCGGCATTGGCCAGGGCTTGCGCGGTGGCCTGGTAGAGGTTGCCGAGCGCGATGGCCGGCGCGTCGCCCAACACTTTCGTGTTGGCCTGCGTGACGGAATCGGTGATCTGGTCGTTGACGCTGGTAGGAAAAGCCATGGTTGCTCCTGGATAAATGTGAGGCTGCCTTGCGGCGGGATGTTTTTCCGGTACGAACCCTGCGCTGCGTGGTAGGGCCGTGAAAACATCGTAGGAAAGCAATCGCGAGCGCGATTGGCGCAGCCGATGGAAAACACGGCGCCGAATCGCGACAACCGTTGTAATCAGCCAAAACCGACTACCCATGCGGATCAGCGATTTCGCTGCATGGGTTTCCAGTGCCTTTTGCGGAACGAAACGCGGCATGCGGAAAAAACGCCGATTTGCGGTGGAATTTCCGATTGGATCCGGAGGGACAAAGAGCGCGACGCCGGACCGGTAAGCCGTCTTGAGTGTTTTCCTCGATTGCCGCCGAGAAGGACGCGCATACCGGCAAGGCATGCGGCTTTGGCGAAAAGAAAGCGAGACAACGCGGCGATAAGCCGGACTTACGACTTGCGACGGGAAGAGGCGGTTTGCTGGCCGGGTTCGACGTGAACGCAGGGCCTGACCGAATGCTTGCTTGCGGCGCGCAAACGGACGACGAAGGAGCCGCTATGCCGCACAAACGCAAGGGGGAAGCGAGGGGGACCCGGAATGCGAACCCGGACCCGGAACGATCGGGCCAATGGCGCACGGGACGCGGGACCGGGCAGCTCATCCATGAGCAGCTTGCCGTGCTCGAGAAGGCGATCTTTGAGCGTCTTGGGCGGTGAGCCGATCCGTCGCCTGGATGACGAGAAGGGCGAATCGAAGTCAGCGGGCGGCGCAAGCCGCCGGAACGGCGGCCGCCGCGATTGGATCACGGCCGATTGTGACACGGCGCGCTTCCGAGCTCACGTCGATCATGAAACGCGCTCGGGGCATCCGGACAAGAGACCCTAGCGCGCGGCGGCCGCGGCCGTCCGCCCGTAAAAGCCGTTGCGCTGCGGCGCGGCGCGCAGCACGGACAGCGTGCGTTCGTTGTAGTCCATCCGGATGCGGATCAGCATCCCGTTGATCGCGTTCGCGTGGCGCGCGCGTCCGGCCGATTGCTGCAGCAACTGCCAGCCGGTCGCGAGACGCACGTCGGTTTTGCACGCGGCTTCATAGTGGTTGTGACACCAGGACGATGAGTAGTGCGTTCTCTGGCCTCGCGTCTGAGCTTGCACGATTTGCGGGGAGGGAGAAAAGGCGGGCCGCTAGCCCGCCAATCCTTAACCTAGTTTGAGTGCCAAGTCCTCTGCACGTAGGTGAGTATATCGCTTCACTGACGAATGTTGCGGATAGGCACGGTTGGCCCTTCCGGCGGATTTTGACCTGCCATTTTGTCCCACGCAGGGTGATTGTTGCCATTCATGCTCTCCAAGTGGTTGATTAGGAACATGAACGGGGTCTGGTGTCGTACGACCGTGAGTTCGTCAGCGGGCTGGCGAACCGGATCATCGAAGTGACCACGCATGGCACGCTGACCGACTTCGGCGGGAATTACGAGGACTTCCTCGCGAGCCAGGGGCAGGCGTAAAGATCTGCCCGATCTACTCGGCTTGATGTACCCGAGAGCCCGCCAGGTTTGTGCCTGGCGGGTTTTTTGTTGTGCGCCCAGCATGGGCGCACTCCTGCGGGTGTAAGTCCCGCCATGAGCTGGTCACGGCGAATGAAGTGAAGCGCAACTGCACGAGGGCGACCGAATGTGGGGAGGAAGCGTGGAGCGTAAATCGCGAGCCGATGGACAAGAACTGCATAGAAGGCGCTGCCGAGCAGGGCGAGCGGGCAACAAACCGCGAAGCTCTTGTGACCAAGGCGCGGCGGCGTAAATGCAGCGGTTGTGCGATGAAGGAGTGCGTTCTTACCTGGGGAGGCCTCGCCTCATGCCTGAAAGGGCAACGACGTCGAGTCGGAGCGAGGAGTCAGCAGAGGCCATAGTAGTTGGGCGGTGTGGCTGGGAAAGCTAAAGCTGCCGGCGAAGGGCCGAAGGGATGGGAGGGGGAGCCCTCTGGTTATCGGAAGTGAAGCGCCTCAGATGTTCGCGAGAGCGAAGCTCGCCGGTCAGGTGGATAGGGTGAAGCCCGACAGGCCCCGGCAGCGAGGAATCAGTTCCGCCGAACCGGACCACGGCAAGCCTGGGCGTCGGGTCGGGAGCAACACAAGCCTGACGACCTCAACCATTCCAACCGCCTGGTGCGGACCCGCATGCCAGGTGGTAATGGAATGGACGCCCCCGTCCGAAGCGGCATTGCCGTGTCAAAGTGGTGAGGCTGTCGAAACACCACCTTCACCGGAGGAGGGCGTCACCATGAACGTTACTACGATCGGCATTGACCTCGCCAAGGACATCTTCCAGGTCCACGGTGTGAACGAGCACGGCAAGCCGATATTGAGGAAGCAACTGAAACGGCACCAGATAGTCGCGTTCTTTGCGAACCTTCCAGGGTGCCTCATCGGCATGGAAGCCTGCGCCAGCGCCCACTTCTGGGCACGCAAGCTGCAGACGCTCGGCCATACGGTGAGGCTCATGGCTCCCCAGTTCGTTAAACCCTATGTGAAGACGAACAAGAACGACGTTGCCGATGCCGAAGCGATCTGCGAAGCGGTGGCGCGACCCAACATGCGGTTTGTGCCCATCAAGAACGTCGATCAACAGGCGGTTCTTGCATTGCACCGAGCCCGCCAAGGGTTCGTTCGGGCGCGTACCGCGCAGGCCAATCAGATCCGCGGGCTGCTGGGGGAATTCGGTTTGGTGATGCCGCGGGGGATCACCAGCATTGCCCAGCACGTACCTCAGCTCATCGAAGACGCCAGCAATGAACTGCCGGGGTCATTCCGTCTGTTGATACAGCGCTTGACGGACCACTTGAAGGAGCTTGACCGGCAGGTCGCAGAGATCGAGACGCAGATCAAGGCGTGGCATCACGCGAGCGACGCCAGTCGCCGACTGGCAGAGATTCCCGGCATCGGCCCGATTACGGCCAGCGCTCTGGTTGCCTCGATCGGCGACGGCAAGTGCTTCAGCAATGCCCGGCAACTGGCGGCGTGGTTAGGTCTGGTACCCAGACAGCATTCGAGCGGAGGCAGGCCGACGCTGCTGGGTATCAGCAAGCACGGCGATACCTACCTGCGGACACTGATGGTGCACGGCGCGCGGGCTGTCGTTCGCTATTGCGCCAACAAGGACGATGCGTTCTCGGGCTGGCTTCATCGCTTGCTCACGCGCCGGCACAAGAACGTCGCCGTGGTGGCAGTGGCGAATAGGAACGCCCGGATTGCCTGGGCGCTGCTCACGCAAGGCACTGCGTTCCGATCGGATTACGCGCCGTCCGTGGCCGCTGCGTAATCCGATCGGGTTCGGTTAAGGCTCTCCCAGGAGGTTGCTTGGGCAATCGTGACGTGATGGCAAGACAGGTTGGACCGGGATCGGAATACTCTGCCCTCCCACAGGCGCTTCGAGCGCGAGGTGGTGATTAGAGTCCGATCAGCTGATTCCATCAGGGACAGAGGCGTCTCGCTAGCCTCCTGAACAGTCCGGATGTATGGCCGCAATCTCAATCTATCTGCCGATCGTGTACGGCTGCCTTGCAAAACGGAGGCGTCCATGTATGTGGGAGGGGACCGGTCAGATTACCTGACCGCCCCTATCCCGATTGTGCGCCCAGCATGGGCGCACTCTTGCGGGTGCAAGTCCTGCCGTAAGCTGGTCACGGCGAAGAAGTGAAGCGCAACTGCATGAGGGCAACCGAGTGTGGGAGGGGGTCGCTCAGGCAATCTGACCGCCCCTATCCCGATGTATTCAAAAATTAAATCTTGTCGGTGATGCTGCTTGCCAAACCAGCGCACATCTATTTTGGGCCGGCATGCCCATTCGGAATTAACAATTAGAAAGAATTTTAAAATGTTAATTGCTGAGTGTTTTTTTATGGATATTCCCTAGATTAAGCAGAGAAAGTCGAGACTTTGCTCATCGATTTGATCATCTCTGACAATGTGCGGGACCTCGCGTCTGCTACGATCGCGTCACGGATAGGGTAAATCAATTGCACGTGGCGCGTCCGAAGCGTGCAATCATGACGTGTGCGATGAAAAATATCGTTATCCTAATTTTCACTGCGATCTAGACTAACGGCGTCCGACCGAATGGACGTTGAGATCAATCGCAATATGAAGCAGAGGCGCGGCCTGCGTCGAACGAAGAATGAACAAGAATCGCTATCGGGTGGTTTTCAATCGCGCGCGTGGCGCGATGATTGTCGTTCAGGAAAAAAGTAATGCTGCGCGTGCGCCCGGAATTGCGCGGGGATCGAGTGCATGGTTCGAATCAACGGGACTTCGTGTCGAATGGCAACCGACTGTGATGGCTGTGGCGTTGCTGTTCGGCGCGCCGCTCCCGAGCATCGCGCAAATCGCGCCGACGCCGGGCACGAATACGCACGTCATCCAGACGCAAAATGGCTTGCCGCAGGTGAATATCGCTGCGCCTTCGGGAGCTGGCGTGTCCGTGAATACGTACAACCAGTTCGACGTCCAGAAAAACGGCGCGATCCTGAACAACTCGGCCACGATGGTTCAGACGCAGCAGGCGGGCTGGATCAACGGCAACCCGAACTTTGGTCCGGGCCAGTCTGCGCGAATCATCGTCAACCAGGTCAACAGCGCGAATCCGTCTCAATTGCGAGGCTATGTCGAGGTCGCGGGTAGCCGCGCGGAAGTCATCCTGGCGAACCCGTCCGGCATCGTCGTCGATGGCGGGGGATTCATCAATACAAGCCGCGCGACGTTAACGACGGGCCAGCCGTACTACGGCGCCGATGGTTCGCTCGGCGGGTTCAACGTAACCCGCGGCCTGATTTCCGTGCAAGGGGCGGGTCTCAATGCCGCAAATGTCGATCAGGTCGACCTGATTTCCCGTGCCGTGCAAGCGAACGCGGCAATTTACGCGAAAAACCTGAACGTCGTCGCGGGTGCGAATCAGATCAATCACGACACGCTGGCCGCCACGCCGATCGCCGGCGATGGCGCTGCACCCGCCATTGCGATCGACGTGAGCCAACTCGGCGGGATGTATAGCAACCGCATCCTCCTCGTATCGAACGAGAACGGGGTGGGTGTCGCAAACGCCGGAACGATTGCCGCACAAGCGGGCGATCTGACGCTGCAGTCGAATGGCCAACTGGTATTGACTGGCAAGACGACTGCCAGCGGTAACCTTACCGCAACCGCGAACAGTATTCAAAATTCCGGCACGACGTACGCACAGCAGAACGTCAATGTATCGACCGGCGGCGCGTTGTCGAACAGCGGCACGCTTGCGGCGCAGGAAAATACGACGGTCAACGCGGGCAGCGTCAATTCGACGGGAACGCTCGGCGCAGGCGTCAATAACGACGGTTCCGTCGGAAAGGGCGGCGACCTGAATTTGTCGAGCACGGGCCAGCTGACGGCGACCGGTCAGAACGTCGCAGGCGGCAACGCGTCGATTTCTGGTGGCGTTGTCAATCTTTCCGGCAGTCAAACGGCTGCAAACGGCTGCAAACGGCCATCTCTCGCTGAACGCGAACGCGGGCGACCTAAACCTTTCCAATGCGACGACGAGCGCACAGGGTGCGGTCAATGCCAATGCGGCGGGTGCGTTGATCAATGATCACGGCAGCCTGTCAAGCGGCAGTCATGCAACGCTCGCTGCGGGCAGCATTTCGAACCAAGGCGGCAAGGTATCGACGCAAGGTCCGCTGACTGTGCAGTCGTCCGGCCAATTCGACAATCGGGGCGGCACGCTCGTATCGGAAGACTCGATGCAGGTGCACGGCGGCGCGCTCGCGAATAACCAAGGGACGATACAAAGCGCAGGCGGAGTGAATATTTCCGGAGCGTCGTTGGACAATTCGGCGGGGCGCGTCACGTCGTTGAACGGCGACGGCCTGTCGATCACAACGACCGGGCAACTGATCAACGCGAGCGGTACGACCTCAACCGGCGCGCAAGGCGGAGTGATCGGCGGTAACGGTGGCGTCAACGTACAAGGCGGCACCATCGTCAATCAAGGCGTCATCACGGCCAATACGGACCTGCACGTGACCGGGCAAGCCGTTGACAACTCGGGCGGCTCGCTGAAGGCAGCACAATCCGTGACGGTCGATGCGGGCGCGCGGTTGTCGAACGCGAACGGCACGATCGTCGGTCAGTCGGCGACCGTGAATGGCACCACGATCGACAACAGCGGTGGCACGGTACAAGCGACGCAGGTTGCGTTGAATGGTATCGATCTTGTCAATCACAACGGCGTCATCACGCAGACCGGGACCGGTCCGATCGCGGTTAATGTCTCCGGTACGCTCGATAATTCGCAAGGCGGCACGCTGCAGACCAACAGCACGGACTTGACGCTCGCATCGGCTACGTTGCTGAACGATGGCGGCACGATCACGCATGGCGGATCAGGCGTGCTGATGGTGAAGCCGGGCAACCGCACAGGTGCTTTCAGCAATGTCGGTGGCTCCGTCGTTACCAATGGGCAGGCCGCTGTTCAAGCAGATTCATGGAACAACGCGCAAGGGACTTTCGCGGCGCGTCACGGCATTGTCGCGAACATCGCGGGCGATCTGGCGAACTCGCAAGGCTTGATTCGCTCGCAAGCGGGTATGTCGTTGACGAGCGGCGGCAGGCTGGACAACCAGAACGGGAAAATTGCAGCGGGCACCGATGCTCGTCCGGATACGAGCATGCTGAATGTACACGCAGCAACGATTCAGAATTCGGGCGGGCTGATTGCGGATTTTGGGACCGGCGCGACATCGGTACAAGGCGGCAGTCAACTGCTCAACAGCGCAGGCACGATCACCGGTAACGGTGACGTGACCGCGCAAGCTGCTTCGATCGTCAATACGAATGGAGCGCAGATGAGCGGGGCGAACGTTCAGGTGCGTAGCGATACGCTCGACAACACCGATAGCAAAATCGGCAACGTCGCCGATGGCAATGTCGACATCGCAACGACCGGCGCGATTACGAACACGAACGGGAAAATCGGTGCGACGCACGACTTGTCGGTATCGGCCAGCACGCTGCTTGGTGGCGGCACGTACAGTGCGGCCCATGATGCGTCGCTGAATCTGCAGGGCGATTTTTCGAGCACGCCGGCATACCAATTCAGCGCGGGTCATGATCTCGCGTTCACGTTGCCCGGCACGTTCACCAACAGTGCGGGCCTGCAATCGGTCAACAACCTGTCCATCCACGCAGGCGATATCGTGAACAGCGGCGCAATCGCGGCCGGGAATCTGCTGAAAACGCATTCGAATACGCTGACGAATACCGGCGTGATGGTCGGGGGCAGTGCTTCGCTCGTTGCCGACAGCACACTGTCGAACATCGGTCCGACCGCGTTGATTGGCGCATCGGATAGCAACGGCACGCTCGAACTGCTATCGCGGGATATCGAAAACCGTGACGATACGACTGCGGCGGACGCGATGGCGCAGACGGCCATTTACGGCTTGGGCAAGGTCGTGTTGGCCGGTGGCAAGGATGCGAACGGGAATTACACGCATGCAGCACTGATCCGTAACCAGTCTGCGTTGATCCAATCCGGCGGTGATATGGAATTGCATGCCGATCAGGTGACGAACACGCGTCGCGTGATGACGACGACCGGCTATACCAACAACGTCGATCCGGCGTGGCTGCAACAGCTTGGCATCAGCATGTCCGGTTGCGCGGCCTATTTCACGGACGCATGCAACGGCGCATATGATGTTCCGGGGATTGATCTTGCAAAGGCTGATCCTTCTGTCATCGAACAATTGAGGAAGCAAATCGGCGGCATCTTTATTGATCCACCCCATGAAGGCCAATGGAATAGCCGCTATCAACGCACGACCTATACAGGTGTCGCGGCTGCAAATACGGTAAAAGACATCAGTCCTGCTGGCCAAATTGTTTCGGGCGGAAAACTCGGAGCATCGTCGGTTGGCACGCTTCAAAACTATTGGAGCAATATTGCCGCTGTCAATGGCATCGAAATGCCTGCGAATTACGATGCGGACGGCTGGAAAGCATCGGGACAGCAAGCGCCAAGTCTGACAGTCACTTATTCGGGGCATTATCACTACAACAACTACGACAACAGTGAACACGACTGGACCTATTCATTCTGCGATAAAGGATGTAATGGTCCGGCCGATGTGAAGGAATTCAAGATTCCCGATTATCAATCGACTCTCGTCACGAATGGCACGTTGTCAGGTACGGGCGTGAGCCTCAACAACACCGCAGGCAACGCGTCGATTCCGTCGCTTGGATTGGTGGCCGGTCAGTCGTTGCCCGTCAATTCCGGCGCGGTGCACGGCACCACACCGACGATGGTCAATCCGGTGATCGCGAGTGCGACTGCGCTCAACGTCCTGAACAACCTCACCATTCCGCAAGGCGGCTTGTTCAAGCCGACCACTGCGCCGAATGCACCGTACGTCATCGAGACCAATCCGGCGTTCACGAACCAAAAGAATTTCATTTCGAGCGATTATTTCTTCCAGCAGATCGGCGTTGACCTGACGCACATTCCGAAGCGGCTCGGCGACGGCTTTTACGAGCAGCAGTTGGTACGCAACGAAATTACGTCGTTGACGGGCAAGGCCGTGTTGGGACCGTACACGGATACGCAGTCGATGTACGAATCGCTGATGGCGGCCGGTGCATCGCTGTCGAAGTCGCTCAGCCTTCCGCTCGGCATGAGCCTGTCGCCTGAACAGGTTTCGCAACTGACGAGCAACGTGATCCTGATGGAGACGCGCGTCGTTGGCGGACAGTCGGTCTTGGTGCCGGTCGTCTATCTGGCAAAAGCCAGTCAGGAAAACTGGCATGGTCCGCTGATCGCGGCGAACGACATCGATCTCAAGAACGCACAAACGTTCACGAACAGCGGCACGATGAAGGCGGCGAATACGCTGTCGGTGGAAGGCAAGCAGATCGACAACGCATTCGGCGCGCTGCAAAGCGGCGGCTTGATGAAGCTGACGACGACGGGCGACGTCGATCTGACATCCGCGAACGTGAAGGCGGGTAGCTTGCAGCTGGACGCCGGGAAAGACCTGATTCTCGATACCGCAACGAAAACCGTCAAGCAAGTCAACGACACGGGCGCAACGCGCATCACGACGACGCTCGGGCCGCAGGCGAAAATCGATGTAGCAGGCAATGCGGCGATCGTGACTGGAGGGAATTTCCAGCAGAACGCGGGAGACCTGAACGTCGGCGGCAATTTGGGGATGCAGGTCGGGGGCAACTGGAATCTCGGTGCGCAGCAGACTGGCGAGCACACGGTCGTGCATCGCGCCAATGGTGTGTCGGACGTGGACGTCAATCAGGCGGTCGGCAGTTCCGTGAAGGTCGGCGGCGTGTCGCAAATCGGCGTCGGCGGCGACCTGACGGCGAAGGGCGCGCAGATCGATCTTGGGCAAGGTGGCACGGTGGCCGTGAAGGGCGATGTGTCGCTTGGTGCGGCGAGCGCAACGTCCACTATCGACAGCAATAGTTCCAGCAGCAGTCGTGGCCGCAGTTCGGCAGCGACCCTGCATGCGGTGAATGAAACCGTGACCGGCACGACGCTGAAAGGCGGCGACACGGTCAATATCGTGTCGGGCAAGGACATTACGCTTTCCGGCAGCACGATCAGTCTCGACAAGGGCAACGCGAACCTGCTGGCGGCCGGCGATGTGAACGTCGGTGCAGCGACGGAGACGCACGAATACAGTTCGCACGAAACGCATAGCCGTAGCGGTGTGTTGAGCGGAACGAAGATCGCAAGCGGAATCGACCAGACTACGACGATCAGCAGCGGCAGTACGATCTCGGCCGATGGTGTAAATATCGTCAGCGGGAAAGACATCAACGTCACGGGCAGCACGATCGTCGGTACCAACGATGTAGCGCTGAATGCGGTGCACGATGTCAATATCAAGACTTCGCAAGATACAACGCAATCGTCGAGCTACTATCAGAAGCAGCAATCGGGATTGATGACGAGCGGTCTGACGGTATCGTTCGGCAACAGCAAACTCGCGACTACGGATCAGGCATCGAGCGTCACGAACAATGCAAGCGCAGTCGGCTCGATCAACGGCAACCTGAGTATCAGCGCCGGAAACTCCCTGCACGTGACAGGAAGCGATCTGGTTGCAGGAAAAGACCTGACGGGCAAGGCTGCAAATGTCGTCATCGATTCCGCAACCGATACTGGAAACAGGACGCATAGCCAGACGACAAGCAGCAGTGGTGTCACGCTTGGTTTGTCGGGCAGCATCGGCGACGCCATTAATGGCGCGTATCAACAGGCGCAGGCAGCAAAGAGCGGTGCCGGCGATAGCCGTGCGACAGCCCTGCACGCGATTGCGGCAGCTGGTAATGCTGCGATGGGTGTGGCTGGACTGACCGGCGGCGCGTTGGCCGGCGGCGGTACGCCGAGCATCGGTATTCAAGTCAGCGTCGGATCGAGCCATAGCCGTCTTGACACGTCGGAAAACCAGACGACGCAGCGCGGATCGAGTGTGACGGCCGGTGGTACGACTGCGTTGATTGCGACGGGTAACGGAACACCGGGCAGCGGCAATATCACGGTTGCCGGTTCGAACGTATCTGGCAACGATGTGCTGCTGGCCGCGAAGAACCAGATTGATCTGCAAAACACGACGAACGCCGATTCGACGCGCAGTTCGAATTCGTCGTCGGGCAGCAGCGTTGGCGTATCGATCGGCACGAATGGCATCGGGGTTTCGGCGTCGATGTCGCGTGCGCATGGTGACGGCAATAGCGACGCGGCGATGCAGAACAATTCGCATGTGACCGGAGCGAATAGCGTGACGCTCGTCAGCGGTGGCGATACGAATGTGATCGGCTCGAACGTATCCGGTCGCACTGTTACCGCCGACGTCGGCGGCAACCTGAACATGCGCAGCGTGCAGGACACGACCGTCAGCAGCGCGCATCAAAGCAGTGTGGGCGGCGGTATCAGTGTCAGTACGATGGGCGGTGGCAGCGCCAGCTTCAGTTCGTCCCACGGCAACGCAAACGGCGATTACGCAGGGGTGAACGAACAGGCCGGAATTCAGGCTGGTGAAGGCGGCTTCAACGTGAACGTCAAGGGTAATACCGACCTGGCGGGCGCGGCGATCTCCAGCACGGCCGATCCGTCGAAGAACACGCTGACGACAGGCACGCTGACGTATCGCGATATCGAAAACCATTCGACCTACAACGCGGACAGCAGCGGCCTCAGCGCAGGTGCCGGCGTCGGCGTCACCGGCAAGGCAATCGGGCCAGGATCGGTCAGCGGTTCGGGTGGCGTGACGCCGATGATTTCGCAATCGGACAGCGGCAACGAGCATGCGACCACGCGTAGTGGCGTCAGCGCGGGCGCGATCAATATCACGAACGCGGCGGGTCAAACGCAGGACGTGGCGAACCTGAACCGCGACACGTCGAATCTGAACGGAAGCGTTTCGAAGACGCCGGACGTGCAACACCTGCTGGATCAGCAGGCTGACCTGATGAATGCGACGCAGGCGGCAGGTCAGGTCGTTGCGCAAGGCATCGGGGCTTATGCCGACATGAAGCGTTCAGATGCGCTTAAGGCTGCTCAGACGGCCTCCGATAGTGGCGACATCGAAGGGATGGTGTCCGCCCTGAAGGACTATAACAATTGGCGCGAAGGGGGAGATTTGCGTGCAGCGCTCCAAATGGGCGGCGGCGCACTCATTGGCGGCCTTGGCGGTGGTGGATTCGGCGCAATTGGCGGCGCGGCGGGAGCAGGTCTGTCATCAAAGCTCGCTGAACAGACCAAAGCATTCAGCGACAGCGTTGGAAACGCGACGGGTTCGTCTCTGATTGGCAACATCGGTGCGAACATTCTTTCAGGGCTGGCCGGTGCCTTGGCTGGCGGTAGCGCAGGCGCTGCGACGGCATCGAACGTCAATCTCTACAATGCGGGCAATGATGCTGGCGAAGCGAAGGACAATGACAAAGCACGTAAGCTGATTGAAAAAACTGTTGGCAAGGCAGTAGCGGATCAGTTGGTGGCGATGGACAATTACTCGGTTGGCAAGCTGATCGATCAGTTCATCGGACTGATGCAGGCTGGGGCTAAGGCGAAGATGTCCGAGTCACCTGCCGCCTTGGCAGCCCAAGGTGCCGCGAATGGATTAGGCGCAGTCGTTGGCATGGGCGGTGGTAAACCCCCGACGAGTCAGGGCGCGGTGCTGGTGAATTCGTCAGCAGGCCAAGCCGCTGATGCTGCGCTTACCGCAGCGGGTAGGACACCGCCGAACGCAATTTTGAACAGTGGAGGCGGCGACAATGCACAGGTCTCGGGAAGTGAAGCTCGCGATGTCAAAGTAAGCGACTATCAGAAGGCAGCGGACCAACCCTATAATGATTCTGGCTTATCAGCAGCGGCTAGAGCGTGGGATAAGCACGCTGGCCGTCCAGGAGGAACATTTGAACCACTCACGGGCTCTATTGCAGATAAGAATGCTGCGGCTAGCGATTTCGTGAATAGTGTTCTGAATAATCCAAATACGACTCGGACCGAACTTTCTCGCGGAGGCGTCGAATTCCGCTTGCCTAGCGGACAAGGAATACGATTTAATGCAGACGGCTCGTTTTCTGGGATTTTGGACCCCAAGAAATAAGGTGAATGGTGTGTCGAAATTTAATATTGATTTTGTTAGTGACATGGATCACGAGCACCTTACGGCAGAAATCAGCTTTGAAGGGCAAAGACTGTGCGTTATCGACAAGGAGGGCGGAAATGACAGTATGCAGATTGAGTTTTTGGTTGATTTGTACATCCTGCCAGACAGTGTAAAAATGAAATTCAGTCTCGATGATTTTATGGGGGTAGTTAATTCCGCGAGAGATGAGTTGCGGAAGTGTGCATAGTTGATCAAGAGGTTGGCGACATTTCTTAATCCGATCGCTGCTACTGTTGGATCAGTGAAAGTGGCGGCGATCTTCATAAATGTGATTTTACCGTTCGCGGCGCTGCACAAACATCTTTTTCGACTAGTGCATGCGGTCGGTGCGATTGTTATCCTGCTTTGATTTCGGATTGTCGCAGGGCATGTGTAATCGAGAATCAAATACATGAAGAAGAAAATCCGAGGGGGTGGCTTTATCGCCGGATCGTTGCTTTTTGCATCGACCTGCGCGATGGCACAGTCGGTTCAATCGGTTGGTAATGACCAACAGGTTCGACAGCAGGAAGAAGCACGCGAGCGTGAACGAACCGTTTCCGCACCGGGAGTTCGTTCGAGCGTCGGTGCAAGTGCAGGCCACCCGGTACTTCCAACCGAAACACCATGCTTCCGCGTTGATCGTTTCGTGGTCGACGTGCCTGACTCGTTGCCGGATGGCGTGAAAGCAAAGGGTGCATCCGCGCTGCCGATGGATCGCTTCGCATTCGCGCGTGAATGGCTCGAACACTACATCGGACAGTGCGTCGGCAAACAGGGGCTTGATGTTCTCGTCAAGGCGTTGTCGCAAGACATTTTGTCGCGTGGCTATATCACGACGCGTGTGCTGCTGCCCGAACAGGATTTGTCGTCTGGCGCGTTGAAAGTGTCGTTGATTCCCGGTGTGATTCGCCGCGTGCATTTCGCTGACGAAAAGCTGCGGGGCACATGGAAAGCCGCGTTTCCGACGCGCGATGGTGAACTGTTGAATCTGCGTGACCTTGAGCAAGGTCTGGAACAGATGAAGCGCGTGTCGAGCCAGGACGTGTCGATGCAGATCGTGCCGGCCGACGTGCCTGGCGAAAGCGACGTCGTGCTCGACGTGAAGCGCGGCAAGCCGTGGACCGTCGTCGCGTCGATCGACAACTCGGGCACGCGCGCGACCGGCAAATTGCAGGGCAATATTTCGCTCGGGATCGACAATCCGTTTGGGCTGAACGACGTGTTCAACGTTGGCGCGAGTCAAGACCTTGAATTTGGCGACAAGCGTCTCGGCTCGCACGGCTGGAACGGCTTTTATTCGATCCCATGGGGCTACTGGACGGCGACGCTTTCAGCGTACACGAACACGTACTACCAGCAGATCGCTGGCGTGAACCAGACGTTCGTCGCCAGCGGTAATTCAAAGACGATCGATTTCAAGCTCGCCCGCGTGCTCGCGCGTAGCCAGAACGACGTATTCGGCGGCTATGTCCGCTTGTCGCGCCGGTTCGGGCAGAGCTTCATCGAAGACACGGAAATCCCGCAGCAGCGCCGCAACAACACGTTCATCGAGCTCGGCCTGACCGATCGCCACTATTTCGGCAATGCACAGTTCGACGGCACGCTTGCGTACCGGCAGGGCGTTGGTGGATTCGGCGCGCAAGACGACGTGCTCGCGGCCGGCGGCGGTCCGACGTACCGCTACAAGATGGCCGTGGTCGATGCAAACCTATCTGCGCCTTTTGCGATTGCGCAGCAGCCGTTCCGATACGTCACCACGTTCCACGGCCAATACACCGGCAACACGCTGCACTACATCGACGACCTGACGATCGGCAGCCGCTACACGGTGCGCGGCTTCGACGGCGAGACGATGCTCGCGGCGGCGCGCGGCTTCTACTGGCGCAACGAATTGCAGGCGCCGATCGGGCAGACGGGGCAGGCCCTTTACGCGGGACTCGACTACGGCCATGTATGGGGCCCGCAGCCGGTCGCGCTGGTCGGCACGCAACTGGCAGGCGCCGTGATCGGCGTGAAGGGCAGCGTCGCGACGCGTTTCGGTGGATATGGCTACAACCTGTTTGCCGGGACCCCGGTCTACAAGCCGTCCGGCTTTCCGACTGCGCGTGTGACGGTCGGATTTCAGGTGACGGCGCAATTTTGATTTATCAGTTATCGAATGAACATAGAAAAGGAGATAGGTCAGTGAAGGCGATCATAACAACACTCGGATTAAGCATCATTGCCATGTTGACAGGCTGCGCACTTGTCATACCACCGACTCATTATGTAACCACGGAACATCCGACCTACGACCCTGCAATGTCGGCTCGAATTCGGATATTGACTGGAAATGGCACGGGTGGCGCGGCATTCCGTCCGGGTGAATCCTGTTACAAGAATGGTTTCGGATCGGACGATAAAACAGTCGTTGTCGGAGATGGATTTTTGTCCGCGATGAAATATTCATCGCGAAGCGTCGTGATCGGGATGCCAAAAAGTCCTCGGCCGACAATGGCAGTAGATGGTTTGCAGTTCAAAAATATGATCCGGGAATATGTTGTGCCTGCCGAAAAGCCGTTGGCGATTGGTATGTCGGTCAATAACGACTTTGGAAATTATCATTGGAGTTGTTCTGCGCCATGGGTTACATTCAATCCGCAACCCGGTCAGGATTACGACATTTTTCTGGATTGGCGAAAGAAGAGTTGTTGGTTAGAGGTTCGGCGCATTGACGGTCATGGACTGGACGAATCAGTAAAAGTCACGCCTGCGCCGAAATGTTCAACGGAAGGAAGCTCCGCAACACAGTGACAGGTGAGCAGGTCTGGCAGTTGAATTGATGACGATTTCGCGGCGAATTGAACACTGCGATCAATGCTTGAAGATGACGAACTGGCTGCATCTTTGAGGCGGCACATCGATGCGTTGCTGTCATCGAATCCGGAGCCGCGTCCGCCATGCTTCCATTGCGGCTCCGTGCACGTTGGTATCCGTGGATATCGAACGCGTTGAGCGGCCATCCGATTCACAAAGCCAAGCTGGTCCAGGATTTCGTGCAAGCCCAGAAGGGACGCCCGAAGCTGTTCTATCTGCCGCCGTACTCGCCGCACCTGAACCCCGACGAGCAGGTCTGGGCACGCGTAAAGCGCAGCGTCTCCAAACGCCTCGTACAGACCAAGGACGAGATGAAACGGCTGGCCATCGGCGCTCTGTGCCGAATCCAAAAGTTGCCCGCACTGGTGAAATCCTTCTTCGCCAACCCGAATGCCAATACGCGGCCATATGACATTTCTTTCGGAAATCTTGGTAACAAACATTTGCGATGAATTGCAGGTGCGGACTGGACAGATGGGGCAAGCCATTTGCGATGGTCGAATTTCAGTCGACGGGACAGTTCTGAGTATTCAATCGAAAGGAGAGCTTCAGGCATATCAGTGCATCATCGTAGCGCCCATCGCGCGCGCCCAATCACACGTGAGGCAAAGCACCTCATCCGAAAACCTTCTCCCAACAATATTGGGAAAGAATGGAGGCCAATACTATGCAACACTTTTCCCGCTGCGCCAGCCTTTTCGGCGTTGCACTCATCACTACAGCGCTTTCGGCATGTGGCGGTGGAGACGATGTCAATACGTCCGGCACAGGAACATCCGTGCCTCCGGCATCATCCACCACGCCTCCATCCCCATCGCCATCCGTTCAGGCAGCGTGCCGGCCGAACGGCAATTTCACGTATTCCGGTTCCGCCTCTCAGGTCAAGGACAATAACGGCAAGCTGGCCGTGGTGGTCGTGCCCAGTATGCCCAAGGAATATCAGTTGAACCGGAATTTCACCGCCTCGGCTGTACCCGCGTCGAGCCTGTTGCAACAAGCGAGCGGCGCATTTACAACGCTGGCTTCTTCGGATTCAGCGACCGACTGCCTGGGACTCGATCACGGAATGGTGTCGGAAATCCAGGGCGTCGGCAGCGATGTCGCGATTGGCCGCTGGAACATGGCCAAGGACACGGATGGCAATACCTATACCATGGACCAAGGCCTTCACTACGCGGTGGGCACGCCCCTTTCGTTACCCGTGGCGAGCGGAACGCTTGCCTGCACGCAACTGATCGCGGATTCGGTCGCAAACGATTTCAGTGGCCCGACCGGCACGCTTGGAACGGCTTCGGCTACGCTGGATCTCGGTACGCGTACGCTGAACAACCTGAGCATGACGATTCACGACTTGAATGGTCAATATACGTTGACGAAGGCACAGACGCCGTTGAATGGCGTTTCGACCGACGGGAGCCTGTCCGTACAAACGGTTGTCGTCGGTCATGACGCGAAGCAGCCGTTGGTGGCCCTCGGCTACTCGACTTCGCAGTCTAAGTCGGGAGTTGGCGGCGTTGTGGTGTTGTCGTGCCAGTAATGTCCTCGAGGCACTTGGAACCGAGCACATAGGCTGACGCCATCGGAATCCCCCCAAGGCCCGCATCGGCAATTTGCCGGTAGCGGGCCTCCGGTTTTTTCAATGTACCGGATGATCATGAGGCGCCAGCGCGAGCGCTTCGATGCCCGAGAAATCCAGTGCGTCGAGACTGAGCCGGATCTCAGCCAAAAACGCCGTGGCTGCGGGATGAACGCGGCTCGCACTGTCGATCCATTGCTCGATATCGGTCAGGCGTCCGTCTTTCGCGAGAACCGCCAGTTCCCGGCGGTCGCTTTCGGGCGGAACGGCAATTGCCGTGTGGCGATCGCGTCGCACGTGTATGTCCGCGGAACCGAAGGACGAATAGGGGATGACGTTCGACGTCGCCGCAGCGCCAGCCTCCGCTCCGGCAACGACGATCGCGAACGAGAACGAGGTGCCGCGAGCAGGCGCGCTCGACACGCGCAGATCGCCGCCCATCGTGGCGACGATGCGCTGTGCAATGAACAGCCCGAGGCCCGTGGTGCCGTTCATCGACTGCATCTGGCGAAAGGCCGAAAAGAGGCTCGACTGTTGCTCGATGCCGATCCCGATGCCGGTATCCGCGACGTCGAATCCGATCAGCCAGCGGTCGTCCTGCCGGCGCGCTCGCACGGTCATCATGACGATGCCGTCACGGGTGAATTTGGACGCGTTGGACAGCAGGTTCAGCAGCACCTGCTGCAGCCGACGGCCATCGATCGCCACCCGGCGAGGCAATGACGTCAGCGCCTGATGGTGGAACTGGTTGTTCAGTGGCGTGCAGAGTGCGATCGCGTATTCGGCGATGTCGTTCAGCAGCGCGAGCAGGTCCGTTGGCGCCGGGGCGATGTCCAGCGGCTGCAGCTCGGCTTTCGCATACCCGATCAGCTCGTCGATCAGGCCGAGTTGATAGCTCACGCTGCGCTCGATCGCGCGGATCAGGTGTGCCTGCTTCGAATCGGCCGCGTCCAGCAGCAGTCCGGCGTAGCCGGCAATCGTCGCGAGCGGGGCGCGAAGGTCGTGACTCACATAGCCGAGGGTTTCGATCTTCTGCTGGTTTTTCTCTTCCGCGTCGAGCAAGGCCGCGTTCAATGCCGCCGTGCGCTGCGCAACCTCGTGCCGCAGCCGTTCGTGCTCGCTTCGCTGCCAGTCGGCAAGTTCGTCCCGCGCCTCCTGCCGCTGTTTCCCGACATGGTTGATCCATGCGGCGAGCACGACGAGATGGGTGGCCAAGCCAATCACGGCGATGACGGGGTTCGGACGAATGTCGGCATTCAGCCATCCCAGGCCGGCCGGCAGGAAGCCGAGCGTCTCGACCAGGTGCAACGCAAAGTTGAACAACCCGAAGCCGACCGTGATCAGCATGATTCGCGCGGTGGGCGTCGCCTGGCGCGAGAGCACGGCGGCAACGCCCACTTCGACGATGCCGAACACCCCGTTGACGGTCAGGCTGACCTGCGCGAAAACGTACAGATTCCCGAACGCGGCGCCTGCCGCCGTGACGCACTCCAGTACCGCGAATCCGGACAGCACGCGGCGCGCGGGGAGCATGGTTCGCTCGCCGTGGGCGATGCGCAGGATGAAGACGATGAACAGCAGCACGCTGACGCAGCCGAACACCGAAACGCTGCGGGCGCTCCATTCGGCTGCGTGCGGCCATAGATAGACTTTCGTGTAACCGCGCAAGGCGGCTTCATACGATGCCGTCATGAAACAGACGGCCGCGAGCACGAGGAACGAGACGCTGCGCGAGAAACAGGCGATCAGCAGCGCGCACCATCCGAGCGCCAGGACGCCGCCGATCAGGCCGCCGCCCCAAAGCGCCGCGCGCTTCTCCAGCGCTTCATACTCCGCCGCCGCATACAGCTTCGGCTCGAGCGCGAGCGCGGTATCGCCCGTCACGCGAATCAGGATGACGGCCTGCTCGCCGGGACCGAGGGTGAATCGCGTCAATGGATTGCGGGATACCGATGGCCGCGCTGCCGGCGCCGCGGTGGCAGCGATGCCGTCAGGTGTCCGATGGCCGTCCCTGCCGATATGGAAGTCCACGTGCACGAGGCGCGGCTCCATGAGCGCAAGGACGAGCGACGATTCCGTCGTGCCGCGGTTCGTCACGGTCACGCGCAGCCACCACGCCGAATGCGAGAAGCCGGGCTTCAATCCGTTCTGCCGGACGGAGCGAAATCCGCCCGGGCGTTCGGTCGGCAGCGCGAGCACGTCGTCCAGCCGCATCCGGCCCGACACGTCTTCGAATACCTGAATCCGGTCCAGCGAAGCACGCTGCGGGATCGGTTGGGCGGCCACATCGGGCAGCACGGCAAAGGCGCACGACGCCCACCCGCACAGGCACAGGAACAGCAGGAACAGCAGGAACAGCCGGCGCCACATGACGGTCGTTGTCGCGGCGCTAGCCGAGATCAAGATCGGGCTCCAGGATGCCGGCCGGCTCCTGCAAGCGACACGTGCGACATTCGTCCCGGTAAGCCGACGGCGTGACGCCAAATCGCTCGCGAAACGCCGTGGCGAAATTCGCGGGGCTCGAAAAGCCGATTTCTTCGGCAATCTGCGCGATGCTCAACGGCGTGCGGCTCAGCAGGCCTTGAGCAATCCGCAAGCGTTCGTTGCGCAGATACTCGAACACGGTCTGGCCGAGATTGTCGCGAAACGCACGCGACAGCCGCTTTTCATGCGTGCCGACCAGGCGGGCGAGCCGCTCGACCGTGGGCGGGTCGCTCAGTCTTTGCGAAAGATGCCGAATGGCCGCGCGAACGATGGCGTCGTTGCCGGTGGGATCCGACTCAGCCGGATCGGCTTCGGCATGCCGGCCGCCTTTCGCGCGGCCGAGGTGGACGCGAATCCGCGCAAGGACCTCGGCAGGTTCGAACGGCTTCAGCACGTAGTCGACGCCGCCGATCCCCAGCCCCTCGAGACGCTCGTCGAGGTCGCCGGCCACCGTCAGGAAAATGATCGGAATCGCGCACGTGCCGGGCGTTTCGGCAAGCAGCCGGCACGCGGCGAAGCCGTCCATGCGCGGCATCCGGACGTCCATCAGGATCAGGTCGGGCGAGATCGCCAGCGCCCGCTGATACGCCTGTGATCCATCGAATGCAATGCTGATCCGGAAGCCGGCACGGCGCAGGATGGCGATCAACAGGTGAAGCTGGTCCGGCTGGTCGTCGACGACGAGAATGTGCGCGTCGGCAAGTGCGGATGGTCGGGGCAGCATGGTGGATACGTGCAGGCGTTGCGGATTGCGATCCGACATCAAGCTTTCGATTGTCTTTCGGCCGCTGTGTCAATTCGCGTTCTACGCGACCGGTCTGATTTACCGACTTCTCACGATTGTTCTGCCTGGCCCGAATCGCTGCGCTGCAGCGGCGCATGCGGCACCCCGGTGACGAGGCGCGGCGCGGTATCGCCGGCTGCCGCGCAGAATATCAGATCGCATTGATCTGCGGAATATCAAAAATTTCCCCCCGAGCAAAAGGTTTGGGCGCTCGGGAAAAGGCGTGCATGGACGGCGCTGCAACAATGCGCTTCGGTGTTGCGCGGGCCGTATCGCCAAGTGCGGGTATCCGAGGGCCGAAAGGGGGGCAAACGGCAGAGGTTCGAACGCGATGGGCGTCGGCGCGAGGTCCGGGCCGACGTCACTCGGCCGGCTCGATGTCCAGCGGGCACGTGCCGGCAAGGCGCAAGCGCGTACCGGTCCACTCGTAGAAGAACCGGGCCGCCTTCGCGTTGCCGTGATCGCAGTCGTCGTTGAAGCAGCCGGATACGATCAGCAACGTGCTGCCGGCACGGAAATCGAGCCGCTCGTCGCCATTGCCCATCACCCCCGAGATCTCCTGCACGCCGGGCATCGTGTAGGTCGTTCCCGTGTACTTGTCGACGATCGCGAAATTCCGGCAGTCCGTTCCGCAACCCCACACGGCGACGCGGTAGTGACCGGCAAAATTGGCGGGTTCCGTGAATTCGCCTCGAATGACGGTGCGGTAGAGGCGGGCTTCCTTGCTGCGCAGCCGGGGCGCGTCGGGCAGCGTGCGCGGCGCGCGCACGGCGCGAGCCGGGTACCGGTCGAACGATGGCGACGGGCATGCGCTGGCGGGCGCCGCCGGCGTGGCCGCGCCGGCCGAGGCGGCAAGCACGGCGAAGGCGCCGGCGGTCAGCAGAAATCGGTATGCGCGTGTCACGCGATCATCCTTGCAAGTTCGAGGTTCAGTGGGTCCGCGGGCACGGCGCCCGAGCATCGATCCGTGCGCCGCATGTCCGCCTCGTCGTCAATCGGCCAGCCGCTTGTCGGCGAGCGCCTTGCAGCAGTCTTCGTAGACCCATTGCACGAGTTTCGCCCGATAGTCGAGGTCGTCGGTATCGACGATTTCCTCGACCGCGTCGCGCGCCCACGACGCATCGACGAATCCGGCGTGCCGCTTGGCGATGTCCTGCGCGAGCGCCGCGAGCTTGGCGATCGCGAGCCAGTCGGCCTGACGGTGATGGCGGTCGAGCCAGCGGTGCGCGGCCTGGACCTGGAACGTGGCGTCCGGCCACGATTCGTTGAGGTAAAACGCGCCGAGGTTGCCGCAGGTGAGCCAGCAAAGCAGCTCGAGGCGGTCTTGCGAGCCGAGGGTATGGGGTGCGTCGGACATGGCAGCGCTCACGAAATACGTCGATTCCGGGCGGCGCCGGTTGCAATGGGCCGGTGCCGATAGTAAAAACATAGCACGATGCGGGCCATGCCGCGCACCCGGACTGGTGCGGATGGGGGCGCATGGCGGGCGGGACGTCATCCCGCACCGCCGGTCGCCGCGCCGGCGCCGCGTGCCGTCACGCGCGTCCCGCGCTCGCTAAAATGATCGTTTCCACGGAGACGGAACACGACGATGAAAATCTACGACCAGTTCTATATCGGCGGCGCGTGGCGCAAGCCGGCCGGCACCGGCACGATCGACGTGATCGACTCGGGCACCGAAGCGGTGATCGGCCGGATTCCGGAAGGGCAGCCGGCCGACGCGCAGGCGGCGGTCCGCGCCGCGCGCGCCGCGTTCGACGGCTGGGCCGCGACCCCGCCCGCGACCCGCGCCGCGTACCTGCGCAAGATCGTCGAGCATCTGCAGGCGCGCAGCGAGGAACTCGCGCAGTCGATCACCGGCGAAGTCGGGATGCCGATCAAGCTGTCGCGCGCGATCCAGGTCGGCGGCCCGATCTACAACTGGAAGGCGTACGCGAAGCTCGCCGAGTCGTTCGAGTTCGAGGCACAGGTCGGCAACTCGCTCGTCGTGCGCGAGCCGGTGGGCGTCGTCGCGGCGATCACGCCGTGGAACTACCCGCTCAACCAGGTGACGCTGAAGGTCGCACCGGCGCTCGCGGCCGGCTGCACGGTCGTCCTGAAGCCGTCCGAAGTCGCGCCGCTCAACGCGTTCATGCTTGCCGAAGCGATTCACGAAGCCGGGCTGCCGCCCGGCGTGTTCAACCTCGTGTGCGGCTACGGCCCGGTGGTCGGCGAGGTGCTGGCCACCGATCCGGACGTCGACATGGTGTCGTTTACGGGCTCGACGCGCGCCGGCAAGCGCGTGGCCGAGCTGGCGGCCGCGGGCGTCAAGCGCGTTGCGCTCGAACTGGGCGGCAAGTCGGCATCGGTGATCCTCGACGATGCCGATTTCGCGACGGCGGTGAAGGGCACGGTCAACGCGTGCTACCTGAACGCGGGGCAGACCTGCTCGGCGCACACGCGCATGCTGGTACCGGAAGCGCGCTACGACGAAGCGCGCGCGATCGCGAAGGCGGCGGCCGAAACCTACGTCGCCGGCGATCCGCGGCAGGATGCGACGCGACTCGGCGCGCTTGCGTCGGCCGTGCAGCAGCAGCGCGTGCAGGACTACATCCAGCGCGGGATCGACGAAGGCGCGGAGCTCGTGACGGGCGGCACGGGCCTGCCGGAAGGGCTCGCGAAGGGCTTCTTCGTGAAGCCGACCGTGTTCGGCCGCGTCGATCCGAAATCGACGATCGCGCAGGAGGAAATCTTCGGGCCGGTGCTGTCGATCATCACGTACCGCGATGAGGACGAGGCCGTGCGGATCGCGAACGATTCGCCGTACGGGCTCGGCGGCGCGGTGTGGGCCGGCAGCGACGAACGCGCGATGGGCATCGCGCGCCGTATCCGCACGGGGCAGGTGGACATCAACGGCGGCACGTGGAACGGCGCCGCGCCGTTCGGCGGCTACAAGCAGTCGGGGCATGGCCGCGAAAACGGCGTGTACGGGCTCGAGGAATATCTCGAGTACAAGTCGATGCAGCTCAAGCCCGCGAAGCCGGCCTGAACGGCACGACGCGCGATTTCTGAAAACGGCACGCACCGCGCGTGCCGTTTTTTCTTGACGCGGCTCAAGGTGCACGTCGGCGGACGCGCCGATCATCGCATTTCCCGATGTTCGACGAGGTACCCGATGTCCGCACGCACTTCCTTTCCGCCGCTGACGATCCGCGGCCGTACCTTGCTGCCTGTCGTGCAGGGCGGCATGGGCGTCGGCATCTCCGCGCACCGGCTGGCGGGCAGCGTCGCGCGCGAAGGCGCGGTCGGCACGATCGCAAGCATCGACCTGCGTCACCATCATGCGGATCTGCTCGCGCGTTGCCGCGCGCAACCCGATCGCGCGACGCTCGAGGCCGCGAACCTCGAGGCGCTCGCCCGCGAGATCCGTCTCGCGAAGACCTACAGCGAAGGGCGCGGGATGATCGCGGTCAACGTGATGAAGGCCGTGAGCGCGCATGCGGACTACGTGCGGGTCGCATGCGACGAGGGCGCGGATGCGATCGTGATGGGCGCGGGCCTGCCGCTCGACCTGCCCGATCTCACGCAAGGACGCGACATCGCGCTGATCCCGATCCTGTCGGACAGCCGCGGGATCGCGCTCGTGCTGAAGAAGTGGATGAAGAAGGGGCGCCTGCCCGACGCGATCGTGATCGAGCATCCGGCGCATGCGGGCGGCCATCTCGGCGTCACGCAGATCGACGACATGCACGACCGCCGTTTCGATTTCGCGCGCGTGCTCGACGAGACCGCGCAGGTGATGGCATCGCTCGGCATCGCGCGCGAAACGATCCCGCTGATCGTTGCAGGCGGGATCAACAGTCACGACACGGTGCGCGCGGCGCTCGAGGCCGGCGCGAACGGCGTGCAGGTCGGCACGCCGTTCGCGGTGACGGAAGAGGGCGATGCGCATCCGCACTTCAAGCGCGTGCTGGCCGACGCGACGCCCGACGACATCGTCGAATTCGTCAGCGTGACGGGGCTGCCCGCACGCGCGGTGAAAACGCCGTGGCTCGATCGTTACCTGCGCAACGAGACGCGCATCCGCAACAAGCTCGGCGCGCTCAAGCAGCGCTGCCCGACCGCGCTCGAATGCCTGAGCGTATGCGGCTTGCGCGACGGCATCGAGAAGTTCGGCCATTTCTGCATCGACACACGGCTGGCGGCGGCGCTGCGCGGCGACGTCGCGAACGGGCTGTTCTTCCGCGGCCGTGAAGCGTTGCCGTTCGGCCGTGCGATTCGCAGCGTGCGCGACCTGCTCGACCTGCTGCTGACGGGCTGTGCGACCGAGCCTGCGGCAAACCGTCCCACGTTTACGCTGGCTTGACGAACATCAAAACGCACCCAAGACCCTGCCGGCAGAATGGATTCCGTTCTTTGGGGGTCCATACAGATGCATAACACGATTCAAAAAATTGTTACCGCCGCGGCATGCGCTGCGGGTCTTGCCGCGATGCCGGCGGTGTCGCACGCGGCTTCGCCGGGCGACGGCATCAACCAGGGCGATTTTCTGGCCCGCCTGCGCGCAATCAGCATCCAGCCGAACGAACGCGCGAGCGACACGCTGGGCGCGCTCAACGTCGGCGTGAACAACGCGATCGTGCCCGAGCTCGACTTCACGTACATGATCCGCGACTACCTCGGCGTCGAACTGATTCTCGGCACGTCGCGGCACCAGCTGACGTCGAGCCTCGGCAATCTCGGCGGCGTGGGCGTGCTGCCGCCGACGCTGCTGCTGCAGTATCACTTCAACCATGCCGGCAAGGTGCGTCCGTATGTCGGCGCGGGCGTGAACTACACGTACTTCTACAACAACGGGCTCAACGTCGGCGGGCAGGGCGTGTCGATCAACAAGAGCAGCTTCGGCCCCGCGCTGCAGGCCGGCGTGGACGTGCAGTTGACGAAGAAGGTCTTCATGAACGTCGACGTGAAGAAGATCTGGATGAGCACCGATGCGACGCTCGGCGACAAGGGCATCGGCACGCTGCACATCGATCCGCTGATCGTCGGCGTGGGCGTCGGGATGAAGTTCTGATCACGCAGCACGCGCAACAGACGCAACAAGAACAGAGTTGGGGTTGGCGGCATGGCGGTCTGCATGCCGCTTTTTTTTGCGCGGCGGATTTACAGCTTGTCGTACTGGAAGCGCATCGCGGTGCCTTCGCGCTGGATGCGCTCCCATACCGCGCGTTTTTCGTCGTCGCTCAGGAACACCCAGTTCGACACTTCGGCCGCTGTGCGGCCGCAGCCCTTGCAGACTTCGTCGAAGAGGGTCGAGCACACGCCGATGCAGGGGCTGTCGGGCAGGTCGTGGAGATTGGAGGCCATCGGAAGGTTCGCACGGGGAAAACGTCAGCGGGCATTTTAATGCATCGGGCGCGGCCGCTCCCGGCGCCCGGCGCGACGCCGGGCGAGGCCGCCTGTCGGCCGATCGCTTTCGCCTGTCCATTTTCAGGATGGACAGACGGAAATTACCCGATAGAATTTCCTCCGGATTACCCCGCTGCGCGCGCCGGGATGCCGGTTTGCGACAGGAATCTGTTCCGTTTGCGCGACACCGGCATGATTTTTTTGTGACGGGGCGCGAATGATGGTAGTTTTCGGGGTTTTCGAGGGGCGGCGCGGATTTTCACGCGCCGCCATGACGAGGCAGACGGCAGCCGGGCAACGTGTCCGGCCGGAGGGAGAACGGGATGAAAGCAAAGGTAGTGGGCCGGTTCGCAGCGCTCGCGCTGTGCGTGGGTGCATCGGCGGCAGCGGCGAAGGATACGCAGCTCAATGTCTATAACTGGTCGGACTACATTGCGAAGGACACGATCCCGAACTTCGAGAAGCAGACGGGCGTCAAGGTCCGCTACGACAACTACGACAGCGACGATACGCTGCAGGCGAAGCTGCTGACGGGCAGCTCGGGCTACGACATCGTCGTGCCGACCAGCAACTACGCGGGCAAGCAGATCGCCGCCGGCATCTTCGCGCCGCTCGACAAGTCGAAGCTGCCGAACCTCAAGTACCTCGATCCGCAGCTGATGGCGCTCGTCGCCGGCGCGGACCCGGGCAACAAGTTCTCGGTGCCCTGGGCGTACGGCACGACCGGTCTCGCCTACAACCTGACGAAGGCGCAGCAGGCGCTCGGCAAGGTGCCGCTCGACAACTGGGACATCCTGTTCAAGCCGGAAAACATCTCGAAGCTGAAGACCTGCGGCGTGTCGGTGCTCGACGCGCCCGACCAGATGTTCGCGGCGACGCTGCACTACATCGGCAAGGATCCGATGAGCACGAACCCGGCCGACTACAAGGCCGCGATGGAAGTGCTGAAGAAGATCCGCCCGTACATCACGCAATTCAACTCGTCGGGTTACATCAACGACCTGGTCGGCGGCGACATCTGCTTTGCGTTCGGCTGGTCGGGCGACGTCGTGATCGCCAAGCATCGCGCGATCGAGGCGAAGAAGTCGTACAAGGTCGAGTACTTCATTCCGAAGGGCGGCGCGCCGGTGTGGTTCGACGTGATGGCGATCCCGAAGGACGCGAAGAACAAGGAAGCCGCGCTGGAATGGATCAACTACATCGAGGATCCGAAGGTGCACGCGGCGATCACGAACGCGGTGTACTACCCGAGCGCCAACGCCGAGGCCCGCAAGTACGTGCGGCCCGACGTCGCGAACGATCCGGCCGTCTATCCGCCGGCCGACGTCGTGAAGACGCTGTTCCTGCTCAAGCCGCTGCCGCCTGAAATCCAGCGTCTGCAGACGCGTCTGTGGACCGAGCTGAAGTCGGGCCGCTGACGCGAGCCGGCGTTCCCAGCAGTCATGAAGCCCCTGGTGCCCCCGGGGGCTTTGTTCGTTCAACGCAGGAGAGATGCAGCACATCATGAATAGCCAGTCGGGTGCGCCGGTCGCGGGCGCACCGTCCTCCGTTTCCTCCACCGGCGCCGGTGCGCGCGCCGAGAACTTTGTCCAGATCGTCGACGTCGTCAAGAAGTTCGGCGACACCGAAGCCGTGCGCAGCGTCAACCTGACGGTGCGCCAGGGCGAGCTGTTCGCGCTGCTCGGCAGCTCGGGCTGCGGCAAGTCGACGTTGCTGCGGATGCTCGCGGGCCTCGAGACGGTCACGTCGGGCAAGATCCTGATCGACGGCGAGGACCTCGCGCAGATGCCGCCGTACAAGCGGCCCGTGAACATGATGTTCCAGTCGTATGCGCTGTTCCCGCACATGTCGGTCGAGTCGAACGTCGCGTTCGGCCTCAAGCAGGAAGGCACGCCGAAGGCCGAGCTGAAGGAGCGCGTGGCCGCGGCGCTCGAACTCGTGCAGATGAGCAAGTACGCGAAGCGCAAGCCGCACCAGCTGTCGGGCGGCCAGCAGCAGCGCGTCGCGCTCGCGCGTTCGCTGGTCAAGCGCCCGAAGCTGCTGCTGCTCGACGAGCCGATGTCCGCGCTCGACAAGCAGATCCGCCAGCGCACGCAGATCGAGCTCGTCAACATCCTGAACAAGGTCGGCGTCACCTGCATCATGGTCACGCACGACCAGGAAGAGGCGATGACGATGGCCAATCGCCTCGCGGTGATGAGCGAAGGCCAGATCGTGCAGATCGGCTCGCCGAACGAAGTGTACGAATACCCGAACAGCCGCTTCTCGGCCGAATTCATCGGTTCGACGAACCTGTTCGAAGGCGTGACCGTCGAGGACGAACCCGACCACGTGTACATCGAATCGCCGGAGCTGCCGAGCCGGCTGTACGTGAGCCACGGGATCTCGGGCCCGCTCGGGATGCCGGTCACGGTGTCGGTGCGGCCCGAGCGGATCGCGCTCACGCGCAAGCCGCCCGAAGGCGCGTTCAACTGGGCGCGCGGCCGGATCAGCAACGTCGCGTACATGGGCGGCTATTCGCTGTATCACGTGAAGCTCGACGGCGGCAAGACGGTGATCGCGAACGTGTCGAGCCTCGCGATTTCGGAGCTCGACACGCCGTCGCTCGGCGACGAGATCTACGTGCGCTGGAGCGCGACGGCCGGCGTGGTGCTGACGTCATGACCGCGCTCAAGTCCATGCTCTCGTGGCCGGTGCGGCGCTTCAACCTGACGGGCGCCACGGCGGTCGTGGCCGGCCCGTACACGTGGCTCGTGCTGTTCTTCCTCGTGCCGTTCGTGCTGGTCGTCAAGATCAGTTTCGCGGAGCTGCAGCTCGGCATCCCGCCGTACACGGAACTTGCGTCGTACACCGACGGCGTCGTGCACGTCGCGCTGAACCTGTCGCACTACGCGTTCCTGTTCACGGACAGCCTGTATTTCGCGACCTACGTGAACTCGGTGTGGGTGGCCGCGATCACGACGCTGCTGTGCCTGCTGATCGGCTATCCGATGGCGTACTACATCGCGCGCTCGAACCCGGCGACCCGCAACCTGCTGATGATGGGCGTGATGCTGCCGTTCTGGACGTCGTTCCTGATCCGCGTGTACGCGTGGATCGGCATCCTGAAGAACAACGGGCTGCTGAACAACTTCCTGATGTGGATCGGCCTCACGCATACGCCGATCGAGCTGTATCGCACCAACTACGCGGTGTATATCGGGATGGTGTATTCGTACCTGCCGTTCCTGGTGATGCCGCTGTACGCGCATCTGGTGAAGATGGACCTGCGTCTGCTCGAAGCCGCGTACGACCTCGGCGCGAAGCCGTGGAAGGCGTTCGTGCAGATCACGCTGCCGCTGTCGAAGAACGGGATCATCGCGGGCTGCCTGCTCGTGTTCATCCCGGCGGTGGGCGAGTACGTGATTCCCGAGCTGCTCGGCGGCGCGAACACGCTGATGATCGGCCGCGTGATGTGGAACGAGTTCTTCAACAACGCAGACTGGCCGATGGCGTCGGCGGTGACCTGCGCGATGGTGCTGCTGCTGCTCGTGCCGATGGCGATGTTCCAGCACTTCCAGGCGAAGGAGCAGGGAGGCCGTCGATGAAGCCGAATCGTTACCTGCAGTTCGCGGCGCTGTTTGCCGGCTTCGCGTTCCTGTACATCCCGATCATCAGCCTGATCGTCTATTCGTTCAACGAGTCGAAGCTCGTCACCGTGTGGTCGGGGTTCTCGTTCCGCTGGTACTCGGCGCTCGTCGAGGACGACGAGCTGCTGACGGCCGCGTGGCTGTCGCTGAAGATCGGCGTGCTGACCGCGTTCGCGTCGGTGATCATCGGCACCTGGGCCGGTTTCGTGCTCGCGCGGATGGGGCGCTTTCGCGGTTTCGCGCTGTTCAGCGGGATGATCAACGCGCCGCTCGTGATTCCCGAGGTGATCCAGGGGATCTCGCTGCTGCTGCTGTTCATCGAGCTCGCGAAGTGGATCGGCTGGCCGGCCGAGCGCGGCATCTTCACGATCTGGCTCGGCCACGTGATGCTGTGTATCTCGTACGTCGCGATCATCGTGCAGTCGCGCGTGCGCGAGCTGAATCCGTCGCTGGAAGAGGCCGCGCTCGATCTCGGCGCGACGCCGCTGAAGGTGTTCTTCACGATCACGCTGCCGCTGATCTCGCAGGCGCTGATCGCGGGCTGGCTGCTGTCGTTCACGCTGTCGATCGACGACCTCGTGCTGTCGGCGTTCCTGTCGGGCCCCGGCTCGACGACGCTGCCGCTCGTCGTGTTCTCGCGCGTGCGCCTCGGCCTGAACCCGGAGATGAACGCGCTCGCGACGCTGTTCATCGTCGCGGTGACGGCCGGCGTCGTGATCGCGAACTTCGTGATGCTGCGCCAGGAGCGGCGCAGGATGACGGCGGCAGCGGCGGCGATGGCCTGACGCCGTTTCGCCCGACGCCACGCAAGACGCCCGGCGCCGACGACGAGTCGGGCCGGGCGTTTTCTATTGCGCCGTCGCGACGCGCGCCGGTCAGGTCAGTACGCGAAGCTTTTGCCCGGCGTCGCCCAGACGGCCGTGGCCGCGGTGCACGGCTGGAGGCCGAGCGTGCTGCCGGCAGGCGCGAGGCAGCGGCCCGTCGGCAGCGATACGAGTTGTGCCGTGCCCGGCTGCGGGCCGGCCGTCACCTGCCATTGCTGGTCCGCTTCGCCGGGCACGCAGGTGCGCAGCAGCGCGCCGCCGGCAGCGCCCGGCGCCGGGGCGGTCAGGCAGTAGCTGGACTTGGTCTGCAGCGTGCCGTCGCCGGCGGCGACCCACAGCTGCGGATTGAAGTGCGTGCCGCCCGACGCGCGCACCGACGCGAGCGTCGGGCAGGCGCCGAGCGCCGCGGGGCTGCCGTCGCGCAGGCCGCTCGTGGCCGTCAGGCATGCGCCGTTCGCCTTGACGAGGCCGGCCGCCGACTGCTGCGGGCCGCCGATCAGCGTCGCGACGCCGTTCGACGCGGACGCGTTCGCGTAGGACGCCGGGCAGGTCTTGTTGACCGTGACCGACGGGGCCGGCACCGTCACCGCGTTGCCGAGCGCGTCGTACGCGCGCACGCTGAACTGCGCGTTCGTGTAGGCGACCGACGCGCAGCTCGTGCGGCTCGAATTCCAGTCGAAGTACTCGACCCACTGGCTGATCGACGAGACCGGCACCTGCGTCTGCGTCGTGCCGACGTAGATGCTGCCGATGTCGAAGCTGTCGCCGGTCGCGCCGTTCGTCACGTCGGTCACGTTGCTCTTGAACCAGCCGGGGCCCTGGTTCGCGTCCGGCGTGATGCGGAAACGGTACGTGTGGCCTGCCTGCCACTCGTAGCGGTAGCGGCACTGCGCGCCTGCGCTGCCGTCCGTCGCCGAGCCGCTGACCGTGCAGTAGCTGCCCGCGCCGATGCCGGCGCTCGCGGGGGTGCCGGGCTGCGCGGCGGTCGCGCCCCACAGGCTGAACAGGAATTGCTTGCCGACGCCTTCGGTGGCCGACACCAGTTCGGTCGACTGCAGGCCCGTGTAGCCGTGCAGCGAGTTGACCTGGTTCGACCAGAACACGTTCGAGTTCGGGCCGGGGTCGGTCTGCGGCGTGATGAACAGGTCGAGGATCGCGACGCTGCGCACCGTCGACGGGAACCACGTATTGCTGTATAGCCCCGGCGTCGCGCCGAGGAAGCCCTTGAGCGTCGGCGCGGTGCTGGCCGACAGCGTCGCGAGGTTTGGAGCGGTGCTCGCCGTGATGCTGAAGCTGCGCGCGCCCGGCGGCGGCAGCGATGCGACGGGCGGCACGTGGGTCGTAAACGTGAACGTACAGGCGCCGCCGGCAGGCACTGTCGCGCCGGAGAGCGTGACAGTGGCGTCGCTGGCGGTGAGCGCGCCGCCGCACGCGCTCGTCAAGCCGTCCGCCGTAAAGCCGGCGGGCATGCCGATCGTCAGGCCGGCAGCGGCGGGCGCGGTGCCGGTGTTGGCGAGCTGCAGCGTTGCCTTGTCGGTTCCGCCGACGGACGGGGAGAGGCTGGCGAGGGTCAATGCAGCGGTATAGGCGGGTGCTGCGAACGCGGCGAGCGGCGTGAGCATCAACGCCGCAATCGCCGTGCATCCTCTTTTGTTGATCGGCATGGCCGGGATCCTTTTGACGTGTTTGGTTCGCGGTGTGCCGCGACGCCGCGAGGAACCGGCTTTAGCGCACCGGTTCCGCCAGCATTGTGGACAATTCTGGATGTCCTTGGCAACGGGGGTGCGCGATCGTCGTCTGCTGATGGGCATGGCCTACGGGCATCCGGCCGACGCCGCTCCTCCGAATAATTCACTTTCACCCCCGCCATCGTTTGCCCGCTAGCTTTTCGTGACATTCGTTCGAATACCAGAAAACCGTTATCACCTTTTCGTACTCGGACAATTGATCCCACTGTTGGGTCGGTGTTAGGTTGGCGAGGGGAATATTTAATGTGGATGACTAAAAAACATGGAAAGAGACAATGCAAATGCGCAAGGAAACGGTGGGTGGATTCACGTCGCAAGCGGCGAATCGAACACGGCCCCCGGTTCGAAGGTTGTAGTTCCGCTGTCGCTGAACGGTCCGCCTATCTGCCCTAACATGAGCGACGCAGAATTCAGGAACCTTGTTCCGAGGACTATCCGGGCGCGTATGGTCGTTGGGCTTGCGGACGATTGGCGAAAGAACATCCTGAACAGGCTATTAACAATGCGGACAGCATCGCGTGGTTCGTTTTGGCTCGTTAGCGGGGCCAAAATAATGAATCGGTCAACATTACTTCTCATCGCGTTTGTGCTCGGCTCGTCAAAGGCATATGCATGTAAAGTGCTGGAACTAGACAATATGCAGCTGCCATTGAATTCTGTAGAAATCGGCAACAGCGATCGGTTGAGCGTTGTCAGGCACTTTCTAACTGCGAGAGAGTGGACACGTGAAGGGGCATCAGCAACGATAGATGCAGCCGCTTTTGCGTGGGAGCGCAATCCGAAAGAGTTGGCAAAGCTGCGCGGTGAGGCAATGAAATCCTTCCTTGTTCGACTGGGAATGGATCCTCAAGACGTGTGGGTTCAAGAGCGGATAATTCAGGGGAAGGACGGCAAGCCTGACCCCGACGACGTACATCAAGTCGGCGTTGAATTTGTCCCGAAATGCCCGCCGGAAGGTTGTCAGAGCCTTTGCAATACGCCGGGTTTGCGAGGTGTTGCCAGCTATGCAGTCACTGAGGCTACGCCCGGTCCCGTACCGGACAGTAATCGTTTCACGTGTGCGGACAAGCGCGAGCCGGCAACGGCTCGCATTGTTGCGACGGAGAGATGGACGGCACACACCGAAGATAAAGCGTTGTTCCTTGAGTCTTCCTCGAAGCCACTCGCGCACGTTTGCTACCGAATCACCACGAGCGCCGCCCATTATGTCGGGATGACTGATGAGCGCGGGCAAACTGAACGAATGCAATTGCTAGGACCGGAATATACGAGGATCGAGGTAAAGGTCGACGCGACCCAGTATTAGATCGGGTAGGGCCGATATGTCCGCAGGGAGGTTGTCACTTCGACGGACAGTGAGGCGGCACCGCGACGTTCGCGATGCCGCCCCTCCGCTCACCCACCCAACCCCGCCTTCACAAGCAACCCAAGCGCGACACACACGAGCACGGCCGCGAACCCGGCCTGCACGTGCCGCGCGGACAGGAAGCGCGACGCGCCGCGACCGGCGGCCATGCCGAGCGCGGTCGCGGCGGTGAACCACAGCGTCACGTCGAGCGGTGCGCGCGTGCCCGACACGAGCGTCGCGAACACGCCGCCGGTGCCGACGAGCGCGATCACCATCAACGACGTCGCGACCACGCCATGCATCGACACGTTCGTGAACTTGCGCAGCATCGGCACGATCACGAAGCCGCCGCCGACGCCGAGCAGCCCCGTCATCAGGCCCGTCAACGCACCGGTCGAGGCCAGCGCCACACCGACCGGCCAGGACCACACGAGACGGCCGGTATCGGGATTCACGCGGCCGACGCACAGCGGCGAAGCCTGCACGGCGCCGCCAGGCGTGCGCAGCGCCTGCCGCAGCAGGCGGCCGGCGACGATCAGCATCGTCAGCGCGAACAGCGCGAGCAGCAGGCGCTGCGGCAGCACGTGCGCGAGCCGTACGCCGAGCGTGGTCAGCGGCACGCCGGCCACCGCCATCAGCAAGGCCGCGCGATAGCGCACGAGCCCGCGGCGGAAGCCTTCGAGTGCGCCGAGCGCCGCGCTGCCGGCCACCGCGACGAGCGCGACGGGCGTGGCTTGCTGCATCGGCCAGCTCATGCCGACGACCAGCGCGGGCACCGCGAGGATGCCGCCGCCGGCGCCGGTCAGGCCGAGCACGGCGCCGACGAAACCGCCCAGTACGAGGGAAATCAGCATGACGTCATCGGGCTCCGGTCAACGCGCGATCGCGGGTTTCGCGAGCCATTCGCGGCCCTTGAGCATCGCCTTCCAGTAGAGCGGCGGCAGCACGCGTTCCTTGAGTAGCCACGCGAGCCGCGACGGGCGCTTGCCGTCGATCAGCCACGCGGGGAAGGTCGGCGCGACCTTGCCGCCGTACAGGAATTCGGCGAGCACGATCTTGCCGCGCTCGACGGTGAGCGGGCACGAGCCGTAGCCGTCGTAGGCGGCGCCGCCGTGCGCGCGGCCGAGCGACGCGAGCAGGTTGTGCGCGACGACGGGCGCCTGCTTGCGGGCGGCCGCGGCCGTTTTCGCATTGGTCGTGTTGGTGGCGTCGCCGAGCGCGTAGATGTCCGGATACTGCCGGTGGCGCAGCGTCGCCGGATCGACGTCGATCCAGCCGGCCGCATCGGCGAGCGGGCTGGACCGCACGAAATCGGGCGCCTTCTGCGGCGGCACGACGTGGATCATGTCGAACGAGCGCACCACGGTTTCCTTGCCGCCGTCGGGCAGCGCGCGCGCGAACGTCGCGCGGCGCGCGGGCCCGTCGATCGAGACCAGGTTGTGGCCGAACGACAACGCGATGTCGTAGCGTTTCACGTACTCCATCAGCGCGGGGACGTAGTCGGCGACGCCGAACAGCGCGCCGCCCGCATTCAGGAATTCGACGTTCGCGGCCTCGAGGCGGCCCGCGCGCCGCCAGTGGTCGCACGACAGGTACATCGCCTTCTGCGGGGCGCCTGCGCACTTGATCGGCATCGGCGGCTGCGTGAACAGTGCGTTGCCGCCGCGGAACGCGCGCACGAGCTCCCACGTGTACGGCGCGAGGTCGTAACGGTAGTTGGACGTGACGCCGTTGCGGCCGAGCGTGTCGGCGAGGCCTTCGATCGCGTGCCAGTCGAGCTTGAGCCCCGGGCACACGACGAGCTTGCGATAGCCGATGCGGCGGCAGCCGTCTAGCACGACCGTGTGCGCGTCGGGCTCGAAGCCCGCGACGGCGGCCTGGATCCGGTGCACGCCGCGCGGCAGCACGTCGGTGATCCGGCGCGCGGTGGTCTCGGGCCGGAATACGCCCGCGCCGACCATCGTCCAGCCCGGCTGGTAGTAGTGGACGTCGGCCGGATCGATCACCGCGATGTCGAGCGACGCGTCGCGCGCGAGCAGGCTCGACGCGACCGCGATGCCGGCCGCGCCCGCGCCGACGATCACGATGTCGTGCCGCGCGTCGACGGCCGGTGCCGCCTGCTTGCCGCGTTGCACCACACGCGACGCGATTGCGCGCAGGTCGTAACCGGCCGCGGCGGCCGTCGCGACGATGTCGTTCAGCGGACGCAGGCCGGCTTGCGACAACGCCCACAGCGTGGCCGAACGCGTGCCGCTGCGGCAGTACGCGAGTACCGGCGCGTGCAGTGACTCATTCAGCGACGCGACGAGTGCGCCGAATTGCGCGGCCTGGTCGTCGGTCACCTTGCCCGTATCGACCGGCAGGTAAAGCACGTCGATGCCGAGCGGCGCGGCGGCCGCGCGGATTTCGGTGACGGTCGGCTGGTCGGGGCCTTCGCCGTCGGGGCGGTTGCAGACGATCGCGCGGATGCCGGCCGCGTGAAGCGCGGGCAGGTCGGCCGCCGTGATCTGCGGCGAGACCGACAGCGTGTCGGTCAGCTTGCGGATGTTCATGTCGGGGGTCCTTCGGTTGGGGCGCCGGCGGGGCGCTCAGATCGCGTCGAGCGGGATCTTCAGGTAGCGCACGCCGTTGTCTTCCGGCTCGGGCAAGTGGCCGGCGCGCATGTTGACCTGCACGGACGGCAGCATCAGCACCGGCATCGCGAGCGTGGCGTCGCGCGTGGTACGCATCGCGACGAAATCGTCCTCGGTCACGCCGTCCTTCACGTGCACGTTCGCGCGGCGCTGCTCGGCCACGGTCGTCACGAACTGCACGTCGCGGCCGCCCGGCTGGTAGTCGTGGCACAGGTACAGGCGCGTGTCGGGCGGCAGGCCGAGCACGCGCGCGATCGAGCGGTACAGCGTGCGCGCGTCGCCGCCCGGGAAGTCGCAGCGGGCCGTGCCGTAGTCGGGCATGAACAGCGTGTCGCCGACGAATGCCGCGCGCTGCGTCGCGTCGTCGACGCAGTAGGTCATGCACGCGGGCGTGTGGCCCGGCGTATGCAGCGCGCGGATCGTCAGCGCGCCGAGCGCGAGCGTGTCGCCGTCGTCGAGCAGCCGGTCGAACTGGCGGCCGTCCTGCGCGAAGCCGGGGCCCGCGTTGAACAGCGTGCCGAACACGTGCTGCACGCGGCGCACGTGCGAACCGATCGCGATCCGGCCGCCGACGTGTTCCTTCAGGTACGGCGCGGCCGACAGGTGGTCGGCGTGCACGTGGGTTTCCAGCAGCCAGTGCACGTCCGCGCCGAGTTCGGCGACGCGGGCGATCAGCCGGTCGGCGCTGGCCGTGTGCGTGCGGCCGGATGTCGGGTCGTAGTCGAGCACGCTGTCGATCAGCGCGCATGCGCGGCTCGCGGTATCGAGCAGGAGATAGCTGACGGTGTGGGTCGCCGGGTCGAAAAAGCCTTCGACCGACATGACGGGCAGGTTGCTCACGGGATCGTCCTCATTCAGGTTCTGCAATCGGCGTTCGGTAGTACAAAAAACGTGCCAGGTGACCGTGACGCATCGGGAAACGCGCCAGGGGCTTGATTCAGTTCGGGTTTTTACCGGCGGGCACGCGGCGGGCGGCGCCGCGCGCAACCTGCCGGCGCGCGCATGCTGCCACTTCTGGCAGTCTCGTGGCAGAATTGGCGGTCCACATGACAGACCCCGCCGAACCCGACCATGAGCCAGCACGACGTCATCCCGATCGTTCCAGCGCAGCCGCGCAGCGCCGCGCCCGACGTGCGCGCGCTCGTCGCGTATCTCGAGCAGGATCCGCAGCCGATGATCGTCGTCGATCCCGACTACCGCATCCTCGCGGCGAACGATGCGTACCGGCGCCAGTTCGGCGTCGCGGGCGTCGAGCACGTGGGCCGGCACTGCTTCCAGGTCTCGCATCACTACGACGTGCCGTGCGACCAGGCCGGCGAGCATTGCCCGATGAAGCAGGCGCTCGAGTCGCGCGGGCTGAACCGCGTGCTGCACATCCATCACACGCCGCGCGGCCCCGAGCACGTCGACGTCGAATTGCGGCCGATCTTCGACGCGCACGGCAGCGTGATCGCGTACGTCGAGCGGCTGACCACGGTGCGCAGCGCATCCGCGCAGCCGAGTGCGGAAGGGCTCGTCGGCGGCGCCGACGCGTTCAATGCGGCGCTCGGCGCGCTGCAGCGTGTCGCGCCGTCGATGCTGCCGGTGCTGCTGCTCGGCGAATCGGGCACCGGCAAGGAACTGTTCGCCCGCGCGCTGCACGAGGCGAGCGATCGCGCGATGGGGCCGTTCGTCGTCGTCGATTGCTCGGGGATCGCCGAGACGCTGTTCGAGAGCGAACTGTTCGGTTACGAGAAGGGCGCGTTCACGGGCGCGAACCAGCGCAAGCCGGGCCTCGTCGAGACCGCGCAGGGCGGCACGCTGTTTCTCGACGAGATCGGCGACGTGCCGCTGCCGATGCAGGTGAAGCTGCTGCGGCTGATCGAGTCGGGCACGTTCCGCCGCGTCGGCGGCGTCGAGGCGCTGCGCGCGGACTTCCGGCTGGTCGCGGCGACGCACAAGCCGCTGCGCGAGATGATCGACGACGGCCGGTTCCGGCAGGACCTCTACTACCGGATCAACGCGTTTCCGATTCCGCTGCCGGCGTTGCGCGAGCGGCGCGGGGACGTCGCGCTGCTGGCCGAATCGATCCTGCGGCGAATCGCGAACGCGCGCGCCGGGGCCGGCGACGCGCTCGCCGCGCCGCACACGCTGACCGACGCCGCGCGCGCGTGTCTCGATGCGTATGCGTGGCCGGGCAATATCCGCGAGCTGCGCAACGTGCTCGAACGCGCGTGCCTGTTCGCGGACGACGGGACGATCCGCAGCGAGCACCTGCCTGATGAGATCGCATGTGCGGACGCGGCGTCGCGGCTGCCGGACGCGTCGCGCGCGCCGTCCGACGACGAGCTCGTGCGCATCGCGCGCACGTTCGACGGCACGCGCAAGGCGCTCGCCGAACAGGTCGGGATGAGCGAGCGGACGTTGTACCGGCGGCTGCGTGCGCTCGGGCTCGCGACGCGGGATGCGTGACGGCATCCCATCTCCGCACATGCATGCATTGCGACAAATATTAAAACCCGAACAATCATTAATGATTGTTTTACGATAATTTATCGCCTAGAATCCGGGCATGTTCTCCCTACCGCGAGGAATTCGCATGCCTGCCGATCGCATTGCCCGTATCAGCCAGCAGATGGCCACCGTCACGCTGTGGTTCATCGTCGGCATGCTGGTGCTCAACGCCGCATGCTGGGTGGCGCCGTCGCTGAACGCGACGCCGTCCGGCGCGGGCCTCGGCTTCGGCCTGACCGATTCGGTGATCACCGGGCTCGGCGTCGACGTCGCCGCGTTCCCGTGGTGGCAGAAGGCGGTCGGCATCCTGCTGTCGAGCGTGCCGCTGATCGCGCTCGCGAACGGCCTGCGGCATCTGCGCCTGCTGTTCCGCCGCTATGCGGGCGGCGACTATTTCTCGGCGGACGCCGCCCGGCACCTCGGCAAGATGGGGCGCGCGGTCGGTCTGTGGGTCCTGCTGAGCATCGTGTGCGAACCGCTCCTGAGCGTGTGGGCGACGCTGCGCGAGCCGGCCGGACACCGTGTCGTCACGATCAGCATCGGCATGCCGTACGTGGTCGCGCTGTTCACCGCGGCCTGCATCGCGGTCATCGCGCATATCCTCCGGCAGGCGAGCGAACTCGATGCCGAACATCGGCAGTTCGTCTGAGGCGCGCCATGTCGATCGTGGTCAAGCTCGATGTGATGCTCGCGACGCGCAAGGTCCGCTCGAAGGATCTCGCGGCGGCGGTCGGCATCACCGAACAGAATCTGTCGCTGCTCAAGCAAGGGAAGGTCAAGGGCATCCGTTTCGCGACGCTCGAGGCGATCTGTCGTTATCTCGACTGCCAGCCCGGCGACCTGCTCGCGTTCAGCGATGACGGTGTCGCCGACGCGGGCTGACGCGTCGCGCAAACGCGCGGCTCGGGCATGACGGGGAGCATCGCAGTCGGCAAGATCGATGCGCGGCGGCTGGGCGTTGGCGTGCTGGCGTTCGTCGTGGCGTTGTCGCTCCATCTGCTCGGCTGGCTGGCGCTGCGGTCGGCGTCGACGGCCGAGCGCGCCGCGAGACTGCCGGCCGCGGACACGGCCAGGCGGGCGTTGAGCGTCGAGCTGATTCCGTTGCAGACGCCGGCGCCGGCGCCGGCGCAGCCGCAGCGCGCGCCGGCGACGATCGCGCCGGTTCGTGGCCGGACGGATGCGGCCGGGTCCGGCGGCGCACGCCCGTTGCGCGATCGGGACGCGAGCATGACGACACGCGTGCCGGCGCGTTCGTCCGCAGCGGCGCCCCGAATGCCGAAAGCGGAGGCCGTTACGCGTGCGGACGCCGTGAGCGCCCCCGAAAGCAGCCCGGCCGACGCGCCGGCGCCCGGCGTCGACTGGCGGGGCGACCTGGATGCGATCGGCGCGCCGCGAACGGTCGGGCGCAGTCCGGCGGCCGCGACCATCAGCGGGCTGGGGGCTTCGTCCGGCGCGGTCGCGGGCGCGTCGAGGCGGACAACGGCGGACGCCACGCTCGCGCGCGGGATGTCGGAGGCGCGCCGCGCCGACTGCCGCAATGCGCATGCGGGGATGGGGCTGCTCGCGATTCCTGCGCTCGCGATCGACGCGGTGCGCGATGCCGGCTGCAAGTGGTGAGTCGGCGCGATTGCATGGCGGCGGCGTGCGCCTTTCGGGATAATGGCGCGTCCATTCCGAGGTTCGCCATCACAATGAAAACAAGCTTCCGCCACGCATGGCCCGCGATCGCCGCCATGCTGTTCAGTCACGCCGTTCATGCGGCCGAGTACACGTGGACCGACACGGCCGGCGCGCACGCGGTCACGTTCACGGAGACCCCGCGTCCGGACGGCGCGCAGCTGAGGATAGTCGGGACGCTGAACGGACAGCCGGACTGGAAGGTGCGCGACGACGTGACGCAATGCCAGGTGGACAAGATTCTCGCCGTCGTGCCGTCATCGGTCGAAATGCGCGACCTGCTCGGCAACGGCCGCAAGCAGTTCCTGTTCGCGTACAAGATCGGCTGCCGCGGCGACGTCAGCCCCGACGAGGTCAAGTATTTCCTGATCGATCAGGGCAGGAAATACGTGCTGCGCGGCGAGGAAACCATCACGCTGAACGGCAAGGTGATGGACGGCGGCGCGGCGCCCGTCCCGAATGCGGACCTGAAAGCCCAACCCGTGTTTCTGCGCTACATGACGAAGCACTGGCGCGGCGTCAGCCTGCGCGCCTATCCGTAATCGCGCGCATTCCGTCAGGCTGTCAGGCGGCCTGGCCGCATGCGGTGCGCATGCGGTGCGCATGCGGCCAGGCCGAGCGTCGGTCAATGCTGCGGATTCAACTGCGCCATCGCCTCCCGCACGAAACCGATCAGCGTGTCGTCGACCCACGTATCCTGCCTCAGTGCGGGCTCGTTCATCATCGCCTCGCGGAATTTCGCGTGCGTGGCCGGATCGTGGCCGGCATAGCTGCAGAACAGCTCGAGCCAGCGCTGCGCGAGCGCGCGGCCTTCCGGCGAAGCCGGTCGGGTGCCCGCATCGATCGCGTCGCGCACGTCGCCCATCAGTTGCGGCCATTCCATCGCGCGTTCGCCGTAGTGCGCGCGCATGAAGCGGATCTCGTCCGGCGCGAGATACTTCTCGAAGATCCGCATCTTGTTTTCGGACGACGCGCGCAGCACGTAGTCGCGCAGCGCGGTCGAGATGCCGATCTTCGACTGCATCGCCGGTTCCTGTTCGTGCATCAGGTTCAGCTTCGCCAGCAGCCGCGGATCGTTGTTCGTGTCGCGCACGAGCAGCGTCATCCAGCGACTGGCGAGCGCACGGGCGCGTTCGTCCTCGGCGGGGATGCCCGCGTCGTGCAGCGCGCGCACTTCGTCGACGAGTGCGATCCATTCGGCGTCGCCCGCCTGGCTTTTCTGGTACATCGGCAGGCGCGCGAGTTCTTCCTCGGAAAAATATTTGTCGTACACGGTCATCAACTCCAGTGTGGTGAGCCAATCGGCCAGCTCCGGCTCCGTGCCCGCGGCGAGCTGCGCATGCAGGCTCACGAGCCGCTCGCGCAGCTGCGCGGTCTGCGCGAGCTGACGGTCGAGCAGCGCGATCTGCTTCGCGACGAGCTCGACGAGCGGAGTGCCGGGCTGGTTCAGGTGGTCGCCGATTTCGGTGAGCGACAGGCCGAAGCGACGCAACGCCTGGATCTGGTGGAGCCGGGCGATGTCGTGGCGGTCGTACAGCCGGTAGCCGTTGTCGGCGCGTGCCGAAGGCGTCAGCAGACCGATCGCGTGATAGTGATGAAGCGTGCGGACGGTCAGCCCGCTGCGTTTCGCCAGTTCTCCCACTTTCAGTCGCATTCGTTCCTCCGTTCGGTACGCACACTGGAGTCTCGAACGTTACGCTACGTGAGGGTCAAGCGGAAGAGTGGGCGTCGGGCGCGGAACCCGACGCCCGGGCCGGCTCATTGCGGCGATGGCGGCGCGCTCGGCACGGCGGCGCGGGCTTGCTGGCCGGCCGCCGTCTCGACCGGCGGCGTGCCCATCGCCTGGTAGAGCCGCGCGGTGTCCGCGAACCGCGCGCCGGTCGCGCGGATCTCGTCGAGCCGGGCATTGCGATACTGCAGTTCGCTGGCGCGCGCGGCCGACGGCGGCAGCGCGCCGAGCCGCACGCGGGCCGCCGCGTCGTCGTACGCGCCCCGCGCGGACAACGCGGCGCGCGACGACGCGTCGAGCGCCTGCGCATCGTGCTCGAGCGCCGCGAGCGAATCGGCGACGTTCTGGAACGCGCCGAGCACGGCCTGCCTGTACTGGTCGACGGCGGCCTCGTAGGTCGCCTTGGCCGCGCGGCGCTGCGCGAGCAGTGCGCCGCCGTGGAAGATCGGCTGGCTCAGCGACGCGCCGACGTTCCAGATCGCGCCGGCGCCCGACAGCATCGCCGGCCAGCTGAAGCCGCCTTTGCCCATCGCGGCCGACAGCGACAGTTGCGGGAACATCTGCGCGGTCGCGAGGCCCACTTCGGCCGCGGCCGCCTTCAGCCCCGCGTCGGCGGCCTGGATGTCCGGGCGGCTCCGCAGCAGGTCCGACGGCACGACGACGGGCACCTGTTCGGGCAGGTGCAGGTCGGCGAGCGTGAGATCGGCCGGCGGCCGGTCGGGCGTGCGGCCGACCAGCACCGCGAGCGCATGGCGGGCCGAGTCGCGCTGCTGGCGCAGCGCGGGCAGGCTCGCCGCGAACGTGTCGGCGCTTTGCCGCGCGTTCAGCGCGTCGCTGCGCGACGCGGAACCGAGCGCATAGCGGCGCTCCGCGTCGCGCGCCTGCGCATCGGCGAGTGCGACGAGCCGTTCGGTCGTGTCGATCTGCGCATTCAGCACCGACACCGTGATCGACGCGGTGACGATGTTCGCGGCCAGCGCGCGCCGCGCGGATTCGAGCTGGAACGCGCTGACGTCGACGCGTCGCGCCAGCGCGCGGTTCGCGAAACGCGACGCGCCGAACAGGTCGATCGTGTAGCTCGCCTGCAACTGGCCGACGAACGTGTCGTACAGCAGCGTCGGCGCGCCGAGCGCGGGGATCGGCACACCGAGCGCACGCTGGCGCGTGGCCTGTGCGCCTGCGTCGATCGACGGCAGCATCGAGCTGCCGATCTGCCCGCGCAGCTGTTCGCGCGCGGCATCCAGCGAGTGCGATGCCGCACCGAGCGTCGGGCTGTTGCGCAGCCCTTCGTCGACGAGCGCGTTCAGCGCATCGGAGCGGTACTGCTTCCACCAGTCGGGCACCGGCTGCGCGCCGACCTCGAACTGCTGCGCGACGCCTTGCGCCGCGACCGTCTGCCCGGCTTGCGGCGTGGTGCCGTAGTGCGCGGGCGACGGCATCGCGGGCGGCTCGCCGCTCGGCGCGAACCAGGAACAGCCCGCGAGCGGGCCGGCGAGGCCCGCGGCCGCGAGCGCGCGCGCGGTGTTCGTCATCAGATTCATCGACAGCTCCATGATCAGGCTCCCGACGGCGCGGCGTCGCCGGAAGCGTGGCCACCCTGCGGAGGGCCGTCCTGCGGGTCGCGTTCGTCGCGCTTCACGCGGAACCACGTCGCATACAGCGCGGGCAGGTAGAACAGCGTCAGCACGGTCGCGCTCGTGATGCCGCCCATCAGCGCGGTCGCCATCGGCCCGAAGAAGTTCGAGCGCAACAGCGGGATCAGCGCGAGCACGGCGGCCGCGGCCGTCAGCGTGATCGGGCGGAACCGCCGCACGGTCGCGCCGATGATCGCGTCGACGCGGCCGTGGCCGGCGGCGATGTCCTGTTCGATCTGGTCGACGAGGATCACCGAGTTGCGCATGATGATCCCGAACATCGCGATCACGCCGAGCATCGCGACGAAGCCGAACGGCTGGCCGAACAGCAGCAGCGTGGCGACCACGCCGATCAGCCCGAGCGGCGCGGTCAGCACGACCATCAGCACGCGCGAGAAGCTCTGCAGCTGGATCATCAGCAGCGTGAACACGGCGATCGCCATCAGCGGCATCTGCGCATTGATCGAGTTCTGCGCCTTCGCGCTTTCCTCGACCGAGCCGCCGATGTTGATCTGGTAGCCGACCGGCAACTGCGCGCGCAATGCGTTCAGCTTCGCGTCGACCGCATGGGTGACGTCGATGCCCTGCGCGCCGGCGCGTACGTCCGACTGCACGGTGATGGTCGGCTGGCGGTCGCGCTCCCACACGACGCCGTATTCGAGCGTCGGCTTGAAGCGGCCGAGCGAGCCGAGCGGCACCGGGCCGTTCGGGGTCGGCAGCGCGAGGCCGGCGAGCTTCGCGGGGTCGACGCGATCGGCCTTCGGCGCGCGCAGGTCGACCGCGATCAGCTTGTCGCGTTCGCGGTACTGCGTGACGGTCGTGCCGGACAGCGTCATCGCGAGGAAGCTCGAGACGTCCTGCGACGTGACGTTCAGTTCGCGCGCCTTCTTCTGGTCGATCTCGAAGCGCACCGAGCGCTCGGCCGGTTCGTCCCAGTCGAACTGCACGTTGACCGTGCGCGCGTCGCCGCGCATCGTCGCCGCGACCTTCTCGGCGATCGAGCGGACCGTCGCGATGCTGTCGCCGCTCACGCGGAACTGCACCGGGTAGCCGACCGGCGGGCCGTTCTCGAGCCGCGACAGCCGCCAGCGCACGGCCGGGAACTGCTCGCGCAGCGTGGTTTCGAGCCAGGTCGCGAGCTTCTCGCGATCCTTCACCGATTTCGCGGTGATCACGAACTGCGCGAAGTTCGGCAACTGAAGCTGCTGGTCGAGCGGCAGGTAGAAGCGCGGCGCGCCGCTGCCGACGAAGCTCACCGAATGATCGATCTCGGGACGCTTGTCGATCACTTTCTCGAGGCGCTCGGTCTCGCGCAGCGTCGCCGCGAACGACGCGCCTTCCGGCAGACGCAGGTCGACGAGCAGCTCGGGGCGATCGGAACTCGGGAAGAACTGCTGCGGCACGAGCGAAAAGCCCATCAGTGCCACGACGAACAGGGCGCCCGTGATCAGCAGCACGACGAAGCGCCGCTCGATGCACCAGTCGATCCAGCCGCGCAGGCGGCGGTAGAAACGCGTGTCGTAGATGTCGTGCTCGTGGTCGTCGGGCAGGTGCGCCTCGTGCGCGTGCCGCTTGCGCTCGGGCAGCATGTGGTAGCCGAGCAGCGGAATCAGCACGACGGCCGCGAACCACGACGCGATCAGCGCGATCGCCGACACCTCGAAGATCGAGCGCGTGTATTCGCCGGTGCTCGATTTCGCGAGCGCGATCGGCAGGAAGCCCGACACCGTGACGAGCGTGCCGGTCAGCATCGGGAACGCGGTGCTCGTATAGGCGAACGCGGCGGCGCGTGCGCGCGTGTAGCCCTGTTCGAGCTTCACGGCCATCATCTCGACCGCGATGATCGCGTCGTCGACGAGCAGCCCGAGCGCGAGCACGAGCGTGCCGAGCGACACCTTGTGCAGCCCGATGTCGAATAGGTACATGAAGAGGGCGGTGACCGCGAGCACGACCGGGATCGAGATCACGACGACCATCCCGGTGCGCAGGCCGAGCGACACGAGGCTCACGACCAGCACGATCGCGACCGCTTCGGCGACGGCTTCGAGGAAATCGTCGACCGAATATGCGCGACCGCGTGCGGCATGCTCGACACCTCGACCAGCTTGAGGCCGGCCGGCAGTTGCGCCTGCAGGTCCTTCGATTCGGCGTCGAGCGCCTTGCCGAGCCGGATCACGTCGCCGCCCGGCTGCATCGTCACGCCGATGCCGAGCACGGCCTTGCCGGCCGCACCTGAGCCGGCCGCGCCTGAGCCGGCCGCGCGCATCTGCGTGACGACCGGGTCGTCGTAGCCGCGCCTCACGGTCGCGAGATCGCCGAGCCGGAACGTGCGGCCGTTGATGCGGATCAGCGTGTCGGCGATCGCATCGACGTTGTCGAACTGGCCGCTCGGCCGCACGAACACGCGATCGTCGGCGGTCGTCAGCACGCCGGCCGACGAGATGTCGTTCTGCGCGTTGATCGCCTGGCCGAGCTGTTGCGGCGAGATGCCGAGGCGCGTGAGCTGCGCGTTGTTCACCTCGATGAAGATCCGCTGGTCGGGGTCGCCGAAATAGTCGACCTTGCCGACGCCCGGCACGCGCAGCAGCACGGTGCGCAACTGATCGGCATAGTCGTGCAGTTGCGCGGGCGTGAAGCCGTCGCCTTCGAGCGTCCAGATGTTGGTGTAGACGTCGCCGAATTCGTCGTTGAAGAACGGGCCCTGTACGCCGGGCGGCAGCGTATAGCCGATGTCGCCGACCTTCTTGCGGATCTGGTACCAGGTCTCGGGCACGTCCTTCACGGGCGCCGAATCCTTCATCGTGAAGAAGATCAGCGATTCGCCGGGGCGCGAATAGCTGCGCAGGAAGTCGATGGCCGGCGTTTCCTGCAGCTTGCGGCCGATCCGGTCGGTCACCTGTTCCTGCACCTGCCGCGCGGTCGCGCCGGGCCAGAAGGTGCGGATCACCATCACGCGGAACGTGAACGGCGGGTCTTCGGACTGCGCGAGCCGCGTGTACGCGAGGATGCCCGCGAGCGTCGCGAGCGCGATCAGGTAGACGACCAGCGCCTGGTGGCGCAGCGCCCACGCGGAGAGATTGAAGCGGCCTTCTTCGTATACGAAACGCTCACGATGCGAAGTCCTCCGGATGCAGCGGCGCGATCGCGCGGACCTTCTCGCCCGCGCTGACCGTGTGCACGCCCTGCAGCACGACGCGCTCGCCGGGCTGCAGCCCGTGCGACACCGTCACCGTGCGCTCGTTGAAGCGCGCGACGTCGACGCGGCGCAGCTCGAGCGTGTCGTCCTTCGTGCGCACGACCCACACGGCCGGCTGCGCGCCGTCGTGGAACAGCGCGGTCGCGGGCAGCGTGATCGACGGCGCGTCGCCGGCGGCCGGTGCGCCGTCGAACGCGACGCTGGCCGTCATCCCGAGCCGGATCGCCGGATCGGGCGCGGCGAGCGTGAGCTTCACGCGATACGTGCGGCTTTGCGGATCGGCGGCCGGCGCGATTTCGCGCACCTTCGCGGCGAACTGGCGGCCCGGCAGCGACGGCAGCGTGACGCTGGCCGCGTGGCCGGGCGTGAGCGACGCAAGCGCGGCTTCGGGCACGTCGCTGACGACGTCGACGTCGCCGGACCACGCGAGCTGGTAGACGGCCTGGCCGGCCGACACGTTCTGACCGGTGTCGGCCTGTTCGGCGGTGATGTAGCCCGCGTGATCGGCGACGAGCGTCGCGTAGCGAAGCTGGTTCCGGGCGAGCGCGAGCTGCTGCTGCGCCTGGTCGCGCTGCGCGAGCGCCGACGTGTAGCTGTTCTCGGTCTGCTCGAGCTGCGCGGTCGCGATCAGGTTTTCGCGCGCCTGTGCGCGGTCGCGGTCGAGCTGCTGCTTCGCGAACGCGAGGCTGTGCGTCGCGGCATCGAGTTGCGCCTGCGCGCTCGCGGCGTTCTTCTCGACGTCGGACGGATCGAGCAGCGCGACGACCTGGCCGACCTTGACCGAATCGCCGAGGCGCACCTTGCGCTCGATGATCTTGCCCGCGATGCGGAACGACAAAGGGGTGGCGTAGCGCGGCTGGATCTCGCCGGGGAGCGTGCGCGACACCGCGACGCCGTCGGCGCGGGCCGGCTGGGCAACGACGGGGCGCGGAGCGGGCGGCGCGGATTCTTTCGGATGACAGGCGGCAAGGACGAGCGCGGCGCCGATCAGCAGCGCGGCGCGGGAACCGGAGCGATTCACGAAACCCCCAGAGGCGGTAAGAACGGAGCGAAACCGGCAAGCGGCGGGCGCTTGCCCCGAGCGGCGCGCAACGATGCGCGCGGACACCATCTTTCAGAAACTGTGGCGAATTCTAATACACACCTGTATCTGAATGCAAAGATGAATCTGAAAGCCAGTTGGCGCCAGGTTGGTGCTAGACTTCGCGGCATGAAACAACCAACGCGCTTGACCCGGGAGCAGAGCAGGGACCAGACGCGCGAACGTCTGCTGATTGCCGCGCACCGGATTTTTCTGAAGAAAGGCTATGTCGCCGCAAGCGTCGAGGACATTGCGGCGGCAGCGGGCTACACGCGCGGCGCGTTCTATTCGAATTTCCGCAGCAAGTCCGACCTGCTGCTCGAGTTGCTGGAGCGCGATCACGCGTCGGTGCAGGCCGAGTTGCGGCAGATCTTCGACGGGGGCGGGTCGCGCGAGCAGATGGAGGCGACCGCGCTCGCCTACTACCGGCGGATGCATATCGACGACCGGTGCCACCTGCTGTGGGGCGAGGCGAAACTGCAGGCCGCGCGCGACGCGAAATTCCGCGTGCGCTTCAACCAGTTCCTGCAGGAATCGCGCACGCGGATGGCCGACATCATCCGTGCGTTCTCGGAGCACTCGGGCACGCCGCTGCTGCTGCCGGCGGAGACGCTTGCGTTCGGGCTGATGTGCCTGTGCGACGGCGTGCAGTCGTACTACACGGCCGATCCGCAGCACGTGTCGGCCGAGGTGGCCGAGGCCGTGCTCGCGGGGTTCTTCTCGTGGGCGGTGCTGGGGCGCGCGCCGGACTGAATCAGCGCTCGCCGGTCATCCGCCGGTACGCATCGAGTAGCGACGTCTTGTAGACGACGCCCGCGAGCGTCGGCTCGGTTTCGCTTTCGATCACCGGCAGGCGTTCGCCCTGGAACGCCATGAAGCGTTCGAGCGCGGTGGCGAGCGGCATGTCGGGCGTCAGGAGCGGAAACGGCGTGTGCGCGTAATGCGCGGCCGTCTTGTCGGTCGTGTCGCGCTTGTCGAGCAGGTCCGACGTGATGTCCTTCAGCGCGACCGCGCCGCGAAAGCGCCCGGCGTCATCGGCGACGTACAGGTACTTCACCGGATATTCGAGAAACACGCGCGTCATGTCGGCGACGCTCGCCGTGAGCGGCACGACCGTCTGCGCGGGCTGGATCAGCTCGCGCATCTGCGTGGTGCGCAGCCGCAGCTTCTCCTGCGCGTCCTGGTAATGGTGCTGCGTGATCTCGTACATCGACGTCGTGCCCGTCGCGCGCGCGACGAAATACGCGAACACGCACGACACCAGCAGCGGCAGCACGACCTGATAGCTCAGCGTCATCTCGAAGATCATCAGGATCGCCATCAGCGGCGCCTGCGTGGCGCCCGCCATGAACGCACCCATGCCGACGATCGCGTACGCGAAGTACGCCGACGTATGGCCGGGCCACAGCGATTCCATCGCGAGCCCGAACAGCGAACCGAACACCGCGCCGACGAACAGCGTCGGCGTGAACACGCCGCCGATCGCACCCGAGCCGACCGTGGCGGAGGTGGCGATGACCTTGAACACGAGCACCGCGACCAGCGCTTGCCAGGTCCACGGCGAATGCAGGATCTGGTTCACGACGCTATAGCCGTTGCCCCATACGTCCGGCGTCCACACCGAGATCACGCCGACGACTAGGCCGCCGAGCGCGAGCCGCACCGGCAGCGGCACCGGCAGCCGCTTGAACTGGTTCTTCGACGCGTCGAGCAGGTGCAGGAACTGCGGCGCGAGCACGCCGCACAGCGCGCCGAGCACGACGAACAGCAGCACCTCGGGGCCGGTGACGGCCGGAAATACCGGCATCTCGTACGGCGGCCGGTAGCCGGCGAATTCGCGCATCACGATGTTCGCGACGACCGACGCGACGACCATCGGCCCGAAGCTCTCCATCGCGATCGTGCCGAGCACGATTTCCGACACGAAGAACGCGCCGGCGATCGGTGCGTTGTAGGCGGACGTGATGCCGGCGGCCGCCCCGCAAGCGACCAGCAGGCGCAGGCGCGGCGGGTCGAAATGCGCGAAGCGGCCGACGAGCGACGCGGCGAGCGCCGCGAGCTGCACCATCGGGCCTTCACGGCCGATCGAGCCGCCGCTGCCGATCGTCAGCAGCGACGACACGCTGCGCCACAGGCTCTGCCGTACCGGCACGACCCCGTTGCCGAGCGCGACCGATTCCATGTAGTCGGTATTGCCCGCCTTCTTGTCGCCGCGCGTCGCGAGCAACAGCACGCAGCCGGCGAGGAAGCCGCCCGCGGCCGGCATCCAGAACCGCACATACCACGGCAGGCGTTTCGCCATCTGCACGAAGCTGCCGCTTTGCCCGGAGATCAGGTGCTGCATCAGGTCGATGCCTTCGCGGAACGCCATCGTGGCAAAGGCGCCGCCGACGCCGACGATGGCCGACCAGATCAGCATCGTATGGGCGTCCGACAGGCGGAACAGCGTTTGGGCGCGAGTGCGCAGCTTCAGCAGGAACGAGAGCACGGCTGAAAGAGGGCGATGGAAAACGACGCGAAGCATAGCATTGCGCCGCGCCCGCGGGACCCTCCCGGCGGGCGCGGCGCGCGACGTGTCACGGGCGGGCAACTCAGCCAAGCCAGTGCTGCACGGCCCAGGTGATCCCGTAGCCGCCGGCGATCAGCCACACGTACAGGATCAGGCCGGTCATCAGCGCGCGCGGGCCGGCTGCGCGGATCTGCGCCACGCGGGTTTCGATGCCGAGCGCGGTCATGGCCATCGTCAGCGCGAAGGTGTCGAGCACGTTCAGCGTGTGCGTGACGTCGGTCGGCAGCACGTTCAGCGAGTTGACGATCACGAAGCCGAGGAAGCCGAGCGCGAACCAGGGCACGGCCACCTTGCGCTTGCCTTGCGCGCCGCCGGCGGTGGCGCGGGCCGAGCGGGCGAGCCACCCGCCGAGCACCAGCAGCACCGGCACCAGCAGCATCACGCGGGTCATCTTGACGATCGTCGCGATGTGCGCAACCTGCGGGCTGATGTCGCTCGCCGCGCCGACCACCTGCGCGACCTCGTGGATCGTGCCGCCGAAGAACAGGCCCAGGCCGGCCGGATCGAGGTTCAGCAGACCGGCGTGATAGGCGATCGGGTACAGGAACATCGACAGCGTGCCGAACAGCACGACGCTGCCCACGGCCATCGCGCTCTGGTGCGGCTTCGACTGCAGCGTCGATTCGAACGCGAGCACGGCGGCCGCGCCGCAGATCGCGCTGCCGGCGGCGGTCAGCAGCGCGGAATCGCGGTCGAGCTTCATCAGCTTCATGCCGGCCCAGGTGCCGATCGCGAGCGTGCTGACGACGACGAGGACCGACACCGTCAGGCCCGGCAGCCCGACCTGCGCGATTTCCTGCAGGCTCACGCGCAGCCCGAAGAACGCGACCGCGATGCGCAGCAGCTTGCGCGCGGAGAAATTGACGCCGGCCGCCCAGCTTGCCGGCATGCCGTCGCGCAGCGCGTTGCCGTACAGCGCGCCGGCGACGATGCCGACGATCAGCGGCGACAGGCCGAGCCCCGCGATCGCGGGAAGCTGGGACAGGCTCGTGACGGCGGCGGCGAACAGCGCGACGAACAGCACGCCGTTCAACTGGCCGCGCATCGACGGCGCGGCCGGGCTGAGATGAGGAGTCGGGGCAGTGGACATGGAAGCACCGTGATGGAGCGTGTTGCGATGCTGTAATCCTAATTTCGTTATATCGATATGAAAAATTGTGATTTGTGACGTAAACTATCCGGAAAGCCGATAATTTATCCCCATGACCCCGGATCAACTGATAACGTTCGCCGCCGTCGCCGAACACCTGAACATCAGCCACGCCGCCGTGGCGCTGCATCTGTCGCAGCCGGCCGTGTCGGGCCAGTTGCGGCTGCTGCAGGACGAATTCGGCGAGCCGCTGTACCAGCGCGAAGGCCGCGGCATCCGCCTGACCCCGGTCGGCGAGCAGCTCGCGCAGTACGCGAAGGCGCAGCGCGACACGTTCGCGCAGGCGCGCGCGTTTCGCGACGCGGTGCGCGGCCTGGAAGCCGGCACGCTGCGCATCGGCGCGAGTACGACACCCGCGAGCTACCTGTTGCCTTACCTGATCGCGGCGTTCCAGCCGCGCGCCCCGCGCGTGGCGATCCACACGATGAGCGGCAATACGGCCGACGTGGTCGCGGCGCTGCCGTCGCTCGACATCGCGATGATCGAAGGGCCGCCCGGCGAGGCGCTGCCGCCGGGCACCGCGGTGCACGCGTGGCGCGAGGACGAGATCGTGGCGATCGTGCCGACCGGGCATCCGCTGGCGGGGCCCGCGCACGCGGGCGGCGTGACGCTCGACGCGCTGGCGGCCCATCCGCTCGTCCTGCGCGAGGCGGGCTCCGCCGTGCGGCAACTCGTCGAGCGCGCATTCGCGCACACGGGCGCGCCGCTGCGCGTCGCATTCGAGATCGCGGGCGTCGAGGCCGTGAAAGAAGCCGTGCGTGCGGGAATGGGCGTCGGGTTCGTGTCCGCGATGTCGCTGCGTCACGACGATGCCGCGCTCGTCCTGCGCTCGCTCGCGCCCGCGCCGCTCGCGCGTCACTTCTCCATCCTGGTGCCGCACGGCGGCGCGCCGTCGCGGGTCGCCGCGCAATTCCTGGCGTTGAGCCTTGCGCAAAACGGGATTTGACGCGCGCACGGAGAAAATCCTAGGGATTTCCTCTATGGCGTGCCCCCGGCACGAGGCGCACCATCCGTCTCAAGCAAATGGAACCGGTTCCATTCCGGGGAAAAGAGGGCGAAATGACAGACATCGTGATCGTGGCGAGCGCATTCGGGATGGACCGCGTGCGTCAGGAGGGCCACGGCGCATTCGTCGCGACCGTCGCGCAGGCGGGCGCGGCCGGGTTCGAGGTGCGGCGCGAACTGTTCGCGTCGGAAGCGGACGCGGCGCATGACGCGCTGGCCGCGCTTGGCGCGCAGCTCGCGGCGCACGGCTTGTGGTCGGTCTACTCGACGCCCGCCAACTTGTACACCGACGCAGGCGCGCTCGACGCCGACGCGCTGCGCGACACGCTCGCGGAAGCCGACGCGCTCGGCGCGCGCTTCGTGAAATTCCAGCTCGGCGGCTTCGCCGGCGATGCGCATGCGGCCGACATCGTCGCGCTGTCGCGCGGCGCGCGGGCCCGCGTGGTGGTCGAGAACGGCCAGCTCCCGGTCGGCGGCGCGCTCGCGCAGTTCCGTGGGCTGTTCGACGCGCTCGATGCGGCCGGCGCGCCGCGCGCGCTCGGGATGACGTTCGACATCGGCAACTGGCAGTGGCCGGGCGAAGCGCCGCTTGATTGCGCGCAAGTGCTCGCGTCGCATGTGGAATACATTCATTGCAAGGCCGTCGAGGGCGAGGGCGCACGCCGTTTCGCCGCCGCGCCGGCACCGAACGACCCGCTCGTGACCGGCGTGCTCGCGGCGCTGCCGCAGCAGGCGCCGCGCGGCATCGAGTTTCCGTTCGACGCGGCCGACCTGGCGGGCGATGCGTGCCGGCGTGTCGCGTGGCTCGAAGCCGCTTGAAGTCCCTTGAAGCGCGCAGGAATGCGCGAAGGACCCGGAGGAATTCACTGATGCACCAGCAACTCGATGTCGTGACCTACGGCGAAGCGATGGCGATGTTCGTCGCGACCGAGCCCGGTCATCTCGCGCATGCGACGCAATTCGCGAAGCGGATCGCGGGCGCCGACCTGAACGTCGCGATCGGCCTGTCGCGGCTCGGCTTCCGGGTCGGCTGGATGAGCCGCGTCGGCCGCGATTCGTTCGGCGGCTACGTGCTCGACACGCTGGCGCGCGAGGGCATCGACGCGTCGTGCGTGACCGTCGATCCGCGTTACCCGACCGGCTTTCAGCTCAAGTCGCGCAACGACGACGGCAGCGACCCGACCGTCGAGTATTTCCGCAAGGGCTCGGCCGCGAGCCACCTGTCGTGCGACGACTACGTGGCCGACTACGTGCTCGGCGCGCGCCACCTGCACCTGACGGGTGTCGCGCCGGCGATTTCCGCGACGTCGTGCGAGCTTGCGTTCAAGCTGGCGCGCGAAATGCGCGCGGCCGGCAAGACGATCTCGTTCGACCCGAACCTGCGCCCGACGCTGTGGCCGTCCGCCGACGTGATGGCGAAGACGCTGAACGCGCTCGCGTCGCTCGCCGACTGGGTGCTGCCGGGCATCGCCGAAGGGCGGCAACTGACCGGGCACGACACGCCGGCCGATATCGCGGGCTTCTATCTTGCGCAAGGCGCGCGCGGTGTCGTGATCAAGCTGGGCGCGCAAGGCGCGTACTATCTGACCGCCGACGGCCGCGAAGGCACGGTCGACGGCGTGCGCGTCGAGCGCGTCGTCGATACGGTCGGCGCCGGCGACGGCTTCGCGGTCGGCGTGGTCAGCGCGCTGCTCGAAGGCCGCGGCGTCGAGCAGGCCGTGGCGCGCGGCAACCGGATCGGCGCGCTCGCGATCCAGGTGATCGGCGACTCGGAAGGGCTGCCGACCCGTGCCGCGCTCGATCGAATCGAAAACGTCACCAATCGCGCCGATCGCTTAGAGGAAACCTTCACCGCGCAATGAGAGGCCGGACACGGCACAATCGCGAGCTATTTCATCGCTTTGCATGGGACCGTAGCCGGTGCCGAAGCACCCCGGTCGACTCAGGAGACACATCCATGACTGCCAATCTCGCCGCTCGACGCTGGTGGACGATCATGCCGATCGTCTTCATCACCTACAGCCTCGCCTACCTCGACCGCGCGAACTACGGGTTCGCCGCCGCGGCCGGCATCAACCAGGACCTCGGGATCAGCAAGGGCCTGTCGTCGCTGATCGGCGCGCTGTTCTTCCTCGGCTACTTCTTCTTCCAGATCCCCGGCGCGATCTATGCGGAACGCCGCAGCGTGAAGAAGCTCGTGTTCGTCAGCCTCGTCCTGTGGGGTGCCTGCGCGGCGCTCACGGGCGTGGTCAGCAACATCCCGTCGTTGATGGCGATCCGCTTCGTGCTCGGCGTCGTCGAGGCGGCCGTGATGCCGGCGATGCTGATCTACATCAGCAACTGGTTCACGAAGAACGAACGCTCGCGCGCGAACACGTTCCTGATCCTCGGCAACCCGGTCACCGTGCTGTGGATGTCGATCGTCTCGGGCTATCTCGTGCACGAATTCGGCTGGCGCCACATGTTCATCGCCGAAGGCGTGCCGGCCGTCCTCTGGGCCGTGTGCTGGTGGTTCCTCGTGCAGGACAAGCCGGCCGATTCCGATTCGCCGTGGCTCAACGCACAGGAAAAGCGCGACCTCGACGCCGCGCTCGCGGCCGAGCAGGCGGCGATCAGGCCCGTGCGCAACTACGGCGAGGCGTTCCGCTCGCCGGCCGTGATCAAGCTGTGCGCACAGTATTTCTGCTGGAGCATCGGCGTGTACGGCTTCGTGCTGTGGCTGCCGTCGATCGTCAAGAACGGCTCCGACCTCGGGATGGTCGCGACCGGCTGGCTGTCCGCGCTGCCGTATCTCGCCGCGACGATCGCGATGCTCGCCGCGTCGTGGGCGTCCGACAAGGTCGGTTCGCGCCGCGGCTTCGTGTGGCCGTTCCTGCTGATCGGCGCGGCCGCGTTCGCCGCGTCGTACGCACTCGGCTCGTCGCACTTCTGGATCTCGTATGCGCTGCTGGTCGTGGCGGGTGCCGCCATGTACGCGCCGTACGGCCCGTTCTTCGCGATCGTGCCGGAACTGCTGCCGAAGAACGTCGCCGGCGGCGCGATGGCGCTGATCAACAGCATGGGCGCGCTCGGCTCGTTCGTCGGCTCGTACTTCGTCGGCTACCTGAACGGTGCGACCGGCTCGCCCGTCGCGTCCTACGCGTTCATGAGCGCCGCGCTCGTCGCCGCGGTGGTCCTCACGCTGTCCGTCAAACCCCAGGCGCCCGATACGCATTCGCTCGCGGCGCCGCTGCAAGGAAAATGAACCCGATGAAGCCTCGTATCGTCGCGTACAAACCGCTGCCCGATGACGTCCTCGCGTACCTGCGCGAGCATGCGGACGTCGTGCAGGCCGACGGCGCCGCCGCCCTCGCCGATGCGCTCGGCGACGCGGACGGCGCGATCGGCGCGAGCCTGAAGGTCACGCCGGACATGCTCGACCGCGCACCGCGGCTGAAGGCATGGTCGACGATTTCGGTCGGCTACGACAACTTCGACGTCGCGGATCTCACGCGGCGTGGGATCGTGCTCGCGCATACGCCGGACGTGCTGACCGAATCGACCGCCGATACGGTGTTCTCGCTGATCCTCGCGTCCGCGCGACGCGTGGTCGAGTTGGCCGAGTGGGTGAAGGCCGGCCACTGGCATCGCAGCATCGGTCCCGACCTGTACGGCACCGACGTGCAGGGCAAGACGCTCGGCATCGTCGGGCTCGGGCGGATCGGCGGCGCGGTTGCGCGCCGTGCGGCGCTCGGCTTCCGGATGCAGGTGTTGTACGCGAACCGGTCCGCGCATGCGGAAGCCGAAACGCAGTACGGCGCACGGCGCGTGACGCTCGACGAACTGCTCGCCGCGTCCGATTTCGTGTGCCTGCAGGTGCCGCTGTCGCCGGAAACGCACCACCTGATCGGCGCGGCCGAATTCGCGAAGATGAAGCGCGGCGCGATCCTGATCAACGCGTCGCGCGGGCCGGTGGTCGACGAAGCCGCGCTGATCGATGCGCTGCGTGCGGGTACGATCCGCGGCGCGGGGCTCGACGTGTTCGAGAAGGAACCGCTGGCCGCGGATTCGCCGCTGCTGCAGATGAAGAATGTCGTCGCGCTGCCGCATATCGGCTCGGCGACGCACGAGACGCGCCACGCGATGGCGCGCTGCGCCGCGGAAAACCTGGTCGGCGCGCTGGCCGGCACGCTGCGCACGAATCTCGTCAATCCGGATGTGCTGACCCGCGCACGCGCCGGCTGAGCGCGCGGGCGCGGCCGGGAGGGGCCGCGTACGACAGGCTTTTTTCGCGTCGATCGTTTAGAGTCGATGGACTTGGAGCCGTCCCGTCGGCTGCGTTATGATCGCCCGCTCGTCGCCTCGAAGCTGGAGCCGTTGCCGCCCGCTTCGGGCGACCCGTATCCGCGCCGGGTCCGGCGCGGCTGACCGACAGGAGAGTCCGTCAGTTGGCTTACCTATCCAACAACAAACGTCCGCCCGCGTATGTCGCAGAGCGGATCGAACGTCGCGAGGCACGACAGTGACCGATTCGCAACCAACCACAACGCGTCCGGCGACGATCAGCGACGTCGCGCGCGAGGCCGGCACCGGCAAAACCAGCGTGTCGCGCTACCTGAACGGCGAGACGCACGTGCTGTCCACCGATCTGCGCCAGCGGATCGAAGCGGCAATCGCGCGGCTCAACTACCGGCCGAACCAGATGGCGCGCGGGCTCAAGCGCGGCCGCAACCGGCTGCTCGGCATGCTCGCAGCCGACCTGACCAATCCCTATACCGTCGAAGTGCTGCAGGGCGTCGAGGCTGCCTGCCAGGCGCTCGGCTACATGCCGCTGATCTGCCACGCGGCGAACGAAGTCGAGATGGAACGCCGCTTCCTGCAGCTGCTCACGACCTATCGCGTCGAAGGGCTGATCGTCAACGCGCTCGGCGCCGATGAGGACGTGCTGCGCCCGCTGCGCGGGGCCGGCATCCCGGCCGTGCTCGTCGACCGGACCGTCGAAGGCTTCGAGGCCGACCTGATCGGCCTCGACAACGCCGACGCGATCGAGACGGCCCTCGCGCACCTGGTCGAACACGGTTTCGACGCGATCCATTTCGTCGTGCAGCCGTTCGAGCGCGTCAGCTCGCGGCGCCTGCGCGAGGCCGCATTCCGCGCGGCACTGGGCGCGCGCGGGCTGACGGTGCCGTCGACCGTCGTGCTCGACCTGAACGAGCCCGACGCGACCGCGACGGCGCTCGCCGACGTCGATGCCCGCATCGACGACGCGGCACGGCGCGGCGTGCGCGCGGCGCTGTTCGCCGCGAACGCGCCGGTCGCGCTCGCGATCGCGCGCCACCTGCGCGTGCGCTTCGGCGCCGCATGGCAGCAGAAGGCGGCGCTGCTGTCGATCGACGATCCGGAATGGGCCGAGCTGATCGGTATCACGACGATCCGGCAGCCGACCTACGAAATCGGCTACAAGGCCGTCGAATTCGTGCACGAGCGGATCGACGGCGCGGCGGGCGACGTACGCGTCTCGCTGTTGCCCGGCGAGCTGGTTGCGCGCGCGTCGACCGCAAGCTGAGTATCATTCGGGGCACGCAGCGCGTCAGGTGCGCTGCCCCGAACAAGGAAATACATGACTGTCGCCCCCGTCACGCTGGCGGTGCTGATCGCCGCCACGCTGATCATCGCGCTTCTGCCGCTCGTCCTCTTCCGTATCCTGCGCAAGCCGCTCGCGCTGAACCGCCGCGACACGATCGTCGGCGTGGCCGTCTTCACGCTGTTCGCGATGATCCTCGAACGCGCATTCCACGGGCTCGTGCTGAGCCAGACGCCGCCCGACGGCTGGCTCACGCAGCCGCTCGCGTTCGTCGCGTACAGCGCGCTCGCGACCGCCGTGTTCGAGGAAGTCGGCCGCTATCTCGGGATGCGTTTCCTGAACCGCCGCTACGGCGCGTCGGCCGGCGACAGCCGCGGAATCGGCTACGGGATCGGCCACGGTGGCGCCGAAGCGTGGTTCGTCGGCGTACTCGTGTGGGGCCAGTGGTCGTATCTCGCGTGGCTCGCGAGCCGCGGCCAGCTCGACGCGCAGCTCGCGGGGCTGCCGGGCGATGCCGTGCTGCGCCTGCACGTGATGCTGGCGACGTTGTCGGGGCCGTCGATCGCGATGCTGCTGCTCGAGCGCTGCGCGGCGTTCGTGCTGCAGCTTGCGCTGTCGGTGCTGGTCTGGCGCGGCGTGCGCGCCGGCCGCGCGGGCGTGTTGCCGCTCGCGATCGTGCTGCATGCGCTGGCGGCCGCGCCGGCGCTGCTGTATCAGGTGCGCGTGCTGCCGGCCGGCTGGGTCGAGGCCGCGCATTTCGTGCTGGCCGCGGTGCTCATCGGCGTACTGGTGAAGACGTGCCGGCCTGCGCGCGCGGCGGCCTGACGGGAGGCGCGAGATGGACGACTATCTGATCGAATGCCAGAGCGCGGAATTCGACGCGCTCGCCCGCGTGATCTGCGATCTCTTTCCGGAGCAGACGCGTTTCGCGGAAAGCAGCGACGCGCGCGGGCGGTTCCTGTCCGTGCACTGGCTCGCGATGCGTTTCGGCGCGACGCCGAAGCGGATGACGCTCGATATCCGTATCGTGCCGGCGGCGCTCGCGCGCTACCTGGCGCTCAAGCCGATGCAGCGCGCGCGCAGCCATGCGGTGCTGCATGCGTATACGGAAGCGATGCTCGGGTCGCTCGAGGAGCGCCACGCGGCCGGCGAAGCGGTGTCGCGCGACGCGGAGATCGCGCTCGACGACGAGTTCGCTTGAGTGCGGCGTCGTTGCCGGCGCGTTGAGGATGTCAGCCGGCGTCGCGGTAGACCTGCGCGAAGCGCTGCGCCTGCACGACACCGTAATCGCCGGGCGCGTACTGCATCACCCAGTCGCCGCCGACGCCGCGCAGCGTGTCGCCGTTTTCCGAGCGGGCGATCGTGAACGGTTCGTCCATCCGGCGGGCGAGCACGACGGCCGGCCGGTTCCGGTAGGCGCCCGGTGCGCCGTGTGCGAGTGCCGGATCGGCGGGCAGGTATTTGGCGTCGAAGCGCGCGCGCGACACGACCCAGCGGTCGCCGGTGGAGCCCGTGATCAGCGCGTCGCCCGCCACATAGCGGTTCGGGCCTTCGAGGCTCATCAGTTCGCCGTCGGCATCCGCGAAGGAAACGGCGACGGTTTCGTCCTTGACGACGCGACGGGCCTGCGGATCGGTACGCAGGTCGAGGTGCTTGAGTTCGAGCATGGCGGGGAAGTGCGGGAAAAGCCGGGAGCTTATCCCGAAATCGGCGCGCTGTGAAATCGGCGCCGGTCGCGGGCGGAAGCCGTGCAGCCGTCCGGCCCGGCGAGGGCGGGGCGGCTGCGCGTCACGCGTCAGGGCTTCGCGGGCGCGCTCGCGGCCGCGCCGGGTGCCGCCTTGGCCTTGCCGCGGTGCTCGCCGCCGTGGTGCAGCCAGCTGCGGAACGTCGTGTCGGCCAGTGCCTTCTGGTCGGCCGGGAAACTCTCGTAGAGCGGGGCGAAGGCGTCGGCGAGCTTCTTCGCGCCGTCCGCGTTTGCCTGCGACAGTTCCGCATACTGCTTCATGTCGTCGAGCGCGGATGCGTTGCGGCTTTCCATCCGCTGACGGTACAGGCGACCCATCGTGTCGCCGTTGTCGCGCATCGTGTCGGCGAACGTCTTCCACTGCGGTTCCTGCGCCGACGTGATCTTCAGCTGGTCGTGCAGGTACTTGATGCGCTGCTCGAGGCGCGTTTCGTGGCGTGCGGCGGCCGGAGCCGACGCCGCGGCGGCAGCCGGCTGCGCAGGCGCCTGCGGCGGCGTTTGCGTCTGCGCGAATGCGCTGGTCGCGAGCATGAGCGTAGCGAGAGTGAGCGAGATTTTCTTCATGGTTGGCTCTCCGGATAGTGTCGTGCGAGCGGGCGCGGGCGCTTCTGCGGCGCACGCGGGTTTCGCGTCGCAACGTATTAGTAGCACGGCGCGCGCCGCGCGTTCAGCCAAGGCGACACTTGCTTACATCCGATACGAATCGATATCGTTGCGTAACCAATCGGCGAGGCCGTGCGCCGCAGCCGATGCACGCGCCGGTTGGGCGGGCCGGCGTTCGGCGCTATCATCGCGTCACCTTCCAATCCGAAACGCGCTCCGCTCGCGTGCCTCAAGCCTCATGCGTCCACCCCGCCTCGACCAACTCGACGATCTCGACCGGCAACTCGTCGCGCTGCTGCAGGCCGATGCGCGCGCCAGCGTCGCGGATCTCGCGCGCCAGCTCGACGTCGCGCGCACGACGGTCGTCGCACGCATCGCGCGGCTCGAACGTACCAACGTGATCGCCGGCTACAGCGTCCGGCTCGGGCAGGACGTGCTCGACGCGAGCATTTACGCGTATGTCGGCATCATCCTCACGCCGAAGTTCGGCAAGGACGTGTTGCGCAAGCTCGACCGGATGCCCGAGGTGCAACTGCTGTGCGCGGTGAGCGGCGAGTACGACTACGTCGCATGGCTGCGCGCCGATTCGCCTGAACGCCTCAACGACCTGCTCGACCAGATCGGCACGCTCGAAGGCGTCGAGCGCACGACGACGTCGATCATCCTGTCGCGCAAGATCGATCGCGGGACGATCGGCGGGTGATGCGGCAGAAACCTTGGCGAGACTGCCGTCCGGCGTGACGGCGGCGTCGACGAATGGTCGTCGACGTGCGGGGGGCGCAGAGCCAAGCTTGAGCAGATCGTTCCCCGATTCCAGTGCCTTGAGCCGACGCGCGTCAGCCGCGTCCAACCCACCGAATTTGTTGCGTCGACGATGGAACGTCTGTTCCGAGATGTTGTGGCGCTTGCACGGATCCTATACCGACTCATCCCGGCTCTCGGCCTTACGAAAGATGCAAAGGTGGTGCTGGCATCGAATTGCCTGGCTTCGCTTCTTCTTACTGAACCCCAAGGGAATGACGCGTTGGCCCTGCCGGGAAGATGAAAGCGCGTTGCCCACATCCGCCAGGGGCACAGTTCTCTCAAAATATCGAATCAATAAAATCGTTCTCTTTTGTAAAACGTTTGCCGAATTGGTGGTGCCTGACCAGGGTATGGCGCGCGGAATCGATCAAATTCTTCATATATATGTTTTCCTTGTTTTTCCTGCGAGTTAGGCTAAAACAAATCACATCGAGTGCAAGCAAGTCCTGGGTTGCATTCTTCTTATTATTCTTGATTTTCAAATCCATTGGTATTTATTTAAATTTGCTTACTTGATCATTAATTTAAATAACCAATAAAATCGATGGCTTGTCGAGGGTGCGTCATGCAACTTTCCATTCCTCGGAAAGCAGCCAATATTTCCACGTCCGCGGCTGAATAGTGCCCGTAAACAAGTCAACCCGACGGGCGGCATCGCAATTGGGCAGTGTGGGGAGGCGCCATGACAAGTCGGCTGCCGTTCGTGGGCGGCAGGCAAGTCATGTTTATTTTCTCCGGGGGTACGTCAAGTCGATCAGGCTGGATAACCATCAAGAACGCCGATTCGATCTCTCCGGGCATCGTTCCGGTGGCACGAACGCGTGACGAGACAAACATCCATCGAAATCGACCCATTGCGACACGTTTGCTTGGAGAAATATCGTGCGAAAAATCGATCACGTCGTGGTGTTGATGCTCGAGAACCGCTCGTTCGACCATATTTTCGGGTTCCGCGAAAATGTCAACGGTCTCAAAGGAGGCGAATTCAACCTGCTTGATCCTTCCGAGCCGGAATCGGCCGCGAATCCCGCATTTTTGGCGGACAACAGTGCGCCATTTGCTGTTCTCGCCGGACACGGACCGGGGCATTCGGTGCACGCGACGAATTACCAGCTTGTGAACGACAAGGCCGGGCCCAGCGCAACGCTACTGCCTTCTAACGACGGATTCGTACGAAACTACCGGGACGAACTGATTCACGACCACGTGTCAAACCCGTCGCCTGCCACGCTACACGTCGTGATGCAGTCTTTTTCCGCCGACAGCCTGCCGTCCATCAACGCATTGGCCGATGCGTTTTGCATATGCGACAACTGGTTTTCGGAAGTGCCGGGGCCAACCCAGCCCAATCGCTTCTACATGCATGCGGCCACGTCGGCGGGGTTCGCGCTGAACAACTGGAAACGCGTGCTCGACGTCCGCACGATCTACAACGCGCTCGAAGACGCAGGTTGCACGTGGGCCACCTATGCGTTCGACAGCAATGAAGTGCTCGAATTTTCCCAGGTAAGCGGGAAGAAGGAAAACTTCAAGCTGTTCGACGAAGCGTTCAAAGCCGACGTCGAAGCGGGCACGCTGGCGAACTACTCGTTCATCATCCCGCGCTTCTTCAATTCGAAGAACGCGGCCGCGCCAACCGACGGACTCGCGAACTCGCAGCACGCGCCTCAGGATGCCCGGTACGGCGACAATCTCGTGGCCGACGTCTACGAAGCATTGCGCGGCAACCCGGATATCTGGGTGAAAAGCGCGCTGATCGTCACCTACGACGAGCACGGCGGCTTCTATGACCATGTCCCGCCGCCGTCGCCCGTGCCGAATCCGGACGGACTGACGTCGCCGATGGACGGTGACCCATCGTTCGCACCGACATTCGCGTTCGATCGGCTCGGGGTTCGCGTGCCGGCGGTGATCGCATCGCCGTGGGTGAAGGCGCAGCGGGTCGATTCGACGCGCTACCAGCACACGTCGGTGCTCGCCACGCTAAGCAAGATGTTCGGTTTCGGCGGATTCCTCACCGAGCGGGACGCGAGCGCCAAGAGCTTCGAAACCCTGTTCGACGAAATGGACGAGCCGCGCACCGACACGCCGACCACGCTTCCACGCGCGAGCTTGCCGGAGATTACCGTCGCCGCCGACGATCCGCGGCACCCGGCGAACCAGCCGCTCGATCCCGACCAGCGCGACATGCTGATGAGGATCTACCACCTGACGCAGTCATCGCAACCCGCGACGCTGACGGCGGCCTCGCTGCCGGTGACGCAGGGCGACGCGCACGACTTCATCAGGGCGGCCTACCAGCGCCATTTCGGCGTCGCGGGTTGATCGTCGGCGCCGGCGCGCCACGAGAGGGCGAAACGCAAAACCTTTTGCTTGATTGGAATAGTGGGAGAAGTGCAATGGCCAAGATAACCATCAACGGCATTACAGTCGATCCCGTCGCGAATCATCCGGCGCTCGCGGCGGCCAGTCTCGTGAGCGCCGACAGTTCCGGATCGGATTACATCCTCGTCCAGGCGAAGCAGCCGCTGACCCGGGCGCAAAGGGACGAACTCGCGCACCTGGGCGCGGCGATCCTCCAGTATGTTCCCGAAGACACATATATCTGCCATTACCCGCCTACGGATCTGACGTCGATACGGGCGCTTCCGTATGTCGAGTGGGCGAACGTCTACATGGCCGGCTTCAAGGTGCACACGTCGTTACGGCCGGGCGCGAACGGCGGCGCGAGCGGGCAACTGCTGTCGCTGATGCCGCCGGATACGTTGTCGAAGGACAGCGTGACCGTCGACGTGGTGCTCCACGAGAAGGTCGACGCGAACGCCGCGCGAGCCGAGATCGCGAAGGCAGCAGGGCTGGACCCGACGCAACTCGAAATGGGGCGGAGCAAGGTAAGACTCACCGTCGCGCGTCGGCGGCTGGCGGCGCTCGCCGCCGTGGACGCAGTACGGCACATCGAGCCTTACATCGCGCCGAAGCTCGCGAACAACAAGGCACGCGGCATCCTGCGCGCCGATGACGCGCAGAACGGTCACTCCCTTGAAGGCGAGGGCGAAATCATCGCGATAGCCGATACGGGTTTCGACAAAGGCGACACCGTTCACGTGCATCCCGCATTCACCGGACGCGTGCTCAAGCTCTATCCGCTCGGCCGGCCGACTGCGAGCGACCCGAACGGCCACGGCACGCACGTTGCCGGGTCTGCGCTCGGAGACGGGGTCTTGGCGGACGGCACGCCGATTCGCGGCACGGCGCCCAAGGCCCAACTGATCCTGCAATCGCTGCTCGATTCGAACGACTTGCTCGGCGGGCTTCCTGCCGATCTGCACGATCTGTTCACCGGCCCGTACCGGGACGACGGTGCGCGAGTCCATACGAATTCGTGGGGGAGCCCGGCGGCGGGCGCGTACACGTCGAGTGCCAGCGAAGTCGACGACTTCGTCTGGAATTTCAGGGACTGTGTGATCTGCTTTGCTGCCGGCAACGACGGCGCCGATTCGCGGGGACGCGGCGTCATCGACGACGGCTCGGTCGGTTCGCCGGGAACCGCGAAGAACTGCATTACCGTCGGCGCCAGCGAAAACGACAGACCGGATTTCATCGATCCCGCCGATATTCTGCGTTACGGCAACGGCTGGCCGACCAACTTTCCCGAGAACCCGATCCACGATGATGCGGTGGCCAACAATCCGAACGGGATAGCCGCGTTCAGCAGCAGGGGGCCGGCGGCCCACAGTCGCATACGTCCGGACGTCGTTGCGCCGGGCACCGCGATCCTCTCCGCGCGTTCCCGCGTGGCGACAGGCGACGGATGGGCGCTGTCGGCCGATCCGCTCTATTTCTACGATGGCGGCACGAGTATGGCGACGCCACTGGTCGCGGGCTGCGCGGCGGTGGTCCGGCAATACCTGAAGTCGCGCGGACTCGCGCAGCCGAGTGCGGCGCTCGTCAAGGCGATGCTTATCAACGGGGCGACAGTCATTCCGGGCCAATACGCTCCGCCGGAAGTCGGGGCGCCGCCCGATACAGCCCAAGGGTTCGGCAGGGTCGATCTCGCCGCAACCGTCGGCCCCTACGCGGCGGGCGAGACCGTCGCGTTCAAGGATGAGGGCGGCACGCTGGACACGGGCGACGAGGAACCCACGACCCAAGCGGTCGACGTCGACGGACGCACGCTCAAGGTCACGCTGGTCTGGACGGATGCGCCCGGCGAGGCGCTGCAGAACGATCTCGATCTGATCGTTCGCGCGGCGGACGGCCAGGAGCGGCACGGCAACATGGCGCCCGGCTCGGCGGACTTCGATCGGTCGAACAACGTCGAGCAGGTGATCTGGGCCGGCGTGCCGAAAGGGGAGGTCGAGATCGTCGTGCGCGCCTTCCGGGTAACGACACCGCAGAACTATGCGTTGGTGGTGCGGTTGACTTGACTAGGTGTTGGCGCCGGCCACGGCGAGCGATCGCCGCGGCCCGTTTGCGTGTGCATGTGCAGCCGTAAAGATCACGGAACCCTTTCTCGCAGATGTGGGGATGCCGTGTCTTTACGGCGAGCATGACAGGACGTCAATTCGCGTCATTTGAGTCCTGGAATTCGAGTCCACATGACGCTCAGGAAGGCTGGGCGGCCTCAAATCTGAAGTGCAACACTCTCGCCATCCGGTAATGTCCGCGAATGGCAAAGAGAACGTACCAACAACTGCAACCTGAAGAACGTATGCGAATCGATTTCTGGCGGGACGAAGGCTTGAGCTTGCGGGCGATCGCCCGCAAGCTCAAGCGCGCGCCGTCGACGCTCAGTCGCGAGTTGGCCCGCAATACCCAATCCAACGGCCTGTACTGCCCGCGCGCCGCGCAGGCATCTCGCGACGCGCGCCGACAGGCTGGACGGCCGGATCCGAAGCTCGCACCAGATTCGATCCTTTGGGGCCTCGTTCGTCGCTTGCTTTGCGAACGTCAGTGGTCGCCGCAGGAAATCGCCGGTACTCTGAAGCGTGTCTTTCCCGACGACCCGAGCCTGCACGTGTCCCACGAAACGATTTACAACGCCATCTACGCCCAGCCTCGCGGCGAGTTGCGCCGCGAACTGATTGCCTGCCTGCGCCAGCATCGCAACAAACGCCTGCCGCGATCGCGTGGCGCCGATCGGCGCGCGACGATTCCCGACATGATCAGCATCCACGTGCGTCCGCCCGAAATCGATGATCGCCTCATGCCGGGCCATTGGGAGGGCGACCTTATCAAGGGTGCCGAGAACAAATCGTCGGTGGCCGTGTTGGTCGAACGCATGAGCCGCGCCGTCCTGCTGGCGAAGATGCCCGACGCGACGGCCGCTTCGGCGCTGGCCGCGTTCACGACCAAGCTGCAATCGCTCGTCGAACCGCTGCGCCAGACGCTGACCTACGATCAAGGTCGCGAGATGGCGCGACACGCCGAACTGAGCGCCGCGACCAATGTGCGCGTCTATTTCTGTGATCCGCACAGCCCTTGGCAACGCGGCACCTGCGAAAACACCAACGGCCTGCTGCGGCAGTACCTGCCAAAAGGCACTGATTTGTCCGTCTACTCTCAAGATGACCTCGACGCCATTGCCGACAAACTCAATACCCGACCGCGCGCCACACTGAACTGGCACACCCCTCTGGAAATCCTTGCCCAAGTCCTGGCTAACCCCATAGACCGGCTTCCCGTTCAGTAACCCGCGAGGTGTTGCACTTCGCCCTTGAAACCGCCCTGAAATGAATGATGTGCAAGAAAGGCATGAGGTCGCGACGAAGGAGCTGAATGAATTCTTCGACTGTGAATTCAAGGAAATTTTGCTGCTTGTCGATTATCTTTCTGTCAAATTGGAGAGAGGCGATGTCATATGTCAGGGCGGGGAAATTGTTAACGACAAAGTTCGCGAGACAATTGACAGGATATCGAGGCTCGCCAATCAATCTGGATCATATGACGTAGAGGATGTTGCATTTCTATTTAAAGCAAAGTGTTCGTTGAATCATTTGGCCTATCCGGCGAACGGCCTGACTATCGCGTACACCTACATGTTTGTAGAGGATGAAAGGAGCTTGATGGAAAAGGGCGCGGGGCCGAATTTTAGTGGGGCACGCTATTCCAGGATCGGCGTGGCGAAAGATGCCTTCCCGAGAATAGTTGAAAATGCTCGGCACTTTCGTCGCGTCACGGATAAAATGAGTTTATGGGTCGTCATAATCACGGTGATTGCGGCAATTATTCTGTCGATTGTCTCTTATGGTTCTCAGGTGGTTGCGCGCTTTGAACAGGACAGGGTGGCGCATATGAAGTCGATAGACGATGTCTACTCGATACTCGCAAAGCAATTCGCACCGATCGCTGCTGCAACGCCGCCATCGATACTGGTCAAGGAGCATTGCGAGCCGCCAGGCATTTCGAAAGAAACCTATCAAATCATAGAAATGTGCAATGAGTATTCGTACATTGCGAAGCGTTTTGAGGCAGCAATCTATGGTGTTTCGGCCTTCAAAGAAAGTTGGGCATTTTGGCCAATAAGGTTTATGTTCGAGATACCCAACTTTAGGTCGGGTGAGCAAGCGGATGCGCGCTCCGTGGCCATTGTGCTTTCAACCTTCACAAGCTACATCCTCCCGATTCTTTTCGCCGTGATTGGCTCCTTCGCAGCCTCGGTTCGGGGGATTTACGAAAAGATCCAGGACGGCGTGCTGGCTCCAAGAGACAGAGTCGTCACGCTGGTGCGTCTGCCTTTGGGCTTGATAGCCGGCGTTACAGTTGGATTGTTTTTTGACCCCTCGATCGTCGTCACGCATGTCAGTTTGGGGGCGGGTTTGAGTTTATCCGCATCGGCAATTGCGTTCGCAGCGGGCTACGGTGCCGAGACGTTCTTCAGCAAGATTGACTCGCTCATCAATCACGTGTTCGGGTTCAAGCGCAGCGAACGGCCCGTATTGGCAGGAGAGCATCACTAAGACCAAACCAAACGAACGTCGAGCCGCGTGCTGCGCACCTTTCATTCCCTCCTCGCAGCCTTTCGATACCCGATGCGCCCACGCCCCGGCACAGGCCGGCGCGCGGGCCATTTCGACATCATTTGCTCATTTCGACGAAACGCATAGTCATAACGTCGAAATTATCGGTCGTTTCGCATCATTCTTCGTCTTGGAACTGATTTTGCGCGTCCCTAAACTGTGTTCATGGCTCGACGCCGTCCACAACACCAAACCCATCATCAGGAGATAAGCGCATGAAAATCGCCATCGTCGGCGCAGGTCTGATCGGCCACACCATTGCTCACATGCTGCGTGAAACGGGCGACTACGAAGTCGTCGCGTTCGACCGCGATGCGGATGCGCTCGCGAAGCTGTCGCGCGAAGGCATCGCGACGCAACGGGTCGATTCGGCCGACGCCAACGCGATTCGCGAAGCAGTGAAGGGCTTCGACGCGCTCGTCAATGCGCTGCCTTATTACCTCGCGGTCAACGTTGCCGCCGCCGCGAAGGCTGCCGGCGTCCACTACTTCGACCTGACCGAAGACGTGCGCGCGACGCACGCGATCCGCGAGCTGGCCGAAGGCTCCGACCGTGCGTTCATGCCGCAGTGCGGCCTCGCGCCGGGCTTCATCGGTCTCGCCGCGCATGAACTGGTGAACGGTTTCAGCGAGGTGCGCGACGTGAAGATGCGCGTCGGCGCCTTGCCCGAGTATCCGACCAACGCGCTGAAGTACAACCTGACGTGGAGCGTCGACGGCCTGATCAACGAATACTGCCAGCCGTGCGAGGCGATCCGCGACGGCCGCAAGCAGTGGGTGCAGCCGCTCGAAGGCCTCGAGCACTTCTCGCTCGACGGCACCGAATACGAAGCGTTCAACACGTCGGGCGGCCTCGGCACGCTGTGCGAGACGCTGTCGGGCAAGGTCGAGACGCTCGACTACAAGTCGGTGCGCTATCCGGGGCACCGCGATCTCGTGCAGTTCCTGCTCGAGGACCTGCGCCTGTCGACCGATCGCGACACGCTGAAGTCAATCATGCGCCGCGCGGTGCCGTCGACGAAGCAGGACGTCGTGCTCGTGTTCATCACCGTGACGGGTGTGAAGGACGGCCAGCTGGTGCAGGACGTGTTCACGCGCAAGATCTTCGCGAAGGACGTGTGCGGGATGCACATGAGCGCGATCCAGATCACGACGGCCGGCGCGATGTGCGCGGTGCTGGATCTGTTCCGCGAGAAGAAGCTGCCGCAAAGCGGTTTTATCCCGCAGGAAAAGGTGTCGCTGAAGGCGTTCCTGTCGAACCGCTTCGGCAAGCTGTACGAAGGCGGCACGATGGAGCGCGTGCACGCGGTGGCCTGAATGCAAATCGCCTGGCGTCGATGCACGACGCCATGACGACGCCGGGGGCGCGATGCGCCGCCCGGCGTTTTTTCCATGCGGCGGGAAAGTTCAGGCAGGCAGCGGCGGGACGAGCGGCGCCCGCGGCGGCGGCACGATCCGCGCCAGCAGCGCAGCGACGTCCGCGTCGGAGGGCGCGGTGTTGTCGAACATCACGATGCCGTCGCATTCGTGGCCGGTCGGCACGAAGCGGCGCTGCCGGTATTCGTCCCAGTGCGCGAGCTTGTAGGCATCGTTCGGGTTGCCGCGCGCGACGATCCGCTGGTGCGCGACGTCTTCCGACGTGTACACCCAGACGACCGTCAGCGTGACGTCGGGTGCGATGCCGAGCCATGCGCGGTCGAGAATGCGACGGTCGCGCACTTCGCGCGACAGCGGGCCGACGACGAGCGCGCCGATGCCCAGCGCGAGATTTTCACGGGCCGTGTCGAGCAGGCCCTGGTATTCGGGATCGCGCAGGTGCTTCAGGTAGAGCGGGCTGTCGCGGTCGTTCGGATCCTCGGTGAGCGCACCCATCGCGGCCGAGCTGTAGCGGCCGTACAGCGTGTCCTTGTCGAGCAGGCAGAAGGCCTCGCCGGTCGCGCGCATCAGCGGCCCGATGAGCCGCTTCGCGAGCGTGGTCTTGCCGGTGCCGGCGTGACCGCAGAAGAACACCAGGTGCGTCACGAGGGCGTGCTCCCCGATCCGGGCCGGTCGGCGCCGTTGAGCTTCGGGTCGCGCGGATACACTTCCGCCTCCAGCCACATCGCGTTGATGATGCCGAAGCCGAGCGCCACGCCGATGCCGAGTATCCACGAGAAATACCACATGGGTCTGTCTCCTTGACGCTGAAGTAATGAAGCCGCGCAGGCGGGCCGCGGGCGGGCGTGTGGGTGCGTACCCGCGCATGCTGCGGCGCACGCAGCCCGATCATGACCAATATCGCCGTGCCGCGCAAGCCGCGCCGAAGCGGGACCGGACCTGCGACAAACGGGTAAACTCGCGGATGAAACCGCAACATCAGAGGCACCATGCTGATCAACTGTGCTGCATACCAGGACGGCCGCAAGCTGGCCGACATCGATATCGACGCCATCAGCGACTACGTGTCGAAGCCCGAGTGCTTCGTGTGGGTCGCGCTGAAGGATCCGACACCCGAGGAAATCGACCTGATGGGCGAGGAGTTCGGGCTGCACGAGCTGGCGCTCGAGGATGCCCGCAAGGGGCACCAGCGGCCGAAGATCGAGGAGTACGGCGATTCGCTGTTCGCGGTGCTGCATACGGTCGAGCTCGATGCCGACGGCGAATTCAAGGTGGGCGAGCTGAACGTGTTCGTCGGCCCGAACTACGTGCTGTCGATCCGCAACCACACCGAGCAGGACTTCCGCGACGTGCGCAAGCGCTGCGAGCACGAGCCGCATCTGCTGCGGGAAGGCTCGGCGTTCGTGTTCTACGCGCTGATGGACCAGGTCGTCGACCGCTATTTCCCGATCCTCGAAACGCTCGGCACCGAGCTCGAGGAACTCGAGGATCGTATCTTCGCGAAGGCCACGCCCGCGTCGTCGCGCGCGATCATCGAGGATCTCTATTCGCTGAAGCGCCGGCTCGTGATGCTGTACCAGCACACGGCGCCGCTGATCGAACCGCTCGCGAAACTCACCGGCGGACGCGTGCCGCAGGTCTGCAGCGGGATGGCGGCTTATTTCCGCGACGTGTACGACCATCTGCAGAGGATCGTGAAGACGATCGAAGGGCGCCGCGAGATGGTCGTCACGGCGATCCAGGTCAACCTCGGGATGATTTCGCTGGCCGAGAACGAAGTGACGAAGCGGCTCGGTTCGTTCGCCGCGCTGTTCGCGATACCGACGATGATCGCCGGCATCTACGGGATGAACTTCGCGAACATGCCCGAACTGCACCTGAAATACGGTTTCTACGGCTGCATCGCGGTGATGGTCGTCGCCGACTTCGCGCTGTGGTGGCGATTCAAGCGGGCAGGGTGGCTGTAGTCTCGCGCCTAGCGCGGCGCGTGCTTGCCGATCACGACGCGCCACGGACGCACACGCCACGATTTCACGAGGCCGTTCTGCACATACGGATCGGCGCGCGCGAACGACTCGGCCGCCTCCGGCGAATCGCCTTCGAACACGAGCACGGCCTGGTCGGCCGGATCCGACAGTGCGCCGGCGAGCACGAGTTCGCCGCGTTCGGTCGCGGCCTGTGCAAGCGCGAGATGTTCGGCACGGAAGGGTTCGCGCCGCGTCAGGTAATCGTCGACGAGTTCGTAGATCAACTGGTAATGCATGCGTGGCTCCCGGAAGAATCGGCCACGGCCGCCGTTGCGCCCGCGCGGCCGCGTATCAATCTGCGGGCAAGTATAGGGCACGCGCACGGTTGTGGCGCGATGCCGGAATGCGCGCTGCGCCTGCCGACTAATCGCAACTAACGGTCAAGTTTTTCACCGCCGCCGAATCCTGACGCGTCATCGCCCCGCCGGGTCAGCAGGGCTTGCAGGATCGGAGGGCGCTCCAGAGTGCCCGTGCCGGCCGCGGCAGCCCGCGGCGAATTCCTCTTACGCCTTGTATCCGATCGTGCGCAGCAGATCCTTGCGCCAGCGCACGTCGTCGTCGTTCTCGACGCCGAGCGGCGGAAAGCCGTCGACGACGCCGGCGATCCCGCGTCCCTGCGCGCTTTCCGCGACGATCACGTCGGTCGGGTTCGCAGTCGCGCAGTAGATCCGGCAGACCTCCGGCACGGCCTTGATCGCATTGAGCACATTGACCGGATAGAAACCGTCGCCGAGGAACACGATGAACGCGTGGCCGGCGCCGATCGCAAGGGCGTTGCGGCACGCGAGTTCGACGAGTTCCGCATCGGTGCCGGAACGGCGCACGAGACGTTTGCCCGATGCCTCGCAGAACGCGAGCCCGAAACGGATGCCGGGCACGGTGCCGACCAGCGTCTCGTGGATGTCCTCGACGGACTTGATGAAATGCGACTGGCCGAGGATGAAGTTCACGGCCTCGGGCTTGTCGATGGTGACGGTTTCGAATTGCAGCATGGCGGACCTCGTCTGGCGATGCGGCGCGCGCGCCGCAAGGGGCTCTCCAAGCTTAGTACGCGATCGCCGGCGGCGAAAGCGGGCGGCGGCGCGGCGTCCTATCCTTCGTTGTGTGCGGGTTGGGCGCGCGACGGAGGCGGATATGGACGTGCGACACGGCTTCGTCGACTGCGTGGGACGCACGCCGTTGATCCGGCTGGCGACGCTCAGCGCGGAAACGGGCTGCGAAATCCTGGGCAAGGCGGAATTCATGAATCCGGGCGGTTCGGTGAAGGATCGCGCGGCGCTCTACATCATCCGCGACGCCGAGCAGCGCGGCGCGCTGAAGCCGGGCGGCACCGTCGTCGAGGGCACGGCGGGCAACACGGGCATCGGCCTTGCGCACATCTGCGCGGCGCGCGGTTATCGCTGCGTGATCGTGATTCCCGACACGCAATCGCCGGACAAGATGGCGATCCTGCGCACGCTCGGCGCCGACGTGCGCCCGGTGCCGGCGGCGCCGTATCGCGACCCGAACAACTATCAGAAGATTGCCGGGCGGCTCGCGGACGAACTCGACAACGCGGTATGGGCCAACCAGTTCGACAACGTCGTCAACCGGCAGGCGCACTACGAGACAACCGGGCCGGAAATCTGGCGCGATACGGCAGGCACGGTCGATGCGTTCGTCTGCGCAACGGGCACGGGCGGCACGCTGGCGGGCGTGAGCCGCTACCTGAAGGAGCAGAATCCGGAGGTCCGGATCGTGCTGGCCGATCCGCACGGCAGCGGGCTCTACGGTTACGTGAAAACGGGCGACCTCGGCGCCGAAGGCAGTTCGATCACCGAAGGCATCGGCTCGACGCGCGTCACCGCGAATCTGGCCGGCTCACCGATCGACGACGCCGTGAGGATAGACGATTCGCAGTGCGTGACGATGGTCTACCGGCTGCTGCGCGAAGAAGGGCTGTACGTCGGCGGATCGAGCGGAATCAACGTCGCGGCAGCGGTCTGGCTGGCCCGCAGGATGGGCCCGGGGCATACGATCGTGACTTTGCTGTGCGACCGCGGCGACATCTATCGTGCGCGACTCTTCAACCGCGAATGGCTGCGCGAAAAGGGTCTGGAGCCGGCGTGACGATGGGGTGCAACGGGATTTTCCATTGGCTCGAATGCGACCTATGCTGAACAAATCCGGAGCGAACTCCGTTCGCCCGATTCGCCCAGACGAGGTGTGCCATGCCAGTATCAGCCACCCTGCAGGATTGCCTGCGCCAGAAGTCATCGCGGTACGAAGTGGTGTACCACCCCTATAGCCATACGAGCATGGAGACGGCCGCCGCCGCGCATATTCCCGGCGATCGTCTCGCGAAGACCGTGCTCCTCGAAGACGACGAAGGCTACGTCGCAGCCGTACTGCCGACCACGCACGCCGTGCGCCTGTCGGATCTCTGGGTGAAGACGGGACGCCATCTCGTGCTCGCGAAGGAACTCGAGCTGCGCGAGCTGTTCAAGGATTGCGACATGGGTGCGCTGCCACCGGTCTGCATGGCGTACGGCATGAAGACGTTTCTCGAGGAACATCTCGCACAGCAGCCGGAAGTCTATTTCGAGGCCGGCGACCACGAAGCGCTGATCCACATGATGCAGGATGAATTCCTGACGCTGATGGAGACGGCCGAGCGTGCGCATTTCTCGCACAAGATGCAGGGCATGGCGTCTTGAGCGGGAGCCGGCGCGGGCGATCGTCGTCGGCCGTCATGGCGGCCGACGGCGGGCGCGACACGACGCACCTTTTCAGGCTGCGCGCCTGAGGAGCGGGCGTGCGCCAGTGAATTGCCTTCAGGGACCGTTCGTGCTCCCTAATATTCCGCGATTCGATTGCTCTTCCCGACACTTCCCCGTCACGAATTCGTAAGACATACAGTTCGCGCACAGTAATCCTGATTGCCCGAACTGTACTCTTGCGGGCGCGATGAATGTGTGTGCTCGCGGCTGACTGTTCTCCTTTTACTCTTCCATCATCAAAAGCACAGCACCGCGGCGCACGAGGTTTGGGGACGCTGCGGATGCCCCCACCAGAGAGTCAAGCGATGGAAAAGGCAAGGTCGAACGGAAAGCGCGCGACGCATCACGACCCGGGCGGCGCCCCGGCGGGAGGCACGCGATGAAACTCTATGAAAAGCTCGCGGACGACATCGAGCGCCTGATCCGCCAGGGCGTGTACCGGCACGGCGACCGGATTCCGTCGGTGCGGCAGGCGAGCCAGCAGCACCGGATCAGCATCACGACCGTGCTGCACGCGTATCTGCTGCTGGAAAGCCGCGGGCTGCTCGAAAGCCGCCCGCAGTCCGGCTATTTCGTGAACCTGCGGCGCGACGACGGCCATGCGCCGGTGCGCGAGCTGCGGCCGTCGAAGCCGATCGCGATCTCGTCGTCGGTCGACGTGAGCCGGCTCGTGCTGTCGACGCTGCGCTCGATCGGCACCGACGACGCGGTGCCGCTCGGCTCGCCGTATCCTGACCCGAGCCTGTTCCCGTTCGAGAAGCTGAACCGCTACGCGTATGCGGCCGGCCGCGACAAGTCGCTGTGGGGCGTGACGGACGGATTGCCGCCCGGGCATCCGCGGCTGATCCGGCAGATCGCGCGGCGCTACCTGGAAAACGGGATGTCGGTGGACCCGAACGAGATCATCGTGACGGTGGGCGCGACGGAGGCGATCAACCTGTGCCTGCAGGCGGTGGCGAAACCGGGCGACACGATCGCGGTGGAATCGCCGACGTTCTATGCGATGCTGCACGCGATCGAGCGGATGGGGATGAAGGCGATCGAGGTGGCGACGCATCCGGAATACGGGATCGACATCGCGGCGCTCGCCGCGATCGCGAAGTCGCAGCCGATCGCCGCATGCATGGTGATGCCGAACTTCCAGAACCCGCTCGGCTTCCAGATGCCCGACGAGCGCAAGCGCGAGCTGGTCGAGTTCGCGACGAAGGCGGAATGCCGGTGATCGAGAACGGTGTGTACAACGAACTGTACTTCGGCAACATGCATCCGAGTACGCTGAAATCGTTCGACAGGAAGGGGCTCGTGCTGCATTGCGCGTCGTTCTCGAAGAGCCTGACGGCCGCGTACCGGATCGGCTGGGCGCTGCCGGGCCGTTATCGCGATCAGGTCGAGAAGCTGAAGTTCCTGAACACGCTTGCGACGCCGTCGCTGCCGCAGCTCGCGATCGCGGAGTTTCTCGAACGCGACGGTTATGAGCATCACCTGCGGCGCTTGCGCAAGGCGTATGCGCAGCAGGCGAACCTGATGCGTGCGATGGTGTCGCGGTTCTTCCCGGAAGGCACGCGGATCTCGAGCCCGGCGGGGGGGTACGTGCTGTGGGTCGAGTTGCCCGCGCAGGTCGACGCGATGCGGCTGTACCAGCTCGCGCTGGAGCAGGGCATCACGATCGGGCCCGGCTACATGTTCTCGATCGCGGACAACTACCGGAACTTCATCCGGCTGAACTACAGCAGCCCGTGGTCGCCGGAGATCGAACAGGCGGTCATCACGGTCGGCAAGCTGGCGGCGATCTGCGCGCGCTGATCTGGGCGGAGCGCACGGCGCGGCGGGTTCGCCGCGGCGTGCGTCAGCCTCCGGTGACGGGCGGGAAGAACGCGATTTCACAGTCCTCGCGCAACACGAACGAGCCGGTCACCATCTCGTGATTGACGGCGGTGCGCACCGGCCGCTCGTCGCGCAGCGCCTGCGCGCTGCGTGCGTCGCGCGCGGCCAGCGTGCTGCGCAGTGCGTCGACGGTGAGTTCGCGCGCGTCGATCTCCAGGGTTTCCTCGTCGATGCGGAGTTGTTCGCGAATGCTTGCAAAGTATTTGATCGTCAGTCTCATGATGGGTCGTCGGCGGGAAGTGAGGGTGCGGCGGGCGGGTCAGCCCCAGCGCCGCATCGCCTGGTCGTCGTGCGCCTTCGCCTCGACCCAGCCGGATTCGCCGTCGTGCCGGATCTCCTTCTTCCAGAACGGCGCGTGGGTCTTCAGGAAGTCCATCAGGAATTCGCACGCGTCGAAGGCCGCTGCCCGATGCGGCGCGGCCACGACCATCAGCACGACCGGATGGCCGAGCGCGATCCGGCCGATGCGGTGCACGATCCTGACCGCCTCGAGCGGCCAGCGCGCGGACGCTTCCTCGACGATGCTCCACAGGGCCTGCTCGGTCATCGTCGGGTAGTGCTCGACCTCGAGCGCGACGACATCGTCGACATCGCCCGTTGCGCACGACGCCGAGAAAATTCACGACCGCGCCGACGCGCGGGTTGCGCACGATCGGCGTGATCTCCGCGTCGACGTCGATCGGTTCGTACTGGACCCGGACCTCGATGCCGCCGGAGATCGCCGGCGGCGAATGCGGGGGCGGCCCGGCAGGCTCGTCGCCGGGATGGCGGCCGGAACGTGCCGGGTCGTCCGGCTCGGCTTGCGGATCGATGAGTGACGTCATGACTGTTCTCCAGGGGGCGGTTCGTCTCGCATCGCGCGGCAGCGGTCAGCCGTTCATCAGCCGCCGACGAGCGACATGCGCACGGTCGGATAGGTCTTGCCGGTCCGCCGGGCGCGGTGCGCCGCGCGCAGCTCCGAGTAGCGGTCGTCGCGGCGCAGCCAGCGGCCGCGGATCGCGGTGACGAGCTGATCGAGCGGCGCCGCGTCGCCGAGCCACGGCCGCAGGTCGGTGCCTTGCGTCGCGAACAGGCACGTATAGAGTTTGCCGTCGGCCGACACGCGGGCGCGCGAACAGGTGCCGCAGAACGGATGCGAGACGCTCGCGATGAAGCCGACCTCGCCCGCGCCGTCGGCGTGCCGATAGCGCAGCGCAGTGCCGACGTGCGCGTCGTCGTCGGCGGCGTCCGCGAGCAGCGGATACGCGGATTCGATGATCCCGCGCATCTGCGCGGCCGGCACGACCTTGTCGCCCGACCAGAAGCTCGCGCCGCCGACATCCATGTATTCGATGAAACGCACGGCCACGCCCGTATGCCGGAAGTGCCGCACGAGCGGCAGGATCTGGTCGTCGTTCACACCGCGCTCGATCACCGCGTTGACCTTGACCGGCGCGAGCCCGGCCGCCTGCGCGGCCTCGATGCCGGCCAGCACGCGCGACACGGGCACGTCGGCGTCGCTCATCCGGCGGAACATCGTGTCGTCGAGCGCATCGAGGCTGACGGTCGCGCGCGACAGGCCCGCGTCGCGCAGTGAGCGCGCCTTCGCGGCCAGCAGCGAACCGTTGGTCGTCAGCGCGATTTCGACGGGCTTGCCGTCGACGGTCGTCAGCGCCGCAAGCGACTCGATCAGCGTTTCGATCCCGCGCCGCAGCAGCGGCTCGCCGCCCGTGATGCGGATCTTTTCGACGCCGAGCGCGACGAACGCGCGTGCGATGCGGGTCAGCTGCGCGAACGACAGCCGTTCGGACGACGGCATGAACGCATAGTCGGCGCCGAAGCTTTCGCGCGGCATGCAGTAGCCGCAGCGGAAATTGCACTGGTCGATGACGGACAGGCGCAGGTCGCGCAGCGGGCGGCCGAGCGTGTCGACGGTGCCGGGTGGGTCGCTCGCCGCCGCGCCGCGGCTCGGCGCGGTGAGGGGCGGCGTGACGGAGTCGATGACGTTCACGATCTGTCCGTTGGCCTGCGCAGGATGAGAGGAAACGGGCTGTCGGCGGCCCGCGCGGCTTGTCGACACGACGCCGCGGCGGCCGTGACAGGCGCCAAGCCGGAGGATAGTCCGCCGCAATGGCCGTGCAGAGACACAATCCCGGCCGAATCGCGGGAATACAGTTCGCCGCCGCGCCGCAGCGTGACGATGCGCGCCGCGGCCGTCATGCGAGCCACGGCGCGAATTCGTAATACGGTACCGCGTCGCCGCACGCGATCGCGCGGCCGGCCGGCAGCCGGGCGATGCCGCCCGCGTCCGCGAGCGAGCACAGCGTGCCGGCGCCTTGCTGGCGCAGCGTATCGAGCACCGGCAGCCCGTTCGGTGCAACGCCGCATCGCACGCGGATGAAGCGCTCGCGCTGCGCGTCCGGTTCGAAGTCGCCGTCGATCGGCAGCGACGGCACGATCGGCAGGCGTGCGGCGCGCCCCTGCAGGCGGCGGATCAGCGGCGCGACGAACAGCGCGAACGCGGTCATCGCCGCGCCGGGGTTGCCGGGCAGCAGCACCACCGGCCGCGCGTCGAGACGCGCGAGTGCAACCGGCTTGCCGGGCTTCATGCGCACGCCGGACAGCACGAACGACGCGCCGAGCGCGGTCAGCGCGGGGCGCAGCAGATCCTTGTCGCCGACCGACGCGCCGCCGACGCAGATCACCAGGTCGCAGCCCGCATGCAGGTCGCGCAGCGCGCGGTCGATCGCGTCCGCCGTATCGCGCGCATGCGTGCTCGCCGCGACGATCGCGCCGGTGCCCGAGACCAGCGCGCCGAGCATCGGTGCATTGCTGTTGTAAATCTGTTGCGGCGCACGCGGCTGGCCGCACGCGGCGAGTTCGTCGCCGGTCGTCAGGATGCCGACGCGCAGCACCGGATGAACGTCGACGCAACCGATGCCCTGCGCGGCGATCATCCCGACATGCGCGGGCCGCAGCCGCACGCCGGCGGGAATCAGCACGCGGCCCGCCTGCAGTTCCTCGCCCCGGCGGCGGATGTGCGAGCCGCCACGCACGTCCGCATCGAACGTCACGTGCCCGTCGCGTTCCTGCGCGTCTTCCTGCATGACGACCGTATCCGCGCCGGGCGGAATCAGGCTGCCGGTGAAGAGGCGCGCAGCCGTGCGCGGGGCCAGCGGCGACGGCATGTCGCCCGCATAGCAGTGCTGCGCGACGGGCAAGGGCGTGCCGCTCGCGAGTTCGGCGTGGCGCACCGCATAGCCGTCCATCGCACTCTGGTCGGCCGGCGGCTGGTCGAGCACGGCGGTGAGCGGCGCGGCCAGCACGTGGCCGGCCGCTTCGGCGGTCGGCACGGACGTCGCGGCGAGCGGCCGCGCGAACGCGTGCGCGAACTGTTGCTGGGCGGTTTCGAAGTCGATCGGTCGGGTCATCGTGGCGTTACTGTTCAAGGGCTGCCGGAGAATGGGCCTGAGCGGCCGGGGCGGTCGGAGCGGTGTATTCGACGAAGCCGTCGTTGCGGCAGAAGCCGAGCAGGCGCACGCCGGCTTCGCGGGCGACGTCGATCGCGAGCGACGTCGGTGCCGAGATCGTCGCGATCATCGGGATGCCGACCCGCGCGGCCTTGCGCACCAGTTCGTAGCTCGCGCGGCTCGACAGGAACACGAAGCCGTCGTGCAGGTCGGCGCGGCGCCGTGCGAGCCGGCCGATCAGCTTGTCGAGCGCGTTGTGGCGGCCGACGTCCTCGAACACGTCGACGACCGCGCCGTCGCGGCTGCACCACGCGGCTGCATGAATCCCGCCGGTGTCGCGCATCAGCGTCTGATGGGCCGGCAGCGTGCGCGCGGCGCGTGCGATCGCGTCGGCGCCGATGCCGGCCGCGGCGCCCGCGTGACGGATGCGTGGCGGGTGCAGGTCGAGCTGCGCGATGCTTTCGATCCCGCAGACGCCGCAGCCCGTGCGCCCGGCCAGCGCGCGCCGGTGTGCCTTCAGCGCCATGAACGCCTGCTGCGACACGGTGAGGCGCACCACGGCGCCGCTTGCCGTGCACGCGCTCTCGATGTCGAACACGTCCGACGCACGCTCGACGATACCTTCGCTGAGCACGAAGCCGAGGCCGAACGCGTCGAGGTCGATCGGGGTCGCCATCATCACGGCGTGCGAAATATCGTTGAACACGAGGGCGACCGGGCACTCGTCGACGACGCGGTCGACGACCTGTGCAAGGTCGCCGTGACGATGGCGGGTCACGTCGCACGCGACGCTGCCGACCGGCTCGACTGGAAGGGCGCATGGCTGCATGAAAGATCCCCTGAATTTCGACGGGCGGCCGAACGGTCGGCGCACCGATGGATGACGAGAACCGCGACGGCCGTCGCATCTGTACGCCGAGCGCCGGGAACCCGAATCCGCTGCCAGCTTACGGGCGTTCGGCCGGCTCGCGCGTGCACAGCCCGGCGACCGAAAAAGCAGTACAGATGGCGGGCGCGATGCGAGGCGCCCCGGTTTTACATGCACACCTCACGAAGGGGGCAACGAGCACAGTTCGCAACAGCGAGCGAGTGATTGCGAGCGGCGTTCGAAACGCGATATCGTCGTTTCGCCCCGATGTCGGCACCTGCGATTCACATGCGATCGCCGGGCCGGCCGCAGGGGCGGCCGTCGGGCCTCGCGGGGATTTCCTGCTTCGGGCGGACGTCCTCACAAACACGAGCAAATTACGGTCATGGAAATCTTCGATGCGTTCCATCTCGCACGATTGCAGTTCGCATTCACGGTGTCGTTCCACATCGTGTTTCCCGCGATCAGCATCGGTATGGCGAGCTTCCTGGCGGTGCTGGAATGGCGCTATCTCGTCACCGGCGACGCCGCCTACAAATCCATGTTCCAGTTCTGGTCGAAGATCTTCGCGATCGGCTTCGGGATGGGCGTGGTCTCCGGCGTCGTGATGGCGTACGAGTTCGGCACGAACTGGAGCGGGTTTTCCCGGATCGCCGGCAACATCACCGGCCCGCTGCTCACCTATGAAGTGCTGACGGCGTTCTTCCTCGAAGCCGGCTTCCTCGGCGTGATGCTGTTCGGCTGGCAGCGCGTGAGCCCGCGCGCGCACTTCTTCGCGACGCTGATGGTCGCGGTCGGCACGCTGATCTCGACGTTCTGGATCCTCGCGTCGAACAGCTTCATGCAGACCCCGCAGGGCTACAAGATCGAGAACGGCCTCGTCGTGCCGGTCGACTGGTTCAAGATCGTGTTCAACCCGTCGTTCCCGTACCGCCTCGTGCACATGACGATCGCGGCGTTCATCGTCGCGGGCTTCATCGTCGCCGCGTGCGGCGCGTGGCACCTGCTGAAGGGGCGCCGCGACGAGCCGGTGAAGCGCAGCTTCTCGATGGCGCTGTGGATGCTGCTGGTGCTCGCGCCGATCCAGATCGTCGTCGGCGACGCGCACGGGCTGAACACGCGCGAATACCAGCCGGCGAAGATCGCGGCGATCGAAGGGCTGTGGGAAACCGAGAAGGGCGGCACGGCGCTGAACCTCGTCGGGCTGCCCGACATGCAGGCCGAAACCACGCGCTATGCGATCCAGGTGCCGCACCTCGGCAGCCTGATCCTCACGCACAGCTGGGACGGCGAGATTCGCGGGCTGAAGGAATTCCCGCCGCAGGACCGCCCGTATTCGCCGATCGTGTTCTGGACGTTCCGGATCATGGCGGGCCTCGGGATGCTGATGCTGCTCACCGCGCTGCTCGGGTTGCTGCTGAGAAAGGGCGGGCGCCTGTACGAGACGCGCTGGTTCCAGTGGTTCGTGGTGGCGATGGGGCCGTCGGGCATCCTCGCGCTGCTGGCCGGATGGATCACGACCGAGGTCGGGCGGCAGCCGTGGACCGTATACGGCGTGCTGCGCACCGTCGATTCCGTCGCGCCGCTCAGCGCGCAGCAGGTCGGCGTGTCGCTGCTGATCTTCGTGGTCGTGTATTTCCTGGTGTTCGGAACGGGTATCTACTACATGATGAAACTGATGAAGCGCGGGCCGGCTGCCCAGGCCGGGTATATCGAGCTGCACCGGCATCCGGGGTTGCGCAAGAGCGCGCTGTCCACGCCGCTGAACGTGACCGAAGCGGAGTAAGCCATGCAAATCGATCTTCCTGTCGTGTGGGCCGCGATCATCGGCCTCGGTGTATTCATCTACGTGATGCTGGACGGCTTCGATCTCGGGATCGGCCTGCTGTTTCCGTTCTTCGATGCGAAGGCCGAGCGCCAGGTGATGCTCGACACCGTCGCGCCGGTGTGGGACGGCAACGAGACGTTCCTGGTGCTCGGCGGCGCGGGGCTTTATGGCGCGTTCCCGGTCGTGTATTCGACGCTGCTGCCCGCGAACTACCTGCCGCTGGTGCTGATGCTGGTCGGGCTGATCTTTCGCGGCGCGGCGTTCGAGCTGCGCGCGAAGGCCACCCGCACGCAACACATGTGGGATCTCGCGTTCATCGGCGGCTCCGCGCTCGCGGCATTCTGCCAGGGGATCGTGCTCGGTTCGCTGCTGCAGGGGATCAGGATCGCCGACGGCCGCTTCGTCGGCGGGCCGTTCGACTGGCTGTCGCCGTTCAGCCTGATGTGCGGGATCGGCGTGCTCGTCACGTATGCGACGCTCGGCTGCGGCTGGCTGATCCTGAAGGTCGATGGCGAACTGCAGCGCAAGATGCGGCTCCTGATGAAGCCGCTCACGGGCGTGCTGCTCGCCGTGATGGGCGTGGTCAGCCTGTGGACCGTGATCGGGCTGCCGGCCGTCGCGCACCGCTGGTTCGGCAGCGGCAACCTCGGCTGGTTCCTGCCGGTGCCGGTGCTGGTGCTCGTCTGCGTGTGGGGCATCTTCCACACCGTGCGCCACAAGCACGAGGCCACGCCGTTCCTGCTGACGCTCGCACTCGTGTTCCTCGGCTACACGGGGCTCGTGATCAGCATCTGGCCGAACATCGTGCCGCCGTCGCTGTCGATCTGGGATGCATCGTCGAGCCATTCGAGCCAGAAGTTCGCGCTGATCGGCACCGTGATCGTGCTGCCGATCATCCTCGTGTACAACGCGATGCAGTACCGCGTGTTCCGCGGCAAGGTGCGGGAAGGGGACGGCTACCACCACTGACGCCTGCGGGCGCAGGTACTGCCACGGGGACCCGCGTCGCAACGGCCGGGCCCCGCGACACCCGCACTTCGGCCCCGCCTCGCGGGGCCGTTTTCGTTACGCAGGGCAACGCGGCCGCGCCGCGACCCGAAGAGGCACCATCATGATCGTCAGACCGAGACAAAACTGGTTGCAGATGCTGTTCGTCTGGAACGGCTCCGTGCTGCAATCGATCATTCCGCAGCTCGCGTTCATGGCGGTCGTCAGCACGCTGGCGGTCTTCACGAACGGGCGCATCTTCGGCGAGAAGATTCCGCTCAACACCGCGCCGTTCACGTTGTTCGGGCTCGCGCTCGCGATCTTCCTCGCGTTTCGCAACAACGCGAGCTTCGAGCGTTTCAAGGAGGCGCGGCATCTGTGGGGCAACCTGCTGATCGCGTCGCGCACGCTGACGTCGCAGATGCGGCGCTATCTGCCCGACCACGTCGACGACGCGTTGCGCAACCAGACGATCGACCTGCTGATCGCATTCGTCTATGCATTGAAGCATCAGCTGCGCCGTACCGATCCGACCGACGACCTGACGCGCGTCCTCGGGCGCGCGCGCACCGATGCGCTGAGCAGCAAGGTCTACAAGCCGGTTGCGCTGCTCGACGAGATTCGCGGCAATCTGGCGCGGATGCTGGCGCGCGCGCCGGACGCCGGCACGACGCGCTGGATGGTCGACGAGCAGATCAACCGGCTCGGCAAGTCGGTCGGCGGTTGCGAGCGCATCCTGTCGACGCCGATCCCGTTCTCGTACAGCGTGCTGCTGCATCGCACCGTGTATGCGTATTGCGTGCTGCTGCCGTTCGGGCTCGTCGATTCGACGGAATTCTTCACACCGCTGATCTGCGTGTTCATTTCGTATACGTTGATCGCGCTCGAGGCGATCGCCAACGAGGTCGCCGAGCCGTTCAGCACCGCGCCCAACGCGCTGGCGCTCGATGCGATGACCAGGACGATCGAGCGCTCGGTGCTCGAGCTGTGCGGCGCCGAATTGCCGAAGGAGGTCGCGCCGACGAATGCCTATCAGCTGACCTGACGCGCGGCGATCGCCGCCCGCGGTGTGCGAAAGGCAAAAAATGGCGCGTCAGGACTGAACTGACGCGCAATTTTTCATGTCGGCGGCTCGCGGCATGAACCCTCGCCGCGAGCCGTCCGCCGTCAGACGGTGGCCGAGCGCGTCACGCGCACCGGCACCGACTTGTACGACGGCGTGCCGCTTTCCTTGTCGATGTAGTCGAGCGGCACGAGCACGTTCGCTTCCGGGTAGTACGCGCCGACCGAACCCGGCGCGATGTCGTACTCGATCGCGGTGATCTTCTCGAGACGCAGCGTGCGGCCCGATGCGGTGATCGTCTCGATGTCGACGAGGTCGCCGTGTTCGAGCCCGTACTTCGCGAGATCGGCCGGGTTCATGAACAGCACGTCACGCCGCCCGAACACGCCGCGATAACGATCGTCGAGCCCGTAGATCGTCGTGTTGTACTGGTCGTGGCTGCGCAGCGTGATCAGCCGCAGCACCTGCTCGCCGCCGAGCACGTCGGCGTCCTCCTTCACGCCCTTGTAGACCGAGAACATCGCCTTGCCCGTCGGCGTCGGCCACACGCGCTCGGTGGGCGGCAGCGGCAGCCGGAAGCCGCCCGGCGTGCGGATGCGCTCGTTGAACGCCTCGAAGCCGGCCACCGTGCGGTCGATCAGGTCGCGGATGCGGTCGTAGTCGGCGATCAGGTCGAGCCAGGCGACCTTGCTGTTCGGCAGCGTCGCATGCGCGATCCCCGCGACGATCGCGGGCTCCGAGCGCAGCTGGTCGGACGCCGGCTTGAGCTTGCCGGCCGACGCGTGGACCATCGACATCGAATCCTCGACGGTGATCGACTGGCGGCCGGTGGCCTGCATGTCGAGTTCGGTGCGGCCGAGCACCGGCAGGATGAAGGTTTCCTTCGCGACCAGCAGGTGCGAGCGGTTCAGCTTCGTGCCGAGATGCACGCTCAGGTCGAGCTTCGCCATCGCCGGGAACGACTGTTCCGGATCGGGCAGCGCGACCGCGAAGTTGCCGCCGAGGCACAGCAGCGCCTTCGCGGTGCCGTCGATCATCGCCTGCATCGCCTGCACCGCGTCGTGCCCGTGATGCGCGGGCGGCGTGAAGCCGCACACGTCCTCGATCTTCTTCAGGAACTCGGCCGACGGCTTTTCGGTGATGCCGACCGTGCGGTTGCCCTGCACGTTCGAATGGCCGCGCAGCGGGCACACGCCGGCGCCGGGCTTGCCGATGTTGCCGCGCATCAGCAGCAGGTCGGCGATCAGGCGCACGGTTGCGGTGCCCTTGTTGTGCTGCGTGACGCCCATCCCGTACGTGACGATCGTCGCGTTCGACTTCGCGTACGCGAGCGCGACCTGTTCGAGCTGCGCCTGGCTGAGCCCGCTCGCGCGCTCGATGTCGTCCCACGACGTCGCTTCGAGGTCGGCCGAGAACGCGTCGAAGCCGTCGGTGTGCTGCGCGATGAAGTCGCGATCGAGCACGTTGCCGCGTTCGGCTTCGAGCTGCAGCAGCGCCTTCATGATGCCCTTCAGCGCGGCCGCGTCGCCGCCCGCGTCGACCTGGTAGTACGTCGACGCGATCCGCGTCGAGCCGAACGATGCCATCTCGATCATGTCCTGCGGATCCGCGAAGCGTTCGAGCGCGCGCTCGCGCAGCGGGTTGAACACGATGATCGGCACGTTGCGCCGCGAGCACTCGTGCAGCGTGCCCATCATCCGCGGGTGGTTCGTGCCGGGGTTGTGGCCGATCGAGATGATCAGCTCGCACTTGTCGAAATCCTCGAGCGACACGGTGCCCTTGCCGATGCCGATCGACTGCGGCAGGCCGACGCTGGTCGGCTCGTGGCACATGTTCGAGCAGTCGGGGAAGTTGTTGGTGCCGAGCTCGCGCGCGAACAGCTGGTACAGGTACGCGGCTTCGTTCGACGCGCGGCCCGACGTATAGAACTCGACCTGCTCGGGCGGCAGCGCGCGCAGCACTTCGCCGATGCGGGCGAACGCATCGTCCCATGCGATCTCGCGGAACGTGTCGGTCGCGCGATCGTAGACGAGCGGATGCGTGAGCCGGCCCATGTTCTCCAGTTCGTAGTCCGACATGCGCAGCAGCGACGACACGGTGTTCGCCGCGAAGAACTCGGGCGTCACGCGCTTGGTCGTCGCTTCCCACGTGACGGCCTTCGCGCCGTTCTCGCAGAACTGGAACGTCGACTTGTGTTCCTTGTCGGGCCACGCACAGCCGGGGCAGTCGAAGCCGTCGGGCTGGTTGGTCCGCATCAGCACGATCGGCGCCTCGATGGTCTCCATCTGGGTGCGCACCGCGTCGGCTGTCGCGCGAAGCGCGCCCCAACCGCCGGCGGGCCCGTCGTACTTCCTGATGCCTGGCACTTCGCGTCGATTTGTCATGTGAATGCTCCGTGAGCCGTTCCGGGCAGGCCGGATCGCGGCTCGGGTTAGGCCGCGTGGCGGCCGGGTTCGGCGCCGCCGCGCGAGGGCGGGCGCGCGCGCCGTGATCTGGCGCGGTGCAGTGCAGGGCAGTGCTTCCGGGGAGCCCACTGCATCACGTTGATTGCGTCAAAAAATAGCGGATCGACGGATGCGATCCAAGACACAGTTGGCAGTGTCGTGGCGCGCGAATTGCACCCCTGTGCAAGGGGCGGTCTCGCTGAATGGGAGTACAGACGAATGCGCTCGGGTGGAAGGAGGCGAGTCTGGAGGCGATCTGGCAGCCGCATCGGGAAGAGGTGATACTCGGGCAGCCGCCCGGCCCGGGACGCGCCCGCGATGCCGTGGCTAGACGCCGGGCAACGCGGGACGGGAAGGGGGCATCGGCGTCAGCGGTTCATGCCGAGCCGCTGGCGCGATCCGGTGATCGTCAAACGGCCGCTTGCTGCGGCTCCACCGCCACCGATGCTTCGCTCGTCAGCATCAGGAACGTGAACGTTTCGCGCAGGTACAGATGCACGACTTCGTCGTTGTGGCTGCGGTAGCCGATCGATACGTCTTCCCCGAGATGCAGCTCGTAATCGCCGCCGCGCGTGGACAGCACGCAGCCGCCGCTGATCGCCGGCGCCCAGATGATCTCGCCGCTGACGATCCGTTTGATATGGCCGAGGACCGGATAGCCCTGGTCGCGCGCCTCGCTGAGCGCCGTGTACGCATCCGAGCCGAGCACCACCGAGTACGGGCCGTCGACGCCGGCCAGGCGGAGCGCCTCGAGCGCGTCGCTGATCGCGCCCGGGTACGCGCCGACGTCGCTCGGCAGCGTGAGCTTGCGGTTCGACGTGCCTTCGCGGATGCCGACGATGCCGGCGGCCGGATAGCCGTCGAAGATCGCGTTGTCTTCGGCGAACGCGAGCCGCTGCGCGGCGTCCTTCGCCGGTTGCCAGTCGGCATCGCGCGCGCCGCGCTCGACGCTGTCGATCGCATCGCGGCTCAGCTCGAACGGCACGGTGAATTCGACGAGCGCCTTGACCTCGCGCAGCTTCGCGCCGACGTGCTCGCGCGGTGCGGCGATGGTGCGCAGGTGGCCCGTGCCCACGCCCGACAGCTCGACGCCGCCCGGTTCCTCGACGTCGACGACGCGGCGGCCGGCCACCGATCGTTTGAACGTGCGTGCCACTTCCTCCTCGATTTGTTCCCAGGCGGAAGACGAGATCGGGGCGAGTTCGCGGTGCAGGTTATTCATGCGGGTGGGTTCCTTTGAGCGATCCGATTTTCAGCGAGCCGTTGGAAGCCGGCTCGGTCGACGGGGAGGCGGCCGGCTGAACGGCATCGGCGGCCGGTGCGGCGCGCGTTGCGAGCGCTTCGAGCAGGTCGGCGGACGGGACGAAGAACAGCGAGCCGGTGACCGCGCGGCTGTAGTCGAGCAGGCGGTCGTAGTTGCCGGGCGGGCGGCCGACGAACATGTTCTCGAGCATCTGCTCGATCGGCGCCGGCGAGCGCGCGTAGCCGATGAAGTAGGTGCCGAATTCGCCCGCGCCCGGACGCCCGAACGGCATGTTGTCGCGCAGGATCTTCACTTCCTGGCCGTTCTCCTCGAGCGTGGTCAGCGAGCTGTGCGAGCACGACGGCTTGACCGCGGCGTCGAGCTCGATGTCCGACAGTTTGGTGCGGCCGATGATGCGCTCCTGCGTCTCGACCGCGAGCGCGTTCCAGCCGGCCATGTCGTGCAGGTACTTCTGCACGATCACGTAGCTGCCGCCCGCGAATTCCGCGTCTTCGTCGCCGATCACCGTGAAGTCGACCGCCTCGCGGCCTTCCGGGTTCTCGGTGCCGTCGACGAAGCCGATCATCGCGCGCTGGTCGAAATTGCGGAAGCCGTGCACCTCGTCGACCACCGTGACGGCATCGCCGAGCGCGCCGAGCAGCTGCGTCGCGAGTTCGAAGCACAGATCCATCGCATCCGCGCGGATGTGCAGCAGGATGTCGCCCGGCGTCGCGACCGCGACGCGCTGCCCCGCGCCGAATTCGCGGAACGGATGCAGCGCGGCGGGGCGCGGCTCGCCGAACAGCGCATCCCATGCGTCGGCGCCGAAGCCGCACACGCAGGTGAGGTTGCCGCCCGGCACGCGCTTGCCGACCGAGCGCACGAGCGCGGCGATGTCGCCGCACCATGAACGGATCGTGTCGGCGTGCTCGGCGCCGGGATTGATCGTCGCCACGAGGAAGATCGCGTTGCGGGTCGGCGGGCTGTGGACGTTCTGGGGGGAGGGAGGGTTTGTCTGCATCGGGTGTGTCGGTGTTATTGGTGCCGATACGATACGCGGGTTGTTGAAATGCTGCTTTGCGAAAGCGTATCGGAGAAGTGTGACAGGCGTCTGTTCTCGATTGCGACATGCGCGACCGCCGCATCGCAGGATATCGATGCGAAAGCAATCTATCAGCTTCGGTGCGACTTTGGAACACGAATCGCCGATCTGTTATTCGAATGCTTGATGGCCGCCGGATCGGAGTACAGATGTGCGGCAGCTGTGCTCTTGATGGCAGCGCGTCGCGTGAAGTAGATTAAGGCCGCTGCCGTCAGGCAACGGGCGCGACGGCGAAGCGGCCGGAAGCGATGCGCGGTTGTGTCGCGATGGTCGGTCAAGGCAGCCTGTCGGGCTGGCGCGCAGGTTGATCCGGACAACGAATCGATGATGATGTCGTCGCCGATAGGGCAAGTAAAGATGCCGATTCACTTTTTACGCTGTTCAACACCTTGAATACACTGAATACCTCTCGGCCGCTGGCCACCGCGGCAGACCGCATTCGCCGGCGTTTCGACCGCTTTCTTCATGCGGCCGAACTCGCCGGGCTCGTGGTGATCGGTCTCGCGACGTCGTTCGCGATGGGACAGGAAGCCTGGAAGGTCATCGTGGCCGGCGCGGTTTCGTTGACGGACCTGCTGCTGATGTTCCTGTATCTGGAAGTGCTCGCGATGACCGTGCGCTACCTGCGTCTGGGGCGGTTGCCGGTGCGCTTCCCGCTCTATATCGCGATGACGTCGCTCGCGCGGGACCTGATCCTGCGCGGCGTGACGGACAGCCCGGAACACATGCTGATGACGACGCTCGGCATCGTGCTGCTTGCCGTGGGCGTGCTGATTCTGCGGTTCGGGCAGCATCGGTATCCTGCCGAGGCGGATGAGGCCGATGATGCGCCGGGTGGGCGGTAGCATATTATTTAACATAATCTCAATTATCAACGTTAAATTGTAGAAACCAAGTAGTAATGTCGTAGCTGAGCCAAATAGAAATGTCGTAGTTGGCGCCTGATTGGTTCATGCTCGGCGGCTCCTGACGCTCAAACGGGAGTCCGTCGTGGCCAATAACACCAACACGATCACGATGAGCATGCGCGAGCTGGATCGACTCAAAGTTGTCGAAGCGGTCGTTGACGGACGGCTGATGCCGTGGCGGGCCGCGGAACGGCTCGGCATCAGCCGACGTCAAGTGGAACGGCTGGCGAACCGCTATCGAAGCCAGGGCGCGGCTGGCCTGGTGTCGCGCAAGCGAGGTCAATCGAGCAATCATCAGTTGCCGGCCGGATTGGCTGATCGAGCCTTGGCGATCATCCGCGAGCGCTACGCGGATTTCGGGCCGACCTTGGCTTGCGAGAAGCTCCACGAATGCCACGGCATCCGACTTGCAGCAGAGACAGTTCGCCGGCTGATGACGGACGCCGGCTTATGGATTCCGCGCCGGCAGCGCCCGCCGAAGGTCTACCAGCCGCGAGCGCGGCGCGCATGCCTGGGCGAGTTGGTGCAGATCGACGGCAGCGAGCATCGCTGGTTCGAGGCGCGGGCGCCGCAGTGCACACTGCTGGTGTACGTCGACGACGCGACCAGCCGGCTGATGATGCTGCACTTCACGGCGACGGAATCGACCTTCAGCTATTTCGAGGCGACGCGCGCGTATCTGGAACGCTACGGCAAGCCGGTGGCGCTCTACAGCGACAAGGCGAGCGTGTTCCGCAGCACGACTGCGAGCAAGACCGGCCGCAGCGTGACGCACTTTGGCCGCGCGATGTACGAGCTGAACATCGACACGTTCTGCGCGAACAGCAGCCCGGCCAAGGGGCGTGTCGAGCGTGCCCATCTGACCTTGCAGGACCGGCTGGTGAAGGAGATGCGGCTGCGAGGCATCAACACCATCGAGGACGCCAATGCGTACGCGCCCACCTTCATCGCGGCCTACAATGCGCGGTTTGCGAAGCCGCCGCGCACCGGCTTCGACGCGCACCGGCCGCTGCGGGACGACGAGGATCTGGACCAGTTGCTGACCTGGCGCGAGACGCGTCGCGTGACGAAGTCACTGACGGTGCTGTATGACCGGGTGCTCTACTTGCTGGACGACACGCCGGCGAACCGCAAGCTGATTCACCGCTACATCGACGTGTGGGAGTACCCGGACGGACGCATCGAGATTCGCGCCGACGGCGCCGTGCTGTCCTGCCGGCAGTACGACAAGCTGGCGGAGGTCGATCAAGGCGCGGTGATCGACCACAAGCGCCTGAGCCATGCGCTGCAAGTGGCCGAAGCGATCCAGGCGCAGCGTGACAACCGGCGGGCGTCGGGTTCCCCGTCACGCACGAACCGAGGCATCGAGGCTCGCCAATCGGAACGCCGGCCGGGGACGAAGAAACCGCGCGAGTTCACGCAGGCGGACGTTGAACAGGTGATCGTGGAGTTGGCCGAGCGCAGGCAGGCGCCACCGCAACCTCGCAAACCAGGTCGTCGGTCTGCTAGCCCGATCTGAACGGGCACCAGCGCCCTGCTGCTTCACCCCTGACCTTCTACGCTGAGTGACGGCAAACCAATGAAAGATGCGACATCTCTATTTAGCTGGCGCTACGACATTTGAATCTGGCTTTGACAAAATCGCGGAGCCCATCAGATTCGACCCTAGTTAATTTCCCTTTTATTTCAAAGCAGTACCGAAACACCTAGCCAGCAATCTCATGTGTGTCCAGGATCGCCGCACGCGGCACCTAGCCCATGATGCTGACGCCGCCGTCGATGAACATGGTGTTTCCTGTAATTCGCCGCGCGTACGGCGTGGCGAGATAGGCGCAACTGAAACCGACATCCATGATGTCGACCAGTTCGCCAAGCGGCGCCCGCTCAACCGCTTCATTGAGCAGCAAATCGAAATCCTTGAGCCCCGACGCGGCACGCGTCTTGAGCGGCCCCGGCGAAATCGGATGAACGCGAATGCCGCGCGGACCAAGCTCGTGTGCGAGATATCGGCACGTCGCCTCGAGCGCCGCCTTGACCGGCCCCATCAGATCGTAGTTCGGCACGACCCTGGAGGCACCCAGATAGCTCATCGCGAACAGCGTTCCGCCCTGATCCATCAACGGTACGGCGAGTCGCGCCATGCGAATGAACGAGTGACACGACACATCCATGGCCGTTGCGAACCCCTCCGCCGAGCTGTTGATCAAACCGCCCTGGAGATCCGCCTTGGGCGCAAATGCAATCGAATGTACCGCCGTGTCGAGTCGCCCCCACGTCCGGCGAATCGCGTCGAACAACGCGTCCATTTCCCCCGGCTTCGACACGTCGAGCGGCATCACGAGTGCCGCTCCGAGTTCACGCGCAAGCGGCTCGACATACGGACGGGCCTTGTCATTCGCATAGGTGATCGCCAGTTCCGCACCCAGCTCGCGAAATGCTCGCGCACATCCATAGGCGATCGAATGCTCGTTCGCGATGCCGAGGATCAGCGCCTTGCGCCCCTCGAGCGGCAAGTTCGGGATCTTCTCCATTCAGGCTCCCAGTAGATCAAGGGTATGCGACGCGATCATCCATTCTTCATCGGTCGGGATGACCCGTGTCGCGCACAGCGGCCGCATGCCGCCCTCTTCCGCGACCGAAACGATTCTCGCCGACGGTCCGATCAGAATCGGCGCGATCAGGCGTTCGTACTTTTCACGCTTGTGTTCCATGGCCGGCCCTCACGCGGATTCCGTCGACTTCGTCGCGCGACGCGCGCGCGGCGCCAGGCCGAGCACCTCGGCGACACGGTCGAATCGAGCCCGTTCCACCGGCGCGATCTCGCCAACGGTGGCCGCCAACGCATAGGCGACGTCGAGCGCGCGACGGCGGTCGGATTCGCGCACCAGCAGCTTGGGAAGCCCCGCCAGCGCGCGCTCCTCGTCCAGCAGCACCAGAAAGGTCTGACGCTTGGTCACTTGCTTGAGGTCGGAGAGCCGGATCTGCGCATCGAGTCCGGATTCGCGCATCAGCTCGCGCATCGCGTTGAACGGGCGCTCATCCACGACACGAAGATCGCGCCCGCAGTAGATGATCAGGCGCATCGCGCCGTCGAGCAGCGTGCCGTTCTCGAACCACGTTTCAAGCTCAAGTCGCTTGAGCCGCTTGAATTCCTCTTCGAACCAACTCTCCGTTTCGTTCGTGCGTCGCTGGACGGACCCCTCCTTCAGGCCGACCAGAGACGCGAGCCACGGCGACTCGTAGATCGTCCTGAACAGGATCTCGACGGCGCCGTCGCGCCATGCCTGATAGCCTTCCAGACCTCGCACGATCGCCCGCGATACCTGGTTTTCGCCTTTGACCAGCGGGTTCTCGGGCGATGTCGCCTGCCGCCAGGTCCGTACCGCATCCGCGGTCAGCTTGACGGGCAACGCCCACGGATTCAGATTCGAAATCGCCCACCGCTCGACGCGTGCCGGGTTCATCAGCCGTGCCCATGCCGCAGTCCACGGATTCGATGCAGCCCTCACCCACGGCGAAACGAACTTGTCGTAAGTGCCCTGGTTGATTTCGGCGACGCGCTTGACGACTTCGAACGCGCGCTCCCCTTCGCGCCCGTCGCCGAGCGCGAGAATGTCGCTGATCTCCCGGGCCTCGAAACGAATCAGATAGCGCCCCGCGACAAACTCGAGACCCGGCAGGTCGGGCTGCGTATCCTCGATCACCGCTTCGTACAAGCCCGGCGGCAACACGTCGATCAGGTCGAGCGCGCTGATGAGTTCGGCATGCTCCTTCTTCGCGACGCCGGCGGACACGAAAATCCCCAGATGCCCGATCCTGTCGTTCAGGCAATAGACGATCGTCTGCTCGTTGCAGCGGATCGCGTCGACGCTGTCGTACAGATCCGGAATCCAGTAAAGCGCCTGCTGCGGAGGCGTGATGTTGTCGCCCCACGATGCGAAGACGGCGATCGGCGAACGGATGTTGCGCAGATCGATGCGCGTCCTGCCGTCAGCCGATACCACCTCGCCCGCGGACAGGCGATTGCCGACAAAGAGGTTCTGCGTGATCCATTCCATTTCCTCCTTGTTCATCAGGAAATGGCCGCCCCACCAGCGCTCGAATTCCAGGAAACGGGCAGGCTCGGTGTCGATGTTCGCGTAGACGTTGTAGAGCTTCGTCCAATACGTATTGGACGGATTCATCTGCTCGAAGTTGTTGACCAGGTTGGCGCCGTCGAAGGTTCCATTCCCGCAGTCGCCGGCAAACGACGCGAGCCATGTCCCGCCGAGCAGGCCGCCCGTGTAGCGCATCGGATTCTTGCCGGCCACGCCGGCCCAGTAGGACACCGGCGAGCCCGCGAGCAGCAGCGGCCCGGCCATTTCGGGCGCGGCGGCGGCAAGGATCAGCGCTGCCCATCCGCCTTGGCAGTTGCCGATCAGGAACGGCTTGTCTTCGGCGTCGGGGTGCCGCTGCGCCACGCATTCGAGAAAGGCGATCTCCGCGCGCGTGACCGATTCGATCGTCTGGCTCGGTTCCGGGTGGGGAAAGAAGAAGACGAAATAGCATGGGTGTCCCTGCTTCAATGCGATGCCGATCTCGCTGTCCATCTTGAAGCCGCCGATGCCCGGCCCGTGACCGGCGCGGGGATCGATGACGATGAACGGCCGTTTCTTCGGATCGGTCTCGGGCGATCCGTCCGGAGGGACGATGCGCGCCAGTGCATAATTTGCCGGCTGCGGCAGCGCTCGGCCGTCCATGATGACTTCGTACTCGAACGCCAGAACAGGAGGCTGGCCGGACCGCGCATGATCGAGATAGATGTTGCCGCGCTCACGCAGCACGTCCAGCAGCAATACGCTGCGTTGCCAGGCATCGATCCCGTATTCGATCGCGTCGTGCGCGCACTGAACCGGGGATGGTACCGCGTGGTTGACGTCGGACATGCTGCAACTCCTGTTTGAGGAACTTCGGATGAAGCAGACGACACTTCGGCTGATCGATCAGCCGGTCGAAAGCGTAATGCCGCGCTGCGCCGCATGACGAAGCCGTTGAACGCGGATTAAAGTCGACGGACGATACGCCGGGCATTCACACAATCGCAAAAACACCGCGATTACGGGTTGACCTTAATCACGCAAAATGCGAGCGGGATCGCACACCATGCAGGCGCATCGGTTGGGGCGCTCTATCATTTATTTCCGAGCAAGGAGAACCCGCTAGTTTCCTGTTTCGTCGTCGACGGATCTCAGGCGCCGCTATCGCCCGCGTCCCACGCGATCCCGTCGAAGATCGCCTGCAGCTTCATCCCGCGCGCCGCGTTCAGCATCGTCGCGTGCGCGACACGCCCGGCGAGATGCGCGCGGAAGTCCGGATGCGCATCGCGATTCTGCGACGCCGGCCCGTGCCGCACGCAGTTGGTCAGTATCGCCTTCAGCGTGTCGAATTCGTCGCGCGCGAGATTCGGGTGCCGATTGACGACCACGCCCGCAAGCCGCTGCCGCACGCCGCGCCGCATCACCCGGGTCTTGCGCAGCTGCAGCGCGAAGCCCTCCTCGAGCGCAATCGCGGCGACCCTGACCGTCATCCATTCCGTCGCGCGCGTCAACACGGCGCCGCCGGAAAATGCGAGATCGTCGGCATAGCGCGTGTAGGTCGCATCGAGCGAACGCGCGAGCGCGGCGAGCCGCATGTCGAACCGGAACGCGCTCAGGTTCGCCAGCGCCGGCGACGTCGGCGCGCCCTGCGGGAGATGCCGTTCGCGATAGCGCTGGCGGCCGATCCAGTCGAACCGGTCGCGCAGGTCCGGCGCGAGCAGGCGCGCGGACGGTACGCGGTTGGTGCAAAGCGCGGTCAGCGTCCTGACGACCTCGACCGGATAGCCGAGCGTATCGAACAGCGCATGGACTTTTGCCGCGCTGACCGACGCGAAGAAGTCGGCGAGGTCGAACCGGATCACGACTGCGCGATCGGCATGCGGCGCCGCGAACGACACGATCCCGCGCCCCTTGCGGAAGCCGTGTGCGGCATCGTGCGGCGGTACGCGATCGAGCAGCCCGTGCAGGATGCGGCGCTGCGCTTCGCGCAGCCTGCCCTTCGGGATCTCGACCAGGCGGCACCCGCCGCTGCGCTTGTCGTGCGCCACGTACGTGTAGTGATGCAACGGCGTTTCGCTGCCGCGTGCGGCAACGCGCCACCGGTCCGCCAGCCATTCGAGGTCGGGCACGGCGACGCCGAGCCAGTCGGCAAGATCGCCGGGCGTCGCCCATTGCGGCAAATCGAGCGCGCCGAGCGCCGCCGGCAGCGGCCGCTGCACCGCGGGGCGCGGCAGGATGCGGACGATCGCGGGCGGACTGTCGCTGCGCCACGCTGCGACAAATCCCGGCGCTTCGGCGACGAGCCGCGTCAGGTCGCCGGGCTCGACGGCGGCCCAGCGCGCGCCGAAGCGCGCGATCGCGTCGCGCGCGACGTCGTGCAACCACGGCGGCGCATCGCCGAGCACGGCCGCCATGCGGGCGGCCACGCCGCCGGGGTCCGGCGGCCCGGCCAGCATCGCGTCGGCGATCGTGTGCGCGGTGTCGTATACGGATGAATGCATGAACAGGGATGGGCGGGACGATGAGCCAACGTGACGGGTGCTGCGAGAGCTGTCTTGCGCAACGCGCAACGGGGCTCCTTGCGACGCATCGGGATGTCGATCTGATCCACGGGGTAGCCCCGTAGTCCTGGAACATCGGCTGCCTGTTCCGGGCGTGTGCTTGACCCACCGGCCCGCGACGCGAATGTAACGGTCGCGGGGCGGCAGTGTCAACCGCGCCATGACATGCCGCCGCACGGAATCGGCAGTAGAACTGATCATCCGGGTTCGGAATCGGCCGATGAACGCACGGATAACGGACTTCAGTCGTCGAACGTGCCTTGATATTCCGGCGCGGCATCCGCGCGCGTGTTCAGCTCGAACATCACGCCGCCCGGCGCACGGCAGAAGAAACGCGAACCGCGCCCGTTGTTGAAGACGTCCGTCACCATCTCGACGCGCTCTTCCTTGAAGCGCTGATACAGCTCGCGAACGGCATCGAGGCTCGGCAGCTCGAACCCGGCATGGAACGCCTTCGGCCAGGCGGGCACGGCGTCGCCGGCGTGATCGATCACCACGTCGAAGCCCGGGCGCTTGAGGATCCAGGATTTGTCCCAGCTTCCCGCGATCGTGAAGCCGAGATGCCGCTCGAAGAATCGGGCCGTCGCCAGTGTGTCGGCGGAGGGGAAGCTCAGGTGATTGAGCTTCATGGTTCGGGTGACGTCTGTCATGTTCGATCTCTCGTGCAGTGGCGGTGGCCCGATGCCGTTACCGCCTGAGGACATCAGAATATAAGCGGTAGCCCGCCCCCAACAACTCGCATTCGGCGCGCGCGCCGGCCTGGCGAGGAAGCCGCGCCAGGCGGCTGTCCGGACCATGCACTGCCCTGGCCCGGCTGTCGGCTACTCGCATTCTCGAAGGCTGCGCCGGGCGTGCGCGTCGGCGTCGTCTCCCCGCCCTGCCCCGGATAGCGATCCCGGAATACGACCAAAAGTGAATTTCGGATGCATCCGGTTTGCATTTTTTTGGTACGGTCAGGATAAGTTTTCTTATCTTAACGCGTGCATTTTGTGCCAAAACTGATCACCATGAAAACGCGCCTGACTACTTCGCGTCGCGCGTCGCCTCGATAACCACAGCTCGTCGGCCTACCCGCGCTGCTGCGCGAGCCACTGCGTCGGCGTCAGCCCGACGCCTTGCGCAAACGCCCGCGCGAGCGCGCCGGCGCTGCCGTAGCCGACTTCGGCGGCAACCAGCTTGACCGGCCGGCCGCGGCGCAGCAGCGACTTCGCGAGCCCGATCCGCCACTGCAGCAGGTATTCGCCCGGCGGCACGCCGACGACGTCCGCGAAATGCGCGGCAAACCGCGACCGGGACATGCCGGCCGTCCCGGCCATGTCCTCGAGCGTCCAGCTGCGCGACGGGTCCGAATGGAGCGCGGTCAGCGCCTTGCCGAGCCGCGGATCGGACAGGCCGGCGAGCGAGCCGGTGTCGACGAGCTGCTTGCGCATCGCATGGCGGAGCATCTGGACCATCAGCACTTCGACGAGCCGGTTGACCATCGCGTGATGACCGCAGGCGGGCTCGAGCGCTTCGGCGAACAGCAGTTGCTGGACCGCGTCGAGCGACGGCACGCAGTTCAGCGGCGTGACCAGCAGGTCGGGCATGCTGCGCAGCAACGGATTCTCGTCGCGAGACCCGAAGGCGATGCTCGCGGATACGAGTTCGGCAGGGTTGTGCGCTCCCACGTCAACCCGGCAGGACTGGGGGCGCGGCAGGAACAGCATGCTCGGCGCGTCGATCGTCTGGCGTCCGATCGCGCCCCCGGTCACGACGATCCTTCCGGCGCGCAACAGGTGCAGATGGCCGGCGCCGTCGTGGCGGACGGCATCGTCGACGCTGCACGCGCTGGGATCGGAGAACACGCGCGCTTGCAGGTCGAAGCGGCTGATGAGATTGGAGAGTCGGTCTGGCATGGGACGATTGGTTGCGATTTTCGGACTTATTGTAACTTTCAATCCCATCGATTTCGGTAGATTGGAGCCCTTGGTTCAACCCCATTTCAACGAAGGAATCACGCCGATGATCCAGTTCCACTACAACCCTTCCCCGAATCCCGCCAAGGTCGCGCTGTTCCTGGAAGAAGCCGGGCTGCCGTACGAGTTGGTGCCGGTCGATCCGCGCAAGGGCGAACAGCACTCGGCCGCGTTCAGGGCGATCAACCCGAACGCGAAGACGCCCGCGATCGTCGACGGCGACGCCACGGTGTTCGACAGCAACGCGATCCTGCTGTACCTCGCGGAAAAGACCGGCCGGTTCCTCCCCGACGACACGCCGGCCGCGCGCGGCGAGATGCTGTCGTGGCTGATGTTCGTCGCGACCGGCATCGGCCCGTATGCGGGACAGGCGGTGCACTTCAAGCATCACGCGCCGGAGCCGAACGCGTACGCGATCAACCGTTACGACTTCGAGGCGTGGCGGCACTGGCGCATCGTCGACGAACGTCTCGCGACGTCGCGCTACATGCTCGGCGACACGTACACGCTGGTCGACATGGCGGTGTGGGGCTGGGCGCGCGCGGTGCCGTTCGTGCTCGGCGAAACCGCCTGGGAACAGTTGCCGCACGTGAAGCGCCTGCTCGACGACATCAATGCGCGGCCAGCCGCGCAGCGCGCCGAAGCGCTGAAGGCGCGCCACGCGTTCAAGATCGAGATGGACGACGAGGCCCGCCGCGCGATGTTCCCGCAGAATGCGCGGCTCGAGGCCGGCGCAGCAACCGGAGCGTGACATGCTCGACCTCTACTACTGGACGACGCCCAACGGGCACAAGGTGACGATGTTGCTCGAGGAAGCCGGGCTGCCGTACCGGATCGTCCCGGTGAACATCGGCCGCGGCGAGCAGTTCGCGCCCGACTTCCTGCGCATCGCGCCGAACAACCGGATTCCCGCGCTCGTCGACCGGGCGCCGGCCGACGGCGGCGAGCCGCTGTCGATCTTCGAATCGGGCGCGATCCTGCTGTACCTCGCGGACAAGACCCGCCGCTTCATTCCGCAGGACCTGCGCGGCCGCAATCTCGTGCTGCAGTGGCTGTTCTGGCAGATGGGCGGGCTCGGGCCGATGGCCGGGCAGAACCATCATTTCGCGCAGTACGCGCCCGAACCGCTGCCGTATGCGATCGATCGCTACGTGAAGGAGACGTCGCGGCTGTACGGCGTGCTCGACAAGCAGCTGGCGGACGGCCGCGACTACATCGCGGGCGATTACTCGATCGCCGACATCGCGTGCTATCCGTGGATCGTGCCGCACGAGCGCCAGCGTCAGCGTCTCGACGATTTCCCGCATCTGGCGCGGTGGTTCGAGCGGATCGGCGCGCGGCCGGCGACGATCCGCGCGTACGAGCGCGCGAAGGAAGTCAACGTGACGCCCGTCGTCGACGAGCAATCGCGCAGCATCCTGTTCGGGCAATCCGCCGCGACGGTGCGCTGACGCGACCGGCCGGCACGCCGGCTCATTCGCGCACGCCGACGTGTTGCGTCAGCGCCATTAATAAGAATTAAGGTCCGGCCGCAAAGCGATCGTGCACAATCAAACGCGCGCAAGAACCGAGGCCAGGCACGATGAAGATAGTCATTGCAGGAGGCTCGATCGCGGGCCTCGCGGCCGCGCTGACGCTCGATTGCATCGGGCACGACGTGACCGTCTACGAGCGCTCGCCCAACCCGCTGCGCGGCCAGGGCGGCGGTGTGGCCGTGCTGCGGCGCATGATGGCGTTTCTCGAACAGCATGGCCGGCATTGCCGCCGCATGATCAGCGTGCCGACGCATCGGCGGCGATGGATCGATCGTCAAGGCGCCGTCACGCGCGACGAACCCGAAATGCTGCCGTTCTCGTCGTGGGACGCCGTCTACCGCTCGCTGTGCGATACGCTGCCGCCGGGACGAATCCGCTACGGCCGCGCGATCACCGGCTTCGACCCGCACGCCGACGGCATCGACGTGCACGTCGAAGACGAACGCATCCGCGCGGATCTCCTGATCGCGGCCGACGGCGCGGGATCGAGCCTGCGCACGCGCCTCTTCCCCGGCTGCGCGCCGTCGTTCGCCGGCTATGTCGCGTGGCGCGGCATCGTCGACGAAGCCGCGTTCGACGCGGACGCGATCGCGTCGCTGGTCGAGAACATGACGCTGCACAAGGCGCCGGGCGAACTGTTCATGGCGTTCCTGATTCCCGCGCTCGACGGTTCGCTCGAACCCGGTGCGCGCCGCTTCAACTGGCTCTGGTATCGCAACGAAACGGACCTCGATGCGCTGCGCCGCCACCTGACCGATCGTGACGGACGCGTGCACCACGCGTCGGTCCATCCGGGGCGGCTGGCCGACGACAGCGCCGCGTCGCTGCGGCAACTGGCCGCCGAGCGGCTGCCGGCCGTGCTGTCGCAACTGGTGCTCGCGACGCGCGCGCCGTTCGTCCAGGCGATTTTCGACGCGATGAGCCCCGACTTCGTCGGCGGCCGCGTCGCGCTGGTCGGCGACGCCGCATGCACCGTGCGCCCGCATACGGCGTCGGGCACGTCGAAGGCGGCCCAGGACGCCGTGTCGCTCGCCGAAGCGCTGCCGCCCGGTGCGGCCGATGTCGTCGAGCGCCTCGCGCGCTGGTCGGCGCAGCGGCGCACGGAAGTGACGACGCTGCTCGCGAAAGGGCCTCAGCTCGCCGCATCGTTCGGGCTCGGCACATCGATTCACGACGATTGATTGGCGTAGCCCGGCCTGTCGCCCTGATTCAGAACGTTTCAGCCTCGCTTCAAGATCCGACGTCGGCGCCGGCATAGACTGCCTGCATCCAACGCCGCGCCGGCCATCGCCCGCGCGCGGCTTCTCTCCCTGGAATGACGACATGATCCCCATTGCGAATCGCCGCCGCGTGGAGCCCGCATGAAGCACAAAAAACGCTGGTTCGGCGCGGCCGGCATCGCGATCGCCGGCCTGGCGATCGCGATCGGCATCATGGTGCAGCCGTCGATCGCACCGATCGACCCGCCCGCGCGCACGTCGTTCGATCCGCAGCTCGTGCGCGCGGGCGCGCGCGTCGTCGCGCTCGGCGACTGCGTCGTCTGCCACACGGCGAAGGACGGCCAGCCATTCGCCGGCGGGCTGCCGCTCGCGACGCCGTTCGGCACGATCTACGCGACCAACATCACGCCGGACGCCGATACCGGCATCGGCCGCTGGTCGCGCGACGCGTTCGCGCGCGCGCTGAGCAGCGGGATCGCCCGCGACGGCCACCTGCTCTACCCGGCATTTCCGTATATTCATTTCACGCGGATGACCGACGACGACATCGCGGCCGCCTATGCGTACCTGATGACCCGCGAGCCCGTTCACGCGGCCGCGCCGGCGAACGACCTGATCTTCCCGCTCAACTTCCGTCCGCCGCTGGCGTTCTGGAACATCCTGTTCCTGCGCAAGGGCGCGTACCAGCCCGATCCGTCGCAATCCGCGCAATGGAACCGCGGCAAGCTGCTCGTCGACGGCCTCGGCCACTGCGCGTCCTGCCATTCGCCGCTGAACGCGATCGGCGGCGAACAGGCCGGCAAGGCGTTCGACGGCGGCCTCGTCGACGGCTGGGAAGCGCCGCCGCTCAATACGCTCGGCCATGCGACGCGCCCGTGGACGCAGGCGCAGCTCGTCACGTACCTGCGCACCGGCCGCGCGAGCGAGCACGGCGCGGCGGCCGGGCCGATGCTCCCCGTCACGCGCGATCTCGCGACGGTGCCGGTCGAGGACGTCGAGGCGATCGCCACCTACATCCTGTCGATCCAGAAACCGGCCGGCGCACGGCCCGCGACGCCCGGCGCCGCGCGCAGCGCGACGACGCCCGACGAACATCGCGGCGCGGTGCTGTTCCAGGCGTCGTGCGCGCAGTGCCACGGGCCCGCCTCGCCGATGCAGGCGATCGGCGAACGGCCGACGCTTGCGTTCAGCACGGCCGTCAACGCCGATACGCCGCGCAACGCGATCCGGATGATGTTCAACGGGATCGGCTGGCATGGCGAGGACCCGCTGAATTACATGCCGTCGTATCTCGACCAGTACGACGACGCCCAGATCGCGGACCTTGCCGCGTACATTCGCGCGGCCTACTCCGACCGGCCCGCGTGGACCGGCGTCGAAGCGATGGCCGCGAAGCTCAGAAAGGAGGACAGCGCGCGATGATCACCCTCAACGTGAACGGCGTGCAGCACACGCTCGACATCGATCCGTCCACGCCGCTGCTCTATGCATTGCGCAACGACCTGCATCTGCATGGCGCGAAATTCGGCTGCGGACTTGGACAATGCGGCGCCTGCACCGTGATCGTCGACGACAAGCCGATGTTCTCGTGCCTGCTCCCGGTCGCCGCTGTCGGCGCGCGCCGCGTCAGGACCATCGAGAGCCTCGGCACCGCCGACCATCCGGGCCCGCTGCAGCGCGCGTTCATCGATCACCAGGCCGCGCAGTGCGGCTACTGCATCGCGGGGATGATCATGCGCGCGCAGGCGCTGCTCGAGCGCAATCCGAAGCCGACCGAGCACGAGCTGCGCACGCATATGGAACCCAATCTGTGCCGTTGCGGCACCCACATGCGGATCCTGGCGGCCGTGCGCCAGGTCGCGGGCCTGCCCGAGCCGGAGCCCGGCTCCGCCCCTGTCATGATCAACAAGGCACTGTAATGAACGCTCACGACGACATCGACGAAAGCCGCCGGCACTTCATGGTTTCCGGCGCGCTGTTCGTCGCGTTCAGCCTCGCGCCGGCCGCCCGCGCCGCGGCCCAGGTCGTGATCGCGGACGAAGGCGCCGCCGTGCACGTGTCGAAAGCCACGGCAACGCTCGCCGGCAGCCTGAAGACCAACCCGCTGCTCGACGCGTGGATCAAGATCACGCCCGACGGCAAGGTCACCGTGTTCACGGGCAAGGTCGAGCTCGGCACCGGCGTGCGCACCGCGCTGCTGCAGGTGGCCGCCGAGGAGCTCGGGATGAAGCCCTCGCTGATCACCTTCCTGACCGCCGATACGGGCGCGTCGCCCGACGAGGGCTTGACCGCCGGCAGCCACACGATGGCGGACAGCGGCTCCGCGCTGCTGAATGCCGCCGCGCAGGTACGCGGGCTGCTGGTCGACGCGGCGGCGCAGCAGTTCGGCGTCGACGCGCGCCTGCTGACGACCGCCGACGCCGTGATCAAGGCGCCGGACGGCCGCACGATGCGCTACGGCGACGCGGTGCGCAGCGTCGACCTGCATCGCAGCGCGACGCCGACGTCGCCGCTGAAGAATCCGGCCACGTTCGCCGTGATCGGCACGTCGCTGCCGCGCGTCGACATTCCGAACAAGGTCACGGGCGGCGTCAGCTACGTGCAGGACATGACGCTGCCGGACATGCTGCATGCGCGCGTCGTGATGCCGCCCGTCTACGACGCGAAGCTGCTCGCGTTCGACGAGGCCGCGATCCTGAAGCTGCCCGGCGTCGTGCGGATCGTGCGCAACGGCAGCATGCTCGCGGTCGTCGCGCGCGGCGAATGGCAGGCCGTCGTCGCGCAGCGCGCGCTGGCCGCCGGCTGCCGCTGGTCGCCCGGCCGGCCGCTGCCCGATCGCAAGACGGTTCACGACGACCTGAAGCGGATCGCGACGCAGCGCATCGAGATCGCCAATACGCATGCGACGACCGCGCCGGCCACGAAAACGCTCACCGCGACGTTCCTGAAGAACTACCTGCTGCACGGCTCGATCGGGCCGTCGTGCGCGGTCGCCCGGCTCGAGAACGGCATGCTGACCGTGTGGACCCACTCGCAGGGCGTCTACCCGCTGCGCGACGCGCTCGCCGAGATGCTGTCGATGCCGCAGGCGGGCGTGCGCTGCATCCATACCGAAGGGTCGGGCTGCTACGGGCACAACGGCGCGGACGACGCGGCCGCGCATGCGGCGCTGATCGCGGCCGCGATGCCCGGCAAGCCGATTCGCGTGCAGTGGATGCGCGAGCAGGAACATACGTGGGACCACTTCACGCCGGCAATGGTGACCGAACTCAGCGCGTCGCTCGATGCGAGCGGCCACATCGTCGACTGGAACTACGCGCTGTGGAGCAGTTCGCACAACGAGCGGATCGTCAACGCCGGCCGGCTGCTGCCCGCGCGCATGCTCGAACCGCCGTTCGCGCCTGCGCCGTCGACGCCGATGCTGCAGCCCGAGGGCGGCGGCGACCGCAACGCGATCCCGCTGTATGCGCTGCCCAACCTGCACGTCGTCAACCACTTCTCGCCGACGATGCCGCTGCAGACCTCGGCGATGCGTTCGCTCGGCGCGCACACGAACGTGTGGGCGATCGAGAGCTTCATGGACGAGCTCGCGCACGCGGCCGGCGTCGATCCGGTCGAGTTCCGGCTGCGTCACATGCAGGACCCCCGCGCGCGTCACGTGATCCAGCTCGTCGCGACGCGCTTCGGCTGGCCGCGGCCGCCGCGCGCGCGCAACCGCGGGGTCGGCTTCGCGTTCGGCAAGTACAAGAACCTGATGGCCTATGTCGCGCTCGCGGTCGAGATTTCGGTCGTGCCGGAAACGGGCCACGTGACGCTCGAACACGCGGAAGCCGCGGTCGACGCAGGCCAGATCGTGTCGCCGGACGGCATTCGCAACCAGATCGAGGGCGGCATCGTGCAAGCCGCGAGCTGGACGCTGTACGAGGCGCTGCAATACGATACACAGCGCATTCGCAGCTTCGACTGGAGCAGCTATCCGATCCTGCGCTTCTCGGCCGCGCCGCAGAGCATGAAGGTCCATCTGATCAATCGTCCCGGCGCGCCGTTCCTCGGCGCGGCGGAGGCGTCGATGGGGCCGACCGCCGGCGCGCTGGCCAACGCGATCTTCGATGCGACCGGCCAGCGCATGCGGGAAATGCCGTTCGCCGGCGACGGGCTCCGCAAGCGCATCGACGCATAGCGGCACACACACGACAGCGCGCCGGCACGCACCGGCGCCGACGATTCACGGGTTGGAGAGGATCGAACGATGGATACACTGCTTTCGATGCGCGTGTTTACGCGCATCGTCGAGACGGGCAGCTTCACGCGCGCATCGGACACGACAGGGCTCACGACGCCGCGCGTATCCGCGCTGCTGAGCACGCTCGAACAACACCTCGGCTGCCGGCTGCTGAACCGCACGACGCGCCGGATCGCGCTGACGGAGGACGGGCGGGCCTACTACGAACGCTGCGTCGCGGTGCTGCGCGAGATCGACGACATGGAAGCGTCGGTGTCCCAGGCGCGCAATGCGCCGCGCGGCCGCCTGAAGGTGAATCTGCCGCCGGCGATGGCGAAACAGATCATGGTGCCGGCGCTGCCGGCGTTCCTGGCCGCGCACCCGAGCATCACGATCGAGCTCGGCGTGACCGATCGCCAGATCGACCTCGTCGGCGAGGGCGTCGATTGCGTCGTGCGCGTCGGCGCGCTCGACGACTCCGGCCTGATCGCGAAGCGGATCGGCAGCCTGACGACCTGCACCTGCGCGTCCCCCGCCTATCTCGAACGGTTCGGCGAACCCGAAACGGTGGAGGATCTCGCGCAGCACGTCGCGGTCAGCCACATCTCCGCCGATACGGGGCGGCCGCGGGCGTGGGAATACGTCGTCGACGGCGAACCGCGCGTGATGCAGATGTGCGGCACGGTGGCCGTCAACGATGCGGATACCTATATCGCGTGCGGCGTCGCGGGAATCGGCCTGATCAAGACCTCGCTGTATCTGGTCGATCCTTATCTGAAGTCGGGCGAATTGCGCGAAGTCCTGACCGGCTTCAATACACCGGCGCGGCCGATTTCGGTGCTGTATCCGCCGAATCGCCACGTGCCGGCCAAGCTCAAGCTTTTCGTCGACTGGCTCTCCAGCCTGTTCGAGCAGATTCCGACGCTGCAGGGCAAGCGGGGCTGAATGCGGCGGTTGCGCGCGCTCGCCGCTCGGCGCGACGTGGCCCGGCGCCCGCCGCGAACGCCGCCGCTTCCTCGTGCCGCGTGTGGTCGCGTGGCGCGGGCTCGTCGACGAACGCGAGCTTTCCGAGCCGGTACTGCGCGTGCTGCGCGAACGTTTCATGTTTCAGCAAGGCAACACGCATCTTTTCCTGACCTGTCTGGTGCCCGGCCGTGACGTCATGGAGTCTGCGTGATGATCGCGCAGATTCCGCCGGCCTGAGCCCCACCGCCCCGCGGCGGTGAAATGCCGTCACCCGGTTCGGCGATACGCCGCCCCCATCGCTCCGGATACATTGAAATGAATCGCACACGATTTAATCGAAACCGCTTGACATGGCGAAACTCCAGTCGCAGAATGCATCGCATGCGATCGAATCGCATGAGCAGACACCCACTTCACCACGTCAGGAGTTCAAGATGAGCAAGATCGAAAAAGTGCTGTACACGGGCAAGACGCATACGACTTCGGGCGGCCGCGACGGCGCGGCGCGCAGTTCCGACGGCCGCCTCGACATCCAGTTGTCGTCGCCGGGCAGCGCCGGCACCGGCACCAACCCGGAGCAACTGTTCGCGGCCGGCTGGTCGGCCTGCTTCATCGGCGCGATGCAGCTCGCGGCGCGTGCCGCGAAGGTGACGTTGCCGGCCGATCTCGCCGTCGACGCCGAAGTGGATCTCGGCACCGCCGGCAACGCGTACTTCCTGCAGGCCCGGCTGAACGTGAGCGTGCCGGGGCTCGATCGCGACGTCGCGCAGCGCATCGTCGATGCCGCACACCAGACCTGCCCGTATTCGAAGGCGACGCGCGGCAACATCGACGTCGCCATCAATCTGATCTGAGCATGTCTTTGCATCAGCCGATGTTCGCGGCCTGTCGGCCCGAAATCGGCCCCTAACCGTGTTGAACATCCTTTCTTGAGGCCAACCATGAAAACCCCTCTTATCGCTGCCCTGCTCGTCGCCGTTTCAGCCGCCTTCACCGCGCCCGCGTTCGCCGGCGTCGAAACTTCGCCGTCCGGTGCGGTTGTCACCCGCGCGCAAGTGCGGGCGGAGCTGGCCGAATTGCAGAAGGCGGGCTTCCAGCCCGGCCGCGCGAACGATCCGCACTATCCGGACGACCTGCAGGCCGCGCTGACGCGCATTCACGCGAACGACGCGGCCGCAGGCGGCACGTCGGCGGCCGGCTACGGCGGCAACGCCGACGCCGCCACGCAGGCCGGTCGCCGCAACGTGATCCGCAGCGCCGAGCGTTCGATCTACTTCGGTCATTGAATGGACAAGCGGCCGGAGTCGACCGCATCGACGCCATTACATTTCCAAATAAAAAGCGCATGCGATGTAATCGTATGCGCTTTTTATCATAAAAAAACGGAAGCATTCCCTGCTTCCGCCTGCCTGCCCGCCATCACGCCTGTTCCTGCTCCTCGGTCGAACGGATCAGGTTATTGCGCAGCGTGACGATCGCCTTCTGCATCTTCTCGAATTCGTCCGGCTTCAGCCCGGTGGCCTCGACCAGGTTCATGTCGAGCCCCTTCTCGCGCACGCGGCGCCCGCTCTTCGTCAGGCTGACGAGCACCTGGCGTTCGTCCGACGGATCGCGATGCCGCTCCAGGTAGCCCATCGCCTCGAGCTTCTTCAGGATCGGCGTCAGCGTATTGGATTCGAGGAACAGCTTCTCGCCGAGCTGGCCGACCGTCTGGTTGTCCTGCTCCCACAGCGCAATGATCGTGATGTATTGCGTGTACGTGAGGCCCAGTTCCTCGAGGATCGGCTTGTAGGCCTTGCCGAACGCAAGGTTCGTCGAGTAGATCGCGAAGCACAGGAACTCGGACAGCCTGGGCGCTGTCTGGGTCGGTTTCATCAGCTGCCTCCTTGGCAAAGATCGCGCGCGAATGCACGCATTATATATCGCGTGCGATCTTATCGGAAGCAATCGGGACTGCCGGCGCGCGGCGCATGCCGGGGCCGGCTGTTGCGCAACGATGTGGACGATGCCCGTTGCGCCCCGGCGCTCACCGCCGCCGGTTGCCGTTCCGGTCCGCTTTCCTGTCGGCCCGCAGCCGGCTTTCCGTCAGCAGCGAGCACTGCACGGGTTGAACGAGCTCGGTCGCGAATCCGCCCGCGGCGAACAGGAGGATCGTCAGCCAGCGTTTCATGCGTCCTCCACGACCGACAGGCTCGCGCCGTCGGCGACCGCCGCGTCGAGCGCATACGCGTCGATACCGTCGAGGCAGCCGAGATTGACGCGCCAGCAGGCCGGGTCCTTGCGGGTCTGATGGAACGGATAGATGCCGCAGTGCTTGCAGAAGTAGTGTTTCGCGACGCGCGTGTTGAACTGATAGACCGTCAGCGCATCCCGGCCCGCCAGGATTCTTAGCGCGTGGCCGTCGAACATCGGGCTCATCAGCGCGCCGCGCCGGCGGCACAGGCTGCAGTTGCAGCGAACCGCCGGCGTCACGGCGGTTCGGACTTCGAATCTGACGGCCCCGCAATGGCAGGACCCTTTGAGCCAGGCAGCTTGTTGAGCTTGTTGCATGTGGCGCTCCATATCAAGGTCATGCCTTGCGTTATAGCGCACGCGGCAGCTTGCCTTGTATCGCGATGTATCGACTTCGCCCGCCGATACAAAGCGATTCAATTCATGGGCGTAACGATTCCGTAATTCATTCACGTCGAATGTCGTCGACGGCCATCGGGTGACCGGCCAGAATCCGCAATCGTCGAAGGCGACGGCCGAGCAGGTCGTCGCGCGCCTTTGACGCGGCGGGCTTTCCTACGGATGCCTTTCGGATACGACTCGCGCTCAAATCACGTCGAAACGCAGCCCCGCATGGCGAACCAGACGCTCGACAAAATGCTCGCCGAACATCGTCGCGGGCGTCCAGAAGCCGCCGCCGCGCCCCGTCTTCTCGCCGTCCCGGCGGCAATCCAGTGCGAGACCGATCGCGGCCTGGCCGAGCATCTTGCCGGTGGAGCCGTAGCCCGGATCGCGGTCGCCGGTGACTTTCACGCGCAAGGTTCGCCCGTCGTCGGCACGACCGACGAAACGCAAATCGTAGCGGCCGGCCAGCTGGGCGGCCGCGCTCGGCCCCTCGCCGGGCTTGGGCAGCAGGAAACGCTCCATCACGCTGCGCACCGGCCTGACGACGACACCGACCATGAACGCGCCGAGGCCGGCCACCATCGCCAGCGCCGTCAGGCGGCCCTTGAGGCCCGTACCCGTCATCACCGCTTCGTCATACGCGAAGCGGCTGCCGTACGCGTTGCCGGCCAGCGCATTGGAGCGGTGCACGACACGCTCGTTGATCGCCGCCATCACGAACGGCGCGATCCATGCATCGAAGTCGCGATCGAATTCGGCCGATCTGACGGCGTGCTGGCGCACCGTGAAGCCGTGCCCCTTCGGGCACAACGAATATGGATCGAGCAGTTCCCTGCGCAATGCGGGATCGGCGGCCGCTTCGCGGACGACGTTGATCACGCTCGCCACCGTGCCGCCCGACGCGCCGCCCTTCAGCGTCCTGACACGCATCTTCACCTGCGTGGCCGGCGCGCCCCACTGCTGCCGCGCCTGCTGCTGCAGGAAGAACACGCCCATGTCCGACGGCACCGAATCGAAGCCGCAGCAATGGACGATGCGCGCACCGGATTGCCGCGCCGCCGGCTCGTACTTGTCGATCATCCGTTTGATCCACTGCGTCTCGCCGGTGAGGTCGCAGTAGTCGGTGCCGGTTTCCGCGCAGACCCTGACCAGCGGCTCCCCGTAAAGCGCATAGGGGCCGACGGTGGACACGACCACGCGCGTCTGCGCGCAGAGCGCTCGAAGCTGCGCTTCGTCGGCCGCATCGGCGACGATGATCGGCACCGATTGCCCGGCCGCACCCAGCGTATCCCTGACCTGCCCGAGCTTTGCTTCGGACCGGCCGGCGATGGCCCAGCGCAGCGTCTCGCCGGCGCCCGACAGGTACTCGGACAGGTAGCGGGCCAGGATCTGCCCGACGAAACTGGTGGCGCCAAATACGACGAGATCGTGGGTCGGTGTGGTCATGGACGATTCCTTCGGAGCGGGCGTGGCAGGGTCATCAGCGACGTTGACTTGGCTTTCCGGGTTCATCGAAGGCCTTCAACGGGGTCGGCAGGTTCAGGACCAGTTGCGCGTCCTTCACCACGTCGAGACGCAGGATGGTGGATGCGCGCAGCCCGTCGAGCAGCTGGCTCAACGGACCGCCGTGCCGCACGAGCTCGACGTTGCGCGGCAGCAGGCGCTGGGCGAACATCGGTCGTAGTATCCGCCTTCAGGCACGTCGACCTTGTGCGGCCCGAATTCGACCTGTGTGAACCGCCTGTCCATGTTCGTTGCCCCTCCTCGATGATCGACCACGGCAGGCAACACCCGAAGCCTGCTGACTCGCTGCCGTCAGCAAGCACTTTAAGGTTGAACTCGACTTCAAGGTCAAGGGCCCGGATAGAGGAACACGTCGATCGTCGTCATATCTTCGAATCATTCGGCGCCCGAGCGACGGCCCTTGTTTTCATGCTTGCCTCGTCTCCTGATTGACACTAAACCTGGCTTTAATCCTAGACTCGGTTCGTCGCCGGCGAATGCGCGGCGGCCGCATTGCCTTTCGATCAACCCGCCAACAGGAGCAGACATGGGATACGTCACAACGAAAGATGGTGTCGACATCTTCTACAAGGACTGGGGCCCGCGCGACGCACCGCTCATCTTCTTTCATCACGGCTGGCCGCTCAGCGCCGACGACTGGGATGCACAGATGCTCTTCTTCCTGGCTCACGGTTACCGCGTCATCGCGCACGACCGTCGAGGCCACGGACGATCCAGCCAGGTCTGGGACGGCCACGACATGGATCACTATGCCGACGACGTCGCCGCGGTCGTGAACCACCTCGGTGTCCAGGGCGCCGTGCATATCGGCCACTCGACCGGCGGCGGCGAAGTCGCGCGCTACATCGCCCGACACGGCGAGGATCGCGTTTCCAAGGCGGTCCTCATCAGCGCCGTGCCGCCGATCATGGTGAAGACGGAGCGCAATCCGGGCGGTCTGCCCAAGGAAGTGTTCGACAATCTGCAGGCGCAGCTTGCGGCGAACCGGGCGCAGTTCTACCACGACATTCCGGCGGGACCGTTCTACGGCTATAACCGTCCCGACGCCAAGCCGTCCGAAGGCGTCATCCGGAACTGGTGGCGGCAGGGCATGATGGGCAGCGCGAAGGCCCATTACGACGGCATCGTCGCTTTCTCGCAGACCGACTTCACCAAGGACCTCGAGGCGATCTCGATCCCTGTGCTGGTGATGCACGGCGACGACGACCAGATCGTGCCTTACGCGGACTCCGGCCCGCTGTCCGCGAAGCTGCTCAGGAACGGCACGCTGAAGACCTATCAGGGCTTCCCGCACGGCATGCCCACGTCCAACGCCGAAACGATCAACGCCGATTTGCTCGCGTTTGTCCGCAGTTGAAGCAACGGATGCCAAGGGGCGACCCTTGGCATCCGCCTCCCTGTCGGCGGCCCGTGGTTTCGGCGCGGTCGCTTGCGGATTTCAAAAGGCTCCGCCGGGCAGCGCGCCGCGACGCGCGAGAAACCGGTCGAGCTGCGATGCGAACGCCTTGCCGTCGCGCGCGCCATAAGGCGCCGGCCCTCCCGTGTCGATGCCCGTGCTGCGAAGTTGATCCAGCATTGCACGCGTCGACAGGCGTTCCTCGATGTTCTCGCGGCTGAACCAGTTGCCGCGCGGGTCGAGCGCATGCGCGCCCTTGTCGAGGACGGCGGCGGCCAACGGGATGTCGGCGGTGATCACGAGATCGCCGGCAGTGACCAGCTCGACGATGCGGGCATCGGCGGCATCGAAACCCGCCGGCACTTGAAGCGCCTTGATGAACGGCGACGGCGGCGTGCGCAGGAACTGGTTCGCGACCAGCGTCACGCAGATTTCGGCACGACGCGCGGCGCGAAACAGCATGTCCTTGATGACGGCCGGACACGCGTCGGCATCGACCAGTACTTGCATGGCGGCATTTCCAATACACAGAAGACGCGATCATATCTCACCGCCGGCGGTCATCTTGCGGCAGCAGGCGGCCGGGCGACAACCTCGATTCTTGACTTCAAATCAAAACAATTTGGCGAATCGACTGGTTTTTCAGCAAAAATAAACCGGGCACACTGCGCTGCGTCGTTACTGGAACCCGGAGCGCCCATCATGCCACTCGCCCTGCTTGCGCTGACCATCAGCGCCTTTGCCATCGGCACGACCGAATTCGTGATCGTCGGGCTGATCCCGACGATCGGCGCCGATCTCGGCGTCAGCCTGCCGTCGGCCGGCCTGCTCGTCAGCCTCTATGCGCTGAGCGTCGCCATCGGCGCGCCGCTGCTCACCGCGCTCACCGGCCGCGTACCGCGCAAGACGCTGCTCGCCGGGCTGATGGCGCTCTTCACCGTCGGCAACCTCGTCGCCTGGCAGGCGCCGGGCTACGAATCGCTGATCGTCGCGCGCGTGCTCACCGGCCTTGCGCACGGCGTGTTCTTCTCGGTCGGCTCGATCATCGCGACCACGCTCGTGCCGAAGGACAAGGCCGCCAGCGCGATCGCGACGATGTTCAGCGGAATGACCGTCGCATTCGTCGCCGGGATTCCGCTCGGCACCTTCATCGGCCAGCACTTCGGCTGGCGCGCGACGTTCCTGATCGTCGCGCTGTTCGGCCTCGTCGCGTTCCTCGGCGCGGTGGCGTTCGTGCCGCGCGGCCTGCCGCAGACGCCGCCGGCGCCGCTCGCCCGCCAGCTGCGCGTGCTGGCCCAGCCGCGCCTGCTGCTCGTCTATGCGATGACGGCCGTCGGCTACGGCGGCTCGCTGATCGCGTTCACGTACATGGCGCCGCTGCTCGAACAGATCGCCGGCTTCACGCCGTCGCAGGTCAGCCTCGTGCTCGTCGGCTACGGCGTGTCGGTCGCGGTCGGCAACGTCTGGGGCGGCAAGCTCGCGGACGCCGTCGGCCCGGTGAAGGCGCTCAAGCGGATCTTCCTGCTGCTCGCGATCGTGCTGCTCGCGCTGACCTTCACGATCCACGTGAAATGGCTCGCGGTGCTGACGATGCTCGCGTGGGGCGCGGTCGCGTTCGGCAACGTGCCGGGGCTGCAGGTGTACGTCGTCAAGCAGGCACGCCACGTCGCGCCGGACGCCACCGACGTCGCGTCGGGCTTCAACATCGCCGCCTTCAACCTCGGCGTGGCCGGCGGCTCGTCGCTCGGCGGCCTGATCGTCGCGAACGTCGGCCTCGGCCACACGCCGTGGATCGCCGCCGTCGTCACGCTCGGCGCGTTCGCGCTCACCGCGCTGAGCGGCCGCCTCGACCTGCGTGCCGGCCTGCCCGAGCGCACGGCCGAGCCCGCCGACGCCGCCGAAGCTGCTGAATTCGCCCACTGAGCCCTTTCGCTACCCGCCGGAGATCATCATGAATGCACCGGCCCGACGTCCGCCACGTGGCAGGAAGCCGACCGCGCGACGGTCGTGCATATCGACGATTTCGCCGCCGGCACGTCGCGCTCGTTCTTCACCGCGGCGTCGCTCGATTTCTACCGCCTCGAAAGCAGCCTGCGCGCGCGCTGAAACGGATGTCGACCATGCCCGCTCCCCTCGGCAAACTGACGCGCGGCGGCTTCAGCGTCGGCATCGAACTGCCGCTCGACAACGACTGGTCGCTGGCGAGCGACGCGGGCGTACGGCACATCGGCCTGCATTTCCGCCGCAACCGCCGCCAGCTCGACGAGACGATGGCCGAGATCGCGTCGGACGTGCTGCCGGCATTCCATGCGCAGGCGGACGCGTCCGTCGCATGAACCGTATTTGATTTCAAATCAAATATTTTTGACCTCTAAAGGCGTTTATCTCATCAGTGGCAGGCACCAGAATGCCTCTCGGACCCACCCGGTCCACATACACTCAAGGAAGCCCATCATGAGCAAGATCCCCGCTTTCGGCCTCGGTACGTTCCGCCTGCAAGGCCAGGTGGTCATCGACTCGGTGCGCAACGGCCTCGAAGTCGGCTACCGCGCGATCGACACCGCGCAGATCTACGGCAACGAAGCCGAAGTCGGCGAAGCGATCGCCGCGTCGGGCGTGCGCCGCGAAGACCTGTTCCTCACGACGAAGATCTGGGTCGACAACTACGCGAAGGACAAGCTCGTGCCGAGCCTTCAGGAAAGCCTCGACAAGCTGCGCACCGACCACGTCGACCTGACGCTGATCCACTGGCCGGCCCCGGGCAACGGCGTGTCGATCCAGGCGTTCATGACCGCGCTGGCCGACGCGAAGGCGAAGGGCCTCACGCGCCAGATCGGCATCTCGAACTTCAACATCGAACTGACGAAGGAAGCGATCGCGGCCGTCGGCAAGGAAGCGATCGCGACGAACCAGATCGAACTGAGCCCCTACCTGCAGAACCGCAAGCTCGTCGAATTCCTGAACGCCGAAGGCATCCACGTGACGTCGTACATGACGCTCGCGTACGGCAAGGTGCTCGGCGACCCGGTGATCGGCGCGATCGCGCAGCGTCACGACGCGACGCCGGCACAGGTCGCACTCGCGTGGGCGCTGCAGCTCGGCTACTCGGTGATTCCGTCGTCGACGAAGCGCGAGAACCTCGCGAGCAACCTGCTCGCGCAGACGCTGCGCCTGACCGACGAAGACATGGCGCAGATCGCCGCGCTCGAGCGCAACGGCCGCGAAGTCGACCCGGCCGGCCTCGCGCCGAAGTGGGACTGATCGCCCCGGCACTTTCCCATACCCGTCCGCGGCCCGCCGGCCGCGGCACCGACAGGACTCCATCATGACCCAGGACCCGCTTTTCCAACCGCTGCAATTCGGCGCGCTGACGCTGCCGAACCGCATCGTGATGCCGCCGATGACGCGTTCGCGCGCCAGCCAGCCCGGCGACGACGCCAACGAACTGATGGCCGCGTATTACGCGCAGCGCGCGAGTGCGGGCCTGATCGTCAGCGAGGGCACCTACATCGCGCCGCTCGGCAAGGGCTACGCATGGACGCCCGGCATTCACACGCCGTCGCAGGTCGCCGGCTGGCGCAAGGTGACGGATGCCGTGCATGGCGCGCACGGCCGCATCTTCGCGCAGCTGTGGCACGTCGGCCGCCTGAGCCACACGAGCCTGCTCGGCGGCGCGCAACCCGTATCGTCGTCGCCGATCCAGGCGAAGGGCGTGAACGTGTTCGTCGCCGGTGAAGACGGCAGCACGCCGGGCTTCGTGCAGGCCTCCGAGCCGCGCGCGCTGTCCGTCGACGAAATCCGCGAGATCGTCGACCAGTACCGCGCCGCCGCGCGCCACGCGATCGAGGCCGGCTTCGACGGCGTCGAGCTGCACGGCGCGAACGGCTACCTCGTGAACCAGTTCATCGACTCGAACGCGAACACGCGTACCGACTCATACGGCGGCTCGCTGGAGAACCGGCTGCGCTTCCTGCGCGAAGTCACGCAGGCGCTGATCGAAGGCACCGGCGACGCGTCGCGCGTCGGCATCCGCCTCGCGCCGCTGACCACGCTGAACGGCTGCGTCGACGACGATCCCGAAACGACCTATCTCGCGGCCGCGAAGCTGCTCGGCGAGCTCGGCGTCGGCTACCTGCACATTGCGGAAGCCGACTGGGACGACGCGCCGCTGATGCCGGTCGCATTCAAGCAGCGGCTGCGCGCCGCGTACCCGGGCGTGCTGATCTACGCCGGCGCCTACACCGCCGAGCGCGCCCGCGAAGCGATCGCCGCCGGCTGGGCCGACCTCGTCGCGTTCGGCCGCCCGTTCGTCGCGAACCCCGACCTGCCCGACCGCCTGCGCACCGGCGCCGCGCTCGCGCCGCACGACCGCAACACGCTGTTCGGCGGCGGCGCCCACGGCCTGACCGACTATCCGACGCTGGCCGACGCCGCGGCCTGAGCGAAACCAGCGACTGAATCCGGTCGATACGTGCGAGACGGCTTGCCCCCGGCTCGCGCCATCATCGCTGCCACTGTCGCATCCGCGCCAACGCACGATAGCGCCCTCTTGCGACGCCGGTTCGCCGCATGCTAGAGTCGCCGCCATTCCGATCAACCCCTCACTCGCAAGGAGAAGAACATCATGACGTCACGCCAACGCTCCTCCCGTCGCGGGTCGTAGTCCGGGTTTTTCGCGTCCGTCCGTTTCATCGTTCACGCATCGCAGTCGATTGCATCGTCGTTCCGGCGATGCGGCGGGTCGCCCTGACCCGATTCGGTCTGCCGTACTCCCGACATCCGATGTCAGGCAGTGCATTCGCGCGCGCTGCCCGTGCCATGGCCCGCCGTTCCCTTTCTGCATTGAACGGACTATTCCATGGGCAATTCCATGCAATACCTGGGCGAGCGCGTCACGTTGTGCGCTTGCGCCACCACCTGGATCGAAGGTGAGGCGATCCGGCAGCTCGAACACGCTGCCACCCTCCCCGGCATGCGGCGCGTCGCCGGCATGCCCGATCTTCACCCCGGACGCGGCTACCCGGTCGGCGCCGCGTTCTTTTCGACGGGGCGGCTCTACCCTGCGCTGATCGGCGGCGATATCGGCTGCGGAATGGCGCTGTGGCAAACCGCGCTCGATGCGCGGCGCGCGAGCGCGGTGCGGCTCGTCGGCCAGCTCGGCTCGATCGACGCGCGTCTCGACGACAGCTGGCAAGCGTCGATCGCCGACGCCGGGCTGGCCGGCCACGCGTTCGCGGCGTCGCTCGGCACGATCGGCAGCGGCAATCATTTCGCGGAAGCGCAGCGGATCGACGCGGTGTACGACGCCGATGCCGTCGAGGCGCTCGGCCTCGACCGCGACCGCCTGCTGCTGCTCGTGCATAGCGGGTCGCGCGGCTTCGGCCAGTCGATCCTCGAACAGCACATGCGCGAGCACGGCTACAACGGGCTCGACGACACGCACGCCGAGTGCGGAGCCTACCTGCAGCGTCACGACGCGGCGCTGCGCTACGCGATCGCGAATCGCGACCTGATCGCGCGGCGCATGCTGGCGCGCTGGCGCAGCGACGGCCGGCGCGTGCTCGACGTGAACCACAACCTGGTGAGCCGCGCGGACGTCGACGGCGAGCCCGGCTGGCTGCATCGCAAGGGTGCGACGCCGGCCGATGCGGGGCCGGTCGTCATTCCCGGGTCGCGCGGCGACTACAGCTATCTCGTCGAGCCGCTGCCGCGCGACGCCGCCGCGAGTCTCGCGTCGCTTGCGCATGGCGCGGGCCGCAAGTGGGCGCGCGGCGATTGCAAGGAGCGTCTCGAACGGCGCTTCACGCCGTCGCAGCTCACGCGTACGCCGCTCGGCAGCCACGTCGTCTGCGAAGACCGCGAACTGCTGTACGAGGAAGCGCCGCAGGCCTACAAGCCGATCGACAGCGTCGTCGACGCGCTCGAGGCGGCCGGCCTGCTGCGCAAGCTGGCGCGGCTCGCGCCGGTGCTGACCTACAAGACGTCCGGGGAGGCCTGCCGATGCTGATGCAGATTTCTTCGGCGCACGGGCCGCTGGAGTGCCAGCTCGCCGCGGCCAATGCATTGCGGCGCCTGCAGGCGGAAGCCGACGCGTGCCGCGTCGCGCTGACGGTGCTGGACCTGCAACCGGGCGAGCGCCCGGGCACGCTGCGCTCGGCGCTGCTCGATCTCGACGGTGCCGGCGCGCAGGCGCTGGCGAACCGCTGGACGGGCACGCTGCAATGGATTTGCGCGAGCCCGTACCGGTTGCGCCATCCGCGCAAGAACTGGTTCATCGGTGTCACGCGCTGCGCCGACGCGCCGCCATTGCCGGACGGCGCAGTGAAATTCGAAGCGATGCGCGCACGCGGGCCGGGCGGCCAGCACGTGAACAAGACGAGCTCGGCGATTCGTGCGACCCATGTCGCGACCGGCCTGTCGGTGCGCGTGGAAAGCGAGCGCAGCCAGCACGCGAACAAGCGCCTCGCGCTGCAGTTGCTGCACGCGCGCCTGCGGGAGCAGGCCGACCGGCAGGCCGGGCACGCGCGCGAGCAGCGGCGGATGCAGCACTTCGCGCTCGAGCGCGGCAACCCCGTGCGCGTGTTTCATGGCGCCGCGTTCACGCCGTCGGGCTGAGCGCGGACGCTCGGGCGAACCACGGGCGCGCTCGGCAACCTTTCTCGCCGGGAAAGGACGCTTGAGGCTTGTTCAATTTTCGTGCGCGCCGGAATTGCCCACTATGTGCCGGACGATCGGCGCTTCCCGGACGCCGGCGCTTCCCGGCCCCGCGCCGCGGCAAATCGAAAATCAGGAGACACGATGAACAGCCATTCCCTCGAGTTGGGCGGCGACACCGGCCTGCCCGCGTCGCCCGCCCGCGCCGCCGATGGCGGTGCGGCGCGCCACGCCGCCCGCGAAGTCACGCTCGGCGATTTCATGGACGACCTGCCGGTCGGCGCATTGCACCGGTTCGTCGTCTGGGTGATCGGCATCGGGCTGTTTTTCGACATGTACGAGATCTTCCTCGTCAGCACGATCGGTTCCGCGTTGCAGAACGAATACGGGCTGAGCCGGCAGAGTACCGATTTCAAGCTGCTGCTCGCATCGGCATTCATCGGCATGTTCGTCGGTGCGATGTGCCTCGGCAGCCTCGCCGACCGCATCGGGCGGCGCAAGGCCTTCCTGCTGACGCTCACGTGGTACAGCGCGTTCTCGCTGGTCGGCGCGTTTTCCGTGAACGCCGACATGCTCGTCGCGTGCCGGTTCCTGACCGGCATCGGCGTCGGCGCGATCTATCCGGTTGCCGACAGCTTCCTGTCCGAGATCCTGCCGAAGGAAAAGCGCGGGCGGCTCGCCGCGTGGGCCTATACGACTTCCTATGTCGCGGTGCCGCTCGTCGGTTTCCTCGCACTGTGGCTGAATCCGCTGCATGTGGGCGGCGTGGCCGGCTGGCGCATCATTCTCGCGATCGGCAGCCTCGGTGCCGTATACGTGCTGTTCGTCCAGCACCGGCTGCCGGAAAGCCCGCGCTGGCTGCTGGCCCAAGGGCGCACGGACGAGGCCGAAGCGACGCTGCGCCGCTTCGCCGACAGCGCCGGCGCAAGCATGCCGGCGCGCTTCGCGACCTCGGCGGAGCCGCAGCGGCCGCTCGCGCTGCTGCGGCGCGAACCGTACGGCGCGCGCTACCTGATGCTCGCGATCTTTCATCTGTTCCAGGGCTTCGGCTATTACGGCTTCGGCACGCTGGCCGGCACGGTCGTGAAGAGCCGCGGCTTCGACGTGACGGACAGTACGCTGTTCATCGCGCTGTCGTTCATCGGCTATCCGGTCGGCTCGCTGCTGTCGATTCCGCTGCTCAACTGGATCGAGCGCCGCACGCTCGTGATTGCGTCGATCCTGTCGATCGCGGTGTTCGGTCTGTGCTTCGCGTACTCGGGCCAAACCTGGCTGATCGTCGGCTTCGGGTTCCTGACGACCTGTGCGTCGAACGTGTTCAGCAACGCGTATCACGTGTACCAGGCGGAGATCTTTCCGGCGCGCGTGCGCTCGACGGCGATCGGCAGTACCTATGCACTGTCGCGTATCGTCAGCGGTGCGCTGCCGTTCGTGTTGCTGCCGGTGCTCGGCGGTTACGGCGCGGGCGCGATGTTCGGCGTGATCTCGGTTGCGCTCGGTATCGTCGCGGTCACGCTGCGCATGCTCGGGCCGCTGACGACGCGGCGCAGCCAGGACGAGATCAATCCGGTGTGATTCGGTGTGGTCACGGGCACTCGGCGGCGAAGTGGTGTGCGCCGCTCGAGCGCCCCTTTTATTGGGGTTCTTCGTGGATTTCCTTGGGTGTCGCTTATGGCTACGCGAACATACATCAGTTAACAACGGAACAGAGCATCAGCTCTGCGGAGGCCAGCGCCTGCATGCGGCGCGCTGCCGACGGCTATGTACGGTGCTCGTCCGGTGGCGTCAAGCGCGCTGCTTCAGCAGCCCTGCCAGAAGTGTCAGTGCTTTTGTCAGATCTTCGAACGACGGGCCGCCGAGGCAAAGTCGAATCCCGCTCGCCCGATCTTCCGGGTTCACCATCATGGATTCCGGAGGGGTCAACTTGATACGCATCGCTGCAGCGACGGATACGACACGATTGGCAGCGTCACGCTCCATCGGCAGCCAGGCGTTGTAGGCGCCGGGATGCGAGACCAGTTCGCTCGCGCCGAGCAGAGAGATAGCCAGATTGGATCGACGCCGCGCTTCATGGTGCAGATCCCGCTGGATCGAGGAGATGACGTCGGTGGCCAGCCATTCCTCAACCACTGCGCAAGAGAGCGGCGACGGCGCCATTGGCAGGTCCCGCAGCGCGTCTTCCGCTGCGTCGTCGAGTCCGGCCGGCAGCGCGAGCACGCCGATCTGCAAACCGGGGCCAAGGGATTTGGACAGCCCGTTCACATGAAAGGTGATCTCGGGCGCCAACGCAGCAAGCGGTGGCGAAGCCGGCTCTGCCGACGCATAGACGCCGTCCTCGATGATCCACGCGCCCGCCCGGCGGCAAATATCCACGATGGCCTGCCTTCGTTCCGTACCCATCGTGGCAGTGGTCGGGTTGTGCAGCGTCGGCGTGAGATAGACCGCCTTGCTGCCGGTCGATGCGGTGCCGTCGAGTGCGTCGGCCAGTGCTCCCGGCGCCATCCCTTGCGCGTCGGTCTCGACGCCTTGCATCCGATATCCCTTGCGCCGCGCCAGCGCGATCGCGCCAGGATAGGTGATCCGCTCGGTCAGAAGCAGCCCTTGCGAGCCGCAGGAAAGATCGAAGGCCAACGATAGCGCCTGGCGGGCGCCGCTCGTTAGCACCAGATGCGACGGTTCCACCATCAGGCCCAGCGTTTCGAGCCAGCGAGCCAGCACGCGTCGGTGCTCCATATGCCCAGCGGGCGGGGCATAGAGATTGAGATGGTCCGCATCGATCTTGCGTGCGATCCCCGTCAATGTTCGCGCCAGCAAGCGAGCGTTGAGCATGGCTGGCGGCACATTGGAAGAAAGGTCGATCTGGCGATCATGATGCGCCTGGCGGATCGCCACGAAGGTTCCCCGGCCCTTGATGCTGCGCGTCAGGCCTCGCCGTTCAAGCGCGGCATAGGCTTTCGTCACCGTGCCAAGGCCAATCCCCAGTTTCAACGCGAGATCGCGATGAGCGGGCAGACGGTCGCCTCCTGTCAGCCGCCCCTCGATGATGTCGTCGGCCAGGGCGAGGACCAACCGCTCGGCGGTATTCGCCTCGATGTCGGCAAGCCGTGGTGACCAGGGGGATTGCAGGAGCATGTTCGCCGCCTAAATATTAGTGTCACGTGACACTATTGATATAAATAACAAGAGTAACATGCGCGATGTGATTGGATGAAGTCATGCATTTCTGGAGGCGCCTGATCGCCATGACGGGCGCGTGGAGAGTCAAATGTTCAGCCATGTAACTGTTGGGGCGCGTGATCTTGGGCGGGCAGGCCGTTTCTATGACGCGGTGCTCGCTCCGCTCGGACTGAAGCGTCGCGTCGTCATGTCCGATGGCGGGCCTCCTGCGCTTTGCTGGGTAACCGGTCAAACGCCGCTGCCGCGCTTCTATGTCTACATCCCTTACGATGGCGAGCCGGCGACCATCGGCAACGGCAGCATGGTCGCCTTTCTGGCGCCCTCGCAAGAAGCCGTGAACACGGCCTACGCGAATGGTCTTGAGCACGGTGGGACGGACAACGGTGCGCCCGGGTTACGCCCCCACTATGGTGACGGCTACTTCGGCGCGTATCTGCGCGACCCTGACGGGAACAAGGTCCATATCGTTCATCGCGGAGACCTCCAGCCATAACGCTGGAGACGCCCCGCATCTCTGGAGAAACTCGAATGATCGCCAGTCAGATCGCACTCGCCTACGGCACCTATCTCATCGCCACCGCCAGCCCTGGGCCGAGCAACATGGCGATCATGGGAACAGCGATGCGTGACGGCCGTCTGCCGGCCCTCGTTCTGGCGACCGGCGTCATCACGGGCTCACTCTTCTGGGCGATCCTGGCTGCAACCGGCGTTTCCGCTGTGCTGGCGGCCTATGCCGAGGCGCTTTTCGTCATAAAGATGGTGGGTGGCGTCTATCTGCTCTACCTGGCGTTCCGCACGGGCAGGTCGGCGCTGAAACCGGGCTCCGACTTCGCGAAGATGGAACCGGGACGCTCGACACCGCGCTATCGGCTGCTCTACCGCCAGGGCATTCTCATGCATATCGGAAACCCGAAGGCGGTTCTGGCCTGGATGGCCATCATGTCCCTTGGGCTTCGGGAAAACGCCCCCGGCGGTACCTTGCCGGCGATCGTCGGCGGTTGCGCGTTCCTCGGCGTCATCGTGTTCGGTGGTTATGCGGTCCTCTTCTCGACCGCTCGGATGATCGCCCTGTATGCCAGACTCCGGCACTGGATCGAAGGCACGCTCTCCGCGGTGTTCGCCGTTGCGGGAGTCAAGCTGCTTGCCTGGCAACGTTGATATCCCGGCTTGTCGGCGCCATCACCCACTGATCTGAATTGAAAGAGCGATGTCATGACCCGCGAGCAAATCGTGCTGCATGTCGTCAATCACGCCACCTATCACCGAGGTTTTGTCGGCGACATGATGTATCAGGTGCCTTTTGCGCCACCGTCGAATGATCTTCCGGTATTCATCAGGGATCACTATCGCGACGCTCGGTGAGCGCCTGTTCGGCCAACCTGGCGCACGCCTGCCACTTGTCTCGTACCTGTGCCGGCCGCGGCCGCAGAGACCCTATGACCGCGCACGCCCGCGACGTAATCGCTCATCTCGTGCGCCATCCGGTTCACCTGGTCGATGACCTTTGCCGCATGGTCGAGCAGCGCGAGACCGGCGAGCGATCCATCGCGCCATCGCTGACTCGTCCGATATCGACTCACCACTCGATGCGTTGTCAACTTCTCTCGAAAGCGAAGAGTTCGACGATATCGCAGGCTCCCTGCAAGCGCCGTTCCTGTTCGCAAAGCTGAATATACGAACACGCTCGCTCATGTACGTTTCCACCTTTCCGACATATGCTTGGTACTGTCTTCTCTTGGCCAAGGCGGACACGACGACAGGTAACCAAAATGGTCGTACAAAGGCTCTCGATCCTGGCTGCCTTGGGCAAGCTTCAGGCACCGTCGATATGGCGGTGCCTGGCAAATCGCGGCGCGAAAGTTCGCCGCGTGCGGATCGATGTCGATCTCGACACGGGGATCGAGTCGATGAACGTCGACATCGTGGAATCCGGCCTGCTGCGCACGGCCGACATCGCCGCTGCGCTCGGTGACGTGCCGCTGCATATGACGCTCACCACGTTCCACCTGGAATTGGTCTCGAATCCTGAAGCGACGGTTTCGCGCCCGATCGCCCGGCCGGCTCCGAGGTTGACGGTTGTCAGGGACATCTCCCGCCACATTGCACGTATCAAACGAGACTGATCACGCGCTCGACGCGTGAGATGCGTTTGCGACGCTGAATGTCGTTGCCGCTGGCTCTGAAGCGGCGAATCCTGCCATCGGACATATTTGCGCCGCAAGCGTTGGTTTTGTCGGGGGGAAGTCGCTTTCGCACCTGGATGGATTTCAAGTGCGAGAGTCAGGATGCCGGCCATGTACGGCCGGCAGTGCAAAGGCGTTGTACGGCTTATCGGAGGTACAAGATGAATTCCATTTGCAGACGCCTGTCCCGCTCCGTTTCCCAGAGTCTCGCGGCCGGCGGCGTCATCGCGCTCGCATCCACGCTCGGCCCGGGCGTGCAGGCGCAAGTGCTCAGCCCACTCGTCCAGGTGGCCGCGGGCGACCCATTCAGCGGATGCACCGCCGACCAGGTGCATGCGCAAGAGACCGCGCTCGGGAGCGTCCTTTATCCCGCGACGTCGATCGAGCCGTGGGTGGCGGCCGACCCGACCAACGCATCCCGCCTTCTCGCCGGCCACCAGCAGGACCGCTGGAGCGACGGCGGCTCACGCGGGCTCGTCGGCGTCGTCTCCAGCGATGCGGGCAGCAGCTGGGCCAATTCGATCCCGACCGGCGTGAGCGAGTGCACCGGCGGCAAATTCCGTCGCGCCTCCGACCCCTGGGTCGACTTTGCGCAAGACGGCACGGCCTTCTTCTTCTCGCTGGTGCTGGACCCCATGCAGCCGACGACCCCATTCGGCGCACGAAGCAGCGCGATGCTGGTCAGCCGCTCCGTCGATCACGGCGCAACGTGGCAGGCTCCCGTCGAGTTGATCCACAACAGCTCGTCGCACGTGCTGAACGACAAGAACTCGCTCACCGCCGATCCGACCGCGAACGGCTACGTCTATGCAGTGTGGGATCAGTTGAGCGTTTTCCCGCCGAGCAAAGACGCTGCACAGCTGCTCGCGGGCAACGACGGCGTAGCGATCGCACGCCAACTGCTCAATTCCACGGCGGGCGCATCGTCGGTATGCGAGCCGTTCACGAGTCCGCCGTGCAAGGGCGGCGCTCCGTCCTTCAAGTTCAACTTTACCGGCCCGACCTTCTTCTCACGGTCCACCGACAATGGCGTGACCTGGAGCACGGCCACCCCGATCTACCAGCCGGGGACGAACAAGCAGACGATCGACAATATCGTCCGCGCATTGCCCGATGGCACCCTGCTCGATTTCTTCACGGCGATCAACGTCACGCCGCAGGTGCTCAACATCGGCTATATCAAGTCGACGGACAAGGGCGGAAGCTGGACGGGGCCGGCGTTCGCCAGCGATATTCGGGTGGTCGGCGTGGTCACGCCGGACTCCGGCCAGCGGATACGCGATGCCGCCATTCTCTACAGCGTCGCAGTGAACCCGGCGACGGGAGCAATCTATCTCGCGTGGCAGGACGATCGTTTTTCGACCGCCGCCTGCACCACGCCCACCGGCTCGATCCCGGTCGACGGGATCGCCTTCAGCGAGTCGGATGACGGCGGAGCGACCTGGTCGAAGCCGGTGATGATCAACAAGACGCCGGCGAATGCCGCGAACCGCTGCCGGCAGCAGGCGTTCATTCCTGCCGTGGTGGCGTCGGGCGACGGCAAGACGGTCGTGGTGACCTACTACGACTTTCGTAACGACACAAACACGCCTGTCGGCTTCGAGGGCACCGACTATTTCGCGCTCTTCTGCTCGACCGCGACCGCATGCACGAACCCTGCCAACTGGGGCAACGAGCAGCGACTGACCACGGCCTCGTTCAACATACTTGACGCTCCCGTGGCGCGTGGCCATTTCCTCGGCGATTACATGGGCCTGACCGCGAGCGGGCCGACGACCGTGTATCCGGTGTTCGGCATCGCGACGGGCCACAACGTGACGGCCGAATTCACCCGCAAGATCTCGGGACTGCAGTGAGCACAAGGGGCGACGACCTTCGGTCGCCGCCCTGTCAGCGCGCCGACATGAAATCGAACAGCTTCGCGATATCGGTCGTCAGCACGGTTCCGGCCTTCACGCCGACCCAGAGCGTGCGCGTCGCCCACGCATCGTCGAGCTTCACCACGCACAGCCTCGACCCCGCGCGCTCGGTCGTCACCGCATCGCGCGGCAGGATGCCGATTCCGAGCCCCGCCTCGATCATCCGGCTCACGCCGTCGAAATTCGATACCTGGATCCGCAGCTTCAGCGAACGCTCGACCGCGAACGCGGCATCGGTCATGCGCGCGAGCAGCGAACTGCCGTCGCTGAGCCCGACGTAGTCCTCGTCGAGCGTGTCCGCGAAGCGGATGCGGTCGCGCGCGGCGAACCGGTGCGTGCGCGGCACGAGCAGCACGAGTTCGTCGCGGCGGTACAGCCGCCGTTCGATACCGGGGGCCGGCACGTTGTCGGCGAACACGCCGAGATCGGCCTTGCCGGACGCGAGCGCATCGACGATCTCGTGGCTCAAACGCTCCTCGAGGCTGACCTTGATGCCGGGGTGCGCCGTGAGAAAACCGGCAAGGTCGACCGGCAGGAACTGGACGATCGCGGACGTGTTGGTCCACACATGGATGTGGCCGCGCACGCCGGCGACGTAGTCGCTCATCTCGTGCGCCATCCGGTTGACCTGCTCGATCACCTTCGCCGCATGGTCGAGCAGCGCGCGGCCCGCGGGCGTCAGCTCGACACCGCGCGCATGCCGGACGAACAGCGCGCTGCCCGTCACGCTTTCGAGCTCGGCGATGCGCTTGCTGACCGCGGACAGCGTGAGCTGGCCGTGCTCGGCCGCTTTCGTCAGGCTGCCGTGCTCGGCGACGAGCGCGAACACGCGCAGCGACTGCAGATCGAAATGAAGCGGGTTCACCATGTCGTGTTGCGTGTTTGCCGGGAATGGGGGCGGCGCGATGCGCGGCGTGACCGATTGTGCGTCAACCGGCCGCGCGGCGAAAGTGCGGGAAGCCCGGTCGCGGCGGGACCGGGCGAGACAAACGCGCGACGACGGCGCGCGTCAGATCAGCTCGGAGATCTCGATCAGGTTCAGGTCGGGATCGCGCACGTAGACCGACCGGATCTTCTGCGTCGCGCCCGTGCGTTCGACGGGCCCTTCGACGATCGGCCATTCGACGCGCTTCAGGTGCGCGATCACGTCGTCGAGCGGCACCGACGCGATGAAGCACAGGTCGAGCGCGCCGGGCACCGGCACGTGCGCTTTCGGTTCGAACTCCGCGCCGCGCACGTGCAGGTTGATCTTCTGGTTGCCGAAGCGGAACGCGATCCGGCCCGCCCCGAAGGTTTCGAGCTGCATCTGCAGTACCTCGGTGTAGAAACGCTTCGTCCGGTCGGGATCGACGCAGGTCAGCACGAGATGGTCGAGATGATCGATCAGCGCCATGTTGTTCTCCTTGTGATGAAAATCGACGGCGTCACGCGCACGCCCGCTGCGCCGGCATGCCGTCCGCCGTCGAGGCCGGCGCGGGATGCAGGTCCGAGCGGCGCCCGGCCTTGAGGATCTGGCTCGGCACGTCGTGGCCGATCAGCGCGGGCAGCCGTGCCGACGCGGCCAGCACGGCCGCGAGATCGACGCCCGTATCGTAGCCGTCGAGCTCGAGCATGTGCACGAGTTCCTCGGTGCACGCGTTGCCGGTCGCGCCCGGCGCGTACGGGCAGCCGCCGAGGCCGCCGAGCGAGGCGTCGAAGCGGTCGATTCCGGCGCCGAGTGCCGCGAGCGTGTTCGCGAGCGCCATCCCGCGTGTGTTGTGGAAGTGCAGCGTGAGCTGCAGCGCGCCGAAGCGGCCGGCCGCGCGTTCGCACAGCGCGCGCACTTGCGACGGAAACGCCATGCCCGTCGTATCGCACAGCGTGAAGCCGTGCACGCCGAGATCCGCGAAGCGCTGCATCCACGCGAGCACGCCCTCGGCCGCGACATCCCCTTCCATCGGGCAGCCCATCGCGGTCGACAGCGAGACGTTGATGGCGACACCCGTGCCGCGTACCGCGTCGATCACGTCGCGCAGCTGCGCGAACGATTGCTCGCGCGTCATCCGCAGGTTCGCGCGGTTGTGGCTTTCGCTCGTCGACATCACGAGGTTCACTTCGTCGACGCCGCACGACAGCGCGCGCTCGGCGCCGCGCACGTTCGGTACGAGCACCGTGTAGACGACACCCGGCGCGCGCGCGATGCCGTGCATCACGGCCTCGGCGTCGCGCAACGCGGGGATCGCCCTCGGCGACGTGAACGACGTGACCTCGATCTTCGCGTAGCCGCAGGCGCTCAGCGCGTCGACGAGCGCGATCTTGTCGTCGGTGTCGACGAACGCCGCTTCGTTCTGGAAACCGTCGCGCGTCGCGACTTCGTGGATGTAGAGCCTGGGGCGCCGTTTGCCTGTCATCGTCATGTCGTCCGTCCGTGAAGGTTCAGATCACGCCGCGCGTGCGCCAGTCGCCGCGCGTCGCCGCATCGATGCCGAGCGCTGCCAGTACCGCGTCGGTATCCGCGCCCAGCGCGGGCGCCGGGCGCTCGATGCGCCCGGGCGTCGCGCCGAGCTTCGGCACGATGCCGGGCACGAGCACGGGCGTGCCGTCGGGCAGCGCGGCCTCGACGAGCATGTCGCGCGCGCGGTAATGCGGATCGGCGGCGATGTCGGCCACGTCGTAGATGCGCCCGGACGGGATGCCCGCTTCGTTCAGCGCGGCCAGCACGTCGTCGCGGTCCTGAAGAGCCGTCCATGCACCGATCGCCGCATCGATGCGCTCGACCTGTGCGACACGCCCGTCGTTGTGCGCGAGCGCGGGATCGTTGCCGAGATCGGGCCGGCCGATCAGCTCCATCAGGCGCCGGAAGATGCTGTCGCCGTTCCCGGCGATCAGCGCGTACCTGCCGTCGCGGCAGCGGTACGCGTTGGTCGGCGCGATGCCGGGCAGGCTGCTGCCGGCCGCCTCGCGCACCGCGCCGAACGCCGAGTATTCGGGCAGCAGGCTTTCCATCATGTTGAATACCGACTCGTACAGCGCGACATCGACGACCTGCCCCTTGCCGCCCTGCTGCTCGCGATGCCGCAGCGCGAGCAGCACGCCGATCACGCCGTGCAGCGCCGACAGCGAATCGCCGAGCGAGATGCCGACGCGTACCGGCGTGCGGCCCGGCTCGCCGGTCAGGTGCCGCAGGCCGCCCATCGCCTCGGCGATCACGCCGAAGCCGGGACGGTCGCGGTACGGGCCGGTCTGGCCGAAGCCCGACACGCGCAGCATCACGAGCCCCGGGTTGATCGCGGACAGCGCGTCCCAGCCGAGCCCCCAGCCTTCGAGCGTGCCGGGCCGGAAGTTCTCGATCAGCACGTCGGTTTCCGCGGCGAGGCGGCGCACGACGTCCTGCCCTTCGGGCGTGCGCAGGTCGAGCGTCAGCGAGGTCTTGTTGCGCGACTGCGCGGCCCACCAGACCGACGTGCCGTCGTGCAGCAGCCGCCATTTGCGCAGCGGATCGCCGAGCGCGGGCGGCTCGACCTTGAGCACGTCCGCGCCGAATTCGGCGAGCATCCGGCCCGCGAACGGGCCGGCGATCAGTTGTCCGAGTTCCAGCACGCGGATGCCGTCGAGGGGGCGTGTCATGGCTGTCTCCGATGAAATCGTGTTGTCGACGACGACGATCATGACCGGGATCGCACCGCCCGGAAATCGATCGATGGTCAAGCAGCCTTGCCGGAATGGAAAGGCTGGCGGTGCGCAGTGCGGCGTCGCGATGGGCGGATGGACGGCCCCGGCTTTCCCGACGGGAAAGCGCGCTCGCGCAACGGTCAAATCACGCGCCAACGCGGCGCGCACAATCGTGCGCTTCCCGCGTCCTCTCTCTCCTGCGGACGCATGTCATCGACACCGACAGGCCCGACCATGACCCATGCCCCCGTGAACATCGTGTTCCTCGACCGCGCGACGCTGTCGCCGCACACCGTGCTGAAGCCGTTCCCGTTTCCGCACGTGTTGCGTACGTTCGAGCGCACCGCGCCAGCCGACGTGGCAGATCGCATACGCGATGCGGACGTCGTGATCGTCAACAAGGTCCGGCTGGATGCGGCAGCGCTCTCCGGCGCGGAACGGTTGCGGCTCGTCGCGATCGCCGCGACGGGCACCGACATCGTCGATCTCGACGCGTGTGCCGCGCACGGCATCGTCGTGAGCAACATTCGCGGGTACGCGGTCCGCACGGTGCCCGAGCACACGTTCGCGCTGATCTTCGCGCTGCGCCGCAGCCTCGTCGCGTACCGCGACGCGGTGCGCGCGGGGCGCTGGCTCGACAGCGGGCAGTTCTGCTTCTTCGATCATCCGATTCGCGACCTGGCCGGCTCGACGCTCGGGATCGTCGGCGACGGCGTGCTCGGGCGCGCGGTGGCCGCCATCGGCCGCGCGCTCGACATGCGGGTGCGGTTCGCCGCGCACGCCGGCCACGCCGATCCGCAAGCAGGCTGCGCGCCGCTCGACACGCTGCTGCGCGACAGCGACGTGATCACGCTGCACTGCCCGCTCACGCCCGCGACGCGGCACCTGATCGACGCGGCCGCGTTCGCGCGGATGGCGCGCCGGCCGCTGCTGATCAATACCGCGCGCGGCGGGCTCGTGGAGGAAAGCGCGCTCGTCGACGCCTTGCAGTCGGGGCAGATCGCGGGCGCGGGATTCGACGTGGTCACGCAGGAGCCGCTGCCGGCCGTGCATCCGTTCCACGCGATCCTGTCGCATCCGGCGTTCATCCTGACGCCGCACGTCGCGTGGGCGAGCGACGAAGCGATGCAGGCCCTCGCCGATCAGCTCGTCGACAATGTCGCCGCGTTCGCCGACGGCGCGCCGCGCAACGTCGTGACCGCGGGTTGAGCGGTGCGGCAGCGGCTCGGGGAAGCGGGGGCTGGAGGAGGATTGGGGGCCCGGAACGGCGCCGCAGGGGAAACGGCGGATCTAACGCGCGACGGGTTCGAGGCCCCGTGCGCAGGCATCACGCCGTCCGGTTCAATACGCGGACATCTCGACGCAAGGGTCGACCTTGGACGGCGAGCAGATGACCGAATACTTGGCGCTCTCGCGCATCAGCGCTTCGCCCTGGCGGAGCGCATCCTTGATTTCGGGATGCTGCGCGTAGGCGAGGAATGCGGAACACACGACCGCGGACATGCAGACCAGCGAAAAGGCAATTCTTTCAAGGGCTTGTAAACGTTCAGGCATGATTCGACCTTTCTTCGAGGTCGATATTATATCTCAAGTAAGGGTTTTCCCTAGGATGAGGCGCGCGTGCACGGTGGTGTCCGTCCCTGCTTGGGCCGCCCGCACATGTGGCCGCCGTTAACATTCGCTTAAGTGCGGATCGTCAGGATGGAAATGCTGGTTGCGGGTGTGTTTGCTCCTGCCGGCTATCTCTTTCGGAGGCTCCAATCATGAAATCCGCCCTATCTCTGCTCGTTGCCGCCGCGTTCGCGGCCCCTGTTGCTTCGTTCGCGCAATCGCAACCGGCCGGCGAGCCGGTTACGCGCTCCGAAGTCGTGTCGCAATTGCAGCAACTCGAACAAGCCGGCTACAAGCCGTCACGCAATCAGTATCCTGCCGACATCCAGGCCGCCGAGGCCCGCGTCGCGCAAACCTCGGGCTTCGGCAGCGAAGCCGGCGCGGCTGCCCAGTCGGGCACGCGCGTGACGCCGGCGCACGGCGCCGATATGCTGATCAGCCACCACTGACCCGCAATACACGTTGACGCGTCAGTGCGCGTCCGACGCCGCGCTCGCCGCGTTGCCGGGCCATGCCTTGCCGATCTGGTCGACCAGCGATTTCGCGGTGCCCGTCACGATCGCCGCGTCGACGCCGGACGTCTGCCACGAACCGTCGGCGGCCTTCACGAAGGTCAGGTTCGCGCGCGTCGGCGCGTTGTCGGGGTTGCGCCACGTGACGACGACGTCGCACGAGTAGGTGCGATCGCCGAGCTTCTTGCAGTCGCCGTCGGGTTTCGCCGACACGACATCGGCCGAGACGGGCAGCGGCTGGCCGAACAGCGCGTTCAGGCCGCCGTGGTTTTCCGCCTCGAGCGCGCGGCGCACGGCGGCATCGACGTCGCCCGATCCGGGGCCGTCGTGGAGCAGGTTGCAGGCGGCGACGAGCATCGTCGAGACGCCGAGCGTCAGCAGCGTGTGAAACTTCATGTGATTCGTGATCCGGTGAGCAACGGGAAGCGCGCCGAGCCCGCGCCCCGCAGGACGCCGGTCGCGCGCCGGTATGCCGCGTAGTCTGCAACGTCCGCGTATCGTGCGCGGTATCCATTTGTAACCAATTGCACGGCGCGCCCGCGCGGCGCTACGGGCGCTCCTGCTTCACGCGGCTCACGAGCTGCGTCGGGCTCACGAACTGCAGCGCGATGACCACCCACACGAGCGTGATGGCCATGTAGATCATCGCCATCGCGTCGATCGACTGCGGCGCGCGCACGCCGGTCGAGAACACCGCGTAATACAGCGCGACGACGAGCGTCTGCGTGCTCGGCCCCGCGGTGAAGAAGGTCAGCTCGAACATCCCGATCGTGCGCACCAGCACGAGCAGCCCCGCCGCGAGCATGCCGGGCACGAGCAGCGGCAGCAGCACATGGCGGAAATAGCGCCACGTGTTCGCGCCGAAGATGCGCGCGGCGGCTTCGAGAGTCGGATCGATCTGCTCGATGAACGGCGTCATCACGAGGATCACGAACGGCAGCGCCGGCACGAGGTTCGCGAGGATCACGCCGGGCAGCGTGCCCGCGAGCCCGACCTTGTACATCACGGTGGCCATCGGGATCCCGTACGTGACGGGCGGCACCATCAGCGGCAGCAGGAACACCAGCAGCGCGAAGCGCTTGCCGCGAAACTGCACGCGGGCGAGCGCATAGGCGGCCGGCACGCCGAGCGCGATCGACAGCAGCACGACCGCGCCGACGACCTCGACGGTCACCCACAGCACGCTCGCGAGCTGGAAGTCCTCCCACGCCTTCGCGTACCAGTGGAGCGTGAAGCCCTGCGGCAGCGGCGTGCCGAACCAGCGTGTCGCGATCGAGTTCACCGCGACGGTCGCGATCAGCAGCATCACGTTCAGCAGGAAGAACGCCATCAGCCCCCAGACGAGCGCCTGCCATGCGCGGGCGGCCACGCCGCGGCGCGCCTTCTGCGGCTTCATCGTGTTGACGGGCCGCGCGCCGTCGTCGCGTCGCGCGTCGTGCGGGCCGGACTGCGACGGCCACGTCCGCGCGGCATGATTGTCGGTCGCCATCAGCCCTTGCCCCCCGTCACCGCGCCGGTATAGAAGAAGCGGCGCGCGCCGAGCATCGACGCGACCACCAGCAACTGCACGAAACCCATCACGATCGCGATCGCCGATGCGAGCGAATAGTCGTAGCGCTCGAACGCCGCTTCCGCCGCCGCGATCGAGATCACGCGCGTGGGCCCGGCCGGCGCGCCGAGCAGCACGGCCGACGGGAACACCGAGAACGCCTGCACGAACGACAGGCACGCGGCCATCGTGAGCCCCGGCACGAGCAGCGGCAGGTAGATCCGCCGGAACTGCTGCCACGGGTTCGCGCCGAGCGTCGCCGCCGCGCGCGCGAGCGTCGGGTCGATGCCGCTGATGTACGAGAGCATCAGCAGGAACGCGAACGGAAAGCCCGACACGATCAGCGACAGCAGCACGCCCCAGTAGTTGTGCGTGAGGCGCACTTCGCCGGTGTACAGGTGCAGCCCCTGCAACGCCTGCGGGAACCAGCCGTTCGGCCCGAAATACGTGAGCATCCCGTCGGCGACGAGCACCGTGCCGAGCGTGACGGGAATCACGAGCAGCGTCGTGACGAACTTCTGGTAAGGCGAATTGCGGCGCAGCGCGAACGCGACGGGCACCGCGACGCCGACGTTGAGCAGCGTCGCCGGCACCGCCAGCTTCAGCGTGACGAGCACGGTCGGCCACATCGCGGTGTCGGTGAAGAACTGCACGTAGTTCGCGAGCGCGCCGCCGCCGTTCATCGGCTGGAACGACAGCACGAGGCCGTACGCGAACGGATAGATGAACAGCGCGACGATGAACGCGAGCGCGGGCGTGACGAGCCACGCTTTCGCGTCGCGCGGCGCGCCGGGCGCGACGAGCGTGCTCATTCTGCTTCTCCCGCGTAAATCAGCGTGCGCTCCGGGGGGATACGCAAACGCAGGCGCTCGCCTTCGGAGAATTCGCCGGCCACGCGCGCCCAGATCGGGCCGAACGGCGTGGCCGCACGGATCAGCGAATCGCGGCCGCCGTATTCGACCGTTTCGACGGTCGCGTCGAACGCGTTGTCGTCGGCTGCGCCGGCGCGCGCGAAATCGTCGGGACGCAGCGCGACCGCGACGTCCTTCGCGTCGAAGCCGGCCATCGGCACGCCTGTGAGCCGCACGCCAGCGGCGCTGACGATCACGTGGCCGCCGGCCATCCCGTCGAGCGTGAACGGCAGCACGTTGCGATAGCCCATGAAGCGCGCGACGTGCAGGTTGTGCGGGCGCGTGTAGACGTCCTTCGGCGTCGCGACCTGCTGTACGACGCCCTCTTTCATCACGACGATGCGGTCGGCCATCGACAACGCCTCGTCCTGGTCGTGCGTCACGTAGATCGTCGCGCGTTCGAGCTGCGTGTGAATGCGGCGGATCTCGGCGCGCATCTCGATGCGCAGCTTCGTGTCGAGGTTCGACAGCGGCTCGTCCATCAGCACGAGCGGCGGCTCGATGACGATCGCGCGCGCGATCGCGACGCGCTGCTGCTGCCCGCCCGACAACTGCCCGGGCAGCTTGCCCTCGTGCCCGACGAGCTGCACGAGTTCGAGCGCCTGCTGCGCGCGCCGCCGCGTTTCCTGCTTCGGCACGCCGCGCATCTTCAGGCCGAAACCGACGTTGTCGAGCACCGACAGGTGCGGAAACAGCGCGTAGTTCTGGAACACCATCCCGAAGCCGCGGCGCTCGGGCGGCAGCACGTCGATGCGCGTGTCGTCGAGCCAGATGCCGCCGCTCGTGAGCGGCTGCAGCCCCGTGATGCAGTTCAGCGCGGTCGACTTGCCGCAGCCCGACGGGCCGAGCAGCGCGATGAACTCGCCGCGCCGGATCTCGAGATCGAGCCCGTTCAGCGCGGCGACCTGCGCACCTTCCGCATTGGTGAAGCTGCGGCTGACGCCATCGAGCCGCAGCCGTTCGAAACTGTGCTTCATTGCGCGAACTCCATCGACGCGGGCGCCGCGGCGCCCGCCGGCCCATGCGTCATTTCGACTTCTGCGAACCGATCTCGCGATCCCACTTCTGGAACGCGGCGACCATCGCCTGCGCGCTGAGCGGCTGCACGTGCGGGCGATCCGCCAGCAGCTTCGCGTATTCGGGGCGGCCGAACTTGCGGACCACTTCCTGGCTGTGCGCGGGCGCCATCTCGAGCGTCACGCCCTTCACCGCCGGGCCCGGATAGAAGTAACCGTCGTCGTAGGTCATCGCCTGCTGCGCCGGTTCGAGCAGGAAGTTCATCAGCTTGAACAGCACGTCGAGCTTGTCCTTCGGCACGCCCTTCGGGATCACCATGTAGTGCGCATCGTTGACCCACGTCATGTTGTCGAATGCCTGGACCCGGAACTCGGCCGGCACGATGCCGAGCGCGCGCGGGTTGAGGTCCCAGCCGGTGACGGTCACGGTCATGTCGCGCGTGCCTTCGCCGAGTTCCTTCATCACCGCCGACGTGCCGCCCGGATAGTACGGGACGCAGTCGTTGAGCTGCTTCAGGAACGCCCAGGTCTTGTCCCAGCCGTTGATCGGGTCCTGCGGGTTCTTGTCGCCGAGCACGTACGGCAGCCCCATCAGGAACGTGCGGCCGGGGCCCGAGTTCGCCGGGCGCGCGTAGATCAGCTTGTTCGGGTGCGCCTTGCACCACGCGAGCAGCTGGTCGGGCGTCTTCGGCGGGTCGCCGACCTTCGCCGGGTTGTATTCGAGCAGCGGGCCGGCCGGCATGTAGGCGACTTCGAGGCCGAAGCCCTGCGCGAGGTCCTGCATCTTGCGCGGGCCGGGCGCGTACCTGTCGAGCACGCCGGGGAAGACGCCCGCGTTGTCGGGCAGCACCTTCAGCCACAGGTTCTGTTCGATGCCGGCGGCCAGCGCGTCGGTGCCCGTCAGCACGAGGTCGATGTCGGCGCGCCCCGCCGCCTGCATCGCCTTGATCTTGCCCGGCAGCTGCGGTGCGGGCGCGTTCGTGAACGTGACGTTCGAGACGAGGTTCGGGTTCTTGTCCCTGAAGGCTTCGATCGCCTTCTGCGTGAGCTGCAGGTTGCCCGCGACATCGACGATGTTCAGCGAGACGGGGGCGGCAACGGCCGCCGTGGCGGACAGCGTGAAACCCAGCGCCAACGCGATGCGGCGGACGCGGCGCGCGATCCTGGATGAGTTCATGTCTCCTCACTGCGGTCGGTGGATGGGACCTTTCTTTTCAGGAAATCATGACGGCGTTATACGATGTCGGTCAACAAAAAAGCACGACGAAAGGGACAGGAGTTTCCCTAACAAAAACTCGTTCGCCGTATATCGATCCATGTGTAGGGCGCGGTTTGCGCGGGGACTGGCAGGGGGATTCGATGTGTTATGACATCAGACATCAATAAATAGAGAAATGGAACCGGTTCGGCGCGCCGGCGGCGCGCATCGCGTCGCAACCAGCACTCACCCCGCCCCAAGCGCCTGAACCTCGCCGATCAGCGCAAGCGCCCCCGGCCACTCGCCATACCCGGACGCCGGGTTCAGGTGCCCGACCTCCCCCAGATCGACGAGCGTGCTGCCCCACCCGGCCGCCAGCGCCTCGACACGCTCGAAACGCGCGAGCGGATCGTTGCGGCTCGCGGCGACGATGCTCGGAAACGGCAGCCGTTCGCGCGGAACCGGCAGCCAGCCGTTGTCCCGAATCGCATCAATCGACGGATACGGCGCGGGCATCGGCGTTTCGAGATCCGCCGGCGTCGCGAGCAGCGCGCCGTGGATCCGGCGCGTGGCCTGGCGCGCCCAGTGCACCGTGATCATCACGCCCGCGCTGTGCGCGACGAGGATCACGGGGCCGTCGATGCCGGCCAGCGCCGCATCGAGCGCCGCGACGCGCGCGGCGCGGCTCAGCTTGTCGGTTTCGAGCGGTGCGACGGAGCGCGCGTTCGGCAGGCGCCGTTCGAGGTGGGTCTGCCAGTGGTCTTCGACGTGATCGCGCAAGCCGGGCACGATCAGGATGGTGGGTGCGGTCGTCAGGGTCATGCAGTCTCCAACAAAGGTTCAGGAACGCGCAGGCACACGCTGCCCGCGTTCGAGGCGCGCGAGATCGGCCGCGTAACTCGCGCGCCCGATCGCGAACGTCGCCGCCGCCGCGAGCGGCACGACGGGAATCCATTGCAGCGCGCCGACGAGCCCGGCGCGATCGGCGGCCCACCCCGTCAGCAGCGGGCCCGGCGCCATGCCGAGCAGGTTGTTGGCGAGCGTGAGCGTGGCGAACGCCGATGCGTGGATCGCGGCCGGCGTCAGGTTCGCGACCATCGCGCCCGACGCGCCGGATGCGCCTGCGCCGACCAGCATCCCCGCGCAGATCAGCGCGAGCTGCAGCGGCCCGGGTGGCAACCGGAATGCAATCGCGAGGCACACGCCCGTGAGTACGCAATACGCGATCGCGGTCAGCCACTTGCGCCTGCCGTCGTTCTTGCCGACGCGGTCGGTGACGATCCCGCAGCCGACCATCCCGACGCCCGCGAGCAGCACGAAGCCTGCCGCGAGCACCGCTGCGCGGTCGGGCGCCATCGCGTAGTAGCGGTTCAGGTAGCTCGGCAGCCACGCGAACAGCGCGCCCGGCACGAACAGGTGCAGCCCGCTGCCGAGATACGCGCAGATCACCGAACGCGACGCGAACAGCCCCGACATCAGCACGCGCGCGCTGCCGCGCAGGTCGCGCGGCGTGTCGGTGTCGCGCCGGCACGGTTCGGCGCCGTATTCGGTACCGCATTCGATCCGATACGCGGCGAGCCGCCGTTCGGTCACGACGCAGCGATACGCGACGAGCAGCACGATGCCGAGCGCGGCCATCACGCCGAACGACCAGCGCCAGCCGAGATGCGCGCCGACCAGCCCGCCGAGCGCCATGCCGAACACGGAGCCGAACGCGCCGCCGGCCATGAACGCGCCGGTCAGCGTCGCGCGCAGGCGTGCCGGGAAGATGCTGAGGATCAGCGCGACGCCGACGCTGCCGTACGCGGCTTCGCCGAGCCCGACGAGGCCGCGCGCGACGAGCATCTCCGTGTAATGGGTCGACAGCGCGCAGCCGAGCGTCGCGACGCTCCACAGCGCGGCCATCAGCACGATGCTGCGCACGCGCCCGAAGCGGTCGGCGAGCACCGACAGCGGAAACGTCAGCAGCCCGACCAGCAGCGCGACGACGCCGGAGAGCGAACCGAGCTGCGTGTCCGACAGCGCCCACGCGTGCTTGAGCAGCGGGAACACGGCGTTGAGCACCTGTCGCGACATGTAGTCCGACAGCAGCAGGCCGACGGTCAGCCCGAACACGAGCCACGCGAACGCGGGCGTGCGGCGGCGGCCCACGCTCAGGTCCTGGATCGACGGCTCGACATGATGGATCAGCATGCGTGTCTCCTCCGGCGCCGCGCGCGCTCGCGCGTCGGCACGGTTTGCGCGGCCCCGCTCCGTTTCCCGGAATCCGCCTTGCGCCGCGCGCAAGGGTGGGCGCCGCGCCACAGCAATCTGCGATCGGCGGGCGGCTGCGCGGCGCGTCAGGCGGCCCGCAGCGGCACGTTCGGCTGGCCCGGCCGGCGGTTCGGCGCCATCCCGAGCTGTGCGAGGGTCTCGTCGATGCCGTCGTACTGCACGCCGATCCGGTAGATCGCCTTCGCCTCCTTGCCGGTCGCGATGTCGCGGCCGAGTTCGCGCGCGATCCGTGCGCACTGCTCGACCTGCTGCACCGAGGTCATCCGGTTGCCCTTCTGGTCGATGATCGTGTCCTCGATCCCGCAGCGCGGATGCAGGCCCAGCGCCATCGCGACCGTGTTGATCGGCAGCACGTTCTTCATCAGGGATTCGAGCGTGATACACGCGCCGTCCGGGCAGCGCCGCACGAATTCCATGAAGTTGTACGGGTTCGGGCCGTCGAAGCCGCCGCCGATGCCGACCCACGTGACGTTCAGCGGGCCGCGATAGACGCCGCGGCGGATGATCCGTTCGAGCGTTTCCAGCGCATGCATGCCGGTGAGCTGGAAATGCGGCTGGATGCCGGCCGCCTGCAGGCGGCGCAGGTGCTCGTCGACCCAGCCGGGGCCGGCCGGAACGGTCATCTCGCGGTACGCGTCCCACAACGCGGCTTCGCTCAGCGACGTACCGGCGATGTCCTTGCGGTTCATCAGCTCGGTGATGTTCATCTGCACGGTGTTGATCGCGACCGTCACCTGGTCGGGCTTCGGCGTCAGCTCGGCGAGCATGTGGCGCGTGTCGTCGGACAGCCATTTCGCTTCCGCGCCGTCGCCTTCCGGCGCGAACGAGATCGAGCCGCCCACCTGCAGGATCATGTCGGGCACCGCCTCGCGCAGCCGGCCGAGCAGCTCGTTGAACTTCGACAGCCGCTTGCTGCCCTTGCCGTCGAGTTCGCGCACATGCAGGTGCAGCACCGTCGCGCCCGCGTTGTAGCAGTCGACGGCCTTCTGCACGTGCTCGTCCATCGTCACCGGAATGTCTTCCGGAAAATCGGCGGGCATCCATTCGGGGCCGTACGGCGCGACCGTGATGACTACCTTGTCCTGGTTTTCCGGGTGCAGCGAATCGTCGAGAAATTGCATGTCGTCCTCCAGATTGAATCGTTGTGCTCGTGTTTCGTGTCGATGCGGGCTCAGAACGGCACGTCGCCGACGATGCCCGCGCGCTCCATCCGGCGCACGCACGGCGGGTAGTCCATCACCGCGTAGTGCTGCGTGCTGCGGTTGTCCCAGATCGCGACGCTGTTTTTCCGCCAGCGCCAGCGCACCTGGTATTCGGGGATATGGGCCTGGCTGATCAGGTATTGGAGCAGCTGGCCGGCGCCGGGATTCGCGTCCTGCCCGACCCGCACGCGCGCGGGCGTGTGGAAGTTCGTGAAATGCGTGGTGAACGCGTTCACGTACAGCAGCTTCTCGCCGGTTTCGGGGTGCGTGCGCACGACCGGATGCTCGGCGTCCGGGTATTGCGCCTTCAGCGCGAGGCGCTTGTCGATCGGCATCGCCGCACCGAAGCTCGCCTCGATGCTGTGGCGCGCGCGCAAGTCGCCGATCTGCTGCTTCACGTGGTCCGGCAGGCGCTCGTAGGCGAGCACCATGTTCGCCCACATCGTGTCGCCGCCAACCGGCGGACCGTCGATGCAGCGCAGCACGCAGCCGAACGGCGGCGCCACGCGCCAGCTCGCATCGCTGTGCCACGCATTCTCGTAGCGGTCGTTCGGCTGGTCGGGCGACTTGTAGATCCGCACGAGCCCCGGGTGCTCGGGATCGCTGCCGGCAACCGGATGATCCTCGAGCTCGCCGAAGCGCCGCGCGAACGCGACATGCTCGGCGCGCGTGATGTCCTGGTCGCGCAGGAACAGCACGCGATGCCGCAGCAGTTGCGCGCGTATCTCGGCGAACAGGCCGTCGTCGTGCACGGCGTCGGCGAGGCTCACGTCCAGCAGTTCCGCGCCGAGCGCGCAGGTCAGGGGTTCGACTCGCATGCGCGTCTCCTCAGACGATGAATACCGACGAACCGGTCGTCTTGCCCGCTTCCAGGTCGCGATGCGCGCGCACCGCGTCCTCGAGCGCGTAGCGCTGGTTGATCCCGATCCTGATGCGGCCGGCCGCGACGTGGTCGAACAGCTCGCCCGCGAGCGCCGCCTTCTCGGCCGGATCGGCGATGTAGTCGGCCAGCGCCGGGCGCGTCAGGTACAGCGAGCCCTTCATCGCGAGGCGCTGCGGGTCGAACGGCGGGATCGGGCCCGACGCGGTGCCGACGCACACCATCAGCCCGCGCCGCTTCAGCGAGTCGAGCGAGCCTTCGAAGGTGTCCTTGCCGACGCTGTCGAACACGACGTCGACGCCCGCGCTGTCCGTCAGCTCGCGCACGCGGCCGGCGATGTCTTCGTGCCGGTACAGGATCACGTGATCGCAGCCGTGCGCCCGCGCGACTTCCGCCTTCGCTTCGCTCGACACCGTGCCGATCACCGTGAGCCCGAGCAGCTTCGCCCATTGCGACACGATCAGCCCGACGCCGCCGGCCGCCGCATGAAGCAGAATGCTGTCGCCCGCGTTGAACGCGTGGATACGGCGCAGCAGGTAGGCCGACGTCAGGCCGCGCATCGTCATCGCGGCCGCGGTGTCGCAGGCGATCGCGTCGGGCAGCTTGATGAGCGGCGCGGCCGGGATCAGCCGCTCGGTGCTGTACGCGCCGAGCGTGTTCAGGAAGCCCGTGTAGGTCACGCGGTCGCCGACGGCGACGTTCGTCACGCCGGGGCCGACGGCGTCGACCACGCCGGCCGCCTCGACGCCGATACCGGCCGGCAGCGGCACCGGATACAGGCCGCTGCGGAAATACGTGTCGGCGAAATTCAGCCCGACCGCCGCGTGCTTCACGCGCACTTCGCCGGGACCCGGGTCGCCGACTTCGACTGCTTCCCAGCGCAGCACGTCGGGGCCGCCGGTTTCGTGGAATCGCACTGCATGTGCCATCGTGTTCTCCGTATGGTGTCAGTCGGATGCGCGCCGCGCATCGTCGGGTTCGTCCGCACCCGGCGTCGCGGCTGCGTGCGCCGCTGGGCATTCATCCAGTTCCGTCCAGTCCGCGTCGCCCAGGTAGCGCCGCGCGGCCGGGAAAATCACGCCTTCCATCCGCCCCATCTGCTCGAACGCGCCGTGCGCATAACGGGCGAGCGCCGCGTCGAACGCGGCCGACGGCAGCCCGTCCGCGGCGATCCGCGCGAGCGCGTCGAGCGCTTGCGCGTCGCGCTGCCGCTGGCGGTCGAGTTCGTCCAGTTCGGCCGCGACGCACTCCGTGCGTGCGCGCAGCGTCGCGAACAGCCGCGCTTGCGCGCCCGCGCCGAAACGCTGCGCCTGCAGGCCGGCGAGATCCGCGAGCACGCGGCGGCACGCAACGGCATCCGGCCCCGGTTCGCCCGCGTGCGCCGCATGCCGCAGCAACGCATGCAGCAGCGCGGCCACCGCGCGATGCGCGTCGAGGCAACGCGCCATCACGCGCGCCTCGGCCGGCGGGTGCGTGGCCGCGCACACGAGCACCGGCACGCCGCTTGCCGCGAACAGGCGCCGCCGCTGCGCGCCTGCGCCGGCGGGCGCGCCGTGCGGCAGCGCCGCGACGCCGATCAGGTCGCAGCCGAGCACGCGGGCCAGGTCCGGCAGCGGCGCGCCGCCGGCGGGCGCGATTGCATACGACACCCCCTGCGCCCGCGCGGCGGCTTCCACTTTCGCACCGTGCTCCGTCAGCCGCGCTCCGGGTAAATACGCGTGCGGCGACGTGCCGGACAGCACGAACGTGACCCGCGCGCTCACGGCCCGCGCAAGCTCCAGCGCATGGCCGATCGCATCGATGCCGCCGGGCGCGCCGTCGACCGTCACGAGCAGATGGCGGTACATCGTGCCGCTCCGTTTATCCGGCGAGCGACGCGCTGGCGGGCGTGCCGGTCGATGCAGTCGTCATGGGCGCTCTCCTCGTCGCATTCGTGATTCATCGGAACCCATGCTATCGACGCGGCGCCGGTGCGGCCCCACTCGTCGCGGGGGGGATTGACGCGCGAACGCGGTTCGGCCGATCCTTCCCCCACGTTCCATACCGGACGCTGGCCCGCACGGCACCGCCGGTTTCCGACTGCTGCCCCGATGGCCCACCCACCCGATCGCGCCGACGCGCCTCCCACCGAACTGGTCCTGAAGACGACCGCGCCGCGCGTGCCGGCGCAGTTGCTGGCCCGCGCGCGGCTGAGCCTTGCCGCGCCCGCTTTCGACGGCCGGCCGGTCACGCTCGTGCAGGCGCCGGCCGGTTACGGCAAGACGTCGCTGCTCGCGCAATGGCGCCGCGAGACCCTTGCGCTCGGCCGCGCGGTCGTATGGCTGTCGGCCGACGAGCGCGACGATGCGCCCCGGTTGCTGCAGGGGCTCGTGCAGGCGGTGCGCACCGGTTGCGCACGGCCCGGTTTCGGGCGCCTGATCGCGCTCGGTGCGGCCGATGCGGCGCGTGCGCTGGAGGGCGTGACCGCGTGGCTGGCCGAGGTCGCGCAACTGTCGATCGATGCACTCCTGATCGTCGACGATGCGGAGCGCTTGCCGCCGGCCGGCCTCGAGGCGCTGGCCTACGTGCTGCACAACGCGCCGCAAAACCTCCATGTGGTCGTCGCCGCGCGGCGCGGGCTCGACCACACGGCCGGCGACCTGCTCGCCGGCGGGCAATGCACGCTCGCGGGCCCCGACCGGCTGCGCTTCACCCTGGACGAGACGATCGCGCTGGTCGGCGCGCGCTTTGCGCAGCGGGTCGACGCCGATGCGTGCGCGCGGCTGTTCGAGCGCGTCGACGGCTGGCCGCTCGGCCTGCAGCTTGCGATGGCCGCGATGGCGCGCTCGGCCGATCCGCGCCAGGCGGTCGACGCGCTCGCCGCCCGTATGGACGGCACGCGCGACCGCCTCGTCGAGTTGCTGCTCGCGAACCTGTCGTCCGACGACACCGCGTTCCTGACCCCCGCACGAGCGTCGCCGATCGCCTGCATCCGTCGCTGTGCGCCGCACTGCTCGACGACGCGGACGCGCCGGGCCGTCTCGCACGGCTCGCCCGCGACACACCGCTGTTCATCGCATCGGACGATTCGGACTGGTGCCGGCTGCATCCGCTCGTGCGCGACACGCTGCGCGACCGCCTGGCCGCGGGCCCCGACGCCGAGCGCAGCGCGCTGCATGCGCGTGCGGCGGCCTGGCTCGACGCGCACGGGATGACCGAGGAAGCCGCGCGCCACGCGTATGCGGCCGGCCAGTTCGAGGTGGCGTACGCGCTCGCGCAGCGCTGCCTCGAGGATGCGATCAAGCAGGGCCGCATCAACGACGTGCTCGACTGGCTCGCGCTGCTGCCCGACGCGGAGCTCGACAAGCGCCCGACGCTGCGCGTCGCGGTCGCGTGGGCGCTGGCGCTCGGCGAGCGCCACGTCGAGGCGCAGCGCCAGATCGCGGGCATCCTCGCCGACCCCGGCACGCCCGCGGCGATGCGCTACGAGTGCGCGCTGATCCTCAGCGCGGCCGCGTATTACGCCGACGAAATCGACCGTTTCGTCGAGCTGTTCGAACCGTGGGCCGACTTCACGCCGTCGCCGGCGACGTGGCTCGCGCAAATGCACGCGAACCGGCTGTCGGCGCGCGCGATCATCGTCGGCGAACCGGCGCAGGCGCGCCGCTTCCAGCACGCCGCGCCGCGCGGCGAGACGGCGGCCGGGTTCGGCTACGTCGCGCGCTGGGGCGAGCTGATCACGGGCCTGAGCTACCTGCGCGAAGGCCAGGTCCGGCTGGCCGACGACACGCTGTCGCCGGCGCTGGCACGCGCGGAAGCCGATCTCGGGCGCCGCCATCCGCTGACCTGCATGCTCGCGGCGATGTGCGCGGCGCTCGCGTACGAGGCCGACCGCGTCGACCAGGCCGCCGCGTTGCTCGCGAACCGGCTCGACGTGCTCGAACATGCGGGCACGCCCGATACCGTGCTGCTCGGCTATCGCACCGCCGCGCGCATCGCGCTGCTGCGCGGCGTCGAGCACCGCGCGGTCGACCTGCTCGAAGCGCTCGACGCGATGGGTGTCGCGCGCCGCCTGCCGCGCCTGTCGGTCGCGAGCCTCGCCGAACAGGTGCGCATTCACGCGGCGCGTTATCGCGAGGCGACCTGCCATGCGCTCGTCGAGCGCATCGATGCGATCGCGGCCGCCGAGTTTCCGTCGCACGGGCCGTTGTGGCGGCGCCCGGTCGTGCTGCTGCAGGCGAGCGCGCATGCGGGCGCGGCGCTGGCCGCGCGCCGCTGGGACGACGCGCGCGCGGCGCTCGACGAAGCGGCGGTGCTGGCCCGCGAAATGAGCCTGGGGCAGGCGCGCATCGAGATCATGGCGCTCAGTGCGTTCGCGCTCGAACAATCCGGGGGCGGCGGCCGCGCGCTGCTCGACGAGGCGATGAACCTCGCGGAGCTGTACGGGCTCACGCGCACGCTCGCCGACGCGCATCCGGCCGTCGCCGACTGGGCGCGCCGCGCCGGCGACGAAGCGGCCGCGGGCGCGAGCCAGACGGGCCAGGCCCGCCACGCGCTGCCGCCGCCGCGCATCGTGCCGCCCGCCCCGCGCGGCGCGGCCAGCCCGCGCGCGGTGCCGAGCGTCGTCTTGACGCCGAAGGAGCGCGCGATTCTCGAGCTGCTCGCGCGCAACCTGTCGAACAAGGAGATCGCGGTGGCGCTCGCCGTCGGCGAGGAAACCGTGAAGTGGCACCTGAAGAACCTGTTCGGCAAGCTCGACGCCAGTTCGCGCAAGCATGCGGTGCGCCGCGCGCTGGTGCTCGGCCTGCTTGAAAACGCGCCGTAGCGCGCCGCAGCAGCACGCCTTCGTCCCGTCGATTCTCCGCAACCCTGCCCCCCGCGCATGGGGGGGAGCGGCCGCCCGCCGTTGCGTAGTCTTTCCGCATCACCCGGGCAGGCTCGATCCCGCCCGGGAACAACACGATCCCGGAGACTCGGATGAAGACGAAACTGGCCGCGCTCGCGGCGCTTGCCGGCTGTTCGGCGCTCGCGCACGCGCAATCCTCCGTCACGCTCTACGGCGTGATCGACACGGGCCTGCTGTACCAGAGCACGTCGGCGGCGTCGTTCAGCCCCACCGCGCCGAACACGGGCAAGGTGTTCCGCATGAAGGACGGCGGCATCTACTCGAGCTTCTGGGGCATCAAGGGCAGCGAGGACATCGGCGGCGGCTACAAGGTCAACTTCAAGCTGCAGGGTTCGTTCGACAGCGGCACCGGCAAGCTGCAGCTGAGCGATACGCCGGGCGCCGTCGCGATCTTCAACCAGGTCGCGTCGCTCGGCGTGTCGGGCCCGTTCGGCACCTTCACGGCCGGCCGCCAGATCGTGCCGATGATCTATGCGATGGCCGACACCGACGTGCGCAGCGCGCAGTTCTTCGGCAGCGTGCTGACTGCGTGGCTCGGCCTGAACACGGCGGCCGGCTGGCCCGGGACGAGCACCAACGGCGCGATCGGCGCGCTGTACGACAGCAATGCGCTCGTCTACCAGTCGCCGGTGTTCGCGGGCGCGTCGATCGCGCTCGAATACGCGCCGGGCGGCGTGGCCGGGCAGTTCCAGGGCGGCACGCGCGAATCGGTCGTGCTCAAGTATGCGAACGACGGGCTGAACGCGTCGGCCGTGTACTACAACGGGCACGACACGAACCCGGCGCCGGGCGTTGCGCCGACCGGCGTCGACAACAACCGCTTCGTCTATGTCGGCGCGAAATACACGATCCGCGATTTCTCGGTGTCGGCGTCGTATGGGAACGGCAAGAACCCCGCGCATTCGAACCGGGCGAATTTCGACATGCTGTCGGCCGGCATCGGCTATCGCTTCACGCCCGCGCTGCAGGTCACGTCGGCCGTGTATTACCTGAAGGATCGCAACGTCTCGGCGAACAAGTCGACGTCGGTCGTGCTCGCGGCCGACTACAGCCTGTCGAAGCGCACGACGGTCTATGCGCAGGTCGGCCACGTGAACAACCGCGGCACGATGGACCAGATGCTCGTGTACGGGCAGCCGGTCGCGCCGGGCGTCGGCACGACGGCCGCGATGGTCGGGCTGCGGCATAGCTTTTGAGGGGGGCGCGGAGCCGGGGGCGCCTAGCTCGGGGCGCGTAGCCGGGGGCGCCTGGCTGGAAGCCCCTGCGGCAAGCTTTCCGCAAGCCTGCCGGGGCACCCACAGCACCGATTTGTCAGATCGGCTACAGTGGGCGCTTTGGCGCGGCCGGCCACGCCCGCTCTCGCGTGACCCCGCCGTTCCCGAGCCGTGAACGGCCGGTCACGCGCGGCGGCGCAGCGAGCCGCAGATGACCCACCCCGACGAGCGAACCTTCATGCCCGATCTGTCCGCCTTCCCGATCACGCAAAAATGGCCGGCCCAGCATCCCGACCGTCTCCAGCTCTACTCGCTGCCGACGCCGAACGGCGTCAAGGTGTCGATCATGCTCGAGGAAACCGGCCTGCCGTACGAGCCGCACCTCGTGCGCTTCGACACGAACGACCAGTTCTCGCCCGCGTTCCTGTCGCTGAACCCGAACAACAAGATCCCGGCGATCATCGATCCGGACGGCCCCGACGGCAAGCCGCTGCCGCTGTTCGAATCGGGCGCGATCCTGATCTATCTCGCGGACAAGACCGGCCAGTTGATCCCGAAGGATCTCGCCGGCCGCTACGAGACGATCCAGTGGGTGATGTTCCAGATGGGCGGCATCGGGCCGATGTTCGGCCAGGTCGGCTTCTTCCACAAGTTCGCCGGCCGCGACTACGAGGACAAGCGCCCGCGCGACCGATACGTCGACGAGTCGAAGCGCCTGCTCGGCGTGCTCGACGCGCATCTCGCGAACCGCCAGTGGGTGATGGGCGATACCTACACGATCGCCGACATCGCGATCTTCCCGTGGGTGCGAAATCTGGTGGGTTTCTACGAAGCGGGCGATCTGGTCGGCTTCAGCGAATTCCGCAACGTCGCGCGCGCGCTCGACGCGTTCGTCGCCCGCCCGGCCGTCGCGCGCGGGCTCAACATCCCGGCACGCACCTGATCCGCGCAGCCGGCCGCACATCCGTCGCGCCGGCAACCCGACAGTCCGCCGCCTCGCGCGGCGGGCCGATGCGGCCGCGCGGCGCCCAGCCGTGCGACGAGACTAACCGCCCCCGCCGCCAGCCTCACCCAACCCCGCCAGCAGCTTGCCGAGCAGCCGCGCGAGCTGCGCCTGCTCCGAAGCCGACAGCGCGTCCAGTATCGCGCGCTGGTTGTCGATGTGCGCGACGACCGCTTCGTCGATCAGCGCGCGGCCGGTCTCCGTCAGCGCGACGAGCGTGCCGCGCCCGTCGGCCGGGTTCGGCCGGCGCTCGACCCAGCCGGCTTTCTGCAGCCGGTCGATGCGCGCGGTCATCCCGCCCGACGACATCATCAGCGCGTCGTACAGCGCCGTCGGCGTCAGCGCGAACGGCGCACCGCCGCGCCGCAGCGTCGCGAGCACGTCGAATTCGCCCGGCTGCATCCCGTAGCGCGCGAACAGCGGATTGAGACGGTCGCGCGCGATCACGAGCGCCGCTTCCTGCAGCCTGCCCATCACTAGGGTCTGTTTACATACGGAACGCACATGCGTTGCCACGAGAACGGCCGCTCGCGAGGCGTGCGACGCCGCGAATACTGGACGTATCGCCAAGGAGCACAACGCGGCGAGCGGCCGTTCTCGTGGCAACCCCAAATTAAAAAATTCATTCCAGGGGAATGCCCGAAATCGCCCGCATGGCGGCGTCGCGCGTCGCTTGTTTGGCTCGGCCAAACGGCGCTCCTTCCTCCTTGCCCTGCGGGCGATTTCGGGCATTCGCATGTGCGTTCCGTATGTAAACAGACCCTAGCATCGACGACGCGTCGAGATCCGGACGCTCGTTACGCCATTGCGCGAGCGCATGCGCGGCTCGATCCACCCCGTCCATTAACCCTCCTCGGTCTGCCAGTTATCTTGACGTCGAGATAAATCGGCGTTTATCTTGATGTCGAGATACTTTACATGAAAATCGCGCGGCGTCCGCCTCGACGCCGCGCGCGTCACCGAGGGCCACACGATGAATCGCTTCACTTCCCCCGGATGGCGGCTCGCTGCCATCGTGCTCGTCGGGCTGAACCTGCGGCCGGCGCTTGCCGCGGTCGGCCCGCTGCTCGACATGATCCAGCGTGCGACCGGCATCGGCGACGGCGCGGCGAGCCTGCTGACGACGATCCCGATCCTGCTGATGGGGCTCGGCGCGCTGAGCGCGCGGCGCCTGCAGCGCGTGACCGGCATCGCGGGCGGCGTCGGGATCGGCATCGTGCTGATCGGCGTCGCGTGCGCGGCGCGCGTCGGCGCGCAGCACGCGTGGCTGCTGCTCGCGAGCGCCTGCTGCGCGGGTGTCGGGATCGCGATGGTGCAGGCGCTGCTGCCCGGCTTCGTGAAGGCGCATTTCGCGACGCGGATCGGCGGTGCGATGGGCGTCTATTCGACGTCGATCATGGGCGGCGCCGTGCTCGCGAGCGTCGTCGCGCCGTTCGCCGCGGCCCGCTGGGGCTGGCTCGCCGCGCTCGCGGGCTGGGCGCTGCCGGCCGTCGTCGCGGCGGCCGTGTGGCCGTTCGCAAGCCGTGGCGGCGCGCCGGTCGCCGCCGCGTCGCCGGTGCTCGCGCGGCCGTCGCGCTCGCCGCGCGCGTGGCGGCTCGCGCTGTTCTTCGGCGTCGCGACCGGCGCGTACACGCTCGTGCTCGCGTGGCTGCCGCCCTACTACATGCGGCTCGGCTGGTCGCCGACGGCGGCCGGCAGCCTGCTCGGCGGCGTGACGCTCGCGGAGGTCGTCGCGGGCCTGACGGTCTCGGCGACGATCGACCGCCTGCCCGATCGCCGGCCCGCGCTGCATGCGGCGATCGCATCGCTGTTCGTCGGGCTCGTGCTGATGCTCGCGTCGCCGGAGGGGCTCGCGTTGCCCGCCGCGCTGCTGATGGGCGCGGGGATCGGCGCGCTGTTTCCGCTGTCGCTGATCGTCACGGTCGACCATGCGGCGACGCCGGCCGATGCCGCATCGCTGACGGGGTTCGTGCAGGGCATCGGCTACCTGATCGCCGGGCTGTTTCCGTTCGCGGCCGGCATCGTGCGCCAGCATCTCGCGGACCTGACGCCCGCGTGGGTCGCGATGGCCTGCCTGTGCGTCGCGCTGTTCGCGCTGGCGTCCGGCTTCGCGCCGCACGTTGCGCGGCGCGTCGCGCGCGCGTGAGCGCAGGCGCGGGAGCGGGAGCGGCAGGTAGCAACCGCAACGAAAAGCGCCGTCAGTCCGCGCTCGCGTACAGCGTCGAGTCCGCAAACCCTTCGGCGTCGAGCACGCGCCCGATCAGGATCAGCGCGGTGCGCTCGATCTGCGTGCCCCGCACCTTGCCGACGATGTCGGCAAGCGTGCCGGTCACGCGTTCTTCATCCGGCCAGCTCGCGCGATAGATCACCGCGACCGGGCAGTCGGCGCCGTAATGCGGCAGCACTTCGTCGACGATGCGCGCGAGATGGCGCACGCCGAGATGGATCGCGAGCGTCGCGCGGTGCGCGGCGAGCGAGCCGAGCGCTTCGCCTTCCGGCATCGTCGTCTTGCCCGCGAAGCGCGTGAGGATCACCGTCTGTGCGACGCCGGGCAGCGTCAGCTCGACGCCGAGCGTCGCCGCGCACGCGGCCGTGGCCGTCACGCCGGGCACGATTTCGTACGGAATCCCAAGTGTCTTGAGGCGGCGGATCTGTTCGCCGATCGCCCCATACAGCGACGGGTCGCCCGAATGCACGCGCGCGACGTCCTGCCCTTTCGCGTGCGCAGCGGCGAGCAGCGCGACGATGGCGTCGAGGTCGAGCTCGGCCGTATTGACGACCTGCTCCGCGCGATGGCCGTCAAGCACGGCGGGCGGCACCAGCGAACCCGCATACAGGATCACCGGGCACGTGCGCACGAGGCGCTGGCCCTTCACCGTGATCAGCTCCGGGTCGCCGGGGCCCGCGCCGATGAAATACACCGTCATCGAAAAATCTCCGTCAGTTCATGGGATGACCGGCCGCGCGGCGTCAGGCGCGCGCGGCCGGATCGAGCGCGTCGACGAGCGCCGCGGCCGAGTCGAACGCGCGGTCGGCGTCGGGCAGCGGCGGCCGGCGCAGCATCACGACCGGCAGCCTGCGTTCGCGCGCGACGTCGAGCTTGGCCTCGGTGGCCGCGCCACCGCTGTTCTTGCTGACGACGACGTCGATGCCCGCCAGCGCGAACAGCGCGCGCTCGCCGTCGAGCGTGAACGGCCCGCGCGCGGCGACGACCTGCGCACGCGCGTTGCCGGCATGCGCATCGAGGCAGCGCACGAGCCAGAACTGGTGCGGCGGGATCGCGTCGAGATGGGCGAGCGGTTCGCGGCCGAGCGTGAACAGCGGCCGCCGGAACGGCGCGAGCGCGGCTTCGATGCCGGCCCAGTCGTCGACGATGCGCCAGTCGTCGCCGGGTTGCGGCGACCACGGCGCGCGGCGCAGCGCCCACAGCGGCACGCCCGCTTCACGCGCCGCGGCGGCGGCATTCGCGCTGATTTGCGCGGCATACGGATGCGTCGCGTCGATCACGAGGCCGATGCCGGCGTCGCGCAGATACGCGGCCAGCCCGGCCGCGCCGCCGAAACCGCCGACGCGCACGTCGCAGCGCAGGTCGTCGGGCACCTTGCCGAGACCGGCCAGGCTGTAGACGTGACGGGGCCCGAGCGCGCGCGCGATCTTCAGTGCGTCGCCGGTGCCGCCGAGCAGCAGGATGCGCGCGCTCATCGCGCGGCCCCGACGAAGCGGCCCTGCCGGTCGATCGCGAACATCTCGACCGCAACCGACGGCGGCACGATGTCGCGCGCGACGCGCAGCGCGTGCGCGCAGACGAGATCGCCGAGCGGCACGCCGTCGGCGTGCGCGAGCTTCAGCGCTTCCTGGCTCGTGTTCGCGGCGCGCATCGCCGCCTGCAGCGCGTCGCCGGCGCCGGCCTCGGCCGCCCACTGCGCGAGCAGCGGCAGGTCGATGCTCGAATGGCGGCTGTGCAGGTCGAGATGGCCGGCCGCGAGCTTGCTGAGCTTGCCGAAGCCGCCGCACATCGACAGCCGCGCGACCGGTGCGCGCCGCAGGTGCTTGAGCACCGCGCCCGCGAAATCGCCCATCTCGATCAGCGCCATGTCGGGCAGGTGGTAGTGCGCGCGCATCGCATCCTCGCTCGCGTTGCCCGTGCACGCGGCGATATGCGCGATGCCGTTCGCCCGCGCGACGTCGATGCCCTGGTGGATCGACGCGATATAGGCCGAGCACGAGAACGGCCGCACGATGCCGGTCGTGCCGAGGATCGACAACCCGCCGACGATGCCGAGGCGCGGGTTCATCGTCTTCAGCGCGAGCGCCTCGCCGCCCTCGACGCCGATCGTCACGTCGAAGCCGCCCGCATAGCCGTGCTCGGCCGCCAGCGCTTCCAGGTGCGCCGTCATCATCTGGCGCGGCACCGGGTTGATCGCCGGTTCGCCGACCGGCAGCGTCAGCCCCGTGCGCGTGACCGTGCCGACACCCGGCCCCGCGTGAAAACGCACGCCGGGCGCCGCCGCGAGCGCGACGCGCGCGAAGATCAGCGCGCCGTGCGTGACGTCCGGATCGTCGCCGGCATCCTTGATCGTGCCGGCTTCCGCGCCGTCGGCCGTGGCCCGGCAGAACGCGAGCCGCATCATGACGCGCTGCCCCTTCGGCAACACGATCTCGACCGCGTCGTCCGCACGCCCCGCGAGCAGCAGCCGCGCGGCGGCGAGCGACGTCGCGGTCGCGCAACTGCCGGTCGTGTAGCCGAAGCGCAGCGGCGCGGGCTGTTCGGGGGTCTCGTCGCGCATCACGCGTCCGTCGTAGTCGTCGTGGCCGGCGATGCCGCCGTGTCGACCGTGTCCGGCTTGCGCACGTCGTACAGCGTGACCGGCAGCGGCTGTCGCCACGTATCGAAGCGGCCGAGCGGCTCGGCGTGCGCGAGCGACACGCGCGTGAGCGTGCCGCCGTGCGTCTCGCGCCAAGCGGCGAGCGCCAGCTCGCCCTGCAGCGTGACCGCGTTCGCGACCAGCCGGCCGCCGGGCTTCAGCGACGCCCAGCATGCGTCGAGCACGCCGGCCGCGGTCGCCCCGCCGCCGATGAAGATCGCGTCGGGCGCGGCGAGCCCCGCGAGCGCATCGGGCGCGCGGCCCGCGACGAGTTGCAGGCCCGGCACGCCGAGCGCGTCGCGGTTGTGCTCGATGAAACGCTGCCGCTCCGCATGCGCTTCGATCGCGATCGCCCGGCATGACGGATGCGCGCGCATCCATTCGATGCCGATCGAGCCGCTGCCGGCGCCGACGTCCCACAGCAGCTCGCCGGGCACGGGCGCGAGGCGGCCGAGCGTCATCGCGCGCAGGTCGCGCTTGGTGAGCTGGCCGTCGTGGCGGTACGCCTCGTCGGGCAGGCCGGGCGTGAGCGCGCGGCGCGGCGCGTCGGGCGCCGCGCGGCAGTCGAGCGCGACGAGATTCAGCGCCGCGGTCTCGTCGACCGCCCAGTCGTGCGCGAGCGCATCGATGCGCCGCTCGAGCGGGCCGCCCAGATGCTCGAACACGCTGATGCGGGTCGGCCCGAAGCCGCGTGCGACGAGTTCGGCGGCGACGGCGGCCGGCGTCCGGCCGTCGGCGCTCAGCACGAACAGCCGGCGGCCCGGCAGCAGGTGGCGCGCGAGCATCGCGAGCGGACGGCCGACGAGCGAGACCGCGCCGACATCCTGCAGCGGCCAGCCGAGGCGTGCGGCCGCCAGCGACAGCGACGACGGCGCGGGCAGCACGCGCCATTCGTCCGGGGACAACGTGCGCGCGAGCGTGGCGCCGACGCCGAACAGCATCGGGTCGCCGCTGGCGAGCACGCACACGGGCGACGTGCGCCGCGCGAGCACGCCCGCGAGGTCGAACGGCGACGGCCACGCTTCGCGCGCGGCCGGCAGCCGTGCGGGCAGCATGTCGAGATGCCGCTTCGCGCCGACGACGAGCGTCGCGTCGAGCAGCGCGCGGCGCGCGCGGCGGCCGAGCCCCGCGTAACCGTCGTCGCCGATCCCCACTACCGTCAGCCACGCCGTCATGCACCCTTCCCCATCGTTCGTCGTTCCGCTCAGTTGCGTTGCGTTGCGCGGCGATCCGCCGCCGCGCGCCGGTCCGCCTTGCCCTATCCCAGTCTGTCACGGCGCCATCGTACCATCCGGGCGACTGCCCGCTTTCCGGCCGAAAGCCGCGCCAGTCCCGCCTTCCGGCGCTCGTTTGCTCCGGCGGCACCCGAAAAATCGGGTATCCTACGGCCGTTCGTTCGCCGGTGCCCTTCGGGGCCGAAGAGGGAACACAGGGCGCGCCGCGCGCCGCTGTGGCTGCCCCCGCAACTGTAGACAGCGAGCCCGCCTCCATCTCGCGCCACTGGCTTGTCCGGGAAGGCCGGGAGCCGGCGCCGACCTGTCAGCCAGGAGACCTGCCGGCCAGAAAGTGCGTGCGTGCCAGTCGGCGTCGGGCGGGGTGTACCGACGCGTTGGCCGCGGCGCGACACTGCCCCGGTACCCCGTTGAGTTCCGCCCCCGTTCCGTCTGCTTCACCCGTCGTGCGCCCGTCGGCTTGCCCGGGGCTCGTGCGCGTGGTCGCGGCCGCCGACGGCGGGCTGTGCCGGATCAAGCTGCCGGGCGGACGGCTCGACGCGCGTCAGGCGCGCGCGATCGCCGCCGTCGCCCGCGCGCACGGCTCCGGCGTGATCGAAGCGACCAATCGCGCGAACCTGCAATTGCGCGGCATCCGCAACGGCGAAGCGGCCGCGCTCACCGCCGCGCTGCTCGGCGCCGGCCTCGGCCCGCTCGTTGACGCCGACGGCAACGCCGCCGCGCTCGCCGCGAGCGACGACGTCCGCAACGTGATGCTCAGCCCGCTCGCCGGCCACGACCCTGCCGCGCTCGTCGACAGCCGCGCGCTCGCGGCGCCGCTCCTCGACATGCTGGCGCGCGAGCCGCGCCGCGGCGAGCTGTCGCCGAAATTCTCGATCCAGCTCGACGGCGGCGAATCGGTTGCGGCGCTCGATCATCCGCACGACATCTGGCTGGCCGCATGGCGTCGCGGCGACGGCGCGGTGCGCGTCGCGGCCGGGCTGGCCGGCTGCCCGCCGGTCGCCCCCGGCGATGCGCCGGCGTGCGCCGACGTCGCGCCCGGCGACGCCGTCGCGCTGGTGCGCGCGCTGCTGCTCGCGTTCCTCGATCTCGCGCCGGCGGACGTCACGCGGATGCGTGCGCTGCTCGCGACGCACGGCGAGCGCGCGCTGCTCGAACGCGCGCAGGCGTATCTGCCGTTTCCGCTTGCCGCCGATCCCGCGCTCGCCGCGTGGCGGCGCGCGCCGTCCGCGCCCGCGCTGCGTTTCGGCGTGCTCCCGTCGCGCGATGCCGCGCACTGCAACGTCGGTGCGCACTTCCCGCTCGGCCGGCTCGACGCCGAACGCCTCGACCAGCTGGCCGCGCTCGCGGACGCGCACGGCGACGGCACGCTGTCGATGACGCCCTGGCAAGGCGTGTTCGTCCATGGCGTCGCTACCGGCGACGCGCCCGCGCTGCGCGACGCGCTCGCCGCGCTCGGCCTCGTGTGTGAACCGACGCATCCGCTCGCGTCGCTCGTCGCGTGCACCGGCAGCGCGGGCTGCGCGAAGGCGCGCGCCGACACGAAACACGACGCGCTCGCGCTCGCCGCGCGCATCGGCCATGCGGTCGACGTGCACCTGACCGGCTGCGAGCGGCACTGCGCGCTGCCGCATCCCGCGACGCACACGCTCGTCGCGGTTGCGCCCGCGCGCTACGACCTTTACCGGCGCGATGCGGCCGCGGGCCTCGGCGCCCCGCTCGCGCGCCATCTGACGATTGACCAGGCCGCGGCCCGACTGACGGGCGCGCGGCACAGCCAGGACACCACCGATGCTTGACTACATTCGCGACGGGCAGGAAATCTATCGCCAGTCGTTCGCGACGATCCGCGCCGAGGCCGACCTGTCGCAGGTTCCGCCCGACCTCGAGAAACTCGCGGTGCGCGTGATCCATGCGTGCGGGATGGTCGACGTCGTCTACGACCTGCGCTTCTCTCCCGGCGCGGGCGCGGCGGGCCGCGCGGCGCTGGCCGCCGGCACGCCGATCCTGTGCGACGCGCGCATGGTCGCCGAAGGCATCACGCGCGCGCGGCTGCCGGCCGGCAACCGCGTGATCTGCACGCTCGGCGAGCCGGAGGTGCCCGGTCTCGCACGGGATCTCGGCAACACGCGTTCGGCCGCCGCGCTCGAACTGTGGCGTCCGCACCTCGCCGGCAGCGTCGTCGTGATCGGCAATGCGCCGACCGCACTGTTCCACCTGCTCGACATGATCGACGCCGGCGCGCCGCGCCCCGCGCTGATCCTCGGTTTCCCGGTCGGCTTCATCGGTGCGGCCGAATCGAAGGCGCTGCTCGACGCCGAGAGCCGCGGTGTCCCGTACGTCACGCTGCTCGGCCGCCGCGGCGGCAGCGCGATGGCCGCTGCGGCGGTCAACGCACTCGCGACGGAGGCCGAATGACGACCGCGCGCGGACGCCTGTTCGGGGTCGGCGTCGGCCCCGGCGATCCCGAACTGATGACGATCAAGGCGCTGCGCGTGCTGCAGGCCGCGCCCGTGGTCGCGTATTTCGTCGCGAAGGGCAAGAAAGGCAACGCATACGGCATCGTCGAGGCGCACCTGCGGGACGGACAGACGCAACTGCCGCTCGTCTACCCGGTGACGACCGAGGCACTGCCGCCGCCGCTCTGCTACGAGACGGTGATCGCCGACTTCTACGACACGGCCGCGGAGATCGTTGCCGCGCACCTCGATGCGGGGCGCGACGTCGCAGTGATCTGCGAAGGCGACCCGTTCTTCTACGGCTCGTACATGTACCTGCACGACCGCCTCGCGCCGCGCTACGACACCGAGGTGATCCCCGGCGTATGCGCGATGCTCGGCGGCACCGCCGTGCTCGGCCAGCCGCTCGTCTATCGCAACCAGAGCCTGTCGGTGCTGTCGGGCGTGCTGCCCGAGCACGAGTTGCGCACGCGGCTCGCGCAGGCCGATGCGGCCGTCGTGATGAAGCTCGGCCGCAATTTCGACAAGGTGCGGCGCGTGCTCGACGAGCTGGGGCTCGCGAAGCGCGCGCGGTACGTCGAGCGCGCGACGATGGCGAGCCAGCGCATCGTGCCGCTCGACGAAGTCGATCCGATGGCGTCGCCGTATTTCTCGCTGCTCGTCGTGCCGGGGGAAAAATGGCAAGGATGACGACCCCGCCCGCGATCGTGATCCTCGGCGCGGGCGCGCTCGATACCGCGCGGCGCATTCAGGCGCGCTATCCGGGGGCGCGCGTGCATGGCCTCGCATCACGCGTCGCCGCCGACGTGCCGTTCGACGATCTCGGCGCGCACTTGCGCGAACTCTATGCGCGCGGCCTGCCGATCGTCGCGCTGTGCGCGGCCGGCATCGTGATCCGCTGCATCGCTCCGGCGCTTGCCGACAAGGGCGTCGAACCGCCCGTGCTCGCGGTGGCGGAAGACGGCTCGGCCGTCGTGCCGCTGCTCGGCGGGCTGACGGGCGTCAACGTGATGGCGCGCGAAATCGCCGCCTGCGTCGGCGTTGCGCCGGCGATCACGACGAGCGGCGAACTGCGCTTCGGCGCGTGCGTGCTCAATCCGCCGGAAGGCTATGCGCTCGCCGATCTCGCCCAGGGCAAGCGTTTCGTGTCGGATCTGCTCGCGGGCGCATCGACGCGCGTCGACGGCGCGGCGCCGTGGCTCGACGACGTCGCGCTGCCGCGCGACGCCGCCGCAGCGCATGCGATCCGCGTGACGCCCGAAGCCTGGCGCGGCACGCGTGACGAGCTCGTGATTCATCCGCGCAGTGTGGTGATCGGCATCGGCGCGCGTCTGCCGTCATCGGCCAGCGAGGCCGCCCCGCTCGACGCACGCATCGGCGCGTTGCTCGACGCACAGGGCCTCGCGCCGCAAGCGCTGGCTGCGCTCGTCGCGCCGGCGACGATGATCGGCGACGTGGCGCTCGAAGCGGCCGCCGATGCGCTGGGCGCGCCGCTGCGCTTCGTCGATGCCGACGTCGATGCCGATCCCGATGCCGCGGCGTCCGACGTGCTCGAACGCGCACTGCGCGTGCCGCACACGCGGCACACGCCGCTCGACGGGCTCGCCTGCGCGGTCGCGCCGCATCCGGTCGATCCCGCCACGCTCGGCCGTGCACGCGGCCGCCTGACCGTGCTCGGGCTCGGCCCGGGCGGCGCCGCGTGGCTCACGCCGGCCGCGCGCGCCGCGCTTGCGGACGCGACCGACATCCTCGGCTACACCACCTACGTGAACATGGCCGGCCCGTTCCGCGACGACCAGCGCGTGCACGGCACCGACAATCGCGAGGAGATGCAGCGCGCGCGCCATGCGTTCGAGCTCGCGGCCGAGGGCCGGCGCGTCGCGGTCGTGTCGTCCGGCGACCCGGGCGTGTTCGCGATGGCCGCGGCCGTGCTCGAGGCGCTCGACGACGCGCGCGACCTGCGCTGGGCCGCGGTCGACCTGCGTGTGGAGCCCGGCATCTCGGCGTCGCTCGCGACGGCCGCCCAGGCCGGCGCGCCGCTCGGCCACGATTTCTGCGCGATCTCGCTGTCGGACAACCTGAAGCCGTGGGACGTGATCGAAACGCGCCTGCGGCATGCGGCGCAAGCCGATCTGGTGATGGCGTTCTACAACCCGATCTCGCGCGCGCGGCCGTGGCAGCTCGATCGCGCGCTCGATGTCGTGCGCGCGCATCGCACGGCCGATACGGTGGTCGTGCTGGGCCGCGACATCGGCCGGCCGGGCGCGACGCTCGCGACGACGACGCTCGGCGCGTTGCGCAGCGACCAGGTCGACATGCGCACGATGGTGATCGTCGGCTCGTCGACCACGCGCCGCTTTTCCGTCAACAATGGTCGGGATTGGGTGTACACGCCGCGCTGGTATCGCTGAATGCGCGCCGGGCCGCGCGCCCGGCGCCGTATCGAATGCACGCAATCATTTCGCACCTCGATTCAAACAAAATAAAAGCGCAGTCAAGGATTCCCGATTGATCTGCAATCCTCCAAGATGGGCACGCCGCCGGCCGGGTCCAACCCATGCCCGGTCCGATTACGGCGGTGATACGCAAACCAGCGTAGCGCTCATCACCATGGAGAACACAATGCACAACAATGTGTTGCCGCGTTTCATCCCGCGCGCGCTTGCCGCGGGTTGCCTGCTCGCCGGCGCGAGCGTTTCGCAGGCGGCGGGCGCCTTTGCGCCTTACGTCGACGTGACGCTCTATCCGACGCCGCTCGTCGACCAGATCGGCGTCCGGCAAGGCATCCAGCAGTTCACGCTCGCGTTCGTGGTCGCGGGCAGCGGCTGTACGCCGTCGTGGGGCGGCGTACAGCCGATCGGCAACGGCGCGAGCGGCGGCCTGCTCACGTCGATCGGCACCGCCGTCACGAACTATCGCGCGAAAGGCGGCGAAGTCGCCGTGTCGTTCGGCGGCGCGAACGGCACGCCGCTGATGCAGGCGTGCACGAGCGTCCCCGCGCTGAAGACCGCGCTCCAGACCGTGATCGACACGTACGACCTCACGCACATCGACTTCGACATCGAGGGCGCGTCGCAGCTCGACACGGCCGCGGTCGCGCGCAACTTCCAGGCCGTCGCCCAGCTGCAGGCCAGCTACGCGGCGAAAGGCAAGCCGCTGCACGTCACGCTGACGCTGCCGACGATGCCGACCGGGCTCACGCAGGACGGCCTGAACGTCGTCAACGCGGCGATCGCGAGCAAGGTCAACCTCGACGCGGTGAACGTGATGGCGATGGACTACGGCCCCGCGAACCTCGACATGGGGGCGGCCGCGATCAGCGCGGCGCAGGGGCTCTACTCGCAGCTCGACACCGCGTACAAGTCCGCCGGCCGGCCGTTGAGCAGCTCGCAGCTCTGGCAGATGGTCGGCGTTACGCCGATGATCGGCGTGAACGACGTGCAGGGCGAAACCTTCACGCTCGCGAATGCGCAGAGCGTGCTGAACGCGGCGGTCGCCAACGGCTACGGCTTCTTCGGCAACTGGTCGGCGACTCGCGACAAGCAGTGCGACAGCAACAGCGGCTATGCGTCGCCGACCTGTTCCGGCGTCGCGCAGCAGCCGTATGCGTTCGCGACGATCTTCAAGCAGCTCGGCGGCAAGTGGGGAGCGGGCGTCACGCAGGATCCGAACTACGGCGGCGGCTCGGACGGCGGCACGCCGCAACCGGGCGCGCCGTGGTCCGCGAGCCAGGTGTACAACGCGGGCGCGACGGTCACGTACCAGGGCGTCACCTACCAGGCGCAATGGTGGACGCAGGGCGACGTGCCCGGCCAGTCGTCGGTGTGGAAGGCCGTGAACGGCGGCACGGCCACGTGGTCGGCGACCGCCGCGTATTCAGGCGGCACCTGCGTGATGTACCAGGGCGCGAAATACTGCGCGAAATGGTGGACGCAAGGCGACAACCCGAGTGCGGGCGGCGTGTGGGTGAAGTCGTGACGGCGCGCATGCGGGCCGTCAGCACGGGCCGCTAACGGCGCTCCCGTGACCCGAACCGGGCCGCGTCGGCATCAGTCTGCGCCGGCGCGGCCCGGCCGCTAGCGAGCGCGGTTCGACGACCCTGCCCGAGCCTCGAGGAGGACGGACGCGATCCGGTTGCCGCGCCGCACTGCCGTTCGCTAAGCTGGCATTCCGACGGTCCCGAATCCGGAGCTTTCATGAAACGCTTGCTGCTGGCCGCCGTGACGATCGCGGCGACGCTGTGCGTCACGCACGCGCAGACCCAGACCTATCCATTCGGCGAAGGCGGGACGCAGCCGCAGGGCGCGGCGCAACCGGCGCAACCCGCGCCGCTGCCGGGCGCGGTGCAGACCCCGCCGCTGCCGCAGGGCGCGGTGCCGACGTCGCGGCCCGCGCCGCGGCGGCCGCACGCGAGGCCGCATCGGCATCACCGCCACGCGGCAGTCAAGCGGCATCGCCACCACGTTCGGCATGCCAGGCCGACGCGACACGGGATCTACCGGTATTCGTGAAGCGGCGGCGGCACGCCATCCATTGTTTCGGATGGCGATGCATCTTTTGCTCACCATTTCGCACGAGTTAACCTATTCTTTCGGCAACGCGGGTCGGTGAGCGCTCGGTCGGACGTGTGTTCGTGCGTCCCGGCAAGAGCGGCCATTGATCGCCACATCGGCAGCGGCACGCCGAATTTGTCAGATGAAAGACGGTTGCCCGTCATTGGCCTGTTGCAAGCGGCTCGCGTGCGACAGGTGCGGAACACCGCGCACGTGCGCGGCCGTCAGGACCCTCATCGAACGCCGTCCGCCGGCACGCGGACGGCGGCGACCGGCGTCGCGATTCCCGCCGACGCCGTGCGCAGGAAGCCGGTTGCACCCACGACGCGCGCGTGACGCCGCGTCACTTTTTGCGAGCCCGACATGACGAGCCTGTACACCTACCGCGGATACACGATCGAAGTGCGCTGCGAGCATCAGCCGGCCGAGGCGGCCGACATGGCCGCGCCGGCCCCCGGCTACGTCGCCGTGGTCCAGGTGCGGGCGGGCCATACTTCGTCGATCTTCTTCTCGCCGGTGCGGCTCGCGGACGATCGCGGGCAACCGTTCGCCGACAGCCTGGACGCGCTCAGCGCGGGCCGCACGGCCGGCGAGATCATCGTCGACGACCTGCTGTCGAGCGCCGGCTCGTATTGACGCAGCCCGGGCGCGCCGACACCGGTGAGAAACGCGAAGGCGCTCGTCAGCGCAATCGTTTGCGCCGAAGTTCGTGGCCTTGATACACGACGACGAAGGCGCCGAGCATCATGATGCCGACGGCCACGAATTCGCTCAGCCGGGCCGGGGCCTGGCGCAACGCCGGATACACGCCGACGCCGATGCCGGCGGCAATCATCGCGATGCCCGCGATCAGTCCTCCGATCGATCCGGAAGTAGTCTTGTCGAAGTCGCTCATGTCGTTACACCCGTAGCCAATATTGTTCTGGTCAGGCGCGACGCGCGGGGAGCATGAGCCCGCGCATCGTCGCCTTCCGGTGCTCGACTATATCCGGCCATAAATGGGCCGACGATTTTCCCGGCGATGCGTGCGTGAGGTGTCGTTTCGGCGCGACGCGGGACCGCGCTGCTATCATCCGGTCCGGCTGTTCGGGCTGTACGTCGGCCAACCGAAGCGATTTCCGAAACCACTATAAATACCCATGAATTTCGCCTGCGTCTGCGGAACCGTCATCTACGACCAAACCGATTTCCTGGCCAACAAGGCGTACCTGATCGCGGATCAGGATTGGGAAGATTTTGCCGAAGCGAGCCATTCGCGCGGCTACGTCGATCGTTCGTATGCGCGCGCCTGCTATCAATGCCCGTCATGCGGCAGGCTGCACGTCGACGACAACGCGCGCCAACTGATTGCGTTCGCGCCGGAGACGACCGGAACGCAACCCGTGCTCAGGTCGATCAAGGGTGACCTCTGGAAGGCGCCGTTGATCGGCGCGTGGACATCCAAACCGTTCGCGGGCCAGCCCAACGGCGACCTCTATTGCGACGGCACGGAGGGCGCCGCGGAATCCTACGACACCTGGGAAGCGCTGGAGCAGGCCTACTTCGCGCTGTTCTTCCGGCTGAAAGGGTTCGGTTTGCTGAGGTCGGCGCTGCTCCGGAAGGACGGCAAGCAGGTTCATACATGGCGTGACGACGATCGCTGACGCCCCGCCGCTCACGATCGCAGGAATTTCCCGGCCCTGCGCTCGAGCAGCGCGATCAGTTCCGGCTGCATGAACGCGTACTTGTCGGGAATGTCGAGGCAGACGATTTTCTTGTTGCGCAAGTCCGCGCCGAACTGCTTCGACAGCCTTGCCTTGTGCGAGCGCTCCATCACGAAGATGATGTCGGCCCAAGCGATCTGCTCGCACGACACGATCGACTCCGCATCGGGCGCGACGCCGGCCGAATCCGTTTCGATGCCCGGCCAGCCGGCGAACCATTCTTCCGCCGTCGGGCTTCGCAGCCGGTTCCGGCTGCAGATGAAGAGTGCCCGCGTCATGCCGGATGCGATCAGCCTTGCGGCATCGTGCCGGGCCGAAGATACGCGAGCATGTGCGACACGTAGTCGGCCTTGCCGAGTTCGACACCATGGTGGCGCAGGATCGCGTAAGCGGTGATCGCGTGGAAGTTGAACTGCGGCAGTGCCCAGTCGCGCGCGTACTGCTCGCCCGTCATGTCGAAGACGACGCCGTTGGGCAGTTCGAGCGCAATCGGCAGTGCGCCGCCTGCGTCGAGCGCGTTAGGCGACAGGCCGTCGAGCAACGCAAGCGCGTCGGCAAGGCGCGCCTTCGCATCGGACCACGTGCCCGGCTGCGCGTTGGCATTCCATCCTTCCTGCCGCACCGCCAGCAGCGCTTCCGGAAGCGGTTCGCCGCGCAGCCGGCAGACGGGCTCAAGCGCTTGAAAGCAGGCGAAGCGGATCTGGGCCGCGAGCGGATACATGTCTGCGGCAAGCCGCTCGGACAGCAGCGCATCCGGCTCGGCGTCTATCGCCTGCCGATGGGCTGCGGCCTTGTCAAGCCACGACGACAGGCCACGCAGAAACTGGGTGAAGGTCGGGACGAGAAGCTGGGTCAGCGACACGAAATCCTCCGATGGCTACGGGTCGCGTAACGATAGCAGCGCGGCGGGAGGTGGCGCAACGACGGCGATAACGGGTCATTGCTGACATTTGTGTATCGGCATTGACGCTCCACGCTCGTGTCCTCATTGAGCCGAGGGTGTCGCCTGCGGTGAAGCACAAGCACTCGATTTGGGGAGCTCGTGCACGAAAGCATGGTATCGTTGCTGCGGATCGAATTTCGCGTTCGCCTCCGCGTTCATAAGCGCGTCAGCAATGTCAGTGCCACATTTCCGCACAAGCTCGATTCGATTGATCGGATCCTTGTTCACGTGCTGGTTGGAAGCGAAGCAAACTGACGCAATCGGTTTAGGATTGGCCTGAGCCGCCCAGGTCAAATACATCCCATGCAAACACTGATCGACGTCAATAAAGAGCTTCTGTAGCCGCATCAACAGTACCGCCGGGTCAGCGATCGACGCGCCTGCAGGGCCAGCATCATCCGGCACAACCGATTTCGCGAGTTGTACATTTGCAAAGAGACTTGTCCCGAAGTCCGATGCGGCTTGCTCATACTCTCGATTCTTGTCCCGTACTTCCTCCGCTGGAATGGTGTGAGTCAGCGCGTCATAGAGGCGGTAGCTTCGAAGTTCGAGCAAATAGATCGATTGGACGAGACGCGCGGTGGCCAGCCGGTGGGCTTCGACTTCTTTGACGTTCAGTTCTGCGGTACGGTCCTGCCGCTCCCTCCAACTTGAATACATGGTCCCGAGCACTCCGGTCAGAAGGAAACCCAGTATCAAAAGTACCGACGGATGACGAAAAAAGCGATCCGGAAACGAGCGGTGGTTCGCAGGCTTCGCCCGGAACCCGACTGTTCGATTTTTCATTTCATTCGGTGTCCTCTTGATTGCTGTCGGTGCCCGGCCAATGCCCGGTTTCGCCCATCGGCCTACCGCCATTTTCCAGTACCTCCCGAGCACAAAGCCGGCCAGAACACCGCCCACAAGAATTACAGCCCCTACCCACGACGTCGCCCATAACACCGTTGGGAGATCCGGTTGGACCTTCGGGGCGACGACTGCGGCGATCTCGCGCGCATCGATTTGCGTCATACGCGGAATCTCGTTGATCCCATAGACGCAGATCTCGCCGCTCGGCAACTTGCAAAACCGCGCTGGAGGACATTGCGTCAGAATATTCTGCGTCACCCCTTGACCGCATATGGCGCCCGCACCCTTCAGTACCTGGAGCATTACTTCCGGGTACTTGGTAATCTGCTCAGGCATGACTCGTCCCCTCACGCGACTACGTCCTCCGACAGTCGTTGCGCGCGACTACGTTCGCACCCATCCCTGTTACGGTTGACTGTCGGCGGCATCTCGATTCCGGATCACAGGATCACCGCAATCTCACGATCTCGGGCGCGCCCTCAACCTGAGCAAGATCGCATTCGAGTTCGAGACCAGCCTGAGGCAACCAGACGCCTACGGTGAATCCGCCCCATGCCTGGAGGCGCAGCCGGGCGCGGTTTCCTCGAAAGGCAACTTTCAGCGCCGACGGCGAGAAGGTCGGGTGAAGGACGAACCATGCGAAGTCACCGAGCCCGATCTTGATCGATCGCTCCGCCTCCACCGTCAGGACGACCGTGACCCAGTCGCGGTGTTTTGTCGGTTCGAACGCTGCCATCAGGTGAAAGCCGCTTTCACTGGCCTGCCCGCCGAATCTGCCTCTGTTGGGATCCTTGTCAGGTCCCGGCGCTCGGCTTAGCGCCGGCATCCGGGAGAGGCCATACTCGGGCACGTCCTCCGACCGCTCGTCGGCTGTGGACAAAACCACATCGTTATTCGGCAAACCCCGGAGCGCGTCCCGGCCTCCTCCAATAATCGCGATCTGGCCGGCGCTTACCTGCCCTTCGAATATGATCGACGTGTCTCTATGACGTAACTTTCCGGACGCCTGCCGATACGGCACAAGGACGTTACGCTCTTTCAGCGCAGCCAGATCGCGTGCAAGCCAAGTGAATGTCCATCCCACGCCGCGTTGAAGCGGCAGTTCACGATGCCAGCGGCCGTAAAGCCGATCGAATCGCTTCACAATCGCCGAATCGACGCGAGGACTGCTCGTTTTGAGATAGTCGGCGATGCCTGCCGCCATCTCCGCGAAAAGCTGGTTGGTGTAGCGGTAGTACGGCGATCCTGCAACTTGTGCCTTCGCGAGAAATGCGATCGCATCGGCGACGGCCTCGTCCTGCGCCTGGCGAGAGGCGGAGTGCGCTGAGGCAAGCGCCTGGCTGGCGCGGATGACGTGTGCATCGAAAGCCCAGCCGGCGCGTTCGACAAGCTTGTCGGCCCATACCCGTTCGATCGGCTGGAATATCTCCGGAAAGCGGATCGCAAGGAGCCCCGTGAGGATCGCAGCCCAAGGATCAGCCCAGTCGGCGAACTGTGTCGCCAGATCACCCTTGCCGACCACATCGTCGCGAACCGCGGCTGCCTCTGCGGACGTTCCTGCATCCAATGCCCGAGCCAGCGCTCGCAGCTTCGGATCGACCGGTATGACGCTGAACTCGAGATCGGCGGGTGCGAAGGACGGCGCCGCGACCATGATCCTCGTCCCGCCGCGATAGAGCGGGAGCAGGCATCTTTCGACCCGCACCTGCTCGATGGCCACCGATAGCCTGACTCGATGTCCGGCCCAGCGATCGCGATGCAGGTCTGTCGGAAGCTCGATTTCAAGCCGTCCGGAAAACAGCGCAATACTCGATTGGCCGGCGAACGTATCGAAGGTTTCTCGGCCACGCTTTTCTTCCGACAGGCCGATCGAGATTCGTCTCTTTTCTTTGGAAACCTCGACCTGTTGCGAACGTCTGGAATCGATGACGCTCTCGCGAACGATGTCACTGAATATCCCGCTCTGATATGACGACAGATCCAGCTTTTCAAGGGCGTTCAGCTTCACCGAATGCGGAACTTCCGCGACCGTTTTCTGGCTATCCGCATCGAAGAAGCTCGTATTGCTGCCGGATGAAGAGAGTGCCGAAAAGGACGGCAGAACGACTTGGTTAGGCTGCCCCTCCCTGACTTCGAAAAGAACGGACTGAGGCGAGACACCGGCGGGGCCGATTTCGACGGAGTAGATGCCGGGTGTCAAATTGTCCCCCTCGAAGGTGCGATTGTCAGGAGTCGCCACCCAATCGGCGATCGTTTGTCCCTCACCCGTGATCCGCACGGTCCCGACGGAAAGGTCGCTTGGCGCTTCAAAATGCAGGCTCGTTTTCATGGCACGGACACCCACCGATCGAACAAGGGTTCCTTGGGCTGCAACAGCAGCGGATAGTGGTCAGCACCCTTCACCGCGATGGCATAGAGCGCATCGAGACCGGGCGGAACCGTCGTGAACCATGCGCTCGGGTCACCCGCATCCCTGCTCTTCAGCCACGGCTGTGTCGGCTCGCTCTTCTGGCTGATCACGAAGTTGTAGTGGGGCATCCGGTCCGGCGGATCGGTCATGACGACGATCGGCAATTCGAACCCGTCGGGAAACACGATCGGGATCGGATCCGTCTGCGTGACAGCCGGGTAAGGTTCGAAGGGTTCGTTCTCGCTCCAGTGGCTGAAAAAGACGCGTCGCAGAGACTTGAGATCGCCAAGCAAGTCACGACAAGTAACGCCCCATCTGTTATGGGACCACCGCGCAGACGAGCCACTCAGCCCTTTCAGCACTGCCTGAGTGAAGCGCCCGAATTTGAAATCGCTGCCATTCCGGTCCGTTCCCTCGTAGGCCAGTTGGCCCTCAGCCGCCGCACATAACAGCGATACTTGGTTGCTGCTCGTCGCAAACAGGTTAGGCCTATGGAAGAACCGGCAATCCTGCGCGTCCTCGAGTTCGAAGTCGCGCACAAATTGACCGCACGCATCGGAAAACATGAAAGCCGCGGAAATGGACTGGCTTTTTCCCAGCGCACGCGCAAGTGAGCCCAGGTTGATATGCGTCCAGACATTAACCAGGCTTTGGTTCAGGTCTTCGAGGAACAAGACCGGCTGCTGGAGATGCGATGCGCCATGCCCGCAACAATAGAAGAACGCAATATTGCCCGGTTCGGCGACGACGCGTTCATACCATTCCAGTCCCCTCTTCTTAACGTTGGCCTCGGTAGCCGAGTCGACCGGCCCGCGAGCCCACGGGTAGCGTCCACCGGGATCCACCGGATCAGAAATCAGCGCGTCGAGTGTCGCAAGCGGCGCAGCGAGCCGGTCCTGATTGCCGAGCAACCAGTCGCACATGAGCTTGGCGCTGTCCGCCGCACTCGGGAGATTCGGAACCCCGCGAAGGATATCCAGAACGCCCCTGTTCGCCTTCGCGTCCGGGTAATTGCCCACGCCGATGACGAAGGCGTGGGTCTTGGGCCCCTTGACTGGCCGATCGAGCATGAGTGGCATCGTCTTGACCTCACAAAACCCCGAAGTCCTGAAGACGCGTGCGCGAACGGGCATAGAACTGCGGCCGCTGGAAGTATTTCGAGTGCGCGTCCGCAATCCCCGTCACGGAGTTGAACGCGAGGTCGACAGCGCCGTCGAAGATCATGTCCGTTCGGAAGGCCAGCGGATCGATTGGGTCGAAGATATTGAGCCAATGCTTGACGCAGTCGGGCTTGCGACGCACCGATCCGGACGGCAGGTTGTGCGCGAGAAGATCGAGCGCGGCGAAGAGGCCGGGCTGCGAGCCGACGGTCAAAAGCGCATCGACCTTGAAGCCGTCAGGAAGGTTTGCCGAATCGGGATTCGTCAGCATGTCGACAAGTATGACGCCGCCCATGCTGTGCCCGACCACCACGAGCGGCCCCTTGCCAGCCTGGACCTCCGCATATGCATTGGCGAGGGCCTTCCCGACTTCGCTTCGTATGCTCTGTCGATGCGCCCCTTCCTTCAGGTAGACGAACACGTCACCGAAGAAAAGGCCAACGGCAGGGCTGAGGCTGCCTCGAATAGCATCGAAGCCGAGCGTCGACGCCACGTTGCGTACCCGATCCGTAACGGCGGAGATGGCTTCGCCGATAAGACTTACGACGCCGCCGAACGGTACCGGCGCCCCGGCAGCAAGCTGATCCGCAATCGTCCGAGAGCTTGCGTCCCCATCGAACGCGGTCGCTGCGCTGTCCGACGCGATGAGCTCGGATGCTTTGCGGAACGCCTGAAGTTCCTCCGGCTTGAGACCGCGTTGCTCGCGCGCGGCCCGGTCGACGATCTCCGAACAAATCGCATCAAGCGCCGCCACTGGATCCTGCTTTCCGATGGCGCCAATCGAAACGTCGATCGTGTCTCCTGCCTGCCCGCCTCCTCCCATAAGGCCAGCACCAAGCCCTGGAGCCGCGCCCAAATTGAGCGAGTAGGTCGCCACCCCCTTGTCGGTGTCGAAAACATCGTGCGGGATTGCGGGGACGAATTGCCCCCACAACGGCGAGTGGATTGTGACGTCGCTTCCAGTGAACAGTAATTCGCGAAACAGCTTGTCACGGTTCTCGACTGCATCCTGATACGCCGGCGTATCGCGCGTTGCGACGCCATGAACGAACACCAGTTGTGCCATCTTCCTTCCCCGGAATGGTATCCACGTGCTTATTTCGAGAGATGCTGCGGCCTGCATCGGCCCCCTCGTGCCCATTTGGTTGCCGGTCACCGTGCTTCACGCGGCATGCGTCATTGCGAAGTGACCGTCGCACTCAATCCGAGGTTGTCGGTTTGCGCATGATCGACGTCGAACTCGTTACCTCCGGAATCTTTTATGACGCGCTGGACGATCTGGTAGCCACGGAACGCTACATCCGGAACATTCGACGCCCCGCGCCAATAATGCTGCGTGGTCAACTGAAAATAGAGTTGGTCCGACGACAAGCCCGAATCGAATCCGACGTAGACGCCCGATGCAAAGCCGGCCGCCGTGACCTGGGCAAACCATTGATTGCAGAACCCGATGATGTCCGCGACGGCGGTGCCGGCCTTGACGCCCTCGAGATCAAGCCAGACGGTGGTGCCAGTGGTGAGACCGGCGGCCGCGGCATGCTGCGCGGCAAGCGCGCCCCATTCGATTCCCATGCCAGGCGTCGGCTCGAACGTGGAAGATTCGCTCGCTGCGCAGCAATGCTGGACTGCCCCCAGCCATAGGCCCGACGCCAGGATTGCGTCGGCCTCGTCCTTGTTCAAATCGCTGGCGCCTGAAGACAGTGGATTGGGGATATAACGTAGGCAGAATTTGTAGCCTCTGTCGACGTAATCCTGGGCCTGCTGGGACGTTAACCGCGAACCGCTATGATCGAATCCGATCGATCCGTTCGGTATGGAAATTGTCGATGTCATTTTATTGGCCTCCTGGCTGCTTCCGCTTATAAGCATTTCGATGATTTACGAGAAAAAACCGCCGCCCCCGAAATCGCTCGCTGAGCACGGACAATAAATTTCACCAAATACCGCTTTTTTGACTTTCCCCGAATTGGCGTGGACAAAATGAAGCCCCTCCGACTGCGGAACTTCGACGCATCAGTCGATCTCTCGGCCACCTCGGTTGATGTCGTCACATGATCTGCGCTCAAGGACAGCATTCGACATGCCGGTCACCTGTCCGGGGCCGGCATGTCGTTGCCGATATCGCGGCAGTCAGGATTTAGCGCACACGGCGCCTGAAGCAGCATTTCCCGCCGCCAGCACGATCGCGATTGCGGCGCCGGCCAGGACGCTCACGCCGGGCACCAACTCGAGCACGGTTTTCAAAGCCGTCAACCCGGCGCTGGCCTCCGGCCAGATTTTGCAGAATTCGGATTTCGCCGTCGATTCGGCCAGTTGGGCAGTCGTGACACTCTGCTTTATTTGCTCAGCGAGCGCTGAAATTTGTTCTTGAGTTATCACGACAGAGATATCCCCGCTCATAATTCCTCTCCTTCAAATCTGACGTTTGAATGAACACCCCGTTTACGTTTGGCTTATTGCGAGCGCATCGACAAGACATAACGCGCACCGCTATGAAAGACTAGGACACGATCGCCTCAAATTAAAGCGTCAGCATGCAAAATATCGCCATCAACCGGCGCACGCGCGCGTCGATTGTGCATTTGCACTAAGCGCCTACTCAATAACAGGCATTTTGATATTGCAGAGATATGCGCTCGGTCAACGCCGCTTTGCGTTTTGCGCCGGACTCACCGCCATGGGCATCATGCACGCTCACCACGCACCGGCGAAGCGGCCACCAACCCCTCCGGCCTCACCCACTCCGCCCCCCACTCGGCCGCGATCCTTGCCCCGCGCCCGACCCTCACGGCCGCATCGTCGAAATCGACGAACACGACGTGATCGGCCGCCTTCGGCCGCGCCGGCGTCTCGCGCGTGCGCCCGTCGGACAGCACCCACAGCCAGCGCTGCCTGTCCGGATCGCGTCGCGCCGCGCGCGCGAGCACCTGCGCGGCGGCCGCGATGCCGTCCGCGAGCGGCGTGCCGCCGCCACCGCCGACCGGTTCGAGCCAGCGCGCATTCCACCAGCGCGGCACGGCCGGGCCGAAGCGCCGCGCGGCGCCGTCGCCGCCGAAACAGATCAGCGCCGTCTCCGCCCGCGCGCGCGCCGCTTCATCGAAATACGCGACGATCAGCCCCTTCGCCAGCGCGAGCCGCCCGTGCGACAGCATCGACGCCGAACAGTCGAGCACGAAGCAATGCAACGCGCGCGGCGCGCCCGCCTGTTTCCGGAACCGCAGATGCTCGGCCTGCAATCGCCCGGCGCGCTTGACCGCGAACGTCGCCGGCCATGCGACCGCCACACCGGCGCGTGTCACGCCCGGCGCACGCCCGGTTTCGCCCTGCTGCCATCGAGGACCGCGAACGGCGTTCGCGGCGGCGCCGGCTCGATGGCTCAGCGTTTTTTTAGCGGCAGCGGCACCACGCCTTTCACGTCGTGCAGCCCCGCGGGTTCGGGCCGCAGGTAGCCCCAGTCGCCTTGTGCATCCTCGTCGCGCGGCCGCGCCGTGTCAGGCGGCGTGGCGGACGAACCGCCCGCATTCGATTGCGACGGCGCACGCTCCGCGTCGCGCGCCCCCGACGCCGCAGGCGGCGTCGCATGCGCTGACCGGCGATGCCTCAGCACCGCTTCCGCGACGTGCTCGACATGCTCGACCGTCACCGCGTCCGCGCCTTCGAGCGCGGCGAGCGCGCGCGCCGCACGCAGCATCACGAGATCGGCGCGCAGTCCGTCGACGGCCGCGTCGATGCACAGCGCGCTCACATGCGCATGTACCGCGTCGCCGAACGTCAGCGCGGCCACACGTTCGCGCGCCGCGCGAATCCGCCCGGCCAGCGCGCGCTGCGCGTCGTCGTGACGCGCGCGGAACGCCTCCGGATCGAGATCGAATGCCAGCCGCGCCTTCACGATCCGCTCGCGCTGCGCGGCGTCGAAGCAGTTCTCCAGCTCGACCATCAGCCCGAAGCGGTCGAGCAGTTGCGGACGCAGCTCGCCCTCCTCGGGATTCATCGTGCCGACGAGCACGAAGCGCGCATCGTGCGCGTGCGACACGCCATCGCGTTCGACGATGTTCACGCCGCTCGCGGCGACGTCGAGCAGCGTATCGACGAGCCCGTCGGCGAGCAGGTTCACCTCGTCGACATACAGCACGCCGAGATGCGCCCGCGCGAGCAGGCCCGGCCGGAAGCGCACGCCGTTTTCGGCGAGGGCATGCGCGAGGTCGAGCGTCCCCGTCACCTGCTCGTCGCTCGCCGACAGCGGCAGCGTGACGAACTGCCCTTCCGGCAACAGCTCGGCGAGGCCGCGCGCGGCGGTCGATTTCGCGGTGCCGCGCGGGCCGCTCACGAGCACGCCGCCCAGCGACGGGTCGATCGCGGCGAGCAGCAGCGCCTGCTGCAGCGCCGCCTGCCCGACGAGCGCGGTGAACGGAAACACCGCGCGCAGGCGGTGCGTCGGATCGGTCATCGCCGTCCCCCTTCCTGGAGTTGTTCGCTGTCGAGCCAGACCGCTTCGATCCGCTCGCGATAGTCGCCCGGCTGCTGCCACAGGCCGCGCTGCATCGCCTCGACGAAGCGTTCGCAGATCCCGTGCAGCGCCTTCGGATTGTGCCGTTCGAGGAACGCGCGGGTGGCGTCGTCGAACAGGTACGCGTCGGCGACGAGCGCGTACTGGTGGTCGGACAGCACGCGCGCGGTCGCGTCATAGCCGTACAGGTAGTCGACGGTCGCCGCCAGCTCGGCCGCGCCCTTGTAACCATGGCGCTTCACGCCGTCGAGCCACTTCGGGTTGACGACGCGCGAACGGATCACGCGCGCGATTTCCTCGCGCAGCGTGCGCATCTTCGGCGCGACCGGGTTCGCGTGGTCGCCGTGGTAGATGCTCGGCTGCCGCCCGGACAGGTGCCGCACGGCCGCGGTCATCCCGCCCTGGAACTGGTAGTAGTCGTTCGAATCGAGGATGTCGTGCTCGCGGCTGTCCTGGTTCTGCACGACGACGTCGATCGTCGCGAGCCGCTCGCCGAACACGTCGGCCGCGGCGTCGCCCGCGCTGTTCTGCGCATACGCATGGCCGCCCCACTGGCGGTACGCCTCCGCGAGATCGGCGTCGGTCTGCCAGCGGCGCTGGTCGATCAGGTCCTGCAGGCCCGCGCCGTAGCTGCCCGGCCGCGCGCCGAACACGCGCCAGCCGGCGCGGCGCCGCGCTTCGTCCGGCGCCACGCCCTGTGCGACCCACTTCGCGCGTTCGCGCTCGATGCGCGCGCGGATCGGGTTCAGTTCCTCCGGCTCGTCGAGCGCGGCCACCGCCTGCACCGCTGCGTCGAACAGATGCATCAGGTTCGGGAACGCGTCGCGGAAGAAACCCGATACGCGCAGCGTCACGTCGATGCGCGGCCGGTCGAAGATCTCGATCGGCAGGATCTCGAAGTCGGTCACGCGATGGCTGCCGTGCGCCCATTTCGGCCGCACGCCAAGCAGCGCGAACGCCTGCGCGATGTCGTCGCCGCCCGTGCGCATCGTCGCCGTGCCCCACACCGACAGCCCGATCGCGCGCGGATAGTCGCCATGGTCCTGCAGATGGCGCTCGATCAGCTGCTGCGCGGATTTCAGGCCGAGCGTCCACGCGGCCTGCGTCGGCACCGCGCGCGTGTCGACCGAGTAGAAATTGCGGCCGGTCGGCAGCACGTCGGGGCGGCCGCGCGACGGCGATCCGCTCGGCCCCGGCGGCACGAAGCGGCCGTCGAGCCCGCGCAGCAGCTGACGCATTTCCTCGCCGCCGCACGCGTCGAGCGCGGGCAGCAGCGTCGCGCGGACGCGCTCGATCACGGCGAGCGTGTGCGGCCAGTCGCCGGGGGGCGTCGCGTCTTGCGTGCCCGTATCGCTGGCGTCGGCCGCCCCCAGCCTGTCCAGCCATTGCTGCGCGAACCGTTCGAGCCGCTCGCGCGTATCGCCCGCATGGCGCCACGGCGATCCATCGAGTGCCTGCAGGATCGCCGGTCGCGGCCCGGCCCACGGCGCGGCCCACTCGGCCGCGAGCGGGTCGAAATCGTCGCCGAGCGCGAGATCGCGCGCGAGCGCGCCGATCAGTCCCGCGCGTGCCCCCTTGCCGTCGCCGACCGGAAAGCGCGCGAGCGCCAGCAGCGTGTCGCGCCGCTGGCGCCCGGCCGGCGACACGCCGAACACGTGCAGCCCGTCGCGGATCTGCGCTTCCTTCAGTTCGCACAGCCACGCGTCGACGCGCGTCAGCAGCGCATCCTCGTCGCCCGCGTCGCGCGGCGGCGACACGCTCAGCTCGTCGTGCAGCCGGTGTTCGGCGATCGTCGCGAGGATCGTCTTGCGCAGCAGCTTCGCGCGCCGCGCATCGACCATCAGCGCTTCGTAGTATTCGTCGACCTGCCGCTCGAGATCCTGCAGCGGGCCGTAGTTTTCCGCGCGCGTGAGCGGCGGCATCAGGTGATCGACGATCACGGCCTGCGCGCGGCGCTTCGCCTGGCTGCCCTCGCCCGGATCGTTGACGATGAACGGGTACAGATGCGGCAGCGGCCCGAGGGTCAGGTCGGGCCAGCACGCGTCGGACAGCGCGACGCTCTTGCCCGGCAGCCATTCGAGGTTGCCGTGCTTGCCGAGGTGGATGACCGCGTCGATGCGATACGCATCGCGCAGCCAGAAATAGAACGCGAGATACGCATGCGGCGGCACGAGATCCGCGTCGTGGTAGCTCGCGTAGTCGTTCTCGCCGCGCGAGCGCGACGGCTGGATGCCGACGAACACGTTGCCCGCGCGCCAGCCGGCGATCGTGAAGCGCCCTTGCCGCAGCGTCGGATCGGCTTCGGGCGGGCCCCAGCGTTCGTTCAGCGCGTCGCGCACGGCCGCCGGCAGCCGCGCGAAATGCGCGACGTAGTCGGCCAGCGGGAAGCTCTGGAATGCGGGGCGCAGCGCATGCACGGCCGCGTCGTTGGTCACGCCTTCGGTGAGCCGCGCGATCAGCGCGTCGCCGTCCGGCGGCAGGTCGGCCACCGTGTAGCCCGCGTCGCGCAGCGCCGCGAGCACGCGCAGCGCGGACGCCGGCGTATCGAGCCCGACGCCGTTGCCGATACGCCCTTCGCTTTGCGGATAGTTCGCGAGAATCAGCGCGACACGCTTGTCGCCGTTGTCGAGCGTGCGCAGCCGGCACCAGCCGCGCGCGAGCGCCGCGACGAACGCGATCCGCTCGGCGTCCGGCTGGTAGCGCACGACGTCGACTTCGGTGTGCGGGCAGCGGTACGCGAGCCCCTTGAAGCTCACCGCGCGCGTGACGATCCGGCCGTCGACCTCGGGCAGCGCGATGTGCATCGCGATGTCGCGCGCATGCAGGCCCTGGTTGTCGGCCATCCAGGCCTCGCGATTGCCGCCGGACAGGATCACCTGCAACACCGGCGCGTCGCCGGCGAGCACGTCGTGTTCCGGGCTGTCGATCGCGCCGGCCGCGAACGCGGTCGTGTTCAGCACGAGCGCGGCGTCATGCGTGTCGCAGAGCTGCGTGATGACTTCGCGGCTCACCGCATCCTTCAGCGACGTGACCGCGATCGGCAGCGGATTCAGCCCTGCCTGAACGAGCGCATCGGCCAGCGCGTCGAACACGGCCGTGTTCGCGGCCTGCCAGTGCGCGCGATAGAACAGGATCGCGACGACGGGCGCGCCCGGCGTCCAGCGCGGCCGCCAGTCGTCGATGCCCGCGCGGTCGCGCGCCGGGTGATACAGCGCGGCGGCCGGCAGCGGGCGCGGCGGTTCGGGTTCGTCGCCGAACCCGAGCGTGTGGAATGCGATGCTGCGCAGCAGCGCCTCGGCGTTGTGCACGCCGCCTTCGCGCAGGTAGCGCCACCACAGCCGGCACAGGCCGGGCGCGACGGTGCTTTTCGCGACGAGGTTCGGATCTTCCTGCAGGTCGCCCGAGAACATCGCGAGCTGCTGCGCGCGCTTCGACGCGAGCGACACGGCCTGCTCGATCCCGTACGGCCAGTACGCCTCGCCGCCGAGATGGTCGATCACGACCGCCTTCGCGTGCCGCAGCACGTCGTCGACGTAGAAATCGACCGACGCCGGCTGCCGCAGGAACGTGACGTTCGCGAGCCGCACGCTCGGGAAGCCGGCCGGCAGCGTCGGCACGACGCTGGCGAGCAGCGACAGCGTCGTGTCGGCCGAGCTCAGGATCACGATGTCGGCCGGCTGCTGGTCGATCCGGACGACACCCTGCGTATCGTCGACGAAGCCGCCCGGCGTGGTGCGCAGCAGATGCATCGTGCGTTACGCCTGTTGCGGCTCGGCCGCGCACGCGGCGTCGAACGCGCGTTGCAGCGCGGCCGCGTCGAGATCCTCGCCGATCAGCACGAAGCGGCTCGCGCGCGTTTCGCCGTCCTGCCAGCGACGGTCGAAATAGCTGTCGAAGCGGCGGCCGACGCCCTGGATCACGAGCCGCATCGGCGCGCCGGGCAGCGCGGCGAAGCCTTTCGCGCGGTAGATCGTATGCGCTTCGACGACGCGCTGCAGCGCGGCGATCGTCGCCTCGCGCGTGCCGGCGTCGCCCGACACGACCACCGAGTCGAAATCGTCGTGATGGTGATCGTGGTCGCCGTCGTCGGCCGAGCCGTGATGGTCGTGACGCAGGTGAATCGTTTCTTCCGACGCCGATTCGAGGCCGAGCAGCATCGCAAGATCGAGCTCGCCGCGCGTCGCGCGCACGATCTTCACCTGCGGCGGAATCTCGTCGCGGATCGCCGCCTCGACCTGCGCGAGCTGCGTATCGTCGACGAGATCGGCCTTGTTCACGATCACGAGATCGGCGGACGACAGTTGATCGGCGAACAACTCATGCAGCGGCGACTCGTGGTCGAGGTTCGGATCGGCGCGGCGCTGCGCGTCGACGGCCTGCGGGTTTTCCGCGAACTGGCCGCTTGCCGCGGCCGGCCCGTCGACCACGGTCACGACCGCGTCGACCGTGAAGCTGTTGCGGATCGTCGGCCAGTTGAACGCCTGCACGAGCGGCTTCGGCAGCGCGAGGCCCGACGTCTCGATCAGCACGTGATCGATATCCGCGCGGCGCTCGACGAGCGCTTCCATCACCGGATAGAACTCTTCCTGCACGGTGCAGCACAGGCAGCCGTTCGCGAGTTCGTAGAGCTGGCCCGACGCTTCGCCCTGCGCGCCGTCGGCATCCTCGCAGCCGATGCCGCAGCCCTTGAGGATTTCGCCGTCGATGCCGAGTTCGCCGAATTCGTTGACGATCACCGCGATGCGGCGGCCTTCGGCGTGCTGCAGGATGTGGCGCATCAGCGTCGTCTTGCCGCTGCCGAGAAAGCCCGTGACGATCGTGACGGGAAGCTTGCGTAGGGTCATGGTAGGTCCTGTATCGAGAAAGGGAGTCAGGCGGAGATCGTCACGTCGATCTCGTCGTAGCGCTTCAGGCGGTAGATCGCGGCCGACACGACCCAGCACGCGACGAACAGGCCGATCACGACGTAGCCGAGCATGCCGAAGTGCGACGCCACCATCGACGCGAAGGCCCACACGGGGCCCTGCAGCGACAGCTTGTCGGCGAGCAGCGCGAGCACCTCGATGCCGCCGATCAGCGCGGCGACCAGCACCGACACGAACGTGATCGTCATGTTGTAGTAGATCTTGCGGATCGGCCGCACGTACGCCCAGCGGTACGCGCCCATCATCAGGATGCCGTCGGTCGTGTCGACGAGCGTCATGCCCGCGGTGAACAGCGCCGGCAGCGCCATCACCGACCAGAACGACAGGCCGCCCTGCACCTGTGTCGCGGAGATGCCGAACAGCGCGATCTCGGTCGCGGTGTCGAAGCCGAAGCCGAACAGAAAGCCGACAGGATACAGGTGCCAGCTGCGCGACACGAGGCGGAACAGCGGCCGGAACAGGCGCGCGAGCACGCCGCGCTGGTTCAGCAGCATGTCGAGATCCGCGTCGACGATCGCTTCGCCGCGGCGCGCCGCGCGGAAGGTGCGGTACACGGAGATCAGGATCAGCAGGTTCGCGGTCGCGAGCAGCAGCAGGAAGAAGGCCGACACGCACGTGCTGACGACGCCGCCCCACGCCTTCATGCTCTCGAAGCGCGCGAGCGACGCCGCCGTCAGCGCGACCACGACGGACATCACGATCACGACCGTCGAATGGCCGAGCGAGAAGAACAGGCCGGCGCCGAGCGGGCTGCGGCCTTCCTGCATCAGCTTGCGGGTGACGTTGTCGATGGCCGCGATGTGGTCGGCGTCGACCGCGTGGCGCAGGCCGAACACGTACGCGAGCAACGCGGTGCCGAGCAGCACCGGCTGGCCGTGGAACGCGATGAACGCCCAGATCCACGCGCCGACGTTGAAGGCGATCAGCAGTGAATAGATGGCGATGATTTTGCCGCGCAGCCCGGAAGGGCTGTCGTTGAACAGGCGGAAAAGCGAGTCGAGCATGGTGCTTCCTTGCGAACGGTCGACATCGTGAATGCCAACACGGCCGGCGCCGGATGCGCGGGCCCGCGCGCCGCCGGATGCCGGACCGGCCCGCGCGAAGCGCGCGGCGGATCGGGACACGGGAGACGCTCGGGCGCCGGACGCACCGTGGCTGCGGCCGTGGACGATGCGCCGCCTCCCCGCGGCGCTGAACCCCTACGTTTGGGCCGGTATCCGGGCTGGCGAACACGCCGCTTCGCCTTCCCGGATGCATAGCAATCCAGTGGCGGTCGTCCGCATGCGCGCGGCATGCGGCGAAGCGGCGCTGCGTGGCGCTTGCGCGCGACGCGTTCGCTTACCGTTGCGGGGGCAGCACAGGTTGGCTCGACTGCGGCGCAGGCAGGCTCCCTGTTTCCCGTTTAACTGCGCGCACCGGAGCGGCGCGCGCGAGCACCAAAACGCGTGCGAGTGTAGGCGGCGCGGGCGGGAGCGTCAAGGCGAACGGCGGGGCCGCGGATCAGGGCAGTCCGTTCACGGCGGGTACGTTCGCGCGAGCCGTGCCGGGCCGAGGCGGCCGGCTGTCGACGGACGGCAAGGGAAGCCGGTTTTGGCCTGCGTCGAGAGCGGCCAGCAGTGCCTGGGCAAAAACAGCCAGCTTGGCGGACGGCCGCGGCAATGCACGCAACAGGTGGACGTCGTCCTCGCGCTGGGCGGGGTTGTCGAATACCGTGACCAACTGTCCGCTGGAAGTGGCCTGCTCCGTCGCCCAGGTCGGCAGGTACGCCAAACCCAACCCGGCGATGGCGGCCAGCAGCAGCGCCTCGAAGTCGTCGCACGCAAGGACGCTGTCGGCGGCATCTCCGGGTATCAGGCCGGCGGCACGCAGGCCGCGCCAGCCCAGGCCTTCGGGGTCGTGGCGCTTGTCCAGCAGGCGATGGCCGGCCAGCTCGGCCAGGGTGGCCGGATGCCCATGCCGGTCGAGGTAAGGACGGCTGGCGCAGATGGACCAACGCTGCGTGGCCAGGCGCTGAGCATAGAGCCGGCTGTCCTTGAGCGGACCGATGCGGATCACCGCGTCGAGGCGTTCGCGTACCGGGTCGGCCAGCCGCTCGGTGAATTCCAGCTCGATGCGCAGCGCCGGGTAGCGCGCGAGCAAGTCCGGGAGAAGCGGCAGGACATGGTGGCGGCCGAATGTCGGCAGGCAGGCCACACGGAGTACGCCTCGCGGTTCGTCGCCCAGCGACGCGACCTCGGCGCGCAAGTCCACCAGTTCGTCGATCAATGCGGGAACGCGGGCCAGCAGCAGTTCGCCCGCGTCGGTCAGTGCAAGTCCGCGCGTGGAGCGCGCAAACAGCCGTACACCCAGCGCGGCCTCCAGGACATCGATCTGGCGCACGACCGACGACGGCGCCACACCCTGTCGGGCGGCAACGGCGGAAAAGCTGCCTGCGCGCGCGACCGCGACAAAGACCGGCAAGTGTTCGGCATAAGGAATGGGCGTCATTTCCGCATTTTATGCAAAACTGTTGTGCGACGCCGAGGCGTTCTGTCGCCATGCCGGCACGCCTAGCATTCCCCGCGGATGTGTGGCAATAGGGCCACACGAACGGAGTTCGCACGATGTCCCATCCTTTCCGCGCCGCCGCATCCTTGTCCGGGCGCAGTGTGGCAGCACTGTCGGCGGCCTGTGGCTTTGCCGTCGCCAACCTGTATTACAGCCAACCGCTGCTGCCGCAGATGGCGGCAACCTTCGGCTCGGATGCATCGGCCCAGGGCGCCATCGCCATGCTGACCCAGGCCGGCTACGCTGCGGGCTTGCTGCTGTTCGGCCCGCTGGGCGACCGAATCGACCGCCGCCGGTTGATCACCGCGCTGCTGTTGACGAACATGATCGGCTTGGCGCTATGCGCAATAGCGGCCAACCTGGACGGGTTGCTGGCCGCGTGTGTCGTGGTCGGCCTGACGGCGGTCGGCGCACAGATCATCATCCCGGCGGTCTCGGGCCTGGCCGATCCGGCCCTGCGCGGGCAGACCGTCGGGCGGCTGATGAGCGGCTTGTTCGCCGGCACGCTGCTGGCACGCACGGCCAGCGGTTATGTCGGGGCGCACGCAGGCTGGCGCGCCATGTTCATGCTGGCTGCCGTGCTCGACGCGGCGCTGATCGCCCTGGTCTGGCGCCACCTGCCGCACACCCGGCCGGACAGCGACCTGTCGTATCCGAAGTTGCTGGCCTCGCTGGGGCAATTGCTCAAACAGCAGCCGTTGCTGCGCGAAGCCTGCCTGGCCGGGTTCCTGCTGTTCGCCGCGTTCAACGTCCTATGGGGCTCGTTGGCGCTGATGCTGGCACGGCCGCCCTACGGCTACGGCAGCGAGGTGGCTGGGTTGTTCGGGCTGGTGGGCGTGACGGGCATGCTTGCGTCACCCACCATCGGCCGGTTGACCGACCACTGGGGAGGCCGCCGGGTCGTGGCATCGGCGGCAGCGCTGGTGATGCTGGCTTTCGCGTTGGTCGCCGGTTCGATGCAGGGGATCGGCTTTCTGATCGCGGGCGTGGTGATCCTCGACCTGGGCAGCCGCGCCAGCCTCGTGGCTAATCAGACACGACTGTATGCGGCGCTGCCCCACGCACGCGGGCGGCTCAACACGGTGTTCATGACCTGCTATTTCCTGGGGGGCGCTGCCGGGTCGGCGCTGGGCACGGCCATGGCGGGACGCTTCGGATGGAGCGGCGTGGCCTCGGCCGGCGTGCTTTGCGCAGCCTTGGCGCTGGGAACGGCTGCGACGTGCCGAAGGAAACGGGCGAGCATGGATCAGCCCGCTTCGGGGGCATGACACCGGCATTCTCTACGGCTCGCGCACCGCGCGCCGCCGCCGGCTGGCCAAGGCGTCCCGCATGCGTTTGCGCCGGCGCGCTGTGCTATCGTATGCGCCGCGTTCGGTGCTCGCGCCTGCCCGCCGGCAGGCGCAGTTAAACGGGAAACAGGAGGCGGATCGCCGCCCTGCCTGTGCTGTCCCCGCAACGGTACGCCGCCCGCGCGACGCGCTTCCACGCGCACGCGCCCATGCCGCCCACGATGCCACTGCCCTTCCACCGGGCGGGAAGGCTGCGGCCTGGCAAGCGGCCAGCCCGGATACCGGCCGACGCAAGGGGCGAGCCCGATGCTCGCCGAACGCCCGATCCGCGGGGGACGGACTGCGTGCGCGTGTTGTGTGCTCATGCCCGCTTCGAGCGGGCTGCTTTCATTCCGCTATGCATCGCCATTCCGCAGGCCGGCTTCGCGCCGCCCGTTCGCCGCTTTTCCGGTCTTCGCCACGGTGCGCGCCGTGCCGCGCCCGATGAGCCGCGCCTGGCTCGTCGGCGCCGGCCCCGGCGACGCCGGCCTGCTGACGCTCAAGGCCGTCCACGCGATCGGCTCGGCCGACGTGCTGCTCGTCGACGATCTCGTGAACCCCGACGTGCTGCGCCATGCGCGCGCCGATGCGCACATCGAGCACGTCGGCAAGCGCGGCGGTCATGCATCGACGCCGCAGGAAGCGATCGTCGCGGCGATGCTCGCGCATCTGCGCGCAGGCCGCAGCGTCGCACGGCTCAAGGGCGGCGACCCGTTCGTGTTCGGCCGCGGCGGCGAGGAGCTGGCCGCGCTCGGCGCCGCGGGATTTCAGGTCGAGATCGTGAGCGGCGTCACGGCGGGCATCGCCGCGCCGGCCGCACTCGGCATTCCCGTCACGCAGCGCGGCGACGCGCAGGGCGTGATCTTCGTCACGGGCCACGGCGCGGGCGCCGACGAACCCGACTGGCGCGCGCTCGCGGCCACGCGGATGACGATCGTCGTCTACATGGGCATCCGCCGGCTCGACACGATTGCAGCCGCACTGCGCGAAGGCGGCCTGCCCGGCGAGACGCCGTGCGCGGCGATCGAGCGCATGCGACGCGCCCCGAACAGCGGCACGTGCTCGCGACGCTCGACACGCTCGTCGAACGTGTCGGCGCAACCGGCATCGGTTCGCCGGCCATCGTCGTGATCGGCCCCGTCGCGGCGCTCGCCGACGATCCCGCGGTACGTGCCGCACTCGGCAGCCGCGCATGATGCGGGTCGCGATCGGTGTCGGTTTCCGCGCGGGCGTCACGGCCGCGCAACTCGACGCCGCGATCCGCATCGCGCTGATGCGGTACCCGGCTGCCGAACCGGCGCTCGTCGCCACGCTTGCCGACAAGGCGCGCGCACGCGCGCTGCGCACGCTGTGCGCGAGACGCGGCTGGCCGCTCGTCGGGTTCGACGCGGCGCAACTCGCGAGCCGCCCCGAACTGGCCGCGAGCGGCCCGTCGGAGGCCGCGCTCGCCCGTTTCGGCGTCGCGGGCGTGGCCGAGCCGTGCGCGCAGCTCGCGGCGCCGCACGGCCGGCTGCTGGGCCCCAAATCCATCCGGGACGGCGTGACGGTCGCACTCGCCGGCCCGCTCTGAACCCTTTGTTTCGCTTTCTTTCGACAGGACGAATCGATGAAAACCGACGCCGAATCCCATCAACGGATGACCGAACGCCGCCGTGCGGGCCACGAGAAGAAGCAGGCCGCCGCCGTCAACGAGAAAGGCCTGCTGATCGTCAACACCGGCAACGGCAAGGGCAAGAGCACGGCCGCGTTCGGCATGGCCGTGCGCGTGCTCGGCCACGGCATGCGGCTCGGTGTCGTGCAGTTCATCAAGGGCGCGCTGCACACGTCCGAGCGGGACTTCCTCGGCGCGGTGGCCGAATGCGATTTCGTGACGATGGGCGACGGCTACACATGGAACACGCAGAACCGCGACGCCGACATCGCGACCGCGCGCAAGGGCTGGGACAAGGCGCGCCGGATGATCGAAAGCGGCGACTACCGGATGGTGATCCTCGACGAGCTGAACACGGTGCTGAAGTACGAATACCTGCCGCTCGACGAAGTGCTCGCGACGCTCGCCGCGCGTCCCGATTCGGTCCACGTCGTCGTGACCGGGCGGCATGCGCCCGATGCGCTGATCGACGCGGCCGACCTCGTCACCGAGATGCGGCTCGTCAAGCATCCGTACAAGGAGCAAGGCGTGAAGGCGCAGCGCGGCGTGGAGTTCTGAGCATGCCCGCCTGCCCCGCGCTGTTCGTCAGTGCGCCCGCGTCGGGCCAGGGCAAGACGTCGGTGACGGCCGGCCTCGCGCGGCTGCACCGCCGGCTCGGGCGTCGTGTGCGCGTGTTCAAGACCGGGCCCGACTTTCTCGATCCGATGCTGCTCGAACGCGCGAGCGGCGCCCCCGTGCATGCGCTCGATCTCGGGATGGTCGGCGAGGCCGGCTGCCGCGCATTGCTCGCCGATGCCGCACGCGACGCCGATCTGATCCTGATCGAAGGCGTGATGGGGCTGTTCGACGGCACGCCGAGCAGTGCCGACCTCGCGGCCGCGTTCGGCGTCCCGGTCGTCGCGGTGATATCCGCGAAGGCGATGGCGCAGACGTTCGCGGCGCTCGCGTTCGGGCTCGCGCGGTTCCGGCCGGGGCTGCCGTTTCACGGCGTGCTGGCGAACCGCGTCGGCTCGGCCCGGCATGCGGAACTGCTGCAGCAGGCGCTGCCCGACGACCTGCGCTGGCTCGGGCATGTGCCGGCCGACGCGGGCATCGCGCTGCCGGAGCGGCATCTCGGTCTCCACCAGCCGGCCGACATCGACGATCTCGACGTGCGGCTCGAGCGCGCGGCCGACGTGCTCGCGCAGACGGCGCTCGCCGAATTGCCGCCCGCCGTCGCGTTCGCGGAACCGGACGCCGCGGCGCCGCTGCCGCGTGCGCTCGCCGGCAAGCGAATCGCGATTGCGCGCGACGCGGCGTTTTCGTTCATCTATCCGGCGAATCTCGCGCTGCTCGAGGCGCTCGGCGCGCGGTTGCGCTTCTTCTCGCCGCTCGCCGACGAACCCGTGCCGGACGATTGCGACACGCTGTTCCTGCCGGGCGGGTATCCGGAACTGCATGCGGCGACGCTCGCGGCGAACGCGACGAGCGCGGGCGCGATCCGCGCGCATGCGGCAGCCGGCCGGCCGATCGTCGCGGAATGCGGGGGGATGGTGTATCTGTGTGAATCGCTGACCGACGTCGACGGTGTCACGACGTCGATGCTCGGGCTGTTGCCGGGTCGGGCGACGATGCAGCGCCGGTTCGCGGCGCTCGGCATGCAGCAGCTCGATACGCGTACCGGGCCGATGCGCGGCCATACGTTCCACTATTCGCGGCTCGACACGCCGCTTGCCCCGGTCGCGGCCGCGGTCCGGCCGGACGGCGGCACGGGCAGCGGCGAGGCCGTGTATCGGGCCGGCCCGATCGTCGCGACGTACATGCACATGTACTGGCCGTCGAATCCGACGGCGGCGGCGGCGCTGTTCAGCGGCGGAACAATTTGAGCTGAGCGCTGATTTCGGCGATCACGATCGAGCGGTGACGGCGACAACGTCGTCGGCTGCACGTCACACCATGCTTGCTGCGACGATGCTCCGGCATTTCTGCCGTCGGACTCCGCGATTACAAATGGCGCTCGACGTCCATCCGCTGGTGCAGGATGCGAATCACATCGAGCGAGTGCTCCGTTTCACGATAAAACATCACATCAATACGCCGACCATATACCAAAATTTGGTACACCCTGCGCCGCGCCATCCCGTCACACCAGGAACGCCTCGGCCAGCTTGACCCAGTACGACGCGCCGGTAGGCAGTGCCGCGTCGTTGAAGTCGTAGCCGGGGTTGTGCACCATGCAGCCGCCCTCTCCGTCGCCGTTGCCGATGATCAGGTAGCAGCCCGGCCGCTTCTCGAGCAGGAACGCGAAATCCTCGCTGCCGGTGAGCGGCACCATCCCGTCGATCAGGTTCGCTTCGCCCACCCACTCGCGCGCGATGCCGCGCGCGAACGCGGTCATTTCCGCGTCGTTGACGAGCACCGGGTAGCGGCGCTGGTAGTCGATCGTCGCGGTCGCGCCGAACACGGCGGCCTGCGCATGCACGACTTCCTTGATGCGCGTCTCGAGCAGGTCGCGCACCTCCGGCTTCAGCGCGCGCACCGACAGGCGCATCTGCGCGCGATCGGGAATCACGTTCGGCGCCTCGCCCGCGTGGATCGCGCCGACCGTGACGATCGCCATGTCGAGCGGCGACACGTTGCGCGACACGATCGTCTGCAGCGCAATGACGATCTGCGCGCACACGACCACCGAGTCGACCGCCTTGTGCGGCACCGCGCCGTGGCCGCCGCGGCCCTGCACGTCGATGACGACGGTATCCGACGACGCCATGAACGGCCCCGGCAGGAAGCCGAATTGGCCCGTGGGGAACCCCGGCATGTTGTGCATCGCGAAGATCGCGTCGCACGGGAACAGCTCGAACAGCCCTTCGTCGAGCATTTTCTTCGCGCCACCGAGCCCTTCTTCCGCCGGCTGGAAAATCAGGTTCAGCGTGCCCGAGAAGCGGCGCTCGCGCGCAAGATGCTTCGCGGCCGCGAGCAGCATCGCCGTGTGGCCGTCGTGACCGCATGCGTGCATCTTGCCGGCGATCCTGCTCTCGTACGGCAGGCCCGTGGCCTCGTGGATCGGCAGTGCGTCCATGTCGGCGCGCAGGCCGAGACGCTGCGTGCCGTTGCCGACCTTCAGCTGCGCGACGACGCCCGTGCCGCCCAGCCCGCGATGCACCGTGTAGCCCCACGACTGCAGTTGCTCGGCGACGAGGTCGCTCGTCGCGAATTCCTCGAAGCCGAGCTCGGGATGGGCATGGATGCGGTGCCGGATCTCGATCATTTCGTCGGCGAGGCCTGCGGGAATCACGCTGTGCGTCACGGTGTCGTCTCCTGTGTCTGCGGGGAATGTGCAGGCAAGGATAGTCCGCCGGACGTCAACCGGATAGACGAAATGTCTTCAGCCCGGCAACCGGTGGTTGCCGGCTATCACGATGCAAGCATCGTCCGCGGGCGTCGCCGCTCAATCGGCCCAATCCTCGAACGACAACCCGTCGACGCGGCCGAATTCGCGCGTGTTGTGGGTCACCAGCACCGCACCGGCCGCGACCGCATGCCCGGCGATCGACGCATCGTTCGCGCCGATCGGCGTGCCGCGCGCGGCGAGATCGGCGCGAATCGCGGCCGTTGCATCGACGGCCGCCGTATCCCACGACAGCACGCCATCGAGCCGCGAGACAAAGGCCGTCACGAGTTCCGCGTGCTTCGGTGACGCCTTCCTGCCGACGGCACCGAACCGCATTTCGGCATAGGTGATGGCCGACACGACGATCCGGTGCTGTGCATTGACGCACGATTGCAGCCGCGACAGCACTGCCGGCGGCCGCTCGCGCATGATGAACGAACAGACGTTCGTATCGAGCATGTAGAGCGTGGTCACTGGCCGGACTCCGTTTGCGCATCGTCGGGGCCGGAAAGGTCGAAGCGGCCGGACTCGATCACGGCCGGGCGTTCGGCGAGGAAATCGGCGTCGGCCAGCGGCTCGTGCGCGAGCGACGTCCACGTGGGCCGCACCGGCCGCAGCAGCAGCGTGTCGCCCTCGCGGCGGATCTCGAGTTCCGTCACTCCCTCGAACTCCATGTCCTTCGGGATGCGGATTGCCTGGTTACGGGCGTTCTTGAAAATGGAAACGGTGCGCATGAGCCACTCCGGAGTACGATGCGCCCATTTTAGACATATGCGCACATATGTCAATATGGATGCCCGCGTCCGGGGCGCCGTGCGCCAGCCTGTCGCAATGAGTGCCTTGTCCATGAGCTTGCAGCCCTCGTCATGTGATAGCCCCCATTTTTCACGCCTGCCTGCGCGCGGTCCATACGCCGAACGGCCAACGCGGGCACCCCGCGCCGTCACGGCAACCGGAAAGTGTCGAAGAACGTATCCCGGTCGATCATCACCAGCGCCGCGCGCTTGTGCGGGAAGTCGAACTCCTTCAGCGTGTGGAACCCGAGCCGGTGCATGTACGCGATGTGCCGCACGTGATCGACGCGCGGCTCGCCGACGAGCCGCTGCGTGCGCGGTTCGTCGACGAACATGTAGTGCAGCACCCCGCTCCACCACGCATGCAGCTTGCCGGCGCTCTGGAACCGCGAGTCGCCGATCAGCAGGTGCAGCCCGCGATCGTAGTCGTGCGCATCGTAGAACGGCGCGAGACGATCCTCCTTCGCCCAGTAGAACTCGAAATAGCCGAACGGCGTGTCGTCGAAATAGCCGATCATCGGGTGCATGTGCGGATCGGCGAGCCGCTCGGCAAGATACGCCGCGTGCTCGTCGCGCGTGCCGCGCTGGTCCCAGAAATGCGCGACGCGGTCGAGGTTCATCCAGCCGCTGAACAGGTCCGCATGCGCGTCGATGTCGACCGTGCGCAGGCTGAACGTCATCCCGACCTGCGGCATGTGGCGTGCATAGATCTCGCCGGGCACGCTCGGCGCGCGCACCGGATGACGTCGCTCGTTCGTCACCGCATAGCGCAGCGGCATGCCGCCCGAGCCCGGCGCCTTCAGCCACGGCTGCGGATGCTGCCAGAACGTCGCGCGCGACGCGCTCAGGTGCAGCCGGCCGTCCACGGGCCGCGCGCCGTCGATCACGCCCTCGCGCACCGCGCGCCCGACATACGCCGCGACCGTCGCGGGATCGGCGCCCGCGAGCGGCACGGCGAGCGTCGCCGACGCGCGCGGCGTCTCCGTGTTGAACAGCGCGGCGAATTCGGCAAGCAGCGCGGCCGGCGAATCGTCGGGCCGCCACGCGTCGAGGACGCGATCGGCGTCGTGCGCCGCGGATGCGGATGCGGATGCCGCCTCACGCGCAGGCGCGGCGAACTCGACGGCATCCGCCGGACCGGCAGGGTTCGTCAGCGTGTCGGTCATCACAAGGCCCCCGCGTCGTGGCGGTCCGCGAGGATGCCAAGCCCCCGCTCGAGCGCCGGAAACAGGCTGCGCTGGAAGTTGTTCCAGCGCAGTTCGAGAATCGTGTCGTCCGGTGCGATCGGCGTGTCGAGCACATCGCAGATCACCTCGCCGGAATCGATGCCGTTGTCGACGTAGTGGAACGACGCACCCGTCATCATCACGGGTTCGACGGACGACGTCGCGCCGCTCGCCCAGTCGACCCGTTCGCCGCGCGCGCCGTGCAGCGCGTCGAGCGTCGCCCATGCGCCGCGCCGCTGGTACGGCGAACCGTCGGCGGTGATGCCCGGGTGGATGTTCGCGATGCGCCGGTGAAAGCGCGCGCCGGGCCGCACGAGCTCGTCGAGGATCACGAGCAGCCCGTCGAGCACGACGACGTCGGCGTCGAGTTCGAGCAGGCGCTCGAGCAGGCGGCGCTCGAACGCCGCCTTGCCCGCCGCGCGCTCGCGCACGGTGTGCACGTCGTGCACATCCCGCGGCAGCCGCCGGTACGTCGACGCAATCGTGCAGAACAGTTCGTCGACCGGCCGGCCCTGCACCGCCAACCCTTCCGGCAGGATCCACGGGCGGCCCGGCGTACGGGCGAAACCGTAGTCGGCGACTTTCGCGCGGTCGGCCGGCGAACCGTCGTCGTCGTCGACGATCACGCCTTTGAGCGTATAGCGCTCGCCGAGCGGCGAATCGTTCAGGCGTTCGACGAGGAATTCGAGCGGCGCCTTCATGTAGCGCGTGCCGCCCCGATAAGCGACCGGCTGCCCGGCACGATCGGCCGCGCCGTTGCGCAGCGACTGGATGTAGACGAGATTTTTCTTCGGCATGGGTCGTGATGGGAAAAGGACGCCGCCGCCGCGACGCGCAGGCACCGGCCCGCGAAGGCCGGCCGGCGGGCCGCGGCGCGCATCGTCACCAGTTGTATTTCGCGGTCGCGATCACCGTGCGGTCGGTGCCGAACACGCAGACGTTCACCGACTGGCAGCCGCTGATGTAGTGGCGGTTGGCCAGGTTCGTCGCGTTCACGGCGAAGCGCCAGTTGCGCACGTCGTAGTGGATCGCCGCGTCGTACACCGTGTAGCTCGCGACCGACAGCGAGTTGTCGGGCGCGCCGGCCGACGCGCTCTGGTAGCGCACGCCGCCGCCGAAGCCCAGCCGCGCGAGCGCCCCCGTGTGCCACGTCCAGTCGGCCCACAGCGACGCCATCTGGCGCGGCCGCGGGATGTCGACCGGCCAGTTGTTCAGCGACGCGTCGTTCGCCTTGATGACCTTCACGTCCTGGTAGACGTACGACGCGATCATCGACAGGTTCGGCGTGACCTTGCCGGTCGCACTCAGCTCGATCCCGCGCGAACGCACCTCGCCGGTCTGCACGGACGTCGTGCCGGTCGGGTCGAGATTCGTCGGTGTCGGCGTGATGCCGTTGGTCTGGTTGATCTGGTAGATCGCCGCGTTCAGCATCAGGTTCTTGCCGGGCGGCTGCCAGCGCAGGCCGGCTTCGATCTGCTTGCCGCGCGTCGGCTGCGGCAGGCCGCCGCCGAGCAGGTTCACGCCGATCAGCGGGTTGAACGACGTCGCGTAGCTGATGTACGGCGACAGCCCGTAGTCGCCCTGGTACGTGAGGCCGACGCGGCCGGTGAACGCCGTGACGTCCGCCTTCGTCGACGTGCCGCCGGCGCGGTCGTCCTGGCGCATGTTGACCCAGTCCTCGCGGCCGCCGAGCGTCAGCGTCCAGCGGTTCCACTTGATCTGGTCCTGCGCGTACAGGCCGAACGTGTTCATCGCCGTGTACGTGTTGGTGCGGCCCGTGGTGCTCGGATCCGCGAACACCGCGTTCGTCACCGGCGGCGACACGGTGTTGTAGAGATTCACGGGCGGCGCCGCCGCGATCCACTCGCTGTCGGTCGCGGTCTGCCGGTTGTACTGGAAGCCGAGCAGCAGCGTGTGCTCGAGCGGCCCCGTGGCGAAGCGGGCCTGCGCGTTGTTGTCGATGTCGAAGCGGCTGTAGTTCATCTGGAACACGCCGGCCCAGCGCCTGACATCGGTCGTGCTGCCGTCGACGAAGCCGTTGCCCCACACCGAACCGTTGTCGAGCGACAGGTGCATCAGGCGCACGTTCTGGCGGAACGTCCACGCCGAAGTCAGGTTCCGCTCGAACTGGTAGCCGAGCGACCACTGCTTCTTGCGGTAGTAGTTGAAGTTCGGGTCGCCCACGTACACGTCCTTCGACAGTTGCCCGTTCGGGTTCGGCAGCACCGTGCCCTGCGCGGGCAGGAAGTTCGACGAAATGTCGCCCCAGTCCTGCAGGTACGTCGCGGACAGCGTCAGCGACGTATCCGCGTTCGGGCGCCAGCGGAACGACGGCGCGAGCGCGACGCGCTGGTCGTTGTTCGGGCCGGTCAGCGCATTGCCGTCGCGCGCGACGCCGACGAACCGGTACGCGTACTTGCCATCCGGGTCGAGCTTGTCGCCCACGTCGATCATGAACTGCTTGCGCGCGTAGTTGCCGATCTGCACGCCGGCTTCACGCACGCGCTCGCCGTCGGCGAGCTTGGTCTGCACGTCGACGATCGCACCGGGGTCGCCCGCGCCGTACAGCACCGAGGTCGGCCCGCGCAGCACGGTGATGCTGTCGATCATGTACGGATCGACGCGCCAGCTCGCGAGGTTGATCGTGTTCGGCACCTGCAGCCCGTTCACGTATGCGGTCGGCGTGAAGCCGCGCAGCGCCGCGTACCAGTCGGAACGGTTGTCCGATCCGTACGACGAGAAGCCCGGCACGTAGCGCAGCGCCTGGTTCACGTCGGTCGCGCCGGTCATCTCGATCTGCTGCGCGGTGACGACGTTGATCGTCTGCGGGATCTCGTTGATCGGTGTATCGGTCTTCGTGCCGGTCCGGCTGCGCTTCGCGACGAGCCCGACCGTGCCGTCCCCTGCCGAGGCCGCGTTGACGTTGATCGTCGGCAGCGTGCCCGGCGCCGCGCCGTTCGCCTGCGCGGCGGGGTCCGCCTTCACCGCAGGGTTCGGCGCCGCCTGGGCCATCGCCTGGCCTGCCGCCGCATAAAACGCCACGCTTGCCGCGGCTGCGATCGCACGCCGATGTGTGCCTCGACGTGTCCCTGTTGCCCACTCCATCTTTCTCTGCTCCACTTGTTTGGCGGCCTCCCGGCCGCCCTTTTTGTCAAAGCGCTACGGCCAGCCGGCCCGCGCTCACCCCGTTTTCCTGTCTTGTCTGTGGCGGCCGGACGTCGTCGTCCGGCTGCGCGCGCCCGCCTTCGAGCGACGCGCAGATTTCGTCCGCGCGACGCGCCAGCACCGACAGCAGCGTGTCGGACAAACCGTGGCTGTCCTCGCAGCAGCCTTGCAGGTAGATGCGCGGCGCGAAGTGCCCGGGCGTCGCGAGCAGGTAGTCGCGCGTCACGTCGCCACGCGCGAGCGCATCGCCCAGATGCGGCGCGAGCCCTTCGAGCAGCGCCGAATGCGTGTCGCGGCGGTAGCCGGTCGCGAGCACGAGCGCGTCGAAGCGCTCGACGCGCGTCGCGCCGCTCATCCGGTCGCGCAGCGTCAGCTCGATCTGGCCGGTCGCGGTGCGCGCGGCGGCCTCGATCGCGCTGTTCGCGAGCAGCGCATGACGCGGCGTGCCGTCGATGCGCTGCAGGTACAGCATTTCGTAGATCTGTTCGATCAGCGGCCGGTCGACCACCGCGTAGTTCGTGTCGCGATAGCGCTCGAGCAGCGCGCGGCGCGCGTCGTGCGGCTGCGCATAGACGACGTCGGTGAATTCGGGGCTGAAGATCTCGTTGACGAACGGGCTGTCGTCGGCCGGCTTCAGCGCGCCCGCGCGCATCACGAGGCTCGCGTCGACATGCGGGAAGCGGCGCGCGAGATCGATGAACACCTCGGCCGCGCTCTGCCCCGCGCCGATCACCGCGACGCGGCGGCGCTCGCCGGCGCCCGCGTCCGCGAGCCGGTCGATGTCGGTCAGGTAGGACGACGAGTGGATCACGCGGTCGCGGCCGAGCGCGGCGAACGCGTCCGGGATCGCCGGCGTACCGCCGACGCCGACCGACAGCGCGCGCGTGACGCGCTGGCGCTCGTGGCCGGCGGCGTCGCGCGACAGCACGCGCAGCGCGTCGATCCGCGCGCCGTCGCCGCGCACGGGCTCGATGCCCAGCACGGTCTCGCTGTAATGGACGCGATCGTCGAACGCGTCGGCCACCCAGCTCAGGTAGTCGTGGAATTCGACGCGGGTCGGATAGAAGTTCTTCAGGTTGACGAATTCGTTCAGCCGGCCGCGTTCGAACAGGTAGTTGATGAACGTGTAGCGGCTTTTCGGATCGCGCATCGTGACGAGATCCTTCAGAAACGAGATCTGCATCCGGCAGTCGTCGAGCAGCATCCCGCGATGCCAGCCGAATTCAGGCTGGCGCTCGACGAAGCAATGGGTGAGCGTACGCGCGCCGCCGCGCTCCGCGAGGCGCACGGCCAGCGCCAGATTCGACGGCCCGAAGCCGACGCCGATCAGGTCGAATACGGTTTCTCTCTGCATGTCTCAGCTCCCTTGTCGGTGAATCCGGCGCGTCAGACGTGACGGCCGGAGAAGAACGTCTCGCGCAGCGTGCGCATCCACAGCGGCTGCGCGTCGGCCAGCGCGAGACAGCGCTGCCGCGAGAAGCCATGCCGCGCGAGGTGGTCGACGACGCGCGCATGGCCGGCCGGAACGGCACAGCCGACCGCTTCGGTACGCGGGTCGTCGAGAAACAGGTAATGAACGACGGACGGCAGCCAGCCCGCCACGCAATGCGGGCCGCGCCAGCGCGATTCGCCGACCAGCATCCGCAGTCCGCGGTCGTAGTCGCGCGCCGCGACGTGCGGCGCGAGCGCGTCTTCCTTCAGCCAGAACGCTTCGAAATACGCGAACGGTTCGCCGTCGAAGCAGCCGACGAGCGGCGTGACGTGCGGATCGGCGGCGGGCGTCGTGCCCGCCGGCTCGCCGGGCCAGCCGTCGCGCACGCGCGGCTCGTCGAACCAGCGCGCGACGCGCTGGGCATCCTCGGCCGGCTGCCAGCCGCGCAGCGTGAAGCGCACGCCGAGCGCCGGCAGGTCGCGTGCATAGACGTCGCCGCGCGGCGCCGGCGGCCGGCGCGGATGCCGCCGCCCGTGTGTCAGCGTGTAGAGCGTCGCGCACGGCGGCCGTGCGTCGGCGAGCCACAGGTCGGCCTGCTGTGCCCAGCCTTCGCGCATGCAGCGGCCGGCATCGGCGAGCACGCCGCTCGCGCGCAGCGCATCGAGCGCGACTGCCGGCCACGCGGCCGGATCGAGCCGCACCGTCGCGTGCGCGTCGCCGCCGGCGAAGGCGGCCGCGAGCGCGGCCAGCAGCGCGCGCCGCTGGTCGGCCGGCGACGCGCGATGGTTGTATGCGACGAGGCGCAGTGCGCCGTCGTCGCCGAGTTGCGCGCGCAACAACTGCGCGCCGATGCCGTCGCCCTGCGCGACGCGGATCTCCGCGCCGTCCCGCACGGCGACCAGGTCGTTCGCCAGCGCGAGACGGAACGTGTCGATCGGGGTCAGCCCGTCCGGTCGCACTTCAGCCAGCATGGCGCACCTCCGTGCCCGCGTCCGCCGGTGCGTCGAGCCGCGCGCCGAGTGCCGCGAACGTCGGCGACGCGAACAGGTCGGCGACCGTCAGCGCGTGACCGGCCCGGCTGGCCGCGTCGACGAAGCGCACGACGTCGAACGACGTCGCGCCCGCTTCGAACAGGTCCACGTCCGCCGCCGGTGCGGCCGATGCGAACGTGTCGGACCACAGCGCCGCGAGCGTGGCGGCCGTTCGAGAAGCGCAAACCTGGACCGGCGCGTGGGCCGCTTCGATGACGGACGGCGCGTCGGGGCCGCCGAGCACCATTCCGCCGGCCACGGCGAAGCGCGCGACTTCGTCGTGGTAGACATCGACGAGCACATCGACGAAGCCGCGGTCGAGCAGTTCGTCCGCATACGAGAACGCGGCGCTCACCCGCCCGTCCGGATGCTCGACGACGTCCAGTTCCAGCGTGAACACGACGCGATGGCGCACCCCGTCGAACCCGGTCAGCGACAGGCCGGCCCAGTCGCGCGTGGCGGCACCGGTCGGGCGCAGGTAGTTGAACATCACCTGGAACAGCGGATTGGCCTGCGCGGCACGCGGCGCGCGCAGCGCCGCGACGACGTCCGCGAACGGCACGTCGGCGTGCGCATAGGCCGCGAGTGCCGCGTCGCGCACGTGTGCCAGCACGTCCGCGCGACGCGCGGCCGGGTCGATCCGCGTACGCACGACGACCGAATTGATGAAGAGGCCGAGCGCCTCGCAGGCCGCGTTGCCGGTCAGCTCGCGCGTCGACGCGAGCACGCCGACCGGCTGGTCGGCCGCACCCGTCGCGCGGAACAACGCGGTGTTGAGCGCCGCGTGCAGCAGCATCGGCAGCGTCGCGTGCGCAGCCGACGCCGTATCGCGTGCGGCGCGGATCAGCGTCGCATCGAACGCGAACGCGGTGCGCGTCGCACGCCATTGCGGAATCGAAGGTGCGTCGGCGCGCTCGGGCAGCACGCGCCGCGGCAGGTCGGCCAGCGCATCGCGCCAGTAAGCGACCCGCGCGGGCGCGCCCGGCGCCGGCAGCACGAGCGGCGCGCCGGCGACCACCGGCAAGTTGACGCCCTGCACCCGCGCAACGTAATGCCACCGGATCGCATCGAGCCACAGCTCGATCGATTCGCCATCCGACACGATGTGATGAATCGCCAGCGACAGCACATGATCGTCCGCGCCGAGCCGCAGCACCCGCGCGCGCCACAGCGGCGCATCGGCCGCGAGGTCGAACGGCGCGAGCGCATCCTCGTCGGTCAGCGCCGCCGCGCGGGCAAGCACGTCGGGCGAAGCCGACAGGTCGACAACCGGCAGCGCGACCGGCGCCGGCGCGTCGATCCGCTGGCCCGGCAGCGCGCCGTCACGCGCCACGAGCCGCGCGCGCAGCGCCGGATGGGCCGCCGCCACGTCCGCGAACGCGGCACGCAGCGCGTCGACGTCGAGCGGGCCGCGCACCCGCAGCGCGACCGGGATGTTGTACGCGGCGCTGTCCGGCTGCGCGCGCCACAGGAACCACAGGCCGAGCTGTGCCGGCGACAGCGGCCACACGCCGTGTGCGTCGGGCCGCAGCGCCGCCGCGCCGGGCGCGCGTGCGCCGTCGTGCGCGGCGCGCGGCGCACCGGCCACCTGACGCGCGTACTGCGCGAGCACCGGCGCTTCGAACAGCGCACGCACCGGCACGTCGCGGTCGAGCCGTTCGGCCACGCGCGTCGCGACGCGCACGGCGGCGAGCGAATGGCCGCCGAGATCGAAGAAGTGATCGCCGCGGCCCACGCGCTCGAGATCGAGCACGTCGCACCAGATCGCCGCGAGCGCGGCTTCGTCGCCGTCCAGCGGCGCTTCGTACGCGCGCTCGACCCGCACGGGCGCCGGCAGCCGTGCGCGATCGACCTTGCTGTTCGCGTTGCGCGGCAGCGCGTCGAGCACGATCAGCTGCGCGGGCACCATGTAATCGGGCAGCGTGCGGCGCAGGTGCGCGTCGAGCGTCGCGGCGTCGACCGGCTGCGCGGCCGCCCGCGCGTCGGCGGTCAGCTCGACGTACGCGACGAGCTGCGCGAGCGCGCCCTGCCCGTGCACGACCGCACATGCTTCACGCACCGCGTCGTGCGCGGCAAGCTGCGCCTCGATCTCGCCGAGTTCGATGCGCAGCCCGCGCAGCTTCACCTGGTGGTCGACGCGGCCGATGAAGTCGAACACGCCGTCCGCGCGACGCCGCACGAGGTCGCCCGTGCGGTACAGCCGCGCGCCCGGCGCGCCGTACGGATCGGGCACGAAACGCTCGGCCGTCAGCGCCGGGCGGTCGAGATAACCGCGCGCGACGCCGATCCCCTCGCCGCCCAGATACAGTTCGCCGATCACGCCGACCGGCAGCGGATGCAGCCGCGCGTCGAGCACGTGCGCGGTGCGCGCGCCGACCAGCGTACCGATCGGCAGGTACGCGGCGTCGCCGAGCTTCGCGAGATCGTCGCCGGGCCGGAACATCCACAGCGTCGGCGTGACGACCGTCTCGGTCGGCCCGTAGCCGTTGACCACGCGCACGTCCGGCAGCGCGCGGCGCAGCATCGCGAACGCCTCGCGCGACGTCGCCTCGCCGCCGACGGTCAGCGACCGCAGGGTCGGCGGCGCGCCATGCGCGAGCGCCCATTCGGCGAGCTGCGCGGCGCAGCCGGGCGGCACGTAGGTCATCGTCACGCCGTCGCGGACCATCATCGCGCAGGTCTGCGCGGGCGGCCACAGCACGTCGGCCGTCACCGACACGGCGGCGCCCGACATGTATTGCGAGAACCAGCCTTCATGCGCGCCGTCGAAGTTGACCGACTGGAACAGCAGGAACACGTCCTGCTCGCCCGCGCCGTAGCGCTCGGCGATCGCCGCGCAATGCAGCGCGAACGATGCATGGTCGACGATCACGCCCTTCGGCTTGCCGGTCGATCCCGACGTGTAGATCGCGTAAGCCGCATGCCCCGGCAGCACGTCCGGCAGCACGACGTGCGCGACGTCGTCGAGCGCGTCGCTCGCATCCGCGCGCCACACGCGCAGCGACGGCAATTCGGGGAGCGCGGCTGCGCTGTGCGCGTCGGTCAGCACGTGTTCGATGCGCGCATCGCCGACGATCTGCGCGAGCCGTTCGCGCGGATGGGCCGGATCGAGCGGCACGAACGCGGCGCCCGACTTCAGTACCGCGATCAGCGCGACGAGCAGGTCGACCGAGCGCTGCAGCGCGACGCCCACGCGCATTTCCGGCCGTACGCCGGCCGCCACCAGATGGCGCGCCAGGCGGGCCGCGCGCGCATCGACTTCGCCGCGCGTGAACGCGCGATCGACATCGGCGACGCCGCGCGCGTCGGGCCGCGCCCGTGCATGCGCGGCGATACGCGCGTGCACGGGGATGAACGGCGCGTCGTCGCAGGCAGCCGGCGACGCATTCCACGCGAACAGCTGCGCGCGCTCGGCGGCGGGCAGCCAGTCGAGATCGCCGACCGGCATGTCGGGGCGCGCGAGCGCATCGGCGAGCAGCGTGACGAAGCGCTGCGCGAGCCGCGCGATCGCGTCGGCGTCGAACAGGTCGAGCGCGTAGATGAACGCGGCGTCGAACGTGCCGTCCGGCGTCGCTTCGACCGACAGCGTCAGGTCGAATTTCGCGGAAGGCGTACCGGACGGCAGCACGGCCGCTTCCACCGCGTTGCCGGGTGCGCCGAGCGCCGGCAACGCGCGACGCTCGCCGTATGCGGCCATCACCTGGAACAGCGGATGGTGGCTCGCGCTGCGCGGCACGCCGAGCGCGTCGACCACCTGCTCGAACGGCACGTCCTGATGCATCTGCGCGTCGACGAGCGCACGCTGCGTGCGCGCGACCAGCGACGAGAAATCGCCGTGCGCGGGCACGTCGACGTCGATCGCCAGCGTGTTGACGAAGAAGCCGATCAGGCCGGCGACTTCCGCGCGTTCGCGGTTCGCGGCCGGCACGCCGACGCAGATCCGCGCATCGCCCGTCGCGCGCGCGAGCAGCGCATCGAGCCCGGCGAGCAGCACCGCGAACGGCGTGGCGCCGGCGGCCGCGGCGAACGCGCGCAGCCGCGCGGCGAGCGGCGCGTCGAGCGAAAACACGTGACGGGCGCCGCGCGCACTGCGGCGCGCGGGTCGCGCGGCCGCGCCCGGCAGCGTCAGCACGCCGCGTTGCGGATCGAGCCGTTCGCGCCAGAACGCGAGCTGGCGTTCGCGTTCGCCGGCGTCGAGCCAGCGGCGCTGCCACAGCGCGTAGTCGGCGTACTGGATCGGCAGCGGCGCGAGCGCCACCGGCAGGTCGGACGCATACGTGCGATAGAACGCCGCGAGTTCCTCGAGCATCACGCCCGACGACCAGCCGTCCGACACGATGTGGTGCACGGTCAGCGCGAGCCAGTGATGCGTCGCGTCGAGCCGGATCAGATGCGCGCGCACCAGCGGCGCGACGCCCAGGTCGAACGCTTGCGCCTCGTCCGCCGCCGCGACTTCGTCGGCGCGCTCGTCGCGCTGCGGCTCGGCGAGCGACGACAGGTCCGTTTCGCGCCACGGGCAGCGCATCGGCGCGTGGATCGTTTGCGCGACGCCGTCCTGCGCTTCGTCGAAGGTCGTGCGCAGCGCCTCGTGGCGCGCGATCAGCGCATCGCACGCAAGCCGCAACGCGTGCGCGTCGAGCGGGCCCGTCAGCGCCAGCCGTTCGGTGATGTGGTACGCGTCGGGCGCATCGATCAGCCGCGCATGCAGCCACAGCCGCGTCTGCGCGAACGACGCCGGCACGCGGTCGCTGCGCGGCGTGCGCGGCGGGATCGGCAGCACGCGAAAATCGATGCCGGCCGCGCCGAGCTTGTCGATGAACACCGCGCGCTGCGCGTCGGGCAGTTGCGCGAAACGCGTCGCGAGCGCGAGCCAGTCGGGTTGAACCTTCGTCATCCGTCGTCCTTATTGGGTTTCCAGTTCGCCGAGCAGCGCGTCGATCGCGCTCGCCGCATCGGTCGCGCCGCGTGCCGCGCAGGCCGCGTCGATCGCATCCGCGCACCGCGCCAGCGTGCGCGTGTCGAACAGCGTGCGCAGCGGCAACGCGAGCCCCCAGTGCAGGTTCGCCTGCGCATGGGCCTGCGTCGCGAGCAGCGAATGGCCGCCGAGCAGGAAGAAGTCGCCGTCGCGGCCGATCGCGTCCACGTGCAGCACGCGTTGCCAGATCCCCGCGAGCGTGCGTTCCGTGTCGGTCGCGAGTGCGGCTTCGGCTGCCGTCTCGCGCACCGGCGCGGGCAGCGCATGGCGGTCGCACTTGCCGTTCGGCGTGACGGGCAACGCGTCGAGTTCGATCAGCTGCGACGGCACCATGTAGGCCGGCAGTTGCGCGCGCAGCGCATCGAGCAGCGCCGCGCGGTCGAGCGGGCCCGCGTCGCCGCGCGCGACATAGCCGACCAGCTGCGCGTCGCGCACGATCACGACCGCGTCGTTCACGCCGGGCGCCGCGCGCAGCAGCGCCTCGATCTCGCCCGGCTCGATCCGCTGGCCGCGCAGCTTGACCTGCGTGTCGACGCGGCCGAGATAGTCGAGCGCACCGTCGGCACGCCGGCGTGCGAGGTCGCCCGTGCGGTACATGCGCGCGCCCGGCACGAACGGATCGGGCACGAAGCGCTCGGCGGTCAGCGCCGGCCGGCCGAGATAGCCGCGCGCGAGGCCCGCGCCCGCGAGATACAGTTCGCCGGTCGCGCCGGCCGGCACCGGCTGCCATGCGGCATCGAGCACGTGCAGCTGCAGGTTCGCGATCGGATGGCCGATCGGCACCGCGACCGCCTGCGCGTCGTCGGGGCCGCACGTCCAGTGCGACACGTCGATCGCGGCCTCGGTCGGCCCGTACAGGTTGACGAGCGTCGCGTGCGGCAGCAGCCGCGCCATTTTCTCGACGAGTTCGGGCGCGAGCGCCTCGCCGCTCGCGACGATCAGGCGCACGCTGTCGCATTGCGCCGCGGCCGCGAAATCGTCGAGATACGCGGCGAACGCGGCGAGCATCGACGGCACGAAGTGCAGTACCGTCACGCCGTGCGCATGGATCGCGGCCGCGAGACGCGCCGGATCGCGATGGTCGCCGGGCGCGGCGATCGCGAGCTTCGCGCCGATCGCCAGCGGCCACACGAATTCCCACACCGACACGTCGAAGCCGAATGGCGTCTTGTGCAGCACGACGTCGTCGCGCGTCAGCCGGTACGCGTGCTGCATCCACGCGATCCGGTTCGCGAGCGCGCCGTGCGTGTTGCCGGCGCCCTTCGGCTTGCCGGTCGAGCCGGACGTGTAGATCAGGTAGGCAAGCTGTGCGTCGGCGACCGTGGCCGGCTCGGTCGCGTCCGGTGCGATGTCCTGCGCGAGCAGCTCCGCCACCGTCAGCAGCCGCGTGCCGGCGGTGTCGCCCAGCGCGGCCTCGACCTGCTCGCGCAGATGGGCCTGGGTGATCGCGACGGCCGGCCGCGCGTCGCGCAGCAGATACGCGATGCGCTCGGCCGGATAGTCGGGATCGACCGGCAGGTAGGCCGCGCCGGCCTTCAGCACGCCGACCAGCGCCATCACCATGTCGAACGAACGCTCGACGCACAGCGCGACCGGCGTATCGGGCCGCACGCCGCGCCGGCGCAGCGCGGCCGCGATGCGCGACGTGCACGCGTCGAGCTCGGCGTAGGTCATCCGGTGCAGGCTGCCGTGCGCGTCCGCGTATTCGAGCGCGATCGCGTCGGGCGTCGCGCGGGCCGCCGCTTCGAATTGCGCGTGCAGCGGCAATTGCTGATGTGCCGACCACGCGCGCGCGGTCGCTTCGCGCTGGGCGAGCGCGTCGCGCGCCGCGTCGTCGGCGATCGACAGCGTGCCGAGCCGTGCATCCGGCGTGCGGGCCAGCGCATCGAGTGCGCAGGCGAACGCGCGGTGCCAGGTTTCGACCTGCTCCGCATCGACGCGCGCGGTGTCGTAGCCGTAGTCGATCGTCAGCTCGGCGCCGCTCTCGATCACGAGCGTCAGCGCGAAATCGGTGGCTTCGATGCTGCGCACGCCGCTCAAGGCCAGCGCGCGCGGATCGGCGTCGCGCGCCGTGTCGTCGACCGGATAGTTCTCGAATACGACCAGCGTGTCGAACAGCGCGCCGCCCGCGCCGCGCGCCCAGCGCTGGATGTCGGCAAGCGGCGTGTGCGCGTGCTCGGCGGCCGCCGCGTTGTCGCGTTGCAGCGCTCGCAGCCAGTCGGCCGCGCGTTGCTGCGGTGCCGGTGCGGTAATCACCGGCACCGTGTTGATGAAGAGTCCGAGCACCGAGTCGACGTCCGCGAGTGCATCGGGACGGCCCGCGACGGTCGCGCCGAACGCGACGGCCGGCTGGTGCGTCATCCGCTGCAGCGCGAGCGCCCACGCACCCTGCACCAGCGTGTTGACCGTCAGCTTCAGGGCGCGTGCCGTCTGCGCGATGCGTGTCGTCGCATCGGCATCGAGCGTCGCGCGCCACGTGACCATGTCGGCATCCGCACGGTCGGCCGTGCGTTCCGCGATCAGCGTCGGCGCGTCGAGTCGTGCGAGGCGTTCGGTCCAGAAGCGTTCGTCGGCGGCGCGGTCGCGCGTGCCGAGCCAGGCGATGAAGTCGCGATACCGGCGTGCCGGGCGGCTCGCGAATGGCGACACGGCGTCCGGGGCGCGATAGTCGCGCTGCACGTCGGCGAGCAGGCGCGCGGTGCTCCAGCCGTCGAGCAGCACGTGGTGGCGTGTCCACACGACGCGCCATGCGTCGTCGGTCACGCGGATCAGCGTGAGGCGCATCAACGGCGGCTCGCGCCAGTCGAAGCCGCGTGCGCGATCGGCCGCGAGCCACGCGTCGAAATCGGCGTCGAGCGTGTCGCCGCGCGTGCGCCAGTCGAGCCGTTCGACCGGCATCCGGGCGTGGCGATGCACGCACTGCAGCGGCGCGGCTTCGTCCGGCATCACGCTCGTGCGCAGTATGTCGTGGCGCGCGACGGACGCTTCGAACGCGGCAACGAGCCGGTCGGCGTCGAGCGCGGCCGCGGTCGCGACGAGCTGGTTCACGTAGCTGGCGTGACCGGGCGCGAACAGCGCATGGAACAGGATGCCCTGCTGCATCGGCGACAGCGGGTACACGTCGTCGATCGTGCGCCAGTCGAGCGGCGTGCGTTCGATCGCGGCCTGCGTGAGGCCGGCGGCCTGCGCGAGCGGGAAATCGCCCGGCGTCGCGCCGGCGCCGCGCTGCGCGACGCGCGACGCACACGCGTCGACGAGCTCGCGCAGCGCCGCCGCGAAGCGTTCGGCACACGCGTCGATCGTCGTGCGCTCGAATTGCGGCGCACCGTAGACCCAGTGCACTTTCAGCGTGCGCCCGCCGTCGTGGTTTTCGTCGAGATATGCGTGGATCGCGAGCGCATTGCCGAGCGGGCCCTGGCGGTCGCGCTCGACGCCGGTGCCGCCGAAGCGCGGCACGAGCGTGGCATCGCGCGGTGCGTCGAACTGGCCGAGATAGTTGAACGTGACGCGCGGACGCGGCACGGCGGCCAGCGCCGCGCGCGTCGCCGCATCGCCGTAGTGCGCGAGCACGCCGAAGCCGAGCCCCTTGTGCGGCACGGCGCGCAGCGTGTCCTTGACCGCGCACAGCGTGTCGCGCGCGGTGGCCGCGACCGGCAGCGTCACCGGGTAGTGGCTCGTCAGCCAGCCGATCGTGCGGCTCGCATCGGCATCGTCGAACAGCGCCTCGCGGCCATGCCCTTCGAGTTCGACCCGGCACGACGCCGCGTCGCGCCCGTCGGTCAGCGCCATGGCAAGCGCGGCGGCGAGCAGCTCGATCGTCTGCGTGCGATAGGCGGCATGCGCATCGGTCAGCGCCGCGCGGGTCAATGCCGCGTCGATCGTCTGCACGACGACGGCTGCATCGGCGTTCGTCGCCGTTGCGTCGGGGTGGTCGGGCACGACGTCGTCGCCCTGCGCCATGTCGGCCCAGTACGCGGTCTCGTTCGCGAACGGCGAGCCCGGATCGGTCGCCGCGCGCGCGAGCCGCGCGGCCCACGCGTCGGCGCACAGGCCCTGCAGCGCGAGCCGGATCGGCCGTTGCTCGCAGGCGGCGCGGTAGGCCGTGTCCAGGTCGTCGAGCAGGATGCGCCACGACACGCCGTCGACGATCGCATGGTGAATCGCCAGATAGAGCTGCGTCGAGCCGTCCGGCAAGCGCGCCGCGCATGCGCAGGCCAGCGGCCCGCGACCGAGGTCGAGGCGGCGCTGCAACGCGTCGAAGCGCTCGAGCGCGTCGGCTTCGTCGCCGGCGGCGACTTCGACGAACGGCAGCGCGTCGTATGGGCGCTGGGCGTCGTCGGCCTGCCACGCGCCGTGCGCGTCGCGCGCGAAGCGCTGGCGGAATGCATCGTGATGCGTCAGCAACGCGTCGAAGGCGCGCGCGAACGCATCGGCGTCGAACGGCCCGCGCACGTCGAATGCGACCGACTGGTTCCAGTGTCCCGGGCGCGGGATGTCGAGTGCGAAAAAGCGCTGCTGCGCGGGCGTCAGCACGCGCGCGGCGGCCACCGTTGTCGTCGCGGCCTGCGCGACCGGGGCGGATTGAGCCACGTCGTCCGTCTTCGCGATGCGTGCGAGTTCGGCGACCGTCGGGCCGTCGAACAACTGCTTCGGCGTGAAGCGCACACCGCGCTTGCGCGCCCGGGCGATCACCTGCAGCACGAGGATCGAATCGCCGCCGAGTTCGAAGAAGTTGTCGTCGCGACCAACCTGCGGCGCCTTCAGCACGGCCTGCCAGACCTCCGCGAGCACCGTTTCGACCGCGCCTCGCGGCGCGTCGCCTTGCGCGCTCGCGACCGGCGCGGCGGCCAGCGCGCGCAACGCGGCACGATCGATCTTGCCGTTCGCGGTGACGGGAAGGCGCGCGAGCGCGACGAACTGCGCGGGCACCATGTAGTCGGGCAGCGCCGCCGCGAGCCGTGCGCGCAGCGCGGCCTCGTCGAACGCCGCGCCGTCGCGCGCGACGACGAACGTCGCGAGCCGCAGGCGGCCATCGTGTTCGACCGCGAGCGTTTCGGCCTGCGCGATGCCGTCGGCCGCGCGCAGGGCCGCACTCACCTCGCCCGGTTCGACTCGGTAGCCGCGAATCTTCACCTGGTCGTCGATGCGGCCGAGGAAGTCGATGCGGCCGTCCGTGCGCAGCCGCACGCGGTCGCCGGTGCGATACAGCCGCGCGCCGGGCGTAAACGGATCGGGCACGAAGCGTTCGGCGGTTTGCGCCGGGCGCCCCAGGTAGCCGCGCGCGACGCCCGGCCCGCCCAGATACAGCTCGCCCGTCGCGCCGGCCGGCACGCACGCGCCGAACGCGTCGAGCACCAGCACGCGCGCATTCGGCAGCGGCAGGCCGAGCGGCACACCGCGCGCCCCATCGTGCCCATCGTGCCCATCGGCGGCGATCGACGCCGTGTCGCAGGCGATCGCGCCGACCGTCGCTTCGGTCGGCCCGTAGTGATTGATCACGCGGCAAGCCGGTGCGAGCGCGGCCACGCGCGCAACGAGCGCCCACGTGAGCGTTTCGCCGCCCGTCACGAGCGCATGGCGCGGCAGCACGTCGGCCGGCACGCGCGCGTCGAGCAGCGCTTGAAGGTGGCTCGGCACGATCTTCAGCACGCCGACGTCGCGGCGGCGCATCTCGTCGGCGAACAGGTCCGGATCGAACGCGCACGCGGCCGGCAGCAGGTGCAGCGTGCGGCCCGCGCACAGTGCGCCGAACAGCGTCGTGTGACCGAGGTCGGCCGCGACGGTCGATACCATCGCGAACGACGCATCCGGTGCGAACGCGAATTCGTCGAGCATCCCCTGCACGTAGTCGGCCAGCGCGCCGTGCGACACGACGACGCCCTTCGGCGTGCCGGTCGAGCCCGACGTATAGATCAGGTAAGCGCCCTGTTCCGGGTGCGGCGCGATGCGTGCGGCGCCCGCCTGCGCGAGCGTCGCGTCGGCCGCGAGCGCGTCGACGTCGAGCGCCTGCGCAAGCGTGCCGGCCGGCCATGCGGCGTCGCCGGCGACAAGCGCCCAGCGCGCGCCGCAATCGGCTGCCGCGGCGGCCAGTCGCGCGGCCGGCTGGGCGGGATCGAGCAGCACGGCGAGCGCGCCGGCCTTCAGCACACCGAGCAGGCCGACGACGAAGCGCGTGGAGCGTTCGATGCAGACGACGACCGGTTCCTCGGCCGCCGTGCCGCGCAGTTGCAGCGCGCGGGCGACGCGATCCGACGCGTCGTCGAGTTCGCCGAACGTCAGCGACGCCGACGCGTCGGCAAGCGCGACGCGATGCGGATACGCGGCCGCCTGACGCGCAAATGCGGCGACGATATCCGCGTGCTCGGGTGTGAACACGCGGCCGTCGCGCGGCTGCCCCGCTTCATGTGTGCGATGCGCGCCGTCGCACGGCAGCGCCGTGACCGCGCGCTGCGGATCGCGCGCGGCGGCACCGACGAGCGCCGCGTAGCTGTCGAGCCACGCGCGCGCGGTGTCCGCATCGATGCAGTCGGTCGCATAGGCCGCGACCAGTTCGATGCCATGCGCATCGTCGGTGAAATCCACGGCGTAGTCGAAACGCGCGGCGAGATCGGGGCCCGGCGTCGCCACGGCCGTCGCGCCTGGCAGCACGCTGTCGTGCCGCGCGTCGAACTGCTGCGCGAATTTCACGCGCAGCCATTCGTCGCCGCGCTTGACCGGCGGCTTCACCGCATCGACGACACGCTCGAACGGCACGTCCTGGTGGGCAACCGCGTCGAGCGCCGCCGTGCGTGCCGCATCGACGAGCGCGCGGAACGGCAGCGTCGGCGCCACCTGCACGCGCAGCGCGACCGTATTCAGGAACAGGCCGAGCAGTGCACGCGTTTCGGGGCGCTGACGATGCGCGACCGGTACCGCGACCACCACATCCGTTGCGCCGGTCAGGCGCGACAGCCATGCGTCGAGCGCGGCCAGCAGCACCGTGAAGACGGTCGCCTGCGCGTCGCGCGCGAGTTGCCGCACGTCGGCCGCGACCGCGTCGGGCAGCCGCACCGACACGCGCGCGCCTTGCAGCGTGCGCGCCGCGCCCGGCTGGCGGTCGACCGGCAGCGCGAGCGGGCCCGGCACGTCGCGCAATGCGCCGCGCCAGTAATCGAGCTGACGTTCGCCCTCGCCGCCGGCCAGCATGTCGCGTTGCCAGTCCGCATAGTCGGCGTACTGGATCGGCAGCGCGGGCAGCGCCGGCGCGACGCCGTTCGCATACGCGCAATAGACCGCCGTCAGCTCCTCGAACGCGCAGCGCGAGCTCCAGCCGTCGGTGATCGCGTGATGGGCGGTCAGCAACAGGCGATGACGGTCGCCCGCGAGCGCGACCAGCGTCGCGCGCACGAGCGGCCCTTCGGCGAGGTCGAACGGCGCGCCGGCGTCGCGCTCGGCGAGGATCGCCGCCTGCGCGTCGCGGGCGGCAGGCGGCTGGTCGCGCAGGTCGACGTCGGCGATCGACACCGGCAGATGCGCATGGATCCGTTGCATCACGACGCCGTCGTCGTTGTCGACGAGCGTCGTGCGCCATGCCTCGTGCCGGCCGATCACGTGATCGAGTGCACGTTGCAGCGCGTCGCGATCGAGTGTGCCGTCGATCGTCCAGTGCGCGGCGATGTGATATGCGGCGCTCGCGTCGCGCGTTTGCGCGAGCACCCAGAAGCGTTGCTGTGCCAGCGACGCCGCACGCTCCGCATACGGTGCGCCGGCCGGCGCGCCGGCGCGCGCCGCGATCGCGACGAGCGGCGCGCCGGTTTCGCGTTCCGCACGATCGACCGCGTCGGCCAGTTCGGCGAGCACCGGATCGGCAAACAGCGTATCGAGCCGCAGGTTGACGCGCCATTCGGCACGGATCGCGGCCTGCAGCTGCATCGCGGCGAGCGAATCGGCGCCCAGCGCGAAGAAGCGGTCGTCGCGCGACGGTGCGACATCGAGGCCGAGCAGCGTCTGCCAGATTTCAGCGGTGCGCCGCTCGGTGTCCGTGCGCGGCGCGTCACCGGCTGCGCGGTCCGCGCGGTCGGTACGGTCGGCGGCGATCTTCTCGCGCAGCGCGGCGCGGTCGAGCTTGCCGTTCAACGTATACGGCAGCGCATCGCAACGCACGAACCGGTGCGGCTGCCAGGCGGCCGGCAGTTGCGCGGCCACGTGCGCCTTGAGCGCCGCATCGTCGGCCGCCGCGCGCAGCGCGACGCATGCGATCAGACGGGTCGGCCCGTTGCCGGTTTCCGCGACCACGGCCGCGTCGGCCACGGCCGGATGCGAGCGCAGGCACGCGGCGATTTCGCCCGGCTCCACGCGCACGCCGCGCACCTGGACCTGGTCGTCGAGGCGGCCGAGATAATCGAATGCCCCGTCGTCGCGCAGCCGTGCGAGGTCGCCAGTGCGGTACACGCGCGCTCCGGGCGCGCCGTCCGGATCGGGCACGAAGCGCTCGGCCGTCAGCGCCGGGCGGCCGTGATAGCCGCGCGCGACGCAGGCGCCGCCCAGCAGCAGCTCGCCGGCCGCTGCACCGTCGCCACCGTCGACGCGGGCAACTCGCGGACCGATCGGCCGGCCGATCGGCAACGACGCATACGCATCGTCGGCGGCCAGCACGGGCGTCTCGCCCGGCTCGACCGGCCACAGCATCGGCGAAATCACGGCCTCGGTCGGCCCGTAACCGTTGACGAGCCGCACCGCCGGAAAAGTGTCGCGCACGAATTCGAACGCCTGCTGCGGCAGCGCTTCGCCGCCGAACGCGAGCACGCGCAGCGCCGGCGGCACGCCGTCGCGCGCGGCCACCGCGGCGAATTCGCGCAGGTACGCGGGCGGGAACGCGGCCACGTCGACCGCTTCGCGCACCATCAGCGCATGTGCGGCATCGGGCGCGAACGGCTGCGGCGGCGCCACGACGATGCTCGCACCGGTCGCGAGCGGCGCAAGCCAGCATTCGTGCGCGGCGTCGAAATTGACCGACGCAAAATGCAGCAGGCGGTCGCCGGCCTCGATCGGCAGCGCGGCCGCGAGCGCGTCGCAGTGCGCGGCGAGCGGCCCGTGTTCGACGACGACCGCCTTCGGCGTGCCGGTCGAACCCGACGTGTAGATCATGTAGGCGGCCGCACGCGGGTGGACCGGGGCGTCGTCTTCATCGACGCACGCGTCCGTTGCATGGGCATCGATTTCCGCGACGTCGAACGCGTGCTCGAACGGCGCGCCGAGCGCCGCGCGGCCCGCCGCATCGACGATCCCGTGCCGCAGGTTCGCGTCGCGCACGATCCAGTCGAGGCGTGCGGCCGGATGGCGCGGATCGAGCGGCACGAACACGCCGCCCGCCTTCAGCACGGCCAGCAGCGCGACGAACAGTTCGCACGAACGCTCGACGCACACGCCCACCCGCACTTCCGTGCCGACGCCGGCCGCGCGCAGTAGCCGGGCGAGCCGCGACGCCCGCGCGTCGAGCGCGCCGCGCGACAGGCGGATTTCGGTCGGAAAGGAGACGGCGAGCGCGGGTGCGTCGGGCGCGATGCGCGCCAGTTCGCGGATTCGGTGATGCAGCGCAGTCGGGAAACTCGTCATGTGCGTGAAGTCCTTCGGTCCGGCCGCTTCGGCCAAGTCTCGGGGCCGCTTGGGGCGGCTTCACTGGTGTGACGAACGGCGCGGCCGATTTTTTACCGTTTTGCACTCAATCCGCCGATGACTAAATATTTCGGCGGCTCGTTCGTCTATTCGGCAGGAGGCGCACCGCGCGCCGTTCGTTTCTCCGTTGTTCGTTCTCCGCTGTTCGTTCTCACTTAATTGACGTTGCCGATGACAGCTGCCCACGAGCCCTCTTTGCCGCCCTCCCGCCCGCCTGCCGCCGATGCCGCGCCGCCCGCCCGCCCCGCGGCGCGGCTGATCCTCGCGCTGCTGCGCGAAAGCCGCGCGTCGCTCGCGCTGGCGCTCGCCGCGTGCGTGCTGAACGGCGTCGCGAGCGTGCTGCTCGTCGCGACGCTGAACCGCGCGCTGTCGCAGCCGGGCGCGGCCGACGCGTCGCTCGCATGGCGCTTCGCGCTGTGCGCGGTGCTCGCACTCGTCACCAGGATCGTGTCGGGCACGCTGTTCGCGCGCCTGTCGCAGGACACGATGGCGCGGCTGCGCGTGCATCTCGCGCGGCGCGTCGGCGCGGCCGAGCTGCGCGACATCGAGCGGATCGGCGCGGCGCCCGTGCAGTCGGTGCTGACCGACGACGCGACCAACGTGTCGATGCTGTTCTTCGCGCTGCCGAACCTGGTCATGCACGGCTCGATCGTGTTCGGCTGCCTCGGCTATCTCGCGTGGCTCTCGTGGCCGGTGTGCCTGCTGGCGCTGGCCGCGATCGTCGCCGGCTCGCTCGGCTATCACACGGGCGACCGCCGCGCGATCGCGTCGCTCGAAGCGGCCGGCCAGGCGCAGGATCGTCTGTTCGGCTATCTCGGCTCGCTGTTTTCCGGTGCGAAGGAGCTGAAGCTGCACGATGAACGCGCACGCCAGTTCGTCGACGGCCAGCTCGGCGCCGCGATCGGCGAAGTGCGCGACCACCGCCGCCGCGCGTTCAGCGCGTACGCGGTCGGCGTCGGCTGGATCATCTTCCTGTTCTATGCGTTCCTCGGCGTCGCGTCGTTCTGGCCGCAGCTCGGCGTGCATGCCGAGCCGGCCGCGGCCGCCGGCTACGTCGTCGTGTTCCTGTTCATGCTCGTGCCGCTCGACGGGCTGCTGAACAACCTGCCGACCGTCAACGCGGCACGCGTGTCGCTGACGCGGATCGAAGGCGTGATGGCCGAATTCGGCGCGCTGCGCACGGTGCCGCCCGCGGCCGACGCCCCCGACGTGCCGCCGGCCGGCGCCGTCACGCTGCGCGGCGTCACGCATGCATACTTCCACGAACGCGACGAACGGATGTTCAGCGTCGGGCCGATCGACCTGACGATCAGGCCGGGCGAGCTCGTGTTCATCGTCGGCGGCAACGGCAGCGGCAAGACGACGCTCGCGAAGGTGCTGACGGGGCTTTACGAACCGGAGGCAGGCACGATCGAGGTCGACGGCCGCCCGATCGGCTGGCGCGAGCGCGCCGCCTATCGGCAGCGCTACAGCGCGGTGTTCAACGATTTCCACCTGTTCGACGCGCTGCTCGGCATCGTCGATCCCGACGATCCGTCCCGCGCGCAGGCCGATGCGCGCGCGAACGCGCTCGTCGCGAAGCTCGCGCTCGATCACAAGGTGAAGGTGGTCGACGGCGCGTTCTCGACCCGCGCGCTGTCGACCGGGCAGCGCAAGCGGCTCGCCCTCGTCGTCGCGTACCTGGAGGACCGGCCGTTCTACCTGTTCGACGAATGGGCGGCCGACCAGGATCCGACGTTCAAGGCCGTGTTCTACGAGCAGCTGCTGCCCGAGCTGCGCGCGCGCGGCAAGGCCGTGATCGTGATCACGCACGACGACCGCTACTTCGATCTTGCCGACCGCTTGTTGAAGCTCGACAACGGGCGCATCGTCAGCGACACGACGCCCGCGCGGCAGCGGGTCGATGCGGTGAACGAGGTGAATGCGTAATCGTCATGTGCCGGCGCGGCGGCTTGCCGAAGCGCCGGCGCCTTGCCGGATGCGCGCGGGAAGGTGCCGGGCAACGCGCCCTACCCGCCGGGATACACGGCCGACCCGCAGGATTGATGCGTCACCGCACCCGCGGCAGCCCGAGCAGCGTATCGGTCATCACGTCGGCCAGTTTCAGCGCCGACATCGGCCCGCCGAACCCCCAGATATTGCGTTCGATCAGCGCGATCCGTTTTGCCTTGCGCGCGGGCACGTACTGCCAGACCGGCGAATCGAGTTTCGCGGACAGCGGCACGTCCATGCCCGATGCGGTCACGAACAGCACGGCCAGCTCGCGCTGCCTGAGCAGATCGGCCGACGTCACGTACAGCGTGCCTTCCCGCGTCGGCTTCTGCGGCCATGGATCGAGCCCGAGCGCCCGCGCGAGGCCTGCCGACGTGCTGTTGCCCGTATAGGCCCAGTAACGGTCGGGCAAGCCGAGATCCTGCAGCAGCGCGACGCGTTCATGCTGCCTGCCGGCCGCCGCGAGCCGTTTCGCGTTGCGCGCGATGCCCGCATCGAGTTGCGCATCGACCGCCTGCGCACGCGCGTCGCGCCCCGTGACCGCACCGATCGTCCGGAAGATCTGGCGCATCCAGTCGAGCTGCGTCACCGGCACGCCGCCGTCCGACACGTTCGGGCTGAACTGGAACAGGATCGTCGGCGCGATGCGGTCGAGCGCCTCGAAAATCGGCGCATGACGGAAGCCGACGCCGATGATCAGGTCGGGCTCGACCGCCGCGATCGCCTCGAGGCCCGGCTCCTGGCGCGAACCGACGTCCGTCACATGCGCGAAGCGGGCATTGTCGTAGCCGAGCCAGCCCGGATAGAACGCCGTATCGGCCATCCCGACCGGCATGATGTCGAGCGCCGCGAGCGTTTCCGCGAACATGAAGTCGAGCGCGACCACGCGCTGCGGCCGCACCGGCATCGTCGCGCTCGCCTGCGACACGACGGGATTGCCGGCCAGCGACGCACCGGCCGGCATGCCGCCGCTTGGTCCGCGCACGGCGCCACTCGCTGCGGCCTGCGCGGCCAGCGGCCAGCCCGCGCCAAGCGCGGCGAGCTGCGCAAGCGCCCGCCGCCGGCCGGGCGCCGTCAGCGAATCGCGTCCTGCCCGGCCAGCGCCGCGTCGTCCATCGTCAGTAGCAGGGGGCAGCTTCCACACAGTTGCGTTTCTCCAGGAATTTCATAGCGCAGGCAGCACACGCGGCGCGCGCGGAACGGCGTCGGCAGCAGCGCAGAACGCGGCACCGCATCGCGCACGGGCATGCGCAACGGATTCGGTTCGCCGTCGACGCACGCCGACCGGAACAGCCACGCGGCGTCGCGCCCGGGGTCGGCCGCACACGGCTGCGCGCCGCAGACGTCGAGCAGATAGTCGAGCAGGTTGCCCGCGTTGCTCCACAGCACGCGCGGCGTGACGCGCCCCATCGCCGCGAGCAGGTCGATCACCGCGCCGAGATGCGCGACGAGGCCCGCGTAGCGTGGCGCCGGGTCGTCGCAGGGTTCGCCGAGCGCATCGCGCGTGAAGTACAGCGCGGCGGGCATCCCGTCGTCGAGCGCGACGAACGTACGCTCGGGTGTCATGTCGAGCGGCCGGCCGAGCGTCAGCGCGGCGACGACGCCGGCCGGCGCCGCGCGGCCGAAATAGTATTTGCTCCATTGCGACATCAGCGCGCGCGCGTGCTGCGCCGGATCGCCGCCGTAATGGCGGACCATCGCGTCGAGCAGCGCGTCGCGATGGTCGCGCAGCGCGGTCACCGGCACGAGCGCCGCGCTTGCCGCACATGCGTCTTCGGGCATGCCGAGCCACACCGCGTCGAGATACGGCGCGAATTCAGCCGGCGCGAACGACGCGAAGCACGTCGCGCGCGTGTGGTGCACGCCGGGGGCCGGCGGCGTCATCGCCCCGCGCGCCGGGCGCGGCGCCCCTCGAGGATCAGGAGCCCGAGCAGGTACGGCGCGCCGATCAGCGCGGTCAGCACGCCCGCCGGCACTTCGCGCGGTGCGACGGCCGTGCGCGCCGCGAGATCCGCCGCACCGAGGATCAGCGCGCCGCACGCGGCCGCGAGCCACAACCGCGTACGGTGCCGGCGCGCGCCGAGCATCGCCGCGAGGTGCGGCGCCATCAACCCGATGAAGCCGACCGGCCCGACCGCCGCGACCGCCGCGCACGCGGCGAGCGTCGCGATCGTCAGCGCGAGCGGCCGCAGCGCAGCCACCGGCAGGCCGAGCGCGGCCGCCTGGTCGTCGCCGAGCGCGAGCATGTCGAGCGGCTTCGCGAGCCACGCGAACACGGGCACCGCGAGCACGCACCACGGCAGCAGCATCGACACCTCGCCCCAGCTGCGGCCATACGTGCCGCCGACGAGCCACACGACGAAGCGCGCGGGCTGCACGCTTTCCTGCGTGATCAGCCATTCCGACAATGTCGTCCACAGCGTGCCGATCACGATCCCGGTGAGCGCCACCGCGAGCGGCGCATAGCGATGCCGGTGATTCAGCGCGAGCGTGATCGCGAGCGACAGTCCGCCGCCCGCCAGCGCCGCGCCGGCGAGCACGCCGCCGCCCGCGAGCGGCCAGCGCGTGAGCGCGAACAGCGTGACGAGCCCCGCCCCCTGCGTGACGCCGAGCACCTCGGGGCCCGCGAGCGGATTGCGCACGACGCTTTGCATCGCGACGCCGCTCACCGCCAGCAGCGCGCCCGCGAGGAGCGCGCACAGCAGGCGCGGCATGCGCAGGTCGATCAGCATCCGCGCGACCGGGTCGGCGCCCGACAGCGCCGCCTGCCAGCGCGCGGGCGTCAGCCATTCGGGGCCGGCCGACGCGCCCGCGAGCAGCACGAGCGCACCCGCCAGCGCGAACAGCACCGTGCGCGATGGCCAGCGCAGCCCGTCGAGCCAGCCGACTACGCGCGTCGCGCGCCCGGACGCCGCGCGCTCGGGGCCCGCGTGCAGCACGCCCGACCACGCGGCACCGCGCCGGATCATCGCCAGCATCAGCGGCGTGCCGACCAGCGCGATCGCGACGCCGGTCGACAGCGTGGCGTCGAGGCCCGACGCGAGCACCGCGCTGTCGGTGAGAAGGACGAGCGCACCGCCCGCGAGCGCCGACAGCGGCACCAGCACGCCGAGCCGAGCCGCGCGCGCGCCGCGCACCTGGCGCAGCAGGTTCGGCGCGACGAGGCCGACATACGACAGCGGGCCCGCGATACTGACGGCCACGCTCGTGAACGCGACCGCGACGATCGTCGCGGCGAGCCGCGTTGCGTCGACGCGCACGCCGGCCGCGGCCGCTGCATCGTCGCCGAGCGTGAGCGGATTCAGCGGCCGGATCACGAACGGCAAGGCGACGAGCGGCACGACGAGCCAGCGCGCGGCGAGCGCGAGGCCGGTCGCGCCCGGCTGGTACAGGCTGCCGTTGGTCCACAGCGCGGCGCCCGCGATGTTCTGCTCGAAGAAGGCCAGCACGAGTGTCGACAGCGCGGCGAACAGCAGCATGCACACGCTGCCCGCGAGCACGAGGCGCAACGGCGTCGCGCGCCAGCCGCCGGCTGCGGCGATCGCGCAGGCGGCCGCGGCCAGCCCGCAGACGAACAGCAGCGGCACCGACGCGACGCCGGCCAGCGCCGGCACGAGCATCGCCGCAAGCAGGCCGAGCTGGGCGCCGCCCGTCACGCCGAGCAAGTCGGGCGACGCGAGCGGATTGCGCGTGAGCGACTGGAACAGCGCGCCCGCGATGCCGAGGCACCCGCCCGCGACGAGCGCGGCCGCGACGCGCGGCAGGTTGAGGTCGAACAGGAACACGTGCGCAAGCGCGTCCGCGTCGCTGTCGGGCGCGGCGCCCCACCATGCGCGCAGGTCAGGCGCGGCGCGCAGCGCGGCGACGCACGCGATCAGCAGCAGCATGCCGATCGCCAGCGCGCCGGCGCGGTTCGGCCGCATGACCCTGCCGCCGGCGGATGCGGCGCGGCGCTTGCGCATCGCGAACGTGGTCATACGGCGAGATCCCGGTCGAAGACACCGGCCGCCTGCGGCGCGCCGTCGGTGGTCGGCCCGTAGGCCGGCACGCACATCGGTGCGCCCGTTTGAGGATGCGAAAGCTTCAGCATTTCGACGCCGAACGCTGCGCGCAGTCGTGCCGGATCGAGCATCGCGTCGGGCGTGCCCTGCGCGACGAGGCGGCCCGCGCGCATCAGCACGATCTCGTCGCTGTATGCGGCCGCCTGGTTCAGGTCGTGCAGCACCCACACGATCGTCAGCCCGCGCGTGCGGTTCAGCGTGCGCAGCGCATCGAGGATGTCGAGCTGGTGGTGGATGTCGAGATAGGTCGTCGGTTCGTCCAGCAGCACGATCGGCGCCTGCTGCGCGAGCGCCATCGCGATCCACGCACGCTGGCGCTCGCCGCCCGACAGTGCGCCGACGTCGCGCTCCGCGTCGCCGGCGAGGCCGCTCGTGTCGAGCGCCTCGTCGATCGCCGCATGGTCGGCGCGCGACAGGCCGCGCAGGAAGCCGCCGTACGCATAGCGCCCGTACGCGACGAGCTCGCGCACCGTGAGGCCCGACGGGATCTGGTTGAACTGCGCGAGCATCGTCAGCTCGCGCGCGAGCGCGCGACGGCGAAACGACGCGAGCGGCTGCCCGTTCACTTCGACATGGCCGGCACGCGCGGGCTGCAAGCCCGCGAGCGTGCGCAGCAGCGTGCTCTTGCCGCAGCCGTTCGGTCCGCACAGCGCGGTTACGCGGCCGGCCGCGATCGACAGGTCCAGCCCGTCGATCACGACATGGTCGCGATATCCCACCGACAGCCCGCGCGCGGCAAGCGCGGCGGTACGACGCGTCATCGATCCTCCGTTCGGTCGCGCGGGACCGTATAACTCTGCGCCATCGCGACGACGACCTTGCGCGGCCCCTCGAACGGGTCGCGCGCATGCGCGGTCAGCATGTTGTCGAGCATCAGCACGTCGCCCGTGCGCCACGGGAACACGATGCGCTGCTGGTCGAGCACGCCGCGGATCTCCGCGAGCGCGTCGGCTTCGAGCGGCTCGCCGTCGCCGTAATAGACGTTGCGCGGCACGTTCTCGAGCCCGACCGCGTCGACGAGCGCTTCCTGCATGTCGTCGTCGAGCGCCGACAGGTGAAACAGGTTCGCCTGGTTGAACCACACGCGCTCGCCGGTGCGCGGATGGCGCGCGACGGCCTGGCAGCGTTCGCGCGTGCGCAGCAGCAGCTCGCCGTCGTCGTCGGTGCGCCACGCGCATTCGATGCCGCGCGCCGCGCACATCCGTTCGACCTCGGCCGGTTCGTCGGTGCCGAACGACTGCTGCCACGGCAGGTCGAGCCCCTGCCCGAAATTGCGCACGTACAGCAGCTCGCGCTTCTCGAAACGCGCGACGAGCGCCGGATCGAGCGCACGGTAGACGGCACGGCTGTCCGCGATCGGCGTCGCCCCGCCCTTCGGCGCGGCGAGCGCGCAGTGGAACCAGATCCGCAGCGGCCATTCGCGCGTATACGACTGCTCGTTGTGCAGCGGAATCGCGCGGTGCGGCGGGTACTCGGTCGACGTGTAGACGGCGCCCTCGACCTGGCTGCGCGGCGTCGACGCGTATTCATAGCCGATCAGCGGATCGCCGAACGACGCCGCGAACTGCTGGAACGCGTCGATCGACGGCACGTGAAAACCCGTGAACAGCACGCCGCCCGCCCGTTCGAGCGTGTCGGCCGCGATCTCGCGCGCCAGCGGCGCGACGTCGTCGATCGACATCCCGTCGCTGCCGCGCGGCGACACGACGGTGGGCAGCCCCGGCTCGATACGCAGGTCGTCGAGCGTCGGCAACGAAAGCAGGGTCATGCAACGTCCTCTTCAGGTGGTGCGCCGGGTCACGGCGCAACAGGTCACGACGCGCGCGATGCGCGCTCGCCGTCCATCGCGCGGCGCAGGCTCGCGGGGCGCATGTCGGTCCAGACGGTCTCGATGTGCGCGAGACAGTCGGCTTTCGGGCCGCTCACGCCGACCTCGCGCCAGCCGGCCGGCACGGGCCGGAACGTCGGCCAGATCGAATACTGTTCTTCGTCGTTGATGACGACCGTATAGACGAGATCGTCGGTGTCGGCGGAAGGCGTCGTGGCTTGCGTCATGATCGGAAATCGCTGAGGCGGTTGAAAGTGGCAAAGCGGATGGCAAAGCGGCGGTTTCGGCCGCGCCTGTCTGATAGACGATTGGCCGGCGCGTTTTTTTACCCGCGCTCACCGGCGCCGCGTGCGGCCGCCGAGAAATACCGGGCACGCGACACCGCGATGGCATGCGTCGAGGCATTCCGCGCAGTGGCGCTCCGCATCGCGCACCATGAAATGCACGAGCGTCTGCGACACGTTCAGCGCGCGCGCCGCGGTCTGCAGCGTCTCCTCGCGCAGCCGCACCATCTCGAAGGCCGCGCGGCTGCGCGCCGGCAGGTCGTCGAGCGCGGCCCACACGCGCCGCAGCGTATCGCGCGTCAGCAGCGCGGCTTCCGGCGTCGGCTCGGGCGACGGCACGTCGAAGCCGTCGTCCTCTTCCGTGTGATAGACGTTCTCGAGGTTTTGCCGGCGGCACGCGTCGATCGACGCATTGCGCACCATCCGCGTCACGTACGCGACCGGCTGGCGCACCGCATCCTGGTTCGGGAATTCGACGAGCTTCACGAACACGTCGTGCACGACGTCCTCGGCACGGCTCGCACAGCCGACGAAGCCGCGCGCGACGTTCACGAGCATCGCGCGATGCGAGATCAGCACGTCGAGCAACGCGCCCTGCGCGCTCGGCCTCGCCGCGCGGCGCGCCTGCAGCGCGGGCCTGGACGGCCGATCGGATGGGCTGCCGAGGAACGGGTTCGCCGCTGCCGCCGCCGGTCGGTCGAGCACTTCCGCCATCGCCATCGATCTGCTCCGTCAAATTCCGAGATAGCGCAATTTAACGTAAACGCAAATCATTCTCAATCCGATTCTTAAATACCCCTTCGGATTGGTCGGATTTGTATGAATAAAGGCGGCGTTGCACGCGGGTGTGCGGAGGCGTCCGATGGACGGATGGCTTGCGGGCCTGGGCCGACGAGTCGTTCCCGGCTTTTGGGGGAGATGGATCGGTGAAGCGCAGCCGCATCGCGAACGTCGCTTCGATCGCCCTCATCACCGGTGCGATGAAGGCGACGAGGCGCCGGGCGGCCGACAGTGCCGCCCGGCGCGTGTATCGGTCAATGTGCTGCTTGCATCGGCATCCGGCATTGCACGAGCCACGCACGGCCGGCGCCCGTGCCGCACGCGTTGCCGCGCAGCGGCGCGCGTTGCTTCGCCGACAACTTGAACGACGCAAGCTTCGGCTGGGACGTCCGCACGCGCAGTGTGTCCGCGCCCGGACTCGCCGGCGGCAGCGACCGCAATGTCGCTGCATCGATGTGCACTTGCCAGAACTGCGTCTTCCCGTCGGGGTCGTCTTCGCGATAGCCTTGCCCCGTGATGGTCTGGCCGTCCGGGCTGGCGCCGATCAAGCCGGTCAAGTTCAGCGTGCCGACCGAAATGCCCGCGGCCGCGAGCAGCGCATCGAGACTGCGCATGCCGCTTTGCTGTGTCCAGATGTAGACGCGCGACGGACCGCCTCGCTGGCTATTGCCCGATTCGCCAATCACGACACGCCCGTCGGCACTGATCGAGGTTGCGCTGCTGTAGTCGTCGCCGTCGAGAACACCGAGCGACTGAACGGCATCGCCGCCATCCGTCCATCGCACGGCTCTCGATTCCGGTACCGGTCCGTACGGAGCCGTCAGCATCCTTCCGGTGTCGGACGTCCCGACGATCGTCCGTCCATCGTCACTCACGCCATACGCGATATCCAGCACCGTCTCCTTCGTGCCGAGCGTCGGCAATAGCCGGACCCCGTCGTTCTCGGTCCACAAGAATGCACGGGTTCCGTACACCCCATCGACATTGCCGGCGAAACCTGCCGCTGCGTTGCCCGCCTGGTTCATCGCCAAGAACTGTCCCGCCGAATCGCCTGTCGGCGTCAGGCTCGCGAAGCCGCTGCGCACGTCCCACAGGAACATCGCATTCCGGCCGTCTGTACTGAAGAAATGTCCGGCCATTCTGGAGCCATCGCGGTTGCCGACTTCAACGCGGCTGGCCCGGCCCGCTGCTTGCGGCACGATCGTCTGCGTGCGACCGTCGCCGGGCCATCGCACCGCCCATCGATCGAAATTGTTGTCGGCTTGCGTAGCGCCGATCGAGCCACCGACAATCCGACCGTCGGCCGATACCGTTTGTGCATAAGAGTCTTCGGCGTTCGCCGGCGCGGCCAGCCGCTGCCAGCCGGCCGCGGGAGACCAGGAAAACGCGAATGAGTGACCTGGTATCGTCCAGGTGCTGTTGAAGCCGACGATCGTCTTGCCGTCCGCGCTGACGGCCGAACCGTAGTTCTGGCTGCCACGCGGTCCGCCCAGCTCGCCCAACACCGTCAGAGAATAACCGCCCGCCGATACCGTCTGCGCGTGAACCGCGCTCATTGCCGAAGCGGCCAGCACTGCCGCAACCACACTGCTTCTCAACTGCATCTCGTCTCCCCCGAAACACCGTCAATGAAATTCGGTGCGAGCGGCTTGCGCCGCAATGCACGCCGCTCGCACCGTCTCGAACTCAGTAAAGGAAAATCCGGATCGTCGCCGACGCGTTGAACGGACCGATCTTCGGCGGGCCGAACGCCTTCAGCACGGCATCAAGCGTCACGCTCTGGTTGGCGACGTTGGCCGGAAACTGCGTGAGCGTGAATTGCTTGTTGAATTCGATCGGCTTGCCCTGACTGTCTTCCAGGCCGATGCCAAAGTTGCTCTTGCTTTCAGGCACCAGCAAGCCGTTTTGCACAGTGCCCTTCGTCGCTTCGAAGTAACCGTCGACGCGCACCGGAATGCTGCACTTCTTGGTCAGCGACAGCGAAAACCGCTTGCGCGGCACGGCCGGCAGGAACCCGTTGCCTGACGTCTGCACCTGCCCGAAGTTGACGATGCCCGGCTCGGGCGTCACCAGCACGTCGACCGTGCACGGCGTCGGCTTGAGTTTCTGCAGCCCGCTCAACTTGTAGCGAAAGCTCGGATTGATGTAGTTCAGGCCGCCTCTGCCATCGAACTGGAACACCGCGTAGATGTCGGACGGCGGCTGCGACCAGTTGCCGCGCTTGCGCACCACGACCTGATAGGTGATGCTCAGCGGAAACCTCTCGCACTTCGGGAACGTCCAGCAAGAGTCGACGTAAGTATTCGTCTTCACGCCATCGCCGGGCTGACTGCTGCGGCCGAAGTAGTCTTCGCCAAGATAGCGAATGCCGATCTCGAGCCCCCACGCAGCCGGGGTCTGCTTTTCGGGGTTCGCATAGAAATAGATCGACTCCCCGAACGTCGCCATGTCGCCGCCGAGATCCTTGTAGCAGTATCCCGTCGTCGTGCGCGGCGGCGACACCCAGATCACGTATCCATCCGGCGCATCGGTCGGATACGACGCAACATTGCCGATCGCTTCCGTCAGCACCGTGCCGCCGCCGTCCGCGACACAGCGCACCGCCCATGCGGGCTGAACCATCGCGGCAAACAGCGCGACCACGCACCATCTCAGCCATGCGTACGCACCGCCGGCGTTTCGCCGTGCGCCGCTCATTTCTTCACGCTCTTGCACGCACCGGCCTCGCACGCATACTCGACCGCCACCTGGCCGCCGTAATCGTCGACGTGCGTGACGAACAGCGTCGCGGGCGTCGCGGCCTTGAACGGCACGTCGGCCGTGCTCATCGGGCTCACCATCACCGGCTCCAGCGGCACGTGCGTCTTCTGCGCACCCGACGCCACGTCGACGATCGTGATGTGATACGGCGTCGGATTGTCGAACACGAGCTTGTGCGCGGCCGCATCGACGCGCAACGTCATCGGCAGCGTCCAGTCCTCGTCGCGCGCCGGCTGCACGGCCTTCGGCCGGTAGAACAGCTTCATCTGCGTATGCAGCGCGATCTGCAGCGTGTTCGGCGTATCGGTCTTCGGCGGCACTTCGCGGATGTTCAGGTAGAACACCGATTCGCGATCGGCCGGCAGCTCGGTGCCCGGCAGCTTCGCGATCCGCAGCACGTTGCGCTCGTTCGCCTCGACGCGCTGCAACGGCGGCACGACCATCAGCGGCGACGTGATCTTGTTGCCCTTCGCGTCCTCGAGCCACGACTGCACGAGATACGGATATGTCGTGCTCTTGTTGGTGATCGTGACGACGGCGGCCTGTTCGCCTTCGTTGAAGATCACGCGCGTGCGATCGGGCACGATCGCCGCCTGCGCGGCGCCCGCCAGCAGCGTGCCGAAGGCTGCGAGCGCGCAGGTCGCGCGCCGCAGGAAAAGAGAAGAAAGAAGTTTCATCGCAATGTCCGTTGATTCATCGTTCGGTCCGGCCGGTCGCCGCATGCGACTCGCCGGGCGTCTGGCACGTCACCGGAATCGGCGTGCCTTCGAGTTGGAGCTGGTTCGGCAGCGTGTCGATCGTGCAGAGCGTGCGTTCGCCCGCGCGCACCGCCAGCGTGGATTTCGGTTGAACCTGGGTCAGGAACGCCGCGCCGCCCTCGCCGACGATGCCGAGTTCCCTGCCGTTCGCCGCGTCCTGCACCGACGCACCGAACGGCAGCGGCTTGCCTGCCGGGTCGGTCATCGTCAGGTACAGGTTGCTGCCGCGCGCGGCGGAAAACTTCACGAAGCCGATCGCGCCGTCGGTCAGCACCATGCGCTGGATCGGGTTCGTCACCTGCACCTCGAGCGGCAGCTTCTCGACGTTGACGGTCGCGTCGTAGACGTTGTACGGCGAGATGCCGTCGAGCACCGCGTAACCGCGCGAATCGGTATGCGAGAGCGTGCCGGACAGCGGCACGTCGGGCACGCCGTCGGTCGACACCAGCAGCCGCGTGTCGCCCGCATTGCCGTTCGCGTGCGCCGAAACGCCGTATTGCGTCGCGACGAACGACCCGTCGACTTCGAGCGACGCGGCCGCATACGCATTGGCGAGCGTCGACGCCTGCGCGGTCAGCTGATACGCCGACGAGCGCTGGCGGTAGCTCGCGTTCGCCGACGCGCGCCCGTCGGTCGCGCCCGCGTTGATCTGGTAGGTGCGGCCATCCGGATCGTCGTAGATGTAACCGGCGTTCACGCTCGTGCTGCCGCTACCCGTCGTCAGGTTCGACGTGACGGTGTGGCGGCCGCCGATCGGCAACGTCGCGGTAACCGAGACCTGGTTGCCGCTGCCGCCCGCGCCGAGCGTGCGGAACGCGGACAGGCTGACGTTCACGCGGCGCAGCGTGCCGATCGAGAACGCGCGCGTCAGCGTGAGGCCGACGCGCTGCTCGTTCGCGCGTTCCCAGTAGGTCGTCTGGTCGTACGAGAAATAGGTCGACGTGTCGCCGAAACGCTTCGACAGCGTCGCCGAGTAGCGCTGCTTGCTGTTGGCGAGGCCGTACGCGGTCGGGTCGCCCGAGAACTGCGCGAAGTTCGTGTATTCGCGCTCGGAGAAGCGATAGCCGAAGAAACGCACGTCGGCATCCAGCCCGTCGAAGTGCTTCGAATAGTTGATGCGGTACGAGTTGCCGTTGCGCGTCGCGCCGTTCCACCACAGCTTCGCCCGCGCATGTGTGAGGTCGGCCGACAGCGCGCCGAACGCGCCGAAGTCGCGGCCCACGCCGAGCGCGATCGACGTGTAGCCCGACGCGGCAATGAAACCGCCGTACGCCGTCACGTCGAACGGCAGGCCGTAGGCGATTTCACCGAAGCCGAAGAACGGCGTGATGCCGGCGCCGCCGAAGAGCCGCGGCTTGCCGACGGCGGCCTTGTAGCGCAATTGCCCGGCGCGCGCGAGGAACGGCACGGCGGCCGTCGTCACCTGGAAGCGCTGCACGCTGCCGTCTTCTTCCTCGACCGCGACGTCGAGCGTGCCCTGCACGCTCGTATTGATGTTCTGCAGCGCGAAGGCGCCCGGCGACACGCGCGTCACGTACAACACGCGGCCCGCCTGCGACACGGTCACCGTCGCATTGGTGCGCGCGACGCCCGAGATCAGCGGCGCATAACCACGCAGCGAAGGCGGCAGCATGCGGTCGTCGCTGCGGATCGACGCGCCCGTCAGCGCGAACGTGTCGAAAATGTCGGACGTCAGGTAGTCGTCGCCGAACGTCACCGTCGACTGGATCGACGGTAGCGCGCGAAATGCATAAAGCCGGCTGAAGCGGAACGTGCGGTCCGCGTAGGCCGTGTTGCCCACGTTCGATTGCGCCTGGTAGTCGCCGCGAAAGCGCCACGCATCCCAGTTCGCGCCAACCGTCCCGTAGGCCTGGATCGAATTCGTTTGCCCGCCACCCGTGCCGAAGTTGCGGTTCGTGTTCGCGATCACGCGATAGTCGAGCATCGCACCGGGGATCCCTTCCGACCAGCGCTCCGGCGGCAGGTAGGTCGCATCACTGAACTCGAGCGCAGCCTGCGGAATCGTGATCTTGAGCCGTCCGTCGCTTTTCAGGTAGCGCACGGTCGCCCCCTCGATCGCGCCGAGGTCGACGCAACGTCCGCCCTGGAAGCGCGGCAGGTCCTTCGCGAGCGACGGCTTCAGCCCGAATTGCGCGACGAGCTCCGGGCGCAGGCACGGTTTGCCGGCCCCCGACGCGTCGACGGCGATGAATTCGATCGCCTGCAGCCCGTAGAACAGGTCGTTGACCTGTACGTCGAGCATGTACTCGCCCGGCAGCGTGAAGTCCGCCTGCGAGAACTGCGACAGATCGACGTTGTTCGAGCCGTCGATGTTCAGGAACGACGAATTGAATTCCGTCGCATGGCTCTGGCTGCCGACAACCAGCACGGAGACGCAAAGGAAGGAATGTCTGATTCGCACGCGGCGCTACCGGAAGTCCAATGAAGGGGGAAAGGAGGAAAAACGAACGAGGAAGGGTGCGCGCACCCTTCCCCGGTACGGCGGCTTACTGGTAGCGGACGGTGAAGTTCGCCACGCCTTCGGCAGTACCCGGCGTCACGCCGGCTGCGGTCGCTTCGTACATTGCCGCGAAGCGTGCGACGTTCGTGCCGTTTTGCAGCACGGTCGGTGCCTTCTGCTCGGCGCCGTTGTCGAGGTATTCGCCCGACGCTGCCTGCAGGCGGATGCCGACGTTGGTTGCCGAACCGATCGTGGCGAGCAGCTTCGGCTGGCCCGCGCTCGACGTGCCCGTGAACGTGAAGTACGCGTTCTGCGCGACGCTCGTGTCGCAGTCGGTCAGCTTGATGTCGAAGTTGGTCGGCGTGGACTTGTCGCCAGCTTGCTTGAACACGTTGGTCGGCACCTTGCCGAGGTTGACGGTCTGGTTGACCGAGCCCGAATCGATGCCGCATGCGCCCGCGACGATCTCGCCCGTGAAGTTGATCGTGCCGGTGCCCGCTGCGAAGGCCGACGAGGACAGCGCTGCGAAGGCGACGGCGGACAGGAGGGATTTCTTCATGATCGATTCCGTATGAATGGCAAAAGAATGGGACGACGTGGCGGACACAACCGGTAGCGCTTGGCTCGCCCCGTCCGTCACGAGGCGGCATTATCGAGATAATCGTGAAAGTTTTCTGTAAATCATTGTCAAATGCTTCTGACAATGTTCGATTTACCGCCATTCATATGATTGTTTCCCGTCAGTTCACAATCTTTTTACTTTGATCTGCAATCCTGATTGACATTCCAAAACCGTATGAAGATAAAGAACATTTCCCGTCGCACCCTCCAAAAACCCGCTGGAGGCATGCTGGCAATGGCTTCAGGCGATCCGATACCGCAAGGCCATAATCCTGCACCAATCCGCCATTCGTTGCCGATTCACAACGGCAACGCGCCGCGATTTTCAATCCACAAGAAATTAACTTCCGGCTCGCTCGCAACCCATATTTCGCGCAATCGTTTGCGCGATCGAGTTTAACGTTTTACATGCGTCACTTTGTCGCCGAATAATCAAAATCACGTAATAGAATTGAAATTCGCATTTGACAATTGAAGAACCAGGCCGATGCACGCGCGACGGCGTCGTACCGTCACGCGCTCGGTCTGAAAAGCGGGAAGAAGGAGCGGAATCAGCGGTCGTCCTGCACCGCGCGGCGCGCGGCCGGCGATGCGAACAGGCGGGCGGCGTCGTGGCCGATGCCGGGCGCCTCGACGAGGCGCCAGTTGAACGTCCAGCCGCGTTGCGCGGCCACGGTCCGGGCGGCGCGAATGGCATTGAGGCCGCGCGCGTAGCGGTTGGCCCCCTGCCCGTCCGCTTCGCTGCCGTGGACGAGGTGCCTGCCGCCGGTGTCGTCGGTGCCGAGCAGCACGGTCACCGGTTGCGCGAGATACGCGCGCAGCGCATCGTCCCCGGCATGCGCCGGGCCGAGGCCGCCGAAGCCGAACGGTGCGGCGTCGGTCACGCTCGGCATTACCCAGGTCGACGGATTCGCGATCACGATGCGCGCGACGCCGGGCACGCGTCCGTACGCGGCAACGCGATCGAGGAACTGCGCGCCTGCCGAATGGCCGAGCAGCACGACGCGGGGTGCGGCGATCCCCGATGCGCGCCGTGCCCAGTCGATGAGCGGCGCGACCAGCGCGCGCGGCTGGCGCGGATCGCGCGACAACCCGTGCGCGGCGCTCGCGCCGCCATATTGATAAACGTTGCGTGGAAAGCGCGCCGCGTCGAACTGCGGCGCGACGACGATCGCGCAGATGCGCTCGGCAAGCGGTATCGCGTGGTCACGGTAGGCGGCGCCGTCGCGCTGCACGCCATGGAATACGATAAGCAGCGTCGCCGGTACGCAATGCGCGGGGCGATAGGTGAAGACCGGCAATGCGACGCCCGCGACGTTCACCGTCGCGGCGGCCGGCCCGGGAGGAATCGTCGCCGCGTCGGCTTGCGCGTGCGCGGGCTGCCTTGTTGCCGCGACGTCAGCCACCTGCGCGTGCGCCGCTTGCGCCGCCACGAACGCCATGCCGGCGGCGAACGCCACTCCCAGCCGGGCTGGATCGATTCCCATACGTGCTCCGCTGCGTCGTGTCGACCAGCGTATCCAACGCGCGGCCACGACCGCGCGCCGACAGCGGTCACATTACCGGATATCACGCATGCGGGACGGCACCGTCACGCGTCGGCTTCCGCCGGCGACCAGCCGCCGCCGAGCGCGCGGTACAGCGCGATCGCATTCGCGAGCCTGAGCTGCTTGAGCCGGATCAGCTCCTGCCCCGACTCGTACGTGCTGCGCTGCGCGTCGAGGAGTTCGAGATACGTCGCGACGCCGCCCGCGTATCGACGTTCCGCGAGCTTCAGCCGCGCGCCGTCGGCCGCATACACGTCCTGCTGCGCGGCGAGCTGGCGATCGATCCAGTCGCGCGCGGCGAATGCGTCGGCCACTTCGCGGAACGCGGTTTGCACCGTCTTCTCGTAATCGGCAACCGCGATGTGCTTGCGCGCGTTCGCGACGTCGAGGTTCGCGCGGTTGCGTCCGCCCGCGAAGATCGGCAACGTGATGCGCGGCGCGAACGTCCACACGCTCGTGCCGCCGGCAAACAGGCTCGAGAACGCATCGCTGACCGAGCCGTAGTCGCTCGTCAGCGTGATGCGCGGAAAGAACGCCGCGCGCGCGGCGCCGATCTGCGCGTTGGCGGCCTTGAGCCGCGCCTCCGCCTGCCGGATGTCCGGCCGCCGTTCGAGCAGCGCACTCGGTGCGCCGGGCGCCACGGGCGCGATCGCGAGCGTGTCGAGCGTCAGCCCGTCGCCGGGCGCCACGCGCGCGAAATCGCCCGCGAGCAACTGCAGCGCCCGCACGGACTGCGCATGCTCGCGCTGCAGCGCGGCCTGCGATGCGCGCGCAGATGCCACCAGCATCTCGGCCGAGCGCAGCTCGATCGCGTCGCTCGTGCCGGCCGCATAACGACGCTGCGTGAGCGCGGCCATGCGTTCGCGCGCGTCCAGCGTGCGCTGCGCCAGCGCGAGCTGCTCGTGCAGCGAGCGCTCCGACACGTACGCGCCCGCCACGTCGGCGATCACGCCGATGCGCACCGTGCGTTGCGCGTCGGCCGTCGCGAAATACTCGGCGAGCGCCGCGTCGGACAGGCTGCGCACGCGGCCGAACAGGTCGAGCTCGTACGCGCTGACACCCACGCCCGCACGATACAGCCCGCTGATCGCGCTTTCGCGCACGACCGGGTCGTACTGGCGCGCACGCTCGTAACCCAGATTCGCATCGACCGACGGCATCAGGTCCGCGCGCTGCACGCCGTACAGCGCGCGCGCTTCCTCGAGCCGGCCGGCGGCGACCCGCAGGTCGCGGTTGTTCGCGAGCGCCGCGTCGATCCACGCCTGCAGCGCGGCATCGGTAAAGTACGTGCGCCAGTCGTCGAGCAGCGCGGCATCGGCCGGCGATGCCGCGGCCGGCGCGGCACTCTCGTCGACAGGCGCATAGGTCGCCGGCACGGGCGCCGCCGGCCGCTCGTAACGCGGTGCGAGCGTGCAGCCGGCCAGCGCGAGCGCGGCGGCCAGCGCGACCTGAACCCGCAGCGCCGCCTGTGCATTCAGCGCAAACATCATTGGGAACCCTCCATCGTCGCCGGCTGCGCGCCGCCGCGCCGGCGCGGGCCGACGTCGAACAGGCGGCCGACGATCACGAAAAACAGCGGAACGAGGAACACCGCGAGCACGGTCGCCGTGATCACGCCACCGAGCACGCCGGTGCCGATCGCCATCTGCGCGCCGGACGCGGCGCCCGATGCGAACGCGAGCGGCAGCACGCCGACGCCGAACGCGAGCGACGTCATCACGATCGGCCGCAGCCGCAGGCGCGCGGCCTCGAGCGCGGCGTCGACGAGCGACATGCGCTGCGCGACCAGGTCCTTCGCGACTTCGACGATCAGGATCGCGTTCTTCGCGGACAAGCCGATCGTCGCGATCAGCCCCACCTTGAAGTAGATGTCGTTCGGCATCGCCCGCAGCGTGACGCCGAGCACCGCGCCGATCACGCCGAGCGGCACGACCAGCATCACCGCGAACGGAATCGACCAGCTCTCGTAGAGCGCCGCGAGCGCGAGAAACACGACGAGCACCGACAGCGCGAACAGCATCGGCGCCTGCGCGCCCGACAGCCGCTCCTCGAACGACTGCCCCGACCACGCATAGCCGGTGCCGGCCGGCAGCTTCGCCGCGAGTTGCTCGATCGCGGCCATCGCCTCGCCGCTGCTGTGGCCCTGCGCGGCCGAGCCGTTGATCGTGAACGACGGAAAGCCGTTGTAGCGCGTGAGCTGCGGCGGCCCGAGCGTCCAGTGCAGCGTCGTGAACGCCGCGAGCGGCACCATCTCGCCGTGCGAGTTGCGCACGCGCAGCTTCTTCACGTCGTCCGGATCGAGCCGGTGCAGCCCGTCGGCCTGCACGATCACGCGCCGCACCTGCGTGCCGTGCATGAAGTCGCCGATATAGTCCGAGCCGAACATCACCGCGAGCGTCGTGTTGATCTCATCCATGGACACGCCGAGCGCGGACGCCTTCGCGCGATCGATGTCGAGCTTCAGTTGCGGCGCGTCCTGCGTGCCGGCGAACATCAGGTCGGTCAACGCGGGATCCTTGCGGCCCGCCCCGAGCAGCTGCTCGCGCGCGGCGCTGAACGTCGCGTAGTCGAGCCCGCCGCGGTTCTGCAGCCGGAAGTCGAAGCCGCTCGACGAGCCAAGATCGGGCAGCGCGGGCGAGTTCATCGCGAACACCGTCGTGTTCGGCGTGCCCGCGAAGCGCTCGTTGATGCGCGCGACGATCGCCTGCACGTGTGCGTCTGCGGCCTTGCGCTCCTTCCAGTTCTTCAGCGTGACGAAGATCATCCCGCCGTTCGGCCCTTCGCCGTACAGGTTGAAGCCGCCGAGCGCGAACGTATACGCGGCCGGCTCGTCATGGCGGATGTACGACTCGACTTCCCGCACGCTCTGCATCGTTTCCGCGAGCGGCGTGCCTTGCGGCCGGATCACCATCACCATGAAGTTGCCCTGGTCCTCGTCGGGCAGGAACGCGGTCGGCAGTTGCGTGAGCATCAGCCCCGCGGCCGCGGTCAGCGCGCCGTACACGACGAGCCAGCGCACCGGCTTCTTCAGCATCGTGCCGACGCGCGACGCGTAGCGCTGCGTCGAACGCGCGACGAAGCGATTGAACCAGCCGAAGAAGCCGCGCTTCTCGTGATGTTCGCCGGACACGGGCCTGAGCAGCGTCGCGCACAGTGCGGGCGTGAGCGACAGCGCGAGGAAGGCCGAGAAGCCGATCGACACCGCGAGCGACAGCGCGAACTGCCGGTAGATGTTGCCCACCGCGCCGCCGAAGAACGCCATCGGCACGAACACCGACGTCAGCACCACGGTGATCCCGACGATCGCGCCGCTGATCTGCTTCATCGCCTTGACGGTCGCATCGTACGGCCCGAGCCCCTCCTCGACCATCAGCCGCTCGACGTTCTCGACCACGACGATCGCGTCGTCGACGAGGATGCCGATCGCGAGCACCATCCCGAACATCGTCAGCACGTTGATCGAGAAGCCGGCCGCATACATCACGCCGAACGTGCCCGCGAGCGCGACCGGCACGACGAGCGTCGGGATCAGCGTCGCGCGCAGGTTCTGCATGAACAGGAACATCACGAGGAACACGAGCACGCCGGCCTCGATCAGCGTCGTGACGACCTTGTTCATCGACACGCGCACGAACGACGACGTCTCGTACGGGATCTGGTACTTCACGCCGGGCGGGAAATACGCGGACAGCTCGTCCATCGTCGCGCGCACGCGCTTCTCGGTGGATACCGCGTTCGAGCCCGGCGCGAGCTTGATGCCCATCCCGGTCGCGACCTTGCCGTTCACGTACGACGGATAGTTGTAGTCGTTGCCGCCGAACTCGACGCGCGCGACGTCGCGCAGGTACAGCGCGGAGCCGTCGGCCTGCGTGCGCAGCGCGATCGCGCCGAACTCGGCCGGCGTCTTCAGCGGCGCGTCGGCGAACACCGTCGCCGCGATCGGTGCGCTCGCCGGCACCGCGGTGCGGCCGATGTCGCCGATCGTCACGCGCGCGTTGTGCGCACGCACCGCCGACGCGATATCCGACGCGGTGAGGCCGTGCCCGGCCATCTTCACCGGGTCGGGCCAGATCCGCATCGCATATTCGGCGCCCCAGAACTGCACCCGGCCGACGCCGTCGACACGTCGCAGCGCCTGCACGACGTTCGCCGACGCATATTCGCCGAGCTGCACGTCGGTCATGCGCCCGTCGTCGGAGGTCAGCGACACCACGAGCTGGATGTTGTCGGCCGCCTTCTCGACCTGGATGCCGTCGCGCCGCACCGGTTCCGGCAGCCGCGCATCGACCGTCTTCAGCCGGTTCTGCACTTCGACGGCCGCGAGATCGGCGTTGACGCCCTGCCTGAACGTCAGGTACAGCGACGCCGCGCCGGCGCTGCTCGTCGCGGACGTATACATCAGCCCCGGCGCGCCGTTCATTTCGCGCTCGATCAGCGCGGTCACCGATTCCTCGACGACCTGCGCGGACGCGCCCGGGTACGTCGCGTAGATGCTGACGACGGGCGGCGCGATGTCCGGGTACTGCGCAACGGGCAGCGAGCGGATCGCGAATGCGCCGCCCAGCATGATGAAGATTGCGATCACCCACGCGAAGACGGGGCGATCGATGAAGAAACGTGCCATGGTGGTGTGGTGTTGTGTTAACCGGTCAGGTTTGACGGGCGGCCGCCTGCGAAGCGGCCGCTGCCGGCGCCGCTTTCGACGGCGGCGCCTTCTCGACGGGCTTGACGGCCGTATCGGGCGCGAACTGCGCGGCATCGTCGACGATCACGCGCTCGCCGCCCGCGAGGCCGCGCGTGATGCGCCAGTCGTGGCCGCTCATCTGGTCGGCCGCGACCTCGACGTCCTTGACCTTGCCGTTCGTGCCGACGACACGCACCGACGTGCGGTCGGCCGTGCGCAGCAGCGCATCGCGCGGCACGAGGATCGCCCGCTGGTCGACCGCCGTGTCGAGCGCGATCCGCACGTACGCGCCCGGCAGCAGCTCGCGCTCCGGATTCGGGAACAGCGCGCGCATCGCGACGGTGTCGGTGGTCGGATCGACCGCGAGATCGCTGAACAGCAGCTTGCCCTTCAGCGGATACGCGGTACCGTCGGCGCGCAGCAGCGTCACCGAGATGTCGTGCTGCGCGATGCCCGTCGCGCGCCCGCTCTTCACCGCCCGGCGCAGCGCGTCGACGTCGGCGGCCGGCTGCGAGAAGTTCACGTAGATCGGGTCGAGCTGCTCGACGGTCGTGAGCGGCGTCGCCTGGTCCTGGCCGACGAGCGCGCCTTCGGTCACGAGCGCGCGCCGTGCGCGGCCCGCGATCGGCGCGGTGACGGTCGCATAGTCGAGCTGCAACTGCGCCCGCGCGAGTTCCGCCTTCGCGGACGCAACATCGGCCTTCGCCTGCGTGTCGCCGGCCACGGCCTCGGTGTGGTCGCGCTCGCTCACCGCGCGATCGCGCACGAGATCGTCGTAACGGCGGCGCTTGTCGCCCGCCGCGAGCGCGGCGGCCTGCGCCTTCGCGAGCGCCCCCTGCGCGGCGTCGCGCGCGGCCTTCAGCGGCGCGGGATCGATGCGGAACAGCACCGCGCCCTGCTTCACTTCCTGGCCTTCCTCGTAGGCGCGTGCGGTCACGATGCCCGCGACCCGCGCGCGCACTTCCGCCTGCCGGTATGCGTCGAGCCGGCCCGGCAATTCGACGGTCATCGGCACGGCCGTCGGGCGCACCGTCACGACCGTCGCCTGTTTCGCGGCCTCCGGCGCGGCGTCCTTGTCGCCCTTTCCACATCCGGCCAGGGCCAGCACGGCCGCGAGCGCGAACGGCGCCAGCCGGTGGCGCAACAGGGAGCGATTGTTATTCATATGTGACCTCGGATCGTTCGCCGCCGATACAATGCGGCGGCTCAGGGTGGCCGATTATAATCAGTCACGACTGATTAAATACACACCACTTCAATCTGACCGTCACACTGTCTCAATAAAACGACAGCGAACTGTAAGGAATTTCAGGACATGGCCCGCAAGACCCGCGAAGAATCGCTCGCCATCAAGCACCGGATCCTCGACGCCGCCGAGCTCGTGCTGCTCGAGAAAGGCGTCGCGCAAACCGCGATGGCGGATCTCGCCGAGGCCGCCGGGATGTCGCGCGGCGCCGTCTACGGCCACTACCGCAACAAGATGGAGGTGTGTCTCGCGATGTGCGACCGCGCGTTCGCGCGCACGTCGGAAGGCTTCGACGCGGGCGACGGGCTGCCGCCGCTCGCCACGCTGCGGCGCGCCGCCTCGCACTACCTGCAGGAATGCGGCGAGCCGGGCCCGATGCAGCGCGTGCTCGTGATCCTCTATACGAAGTGCGAGCAGAGCGAGGAAAACGGCGCGCTGCAGCGGCGCCGCATGCTGCTCGAATTGCAGATGCTGCGCATCACGAAGGCGCTGCTGCGCCGCGCGATCGCGGCCGGTGAACTCGCCGCCGATCTCGACGTGCATCTGGCCGCCGTCTATCTCGTGTCGCTGCTCGAAGGCGTGTTCGCGTCGATGATCTGGACCAACCGGCTGCGCGGCAATCTGTGGAACGACGCCGAGGCCATGCTCGACGCCGGCTTCGACACCGTGCGCACGTCCGCCGCGCTCCGGCGACGCGCGCAAAAATTGCCTGAATGAGGTCCGGATACGCAAAAAACACCGAAATCATCCCAATTTTCCGCTCTGCGAAACAACATTTCCGACCCCGTTTAAAATTTTCTGCATTTTGCGGAACATCGGTAGACTGACGCTGTCATCTTTCTTTAGCGTCTTCGTGATAACCGGGTTCGACCCGGTATGCACGCCGCCGTTCGAAGCGGGTTGCCTCCCGCGCTGTTGGGTCGAACGGAAACGACACAGGCCCCTGGCGGGGCCTGTTTTGTTGCACGCCCGCCACCCCCTCCTTTCGGCGGCCCCTGCCCACACCCCTTTGAACCGCTTTCCTGGATGTGGACACCTTGGTCAAGTCTGCCGCAATTCCTGATTCTTCCGCGCCGCGTCCCGTGCGCGCGTGGCAGCTCGTACGCGCGATGCTGCCGGCCGCCGTGCTCGGCGCCCTCGCCGCACTCGGCCTCGCCGCGCTGCCGGCCGTGTCGCAACTGCCGGGCGCCGTCGACTCGGGCACGGCCGCGCTGCCGCAGCGCGTGCTGTCCGACACGCCGTTTCCCACTGCCCAGCATTTCGTGACGAGCGAGCTCGCCCACACGATCGGCGAGCGCAACGCGCAGCCGGGCCTGTTCGCGCCGCTCAGCGCGCACCGCAACGACATGCTCGGTTATGCGAACCTGTTCACGCTCGCGCCGCCCGAGCCCGAGCACGGGCTGCGGGCGGGCGACATCGAGCTCACGCTGTCCGATACGCTGAACCGTCTCGACGTGCCGCCCGAGGTGCGCATCCAGCTCGGCGATCTCGTCAGCGGCAAGGTCGCGATGCGCGCGAGCGCGCAGCGCGGCGACTACTACCGCGTCGCGTTCGATACGAACGACGGCACGCCGCGCCTTACCGCGCTCGAGCTGCGCGTCGCCGGCCGCACGTTCGGCGCGATCTGGTTCCGCGCGCCGGGCGCCGAGCACGGCGCGTACTACGCGCTCGACGGCTCGCCGCTCGAAGCCGCCGCGTTCACGATGCCGGTCAAATGGACGCGCATCAGCTCGTTCTTCGGCGAGCGAATCCATCCGCTGTCGCAGGCGATGGCGTTCCATACGGGCGTCGATCTCGCCGCGCCGAGCGGCACGCCCGTCGACGCGGCGGCCGACGGCGTCGTGTCGTTCGTCGGAACCGATCCGGGCGGCTACGGCCGCTACGTGATCGTCGATCACGCCGACGGTTACTCGACCTACTACGCGCACCTGTCGGCGTTCGCGCACGGGCTGAAGGTCGGCGAGCGGGTCAGGCAGGGCCAGCGCATCGGCTCGGTCGGGATGACCGGCGCCGCGACGGGCCCGCACCTGCACTTCGAGGTGCGGGTCGCGAACAATCCGGTCGACCCGCTCGTCACGCTCGCGAGCGCGCAGACGGCGCTGTCCGACATGCAGCTCACCGCATTCCGCCAGGAAGCGGCGCAATGGCGCTTCCGGCTCGCGTCGATCAAGACGGCGCCGTTCGCGTTCGCGCAGAACGACGGGCCGCTGTGGGGCGATTTCGCGACCGACACGTCGACGTTGCGCGCGGTCTTCAATACGCACTACGCCGCGTCGTGACGCGCACGGCGCCCGTTGGCGTCAACGCGTCGCGCCGCGCGCCGGCTGCGCGCGCCCGGCCGCCGTGCGCGCGTGGCGTTCCGCACGCGGGCGACGTGACAGCAGCCAGCGTGCCGCGCCGTCGAGCGACGTACACAGCACCAGGTAGATCAGCGCGACGAACAGGAAGATCGGCGCCGGATACACCATCAGACGGTTGTTCACCTGCGTCGCGACGAACGACAGTTCCGGCACGCCGACGATATAGGCGAGCGACGTGTCCTTCACGAGCGCGACCCACTGGTTGACGAACGACGGCGTCATGATCCGGATCGCCTGCGGCAGCAGCACGTAGCGCACCGTCTGCCAGCGCGTGAGACCGAGCGACAGCCCGGCCTGCCATTGCCCGTCGCCGGCCGCGACGATGCCCGCATGCACCGCGTGCGCGAGATACGCGCCGCCGATCAGCGCGAGCGCGCACACGACCGTCGCGAGCCCCGGCACGTCCATGTGCAGCAGCACGGGCATCAGGAAGTAGGTCCAGAAAATCAGCATCAGCACGGGAATCGCGCGGAAGAAGCCGATGAACGCGAGCAGCAGCACGCGCGCGGGGCCGCGCGCGAGCGCCATCGCGACGCCGAGGGCGATGCCGAGCACGGCCGATGCAACGGCCGACGCGATCGCGAGCAGCAGCGACAGCGCGGCACCGCCGAGCGGCCCCTCCGGGAACGCGCCGACGAGCAGGTACGGCAGATTGGCGAGCAGCAGCGAGAAATCCATCGTCAGCGCCCCGCCCCCAACCGGTCGCGCCATTGCGTCGCCGCATATGCGCCCGCTTCGATCGCGGCCACCGCCGCGACGTACAGCACAGTCGCCACGCCGAATGCGGCGAAGGTCTTGAACGTCTCCGTCTCGACCTGCCGCGACGCATACGACAGCTCGGCCACGCCGATCGCCATCGCGAGCGACGAGTTCTTCACGAGATTCATGTACTGGCCGAACAGCGGCGGCAACGCGATGCGTACGGCCTGCGGCAGCACGACGTAGCGCAGCGACTGCATCGGCGTGAGGCCGAGCGCGGCCGCCGCATCGTGCTGCGCGCGCCGCACGCCGCGCAGGCCGGCCTCGCATTCCTCGGCGACGAACGCGGCCGTATAGGCGCTCAGCCCGACCCAGCCCGCGACGAATTCGAACGACGGCCAGGCGAGCGTGAACGGGCCCATGCCGAACGCATGGCGCGCGTTCAGCCATGCGATCCACGTGTCGGGCAGCAGCGACGCGACGCCGAAATACCAGAACAGCAACTGCACGAGCAACGGCGTGTTGCGGAACGTGACGACGTACGCGGCCGCCACCGCGGCGCGCAGCACCCGGTGGCGCGCATGGCGCAGGATCGACAGCGCAAGACCGCCGGCGGTCGCGGCGACGGCCGACGCGGCTGCGAGACCGAGCGTCAGCAGGAAGCCCTGCCAGAGCCAGGACAGATATTTGGGAGCCAACCCGAGCATGCGTGTGGCGCGAACGCGTGGCGCCCGCGATCGGAAGTCAACGAAATGCGCCGCGATGCACTCGCCGGTTGGCCCGGCGGCGCATCGCGGCGCGTGTGTCACGTATCGTGTCGCGCGCTCAGGTCTTGTCGCCGATCCGGAAGATGCGCGTGAGCGGCGTCTTCGTCGTCGGCCCGAACCATGCGTCGTAGATCTGCACGGCGCGCCCGTTCGCCTCGAGCCCCTTGAGCGTGTCGTTGACGAAGCCGAGCAGGCGCGTCTCGCCTTTCGGCACGCCGACGCCCATGTAGTCGTTGGAGATCGTGAACGCCGGGATCTCGTAGTTCTGCTTGTCCGGCACGTTCGCGAGCAGGCCGATCAGCTTCGGGCCGTCCTGCGTGATCGCCTGCACGTTGCCGGCGCGCAGCGCGGCGAACGCGAACGGCGTGTCGTCGTACGCGACGATCGTCGCCTTCGGGAATTTCTCGCGCAGCGTGATCTCGTTGGTCGTGCCCTTGTCGGCGCCGACGCGCAGCCCGTTCAGCTGGTCGGCCGATTTCAGCACGCCCTTCTTCGCGAGAAACTGCTGGCCCGACGAGAAATACGGAATGCTGAAGTCGACCTGCTTCGCGCGCTCGTCGGTGATCGTGAAGTTCGCGAGCACGAGATCGACCTTGCCGGACGTCAGGAACGGAATGCGGTTTGCGGGGTTGGTCGGCTGGAGCTGCAGCTTCACGCCGAGCTTGTCGGCGAGCGCCTTCGCATAGTCGACGTCGAGACCGACGATGTGATTGCTCTTGCCGTCGACATAGCCGAACGGCGGGTTGCTGTCGAACGTCGCGACGCGCAGCACGCCGGCCTTCTTGATGTCGTCGAGACGGTCCGCATGCGCGACGGTGCCTGCGGCAATGAGCGCAGCCCCGACGAGCCACGTAGCGAGAGTGTGGATTTTCATGAGCACGACCTGAATTGTTATGAAGGCCGCCGCGGATCGCGCGGCGGCCCGGTTCGAGGAAATCCACGGCGCGTGGTGCCGTGAAGCCGCTAACGTACCAGCGGGTCGTGCCGATTCGAACCAACAAATGGTGCTTTGCTCAGCGGGTTTCGTGATGAAGGGGTTACGTGCCGTCGCCGCCCGCTTCGCCGTCGGCGCTCGCCGCGCACAGGAACTCGCCGTCGCCCGTGCCCTGCAGATAGTCGAGCGACCGGTCCATGCTCAGGAACGACAGCGTGCCCGCGGCGCCCAGCGCGAACAGTGTCCGGTTGTCGTGCGAGAAGATCACCTGCGACGCCCCGCCCGCGACCGGGAATTCGCCGACCGTCCGGCGGGTTGCCATCTTGATCACCCGCAACGACGGGTCGGCGTACGCATTGACGGCAATCAGCCTGCCGTCGCCGCTGCCGTCGAATCTGTGCACGGAAGTCCGGCAGATCGGATAGGTCTTCAGCGTCGTCAGGTTCGCGGCGTCCACCCATTTGACCGACGACGTGTCGTAGAACCACGTTCCGTCACCTGACGCGGCCGGTACGGCTTGCACGAAATCCTGATCGACGGGATGCGAGCCGACCGGCTGGTTCGTCGACGTATCGAATGCGACGATCGCGCCGCGCTGCGTCGAGTTGGCGTACAGCCGCCGCCCGTCGGGCGACAGCCACATCGACAGTTGCCGGCCGAAATCGACGCCCGACGCGTCGCCGTCGCCCAGTTTCAGCGTCGCGAGGACCTGCGGCCATTGCGTGAGGCTGACGACCGAGATCGTGTCGTCGACGCTGTTCAGCACGAACAGCCGGTCGTGCGACGCGGACGCGACGATCGCCCGCGGAAACCGGCCGAGCGCCACGCCGTCGACGATGGCGCCGCTCGTCAGGTCGATGCGCACGAGACCGTCCTCGCGCATCGACGCGACGTACGCATAGCGTTCGTCCGGGCTGATAACGACGCCGCTTGCGCCGCGTCCACGGCACATGTTGTTCTGACAACCGTCCAGCCCCGTCTTGAACGGCTCACCGGCAATCGTGCGGACGACCTTGCGCGTATCGACATCGACGACGACGAGCGTGTTCGCGTCGTTGTCGGTCACATACAGGCGCTTGCCGGACGGCCCCATCACCATCGCGTACGGCGCCTTGCCCACCGGAATGACGGTGCCTGCGGCCTGCTCCGGCGACACGGGCGCGGGCCGATGCTGCTCGTCGTCGCGAATCTGCGCGGCGAGCGTCTCGGCCTGCTGCTTCGCAGCCTGCTGCGCGCGGTCCCGCACGCGCTCGCGATCGAAGTCGACGCGCATTTCCTGCAGCTCGGCGCTGGACGCGTGCTGCGCCGCGACCAGCATCCCGGCACTGCCGAGCACCGCGAGCGCGAGCGGCACGACGACGCCGGCAGGCGTGCGTCCGGTCGCGCGCGATCGGTACAGCACCCAGCCGACGATAAAGCCCGTCACCACGCCGCCGACATGCGCGGCCTGGTCGATGCCGGAAAGGAAGAAGCCCGACACCAGGTTGATCGCGATCACTTGGGCCACCGCCTTGAGGTTGATGATCATCGGCGCGGCTCGGCCACGATCCAGGTCCATGCGCAACGCGAACGCACCCGCCGCGCCCGCGAGCCCCATCAGCGCGCCCGACGCGCCAACGCTGACGACCGGCCGTATCGCGCTCGTCGTCAGCGCGACGCCGAACGCGAGACTCGTGCCGCCGACTTCGTGATACCCGTACCACAGCGCGCTCGCCAGCGAGCCGCCGAGCGCGGACAGCAGATACGTGACGCCGAACCGCGTCGATCCGCCCACGCTCTCCAGCACGGTGCCGAGCATCACCAGCATGTAGAGGTTCAGCAGCAGATGCAGCCAGCCGCCGTGCAGGAACGCACTGGTCAGCAGCCGCCACGGCTGGCCCGTCAGTGTGTACGGCGCGAAATTGGCGCCCCAGTCGAGCAGCAGGCCGTTCGACAGGCTGTCGAACGATGCCTGCCGCCACATCAGCAGGAATATGACGGCGTTGACGACCGCGAGCAGGATCGTCAGCCGCGGCAGGGTTCTCGGAATGGAGGGATGTTGTTCTTTCATGGGATCTCAGGAATCGGCTATCGCGCCTCGGACAGGCGGTGCCGATTGTATCTTCGGAGCCCATGGACGCGCATCGGGTCAAGCTCGCGCCGTTGCCGGTGCCTCGCGGCACGCAAAAAAACGCCCGCTGCAAGCCGCGGGCGTGAATCCCAGTCAAGGAGGTGTCACACGAACTACGGGTTCAGATTAAGCGGATCGCCCGTCGCCGGCAACGAAGCGATTTCGATATCGTTATCGCGCGCGGCGCGATCACGGCTCGTGACGCAGGTACCCTTCCTTGCTCGGATCGCGCATCCGCCACGACACGATCAGCGAGATCGCGCACAGCACGGTCACGTACCAGTAGAAGGTTTCCTCGCTGCCGATCGACTTGAACCACAGTGCGACGTACTCGGCCGAGCCGCCGAAGATCGCGTTCGCGACCGCATACGACAGGCCGACACCCATCGCGCGCACTTCCGGCGGGAACATCTCGGCCTTGATCAGCCCGCTGATCGACGTATAGAAGCTGACGATCGCGAGCGCGACCGTGATCAGCACGAACGCGGCCACCGGGCTCGTCACGTCCTTCAGCGCGTGCATCAGCGGCACCGTGCCGATCACCGCGAACGCGCCGAACAGGATCATCGACGTGCGGCGGCCGATCCTGTCGGACAGCGCGCCGAACACCGGCTGCATCAGCATGTAGACGAGCAGCGCGACGGTCATTACGTTGCTGGCCGTCTTCGCATGCATGCCGGCCGTGTTCACGAGGTACTTCTGCATGTACGTCGTGAACGTGTAGAAGATCAGCGAGCCGCCGGCCGTGAAGCCGACCACCGTGAAGAACGCCCCCTTGTGCTGCCACACGCCGCGGATCGTGCCCGCGTTTTTCTTGTCGCGCGATTCGGACGTCGACGTCTCGTCGAGCGACTTGCGCAGGTACAGCGAGATCAAGGCGGCCGCCGCGCCGACCACGAACGGAATGCGCCAGCCCCACGCCTTCAGTTCGTCGCCCGACAGCGTCTGCTGCAGGATCACGAGCACGAGCAGCGCGCACAGCTGGCCGCCGATCAGCGTCACGTACTGGAACGACGCGAAGAAGCCGCGGCGGCCCTTCAGCGCCACCTCGCTCATGTAGGTCGCGCTCGTGCCGTATTCGCCGCCCACCGACAGCCCCTGGAACAGCCGCGCGACCAGCAGCAGCGCCGGCGCGAGCGCGCCGATCTGCGCATAGGTCGGCAGCACCGCGATCACGAGCGAGCCGCCGCACATCATCAGCACCGAGATCATCATCGCGTTGCGGCGGCCGTGGCGGTCGGCGATGCGGCCGAACAGCCAGCCGCCGATCGGACGCATCAGGAAGCCGGCCGCGAACACGCCCGCCGTGTTCAGCAACTGCGTCGTCGTGTTGCCGCTCGGGAAGAATGCCGGCGCGAAGTACAGCGCGCAGAACGAGTAGATGTAGAAGTCGAACCACTCGACGAGGTTGCCCGACGATGCGCCGACGATGGCGAACACGCGCCGCCGGGTGTCATGCGCGGACAGCGCAGCTTGTTCGGTCTGGACGTCCATGGATTGGTCTGTTCCTTGTAGTGCTTTTCTGGGCGAGACGGCTGGGCCGCCGCGTGCGATCGAACGTGGCACCGGTTCCGGCGCACGGCGCTACGGGATTTTAGCGAAATGTAAAGTAACAGGCTCTCCGGGTTCGTCCGGATGTAGAAAATTTTTCTCCCGCCATGCGTTCGTCATATGAAAACGCCAGCCCGCAGGCTGGCGTTCGATGCAAACTCTCCGCAAGCGAGGCTCAGATCCGCACCTCCGGCGGCACGTAGCGGCACTCGTAGCGCTTGCGCACGGTGCCGGCCTCGTCGACGCTTTCCAGGAACACGTCGAACTGCCAGAGCCGCGCCATGTGCTTGAGCACCTCGTCGCTGTCGTTCGACAGGTGGCGGTTGTCGGTCATGAAGTGGCGCAGCGTGAGACTGCGGTCGCCGCGTGTGTTCACGGCCCACACCTGGATGTTCGGTTCGCGGTGATGGATGTCGTACTGTCTCGACAGTGCCTGCCGCACATACTGGTAGCCCGAATCGTCGTGGATCGCCGACACCTCGAGCGAATCGCGCATGTCGTCGTCGAGCACCGAGAAGAGCCGCATGTCGCGGATCAGGCTCGGCGACAGGTACTGCGCGATGAAGCTCTCGTCCTTGAAGTTGCGCATCGCGTAGTGCATCGCCGGCAGCCACGGGGTACCCGCGATCTCGGGAAACCACTTGTAGTCTTCCTCCGTCGGCGCTTCGCAGATCCGCCGGATGTCGCTCATCATCGAAAAGCCGAGCGCGTACGGATTGATCCCGCTGTAGTACGGCTTCGTCACGGGCGGCTGGTAGACCACGTTGCTGTGCGAATGCAGGAACTCCATCATGAAGCCGTCTTCCAGCTTCCCCTGGTTGTACAGCGTATTCAGCAGCGTGTAGTGCCAGAACGTCGCCCAGCCTTCGTTCATCACCTGCGTCTGCCGTTGCGGGTAGAAATACTGACCGATCTTGCGCACGATGCGGATCACTTCCCGTTCCCACGGCTCGAGCAGCGGCGCATTCTTTTCCGCGAAATACAGCAGGTTCTCCTGCGGTTCGGGCGGATAGCGGTCCTCCTGCTCCTCCATCAGCTCGGGCTTCTTGCCCGGCAGCGTGCGCCACAGTTCGTTCACCTGCGACTGCAGATACGCCTCGCGTTCACGCCGCAGCGCGGCCTCCTTCGACAAGGAAGGCTTCTGCGGCCGCTTGTAGCGGTCGACGCCGTAGTTCATCAGCGCATGGCACGAATCGAGCAGTTCCTCGACACGATCGAGACCGTAGCGCTCCTCGCATTCCGCGACGTAGTTCTTCGCGTACACGAGATAGTCGATGATCGCGTGCGCGTCGGTCCACAGCCGGAACAGGTAGTTGCCCTTGAAGAACGAGTTGTGACCGTACGCCGCGTGCGCGATGACGAGCGCCTGCATCGTCATCGTGTTCTCTTCCATCAGGTACGCGATGCACGGGTTCGAGTTGATGACGATTTCGTACGCGAGGCCCATCTGGCCGCGACGGTAGCTCTTCTCGGTCGACAGGAAGTGCTTGCCGAACGACCAGTGACGGTAGTTGACGGGCATCCCGACCGACGCATACGCGTCCATCATCTGCTCGGCACTGATCAGTTCGAGCTGGATCGGATAGATGTCGAGCTCGTATTGTTCGGCGACCTGCGAGATGTGCGTGTCGTATTCCTCGAGCAGTTCGAACGTCCAGTCGGACGGGCACGGCAGCGGCTTGCGTTCGGCAACGTTCATACGCGCTTCCTTTTGCCCTGGGCCGGGCAAGTCGGCGGCCGGCGGCGGCGGTTCGGCCTGCCCGCGTTGCTGCGGTGCGGCAGGGCCGGCCGTGTCGTCGCCGGAAGGGCGCGGCGCATAGCCGCGCGACTCGTTGTGCAGATGGCGGGTCGTCATGACATTTCCACCTGCTTTTCGAACAATTCGCGAAACACGGGGTAAATGTCGGCAGCCGATTCCACTTTTTTCATCGCGAGATGCGGCTGAGACAGGGCCAGTTGCGCGTATTCCAGCCACAGGTTCTGCTCTTCCGGCGCGACCTGGATATACGCGAAGTAACGCGTCTTCGTGAGGATATCCTCTTCCAGGATTTTGCGACACTTGGGCGAATCGTCAGTCCAGTTGTCGCCGTCGGACGCCTGCGCGCCGTAGATGTTCCACTCGGTCGGCGAGTAGCGCTCGTTCATCACCTTGCGCATCAGCTCGAGCGCACTCGACACCACCGTGCCGCCGCTCTCGGTCGAATGGAAGAAGGTGTCCTCGTCGACTTCCTCGGCACGCGTGTGGTGACGGATGAACACCACCTCGATGCGCTCGTAGTTGCGCTTGAGGAACAGGTAAAGCAGGATGAAGAAGCGCTTCGACAGATCCTTGCGCTGCTCGTCCATCGAGCCCGACACGTCCATCAGGCAGAACATCACGGCCTGGCTCGACGGTTGCGGCTGCTTCACGCGGTTGATGTAGCGCAGGTCGAACGGATCGATGAACGGAATCCGCCAGATGCGCCCCTTCAGGTGATGGATCTCGGCCTCGAGCACCGCGATCTCCGCGCGCCGGTCTTCCGGGTCGCTCTTCAGCGCCTCGAGCTGCGCCTCGAGTTCGCGCAGCTCGTTGACGAGCGGCGAGCCGAGCGCGATACGGCGCCCGAGTGCGCTGCGCAGCGAACGCACGACGTCGATGTTGTTCGGCGTGCCTTCCGCCGACCAGCCCGCGCGCACGTTCTTCCAGCTCGGCACCGTCAGCAGGTGCGTCTTCACGAGGCGCGGCAGCTCGAGATCGTCGAAGAAGTACTGCATGAACTCGTCGCGCGACAGCTCGAACACGAAGTCGTCCTGCCCTTCGCCCTCGTTGCTCGCCTGACTGCCCCCGCCGCCCGAGCCGCCCTGCGGGCGCGGGATCTTGTCGCCGCGCACGTAGTCCTCGTTGCCGGGGTGCACGTATTCGCGACGCCCGCCGGGCGCGTGCCGGAAATTCGGCTCCGCGATGTCCTTGCGCGGGATCGTGATGCTCTGCGTGCTCTGGATATCCTTGATGCTACGATCGCGCACCGCGTCCGACACGGCACGACGAATGTAGTTCTTGACGCGACGCAGAAAGCGTTCGCGGTTGGCGATACTCTTGTTCTTGCCGGCCAGCCTGCGGTCGATGATTTGATGAAGCACTCCCGGTCTCCCGCTCGAAAGTCGATATGCCGGGACGCTCGCCGCACACATGCCGTCTCCCGTCATGCGGGCGGCGTCTCTGAAAACACCCGTACGGCGACACCGTACGGGCGCGGTACCGCGCGCGTCATGACGACTTGCGCACGCGCAGGTACCAGTCGCAAAGCAGCCTCACCTGCTTCGGCGTATAGCCCTTCGCGACCATCCGGTTCACAAAGTCCTCATGCTTGCGCTGCTCCTCCGCCGAACCCTTTGCGTTGAACGAAATCACCGGCAACAGTTCCTCGGTATTCGAGAACATCTTCTTCTCGATCACGACGCGCAACTTCTCGTAGCTCGTCCACACGGGGTTCTTGCCGGCGTTCGCCGCCCGTGCACGCAACACGAAGTTCACGATCTCGTTGCGGTAATCCTTCGGATTACTGATGCCGGCCGGCTTCTCGATCTTCTCCAGCTCTGCGTTCAGCGCGGCGCGGTCGAAGCTCTCGCCCGTATCGTGATCGCGGAATTCCTGGTCCTGGATCCAGAAGTCCGCATACGTGACGTAGCGGTCGAAGATGTTCTGGCCATACTCCGAATACGACTCGAGGTAGGCCGTCTGGATCTCCTTGCCGATGAATTCCGCGTAGCGCGACGCCAGTACGTCCTTCACGAAGGACAGATACTTCTGCTCGGTTTCCGGCGGGAACTGCTCGCGCTCGATCTGCTGCTCGAGCACGTACATCAGGTGCACGGGGTTGGCCGCGACCTCGCTCGAATCGAAGTTGAACACGCGCGACAGGATCTTGAACGCGAAGCGTGTCGACACGCCCGTCATCCCTTCGTCCACGCCCGCGTAGTCGCGGTATTCCTGGTACGACTTCGCCTTCGGATCGGTGTCCTTGAGGTTTTCGCCGTCGTACACCTGCATCTTCGAGAACAGGCTCGAATTCTCCGGCTCGTGCAGGCGCGACAGCACCGAGAACTGCGACATCATCTTCAGCGTGCCCGGTGCGCACACGGCCTCGGCCAGCGACGAGTTGCGGATCAGCTTCTCGTAGATCTTGGTCTCTTCCGATACGCGCAGGCAGTACGGCACCTTCACGACGAAGATCCGGTCGAGCAGTGCCTCGTTGTTGCGGTTGTTGCGGAACGCCTTCCATTCCGACTCGTTCGAGTGCGCGAGGATGATCCCGTCGAACGGAATCGCGCCGAAGCCCTCGGTGCCCTTGAAGTTGCCTTCCTGCGTGGCGGTGAGCAGCGGGTGCAACACCTTGATCGGCGCCTTGAACATTTCGACGAACTCGAGCAGGCCCTGGTTCGCGAGGCACAGGCCGCCCGAGTAGCTGTACGCGTCGGCGTCGTCCTGCGCGTACTGTTCGAGCTTGCGGATATCGACCTTGCCGACCAGCGACGAGATGTCCTGGTTGTTCTCGTCACCCGGCTCCGTCTTCGCGATGCCGACCTGCCGCAGGATCGACGGATAGCGACGCACCACCCGGAACTGGCGGATGTCGCCGTTGTATTCGTGCAGGCGCTTGACGGCCCACGGGCTCAGGATGTTCTTCAGGTAGCGGCGTGGAATGCCGTACTGTTCCTCGAGGATCGGGCCGTCTTCGTCGTAGTCGAACAGCCCGAGCGGCGATTCGTTGACGGGCGACCCCTTCAGCGAATAGAACGGCACGCGCTCCATCAATTGCTTCAGACGCTCGGCGATCGACGACTTGCCGCCGCCCACCGGGCCAAGCAGATAGAGGATCTGCTTCTTCTCTTCGAGCCCTTGCGCAGCGTGACGGAAATATGCGACCACCTGCTCGATCACTTCCTCCATTCCGTAGAACTCACGGAATGCGGGATAGACCTTGATGACCTTGTTCGCGAAGATCCGCGACAGGCGCGGATCGTTGCGGGTATCGATGTGTTCAGGTTCCCCGATTGCTTCCAGCATGCGTTCACCAGCCGTCGCGTACGCGGATGGATCGTTCTTGCAGAGCGCGAGATACTCCTCCAGCGAGAGCTCTTCCTCTCGCGTTTTTTCGAAGCGGTTCGCGAAGCTGCTGTAAATATCCATGCTACCTCCCTCGCCTGAGTCTGAAGACGTGCCTGCCTTCGTACGACTGCGCAGAAGCAAGCGCGTTCGAATTCATCCTAAACCCTTTCTTATTTTTTTTCACGAACTCGTTGTGTGAACTTTCGTCATCGACGACACATGACTTGGACAACGCATTTCGTCGTTTTACAATCGATCTCCCGAGCCGCAGAAACTGCATCCGTCGCGTCTCGTCGAACAACGGAACGTCTTGTGCGTTGGACGTGCCGGGCGCCGCGAAGTCCACACCGCCTCCCCTTCATCCCTATACGTTCGAGTACGCGTTCCGGACGACACGCGCGACGCGCCGTTACAAATTTTTTTCGCAGCGCCCCTTACGGAGATACCCGTACGACGGTTGCGCACGAGCATGCCGCGCCGGCTACGGATGCAAAAACGCCCGCGCGAGGCGGGCGTTCGGGATCACGCAAATGGGGATAGATGCGCGACGTATGCCGCATTCCCGGGAATCAGAAGGTTTCCCAGTCGTCGTTGCCGGCCGCGCGCGGCGCGGGCGCGTCGTGGCTGTCGCGCGCTGCCGGCGCTGGCGCCGGCGTCACGCGACGCGCCACGGCCGGCACGGTTGCGCGCCGCTGTGCCGCGCCGTCGTCGAGCTGGAACACCGCGACCGTCTCGCGCAGCCGCGCCGCCTGTTCGTCGAGCGACTGCGCGGCGGCCGCGGCTTCTTCGACGAGCGCCGCATTCTGCTGCGTGACCTCGTCCATCTGCGCGACCGCGCGCGCCACCTGGTCGATCCCGCCGCTCTGCTCCTCGGATGCCGCCGCGATCTCGCCCATGATGTCCGTCACGCGCTGCACCGCACCGATCACGTCGCTCATCGTGCGCCCTGCCTCGTCGACCAGCGTGGAACCCGACCGGATGCGCTCCACCGACGCGTCGATCAGCACCTTGATCTCCTTGGCCGCGGCCGACGAACGCTGGGCCAGGCTGCGCACCTCGCCCGCGACGACCGCGAAACCGCGGCCCTCCTCGCCGGCCCGCGCGGCCTCCACGGCGGCATTCAGCGCAAGAATGTTGGTCTGGAACGCGATTCCCTCGATGATCGCGATGATGTCCGCGATCTTCGCCGAGCTGTCGTTGATCTCGCCCATCGTGCCGACCACCTGGCCGACCACCGTATTGCCCTTGTTTGCAATCTCCGACGCGTTCGCGGCCAGCGAACTCGCCTGGCGTGCATTGTCTGCGTTCTGCTTCACGGTGCCGGTCAGCTGCTCCATGCTCGACGCGGTTTCCTGCAACGCCGCGGCCTGCTCCTCGGTGCGCGACGACAGGTCGATGTTGCCGGCCGCGATCTGGCGCGCCGCGGTCGCGATCGACTCGCTGCCGCCGCGCACGGTGCGCACCGTATCGACGAGCCCGCGCTGCATCTTGCCGAGCCCCTCCAGCAACTGGCCCATTTCATCGCGGCGCGTCACGACGATGCGGCGGCGCAGGTCGCCGGCGGCAATCGCATCGAAATGCGCGAGCGCGTCGGCAATCGGGCGGCCGATCGCTCGGCTCAGCGTCACGTACGACGCCAGCGCGGCGACGAGCCCGGCCACGAGCGCGACGATCGACACGATCCGCAGCGTCGCGTAGGTCGACTCGGCCCGCTCGAACGCGGCCTGCCCGGCGGTGAACTGGAAATTGCGCAGCGCCTCGCCCGATACCGTGAGGTCGTTGTAGCGCACCTGAAGCTGCTTCGCGCCGTCGGCGATCCGGTCATGCTCGTTCGCCGCCACGACGCCCGCGAAGCCGTCGCACTCGTGCTGCAACGCCTGCCGCTTCGCGGCGACGTCCTGTGCGAGCTTGTCCTCTTCGCCGTCGCGCGGCAACGCGAGGTACTTCTGCCACCACGTGTCCGACTGCGCGCGCATCGCGCGGCTTCGCTCGATGGCTGCCGCCGCATCCGGCGTGCCGGCCAGGAGCGCGGCGCGATCGAGCGCGAGGCGTTCGCGCGCCGCGTAGATCTCGGCGAGCCCCAGGTTGACCGCGCTCGGCATCTGGTTCGTGAAGATTTCGCGGTTCGAATCGTTCGCGCGCCCCATGCCGAACAACCCCAGCACGCCGATCAGGCACAGCAGCCCGGCCAGAAACGCCATCGTGAAACCGATGCGCGCACGAATCGTCAGGTTTTTGAACACCATCATCCTTCCTGTGTTGCGTCGTCGTTGACGGGCCGCGCCCATCGCCCGGAAGCACGGGCTTCCCTCGATGCAATTACGACAACAATTCGCACGACTTGATGGTGTTTACCAAAATTTTCAAAACAATTCGTCAGTCAATTTCGAATCAATCAATAATGACGCGCAAACGGCCCGGAATCATCGGGCCGAGTAGTCAATCGGCCAGTTCGGCAAGCGTGGGAATCGACGGTTGCGCGCCCGCTCGCGTGACCGACAGGGCGGCCGCGCGTTGCGCGAAGCGGATCGCGGTGTCGACGTCCGCGCCGGCCGCGAGCCGTGCGGAAAAGCCGCCGATGAAGGTATCGCCGGCCGCCGTCGTGTCGACGGCCTGCACCGCGCTCGCCGGGTAGTGGCGCGCCACGCCGTCTGCCGTCAGCGCAAGCACGCCGCGCGCGCCCAGCGTGACCAGCACGTTGCGCGCGCCGCCGGCCTGCAGCGCGCGGGCGGCGGCTTCCGCCTCCGCCGGGTCGCGCACCGGCAGCGCGGTCAACGCGGCCGCCTCGACCTCGTTCGGAATCAGATAATCGACGAGCGGCAGCCAGCCGTCCGGCAGCGGCGCGACGGCCGGGGCCGGATTGAGCACCACCGTGCGGCCGAGCCGACGTCCGGCCGACAGCGCCGCGAACACCGCATCCGGCGGCGTCTCGAGCTGGCAGATCACGACGTCGGCCGCGGCGATTGCTGCGTGATGGTGTGCAATCGTGTCCGGCGTCACCTCGCCGTTGCCGCCCGCGACGATCACGATCGCGTTCTGGCTCGCATCGTCGACGACGATCAGCGCGACGCCGGTCGACGCCGACGCGCTCGTCGCGAGCCCCGCGCAGTCGATCCCCTCGGCTTCGAGGCCCGCACGCAGTGCCGCGCCGTGCGCATCCGCTCCGACGCAGCCGATCATCGCGACCTGCGCGCCGAGCCGCGCGGCGGCGACGGCCTGATTGCCGCCCTTGCCGCCCGCCGCCTGCGCGAACGCGTGGCCGGCGAGCGTTTCGCCGGGCAGCGGCAGACGCGGCGCACGCACGACGAGATCCATGTTGAGGCTGCCGACCACCGTCACGCGCCCCGCTTGCGGCGCGCCGGATGTGACGTGCGCCGTCATGCGCGGTTGCCGGCCGGCGCCGGTTCGCGGTAGATCGCGGTCGATTCACGCAGCACGAGACGCGGCGACACGACGCGACGGCGGCTCGGCACGGCCGACGAGCCGCCGCCGATCCGCTCGATCAGGGTCTGCGCCGCCATTTCGCCGAGTGCGCGCACCGATTGGCCGACCGTCGACAGCGCCGGATACGTGTAGCGGGAGAATTCGATGTCGTCGAATCCGATGATCGAACAGTCGTCGGGCACGCGCATGCCGCGCTCGGCCGCCGCACGCAGCGCGCCGACGCCCATCAGGTCGTTGCCCGCGAAGATCGCGCTCGGCCGCACCGATTCGAACAGCCGCGACGCCGCGTGATAACCGCCGAGGCACGAGAAGTCGCTTTCCGCGATCGCGCCCGGCACGATGTCGACACCGCGCTCGGCCATCGCACGGATGAAGCCGTGCACGCGCATCGCGCTGACCGCCGTGTCGGTCGGCCCCGTGATGCAGCCGATCTTCGCGTGCCCGAGCTCGAGCAGGTGGCGCGTCGCCAGGTACGCGCCGCGCTCGTGGTCGATCTGCACGAGGTCGGCCGCGAGCCCCTCGATGTTGCGATCGACGACGACGAGCGGCGCGTGCGTGTCCGCGAGCGTCTGCGCGAGCACCGCATCCTCGCCCGCCGAGGCGACGATCAGCCCGTCGATGCGCTTTTCCTGCAGCACGCGCAGGTAGTTGCGCTGCTTCACGGGATCGTCGTCCGAGTTGCAGAAGAACACGCAATAGCCGTTGGCCGCGCACTGATCCTCGATGCCGCGCGCAAGTTCCGCGAAGTACGGATTCGTGCTGTTCGGCACGACGAGGCCGATGGTCGCCGTCGCACGCGCCTTCAGCGAACGTGCCACGGCCGACGGCACGTAATTCAGCTCGCGGATCGCGCCCTCGACCTTCGCACGCACATCCGCGGACACCGGCCGCGAATTGTTCACCACGTGCGAGACGGTCGTAAACGACACGCCCGCCATGGCTGCCACATCCTTGATCGTCGCCATTTCCCGTTTCTCTCTGGTCTGTTCTGTGTGTCTTTCTACCGCACGCGCTCTACCGCACGCGCGTGCGCCGGCTGCGATACGTATCGAGCACGACCGCCACCACGATCACCGCGCCGGTGATGATCCGTTTCGTCGGCTCGTTCGCGCCGATCTGCGCCAGCCCCGCGGCCAGCACGGAGATGATCAACACGCCAAAGAACGTGCTGATCACCGAGCCGCGCCCGCCCATCAGGCTCGTGCCGCCGATCACGACGGCCGCGATCACCTGCAGTTCGAGGCCGACGCCCGCGTTCGGATCGGCGGCCTCGAGCCGCGAAATCTGGAACAGCGACGCGAGCCCCGCGAGCGCGCCCATCAGCGCGAATACGAGAATTTTATACGGCCTCGGGTTAACCCCGGCAAGTCGAACGGCTTCTTCGTTCGTGCCGATCCCGACGAGATAGCGCCCGAACACGGTGCGCGTCAGCACGAACTGGGCCGCGATCATCACCGCGACCGCGATCAGGAACGCCGGCGAGATGCCGAGCGCGATCGGGTTCGACAGGAAATCGAACGCGTCGCCGATATAGGCGGTGCGCGAATTCGTCAGCTGGTACGCGAGGCCGCGTGCGGCCTCCAGCACGCCGAGCGACACGATGAACGACGGGATCCGCCAGCCGACCGTGACCGCACCCGTCAGCGCGCCCGTGACGGTCGCGACCGCGATGCCGATCAGCGCGGCCGGCAACGGCCCCCACTGCCATTTCAGCGCGGCGACGCTGACCATCGACGCGGCGAGCGCGAGCACCGAGCCGACCGACAGGTCGATCCCGGCGATGATCAGCACGAAGGTCATCCCGACCGACATCACGACGAGATCGGGAATCTGGTTCGCGATCGTGCTGAACGTATCGTAGGTCAGGAAATGCGAGCTCAGCGTCGAAAACAGCACGATCATCGCGGCAAGCGCGCCGGCGAGCCCGAGATAGTTCGACAGGCCGAGCCGCGTGCCGGACAGCGTGCGCGCGCGGCGCCCCGTGACGGGCTGCGGCGGGTTGGCGTCGGTCGGGGTAACGGGGGGCTGGGTCATGGCGAAGGTCCTGTCGTCGAAGCGCCGGACGCGGCGCGCGGCGCCACTCCGGCTGCCGGATGGCGCGCGGCCTCGTCGCGGCCGAAGCCGGCGAACGCCGCGGCCAGCAGTGCATCCTGGGTCCAGTTGCCGCGCTCGAACACGGCGGTCATGCGGCCGGCCGACATCACGCCGATCCGGTCGCAGATCAGCATCAGCTCACGCAGGTCGCTCGACACGACGACGAGCGCGCGGCCTTCGCGCGCGAGCGCGCCCATCAAAGTGTAGATCTCGAACTTCGCGCCGACGTCGATCCCGCGCGTCGGCTCGTCGAACAGCAGCACGCCCATGTCGCGCGCGAGCCAGCGGCCGATCACGACCTTCTGCTGGTTGCCGCCCGACAGCTCGCCGACCGCCTGCGCCGCACCGTGCGTGCGGATTCGCAGCGCGTCGATCTGCTGCTCGGCGAGCGCCGTCTCGCGCGTCGCGTCGACGACGCCCGCGCGCGCCAGCCGGTCGAGCTGGCCGAGCGACACGTTCGCGGTGATCGACTGCGTGAGCAGCAACCCTTCGCCCTTGCGATCCTCGGTGATCAGCGCGATGCCGTGCTTCACCGCCTCGACGGGCGAGTGGATCTCGGCCGGCCTGGGCGGCTGGCCGACCGCGATCACGCCCGAGTCCGGCGTGTCGGCGCCGTAGATCAGCCGCAGCAGTTCGGTACGTCCCGCGCCGATCAGCCCCGAGATGCCGAAGATCTCGCCCGCGCGCACCTCGAGCGACACGTCCTGCACGGCCGGCATGCGCGTCATGCCCGACACGACGAGCCGCGGTGCGCCGATACGGCGCTCGCCGAGATCGATGTGCTCGCCGAGCTCGCGCCCGACCATCAGCGTGACGAGCCCGTCGGACGTCGTCGCCGCCATGTCGCCCGCGTGGACGAGCCGGCCGTCGCGCAGCACCGCGACCCGCTCGGCGACACGCGCGAGTTCCTCGAGCCGGTGCGAGATGTAGATGATCGCGACCCCGCGTGCCTTCAGCCGGTCGATCTGCTCGAACAGCAGCTCGACTTCACGCGCGGTCAGCATCGCGGTCGGTTCGTCGAGAATCAGCACGCGGCAGTCGCCGATCAGGTTGCGCGCGATCTCGACCATCTGCTGATGGCCGATGCCGAGCGCGCCCACCGGCGTATCGGGATCGACCGTATCGAGCCCGACCTGCGCCATCGCGGCCCGCGCGTCGTCGCGCAACCGCGCGCGGTCGATGATCCCGAAGCGCCGCGGCAGGCGGTTCAGGAACAGGTTTTCGGCGACCGTGAGGGTCGGCAGCAGGTTCAGCTCCTGCATCACCATGCGCACGCCGAGCGCTTCGGCGTCCTTGCGGCTCGCGGGCGCATACGCGCGAGCGTCGAGCTGCATCGTGCCGGCGGTCGGCTCGACGAGCCCGCCGATGATCTTCGACAGCGTGCTCTTGCCGGCGCCGTTCTCGCCCGTCAACGCAAGGGCGTGGCCCGCCTCGAGCGTCAGCGTGACGTCGGCGAGCACGGGTTCGGCATAGGTCTTGCCGATGCCGGAGACGGACAGCACGGGAGCGGCTGCGCGGGAGGGTTGGGAAGTCGGGTCCATCGCGATCCTGGTTGCGGCCGCGCGCACGCGGCGCGCGGGTATGACGCTCACAAGTGCATGTGCATGCAGTGGCCGTGATCGCGCTCACCCCTGATAACGGCCGCCGCGCCCGATTCTTGAGGGCGGCGGCCGTATCGGGGTTGCGTCACTTCGTCACGAGATCCACCGGCGTCTCGACCACGCCCGACATGTCGGCCTGCTTGCGATGCTCGGAGATTGCCTTGAGCGCCGTGTCGATGCCGAACACGGCCTGCTTCGCCGCGTACTGATCGGCCGTCGCGAGCACGCGGCCGTCCTTCAGCATCGGCTTGATCGCGTTGATGTTGTCGTAGCCGACCACGAACACCTTGCCCTGCTTGCCGGCCGCGCGCACGGCCGACACGGCGCCGATCGCCATGTTGTCGTTGCCGCACAGCAGCGCCTTCAGGTTCGGGTATTCGTTGAGCATCGCGGCAGCGACCGCATTGCCCTTGTCGATCTCCCATTCACCGGACTGCACCGATACGACCTTCATCCCGCCCGCCTTCATCGCGTCCTGGAAGCCGGCCGTGCGCTGCTGCGCATTGGTCGTCGTCGACACGCCTTCGAGGATGCCGACCTGGTCGCCCGCCTTCAGCCGCTTCGCGAGGTAATCGCCGATCTTGCGCGCGCCCTTGCGGTTGTCCGGGCCGACGAACGGTACGTTCAGGTTCTTCGATTTCAGCACGTCGGGATCGAGCCGGTTGTCGATGTTCACGACGATGATGCCGGCATCGACCGCCTTCTTCACGACCGGCACGAGCGCCTTCGAATCGGCCGGTGCGAGCACGATCGCGTCGACCTTCGACACGATCATCTGCTCGACGATGCGGATCTGGTTAGCGGTGTCGGTCTCGTCCTTGATGCCGTTGGTGACCAGGTCGAACTGGTTCGCGTTGTGCTTCTGGTATTCCTTCGCGCCCGTTTCCATCGTCAGGAAGAACTCGTTGGCGAGCGACTTCATCACGAGCGCGACCTTCGGCTTGCCGGCCGTCTCCGCATGGGCGAACGGCGCGGCGGCGAGCGCGACCGCGGCAACGGCGGCGGTCAGGAAGCGACGGCGAAAGAGGACATTCATACTCATCTCCTGGCATTGGGCCCCGCGGGGCATCTGTTGTTTTAATGTGAGCAAACGTTTGCGCCACACTACCCGGGCAATGGCCATCGATGCTGCTGTCGGTACCACGGAATGGAAGCGAGGCAGACGGCCGACTGCCGGAGCGCGGGCGATGCGTTCACGCGCAACCGCCGGCAGGCTGCCGGCGGGGTGAGAGGTATGCTGGACCGTTTCTTGTCCGCGCGCAACCTGTCTGATCAATATTTAAGGGTTTATTCGGAGCGCGCCGGCCGCTGGCGCGAGAACGCGCGTGTGATCACGGCGCGGTTGAAACGGGACGCCGCGCAGGCGTCCCGGCAGCGGCGCGTCAGGCCTGCTCGCGCAGTTGTCCGGCGATCTCGGCCTCGCTCAGATGCGGCGCGAACATCTCGATCAGCCGGTACGCATACGCACGCAGGAATGCGCCCTTGCGCAGGCCGACCCGCGTCGTGCTCGCCTCGAACAGGTGCTGCGTATCGAGCGCGACGAGCCCCGTGTCGCGCTGCGGATCGTAGGCCATCGCCGCGACGACGCCGATCCCCATCCCGAGCTCGACGTAGGTCTTGATCACGTCGGCGTCGATCGCGGTCAGCACGACGTCGGGCACGGCGCCCGCCTGCGCGAACGCCTGGTCGATGTGCGAGCGGCCCGTGAAGTCCTGGTCGTACGTGATGATCGGGTACTCGGCGATTTCCTCGAGCGTCAGGTTCTCGCGACCGACGAGCGGATGGTCCTTCGGCACGACGACCGTGTGGTGCCACGAATAGCACGGGAACGTGACGATGTCCGGATAGCGGTCGAGCGCCTCGGTCGAAATGCCGAGATCGGCCTCGCCGTTCAGGATCATCTGCGCGATCTGCTGCGGGCTGCCCTGGCGCAGCGCGAGATGCACCTTCGGGAACACCTCGGTGAACTGCCGGATCACCTTCGGCAGCGCGTAGCGCGCCTGCGTGTGCGTCGTCGCGACGACGAGGTGGCCGCTGTCCTGGTCGGCGAACTGGCGCGCGACGCGGCGCAGGTTCTCGGCATCGAGCAGCATCCGCTCGATCAGCTGGTGCACGGCCTTGCCGGGCTCCGTGAGCCCCGTCAGCCGCTTGCCGCGCCGGATGAAGATGTCGACGCCCAGCTCATCCTCGAGATCCTTGATCTGCTTCGACACGCCGGACTGCGACGTGTACAGCACGTTCGCGACTTCCGTCAGGTTCATGTTCTGGCGCACCGCTTCGCGCACGAACCGCAATTGCTGAAAATTCATGGGTATGCCTCTTAGGCTGTCGTTGTTTGATTGTCCGATCGGAGCGTGTTCCGCCCCCTGCCCTGCATTTTCTCGTCAACGCGCGGGAAACACGCGCACCGCGCGCGGCACGGCCGTCGCACCGTCGCCGACCTGCAGCGACAGCGCACGCCATGCGTCGCGATCGAGTTCCGCCTCGAGCGCGCCGCCTGCGCGCGCCTCGAGCTCCACGCGCACCGACCCGCCGAGCGGAATCACGCGGCGCACGTCCACCGCGATGCCGTCGCGGTGCCCTTCGCCCACCGGCCAGAGCTGCAGGTCGTGCGGCCGCACGTACGCGTTCGCAGGGCCCGCGAAATCGGCATCGACCTCGATCGGCGCAGCCGCGCCCTCGGCCACGAAACCGCGCCCGGCGACCGTGCCCGGCAGCCGGTTCGCCGCGCCGAGGAACTCGTACACGAACGCGCTCTGCGGATGATCGTAGACGTCCTGCGGGCTGCCGACCTGCTCGACGTGGCCGCGGTTCAGCACGACGATGCGGTCCGCGACTTCCAGCGCCTCCTCCTGGTCGTGCGTGACGAAGATCGTCGAGATGTGCAGGTCGTCGTGGAGCCGCCGCAGCCAGCCGCGCAGTTCCTTGCGGACCTTCGCGTCGAGTGCGCCGAACGGCTCGTCGAGCAGCAGCACCTTCGGCTCGACGGCGAGCGCGCGGGCAAGCGCGATGCGCTGGCGCTGGCCGCCCGACAGCTCCGACGGATAACGCTGCGCGAGCCAGTCGAGCTGCACGAGCTTGAGCAACTCGTGCACCTTCTCGCGAATCGCGGCTTCCGACGGCCGCTCGCGGCGCGGCTTCACGCGCAGCCCGAACGCGACGTTCTCGAACACCGTCATGTGGCGGAACAGCGCGTAGTGCTGGAATACGAACCCGACCTGCCGATCGCGCGCGCCGACCGACGCGACGTCGAGCCCCTGCAGCACGACCTGGCCGGCATCCGCGTGCTCGAGGCCCGCGATCACGCGCAGCAGCGTGGTCTTGCCGCAGCCGGACGGCCCGAGCAGCGCGACCAGTTCACCGGGCGGGAAGTCGAGCGACACGTTGTCGAGCGCCGTGAAATCGCCGAAGCGCTTCTGAAGGTTACGGACGGTGATACCCATTCTGGTTGCCTCTTTACGATTTCGACGAAACGACGGCGGCGGGGCCGGCGTGTGCGGGAACGGCGTCGCTCGCGCCGGCCAGTTCGGCGGCGAGATGACGCTCGGCGATCAGTTTCAGCGCGAGCGTGACGAGCGCGAGCAGCGCGAGCACCGACGCCACCGCGAACGCTGCCGCGAAGTTGTATTCGTTGTACAGGATCTCGACGTGCAGCGGCATCGTGTCGGTCACGCCGCGGATGTGGCCCGACACGACCGATACCGCGCCGAACTCGCCCATCGCGCGCGCGTTGCACAGGATCACGCCGTACAGCAGGCCCCACTTCACGTTCGGCAGCGTCACGCGGCGGAAGATCTGCCAGCCCGACGCGCCGAGCACGCGCGCGGCTTCTTCCTCGTCGGTGCCTTGCGCCTGCATCAGCGGAATCAGCTCGCGCGCGACGAACGGGAACGTGACGAAGATCGTCGCGAGCACGATGCCCGGCACCGCGAAGATGATCTGCACGTCGTGCGCCTGCAGCCACGGCCCGAGCCAGCCCTGCGCGCCGAACAGCAGCACGTACACGAGACCCGAGATCACCGGCGACACCGAGAACGGCAGGTCGATCAGCGTCGTCAGCAGCGCCTTGCCGCGGAATTCGAATTTCGCGATCGCCCACGACGCGCACACGCCGAACACGAGGTTCAGCGGCACGGCGATCACGGCGACGGTCAGCGTCAGCTTGATCGCCGACCACGCGTCGGGATCGGCCAGCGATTCGAGATAGAAGCCGACGCCTTTTCTCAGCGCCTCGACGAACACCGCGGCGAGCGGCACGACGAGGAAGAACGCAAGGAACGCCAGCGCGATGCCCGTGAGCAGCCAGCGCACGACGCGCGACTCGCTGACGGGGTCGAGCCGCTTCGCGGCGCGCCCTTGCGCGGCCGAAGACGGGGTTTTCAGCACGACGGTGGCCTCCTGGCTCATTGCTGGCCTCCTGCTGCGGCGGCGGTGACGGCGCCAGGCGCGGGACCGCTCGCGCCCTTGCTCGTGCGGCGCTGCAGATACCACTGCAGCGTGTTGATCAGCAGCAGCATCAGGAACGACACGACGAGCATCACGACCGCCAGCGCGGTCGCGCCCGCGTAGTCGTACTGCTCGAGCTTCGTGATGATGAGCAGCGACGTGATCTCGGATTTCATCGGCACGTTGCCGGCGATGAAGATCACCGAGCCGTATTCGCCGAGCGCGCGCGCGAACGCGAGCGCGAACCCGGTGAGGAGCGCCGGCAGCACGGCCGGCAGCACGACGCGGCGGAACGTCAGCCAGCGCGACGCACCCAGGCACGCGGCCGCCTCCTCCTGCTCGCGCTCGAAATCCTCGAGTACCGGCTGCACGGTGCGCACGACGAACGGCAGCCCGATGAAGGTCAGCGCGACCAGCACGCCGGCCGGCGTGAACGCGATCTTGATGCCGAGCGGCGCGAGATACTGGCCGACCCAGCCGTTGGTCGCGTAGACGGCCGCGAGCGAGATGCCGGCAACCGACGTCGGCAGCGCGAACGGCAGGTCGACGATCGCATCGACGAGGCGCTTGAACGGGAACGTGTAGCGTACGAGTACCCACGCGACGAGGAAGCCGAACACGGCGTTGATCAGCGCGCCGCCCAGTGCGGACGTGAACGTCAGCCGGTACGACGCGAGCACGCGCGGCGACGCGACGGCGGTGACGAACTGGTCCCACGACAGCGTCGCGGTCTTCAGGAACGTGGCGGCGAGCGGTATCAGCACCACGAGGCTCAAATAGGCCACCGTGATGCCTAGCGTCACGCCGAAACCGGGCAGCGCGCTCGGCTTGCGAAAGGTGTACGTCGTCATCGGATGCTCTTGCTGGGTCGATGCTGCTCATGGGGCCGACGCAAACGCCGGCGCGATGCTTTGCGCCGGCGGCCCGCCGAGGGTGCGGCGCGCTGTCGTGGCGCGCCGCTGTCGTTATGGTGTTACTGCGGCTTGTAGATCGAATCGAACACGCCGCCGTCCGCGAAATGCGTCTTCTGCGCATTCGTCCAGCCGCCGAAGGTATCGTCGACCGTGTACAGCTTCAGCTTCGGGAACTGCTTGGTCAGTTCCGCCGGCACGTTCTTCGAACGCGGCCGGTAGTAGTTGCGAGCCGCGATCTCCTGGCCCTGCGGGCTGTACAGGAAGTTCAGGTACGCATCGGCCAGCTTGCGCGTGCCCTTCTTGTCGACCACCTTGTCGACCACCGCGACGGGCGGCTCGGCCAGGATGCTCACCGACGGCACGACGATTTCGAACTTGTCGGTACCGAATTCCTTGACCGACAGGAACGCCTCGTTTTCCCATGCGATCAGCACGTCGCCGATCCCGCGCTGCACGAAGCTCGTGGTCGCGCCGCGCGCGCCCGAATCGAGCACGCCCGCGTTCTTGTAGAGCTTCGTGACGAATTCCTTCGCCGTCTGCTCGTTGCCGCCCGGCTTGTGCACCGCATACGCCCATGCGGCCAGGTAGTTCCAGCGTGCGCCGCCCGACGTCTTCGGGTTCGGCGTGACGATCGAGATGCCGGGCTTGGTCAGGTCGTCCCAGTCCTTGATCCCCTTCGGATTGCCCTTGCGCACCAGGAACACGATCGTCGAGGTGTAAGGCGACGCGTTGTCGGGCAGGCGCTTCTGCCAATCCTTGTTCACGAGCCCCTTGTTCGCGAGTGCATCGATGTCGTACGCCAGCGCCAGCGTGACGACGTCGGCCTGCAGGCCGTCGAGCACCGAGCGCGCCTGCGCGCCCGAACCGCCGTGCGACTGCTTGAAGTTGACGGTCTCGCCCGTCTTCGCCTTCCACTCCTTGCCGAACGCCTGGTTGAAGTCCTGATACAGCTCGCGCGTCGGGTCGTACGACACGTTCAGGAAAGTCGTATCGGCCTGGGCGTGCGTCGCGACGCCCAGCGCCGCCGCCGCGCCCAGCGCGAGTGTTGCGATCAGGCGGCCCACTCCGCCCACCAGCCCCGTATTGCGCTTGCCCATCCTTGGTTCTCCAGTGTTGTCGGTATTGCGATGTCGGGCCAGTCTAACGAACGGGTTACATGATTAAAAATAATCGTTCCTTATTTTTTAATACTCAAAAGTGCTAACGCAGACGGGATGGACGGTTGCGGCAGACGAACCGGCGTCCGGACGTCGCGACATCACGCCGGAACCGGCGTGATCGCGTCGAACCTCACGTAACACTTGAAATTCGCGAACTACTGTATAAAAATACAGCTCACTGTCTATCCATACAGTTGAGCCATGACCAAACTCACCGCCCGTCAGCAGCAAGTGTTCGACTTGATCCGTCGCGCGATCGAGCGCTCCGGATTCCCGCCCACCCGTGCCGAGATCGCGGCCGAACTGGGCTTCAGCTCGCCGAATGCGGCCGAAGAGCATCTGCGCGCGCTGGCGCGCAAGGGTGTGATCGAGCTGGCCGCCGGCGCGTCGCGCGGCATCCGCCTGCTCGGCATCGACGATGCCCCGCACCAGTTCACGCTCCCGCACGCCGGCCTGATGCAGCTGTCGCTGCCGCTCGTCGGCCGTGTGGCAGCCGGTAGCCCGATCCTCGCGCAGGAGCACATCTCGCAGCATTACGCGTGCGATCCCGCGCTGTTCACCAGCAAGCCCGACTACCTGCTGAAAGTGCGCGGCCTGTCGATGCGCGACGCCGGCATCCTCGACGGCGACCTGCTCGCCGTGCAGAAGCGCACGGAAGCGAAGGACGGCCAGATCATCGTCGCGCGTCTCGGCGACGACGTCACGGTCAAGCGCCTGATGCGCCGGCCGGGCGGTCTCGAGCTGATCGCGGAGAACCCGGATTACGAAAACATCTTCGTCAAGGCCGGCAGCGCGGAATTCGCGCTGGAAGGCATCGCCGTCGGGCTGATCCGCTCGGGCGAACTCTGACATTCCGTCTCGCTGAGGAGAACATCATGGAACGCCTTGCCCGCCTGCTGCCTTTCCGTCAATTCGGTCGCCTGCGTCACCTGCGCGGCCGCACGCCCTGCGCACCGCTGTCCACCGCGGCGCCCACCGGTCAAGAAGAAGCAGTCGAACGGCAGGCGTCCCTGCTGCCGTCGGCGCTCCCCGCTTTCGCGCGGGTATCGCTGAACGCCGGCCTGAATCACGCTGAACCCGCGCGCCGCGCGCCGGTACGCGTCTATCACGGTCGTTCGCGCCTGATCATGGTCGGCACGATCGATGCCGTGTGCCGGATGATCGATCGCTGCATCGCAGAGGAACGATCGGCCACGCCAGGCGGTCTCTGATTGCGGAACACCCGCGCACCGGAGGCAACGTGAATCACGCACCGGGCCGCCCCAGGCGGCTCAAACCCCTGCTGATCATCGTGCTGGCCGTCGCCGCCATTGCGGCAATCGGCTATGCCTACGCATCGCCGTACGTCGCGCTCGGCCGCCTGAAAACGGCGATCGATGCACGCGATGCGCAGGCCATCAGTGAATATGTCGATTTTCCGTCGCTGCGCATCAGCCTGAAGCAGCAGGTCACGGAAGAGTTGATGCGCCGGATCGACGCGAAACGGCAGAACAATCCGTTCGCGGTGCTCGGTGCGCTGATCGGGTCGGCATTGATCGGCCCGCTGGTCGATGCATACGCGACCCCGGAGGGCGTGGCCGCGCTGATGAGCGGATTGCCACCGCGGGGCAATCCGGGCGAGCGGCCGCCCGAGTGGCCGGCACAGCCGCCGGCCGATTCGGCTGGCAGCACCGCGCCGACGAATGGGCCGAACGCGGCCGCCGGCAGCGCGCCGGCTGCAACGCCCGCGCCGGCCGCACCGTCGTCAGCCACTTCGACACGCGCCGGCACGCCGAGGCAGCAGCAAACCAGCGCCGGCTACCGGAATATCGATGAATTCGTCGTGACCTACCAGCGCACCGCGGATGGGACACGCTATGCGGCGATATTCCACCGCTTCGGCCTGTTCTCGTGGAAGTTGTCCGCAATCGACCTGCACGGCTGAACCGGCAGCGGGCCGGCGCCGTGCGCGGCCGGCGGACGACCGGCGCACCGCACAAGGCGGCGCCGGTCAGGCTATAAGACAGTCAGGCAGTCATCTGGCGGTGGTCGCAGCCGCGTCGCGTTCTCGAGCGATTTCGGCCTTCTGCTCCTGCGCCGACGAGCACGCAACCAGGATGCTGCAGTTCACGCGGTCGAGCAGTTGTGTGTTGCCCGAGCCCATCCACCATCTCGACAGCCCGCTGCGGCAACGGTGCCCGACCACGATCAGGTCGACCTTCAGTTCCGTCGCGAGATTCGCGATTTCGTCGATCGGATAGCCGAATGCGAAATGGCCTTCGGCCTGCACACCGCGCTCGCGCAGCCAGTTCACCCCTTCCTGCAGGATTTCACGCGCGGTTTCCTCGAACCGGCCGCACGCGACGTCGGTCAGCAAACCCGCGCTCTGTGCAATGCTCGAGCGCATGTCGACGACCGACAGCAAATGCGTTTCGGCCTTCAGGTCCATCGCGAGATTGGCGCCGCAGCGCAGTGCCTTGCGCCCTTCGAGCGTGCCGTCGTAACACAGCAGAATCTTGTTGTAGCTAGCCATGAAACCTCCCTATCGCAACAACGAGCCTACGCATTCATCATGGTGCGCCGCAATTCAGGACGCAAGGGATGGAAAACGCTGATTCGCCCCGTGGGGCCGATCCGCGATGATGCGGTGCACGATCGGCATGCGCCGGCACCGCGCTGCGCGCACCCGCGCTGAAGGCGTGCAGGCAATGCACTAGAATGGCCCGGTCGTGCCGCCCATTCGCGTCACGCGCGGGGTGCGCGCCGCATTGTGCACTCCCGTCATGCCGGCGTGACCATTGACCGGCGCATCGGTTCGCGCCCCGGCTTCGGCGCGCACGGTCTCCGGACGTGTCCGCCACGCCGCATCCAATGACAACATTGCCCATGTCCGTCGCACCGATCGATTTCCGGAACGTCGAAAAGCACTATGGCGACAAGCTCGTCGTCAACGGCCTGTCGTTCACCGTACAGGCCGGCGAATGCTACGGCCTGCTCGGCCCCAACGGCGCGGGCAAGACCACGACGCTGAAAATGCTGCTCGGCCTCACGTATCCGGACGCCGGTGCGATCTCGCTCTGCGGCGAACCGGTTCCATCGCGTGCGCGGCATGCGCGCCAGCGTGTCGGGGTCGTCCCGCAATTCGACAACCTCGACCCCGACTTCACCGTGCGCGAGAACCTGCTCGTCTTCAGCCGCTATTTCGGCATGTCGGCGCACGACGCCCGCGCGCTGGTGCCGTCGCTGCTCGCGTTCGCGAAGCTCGAGAACAAGGCCGATGCGAAGGTCGGCGAGCTGTCGGGCGGCATGAAGCGCCGACTCACGCTCGCCCGTGCGCTCGTCAACGATCCCGATGTGCTGGTGCTCGACGAGCCGACCACCGGCCTCGACCCGCAGGCGCGCCATCTCATGTGGGAACGCTTGCGCTCGCTGCTCGCGCGAGGCAAGACGATCCTGATCACCACGCACTTCATGGAAGAAGCCGAGCGCCTGTGCGACCGGCTGTGCGTGATCGAGGAAGGCCGCAAGATCGCCGAAGGCGCGCCGCACGTGCTGATCGAATCGGAAATCGGCTGCGACGTGATCGAGATCTACGGGCCCGATCCGGCCACGCTGCGCGACGAGCTGTCGGCATTCGCGAAGCGCACCGAGATCAGCGGCGAGACGCTGTTCTGCTACGTGAGCGACCCGGAACCGCTCAGTGCGCGACTCAAGGGTCGCACGGGGTTGCGCTATCTGCATCGCCCGGCCAATCTGGAAGATGTGTTCCTGCGGCTCACGGGCCGCGACATGCAGGACTGATCGATCATGGACGTGCGCAACTATTCCGCCACCGCACCGTCGGCACCGCCACGCGTGTCACGCTTCGCGATCGCGATGCCCGCGAACGCAACCAACTGGATCGCCGTCTGGCGGCGCAACTATCTCGTCTGGCGCAAGCTCGCGCTCGCGTCGATGTTCGGCAATCTTGCCGATCCGATGATCTATCTGTTCGGTCTGGGGTTCGGGCTCGGCCTGATGCTCGGCCATGTCGACGGCGTGTCGTATATCGCGTTCCTCGCGGCCGGTACGGTCGGCTCGAGCGTGATGATGTCCGCGAGCTTCGAGTCGATGTATTCGGGTTTCTCGCGGATGCACGTGCAACGCACGTGGGAAGCGATCATGCATACGCCGCTCGCGCTCGGCGACATCGTGCTCGGCGAGATCGTCTGGGGAGCGAGCAAGGCGATGCTGTCGGGGGCCGCGATCATGCTCGTCGCGGGGGCGCTCGGCTATGCGCAGTTTCCGTCGATGCTCGCGGCGCTGCCCGTGATCGCGCTCGCGGGCCTCGCGTTCGCGAGCGTCGCGATGATCGTCACGGCGCTCGCACCGTCCTACGATTTCTTCATGTTTTATCAGACGCTCGTGCTGACGCCGATGCTGCTGCTGTCGGGCGTGTTCTTCCCGACCACGCAGCTGCCGCCGATCGCGCAGCACGCGGCGCAGGCGCTGCCGCTCGCGAACGCCGTCGAGCTGATCCGGCCCGCGATGCTCGGCCGGCCGGCGACCGACGTCGCGCTGCATGTCGCGGTGCTCGCCGGCTACGCGGTCGGCGGGTTCCTGCTGTCCGCCTGGCTGTTCCGGCGGCGGATGATGCGCTGAACGCGCGACGCCGCGCACGCACGGGGCGCGACCGCCCCACGGCAATCGCGCTTGCGCGCCGCGGCGACTGACGTCACTCGTCGTCGTCGCTCCACGGGATCTCGACGTCGGTCAGGAACGCGACGGTCGCGAGCGGGCCGCCTTCCTGGCGGCCGAGCTTGCCGTCCGCGCGATGCCATTCGACGCGGAACTGCGTGCCCGGATCGTCGGCGACCAGATAAACCGTGCGCAACTCTTCCTTTTCGGCCTCGTCCACCGGGCCGTCGAACGACACCAGCATCTTCTGCGGCCACAGGCCGTTGACCGGATCGTAAATGCGGTCGCCTTGCGGAATGTCGATGCTGGCCTCGACGCCGATCGTTGCGGAGGCCTCGATGATCATCGTGCCGAGTGCGTTCAGCACGGCAGTCGCCCGCGCGGAATTGGCCTGGCGGATCGCGAGATCGCCGCGCGTCAGCGCCTTTTCGAGTCGAGGATGGATCTTCGGTTGGGTCATGCGTTTTCCTGTTTGCTTCTTGTAAATGGCGCCGCACGCGTGAAACGGCGGCGCCGGATGAATAAGGTGATTATGCGGGCCGGCGCGCGACACCGAACGGCGCCTTCGCACTGCCAGGGCCGCCGGACGTCTTCGCCCCCGCGCGGCCCGCGGTGCGCACGATCACGCGCTCCCCGCGTGGCGCGCCGTCAGAACCCGAGCGCGACCGCGAGCAGGCCGCTCGCGATCCCGAACACGACGACGAGCGCCGTGACGAGCGCGAGCGTGGCCGGCCGGAACGAACGCGCGAGCATCGCGAGCGACGGCACGCTGATCGGCGGCAGCGTCATCAGCAGCGCGGCGGCCGGGCCGACGCCCATGCCGAGCGACAGCATCGCCTGGATGATCGGCACCTCGCCCGCCGTCGGGATCACGAACAGCATGCCCGCGACCGCGAAGGCGACGATCCAGCCGAGATGATTGCCGATGTCCGGGCCGATATGGGGGAACAGCCATGCGCGCGCGGCGCCGAGCAACAGCACGAGCACGATGTATTCGGGCACGAGCCGCACGGCCATGCGCGCGAGCAGCTTCATCCAGCGGACGAACGGATTGCCGGCCGCGGCCTGCTCGGCCGCCAGCGCAGCAAGCCGCGTGTCGTCGATGCTGCGGTCCTCCGGACGCGCGAGCCGGTTCAGCAGGTAGCCGATCCCGAACACCATCGCGACGCCGAGCACGAGGCGCAGCGCGCTCCATTGCCAGCCGAGCACGAAGCCCATGAAAACCAGCGCCGCCGGGTTCAGCACCGTGTTGCCGAGCCAGAACGCGACCGCGCCGCCCGGCGACGCATGGCGCGCACGCAGCCCCGCGACGACCGGCGCCGCGCAGCACGTGCACATCATGCCGGGCAGCGACAGCAGTCCGCCCGCGGCGACGCTGCCGAAGCCGGTGCGGCCGAGCACGCGCGCGACCCAGTGCGCGGGCAGCAACGCCTGCACGGCCGAACCGAGCAGCAAGCCGAGCACCATCGCCTGCCAGATCGCCTTGCCGTACGCCCATGCGTAGTCGAGCGCGGCCTTCAGCGACGGCTCGGGCGCGGCCGCCGACGTGCCCATCAGGATCGACTGTCCGATCGAATGATGCTCGGCGGCAACGAACGCCTTGTTGTAGTACGGGAACCATTTCACATAGAACAGCCCCGCGACCGCGATCAGCAGGAAGGTCATCCAGCCGAGTGCCGGACTGGGTTGGGTGCGTGTGGTCGTCATGTTCTGGTCTGAAGTTATGTAGTGGAGGTCGTGTCGGCAGCTGTCGCCGGCAGCCCTGCCTCAGCGAGCCGTGCAAGCAACGTCTGCGCCTGTTCGCGCACATCGGCGGCGTTCGGCCGGAACCGGAACGTCAGCACGCGGCCGGGCTTGCCGAAACGCTCGCCGTAGGTCCGCGCATAGGCGGGATCGTAATGCTTGTCGATCAGTTCGCCAGACAATTCGGCACGTGCATTCGCGTCGATCAGTTCGCCCCAGCGCGCGACCTGCTCTCGGCTGTGCAGGCCGATCAGCCGGTGCAGCTGCGCCTTGAACGCGTCCGGTTCGTCGAACAGGTGCGCGTAATCGTCGAGGAGGAACGCAATGCGCTCGTCGTGCGCCGCGTCGACATGCACCCACGGCCCTGCGTGGAATGCCTGCAGCAGCGCGATCGGCAACTGCACGAGCCCGATCCTGCGGCTTTCCGATTCGACGAAGACAGGCCGCGCCGGATCGAAGCGCCGGAGCGTCTCGACGAGCCGCGTGTCAAACATCTTCTGCGCCGGCTGCGGCTTGCCCGGCAGCGCGCCGAGCAGCGAACCGCGATGGCACGCGAGCGCTTCGAGATCGAGCGTCTGCGCGCCCGCGTCGCGCAGCGCGTTCAACAGGCGCGTCTTGCCGCAGCCGGTATGGCCGACGAGCGCGATGTAGCGAAAGCGCGTCGGCAGCGAGTCGAGCGTCGCGCACACCGACTGGCGGTACGACTTGTAGCCGCCGTCGAGCTGGCGCGCCTTCCAGCCGATCAGGTTGAACCAGGTCGTCATCGAGCCCGAGCGTTTGCCGCCGCGCCAGCAGTAGATCAGCGGCCGCCAGTTGCGCGGCCGGTCGGCGAACGTCGTGTCGAGATGGCGCGCGATGTTGCGTGCCACCATCGCCGCGCCGACGCGCGTCGCCTCGTACGGCGACACCTGTCGGTACATCGTGCCGACGAGCACGCGCTCCTCGTTGCTGAGCACGGGCGCGTTCAGCGCGCCGGGGATATGATCCTCGGCGAACTCGAGCGGTGTGCGCACGTCGATGATCTCGTCGAACTCGCCGGCGCGATCGAGGGTGACAATCAGGTTCTTCAATTTGGCGTCAAGCGACCCGGCCCGGCGTGGCGGGCCGCAGCGGTGCGGATGGGTGGATCGAGCGATTATCTCACGCGGCGGCTTCGCGGGCGTCGCGCGAGGGACGGCGCGGCGCGCGTCGCCGTGATCGCGTCGATCAGATGGTCGCGGAACGCGCGAACCGACGCAGGCAGATCGCGCCCCGCCATCGTCTGCACCTGGATGCTGCGCTCGCCCAGTTGAGGGTCCGTCAGCGGGATGACGACGAAGCCGTCGGCGGCACAGCGGTCGCGCACCGACAGCAGCCCCGTGAACATCACCGCGCCCGTGCGCCGCGCATAACCGTACATCGCCGCCGTGTTGTTGCTCGTCAGTTCAGGCTCGAGCAGCAGCCCGTCGAGCGCGCATGCGATGTCGATCAACTGGCGCACCGTGGTGCCGGCCTCGGGCAGCACGTGCGGGTGACGCGCGACATCGGCGAGCGACACCGCTTCGCGCGTCGCGAGCGGATGGTCGCGCCGCACCAGCGCGAAGATCGGCGCGCGCTCGGTATGCTCGACACGCACGCCCTTCTCCGGCGCGAGGCTGAAGCTCAGCGCGATGTCCACGTCGCCGTCGCGCACGCGCCGCGTCGCTTCCGCCGGCGACACGACCCACACCGAGAAATCGACGCCCGGATGGCGCGCCTTGAAGCGCGCGAGCGTGCCGGGCAGGAAATCGATCGCGAACCCTTCCGAGCAGGCGATCTTCAGCAGGCTGCCGTGAAGCGCGTCGAGCCCGCCGATGTCCTTCATCACGTGCTCGGCCTCCAGCAGGCTGCGCTGCGCGAACGCCAGAAGCCGCTCGCCCGCCTCCGACAGCGCCATCCCGCGCGGCCGGCGCTCGAACAGCGGTGCGCCGAGCTCGCTCTCGAGTTTCGCGATCTGGCGGCTGATCGCCGAAACGGCCACGTGCAGCCGCGCGGACGCATCGCTGATCGAACCGGTGCGCGCCACCTCGACGAAATACCGCAACGCCAGGCCATGCAGGAAAGCCGCCATCGTTCTGTCTCCACCCGGCTGCCGGCCGCGCTGCTTTGCCTTTTCGGCAAAGAAAGGTTCGAAATTCGATCATTGTGACAAAAAAAACGGCTTTCTAGAATCGATCGCACTTCACGCTGCACGCACGATCCGCCGCATGCAGCGCACCCGACAGAGGAGACACGACTTGAGCCGTACCGCCGCCATCCAGCACGCGCTGAACCAGTTCGAATCCGGTGCGTTCTTCGCGACCCTGAGCCGCCGCGTCGGCCTGCGCACCGAAAGCCAGGAGAGCGGCAACGATGCCGCGCTGCGCGCCTACCTGACCGACGAGATCGCACCCGAGGCCACGCGCCTCGGCTTCACGTCGCGGATCGTCGACAATCCCGTCGACGGCGGCGGCCCGTTCCTGCTCGCATCGCGCCACGAAGACGATGCACTGCCGACCGTGCTGATCTACGGCCACGGCGACGTCGTGCGCGGCTACGACGCGCAGTGGCGCGCACCGCTGTCGCCGTGGACGCTGACGGCCGACGGCGACCGCTGGTACGGCCGCGGCAGCGCCGACAACAAGGGCCAGCACACCATCAACCTGGCCGCGCTGGCGAGCGTGCTCGACGCACGCGGCGGCCGGATGGGCTTCAATGCGAAGCTGCTGATCGAAATGGGCGAGGAAACGGGTTCGCCGGGCCTCGACGCGCTGTGCCGCCAGGAGCGCGACGCGCTGGCGGCCGACGTGCTGATCGCGTCCGACGGCCCGCGTATCGCGGCCGCGCGCCCCACGGTGTTCCTCGGCTCGCGCGGCTCGGTCAATTTCAAGCTGAGCCTGCGCGCGCGCGACGGCGCACACCACTCCGGCAACTGGGGCGGGCTGCTGCGCAACCCGGCGATCGTGCTCGCGCATGCGCTCGCGAGCCTCGTCGACGCGCGCGGCGCGATTCGCGTCGCGGGGCTGCGTCCACCGCCGATCCCGGCCGCCGTGCGCGAGGCGCTCGCCGATCTCTACGTCGGCGGCGGCCCGGGCGATCCGGCGCTCGACGCCAACTGGGGCGAGCCCGGCCTCACCGCGCCCGAGCGCGTGTTCGGCTGGAACACGTTCGAGATCCTCGCGTTCAAGGCCGGCAACCCCGAGCACCCCGTCAACGCGATCCCGCCCGCCGCGTATGCGCACTGCCAGTTGCGCTTCGTCGTCGGCACCGACTGGCAAGCGCTGCATGCGCACCTGCGTACGCACCTCGACGCGCACGGCTTCGCCGACATCGAGATCGACGTCGAGCGCGGTGCACCGGCGACGCGCGTGCCACCGGACGATCCGTGGGTGCGCTGGGCCGTCGCGTCGCTGGCGCGGACCACCGGCAAGAAACCCGCGATCCTGCCGAATCTCGGCGGCACGCTGCCGAACGAAGTGTTTGCCGACACGCTCGGGCTGCCGACCCTGTGGGTACCGCATTCGTACCCGGCGTGCTCGCAGCACGCGCCCGACGAGCACCTGCTCGCGAGCATCGTCAGCGAGGGGCTGCAGATGATGGCCGGCCTCTTCTGGGATCTCGGCGACGACGCACCGCCCGTGCGCCGCAAGGCGCCCGACACCGCCTGCGCCGGCGCTTGACGCGCCGCCGCGGCGCAACCTTCCCGCATCGCCTGTCGTTCCCACCTTCAACGGACACGCTGACACGTTGACGTCCTCCTCCGCCTAAAGGTGAAGGATTCCCACACCTGGCGATGCACGTCCGCATCGGAGAATGTTCAACGCAGCGTTGGTATCTCGATCATGCTCGACACCACAGTCACTGCAGGTCCACTCTCTTACTCGCAGTCCCGCGATACCTTTCGGCCGCGTCGTGCTGTCTTTCGACCCGCACGACGAACAGGACTCGGTCGAACCGCTTTCGTTCACTTCCTCGAACGTGGCCCCGTGCGCCATCGCCTTGTAACGGAGCTTGTTTCGGAAGGACGACCAGGATGCGTCGTAGACGCTCTTCGCCATCCTGGTTCTGGCGAGTTTCGCGGCCGACACGTTACCGACCGCGATGTAATCGAATCGCCGCACCAGATCGAGCGCGTGCTTCCGCGTGTCGTTGCAGAAGTTCCACACGTAGTTCACCGCACGGCTCTGCTGGTTCAGGAGTCCGTTGAGCGACTTCACCCGGTATCGGTAGACAAGAATCATGTCGACCATCCTAACCGGTGGAAGAAGCGGCCTGTCAAGAGCGCTCCCTTCCTCCCCACCATCAATGACAGGGTTTCTCGGAGCAAAGTCTGATGAACACCACCACCCTCACCACGCCGGAAGCCGCTCATCCCGGCGCCGCGAAGATCCGGCGCATCATCTTCGCGGCGTCGATCGGCAACGCACTCGAATGGTTCGACCTGATCGTCTACGGCTTCTTCGCGGTGACGATCGCCAAGCTGTTCTTCCCCGCCACGAGCGAAGCGACCTCACTGATGCTCACGCTCGGCACCTTCGGCCTGTCCTACCTGATCCGGCCGATCGGCGGCTTCGTGCTCGGCGCGTACGCCGATCGCGCGGGCCGCAAGGCGTCGCTGCTGCTGTCGATCGCGATGATGATGGCCGGTACGCTGCTGATCGCGTCGATGCCGACCTACGCATCGATCGGCATACTCGCGCCGCTCGGGATCATGCTGTCGCGGCTGATGCAGGGCTTTTCCGCGGGCGGCGAATTCGCGAGCTCGACCGCGTTCCTCGTCGAGCACGCGCCGCAGCGGCGCGGTTTCATGTCGAGCTGGCAGTTCGCGAGCCAGGGCCTCGCGACGCTGCTCGCGTCGGGCTTCGGCGCGCTGCTGACGGCCACGCTGACAACCGCGCAACTCGAAAGCTGGGGCTGGCGCGTGCCGTTCCTGTTCGGGCTCGCGATCGGCCCGGTCGGGCTGTACATCCGCCGTTACGTCGACGAAGGCGTCGAGTTCAAGACGCAGGCGCGCTCGGAAGCGCCCGTGCGCGAACTGTTCGCGGACCAGAAGCTGCGGCTGCTGCTGTCGATCGGCGCGCTCGTGATCTCGACCGCGATCAACTACATGGTGCTGTACATGCCGACCTACGCGATCAAGCAGCTCGGCCTGCCCGCGTCGACGGGCTTCGCGGCGACGCTCGCGACCGGCTTCGTGCTCACGCTCGTCACGCCGGTCGTCGGCCATCTGTCCGATCGCACGGGGCGGATCCGCATGATGGCGGCCGCGGCCGTGCTGATGCTCGTCAGCGTGTGGCCGACGTTCGCGTGGCTCACGCGCCACGCGTCGTTCGCGACGATGCTCGCCGCACTGGTCTGGATCGGCGCGCTGAAGGCGATGTACTGCGGCGCGCTGCCGGCGCTGATGGCCGAGCTGTTCCCGTCGCAGACGCGCGCGACGGGGCTCGCCGTCAGCTACAACACGGGGGTCACGCTGTTCGGCGGCTTCGCGCCGTTCGTCATCACCTGGCTGATCAGCGCGACCGGCAACCGGCTGTCGCCGGCACTCTACCTGATGGGGTGTGCGGTGCTGAGCCTCGTCGCGCTGTTCGTCGCGCGCACCCGCCTCAAGATGCGATAACGGAAAAAACGACGGCGCGACGACGCGCCGCCGTTGCGGCCCGTTGCGGCATCGTCGCCGCGCGGGCCGCGCGCCGTTTACGGCGCCGGGTTCGGCTGCCGTTCGTGCAGCGCGTCGATCTCGGCGAGAATCTCGTCGGACAGCTTCACGTCGATGCTGCCGATGTTCTCCTTCAACTGCTCGAGCGACGTCGCACCGACCAGGTTGCTGCGCACGAATGGCCGGCTGTTGACGAACGCCAGCGCGAGCTGCGCGGGCGACAGCCCGTGACGCCGCGCGAGCGCGACATAGCGCGACGTCGCCTCGACGGCCTGCGGCTTGCTGTAACGCTGGAAGCGCTCGAACAGCGTGATGCGCGCGCCGGCCGGACGCGCGCCGTTCTCGTACTTGCCGGACAGCCAGCCGAACGCGAGCGGCGAATACGCGAGCAGGCCGACGCCGTCACGATGCGTGAACTCCGACAGCCCGTTCTCGAACGTGCGATTCACCAGGCTGTACGGATTCTGGATGCTCGCGATGCGCGGCAGCCCGAGCTTCTCGGCCGCGCGCAGGTACTGCGCGACGCCCCACGGCGTTTCGTTCGACACGCCGATCGCGCGTACCTTGCCGGCCTTCACGAATTCCGCGAGCACGCCGAGGGTTTCCTCGATCGGCACCGTGTAGGCGTCGTCGACCCACGGATAGGCGGGACGGCCGAACGTCGTCGTGCTGCGGTCGGGCCAGTGCAGCTGATAAAGATCGACGTAGTCGGTCTGCAGGCGCTTGAGGCTGCCGTCGAGCGCTTCGGTCAGGTTCTTGCGGTCGAACTGGTTGCCTTCGCCGCGAATATGGCGCGGATTGTGCGGCTGCCGCGCCGGTCCCGCGATTTTCGTCGCAAGCACGATGCGCTCGCGCTGCGCGCGATGCTGCGCGAGCCACGTGCCGATGTACTGCTCGGTACGCCCCTGCGTATCGGGCTTCGGCGGCACCGGATACATCTCCGCGGCATCGATCAGCGTCACGCCTTGCCCGATCGCGTAGTCGATCTGCTCGTGCGCGTCGCGCTCCGAATTCTGCTCGCCCCACGTCATCGTGCCGAGGCCGATCAGGCTGACCTCGATGCCCGAATCGCCAAGTGTGCGGTATTCCATGCTGTTCCTGTCGCGTCGGTGGAAAGCAGGAACGCTATCACATTGAAATGTTCGCTTCAGACGGGCCGCGCGGCGGCTTACATCCGGCCTGCGCGGCAGGTTTCGGTGACGGCTGCCGCGGCGTCATTGCGGCCGCTGGATGAAACAGGTCGCCGACGCATGCGCGACGATCTTGTCGTCCGGCGTCTTCAGCGTGCCCTCGGCAACGCCCAGCGAACGCGACAGGTGAATCACGCGCCCTTCCGCAACCAGCTCGACGTCGCGCGGCACGGGTCGCAGCATCTTCACATGCAGATCGACCGTACCGTAGCCGACGCCCGCGTCGAGCATCGAATGCACCGCGCACCCCGTGACCGAATCGAGCACCGTCGCCGCGAACCCGCCGTGCACGCCGCCGAGCGGATTCAGGTGCCTGCCGTCCGCCCGCGCCGAAAACTTCACATAACCGAGCTCGACGTCGAGCGGACGCATCGGGATCGTCTCGGAAATCGATGCGAGCGGCACGTCGCCCACTGCGGCGGCGCGCAATAACTCGATACCGGACATCGAAAGCGGATTCATCAGTTCGTCTCCTGATTGAAAGCGCGTTGCCGCGCGAGTAAGTTCCAAATTGGAACTGATTATTCATGGCGAGAACCCTGCTGTCAACGCTGGTCCGCCCGATCCTTCCGAGGGTCAGTTCTATAATCGAACCCGCCAATACGCTGAACCGACTGACGAGACTCGACGATGAAATGGGATGACATCGGCACGCTGAACTGTTCGCTCGCGCGCACGCTTGCCGTGCTCGGCGACCGCTGGACCATGCTGATCCTCCGCAACGCGTTCCTCGGCTGCCGCCGCTTCGACGCGTTCCAGGCCCAGCTCGGCCTCACCCGCCATGTGCTGGCGGAGCGGCTCGCGCGGCTCGTCGACGAAGGCGTGCTGGCCAAGCGCGCGTACCAGGAACGCCCGCCGCGTTTCGAATACCGGCTGACCGAGAAAGGCCGCGACCTGTACCCTGCGCTGCTCGCGCTGATGGCCTGGGGCGACCGCTGGAAGGACAACGGCACCGGGCCGCCGCTGCAACTGCGCCACCGCACCTGCGGCCATCTGATGCACGCGGTTACCGTATGTTCGGCGTGCGGTGAGCCGCTCGACGCGCGCGACGTTCAGCCCGAGGCCGGCCCCGGCTGGGTGGCGCCGTCGCACGAAACGGAAGCGTCCGGCGAATGATTCACCACGACGGCGGCGGCAAGCCCGTGCGTCACGCGCCGCTTGCACGGATGCAATCGGCTGCCGCCGCGCGCACGGTTGCACCGGCACGCGCCGCGCCGGCCTGCTTCGGCGCAAGCCGGTCGCGCTGAATCGCGACGCGCACCGACGCACCGGCACGCCCCTGCTCGCTACGATCGTACGCAATCCGCACGGACACAGACATGGCCGCGACCGCGCGTCTGCGTTACACTCACGGCCCGCTGTCTCGAAATTATTCGCTGTCCAAGATGTTGTCGCGCAATCGCCTCGCCGCCGTTTGCGTTGCCTCTTCCTTGCTCGTCACGCCGTACGCGGCATTCGGCAAGACGCAAAGCGAATCGCTGCTCCAGCAGGCGATCGACCTCGTGTCGCGCCTGTTGCCGGCCCCGACGCACGAGGCGCCGGCCACCCAGGTCGTCGAATCTGCGTTTTCGCCCGATGGCGGTGCCGAAGCGCTGGTGCTGAAAGCGATCGGCGCCGCGCGCAGTTCGATTCGCGTCGCCGCCTATTCGTTCACGTCGCCGCCCGTCACGCGCGCCCTGCTCGCCGCCAAGCGACGCGGCGTGAATGTCGCGGTGGTGGTCGACGACAAGGGCAATCGCGCAAAGAGCAGCAAGCAGGCGTTGAACCTGCTCGTCAACGCAGGCATCCCCACACGCACGATCGACGCCTATGCGATCCATCACGACAAGTACCTCGTGATCGACGCCGAGCACGTCGAAACGGGCTCGTTCAACTACAGCGCGTCGGCGGCCAGCCGCAATTCCGAGAACGTCGTCGTGGTGTGGAACAACCCGCAGCTCGCGTCGCGTTATCTCACGCACTGGCAAAGCCGTTTCGACCAGGGCACGCCGTACCGCTCCGCATACTGACTGCGCCGCCGCGCGAGTCGCCGCGCACGACGTGGATCGATGATCGGCGACCGGCGAACGTTGCTCAACTCTGCCGAACGGCCAACGATTCGCTGCGCCGATGCGCTCAATGGATCCCGCCTGACCGCCCGGCAACGACGTTGATCCGCGCCTCCAGCGCGCAGTTGCGCTTGCGCGCGTGCGCGTCGCTGGCCGCAGGCGCGACCGCGGCGGCGACGCTCATCGACGATGCGCCGCGAAGGCACGCCTCGTCGGCCGCGAGGTAGTTCTGGACCATCGGATAGATGATGTAGAGCGCAAAAGCGAGATACCCAGCGTACAGGAGACGGACCATGTTGCGTTGTCTTGAACAATAGCTTCGCTTTGTTTACGGCATCGCAATGAACGACTTTAGGCGGACTGCGACGCGTACACGCGCGATGGACGGCGCACGGGGCGGCACACATCCGCCCTCGCTCGACCACGACGAACCGTCGCCGCTCGAAGACTTCCCCGCATGCCCGATCGCGAGATCGCCGCGCGGCATCTCGCAACCACCGACGATCTCACGCAGTTGATCAACCGCCGTGGCTTCGAGACCCTCGCCCGACACGTGCATGCCCGGCTGGCCGGAACCGCTCAGCCTCCGCAGCCGGGGGCGCTGGCCATTGCGTCGCGGATCTGCGCCGGCGTCAGGTCGCGCTGGTGCGTCGCGAGCGACCAGCGATGTCCGAACGGATCCTCGACCTGTCCGTAGCGATCGCCCCAGAACATGTCTGCGGCAGGAATCGTCACCGTCGCGCCGGCCGCGACCGCCTTCGCGATCGCCGCATCGACGTCCGGCACGAACAGATGCAGACAGACGGCCGTTCCTTTCAATGCCTTCGGTCCGAGCGCGCCGTGCTCGGGCATTTCGTCGACGAGCATCAGCGACGAATCGCCGATGGTCAGGCAGGCGTGCATCAGCTTGCCGTTCGGGGCAGGCAGACGCACCCGCTCGACCGCGTTGAACGCCTGCCGGTAGAACTCGATCGCATCGGCGGCGCCGGCGCAGATCAGGTGCGGCGTCAGCGTACGCATCCCTTCCGGGATCGGTTTGACGGACGTGGACATGAGCGGGCTCCTTGAGTCGGTGGTCGGATCGGAAAACGGAATGCGGCGCGCGATGCGCACGCCTGCGACCATACGACGGGCGAGCAAACGCGAAATCGACAGACCGGGCTGAAATTTTTTTCGGCGCAGTGGCGCTGCGACCTGCCGACGGTTTCGCCGGCCCGCGCCGGCCCGGTCGGCGCTATATTTCCGGCTGGCGTCGAGCGCGCGCGAAGCGCATGCTTCATCGCCTCGCTGCGTCCGGAGAGAGACGGACGGGGTCACAAGGCCTGACGCATCACCACAACCGACAAAATGACGACCGACATGATTTCGATTCCCCTGCCCCGAGCCGGACGCCTCGCTGCTTCACTGTGCGTCGCCGCCTTGTCGTGGCTGCCCGTCCACGCCGTCGCGGCCAGTTTCGATTGCCGCGCGGCGCGCACCGACGTCGAGCGCGCCATCTGCGGCGACGCGGAATTGTCCCGGCTCGATGAACAGCTCGACGATACTTATCGCGTTGCGCTCAGCCTGACCGAAGGCGAAACGCGAAACGGCGTGCGCACGACGCAGCGTGCGTGGCTGAAATCGCTGCAGCCGACCAACGCGCGCATCGACGTGCGCGTACTGAAAGACGCGTATCGACGGCGGATCGACGAACTGCAGGACTTGCCGGACTTCCCCGACGCCGTGAAAAACGGGGGCGGCAGCCGATTCCGGCTCGACGATGTCTCCACGCAGTTCGACTTCAATGTGCGGATGTACGCCGATTGCCCGACGCCGAAGGGCAAGGACAGCGAGACCTGCAATGCGCCCGGCCAAATATCCGTCTACCGGAAAGGCGCGGCAAAGCCGCTGCAGACGATCGACATGCCGATGATCTTCGCGACGCTGATGGCATCCGGCAAGCCGCTCGCCAATTCCGCCCGGCTTTACGACTATCAGGGCGTTATCAATGTCGGCGACTTCAACTTCGACGGTCACGACGATTTCGGCGTCCAGACCGGCCACGAGGGCAGCTATGGCGGGCCGAGCTACGACGTCTACGTGTTCGATCCGAACGGCGGCAAGTTCATCCTCAATGACGCGATGAGTGAGCTGACACGGTCCTCGCTCGGTTTCTTCGACGTCGACACCAAAAACAAGCGACTCCGGACGCTCGGCAAGAGCGGATGCTGCTATCACGTAACGACCGTCTATCGCGTCGAGCGGAATCGGCCGGTCGCGGTGGAACGGCATATCGAGGATGGCATGCGCGGCGACGGCAGGATGGCGATCATCGACGAGCGCCTGGTCAACGGCAAGTGGCAGCGGAAGGTGCGCTATCTGTCGCAATAAGGACTGGTCGTGCCGGGTGCGAGCGGCAACTGCGGCTGCGGTGTACGATCGATGCCGCGATCGCGTCGCGAGTCGCGCAACATCACGTCAGGCAGCCCGATGGCCCCGCGGTCGTCGGGTCGTTTCCGAACCGCATGAGGAGTGTCATCTTGGCGACCTATATCGTCTTCACCCTTGAAAGCACGCAGGACCAGCAAGAACTCGACGTCTACAAGAGCAAGGTCGGCGCGACGCTCGCCGGGCATCCGGTCAAGGTGCTCGCTGCGTACGGCGATCAGGAGACGCTCGAGGGCGAAGGCCCGGAAGGCGTCGTGATCGTCGAGTTTCCGTCGAAGGCGGCGGCGCACGCATGGTATGACAGCCCCGAATACCAGGCTGTCGCCCAGCATCGCTTCAAGGGTGGGCGCTATCGCGCGGTGCTGGTCGAGGGCGCGTGAACGAAGCGGCTGCCGAAAAACCGCCCGGCTTCGCAATCGCGCGAAAAAAATCCCCACGGGCCTTGAAACCGTGGGGATGTGAAAAACCGTTGAGAGACACGGTGCCTGACCGAGGGTCTTGAAGCATTCGGGTAAGGTCAGACGTCTCGAAGTTTACTGGTCCGGGGATTGCGGCCGGATGCACATTTTCGCTTGCGTTGAACCATCACAGTTCGCATGGCCGGGATCCTGGCTGGTTGCGGCCGCAGAGTGAAATAGGTCCCCGTGGCGTCTGAGTCCACGGGGACGTCAACAACCCACGGAGAGATGCGGCCGCGGCGCGTCACGACGTTCATCCTGCTGATACTCCAAGAGGCTAAGCTCCGCTATGCGAGAATTGAAGCCTCTGGCCACTCCACCCCACACACGGCAGGTTTCGCATGACCACGCACATCACGATCGAATTCACCGAACTGGCCGCGCAAGCGGTCGGCGATCAAACCGGCACCAGCTTTTCGTACGACCAGGGTGCACATCTCCCGCAACCGGGCGACTTCGTCGAGCTCGAGAATTTGCAACAGACGTTTCTCGTCATCGGCCGGGTGTTTTCGCTCAAGGCCAACACGAGCGCCGTCAAACTCGTTCTCGACCTGCCTCCCCCGGATGATCAGCAGGGGGGCGATCCGGAGTCGTGGGGGAAGTCGGGCGAGTGACGTCGGTGTTCGGATTGGCGATGCGTGACGCTCGGTCGTGATGGCTGGATGACCGTCGTCTTGATCGAATTCGACTTCGCTTGATGATCCGCCAGGGACGCATCGATACCCGTAGTGCACTCGCGTGGCGGTGATCTCCTTGATACGCACGAGCAGAGCCGACGAATTGCGCGCGACCGACTGATACCGATACAGCGAACGAGACATGCCAAACAACGCGCAGGCCTTCGTCAGACTCGTTCGATAGCGATCACGGATCGGTGTACAAAAAAACGCTGCCGAAGGGAAAAATAGAAGGCCGCACCGAGTCGGGGGATACATGCAAAAAACCGTAAAAGCCTTGGATGGTCTGCGCGGAGCGGCCACGCTTCTGGTCGTCTTTTACCACGTCGATTTGGATTTTCACCGCCTGACCTATGCCCGCAGCGGCTACCTCGCGGTCGACCTGTTTTTCGTTTTGAGTGGATTCGTGATCTGCGGCGCATACGGTGCCAAAATGGCCGACGGGCCGAGCCTAATGGCATTCATGGTGCGGCGATTCGGAAGATTGTGGCCGACCCACGTGGTGACCTCGATCCTCTACTACTGCGTAGCGAACGCAGTCTTCGGCATCGCCGCCCTGTTTGTGACTGGGCGATTCGCGATCAAGGTGATTCCGACTCCCCTCGAGATCGTTGCACAACTCACGATGTCGCAAGGGCTGAACCTGTTCAATCACGTTATTGGAACGGGGGTCAACTGGAGCACTGGCGACGAGTTCTACGTCTACATTCTGTTCGGCGCGCTATGCCTGTTCGCGCGCGGCAAGCTCCGCCTGGCGGCGTTCGGCGCGATGGCGTTCATCGGGTATGTGGTAACGGTATGGGTGTCGTATGTGTCGCACCCCTGCGCGGCCGGCTACCGCTGCATGGACCTAAGCTACGACTACGGCTGGGCCAGGTGTCTCGCCGGATTCTTCATCGGCGCCCTGCTTGCGGAATTCCGTGATTCAGCGCCGGTTCGCGCGCTGCGCACCGGCCCGATGCAATGCGCCGCTCTCGCCGTGTCGGCTTTGATCGTCGCCTTCGCATTCCAGCTGCCGGGGCTGGCGCTCGCCGCGCCGATCGCGTTCGCGGTCCTGGTCAGCTCGCTGTCCGGCGATTCAGGGCTGGTCTCTGCCCTGCTCAACACGTCCCCGTTCCAGTACCTCGGCCGCGTCTCCTACTCCCTCTACCTGAGCTATGGCGTTTTCGGGGATTTCATCCGTGTGGGCGGCGCCTTTCGTTCGCCACTCGATCAAGGGCTGGTGCTCGCGGCATTTTTCTACTTCTCGTTCGCGCTCGCACACACGCTTTACAACCGCGTCGAGGCACCGTGCCGCGCGCGCTTTCACGCGTGGGCGGACAGGATCAGCGGGAATCCGTCGCGCACGGTGTCGGCCGGCTAGCCGCCCTCAACTGAGACCCATCGTCGTACAGGCGCTGGCACATCGCGACCGACATGTGTCGGTCGAACGAGCTCGCGTAGCCGGTCGGCACGTGGACGATCGTCGTGCCGTTCAGGCTATCGAGCGCGACGTGCGTCGCCTCGCACGCGGCGAGCATCAGGTCGATGATCCGCGGTGCGAGCCCGTACGACCCGGGCGGCAGCGGCGCATCGTCCGACACTAGGTAGATACCGACACGCGGCACATCGTCGACCGTCAGGTCGCTGACCGGCATGTTGTCGCACGTGCCGCCATCAACCATCAGGCCCCCGGCCACCGCGACGGGCGCGAATGCGATCGGAATTGACACGCTCGTGCGCGCTGCCAGCGCGATCGGCACATCCGGCGTCGCCGCCTTCGAGAACTGGAACTCGCGCTCGGTAAGCAGGTTCGCCGCGATCACCTTCAGGTCGACGTCGAGCTGCGCGAACGTCTTGCCGTTCGTCGTGCCGAGCAGGTACTGCAGCAGCGCGTCGCCGGTGCAGAGCGCCTGGTGCCGAATGAGCGCCCACGGCGAGATCCGCGGCGACAAAGATCGGCTCTACGTGTTCACGAACCGCTTCGGCACGCACTACACGCGCGACGGGTTCAAGGCGTTCCGGGGGAAGCTGATGGACGAGGCGTCGAGCGTCGCTTCACGTTCCATGACCTGCGCGCATACTACGCGACGCAGTTCAAGAATGAACGCGGTACCCTTCCCGATCTCCATGCCAATCCGGCCACCATGGCGCGGGTCTACGATCGCACGAAGATCGTGAAGCGACGCGGCATGTAATTCCCAATTTGGGAATTCCAAAGCAAAAACGGCACTGGATAAAATCTCGTGCCGTTCTCCAACTACCTGATCCCGCTGGAAATTCTGTGGGGTGGCTGATGGGACTCGAACCCACGACGACAGGAATCACAATCTTAGTAGTCGATCCTTGTCTGGTAAGGCTTCCGGACTATGGTGTGGAATATTTCACCTGAAGCAGCCGTTGATTTTTCATCGTTTTTAACAGCACGTTCCACGAAAATTTGATGGCCTGGCCGCGCCGACCAGACGCGTCGTCATGATAGTAGTGTCGGAGCACGTGCGAACGAAGCAATCGGACTCCATCTTCGTAGGCATGCACGCAAGTCATGGATAAGGTTTGTGGTGGATCGATCAGCGCGACCGACTGGGTGATGGAAGCAAATCGATATCGTCGCCACGCCGCGCGAGGCCAATGTAATGGCTTTCCCTATGATTCTTTGAGCCCGGAGCGCTTTACCCCTATAACTCAGGCCACGTATCCAGAAAAATCAAAATGGACGGGGAGCGACAATGAGAACGACCAATCTCAGCCTTGAAGGGCTGCGCGGCGCAGCCGCCGTATTCGTTGTTTTATTCCACATGCACTTCAGCCTGCCTGGGCTCGACATGACCCGTAACGGCTATCTGGCCGTCGACTTGTTTTTCGTTCTGAGCGGGTTCGTGATCTCGAGCGCATACAGCGCGCGCATCGATAGCCCGAACCAGTTGACGAGCTTCATTGTCAGGCGATTCGGCCGCCTATGGCCTACGCATATGACTGCGAGCGTGCTGTGCTACTTGGTTCCTAGTGCAATTTATGCGGCGCTTACGAGGATGCATGCGGATATCCCGCAACCGACACTCCCTACGGTCGGCGAAGTGCTCGGGATAGTTTTCATGACGCAGGGTCTGCATCTATACGACCACGACATCGGCACGGCCGTAAGTTGGAGTAGCAGCGACGAGTTTTACGTTTACCTGATGTTCGGAGTCTTTTGTCTCGCTCTGCGGAACCGCCAGCGAATCGCAGCTTTCATCGCCCTCGCCTTGACGGGATATGCGATCGCGATCTGGTCATCGCTGAACTCGCAGCTCTGCACCGAGCATCGCCTTTGCCTTGATCTGACGTTCGATTACGGCTGGGCACGCTGCCTAGCTGGATTCTTCATCGGGGCACTCATCGCGGAATATCGTGACCATCGCTGTGTTGTCGCCGCGGCGCGCACGTCGGTTCAAACCATCGCGCTCGTTGCCACGGTGCTAATCGTCCTATTCGCGGATCTCATGCGCGGATCGGCGTTTCTGGCACCCATCGTGTTCTGTGTGTTGATCGCATCCCTAGCTCGAGATACCGGTCCTGTCGCTCGGCTATTTCAGACGCGCTTCGCGCAATATCTCGGTGCCCTCTCCTATTCTCTATACCTCGGCCACGCAATTTTTCTGAAACTCCTCGGCGCAGCGGCCAACATTCTAACCAGTCCATCCGCACACCTTGTCGAAGGGATACTGTTCGTGATGGCCTCGTTCGCCCTCGCGTACCGGATGAACCAGATAGTCGAGATCCCGTTCCGGAGGAAATTCAACGCATGGTCGGCAGCTGCATTTCAGGCGCCCGCGCCGAACGGAACTGCAGCAGATTGATAAGAAAGCTCGACCATCAATGGCAGAGTCGCCGCCGTTGCTGCGTATCCATCGTCGTAGAGGCGCTGGCACGCAGCAATCGCCATGTGCCGATCGAACGAACTCGCATAGCCAACCGGCACGTGGATGATCGTCGCGCCGTTTCGGCTGTCGAGCGCGACATGCGTCGCTTCGCACGCAGCGAGCATCAGGTCGATGATCCGCGGCGCGAGTGTCGCGAGCCCGTATGAGCCGGGCGGCAGCGGCGCGTCGTCGGACACCAAGTAGATGCCTACGCGCGGCACGTCGTCGACCGTCAGGTCGCTGACCGGCATGTTGTCGCATGTGCCACCATCAACCATCAGGCCGCCGGCCATCGCGACGGTCGCGAATGCGATCGGAATTGACACGCTCGTGCGCGCTGCCAGCGCGATCGGCACATCCGGCGTCGCCGCCTTCGAGAACTGGAACTCGCGCTCGGTAAGCAGGTTCGCCGCGATCACCTTCAGGTCGACGTCGAGCTGCGCGAACGTCTTGCCGTTTGTCGTGCCGAGCAGGTACTGCAGCAGCGCGACGCCGGTGCAGAGCGCCTGGTGGCGGATGAGCGCCCACGGCGAGAAGCTCATCATCCGCGACCAGTCCATCTCCATCAGCAACTGGCGCATCACGTCGAGCGGCATGCCGCTGGCGAACAGGCTTGCGATGATCGATCCGCCGGACGTGCCGGCCAGTTCCACGATGGTGTAGCCGGCGTCGGCGATCGCCTGCAGCGCGCCCAAGTGCGCGCCAAGGCGGAAGCCGTTCGTCGGCATGATGCAGAACAAGGCCGAGAAGGACGTTCGCGCAATCGAGCGGCACCAGGTGTTGCGCTTCTACGTCTGGTCACTGCGGCAGGATCAGGCGTATCGCACGATGGGCGTCGCCGCGATGTTCTGCTACCTCACCGGCTTCCGCGCTGCCGAGGTTCGTCCGTACCATATGGGCGGCTTGACCGACGAAGGTGTGAAGGTGATCGTCGCGAAGCGGAAGAAAGGCGAGGCGCAGACGGTGAAGCTGCGCCACTGGTCGCCGCGGTTGCGCGCCGTCGTCGAGCGGGCAAAGCGCGATCGCCAGACGAACAGCTTGTTCCTGTTTCCGAACCGGAAAGGCCAGATGTACTCGAAGAGCGGCTGAGCGTCAGTGTGGGCAGGACGCGATGTACGCGTTCATCGGCGCACGCGACCCGGAGATTGCGAGGGAGCAGGAGGTGAAGAAGATGCGCGAGGCCGCGCAGCGCATCGCGAACCGTATCAACCGGCCAGTCAAGGGCGGAATGGAAACGATGTTGACGAAGCATCCCGATTACTTTTCGCTGCAGGACATTCGCCCGGCTGCCATCACGACGAAGCTCACGAATCGCGATGCCGATGCATACGATTTCGCGGCGCACGCGAACCCGAGCACGACGCATCGACACTACGACAGACGGAAGGTAAAGGCAGCTAACGCGACGGAGTGAATTCCGAAATCCGGTTTTCCGTTCCGAAATTCATATCGTGGAAAGCAAAACAGGCGCCTAAGCGCCTGTTTTGTTAATGCATTCGGTGGGGTGGCTGATGGGACTCGAACCCACGACGACAGGAATCACAATCCTGGACTCTACCAACTGAGCTACAGCCACCACTGATACCGCTTGCTTCTTTGCTGCGTCGCTTTGTTGTTCAGCAGCGAAGAAGTGAGATTATATGGAGCTTTTTTATTCTTGCAAAGCTTTTTTTTCAAAAACTTCTTCGGCCTCGTTCAGATGCGCGCGCGCCTCGTCGAACACGGCCAGATCGCCGCGTGCGAGCTTCTTGTTGTCCGACAGCACACGACGCCAGCCGCGCGCCCCCGCAACGCCGCGATACAGTCCGAGCGCATGCCGTACGATCGCGCCGAGGTAAGTGCCGCGCTTCAGTTCGGCCGCGCAGTATTCGATCAACCGCGCTTCCGCTTCCTCGCGCGTCGGCGCCGCGTCGTTCGCGCCATAGAACCGCGCATCGACGCCCGCGAGCACGTACGGGTTGTGATACGCCTCGCGGCCGAGCATCACGCCGTCGACATGCTCGAGATGCTGCGCAACCTCGTCGAGCGTCGTGATGCCGCCGTTGATGACGATCTCGAGCGACGGGAAATCGCGCTTCAACCGATACGCATAGTCGTACTTGAGCGGCGGGATCTCGCGGTTCTCTTTCGGCGACAAGCCTTTCAGGATCGCATTGCGTGCATGCACGACGAACGTTTCGCAGCCCGCCTCGGCCACCGTGCCGACGAAGTCGCGCACGAATGCGTAGTCCTCGACCGAGTCGACACCGATCCGGTGCTTGACCGTGACCGGCACCGACACCGCATCGCGCATCGCCTTCACGCAGTCCGCGACGAGCTGCGGCTCGTTCATCAGGCACGCGCCGAACGCGCCGCGCTGCACACGCTCGGACGGGCATCCGCAATTCAGGTTGATTTCGTCGTAGCCCCACTGCTCGCCGAGCTTCGCCGCGCGCGCGAGATCGTCGCGCTCGCTGCCGCCCAACTGCAGCGCGACCGGCGATTCGTTCGGCGTAAACGCAAGATGCCGCCGGGCATCGCCGAACAACAGCGCGCCCGTCGTGATCATCTCCGTATACAGCCACGTATCGCGCGTCAGCGTCCGGTGGAACGAACGGCAATGACGGTCGGTCCAGTCGAGCATGGGCGCGACGGATACGCGGCGGGGAGGAAGCGAGGACGGTACGGACATGGATTTCGGGCAACGAGCGGTGCAGGAAGCAACCTGCGATTTTACCGCAACCCGCACCCTGCCCGCCCGGCGCTATGCACCCGCGTCGCCGGCAAGCTCCGCATCGACCGCCCGCCGCGCCTCGTCGAGCACGCGTTCGATCACGCGCCGTTCGGTCAGCAGTATCCCGTCGACCTTGACGAGCCGCCAGTCGATCCGCACGGCATCGCCCTGCAGCACGCGGTAATGCGCATGCTCGCCGTCCCAGACCTGCTCGGTCTTCACCTCGATCTCGAAGCCGCGGTACGGCTCGCTGAAATCGCCGAGGTCGCTGCCTCTCGGTTCCATCGCGCCCCCGTCGATGCTCGAGGCCCCGTACGGGGCGCTCAGTCGTATTCGTCGGATAAAAAGGATTTGCCGTCGGCCGTCAGGTCGACCCGGTCGGCCGCCGCCTGATAGATCAGCCCCTCGTTCAGCAACGCGTAGACGACGTCGTCGAACGCAGCGGGAACCGGCCGGCTTTCACCGAACTGGTCGATCCACTTCAGCGCCTCGATGGCTTCGGGGGAAAGGATGGGGGTCATGCGTTGGCCTCCGGCATCGGTGTCGCTCCATCCTAGCACTTCGCCCAGACGGCGAACACCGATGCGATCACGCAACGAGCGGCGCCGGACACCGCGGCGGGCTGCCGCGCCCGACGACGGCCTCCGCACCTTCAGTCGCGCTCAGAGGCGTGCGATCGATACTTCGGTCGATTTCACGAGCGCGACGACTTCCGCGCCGACCTTCAGTTCGAGTTCGTCGACCGAACGGGTCGTGATCACCGACGTGACGATGCCGAACGGCGTCTCGACGTCGACCTCGGAGACCACGGATCCGCGAATGATCTCCTTCACCTTGCCCTTGAACTGGTTACGTACGTTGATTGCAGTGATGCTCATCAGCTTGATCGCTCCGAAGAATAGGTTTCAAGAGGGGCGGCCGACGCCGCCCCGGTTAGACGGCCCAGCGAATCCGCCCGGCGGGCCGGGCGGCCTGCGCGTCGCGGGCAGGTTGCGCGGCCGCGGCCGGCCCGCCCGCCAGCACGCGCCTCAGCACGCGGTCCTCCAGCGCCGCAAACGCGGCCGATGCGCGGGCGCGCGGCCGGTCGAGCGGCACCGGCTGATCCAGCGCCACACGCCCCTGCTCGATGAGCAGGATGCGGTCGCCGAGCGCGACGGCCTCCTGAACGTCGTGCGTGACGAGCAGCGCGGTGAACCGATGCTCACGCCACAACCGCTCGATCAGCGCATGCATCTCGATGCGGGTCAGCGCGTCGAGCGCGCCGAGCGGCTCATCGAGCAACAGCAGTTGCGGCCGGTGAACCAGCGCGCGGGCCAGTGCCACACGCTGCCGCTGGCCGCCCGACAGTTGCGCGGGCCAGTCGTTCGCACGCTCCAGCAGGCCGACTTCGTCGAGCACCGCGCGCGCTTTGTCGCGCGCGCCGCGTCCGAGGCCCAGCATCACGTTCTGCAGCACGGTCTTCCATGGCAGCAGGCGCGCATCCTGGTACATGATCCGCGTGTCGAGCACGCCACCGCCTTCGCCGCGCGTCACGAGCGCGCCGCTGCTCGGCTGCTCGAGCCCGGCGACCAGACGCAGCAGGGTCGACTTGCCGCAGCCGCTGCGTCCGACAATCGCGACGAAGCTGCCGCGCGCGATGCCGAGCTCGACGTCGTCGAGCACCGTGCGTGCGCCGAAGCGCTTGCCGACGCCGCTCAGCGTGACCGCATCGTCTGCCGCGGAGCCCGCCGCGCCGCCTCGATGACGCCGCGCGAGCGGCACGACCGATGCGCCGCTGTCGCGCTCGAGCACCGCGGCATCGCGGGCGTCGCCGTCCGCGATGCGCGCCTGCGTGAATTCCGCCTCGAGGTCCGCGCCGGCAAGCGGGCCGTAGGCGGCCGCCGAAGTCGTCGCATTCATGCCTTTGCTCCTGATTGATAAGCGGGGTGCCAGCGCAGCGTCACGCGCTCGAGCCATTTCGCCAGCACGTCGGCCAGCTTGCCGAGCACCGCGTACAGCAGGATGCCGACCACCACCACGTCGGTTTGCAGGAATTCACGCGCGTTCATCGTCATGTAGCCGATGCCCGATTGCGCCGAGATCGTTTCCGCGACGATCAGCATCACCCACATCAGCCCGAGCGCAAAGCGCACGCCGACGAGAATCGACGGCAGCGCACCGGGCAGGATCACGTCGCGGTACAGCGCAAAGCCGCGCACGCCGTAGCTCTTCGCCATCTCGATCAGGTTGGCGTCGACCGAGCGGATCCCGTGGTACGTGTTGATGTAGACCGGAAAGAACACCCCGAGCGCGACGAGGAACAGCTTCGCCTTCTCGTCGATGCCGAACCACAGGATCACGAGCGGAATCATCGCGAGCGCCGGGATGTTGCGGATCATCTGGATCGTCGAATCGAGCGCGACCTCGGCCGCCTTCGACAAGCCGGTCGCGAGCCCCAGCGCGAGGCCGACACCGCCGCCGATCGCGAAACCGAACAGTGCGCGCCATGTGCTGACTTTCACGTTCGCCCACATTTCCCCCGACGTCACGAGCGACCAGGCCGCTCGCACGACCGCCACGGGTTCGGGCAGCACGCGGGTCGACAGCCAGCCGATGCGGGCGCCGACTTCCCATGCCACCAGCAGCGCGAGCGGCACGAGCCACGGCGCGACGCCGCGCCATGCGCGGGCGGCGATGCCGCCGCCCGCCGTCGACAGTTTCGTTGTCATCGCAGGCCTCCCGTCACTCAGCTCTGGGCTGCCTTCGGCAGATAGCTGTTGCCGACGATCTCGCCGAACGGGCCGGACAGCGGGCCGGTCGCCTTCGACGCGCGCGGCCGCTTGATCAGCGGAAATACAAGCTCGGCGAAGCGATACGATTCCTCCAGATGCGGATAACCGGACAGGATGAAGGTTTCGATGCCGAGATCCGCGTATTCGCGCATGCGCTCCGCGACCTGCTCCGGATTGCCGACGAGCGCAGTACCCGCGCCGCCGCGCACGAGGCCGACACCGGCCCACAGGTTCGGATACACCTCGAGCGTCTCGCGGCCGCCGCGCTTGCCGCCGTGCAGCGCGGCCATGCGGCGCTGGCCTTCCGAATCCATGTTCGCGAACGCCTTCTGCGCGCGGGCGATCGTTTCGTCGTCGAGGCGGCTGATCAGGCGCTCCGCGTCGCGCCATGCTTCGTCCTCGGTCTCGCGCACGATCACGTGCAGGCGAATCCCGAACTTGATCTTGCGGCCGCGGGCTTCCGCGCGCGCACGAATATCGGCGATCTTCTTCGCGACGGCCTCGGGCGGCTCGCCCCAGGTCAGGTAGGTGTCGATGTGATCGGCCGCGATCTCGTGCGCGGCCGGCGACGAACCGCCGAACCACAACGGCGGATGCGGACGCTGCACGGGCGGATACAGCGCCTTGCCGCCCTTCGACTGCAGGTGCTTGCCGATATAGTCGAAGCCGCCGTTGTCGTGCGACGCGGACAGCAGTCCGCGCCAGATGTTCAGGAAGTCGTCGGTGATTTCGTAGCGCGTGTCGTGATCGGCGAACAGGCCGTCACCCTCGAGTTCGGCGGCATCGCCGCCCGTCACGACGTTGATCAGCAGGCGGCCGCCCGACAGACGGTCGAACGTCGCGGCCATCCGTGCCGACAGCCCAGGCGACGCGATACCGGGGCGGATCGCGACCAGGAACTTCAGGCGCTGCGTCGCCGGGATCAGGCTCGACGCAACGACCCACGCATCCTCGCAGGAACGGCCGGTCGGCAGCAGCACGCCCTCGTAGCCGAGCGTGTCGGCCGCAACCGCGACCTGCTTGAAGTAATCGTAATCCGCGGCGCGTGCACCTTCGGCCGTACCGAGATAGCGGCTGTCGCCGTGCGTGGGGATAAACCAGAACACATTCATCTGCTGCTCCTGCTTGACTGTCCTTGCCGGAATTTGAAAAAACACCGCCCTGCTCGCGTCGCGGATCAGCGGCGCATGCATGGTGTGCGTTCGAATCGGGATGGTTCGCCGGTCAGGCCGTGCAGCGGGCGAGGACGCGATTGCACGGCTGTTTCTGGGAAATCAGTCTAGGGATCGGTACAGGGCTTTGGAACGATTTTTTTGAGCTTAGGTTTTCCGCTTTCGTGATTAGCACGACGCTGGAGCGAATATCGCCGCGGGCGGGCCCTATAATGACGCACCTATCCGAATAACTCCGCGCGTACAGCCCCGGCCGTGCGCGCCCGCGGTGCACTCATCGATGCAGAAAGTCATCCTGCCATTCCTGTCCGGCTTCCTGGCCGCCCTGTTCTTCCGCGAAGCCACGCTCGCACTCCTTCATACGGCCGACCTGATCGCCGCAACCGGCTTCTCCACGCAGCCGTTCGCGCCGCTCGGCATTCCTGAATTTGTCGCGAATGCGCTGATCAGCGCGTGCTGCGCGATCCCGATGGCGTGGCTGCTGCGCGTCTCGCCGGAACGCGAGGCATCGTGGATCGGCGCGCTGGTGTTCGGCGGCATCGTGCTGACGGCCGCCCGCGTGTTCGCGATCGATCCGCTGCGCGGGATCTGGCCGTCGGGCAACATGATGCCCGTGCTCGCGGCCGGCTTCGCGGCAAACGCGGTATGGGGCTTCGGCGCGCTCGTGTTCATGCGCGCGTTCATGTCGGACGCCGCACGAGAGGAATGACGGGCCGAAGCGCCCGCCCGCATCGAGCCTGAAAACGAATCGGCCGCCTGCACGTGCAGGCGGCCTTTTCGTTTCATCCGATGGTGCCAAAGACCGTCAGTCGCGCAGGTTCCGCAGCGGATGCGTGTCGGGTGTCCATGGGCTGTCGAACATCGCGAGCACGTCTGCACGATCGACGTCCGCAATCGACTTGAAGCGCCAGACCGGCTGGTGGTCCTTGTCGACGATCAGCGCGCGCACGCCTTCGATCACGTCGCCGCGCGCGAACGTCGAGCGCGTGAGGTCGAGATCGCGCCGCAGGCAATCGGCCATCGTCGCGCCGCGTGCACGTTCGACGGCTTCCAGCGACACGGCCATCGACAGCGGCGACAACTGTTCGCGCATCGCATGGGACGCCTTCTCGACCCATCCGTCGACGGCCGCGCAATCCTGCTCGGCGTCGAGCGACACGAGGATCGCGCCGATGTCCGGCTGCGCGAAATGCCGGTCGATCCCCGCGCGCGCGTCGGCCAGCGCCGACGTGTCGGGCGTCGGCACGACCTTGTGTGCGGCGGCCGCTTCGGCCACGCACGCGACGGCCTGCGCGCCGCTGTCGAAGCATTCGTGGCGCAATGCGTCGAGCAATGCCGGCAGCGCGGCATCGGGCAGATAGACGTCGGCAAGTTGCGCGTACAGCGCGCCGGCCGCGTCGAGCGTCGCGCCGGTCACGGCGAGATAGCGGCCGATCGCGCCGGGTGTGCGCGCGAGGAACCAGCTCATCCCGACGTCCGGGAACAGGCCGATACGCGTTTCCGGCATCGCCATCTTCGTCGAGTCGGTCACGACACGCAGGCCGCCCGTATGCCGCGCCGCCTGCGAAATGCCCATGCCTCCGCCCATCACGACGCCGTGCATCAGCGCGATGTAAGGCTTCGGATACGTGAAGATCGCGTGGTTCAGCGTGTATTCGTCGATGAAGAACGTATCGACCGCATCGCGGTCCCCGCGCCGCCATGCGTCATGGAAGAAGCGCACGTCGCCGCCCGCGCAGAACGCGCGCGGATGCGGGCTGTGCACGACGACCGCGACGACCTCGGGATCGTCGCGCCACGCGTCGAGCGCCTGCTGCATCAGCCGGATCATGCCGACCGACAGCGCATTCAGCGCCTTCGGCCGGTTCAGTTCGAGAAAGCCGATACGGTTCGCGACATACGCGCGGACGTCGGGCTGGTCGGAAGCGACGGGGATGGAATCGATCATGAAAGCAATCCGGCTGGTCGCAGGCGCGGTCAGTGCGCCTGCATCTTCGAAAACAGGTTCAGCACCACGACGCCCGCGATGATCAGGCCGAGGCCGATCACGGCCGGCAGGTCCGGCACCTGGCGATAGAGCAGCATCGCGACGAGCGTGATCAGCACGATGCCGGCACCCGACCAGACGGCATAGATGATGCCGACGGGCATCGTGCGCAACGTGAGCGACAGGCAGTAGAACGCGATGCCGTAGCCGGCGACGACGAGCGCCGACGGCCAGAAACGCGTGAAGCCGTCCGCCGCGCGCAGCGCGGACGTGCCCACCACTTCCGCGACGATCGCGATCGCGAGCCACGCGTAACCGGGAAGCTGCATCGCTCAGCTCCTCGCCAGCGCGAGCGCCGCGTAGTCCTGCCCCAGTTCCGCGCAGAGCGCCTCGACGACCAGCTCGTGATCCGCGCGCTGCGGCAGCCCGGACGCGGTGATCGAGCCGATCACGCCGGCGCCGGCGACGGTCAGCGGAAACGACCCGCCGTGCGGCGAATATTCGGCGATCGGCAGCCCGTGCTTGTCCGCCAGCGTCGCGCCCGCCTGCTGCATGCGCAGGCCGACGGCGTACGAACTGCGGCGGAAATGCGCGACGACGTTGCGCTTGCGGCGCACCCAGTCGGCGTTGTCGGGCGTGGCTCCGGCGAGCGCCGCATAGAACAGCGGCTGGCCGAACGTGACGATGTCGAGCGCGACCGCATGCCCGCGAGACGCCGCGAGCGCATGCATCCGGTTGCCGAGCGCCCACGCGCGGGCCGGGTCGAAATGGGGAAACACGAGCGCCTGTTCCTGCGCGCCGATCGATTGCAGATCGTGAGCGATGTCCATGAATCCGTCAAAGCGAAAAGGAGGCGCAGCCAGGACCGCTGCCATCGCGTGCGGCGCCGCTGCCGGGGAGTCGACACAAACCGTTCGATTCTAGCGCACGCGCCCGACGTACCGGCCCCGGAAGCCCCTATAAGCCGATTGTCAGAAAATGCTTGCGCAGCCGGGAGCACTTCCTTATAATCTTATTTTTCGACGGACGCGGGGTGGAGCAGTCTGGCAGCTCGTCGGGCTCATAACCCGAAGGTCGTAGGTTCAAATCCTACCCCCGCAACCAACGTCCCGATGCAGGAAGCCCGGCCCTAGCGCCGGGCTTTTTGTTTTCCGCGTGCGCTTTGCGCCACGCCCGCGCGCCGGCCTCCGCTCGATTCGGCCGTTCGAGAATGCGCCGCCCCGGTGATACACTCGCATCACCTCGTCCCTTCCACTCGACATGAAATTCTGCTCCGTCTGCGGTCACGAAGTCATCGCGCGCATTCCTCCGGGCGACAACCGCGAGCGCTTCGTCTGCGATCACTGCGGCACGATCCACTACCAGAATCCGCGCAACGTCGTCGGCACGGTCCCGGTCTGGGGCGATCAGATCCTGCTGTGCCGCCGCGCGATCGAACCGCGCTACGGCTTCTGGACGCTGCCCGCGGGCTTCATGGAAATGGGCGAGACGACGGCCGAAGCCGCCGCGCGCGAAACGCTCGAGGAAGCCGGCGCGCGCGTCGAGGTGCAGAACCTGTTCACGCTGCTCAATGTGCCGCACGTGCACCAGGTCCACCTGTTCTACCTGGCGCGGCTCACCGATCCGGGCTTCGAAGCCGGCGAGGAAAGCCTCGAAGTGAAGCTGTTCGACGAAGCCGACATCCCGTGGGACGAGATCGCGTTCCCGACCGTCAGCCAGACCCTGCGATTCTTCTTCGCCGATCGCGCCGCGGGCGACTACGGCGTGCACACCGGCGATATCTTCCGCTCGCTGCGCAACGGCTGAGCCCTCGCCCCATGGTTCCCTGGCTCGGCCCGGACGATCCGTTTCCGCCCATCGAACGCGCGCTCGGCCCTGCGACCGGCGCGCCGGGGCTACTCGCCGCGAGCGCCGACCTGCTGCCGTCGCGCCTCATCGACGCATACCTGCGCGGCATCTTCCCGTGGTATTCGGACGGCCAGCCCGTGCTGTGGTGGAGCCCCGACCCACGCATGATCCTCGTGCCGGCCGAGTTCAAGGTGTCGCCCTCGCTGCGCAAGACGCTGAAGCGCGTGCTGCGCGAGCCCGAATGGGAAGTGCGCGTCGACCACGACTTTCCGGGCGTGATGCGCGCCTGCGCGCAAGCGCCGCGCCGCGGGCAGCGCGGCACGTGGATCACGGCCGAGATCATCGATGCCTACACGTCGCTCTACCGGTCCGGCAACGCGCACAGCATCGAGACCTGGCACGATGGGCGACGCGTCGGCGGCCTGTACGGCGTGTCGTTCGGGCGGATGTTTTTCGGCGAATCGATGTATGCAGACACGACCGACGCATCGAAAATCGCGCTGGCCACGCTCGTCGCGCACCTTCGCGAGCAGGGGCTGGAAATGATAGACTGCCAGCAGAATACGTCGCATCTAGCGTCGCTCGGCGGCCGCGAGATCGCACGCAAGGCCTTTGTCGCTCACGTGCGCAGCGCGGTAGCCGCACCGCCGATTCCGTGGCAGTTCGACAAGCGCGTGCTCGCCGCGCTGACGGGCCGCGCCGAACCGGTGCCCCCTTCCGGGATCGAGCGCTAGCGCGGCACTCCCTCCCTGCAACGAGAGCTGCCCATGACTCACCCGACTGAGCTGCCGCTTTCACCGCTTTCGGCGCTGCAATTCTATGCAACGGCGCCCTATCCGTGCAGCTATCTGGACGGCCGCGTCGCGCGCTCGCAAGTCGCGACGCCGAGCCACCTGATCAATTCCGACATCTATACCGAGCTCGTGAAGGCCGGCTTCCGGCGCTCGGGCGTCTTCACATACCGTCCGTATTGCGACGGCTGCCGTGCCTGCGTGCCGGTGCGCGTCCCCGTCGACGCGTTCGCACCGTCGCGCACGCAGCGCCGGATGTGGAAGCGGCACCGCACGCTCGTCGCGACGGTTTCGCCGCTGCACTACGACGAAGAGCACTACGCGCTCTACATGCGCTACCAGTCCGCCCGCCACGCGGGCGGCGGCATGGATCGCGACAGCCGCGACCAGTACGAGCAATTCCTGCTGCAGAGCCGGATCAATTCGCGCCTCGTCGAATTCCGCGACCTCGACGCACCGGGCGGCGAGCCCGGCAAGCTGCGCATGGTCAGCATGATCGACATCCTCGGCGACGGGCTGTCGTCCGTATACACGTTCTTCGAGCCCGACGACCAGCACACGAGTTACGGCACCTACAACATCCTGTGGCAGATCGAGCAGGCCAGGAGCCTCGGCCTGCCCTACGTGTATCTCGGATACTGGATCCGCGAGAGCCCGAAGATGGCCTACAAGGCGAACTTCCACCCGCTCGAAGGGCTGATCGACGGCCGCTGGAAGATACTCGATCCGGATCGGATCGACCTGCCGCCCGTCGATGCGGCACTGGCCCGCGCGCCATTGCCGGGCGGGCATTCCGGCTCGGGCTGACACGCGCCGCGGGGGCGAGGACGCGAAGCGCGCCCCTGCCGCTCAACTCCCGGTAAAATAGCGGGTTGTCATTCATTCCGGCTGTCCGCCCTATTCCCGTGTTCAGTTCCCTTTATCCGCTGGCCCGTGCATCCCTGTTCAAGATGGATGCGGAAGACGCTCACCACCTCACGCTGCGCGCGCTCGGCGCGGCCGGCCGCACGGGCCTCGCCTGCGCGCTGTCGGCCCGCGTGCCCGACGCGCCGCGCACCGTGATGGGGCTCACGTTCCGCAACCCGGTCGGCCTCGCGGCAGGCCTCGACAAGGACGGCGCGGCCATCGACGGCCTTGCGGCACTCGGCTTCGGCTTCATCGAGGTCGGTACGGTCACGCCGCGCCCGCAGCCCGGCAACCCGCGCCCGCGGATGTTCCGCCTGCCGCAAGCCGAGGCACTGATCAACCGGATGGGCTTCAACAATCACGGTGTCGACCAGTTCGTGAAGAACGTCCAGGCCGCCCGCTATCGAGGCATCCTCGGCCTGAACATCGGCAAGAACGCCGATACGCCGATCGAGCGCGCCGCAGAGGACTACCTGTACTGCCTCGAGCGCGTGTACCCGTTCGCGAGCTACGTAACGATCAACATCTCGTCGCCGAACACGAAGAACCTGCGCCAGCTGCAGGGCGCGGGCGAGCTCGACGCGCTGCTCGCGGCGCTGAAGGACAAGCAGCAGCGCCTCGCCGACCTGCACGGCAAGCTCGTGCCGCTTGCGCTGAAGATCGCCCCCGATCTCGACGACGAACAGGTCAAGGAAATCGGCGACACGTTGCTGCGCCACAAGATCGAGGCGGTCATCGCCACCAACACGACGCTGTCGCGCGCGGCCGTCCAGGGCCTGCCGCATGCGGACGAAGCCGGCGGCCTGTCGGGCCGCCCCGTGTTCGACGCGTCGAACGAAGTGATCCGCAAGCTGCACGCCGAAGTCGGCAGCGAGGTGCCGATCATCGGCGTCGGCGGCATTTTCTCGGGCGAGGACGCCCGTGCGAAGCTCGCGGCCGGCGCGGCGCTCGTGCAGCTCTATACGGGCTTCATCTACCGCGGCCCCGCGCTCGTCGCGGAATGCGTGAAGGCCGTCGCCGGCGCTCGAGCGTCGTAATATAGGCATAAGCAAACTATATTTCGCTATTGATAGCGTTATCGCTATCATCGATCCGAATCAATGACCCGGACAGGGCAAGGACATACACGATGAAATTTTCGCTGCTGAAGAAGCTGCTGGTTGCCGGCCTGATCGGCACGTCGTTCGCTGCCGCCACCGCGCATGCGGCCGACCTCCTCGATCAGGTCAAGCAGCGCGGCACGCTGCGCGTCGGCCTCGAAGGCACGTTCCCGCCGTTCAACTCGAAGAACCCGCAAGGCGAACTCGTCGGCTTCGACGTCGACATCGCGAAAGCCGTGGCCGCGAAGCTCGGCGTGAAGGCGGAATTCGTGACGACCGAATGGAGCGGCATCATCGCGGGCCTGCAGGCCGGCAAGTTCGACGTGATCGCCAACCAGGTCGGCATCACCGACAAGCGCAAGGAAACGCTCGACTTCTCGCCGCCTTACACGTTCTCGTCCGCGCAGCTGATCCAGCGCAAGGACGACACGCGCGAGTTCAAGTCGCTGGATGACCTGAAGGGCAAGAAGCTCGGCGTCGCGCTCGGCACGAACTACATGGACATGGCGAAGTCGGTGCCCGGCATCGACGTGAAGACGTACCCGGGCGCGCCCGAGTACCTGCGCGATCTCGCGGCCGGCCGCCTCGACGCCGCGCTGAACGACCGCCTGATGCTCGCGTACCTGACGAAGAACTCGCAGCTGCCGCTGCGCCCGGGCGCGAACGTCGGCTCGGCGAACCCGTCGGGCATCCCGTTCAAGAAGGGCAACCCGAAGTTCCAGAAGGCGATCGACGACGCGATGGCACAACTCCAGGCCGACGGCACGTTCACGAAGATCTCGGACAAATGGTTCGGCATCGACGTGACGAAACCGATCAAGTAAGCACGCCTGCATTTCCCGCCTGACGGCGGGCCGGAAAGGGCGGCATCCGTGACGATGCCGCCCTTTGTTTTATTCGTCCGGTTTATGATTGCGCTTTCGCGCACGCATTCGATTCGTATTCCATGTCGACAACGTCCCTGCTCGTCCAATCGCTGCCGGTGCTCGCCCAGGGTGCCGTGCTGACCGTCAAGTTCGCCGTGCTGTCGATGGTGTTCGGCCTGCTTGGCGCCGTCGTGCTCGCGATGATGGGCATCCGGCAAAGCGAAGCGCTCGACGGCTTCGAACGCATCTGGGTCAACGCGCTCGCGTGGCTGGCACGCGCGTACGTGAGCCTGATGCGCGGCACGCCGCTGCTCGTGCAGATCTTCGTCATCTATTACGGGCTGCCGAGCCTCGGCATCTCGCTCGACCCGACGCCCGCCGGCGTCATCGCGCTGTCCGCGAACGTCGCGGCTTACATGTCGGAAAGCATGCGCGGTGCGATCAACGGGATCGCGCGCGGCCAATGGCTCGCCGCGTACAGCCTCGGGCTGTCGTGGGGGCAAACGCTGCGCTACGTGATCGGTCCGCAGGCGCTGCGCATCGCGGTGCCGAGCCTGTCGAACAGCCTGATCAGCCTGATCAAGGACACGTCGCTCGTGTCCGTGATCACCGTGACCGAACTGCTGCGCAGCGCGCAGGAAGTGATCGCGGCGACCTATCAGCCGCTGCCGCTTTATCTCGCCGCCGCGGCCGTGTACTGGATCCTGTGCCAGATCCTCGAATGGGTGCAGCGCTGGTACGAAAAACGCCTGTCGCTGCCGTCGCGTCACTGACGCATCACGCGCCGGACGCCGCCTTACTCCCCCGGGTAACGTACGCCGAGCGCCGCTCGCGCGGCATCGGTCATCGCGATCATCTGCCGCGAATGGTCGTGCGTCATGATCGGGCTTTCGATCCTGCCCGCGCGCAGCAGGTCGCAGAAGTGCGCGGTCTCGTAGTTGAGGCCGCCGCCGTCGAACGGCGCGTCGAGCTCGACCACCCGGCCGTCCGCATAGCGGATCGTCGCGCGCACCGGGTTCCACCACTTCTCGTGAATCGTCACATGGCCGCCGGCTGCGGCGATCAGCGCGTCGCCACGCCCCATCACGTCGAGCCCGCAGAAAAGCTGCGCGATCCCGCCGTGCGCGTGCACGCTGTTCAGGCTCGCGAACAGGTCGACACCCGTCGCGCCGACGCGGCCGAGCGTCTGTACGTCGAGCGCCGCACCGAGCCAGTCGACCGCGAGAAAGGCCTCGTAGATCCCGATATCGAGCAGCGCACCGCCCGCGCGATCGAGGCGATAGACGGAATGGTCGCCGGGTACCGACGACGACGCACACCCTGCCCGCACGAGCCGGATCTCGCCGATCGGATCGTCCTGCAGGTGCGCGCGCAACTGGCGGTACAGCGGAAAGAACGGCGGCTTCATCGCCTCCATGAAAAGCCGCCCGGCGTCGCGTGCCGCTTGCAGCACGGTGTCGAGCTGCGCCGCGTTCAGCGTCGCGGGTTTTTCGCACAGCACGGCCTTGCCGGCGGCAAGCGCGGCCAGCGTGTACTGCGCGTGACTGTCATGGAGCGTCGCGATGTAGACCGCGTCGATATCGCTCGCGAGGAGCGCGTCGAGACTGGCGGCGGGCGTGCCGCCATGGGTGGCGCAGAAGGCTGCCGCGGCGTCTGCGCGGCGGGCCCAGGCACCGGCGAGCGTGGCGCCCGGCACATGCGCGAGGCTTTGCGCGAAGCGGCGCGCAATGCTGCCTGCGCCGACGATGCCGAAGCGCACCGGGCGGTGTTCGTTGTCGTTCATCCTGATCTTCCGTGTCGGTCGTGAGACGATGGCCGACGTCATGCCGGCCGGACGTCATGATAAACGGCAAGCCGCCGACCGGATGAACGGAATGCGCCGCGTCAGGCGCGCATGGGCACGTCGACGGAGAAATCGCGCGAGATCTCGTCGGCGCTGAAATCGATCAGCGCGAGAGAAGCGGCTTCGGCTTCGCGCGGATCGCGCCGCTCGATCGCGTCGACCACACGTGCGTGCGCCTTCACCACGACGTCGTGCGCCCCCTCCTTCTGCACGACACGCGGATTCACGAGGCGCACCGCGCCGCGCACGATCGCCGCCATCTGCTGGAAAAACTGGTTGCCGCTCGCCTGGACGATCCGCGTATGCAGCGACTCGTCCGCCGTGTCGTAGCCGGGGTCGCCCGGCTGCAGCACCTTGAACGCATCGAACGCTTCGCGGATACCCGCGATGTCCGCCGCCGTTGCACGCACCGCCGCCTGCGCGGTCGCGCGCGGTTCGATCAGCATCCGGAATTCGATGACGTCGCGCATGAACTGCGGATCGGGTTTCGCCCGGAAGCGCCAGCTCACCACGTCTTCGTCGATCATGCGCCAGTCGCGCATCGGCCGCACGCGCGTGCCGACCTTCGGACGCACGTCGAGCATGTCGCGCGCAAGCAACATCGACAACGCTTCCCGCATCACGGTGCGACTCACATCGAACTCTTTCGACAGCACGTCCTGCGGCGGCAAGATGCCGCCGTACTTGTCCTCGACGATACCCGAGACAAGCCCATCCATCACTTTGGCGACCAGTGACCGGTCTTTGCCCTGCTCCATGACACCTCCCCGTGCGTCGATTTGCGAACACCTGCTCCGCAGTTCCGCCGGCCCTGGTTACGACTGTTCTTATGATCTATAAGTTGATGAGTTCGAGGACATTTCGCTATCTGGTAAACACCTGACAGGGTTATCCCTCTTGGTTTCGGGGGGGATTTATAAGGCATCCAAAAAAGCCCGGGAAGCGCTCTGCGCTTGCCGGGCCGCGATTTTAAACAAGATTTAAACATGCAGTGCATTACGCACTGCTTTTCATTTCTTACAAACGTCGGGATAAACGATAGTCTCAACGCCGTTTTCCGTGCCGAGCAAGCACAGATTCGCGCCGCGCTCGGCGAACAGGCCGACCGTCACGACGCCCGGCCATGCGTTCACCTGCGCTTCGAAGCCGCGCGGGTCAGCGATCTGCAGCCCCTTCACGTCGATGATCTCGTTACCGTTGTCGGTGATGTACGGCGCACCATCCTTCGTCACGCGCAGCACGGGCACGCCGCCGAGTGCGGTCACGCGCCGGCCGATCGCGGTGCGCGCCATCGGCACGACTTCGATCGGCAGCGGGAACGCGCCGAGCACCGGCACGCGCTTGCTGGCGTCGGCGATGCAGACGAACGTGTCGGCCACCGATGCGACGATCTTCTCGCGCGTGAGCGCACCGCCGCCGCCCTTGATCATCGCGCCGCCCGCGTCGATCTCGTCAGCGCCGTCGACGTACACCTGCAGCGAGTCGACCTCGTTCAGGTCGAACACCTTGATGCCGTGCGATTTCAGGCGTTCGGTCGTGGCGACGGAGCTCGACACGGCGCCGCGATAGCGCGCCTTGACGACGGCGAGCGCGTCGATGAAGCAGTTGGCGGTCGAGCCGGTGCCGACACCGATCACGGCGCCTTCCGGCACGTTCTGGATCACGTAGTCGGCAGCGGCCTGGCCGACGAGGCGTTTGAGTTCGTCTTGAGTCATGGAGTGGTAAAGCTGCGGGATTGCGGAAAACCGCCAGTTTACCGGAGTCGGGCGCCTATTCGCGCGTTTCGGGCCGCGACGCGCTCAGGGTGCGCCGGAAGCCGCGCCGTCTTCCGCCGGCGCCTGGCCCGGAAAGTATTTGTCGAGCAACGCCTGCGCGATCGCATCGGTTTCGGCGTCCGGATTACCCGCGTAGTCGGCCGGCCTGAAATGCATCTGAAACGCCGCGAACACGCGTCGCGTACGTTCGTCGAGCACGCCATCGGCGGCCACGTCGTAGCCGTAGCGCGCGAGCTTGAGCTGCAGTTCGCGCACGTCGACCGGCGCATGCGGATCGCGGCCGGCCAGACGCGCGGCGACCGTCGCGTCGTCCGGCCACGCACCGACACCGGCCTGCGCCAACGCATGCCACGGGAACAGCGGCCCCGGATCGATCTTGCGTTGTGGCGCGATGTCGCTGTGCCCGACCACACGCGTCGGCGGAATCGCGTAGCGCGCGACGATGTCCTTCGACAACCGGGTCAGCGCCGCGACCTGCTCGGGCGGATACGGCTGCCAGGTGCGGTTCTGCGGGTCGAGCGGGCCGCGGTTCACGTTCTCGATGCCGATCGACACCGCGTTCAGCTCGGTCGTGCCCTGCCATTCGCTGACGCCCGCGTGCCATGCGCGCTCGGTTTCCGGAACGAGCTGGTAGACGACCGGCTTGCCCCATTCGATGCGCGGCTGCGCCGGCACGACGTAGTGCACGCTGACCGAATCGCCGGTGAGCGTGCGCAGCGATTTCGCCTCGTCGCTTTCGGTGTAATGCATCACGAGAAAGCGGATCCGCGAATCGGCGCCCTGCGCGTGATGGCTCGTATCGGCGAAGTACGTGCCGCGCCCGACGAGCGACGGGGACGTGCACGCGGCCAGCAGGCAGAGGCCGGCGCAGAATGCGCCGCGAATGAAAAGTCTCATGGATCGGCATCCGGAGGAACGGCGTGCGCCATTCTATCGAGTCCGCCGCGCGCAGTCGCCGTCCCGGACGAGACGCGCCGCGTCCCGTCAACGGAACCGGATCAGGTCATCGACTTGTCATCGGCAGGCGTTCCCGCGACAATCGGCGTCCGCCGACGCGCAGCAACGCGCTCCCGACACCGACAAAGCGATACGCGCGAGCGTCGCGACACTGAGAGAACCACGATGGAAAGAATCTGGCTGAAGTCCTACCCCGAGGGCGTTCCCGCGACCGTCGACCCCGATCGCTACCCATCGCTCGCGCACCTGCTCGACGAGTCGTTCGCGACGTTCGCGGCGCGCAACGCGTATGCGTGCATGGGGCGCACGATGACCTACGCGGAACTCGACACGTACTCGCGCCATCTCGGCGCATGGCTTCAACTGCGCGGGCTGCGCAAAGGCGCGCGTGTCGCGGTGATGATGCCGAACGTGCTGCAGTATCCGGTCGCGGTCGCCGCGGCGCTGCGCGCAGGCTTTACCGTCGTCAACGTCAATCCGCTCTACACACCGCGCGAACTCGAGCACCAGCTCCGCGATTCGGGCGCGGAGGCGATCGTCGTGCTCGAGAACTTCGCGACGACGCTGCAGCAGGTGATCGCGCGAACCGACGTCCGGCACGTCGTCGTCGCGTCGCTGGGCGACCTGCTCGGCCCGGTCCGGGGCATGGTCGTCAACTTCGTCGCCCGCCGCGTGAAGAAGCTGGTGCCGCCGTACCGCCTGCCCGGCGCGACGCCGTTTCGCACGGCGCTGCGGGACGGCGCACGGCAGCCGTTCCAGCCCGCCGCGCTGAATCACGACGACGTCGCGTTCCTGCAATACACGGGCGGCACGACCGGCGTGTCGAAAGGCGCGACGCTCACGCATCGCAACGTGATCGCGAACATCCTGCAGAACGACGCGTGGAGCCAGCCGGCGCTGCGCAAGGCGCCGCAGATCGACGCGCTCGTGACCGTCTGCGCGCTGCCGCTCTATCACATCCTCGCGCTGAACGCGTGCATGCTGATGGGCGCGCGCTGGGGCGCGATGAACCTGCTGATTCCGAATCCGCGCGACGTCGACGGGTTCGTCAAGGAACTGTCGCGGCATCGCGTGAATTTCTTCCCGGGCGTGAACACGCTGTTCAACGCGCTGCTCAACCATTCCGGGTTCGCCGCGCTCGATTTTTCCGGACTGCGGATCACGCTCGGCGGCGGGATGGCCGTGCAGGAGGTCGTCAGCACGCGCTGGATGAAGACGACCGGCTGCCCGATCCTCGAAGGCTACGGCCTGTCGGAGACGTCGCCCAGCGTGACACTGAGTCCCCCGACGCTCGGCGCGTTCACCGGCACGATCGGCCTGCCGGTGCCGTCGACCGACATCGCGCTCCTCGGCGAGAACGACGAACCCGTTGCGCAAGGGCAGCCCGGCGAGATCGCGATCCGCGGCCCGCAAGTGATGGCCGGCTACTGGAACCGCCCCGACGAAACCGCGAAGGTGATGACGCCCGACGGCTTCTTCAAGTCGGGCGACGTCGGCGTGATGGACGAGCACGGCTTCGTGCGCATCGTCGATCGCAAGAAGGACATGATCCTCGTGTCGGGCTTCAACGTGTATCCGAACGAGATCGAAAGCGTCGTCGCCGCGCATCCGGACGTGATCGAATGCGCGTGCGTCGGCGTGCCGGATTCGAATTCGGGCGAAGCGGTGAAGCTGTTCGTCGTGCGACGCGATCCGGCGCTCACCACGGAAGCGTTGATGGCTTATTGCAAGAAGGAATTCACGGGCTACAAGAAGCCGAAGTACATCGAGTTCCGCGACAGCTTGCCGAAGTCCAATATCGGCAAGATCCTGCGGCGGGAGCTGCGGGACGAGCACGGTCAGACTGCGTAATTGCGCAGGGGCCCGCTCCGGACACGGACCGGCCCTTCCGGATGACCATCAAAAAAGGCGGCATCGTCACCGATGCCGCCCGCTCCAGGCCCGTCGTCCGGCCACGTCGACCGGCGGTCGACGCGAGGACGTCAGCACGTCACGCCTTCACGCGCCGCTGGCGCACGGCTTCGTACAGGCACACGCCGCTTGCGACCGACACGTTCAGGCTTTCGACGCTGCCGGCCATCGGAATGCTCATCACTTCGTCGCAGGTGTCGCGCGTGAGCCGGCGCATGCCTTCGCCTTCCGCACCCATCACCAGCGCGACGGGGCCGTCGAGCTTCGTTTCGTAGAGCGTTGCCGAGGCCTCGTCCGACGTGCCGATGATCCACACGCCGGCGTCCTTCAGCTCGCGCAGCGCGCGGGCGAGGTTCGTCACCGTGATGTACGGCACCGTATCGGCCGCGCCGCTCGCCACCTTGGCGGCGGTCGCGTTCAGGCCGACCGCACGGTCGCGCGGCGCGATCACCGCGTGCGCACCGGCCGAATCGGCGACACGCAGGCACGCGCCGAGGTTGTGCGGATCGGTGACGCCGTCGAGCACCAGCAGCAGTGCGGGGCCCTGGATGCCGTCGAGCAGCTCGGACAGGTTCTGCGCGAGCGGGATGTCCTCGACACGCGCGACGACGCCCTGGTGGCGCTCGGTATGCGCGAGGCCCCACAGGCGCGTTTCGTCCGCCGCGATCAGCCGCACGCCCGCTTCCTTCGCGGCGTGCAGGAAGTCCTGCATGCGGCGGTCGCGGCGCGTCTGGTCGTACAGCACCTCCGCAACCGTCGATGCATCGTGCCGCAAACGTGCGGTCACCGCATGAAAACCGTAAAGAACCTTCAGACGTGACATGACTGGAACAACCTTCGATCAAACGTGCGGCCGCGCGACGCGCGCAGCCGCGATCCATGGAAAAGGAAAGCGCCGCGTGCCGGCCGATGACCGGTGACGCGGCGTCTCTCGATGCCGCCGGTGCGGCGCTCGCGCGCCGCCCCGTCGTTCAGTACTTCTTGCGGGCGCGGGCCTTCTTCGCGGTCGGCTTCGCCGATGCGCCCTTCTTCTTCGCCGCGGCACGCGCGGCGCGCGCGTCCTTCACCGCGACGCTCGGCGCGCTCGCGGCCTTCTTGCGGCGCGCCGGCTCGTCGGCCGGCGGCAGCGCGCGCACGCGCGGGCCGCCGCGATCCGCGCCGGCGGCCACGGGTGCCGCCGCCGGACGCGGCGCCTTCACCGGCGTGTCGCGCACGAGGCGGAAGTCGATCTTGCGCGCGTCGAGATCGACACGGCTCACCTGCACGCGCACGCGATCCGACAGGCGATAGCGGATGCCCGTCCGTTCGCCGCGCAGCTCGTTCTTGATTTCGTCGTACTGGAAGTAGTCCGAGCCGAGCTCGGTGACGTGCACGAGCCCTTCGATGAAAAGCGTGTCGAGCTGCACGAAGATGCCGAACGACGTGACGCCGTTCACCATCCCGCCGTACTCCTCGCCGAGCTTGTCGCGCATGAAGTAGCACTTGAGCCAGGCCTCGACGTCGCGCGACGCTTCGTCCGCGCGGCGCTCGTTCGCCGAGCAGTGCAGCCCGAGCTCTTCCCAGATCGCCGTGTTCGGGCGCGAGCGGCCGCGCGTTTCGTCGTCGGCCTGCTGCATCGCGCGGGCCCGCGGCGACAGCGCGGTGTTCAGCTCGAAGCCATCCGGCGCCTTCGGCACGTATTTCCTGCCGGACAGGATCGCGTAGATCGCGCGGTGCGTGAGCAGGTCCGGATAACGGCGGATCGGGCTCGTGAAGTGCGCGTACGCCTCATACGCGAGACCGAAGTGACCGATGTTGTCCGGGCTGTAGACGGCCTGCTGCATCGAGCGCAGCAGCATCGGCTGCAGCATCTGCGCATCGGGCCGGTCGCGGATCTGCGCCATCAGCGCCGCGTAGTCGCTCGCATGCGGCTTGTCGCCGCCGCCGAGCGACAGGCCCATGCCGCGCAGGAACGCGCGCAGGTTCTCGAGCTTCTCCGGCGTCGGCCCCGCGTGCACGCGGTACAGGCCCGGATGCTTGTTGCGCTTCAGGAAATCGGCCGCGCAGACGTTTGCGGCCAGCATGCATTCCTCGATCAGCTTGTGCGCGTCGTTACGCTGGCGCGGCACGATCTGTTCGATCTTGCCCTGCGAGTTGCAGACGATGTACGTCTCGGTCGTGTCGAAGTCGATCGCGCCGCGCTTCTGCCGTGCGGCGAACAGCGACTTGTAGACGCCGTACAGATCCTGCAGGTGCGGCAGCAGGTCGGCGCGGCGCGCGGCCTCCGGCCCCTTCGTGTTCGACAGCACGGCCGCGACTTCGGTGTACGTGAGGCGCGCAGCCGAATGAATGACGGCCGGGTAGAACTGGTACGCCTTGATCTCGCCGCGCCCGGTGATCACCATGTCGCACGCGAGTACGCAACGGTCGACCTGCGGATTCAGCGAGCACAGGCCGTTCGACAGCTTCTCCGGCAGCATCGGAATCACGCGGCGCGGGAAGTAGACCGACGTGCTGCGCTCGAGCGCGTCGGCATCGAGCGCGCTGCCCGGCTGTACGTAGTGCGACACGTCGGCGATCGCGACGATCAGCCGGTAGCCGTCGCCGCGGCCGACCTTCACCGGCTCGCAGTAGACGGCATCGTCGAAGTCGCGCGCGTCCTCGCCGTCGATCGTCACGAGCGGCACGTCGCGCAGGTCGACGCGGAAACGCAGGTCGGTCGGCCGCACCTTGTCGGGCAGCGCGGCGGCTTCGTCGAGTGCCGGCTGGCTGAATTCGTGCGGCACGCCGTACTTGCGCACCGCGATTTCGATTTCCATGCCCGGATCGTCGATGTCGCCGAGCACCTCGACGACCCGGCCGAGCGGCTGCGAATGGCGGCTCGGAAAATCGGTCAGCTCGACGACGACGACCTGCCCGACCTTCGCCTTCTTCACGTTCTGCGTGATCAGGATGTCGTGGCCGATGCGCTTGTCTTCCGGTGCGACGATCAGCGCGCCGTTCTCGTTGAGCAGGCGGCCGATCACGCGCTTGTTCGCGCGCTCGGTGACTTCGACGACGTGCCCTTCCGGGCGGCCGCGGCGATCGTAGCCGACAATCCGCGCGAGCACGCGATCGTTGTGCATCACCTTCTGCATTTCGCCGTTCGGCAGGAACAGGTCGTCCTGGCCGTCGTCGCGGATCACGAACCCGTAACCGTCGCGATGCCCTTGCACGCGCCCGGCGACGAAGTTCGACGGATGGGTCAACTGGTAGTGGCCACGCTTGTCGAGGCGGATCTGGCCGTCGCGCTCCATCGCGGCGACACGCCGGAAGAACCCCTCGCGCTCCTGACGCTTGATCGACAGTGCTTCGGCGATGTCGTTGGCGGCCAGCGGCGCGTCGCTCGTACGCAGCACGCCGAGAATCTCTTCACGGCTCGGAATGGGGTACGGATATTTGCTCAAGGGTTTGTCGATGATTGTTCTCGTTGCGTTGACTGATGGTGCACGGCATCAATACGACCATGCCGATTTAGACATGTCTATATTGTTGGCGGCCATTCTAACATCCGGCCGTGTCGCGAACGATGCGGACGCGTTGCGTTCGCCCGCCGGCCGGCCCGGTTCGATGCATTGCAAAAAAATGTTGACATGAATAAATGGGGCGCTATAATTGCGTTCTTTCGCGATGCAGCACCAAGCGAAACGTGCCCAGGTGGCGGAATTGGTAGACGCACTAGGTTCAGGTCCTAGCGGTGGCAACATCGTGGAGGTTCGAGTCCTCTCCTGGGCACCACTTGATTTCAAAAAAGGTCAGCGCAAGCTGGCCTTTTTTCATTTCCGCGCCCCATCCCGGCGCCCGCCGATGCCTCATCGCATCAGGTCGATCGGAAGCTGACTGTCGATGCGGTCGCGCCATGCCTGGATCGTCATGGACACCCGCTTCTTCCACGCCGGCACATTGGTGTAGTAGCGCATACGCACTTGATTGCGCGCATCGAACACCAGCATCCCGATCCACAGCCGGTCGCCCCGGCTCATCGCGATGGCGGCGTTCGTGTTCGCAATACCATGCACGAAGTCCTCGTTCACGTTTGCACCCAGCGCGTCTTCGTCGTCACCCTTGCGCCGGACGTCGATCATGTCGACGAGCGTTACGCAGTCCTTGCCGAGCAACGCTCGCGCCGCAGTCGCCGTCATTGCCCGTTTGCGTGACCTGAATCCGCGCACCTCGGCGCCGAAAGTCGAGTTGGCACTTGTCTTCCTGGAACGTGGCACGCTCGCCATGCAACACACGTCGCCCTCCAGTTCTCCAGTGTGAGCGCCGGCATTCGCGCCAATCGTGAAATGAAGGGTTGGTGGCGTGCCGGTAAATGTCAGCCGTCCTCCGGACGTGGCGCTTCCAGTATCGAGCGACCAGGTTTGCTCCAAGCGGTCGCGTAACGTTGCCGAGCGCCAACAGCCGCTCGTGGTAGCGGCTGGCCAGCAAGGCAGCGCGTGTCGCTTCCGCAGGCGTCGCGTTGCATCAGCGCCGCCGCTGAATTCAATTCTCGATCCGCGCGCAGATATTTTCTGGTCCGCAGCAAAATAGTGTTGACAGCCCCTACTGACCCGCTATAATTGCCTTCTTTCGCGAATGCAGCACCAAGCGAAACGTGCCCAGGTGGCGGAATTGGTAGACGCACTAGGTTCAGGTCCTAGCGGTGGCAACATCGTGGAGGTTCGAGTCCTCTCCTGGGCACCATCTGTTTTCAAAAAGGTCGGCTTCTAGCCGGCCTTTTTCATTTCTGGCCCAGGAAGCAAAGCGCCCGCACAAGCGGGCGCGTTCGTTTCCCACCGACGCGCAGCGCTACTGCCCAGACGCGCCCCTCCACGTCCCGACGAACACTCCCGCCAGCACCACCCCGATCGCCGCGAACGGCGCAGCCGGATGCAGTTCGTAGAGCCCGTTGCCGACGAGCGGCGCCACCACCATGCTGAGCCCCTGCGCGACCGACATCGCACCCGCGCACGCCCCCTGCTCGTGCGGCTCGACCCGCGTGCTCGCGAGCGCCGCGACCGCGGGAAACGCCGCGCCCATTCCGCAGGCCGCCACCAGATAGCTCGCACACATCAGCAACGGCTGCGCAGGCTCGACCGCCAGCACCGACACGAAGCCGACAGCGCCGACGAGCGCCCCCCATCGCAGCCACTGCCGCGGCGCGACCCGCCGCAGCCGCCCGACGAGCGACTGCATCGCGATCAGGCCGACGCCCGCGCTGCCGAGCGCATAGCCGACCACCGCCGACGCGTCGCGCGCGCCGACCTGCAGCCGGTCGATCACGTAGAAGCCGAGCGCACTGTTCGCGATCATCACGACGCCGTACAGCGCGAACGCGCTCCACCACGGCAGGCGCAGCCGCGGATCGGTCGGCCTCAGCCGCGTCGGCGCGCGCCTCGCAAGCCGCGGCCCGTCGTCGCGCAAGCGGCGCAGCCCCGGCAGGCCCGCGAGCGGCAGCAGCGCGAACACCGCGAACGCAAGCGTCATGTCGTAACCGGCAAGCCAGCCGGCGAGCGGCGGCGCGATCACCATCCCGACCGCCCCCGCCGCGCCGAACCGCGCGAGCGCCGCCGCGCGCCCGGTGGTCGCGGTCCGGTCCGCGATCCACGCGGTCGCCGCGACCGGCAGGCCGGCATAGCAGCCGCCCATCGCCGCGCGCGTCGCCAGCAGCGCGACGAAGCTCGCCCAGACCGGCGGCATGGCGGCCCCGTCGCGATGCAGCGCCCAGCCGACGTAGCCGGCCAGCAGCAGAAAGCTGGCGACGAATCCGACGATCGACGCACGCATCGCCGGCAGCCGCCCGCGTGCGTCCGCCGCGCGCCCCCAGCGCGGCGCGGCGGCGATCCAGACGAGCCCGACGCTCGCGATGACCGCGCCGATATGCAGCGGTTCAAGATTCATCCGGCGCGCCAGCGGGCCGGCGATCGCAACGAATGCGTAGGTGCCGGCCACCATCGCGAGGTTCGCGAGCAGCAGCGGCAGGTAGCGGGAGCCGGCGTCGGCCGGCGCTTGCAGGGGTTCGGCGGAAGTCGTCGACATGTCCATTCCGTAGTGGGTTTAAGAAGGCGCGCGGCGCGCGCCGACGCCGGCGTCAGCCGGCGCGGCCATCCCGCGCGAGCCAGCGGCTGCGCGCGCGCAGCAGCGCATCCTCGGTCGCGTCCCAGCCGAGGCACGGGTCGGTGATCGAGCAGCCGTAGCGCAGCGGGCCGCCGAGCGGCTGTGCCCCCGCTTCGAGAAAACTCTCGAGCATCACGCCGCGAATCGCGTCGCTGCCGGCGCACATCTGCTCGACGACGTCGTCGAGCACCGCGAGCTGCCGGTCGGCCTGCTTGCCGCAGTTCGCGTGCGAGCAGTCGATCAGCACGTTCGCCGGCAGGCGCTGCGCGCGCAGCGTCTCGACCGCGGCCGCCACCGATGCCGCGTCGTAGTTCGGCCCGTGCCGGCCGCCGCGCAGCACCAGGTGCGCATGCGGATTGCCGTCGCTGTGCAGCAGCGCCGGACCGCCGGCACCGTCGATGCCGATGAAGGTATGCGGCCGCATGCTGGCCAGCATCGCGTGCGCGGCCACGTCGACCTGACCGTCGGTGCCGTTCTTGAAGCCGACCGGCATCGCGAGCCCCGACGCCAGCTCGCGATGCACCTGCGACTCGGTCGTGCGCGCGCCGATCGCGGCCCAGCTCACGAGATCGCACAGGTAATGCGGCGTGACGACGTCGAGCGCCTCGATCGCCGCAGGCAGACCGAGCGCATTGATGTCGGCGAGCAGCCGGCGCGCGGCATGCAGCCCGTCCAGCACGCGGTGACTGCCGTCGAGGCCCGGGTCGTTGATCAGGCCTTTCCAGCCGACCGTCGTGCGCGGTTTCTCGAAATACACGCGCATCACGACGCAGAACGCGTCGCGCACGGCCTGCGCGAGCCTCGCAAGCCGCCGCGCGTAGTCGAGCGCCGCCTGCGGGTCGTGGATCGAGCACGGACCGACGACGACGATGCGGCGCGCATCGCGGCGCTCGAGGATCGCGCGCAGTTGCCGGCGGCCGGCGGCCACGGTCGCGCGCGCGGCGACCGACGCCGGCAGGTCGCGGCGCAGCGCGTCCGGCGCCGGCAGCCGCATGCCGACGCACAGCCGTTCGTCGCGGAGCGGCTCGGCAAAGGCGCCGGCTGCGCCCTGTTCGATTTCGGCGGAGATCTGTTTCATCACTGAAGTTCCGAAGAAAGGAAGCGGAACACCGTCAGACGCCGAGCGTCGCGCCGCCGTCGACGCACAGGCTGTGCAGCGTGACATGACGCGACGCGTCGGACAGCAGGAACAGCACTGTTTCGGCGACGTCGTCCGGCGCCGCGATCCGGCCGAGCGGAATGCCCGTGCGATACGTGTCGAGCGAACCGGCGATCACGCCCGCCGGGCCGGCCGGGCCGTCCCACAGCTGGCGCTGCATCGGCGTGTCCGTCGAGCCCGGCGCGACGATGTTGCAGCGGATGCCGTGCCCGGCCAGCTCGAGCCCGAGACAGCGGGTGAACTGGTGCGCGGCCGCCTTCGACGCCGCATACGCGGTCATCTGCATGCGCGGCACCAGCGCCGCGTTCGAGCCGACCGTGACGATGCTGCCGGCACGGCGCGCGACCATCCGCTGCGCGACCGCACGCGACAGATGAAACACGCCGTGCGCATTCACCGCGAAACAGTGCGCCCAATCGGCATCGCTCAGCGACGTCGCCGCCGCGAGCCGCAACACGCCCGCGACGTTCGCGAGCATCCCGATCGGACCGACCGTCTCCTCCACGCGCGCAACCGCACGTTGAACGGCCGCCGCGTCCGCGACATCGACCGTGAACGGATGGATCCGCGCGCCGAACGCCGTGCTATCGGCCGCGTGACGCGCCAGCGCGTCGTCGTCGACGTCGAACGCGGCGACCTCGATCCCGCGCGCGGCGAGCGCGCGCGCGACAGCCGCGCCGATACCCTGGGCCGCGCCGCTCACGACGGCGACCGTACCCGGGAAACTCATTCCTGCCTGTGCATTCATCGATTCGAATTCCTCAAAAAGAGCCAACGGCGGTCGCCGCGGCGAGCCGTTCCGCCAGCGCGGCGCCGATCGCCGCCATCGGTTCGGGATCGGACATCCCGTCGTGCGAACAGTCGAGCGCGACGCACGTCAATGCGTCGGCCGCCAGATGGGCGCGCCAGCTGTCGGGCACCGGCAGGCCCGGCCGCTTGCGCGCAGCGTTGAACAGCAGCAGCGCGCCGTCGTAGCGCGGCGTGCGCGCCGCGCGGAACAGGTGTATCTGCCGCAGCGTCGCGTCGGCGAACGCATCGAGCCCCGCCGCGCCGAGCGCCGCGAACGGGCTGTTCGCCCGCAACAGCCGCTGGCGCAGCGCGTCGTCGGACAGATCGGCCGTATCGAAGTCGCCGTTCACCGTGAGCAGGATGCGCAGCGCGTCGCCCGGCGCCGGCTGCGGCTGCGCCGCCCATGCGGACGCCGGATAGCTGTCCATCAGCGCGAGCAGGCCGACCGCCTGGCCGTCGCGCGCAAGCGCCGCGGCGACCGCGTGCGCGAGCGCGCCGCCGAGCGACCAGCCGAGCAGGTGGTACGGCCCGTCCGGCTGCAGCGCGCGCACGCGCCGCACGTAGCTGGCGACGAGCGCGTCGAAGTCCGCGGCGCGCCGGGTGTCCTCGACCGACAGTTGCAGGCCGTCGAGCACGACGTCCGGCAGATGCGCGGCGAGCCGCAGATAGCTCCATGCGAGGCCGTCGGCCGGATGGAGGCAGATGAGCCGCGCGCCGCCGGCGCGCCCCGCGTGGATCGCGAGATGCGGCGCGAACGCGTCGTGCGCGGTGCGTGGCCGGTACGCGAGCGGCGCTTGCAGCGCGGCCGCCAGCGCGTCGACCGTCACATGCCGGAACAGCATCGACACCGGCACGTCGCGCTTGAGCTCGGTCGCGAGCCGTGCGCTCGCCTGGATCGCCTGCAGCGACTTCCCGCCGACGTCGAAGAAATTGGACGCCGGCGTGAGCGCGACCTCGCCCAGCACCTCGCGCCAGATGCGCATCACGCACCGCGCCAGTTCGCCGGCCTGCGCATCGTCGTCCGGCGCCGCATCCCGTTGCGCGGCGAGCCGCAGCAGCGCGTTGCGGTCGGTCTTGCCGTTCGCGTTGCGCGGCAGGCCGTCGAGCACGCGCCACACATCGGGAATCGCGGCGGCCGGCAGCGCGTCAGCCAGCCGCGCGCGCAGCGCGGCGGCGTCGTCGGTCCCGGCGACGAACGCCGCGAGCGTCGTCGCGCCCGCATCGCTGCGCAGTGCGACGACCGCCGCCTCGCGCACGTCCGGCGAGCGCAGCAGCCAGTCCTCGATCTCGCGCGGGTCGATGCGCACGCCGCTGATCTTCACCTGATGATCGATGCGACCGTCGAAGCAGAGCCGGCCGTCGCGCAGCGTCGCGAGATCGCCGGTCCGGTATGCGCGAACGCCGCTGCCGGGCAGTGTCACGAAGCGCTCCGCCGTCAGCGCCGGATTGTCGAGATACGCGAGCGCGAGCGCATCGCCGCTCAGCACGAGTTCCCCCGAGCCGCCCACTGCGACCGGATACCCGCGTGCGTCGACGATCCGCGCATCGACGCCCGCGCGCGGCGTGCCGATCGGCACCGGCTCGCCGTCCTGCCAGACCGCGCCCGGGCCGCCGACGCACGCGGCGGTCGCGATGATCGTCGCTTCGGTCGGCCCATAGGTGTTCAGCAACGCCTGATCCGGCAGCCGCTCGCGCCAGCGCCGGATCCGCTCGGGCAGCGCCGCCTCGCCGCCGATGATGGTCAGGCGCACGTGTCGAAGCTGCTCCGCGTGGCGCGCGTCGAGCGCATGTGCGAGCACATGCCAGTACGCGGTGGGCAGATCGAGCACCGTGATGCCGCGCCGCTCGACCTCGGCCGCGAACGCGTCGACGGAGTCGAGCATCGCGTCGTCGCGCAGCACGAGCGTCGCGCCGCCGCACAGCGTGACGAAGATCTCCTCGAAGCTCGCGTCGAAGTGCAGCGGCGCGAACTGCAGCACCTTGTCGTCGGGCCCGACGCGATAGAGCGCACGCGTGCTCGCGACGAACTGCGCAAGCGCGCCGCGCCCGACCAGCACGCCGTTCGGGCGGCCCGTCGAACCGGACGTGTAGAGCAGGTATGCGGGCTGGCCGGCGTCGGCATGCCGTGCAGCGTCGATTCCGTCGCCTGCGCCGCGTGCCGCGGGCGCGCGATGCGCGTCGAGATCGAGCGTCGGCAGGCTGCCCGCGCACGCGCGATACGCGCCGCGCGTGATCACGAGCGCGGGCGCGGCGTCGGCGAGCATCGCCGCGGTCCGCTGCGGCGGGCCGTCCGGGTCGAGCGGGACGAGCACCGCGCCGGCCTGCAGCACCGCGAGCATCGCCGCGATCACGTCCGGCGCGCGCGGCGCGGCGAGCGCCACGCGGCAGCCGCGCGTCACGCCATGTCGGGCGAGCGCCGCCGCAAGCGCATCGACGTCGGCGAGCAGCGTGCGGTAGTCGATGCGCCGCGCGCCCGCCTCGATCGCGGTGCGCGTCGGCGCTTCCCGCGCGATGCGGGCGACGCGCGCGAGCACGTCGGGGTATGGCCCGGCGAGCGGCGCGCCGCGCAGGATCGACGGCGGCGGCAGATCACCGAGCAGCGGCGCCACGGGCGCGTCCGGCGCGTGCCCGGCAAACGCGTCCAGCCAGCGCGCGAGGCTGCGCGCATACGCGGCGAGCCGCGTCGCGTCGTAGGCGTTCGGATTGCCCTCGAGCGTGACGTGCCACGCGCCGGCGCGCACCGCGACCGTCACGTTCAAATCCTTCACGGGGCCGCCGCTGACCGCGCACGTATTGCTCGCGAGCCCGTCGAACGCGACCTGCCGCTCGAACGGCATCACGTTGACCGCCTGGTTGAACAGGAACGCGTTGCGCTCCAGCAGGCCGAGGTCGCCGCGAATCCAGCCGTACCGGTAGTACAGGTGCGGACGGATCGCGCGCAGCCGCCCGGCCGTCTCGGCCGCGAGCGCGCGCGGCGACCGGTCGGCGTCGACGTGCACGTGCAACGGCACGATGTTCATCGCCATGCACGGCACGCCGAGCGCCGGCGTGCCGAGACGGTTCATCACCGGCAGGCCGAGCGTCAGGTCGCGCTGGCCGCCCTGCTTCGCGAGCCAGATGCCGATCGCGCCCAGCAGCCACGCGTTCCAGTCGACGTCGAGCCGCTCGGCGGCTTCGCGCAGCGCATGCACGCGCGCGCCGTCGAGCGCGAGCGTCTCGCGCAACGCGTCCGCGCCGACCTCCTGCTGCGGCGCGAGGACGAGCGGCGCCGGCACGTCATGCAGATGCGCGCGCCAGAACGCGCGATCGGCGTCGAATCCGCCGCTCGCGCGGTAGCGCGCCTCCGCGTCGACGACGCGATCGACGCGCCAGTCCGGCAGCGCCGGCGGCGCCGCGCCCGCGACGCGGGCGTTGTAGCGGGCGGCGACCGCCTGCTGGAGCAGGCTGTAGCCGAAACCGTCGAGCGCGATGTGGTGAACCTGCAGATACCACCAGTGCCGCGTCGGCGACAGCCGCAGCAGCGCGGTGCGGTACAGCGGATCAGCCGTCACGTCGCAGCTGATCGACAGCGACGCACGCATCCATGCGCGCGCGGCCTGCGCGGGATCGGGTTCCGCGGCGAAATCGACGAGCGGCAGCCGCGCGCACGGCGGCACGCGTTGCTGCCACAGCATGTCGTCGGTCCACGCGAAGCGCATGTGCAGCGCATCCGCGTGATCGAGCACCGTCTCGACGCTGTCGGTCAGCGCCGCGACGTCGAGCGGGCCGTCGAGTTCGATCGCCTCGGCGGTCAGGTAGCCCGGATCGTCCGGATCCACCTGCTGCGCGACCCAGATTCCGTATTGCGCGGACGTTGCGCGCATCGGTCGGTCTTCGAGTTGCATGAAGGGGCTTGCCACGAGAAATCGTTGAACGGGAAACGGGCCGCGCGCGTCACGCGCGGCGCCACGCGACGACGAGCTGCGGATTGCGCGACATCAGCGCCAGATGCTCGTCCATCACGTACTGGATCTGTTCGAGCTTGTCCGCGGCGTCGGCCTCGCAGCGCAGGCTCAGCACGTCGTCGGCGCGCGCCATCCGGCAGACGCCGTACGGGAAATCGACCGTCGCGCGATGCGCGTCGAACACGACCGGCACCTTGATCGCGTAGTGCTTGCAGAGCTTGAACAGCACGCGGTCGGCCTGCGGCAACGAGAGCTCGGCGGTGCTGACGAACGGCGCCGGCTGCGCGTCCGGGATCGGGCGCGCCGTCATGCGGCCACCTGCGCCGGGCGCTGCAGCAGGTGCGTCCACGCGTCGAGCGTCGGCTGCTCCGCGAGCTGCACGAACGTGACGTCGTGTCCGGCGGCCCGCCAGGTTTCCACGAGCATCATCAGGCGCACCGAATCGAGCCCGCAGTCGAGCAGGTTGTCGCCCGCGCGCAGATCGGCGACCGGCACCCCCAGGCTGTGCGCGACCTGCGCGGCGACCTGCGCGAGCGTCGCGGGCGCGCTCTGCGCGGCGTCGCCCGCGGCCGCGCCGACCAGCTCGCCGGTGGTCGCGACCTTGCCGCAGCGCCCCGCCACGTAGTCGAGCGCCATCCGGTGCTCGCGCTCGGAGAAATCCGCGAGCGCATCGGCGACGAAGAACGGCCGGATGTCCCGCATGAACGCGTCGCACGCGGTCATCAGGCAGCCGATGTGCGCGTAGATCCCGCAGATCACGAGCTGGTCGCGCCCCTGCTCTTTCAACAGGATGTCGAGATCCGAGCGCTGGAATGCGCTGTAGCGCCACTTGTCGAGCACCGTGTCGGCCGGCGCCGGCGCGAGCGCGTCGCAGATCGCTTCGCGCGACGGCTGCGCGGTGAGCCCGGGCCCCCACATGTCGGTCAGCAGCGCGCGCTGCTCGGGCGTCTGCGCCGCCGATTGCGCGGTGTAGCAGACCGGCATCCCGCTCGCGTGCGCGAAGTCGATCAGGCGCCGCACGTTCGCCAGCAGCGCCGGCACGGGCGCCGCGTCGCGATCGTAGAAATCGAGGAAATAGTCCTGCATGTCGTGCACGAGCAACGCGGCGCGTTGCGGCTCGAAACCCCACGTCACGCGGTTTGCCGGCAGCTCGGCCGGCATCGGGTAGGAAGGAATCTTCGGAATGGCCATGATGGAGTGCTGTTGAAAATATCGATGCCCGGGCGATGCGTGCCGCCCGCGCTTGGGTCATGCCGCTGCGCTCAACTGCGACGCGATGCGCTCGCGCAGCGCGCGCTTGTCGATCTTGCCGACGGGTGTCTTCGGGAATACGTCGACGAATTCGATCCGGTCCGGCACCTTGAACGCGGCGACGCCCTGCTCGCGCACGAACCGGATCAGTTCCGCCGCGCCCGGCGCAGGCGTGCCGCGGATCACGTACGCGCAACTGCGCTCGCCGAGATACGGATCGGGCATCGGCACGAGCGCCGCATCGACGACGCCCGGGTGCGCGAGCAGCAGGTTCTCCACTTCCTCGGCGGAGACCTTCTCGCCGCCGCGATTGATCTGGTCCTTCGCGCGCCCTTCGACGATCAGATGCCCGGTGGCCGTGACCCGCACGCGATCGCCGGTGCGATAGAAGCCGTCCGCGGTGAATGCGCGCGCGTTGTGCGCGTGCGCCTCGTAGTAGCCGCGTATCGTGTACGGGCCGCGCGTCAGCAGATGGCCGACCTCGCCCGGCACGACCGGACGGTCGTCGTCGTCGACGATGCGGATCTCGTCGTCCGGCGAGATCGGCCGCCCCTGCGTGCCGGTCACCAGCTCGCGCGGATCGTCGAGCCGCGTGCAGCAGATGAGCCCTTCGGCCATCCCGAACACCTGCTGGAGCTGCGCGCCGAAACCGTCCGCCGCGCGCGCCGCGAGCGCCGGGTCGAAGCGCGCGCCGCCGACCTGCACGAGCTCGAGGCTCGCGAGCGCCTCCCGCCGCCGCGCCACGGCTGCGAGCCACACCGGCACCAGCGGCGGCACGAGCGCGACGACCGTCACGCGCTCGCGCTCGATCAGCGGGAACGCGGCATCCGGGCTCGCGCCGTCGCACAGCACGACCGTGCCGCCCGCGTGCAGCACGCCGAACGAGCCCGGCGAGCTGAGCGCGTAGTTGTGCGCGGCCGGCAGCGCGGCGAGATAGACGCTGCGCTCGCTCAGAGCGCAGATGCGCGCGCTTTCGCGCACGCTGTACAGGTAGTCGTCGTGGGTGCGCGGGATCAGCTTCGGCGTGCCGGTCGTGCCGCCCGACAGTTGCAGGAACGCGACCTCGCCCGCGGCCGGTTCAGGCGGCAGCGCGACGTGCGCCGGCGCGTCGGCCAGCGCGAGGTTCGCGTTCCCGGGCGCCGTGAACAGCAGGTGTCGCAGCGTCGGCGCGTCGGCCTGCACGTCGCGCGCGAGCGCCCGGTAATCGAAACCGTCGTGCCGCTCGGCCGCGACGTACGCGACCGCCTGCGCGTGCCGGCAGAAGAAGCCGATCTCGCGCCGCCGATGCGCGGGCAGCGCGAGCACCGGCCGCACCCCGAGCTGGAACAGCGCGAACGTCACCGCGAAGAACGCGACGCAGTTCGGCAACTGCACGACGACGCGCTCGCCCGGCGCGATGCCCCGCGCGGTCAACGCGCGGGCGACGCGCGCCGCTTCGTCGGCGAGCGTGCGATACGACCAGCGGATGTCGTCCTGCACGAGCGCGATGCGCTCGCCATGCCACTCGACGCGCTCGTCGAGCCATTGCGCGAACGATTGCCCGCGCCAGTAGCCTTTCGCACGGTACGCGTCGGCGAACGCGTCCGGCCACGGCGTGCCGTGCGCGCGCATCATGCGGCCTCCGGCGCGACGTCGTGGCTCACGCCGAGCGCGTCGAGCATCGTCCGGAATTTCGCGGCGGTCTCCGCGCACTCGCCTTCGGGCGTCGATTCGCCGACGACGCCCGCGCCCGCGTAGAGCCGCAGCGTGCGATCGTGTGCCTCCGCGCAACGGATCGTCACCACCCATTCGCCGTCGCCTTGCGTATCGACCCAGCCGAGCATCCCCGCGTAGAAGCCGCGATCGAACGGCTCCGCGTCGCGAATGCACGCACGGGCGGCCGCGCGCGGCGCGCCGCAGACGGCCGGCGTCGGATGCAGCGCGAGCGCGAGCGTCAGCGCGTCGGCGTCGGTTTCGCCGCGCACTTCGGTGGACAGGTGCCACATCGTCGCGGTGTGGATCAGCGACGGACGCACGGGCACGTCGAGATGCCGGCACAACGGCGCGAGCGCGTCGCGCACCGCGTCGACGACGACCCGATGCTCGTCGCGATCCTTCACGGATGCGAGCAGCGCGTCCGCGCGGCGGCGATCCTCGACCGGATCGGGGCTGCGCGGCGCCGAGCCCGCGAGCGGATTGGCGCGCACGATGCCGCCGAAGCGGCTCACGAGCAGCTCCGGGCTCGCGCCGAGCAGCGTGCGGCCGGCGCCCAGGTCGACGGAGAACGTATAGCCATGCGGATTGCGGGCCGCGAGCCGTGCGACCAGCGGCGCGACGTCGACCGGCCGTTCGCCGGTGATCTCGAGCGTGCGCGCCAGCACGACCTTGGCGAGCTCGCCCGCGCGGATGCGGGCGGCGGCCTGCGCGACCGCGTTCCCGTAGACGTCCGCCGACGGCACCGTGCGCGTCGCATGGCGCGTCGCGGCGAGCGCCGGGGCGCGCAGCGCACCGAGCGGGCCGGCGCGCAGCAGCGTGCGCGCAACCCTCAGCGCAGCGCATCCGCGACGCGCGACGCGAGCGGCGCATCGGCGTGCGGAACAATATCCGCCGCGTCGGTCGCGAGCAGCGCATGAGCCGGCGTCGCGAGAAACAGCGGCGTATCGGGACGATAGACCTCCCAGATGTTTCGGGGTGCCAATAGTGTCGCGGGACGGGAAACCATGTTCATGAGATTGACCTCCAGATTGAATGGGCCGGCGGCATGTCGGTGCGGCGCCGGCCGCGCCTTCACATTTCGGCCGTGACGCTCACTGCGATGCGGCGGCCCTGGTCGACGAGCCAGTTGCCGCTCAGGCCGTTCGCGCGGGTGCGGTCGTCGACCGGAACCATCTTGTTGGTCACGTTCAGCACCGCGAAATTGACCGAAAAGCGCTTGTCGATCCGGTAACGGCCGCCGAGGTCGAAGGTCGTCGTCGACGGCCGCTCGCGCACGCCCTGCGCGCCGTTGCGGAACGCCGCCCAGTATTCGCTGCCGATGTAGTTGGCCGTCGCATACAGGTCGAGCTTCGGCGTCGGCGCCCAGTCGACCTGCACGTTGAATTTGTGCTTCGGCGTCTTGTCGAGCGGCTGGCCGTCGAGCGAGCCGCCGTTGAATGCCTTCTCGCCGTTGCCTTCGCGGCGCGACTGCGTCAGCGTGTACGCGCCCGACACCCTCACCGTGCGCGTCACGCGCGTGCCCGCGCCGAGCTCGAGCCCGTACAGCTTGACCCGGTCGATGTTGTCGTACTTGTAGATGTTGCGGCCCGGCGAGCGCGGGTCGGCTACGCCCGTGTCGTAGCTCGTGACCTTGTTCCTGAACAGGTTGTTGAACAGCGTCAGGCCCGCGTACGTGTCACCCATGTCGTAGCGCACGCCGAGCTCTTCGGTCACGCTGGTCTCGGGCTTCAGGTCCGGGTTGCCGCACAGCGTGCCGGGCACCGCCCCCGCCGCGCCGCCCGATGTCATGCAGTAGCCACCCGTGCTCTGGCGCAGCGACGGCGGCCGGAAGCCGGTCGACACGCCGCCGCGCACCGTCCACGCCTGGGTGAGCTTGTACACGCCGTAGACGCGCGGGCTCACGTGGCTGCCGTAGCGCTCGTCGTGATCGAGCCGCACGCCGGTCGTCAGCGTGAAGCGGTCGTTGAAGAAGTACTCGTTCTCGCCGAACAGCGCCCAAGCGTTGCGCGAGATGCGGTCCGAATTGATCGCGTGGCCCTTCGGCACCGCGTCCTGGCTGCCGACGCCCGACAGCCTCGACCAGATGTGCTGGCCGCCGACGGTCAGGATGTTGCGCTCGCCCCACCACGGCACCTCGACCTTGCCCTCGAGGATCGTATCCGTCAGCGCGGGCTTCACCGGCGAGCGCCCCACCGGCGTCCACTGGTCCTGCACGCCGCGCTCGCCGTACAGCGACAGCGTCGTGTTGCCGAAGCCCCAACGGCCGTCGTGCGTGATGCCCCAGTAGTCGCGGACGTGACGCGTCTCGGTGATCGCGGAGGTCGCGGTGCGCGGCGTGAGCGGCGCCTCGCTCTTGCCCGGCGTGCTGAGATAGGTGAGCTGCTCGCGGCCAACGTTCACGCTGATGTCCTGGTCGCGGGTCGGCTTCGCGGCGAGCTTCACGTCGAAGCTGCCGATGCGCTGCCCGTTCGCGCCGCTGGCCCCGCTCGCCGGGTAGTAGAGGCTGTCCTCGCCCCGGTGCAGCAGGCGCCCGGATGCCTGCAGCCCGAGCACGTCGGACTTCAGCGGGCCGCCGAGCCAGAAATCGACGCTCTGCGTATCGCCCTGGTTCGACTCGAGCTGCCATACGCTGCTCGCGGTGAGCGTGCCGCCCCAGCGCTTCGGCACCTTGCGCGTGATCACGTTGACCACGCCGCCCATCGCGTCGGCGCCGTACAGCGACGACATCGGCCCGCGCACGACCTCGATCCGCTCGATCGCGGAAAGCGGCGGCAGCAGGTTGGACTGCACGCCCGCGGTGCCGCGGTTCATCGTTTCGCGGGTGTTCTGCCGGCGGCCGTCGACGAGGAACAGCGTGTATTCGCCGGGCATTCCGCGAATCGAGATGTCCTGATCGTTCGGCGACCCGCCGACGACGCTCACGCCCTCGACCTTGCCGACGATCTCGGCGACCGATGTGTAGGGCTTCGCCTCGATCTCGTCGCGGGTGATCACCGAGATGCTGGCGGGGGCCTCCTTGATCGCCTGCTCGCGGCGGCTCGCCGTCACGACGATTTCCTTCATCGCCGCCGGGTCGCCGGACGCGGCCGACGCAGCCGACGCAGCAGCATCGCCCTGCTTGTCAGGCGTCTGCTGCGCCCACGCGCAGGATGCCCCCATCAGATACAGGCCGGCGACCACGGCCGGCTTCAACGCAAACTTCGCAACGTGACTCGACATGATGACGCTTTCGCTGCTCCACAATGTGATTGATTCTCATTTGCATTATGGAACCTGTCATACGCTGAAATCTTTGCGAAAGCTTCGATCTTGTTTGAGCGCCGCCGCGATGCGGATCGGCACCGATCAGCACCGATCAGCACCGGTCAGCGCCGATCGCTGCGCCGCGCGAGCGTCGGCGTCACGCCGAAGCGGCGCTTGTACGCGGTCGCGAAATTCGCGGCGCTCGTGTAGCCGGCGAGCGCCGCGGCCTGCTTGACGCTCACCGCGTCGCGCTCGAGCGCGAGCCGCGCGCGCTGCAGGTGATGCTCGCGAATGAAGTCGAACACCGTCGTGCCGTATGCGGCGCGGAACTGGCGCTGCATCGCGTTCGCGCTCATCCCGGCGTGGCGCGCGATGTCGTCGAGCGACAGGTCCTGCGCGGCGTCGCTCGCGAGAAACGCGCGCAGCTCCGCCATCCGCCGATAGTCGCGCGAGCCGAGCGCCGCATCCGACGCCTGCGCCGCCTCCGCCTCGAGCGGCGCGAACGCCTCGGCGAGCAGTTCGAGCACGCGGCTTTCGAGGTAGATCGCCTGCAGCATCGGCTGGTAGGACGGCGGCCGCACGATCTGCTCGGCGAGCGCGGTCGCGCGCGGCGTCGGTTGCCAGAAGCGGATCGCGAGATGCGCGGACAGCATCGAATCGAGCCGCTCCGGCAATGCCGCGCGGCTCGCGGCCTGCAGATGCGCGAGCCATTCGTCGGACATCGCGAGACTGAGCCGCCGCGCATAGCCGCCCTTGCTCAGGCGTCGGCGGAACGTGTCGGGCTGCAGCGCATTGAGCAGGAACGACTGCATCCGCACATGCGGCCGCGCCGCGCTCGATCGGGTCGCATTGGGCCGGGCCGCGGCATCGCGGCACGCGCTGCGGCCGTCCGTCGTCAGCAGCACGCGCCGGTCGCCGTACGACACGTCGAGCGCCCCTTCCAGCAGCAGCACGAGATGCAGGCCCGGCGTGCACTGGCCCGACATCACCGCGTCGAATTCGTCGGTCGCGTCGTCCGCGTGCACGCGCAGGCCGGGCCGCACTTCGCGGACCCGCGCAATATGCGCGTCGTGTCGATGGCAATCGGAAGGGAAAGCGCCTGGCGCCCATGCAGTCATCTCGGATACCCCCGTGCGCGGTCGGTGCTCGCGCAAACTATTTAGTCGTTTGGTCAAACGGACAGCGTCCGCTCCGGCCCCGTCTCTCGGTTACAATTAAATGAGAATCGTTCTCATTTATATCGTATCGGGAGTAGCGTGAGAAAGACAAGCGGAATGTGGGCCACGCTCGGCATCTGGCTGTGCGGCTGGCTCTTGATGCACGCCGCGCATGCGGACACGACGACCGTCACCGACCTCGCGGGCCGGCAGGTGCGGGTTCCCGCGCGCGTCGAGCGCGTGCTGCTCGGCGAAGGACGGCTGCTGCCCGCGCTCGCGATCGTCGACGCCGGCGATCCGGCGCGCCGCCTCGTCGGCATGATGGGCGACTTCGAGCAGCTCGATCCGGCGAGCTACGCGCAATGGCTCGAGCGCTTTCCGCGGCTGAAGGACGTCCCGCGCATCGGACGCTCGCAGGCCGGCAGTTTCAGCGACGAACGCGCGCTCGCGCTGCGGCCGCAGGTCGCGATCTTCGGGCTCGGCGGCGGCCACGGGCCCGGCGAGCGCGATCGCGAGACGCTGGCGCGGCTCGAAGCCGCGGGCGTCGCGATCGTGTTCGTCGATTTTCGCCACGATCCGCTCGTCAACACGCCGCGCAGCATCGCGGTGCTCGGCCAGGTGTTCGGCGCGCCGCAACGCGCGGCTGACTTCAACGCGTCCTGGCAGGAACAGCTCGACCTCGTCCGCACCCGCCTGAAGACGGCCCGCCCCGCCGCGCCGACGGTGTTCCTCGAAAGCCGCGTCGGCCTGTCGAGCGACTGCTGCGAAACGATGACGGGCATGCTCGGCAAGCTGCTCGACGCGGCCGGCGGCGACAACGTCGCGAAGGGCCGCGTGCCGGGCGAGCACGGCACGCTGAACCCGGAATACCTGCTGAGCCGCCAGCCCGATTTCTACATCGGCACCGGGATCGGCTCGGCCCGCACGCTGCAGAGCGCACCACAGCGCATCGCGCTCGGCGCCGGCGTGTCGCGGGACGCGGCCGTGCGCTCGTTCGACCGCGCGCTCCAGCGCCCGACGATCGCGCCGCTGCGCGCGGTGCGCGAACGTCGCGCGTATGCGATCTGGCATCACTTCTACAACTCGCCGTTCAATGTCGTCGCGGTGCAGGCGATGGCGAAGTGGCTGCATCCGGACCTGTTCGCGGATCTCGATCCGCGTCGCACGTTCGACACGATGGTGCGCCGCTTCCAGCCGGTTGCGCTGAACGGCGAGTACTGGATTCAGGAAGGATCGTGACATGAGCGGGCATCCCTCCCCCGTGCTTCCCATGCGTCGCGGCCTGCTGTTCGCCGGCCTCGCGGGCGCGCTCGCGACCCGCGGCGCGTGCGCCGGCGCCGCATCAAAGGTGTTGCATGCGTCGGCATGGCCGGCCGCCGCCGACGCGCCGCTCGTCCGGCTCCCCGCCAGCCACCAGTTCGACGTGACGGTCGCCGGCCGAAGCCGGCGCCTGTTCGTCGCGCTGCCGGCCGAGCGCTCGGCGAGCGGGCCGCATCCGGTGCTGGTCCTGCTCGACGGCAACGCGCTGTTCCCGCTCGCCGCGCCGCTCGCGCGCAATCGCGCGGCGCGGCCGGACGCCGCGCGCGAACCCGCGCCGATCGTGATCGGCATCGGCTATCCGACCGACGCGCCGTACGACATGCAGGCGCGCGCCGACGACTACACGCTCGCGCCGCTGCCGGACGGACAGGGTCTCGCCGCGGACCGCTTTCTCGACTTCATCGAGCACGACGTGCAGCCGTGGCTCGCGCGCCAGTGGCCGATCGACGCCGGCCGGCAGACGCTGTTCGGCCACTCGTACGGCGGCCTGCTGACGCTGTATGCGCTGCTGACGCGCCCGCACCTGTTCCGGCGCTACGTCGCCGCGAGCCCGTCGATCTGGTGGGGCGAGCGCGCGCTGCTGCCGTATGCCGACCGCTTCGCCGCGCAGGCGGCGCCGCTCGACCCGGCGCTGCGCGTCGTCGTGACCGCGGGCAGCCTCGAGGAAGGCGCGCCGAACCCGGACCCCGAGCGCATGCGCCGGCAACAGGCGCGCAAGCAGGTCAGCTCGGCCCGCGACTTCGTGCAGCGCGTGGGCCGCCGCCAGGGGCTCGCCGCGACGTTCAGGCTGATCGACGGCGAGGATCATGGCGGCGTCGTGATGCCGAGCGCCGCGCTCGCGGTGCGCGTCGCGTGCGCGCCGGTCCAGCGCGAGGATGCCGCATGAGCGCAGCCGCCCCCGTCCCGTCCGCTTCGCTGCGGGTCCGCTACCGGGCGATCGCCGCGCGGCGCGTCGGCGCGCTCGCGATGCTGGCCTGCGTGCTCGTCGCGCTGCTGGTCGTCGACATCGCGACCGGCCCGTCGTCGTTTCCGGTCGCGGATATCGTGACCGGGCTGTTCCGTCCGGATGGGCTGCCGCTCGAACAGCGCGTGATCCTGTGGAACGTGCGCCTGCCCTACGCGCTGATGGCGGTGCTGGTCGGCGCGGCGCTCGGGCTCGCCGGCGCCGAGATGCAGACCGTGCTGAACAACCCGCTCGCGAGCCCGTTCACGCTCGGCATCGCCGCGGCGGGGAGCGTCGGCGCGTCGCTGGTCGTGATCTCCGGCTGGCACCTCGTGCTGTGGAACGAAAACCTCGCGCTGTCGCTCGGCGCGTTCGGCTGCGCGCTGTCCGCGACGCTCCTGATCGTCTGGCTCGCGTGGCGGCACGGCGCGACGACCGAAACCGTCGTGCTGTTCGGCATCGGCCTGATGTTCAGCTTCGAGGCGCTGCTGTGGCTGCTGCAGTTCATCGCCGATGCGAACGCGCTCCAGCAGATCGTGTTCTGGAGCATGGGCAGCCTCGCGCGGGCGACCTGGAGCAAGATCGCAATCCTCGCGTGCGTGCTCGCGGCCAGCATGCTGTGGAGCGCGCCGGGCGTCGCGTCGATGACCGCGCTGCGCGCCGGCGAGGAACAGGCCCGCAGCATGGGCATCGCGGTCGAGCGGCTGCGGCTCGTCACGCTCGTGCGCATCAGCCTGCTGTCGGCGACCGCGCTGTCGTTCGTCGGCACGATCGGCTTCGTCGGCCTGGTCGGCCCGCACGTCGCGCGGCTGCTCGTCGGCGACGACCACCGCCACTACCTGCCCGGCGCGGCGCTCGCCGGCGCGATCATGCTGTCGGCCGCATCGGTGCTCAGCAAGACGCTCGTCGAGGGCGTCGTGCTGCCGATCGGCATCATCACCGCGCTCGTCGGCGTGCCGCTCTTCATGACGCTGATCAGCCGCCGCAGGAGGCTCGATGGATAAGCTGCCACACGCGCTGCGCATCGACGGGCTCGACGTCGCGTACGGCGCGCGCACGATCCTCGCGCGGCTGTCGCTGCGGCCGGTGCCGCCCGGCAGCGCCGTCGCGCTGCTTGGCCCGAACGGCGTGGGCAAATCGACGCTGCTGCGCGCGCTCGCCCGCCTCGTCACCGCGCGCGGCGCCGCGACGCTCGACCGGCACGACCTGCTGCGCGGCGCGCGCCGCGACCACATGCGCCGCGTCGGCTACCTGCCGCAGACGCTGCCGCAGCCGACGTCGCTGCTCGTCTACGAGGCGGTGCGCGGCGCGCTGCGCGCGACCTGCGGCGGCTTGTCGGCCGACGGGCAGGATGCCCGCCTCGAACGCGTGTTCGCGCAGCTGAACCTGCATGCGCTCGCGACGACGCCGCTCGACCGGCTGTCGGGCGGACAGCGCCAGATGGTTGGGCTCGCGCAGGTGCTGGTGCGCGACACGCCGCTGCTCCTGCTGGACGAGCCGACGAGCGCGCTCGACCTGCGCTGGCAGTTGCTCGCGCTGGAGGCCATGCGGGATGCGGTCACGCGACGCGGTGCGATTGCGCTCGTCGCGATGCACGACCTGAATCTCGCGGCCCGCTTCTGCGATCGTCTCGTGCTGCTCGGCCATGAAGGCGTGGTGGCCGATGGCGGCGTCGCCGACGTGCTGACGCCCGCGAACCTGCGACGCGCATACCGCGTCGACGCGCGTGTCGAGCGCACGGTGTCGGGCGACTACGTGACGCTCGCCGAACGCGCGACGTCGTCCGACGCGCGCGCCGAGGTTTTTGAGCGGGTGCAAAAAACCTGTTGACAGCCTTCGCAACTGCTCTATAATTGCGGTCTTTCGCGAATGCAGCACCAAGCGAAACGTGCCCAGGTGGCGGAATTGGTAGACGCACTAGGTTCAGGTCCTAGCGGTGGCAACATCGTGGAGGTTCGAGTCCTCTCCTGGGCACCATCTGTTTTTAGAAAAGGTCGGCTTCGAGCCGGCCTTTTTCATTTCTGGCCCAGGAAGCAAAGCGCCTGCGCGCTTTGCGCGAGGACTCGAAAGGCTGCGCTTGCAAGCGCAGCCGGGGTCGCGCATGTGTGACCGAGTCCTCTCCTGGGCACCACTTGATTTCAAAAAAGGTCAGCGCAAGCTGGCCTTTTTTCATTTTCAGCCCAGGAAGCAAAGCGCCTGCGCGCTCTTTGTCCTAGCCCTCTCCCCCTGAAAAACCGGCTGCATGCCGGCCTCCTTCATCTCGCACACCGTCTCGCGCCATCTTCGCGTACGGGCCGATCTTCTCCACGCAGTTTCCTGTCGCCGCCGCGCCCTCCCCATGCCCGGGATTTCCCTAGGCTGACATGCCGGCGCTCACGCGGTTAAATAAATCAACGTGATTTATTTAATGCGCCGCCGCACGGCGCACCATGGAAGGAGACGCCATGAGAAGCCCGCACTTCGGCCAGGGCAGCAATTCGGCCAACGTGCGCCGTTACAACGAGCGCCTGCTGCTGAAGACGCTGCGCCGCGCAGGCAGCGCGTCAAAGGCCGACCTCGCCCGCCTTGCGAACATGACGGGCACGGCGGTCGGCAGCATCATCACGTCGCTCGCCGACGCGAAGCTGATCGAATTCGCGGGCCGCAACCGAAGGCCAGCGCGGTCAGCCGGCTTCGCTGATTCGCCTCGACCCGCGCGGTGCGTTCGGCATCGGCGTCCATCTCGACCGGATGCGCATCGAAACGGCGCTCGTCAACTTCGCGGGCGACGTGCTCGGCCGCCGCTCGCACGACACGCTGCTGCCTCCGCCCGCCGACGTGCTCGAGATCGTCCGCCACGACATCGAAACGATGCAGGCCCTGCTCCCCGACCACGAACGCGCCCGCCTGACCGGCATCGGCGTCGCGCAGCCGTACAACCTCGGCGCCTGGATGCGCGAACTCGGCCTCGCACCCGACACGTTCCGCGCGTGGGAAGACGTCGATTTCGCAAGCGACCTCGGCCGCACGCAGTCGCTTCCGGTATTCGGCGAAAACGACGGCAATTCGGCCGCGATCGCCGAGCTGTTCTACGGCTACGGCCGGCAGTGCGACGACTTCGTCTACCTGTTCATCGGGCCGGCCATTGGCGGCGGCATCGCGATCGACGGCGACTGCCTGCGCGGCGTGACCGGCAACGCGGGCGACATCGCCGTGATTCCCGTGCCGCCGAGCCGGCTCGCGTCCGCGCCGCCGCCGCGCGGCCCGTGGGACATCCTGCTCGCGCGCGCGTCGCTGCATGCGCTCGTGCGCCATCTGCGCCATCGCGGCGAGACGGTCGACAACCGGGCCGATCTTGAAGCCTGCATCGCTCGCGGCGTACCCGCCGTCGACGAATGGATCGACGATTGCGTCGACGCGCTCGCCCCCGCGTTGCGCGCGGTGCTGTGTGTGGTCGATGCGCCGGTGGTCGTGCTCGATGCCGATACCGACGCGGGCCTGCTCGATGCGGTGACAACGCGCCTGCGTGCCGCGCTCGTGGCCACCGCGCCCGAAGCGCGCGGCACGCCGGTGCTCGTACGCGGCACGTTCGGCGCCGACGCCGGCGCGATCGGCGCAGCCACGCTGCCGATGTATTTCAACTTTTCCCCGCGGGCCGGCATCCTCAAGGGCGCCCGCACCGACTCGCAGGAGGTGAACCATGTCGCGATCTGAGTCGCCCCGCCCGCTGCTCGAGATGCGCGGGATCAGCAAGACGTTCCCGGCCGTGCGCGCGCTCGACAACGTGAGCCTGACCGTCTATCCCGGCGAGATCCACTCGCTGATGGGCGAAAACGGCGCGGGCAAATCGACGCTGATGAAGATCCTGTCGGGCGCATACCGCGCCGACGCCGGCGGCGAGATCCTGATCGACGGCGCGCGCATCGACATCGACGGCCCGCTCGCCGCGCGCGATGCGGGCGTCGCGGTGATCTACCAGGAGCTGTGCCTGTCGCCGAACCTGAGCGTCGCGGAAAACATCTACATCGGCCGCGAATTGCGGCGCGGCAACCGGCGCTGGGGCACGATCGACCGCGCGGCAATGGCACGCGGCTGCGAGGACGTGCTCGCGCGCCTGGGCGCATCGTTCGGGCCCGACACGCTGGTCGGCACGCTGTCGATCGCGGAACAGCAGCTCGTCGAGATCGCGCGCGCCGTGCACACCCGCGCACGCATCCTCGTGATGGACGAGCCGACCACGCCGCTGTCGTCGCGCGAGACCGAACACCTGTTCCGCCTGATCCGCCAGTTGCGCGAGGAAGGTCTCGCAATCATCTACATCAGCCACCGGATGGCGGAGATCTACGAGCTGTCCGACCGTGTGTCGGTGCTGCGCGACGGCACGTATGTCGGCACGCTCGAGCGCGCATCGCTGTCGGCCGAGCGTCTTGTCGCGATGATGGTCGGCCGCGACATCTCCGGCTTTTACAAGAAGGAACACGCGCCGTACGACCCCGGCCACCTGCTGCTGTCGGTACGCGACATCGCCGACGGCGCGCGCGTGCGCGGCTGCAGCCTCGACCTGCATGCCGGCGAAGTGCTCGGCATCGCGGGGCTCGTCGGCGCGGGCCGCACCGAGCTCGCGCGGCTGATCTTCGGTGCCGAACCGCGCGTGCGCGGCGACGTGAAGGTGGGCGACCGCACGTTCGGCGCGCATTCGCCGCGTGACGCGATCGACGCCGGCCTCGTCTACCTGACCGAAGACCGCAAGCGCCAGGGCCTGTTCCTCGACATGAGCGTACGCGACAACATCAACATCTCGGTCTGCAACCGCGATGCGCGGCTCGGTGCGCTCGACCTCGCGCGCGGCGCCGAACGTGCACGCGACGCCATTGCATCGCTGTCGATCCGCGTCCCCCACGCGAACGTCAACGTCGGCGCGCTGTCAGGCGGCAACCAGCAGAAAGTGCTGCTGTCGCGCCTGCTCGAAACGAAGCCGCGCGTGCTGATCCTCGACGAACCGACACGCGGCGTCGATATCGGCGCGAAATCCGAGATCTACCGGATCATCAACGAACTGGCCCGAGCCGGCGTCGGTGTGATCGTGATCTCGAGCGAACTGCCGGAGATCATCGGCGTCGCCGACCGGGTGCTCGTGATGCGCGAAGGCGAGATCGCGGGCGAACTCGGCGGCCACACGCATACGCCCATCACGCAGGAAGCCATCATCGCGCTCGCCACCGGCTCGCAGGCCGAACTTGCCGACGCGCACTGAGCCCGCCCTTTCAGTTCACTCTTACATTCAGGTTACCGAAATGATCAACCCGACCAAGCAGCGGAACCTCGCTTCCGCGACGGCCCATCCGGTGGGCAACCGTACGCCGCTGTTGCGCGGCGCCGATCACCGCGCCCGCATGCAGTCGCTGATCCGCACCGCCGGCATGCTGCCGGTGCTGCTGGTTCTGTGCATCGGCTTCGGCTTCCTGACCGACGGCTTCTTCACGCTGCAGAACCTGTCGATCGTCACGCAGCAGGCGTCGATCAACATCGTGCTCGCCGCCGGCATGACCTTCGTGATCCTGACGGGCGGCATCGACCTGTCGGTCGGCTCGGTGCTCGCCGCCGCGGCCGTCGCGGCGCTGCTCGCGTCGACCATTCCGGGCTGGGGCTGGCTCGGCGTGCCGTTCGCGCTCGTCGTCGGCCTCGTGTTCGGCGCGATCAACGGCGGCCTGATCTCGTTCCTGCGCCTGCCGCCGTTCATCGTCACGCTCGGCGCGATGACGGCCGTGCGCGGCGTCGCGCGCCTGATCGGCAACGACACCACCGTGTTCAATCCGCAGTTGCCGTTCGCGTTCATCGGCAACGGCACGATCCTCGGCGTGCCCTGGCTCGTCGTCATCGCGTGCGCGGTGATCGCGATCTCGTGGTTCATCCTGCGCCGCACGGTGCTCGGGATGCGCATCTATTCGGTGGGCGGCAATCCGGAAGCCGCGCGCCTGTCGGGCATCAACGTGCGGGCGGTCCAGATGTTCGTCTATGCGGCGTCGGGCCTGCTCGCCGGGCTCGGCGCGGTGATGTCGGCCGCGCGGCTTTATGCGGCAAACGGCCTGCAGCTCGGCCAGTCGTACGAACTCGACGCGATCGCCGCGGTGATCCTCGGCGGCACGAGCTTCGTCGGCGGCGTCGGCTCGATCGTCGGCACGCTGATCGGTGCGCTGATCATCGCGGTACTGACGAACGGCCTCGTACTGCTCGGCGTGTCCGACATCTGGCAGTACATCATCAAGGGGCTCGTGATCATCGGCGCCGTTGCGCTCGATCGCTATCGCCAGCGCGACTCGGCGCGCACCTGACCTTCCCGTCGAATCAACCTTGCGGCGCAGGCCGGTTCGCCCGCGCCCGTTCACCAACAGACCTCTCGGAGACACAACGACATGTTCAAGCACAAAGCCGCCCTGACCGCCGTCGCCTGCGCCCTCGCCTTCGGCGCTTCCGCCGCACACGCGGCCGACAAGCCGCTCAAATCGATCGGCGTCACGGTCGGATCGCTCGGCAATCCGTACTTCGTCACGATCGTCAAGGGTGCCGAAGCACGCGCCAGGCAGCTCAATCCGAATGCGAAGGTCACGGCCGTCTCGGCCGACTACGACCTGAACAAGCAGTTCACGCAGATCGACAACTTCATCTCCGCGCACGTCGACATGATCCTGCTCAACGCGACGGACCCGAAGGCGATCGAGCCGGCGGTGAAGAAGGCCCAGGCGGCCGGCATCACGGTCGTCGCGGTCGACGTCGCCGCGGCCGGCGCAAACGCGACCGTGCAGACCAACAACGTGAAGGCCGGCGAACTCGCGTGCGACTACATCGCGAAGAAGCTCAACGGCAAGGGCAACGTGATCATCGAGAATGGCCCGCAGGTGTCGGCCGTGATCGATCGCGTCAACGGCTGCAAGACCGTGCTCGCGAAAAACGCCGGCATCAAGCTGCTGTCGAGCGACCAGGACGGCAAGGGTTCGCGCGAAGGCGGAATGAACGCGATGCAGGGCTACCTGACGCGCTTTCCGAAGCTCGACGCGGTGTTCACGATCAACGACCCGCAGGCGATCGGCAGCGACCTCGCCGCGAAGCAGCTGAACCGTCCGGGCATCGTGATCACGTCGGTCGACGGCGCACCCGACATCGAGGTCGCGCTCAAGTCCAACACGCTCGTGCAGGCATCGTCGAGCCAGGACCCCTGGGCAATGGCGCAGCAGGCGGTCAACGTCGGCTACGGGATCATGAACGGCCAGAAGCCGGCCAATCCGATGATCCTGATCGAGCCGACGCTCATCACGCGCGACAACGTGAAGACCTACAAGGGGTGGAGCACGCCGCACTGACCCGCCCGGCGCGGGCCGCACCGCGCCCGCGCCGGCCGGGCCGCACGACGGCTCCCGTCAACCGAACAACCGCAACAAGGCACGGCGCGACCTCGCGGCGTGACGCCCAGACATGACGACGACGTTCCCCCGCCTGATCGTATTCGGCGAAGCGCTGACCGATTTCATCCGCGACGACGCGCAGCACTGGCACAGCATCGCCGGCGGCTCATGCTGGAACGTCGCGCGCGTCGGCGCCCGGCTCGGCGTGCCGACGGCCTTCGCCGGCACGGTCAGCCGCGACATCTTCGGCGACGAGCTGATGCGCAAGAGTGCCGACGCCGGGCTCGACCTGCGCTTCATCCGGCAGGTCGATCGTGCGCCGCTGCTCGCGATGGTCGTGTCGAAGCAGCCGCCCCACTATTTCTTCATCGGCGAGAACAGCGCCGATCTCGCGTTCGATCCGGCGGACCTGCCCCCCGGTGCGCTCGATGCGGCCGAGATCGTGCACGTCGGCTCGCTCGGCGTCGTGCGCGAGCCGCTCGCGGCGCGCCTGATCGAAGTCGCGCAGGCCGCGCGGACGGCCGGCAAGCGCATCTCGTTCGACCCGAACTTCCGTGCGCCGATGGCCGCGCAGTCGTATCGCGACACGCTGCGCCGGCTGGCCGGGCTCGCGGACTGGATCAAGGTGTCCGACGAGGATCTGCGCGGGCTGTTTCCCGAACTCGATGAAGCTGCCGCACTCGCGCAACTGCGCACGTGGGCGCCCGACGCAACGATGCTCGTCACGCGCGGCGCGGCCGGCATGCAGCTGTTCCACGGCGGCGACACGCTGTTCCAGCCCGCGTTCCCGACCGAGGTGGCCGACACCGTCGGCTGCGGCGATGCGAGCATCGGCGGCTGGATGGCGAGCCTGCTCACGCGCCCCGACGCGCCGGCCGCCGAGCATCTGCGCTACGCGGCCGCGTGCGCGGCGGTCGCCTGTGCGCATGCAGGCGCCTATGCGCCGACGGCGGCCGAAGTGGCCGAACAGCTCGACGCGTCGGGCATTGCCGCGAGTCTGCCGCGATGAACGCCGCCCACGCATCCGCATCGCGCGACCCGTCCGCGTTCGCGTTTGTGCTGTTCGGCGGCACCGGCGACCTCGCGATGCGCAAGATCCTGCCGGCGCTGTACGCCGCGCATCGCGACGGCCTGCTCGCGAGCGCCGGACGCATCGTCGCGGTCGCGCAGAATCCGTTCGACCATGCCGGCTACCTGCGCTGGGTCGATGCGTCCGTGCGCCCGCACGTCGATGCCGCGTTGTTCGACACGGCGTCATGGCGCGGCTTCGTCGAACGGCTCGCCTACGTCGAACTCGACGCGAGCCGTCCGGACGCGTTCGCGCGCCTGCGCGACGCGCTCGAGCCGATGCCGGGCCGGCGCATCTTCTATCTCGCGACCGGGCCGTCGCTGTTCGTGCCGATCTGCCGCTCGCTCGCGGCGGCGGGCCTCGCGCCGCCGTCTTCGCGCGTCGTGCTCGAGAAGCCGCTCGGCTACGATCTCGCGTCGTCGGCCGCGATCAACGATGCGGTCGGCACGATCTTCAGCGAGGAGCAGATCTACCGGATCGATCACTACCTCGGCAAGGAGGCGGTGCAGAACCTGTTCGCGCTGCGCTTCGGCAACGTGATGTTCGAGCCGCTGTGGCGGCGCGAATGGATCGAGAACATCCAGATCACCGTCGCGGAAGAACTCGGCGTCGGCGGGCGCGGCGCGTTCTACGACCAGACCGGCGCGCTGCGCGACATGGTGCAGAACCACCTGCTGCAACTGCTCGCGATCATCGCGATGGAGCCGCCGCAATCGATGGACGCGGACGCGGTGCGCGACGAGAAGCTGCGCGTGCTGCGTGCGCTGAAGCCGCTCGCCGGCGACGACATTGCCCGCAGCGTCGTGCGCGGCCAGTATCGCGCGGGCGCGGTGCGCGGCGCGGCCGTGCCGGCCTACCGGGACGAGCCGGGCATCGCGGCCGACAGCGCCACCGAGACCTTCATCGCGCTGAAGGCCGAGGTCGACAACTGGCGCTGGGCCGGCGTGCCGTTCTTCCTGCGCACCGGCAAGCGGCTCGCCGATCGCGTGGCCGAGATCGTCGTCAACTTCCGGCCGGTGCCGCATTCGGCGCTCGGCGCCGCGGCGCTGCGGCCCGGCTCGAACCGGCTGACGATCCGCCTGCAGCCCGACGAAGCGATCCGGCTCAGCACGCTCGCGAAGCAGCCGGGGCTCGGCATGTCGCTGCAGGGCGTGCATCTCGATCTCGCGTTCGACCGCTTCTTCCAGCAAAACCGGATGGAAGCCTATCAGCGCCTGCTGCTCGACGTGATCGCGGGACGCCTCGCGCTGTTCGTGCGCCGCGACGAACAGGAAGCCGCATGGCGCTGGGTCGCGCCGATCCTCGCCGACGCCGCGCAGCGCGCGCCCGCACCGAAGCCTTACGCGGCCGGCAGCTGGGGCCCCGCGCCGGCGAGCGCGCTGCTCGCGCGGCACGGCACGTGCTGGCGCGAGGAAGAAAACTGACCGGCCGCGCCGCCTTCAACGCTCTCAGCATTCACGCATCGATCTCATGGAATCCGAATCTGTCTGGCATCTCGAATGGGCGCACGGCGCCTTCGACGTGCATGCGCAAGGCGGCATGCTCGGCGGCGTCGCGTTCGTCGTCGGCGATCGCATCGTCCGGCCGTTTTACGAGCCGCCGTGGCTCGACGAACCCGCGCCCCGGCCCGACGGCCTGCTCGGCGTGATGCGCAGCGAATTCGCGTGCGTGCCGTTCGGCGTGCCATATGCGGACGCCGAGCCGTCGGTGGACGGCCTCGCCGACGGCTGGCGCGACGCGGTTGCGACGCCCGTCGCCGCGCACGACGCGCCGCTCGACCCGAGCGACGACCTGCAGCACGGCTACGGCTGCATCGGCCAATGGACCTGCGTGCGGCGCGGCGCGCTCGACATCGAGATCGCGCTCGACTATCCGGCCAGCTCGCCGATCGCGCGGCTCACGCGCACGATCCGCGCCGACCCGCACCGTCCCGCGCTCGACGTCGTGCTGCGGATCGATGCGCGCGCCGGTGCACGCCGCCCCATCGGCCTGCATCCGAATCTCGCGCTGCCGGCGCTCGCGGGCGCGTTTCGCATCGAGCCGGACGCGTTCCGCTTCGGCGTCGTGCATCCGGGCGGACCGGAGCCCGGCGTGTCGCGCGGCCGCCCCGGCGCGACGTTCGAGACCCTCGACCGGGTGCCGCTCGCCGACGGCGGCCATCGCGCGTTCGACCGGCTGCCGTTCGCGGACGCGACCGAGGAAATCGTGCAGCTGTGCGGGATCGACGGCGGCGTGACGCTGCATGACGAGGTGGCCGGCACGGCCTGCCGCCTGACGTGGGATGCCGCCGTGCTGCCGTCGCTGCTGCTGTGGATCAGCAATCGCGGCAGGACCCATGCGCCGTGGAACGGGCGCAATCTCTGCGTCGGCGTCGAGCCGGTTGCGAGCGCATTCGAGCTGGGTTGCGCGGCATCGCTCGCGCCGAACCCGATCAACGCGCGCGGCGTCGCGACCGCCGTCACGCTCGATCCGGCGCGGCCGCTCGAGATCGCGTATCGCTTCGACTTGCTCGACGTGCTCGACGTGCCTGATGCGCGCTGACCCCGTCAGGCGTCGGCCGTCGCCGTGCGGCCCGACGCCTGCAGCAGTTGCAGGCTCTCGTCGACGCTCAGCTCCGACATCGCATCGTCGTGCAGCGTATCGTCCGCCGCGCGACGCAACGCATGCAGCGCATGCACCTTGAGCCGCACCATCGCCAAGCGCTGGCCGCGCGCCGCGCATTCGGCCGCAAAGGTGCGCAACGACTCGATCGTCGTGCCGTCGACATCCGGTGTTTCCTCGAGGCTCAGCATCACGGTATGCGTGTCCGGCGCGGCCTTCATCAACGCGCGCACACGGTTCAACATCCGGTCCGCATTCGCGAAGAACAGCTGCGCCTCGGGCCGCACGATCAGCACGCCCGGCACCGGCTTCGCGTCGGCGTGGCTCGCGACGTCGACGAAATCATGGCTGTCGCGCAGCCTGCCGAGCACGCTGACGTTCGGCTCGGACAACTTGCGCAGCGTCAGCAGCAGGCTCACGCCGATGGCCGCGAGCAGCCCGTGCAGCACACCGAGCACGAGCACCGCGAGCAGCGCGGCGATCACGACGAGCCGGTCGCGATGCCACGCCCAGTACGGCCGGAATACCGACGGATGCAGCGAGTGGCTGACCGCGAAGATCACGATCGCCGCGAGCACGGGCTCCGGCGTGCGCGCGAGCTGCGGCAGCAGCAGCCACACGATCAGCGCGACCACGCCCGCCGCCCACAGGCCCGCGAAGCGCGACTGCGCGCCGGCCGCTTCGTTCGCCGAGGTCGCCGAATAGCCGGCGCCGACCGGCATCCCGTGCAGCAGGCCCGACACGAGATTCGCGCAGCCGAGCGCGACGAGGTCGCGGTTCGGCGACACGCTGTCGCCATGCTTCAGTGCGAAGTTGCGGATCGACCCGTACGACTCCGCATACAGGATCAGCATCAGCGCGAACGCAAGCTCGATGGTCTGCATCCACGCGTTGCGGTCGAGGGTCGGCAGGCCGAACTCGATATGCCTGAAGTCGATATGGCCGACGATCGCAATGCCGTACCGCTGCCAGTCGATCGCATAACCGGCCGCGATCGACAGCACGATCACGACGAGCGTCGCGGGCACCCGCGAGCTCCGTCCGAGTGCGAACAGCAACGCCAGCGCGGTCGCACCGAGCACGACGCTCGCGAGATTCGCGTGCGGCGCGCCGGTGATCAGGTCGAGCGCGACATGCGGTGCATCGCTGTGCTGCACGGAAATCGCGAGAATCTTCGGCAACTGCTTGATGACGATCGTCAGCGCGAGGCCGAACGTGAAGCCGCGCAGTACCGGCCGCGCGACGAAATCCGACATGCCGCCGAGCCGCGCGGCACCCGCCAGGATGAACAGCACGCCCGTCATCGCGACGAGCGCCGCCGCGAGCGCGAGCTGCGCGGCAAGCGCCATTCCCGACTCCGCGAGCACGGTCGCCGCGAGCACGGCGGCCGACGACGACGTCGACGACACGATCGCGAAACGGCTGCTGCCGGTGAGCGCATAGACGACGAGCCCCGACAGCAACGCGATGAGACCGGCCTGCGGCGGCAGGTTGGCCAGCCCCGCGTACGCGACCGCCTCGGGTATCAGCAGGCCCGCGATCGACAGGCCGGCCAGCGCGTCGAGGCCGATGCGCCGCGTCGGCGGCGGCGAGGCCGCGTCGAGCGCGGAGAAATGCTCGGCATGCTGCGGGCCGGCATCGGGGCGGATCGGGGCGGTCGTCATGAGGTGCTCAGGGCCTGACGGCGATGACGCCTGACCAGCCGGGCAGATAGCGGGCATCCTGCTCGTGCGCGCGATGCAGCGCGATATCGAGCGCCTTCGCGAAGTTCTTGCGGATCTGGTCGAGCGACACGTGCTGGCGCAGGTAGTCGGCCCACAGGAATTCGCTGAACGGCGTCGCGTCCTTCGCGTAGCCGCCCGCGGTGCGCAGTTCGCCGGCGAGGCTGCGGTACGGATCGTCCACGAGCCCCGTCAGCGCCTTCGGCAGGTTCGTGTAGTCGCGGCGCGTGCCGTCCGCGCCGAACGGATGCACCCACTGGTTGTGTTCCATCATCCGCCAGAAGATCGTGTCGTCGAGCCACGACAGGTCCTTCAGCAGCATCGCGTTCACGCGCGCCTCGCCCTCCTCGATCAGCGCGAGGCCGAGATGATGATGATCGGTGATGTAGTGCAGCCCGCCCGGGCCGAGCACGGCCGGGAACCAGTGCGATTCGATCGCGGTCTTGCGCGCGCGCTTGCTGAGCCCCTTCCAGTGCTTGCGCTTCGCCTTGACTTCGCGATAGCCGACCGTCATCTGCGTGGGACGCAGTTCTTCCAGCTTGACGGGAATCAGGTGAACATCGCGGCCGAGTGACATGATCGAGCCCTCTGTCGACAAATTCCGGCAACGATACTCCTGATCCTGCACGGCGTTAATACCGCGCATCCCTCGCCTGCCCGGATTTGACGATCCATGACAACCGCACGCCGATGCTCGGCCGCTACCTGCGCAGATCGTCGCGCTCGAGCCGGTAGCGCATGTACGGGATGCCGTCCTGCACGACGCTCACCCGGCGCATCCCGAGCTTGCGCGCGACGTTCAGCGAGCCGGCGTTGGCCTCCGCGATATCGGCGATCACGCGCGGCAGGCGCACGGTGTCGAAGGCGTGGCGCACGACGGCAGCCGCCGCCTCGCTCGCGATGCCGCGCCCCCACGCGTTGCGCACCAGCCGCCAGCCGATCTCGACGTCGCGCGCGCCGTCCGCATAGTCCGGAATCAGCAGGATCCAGCCGATGAACGCATCGGGTGCGGCCTTCTCGAAGATCGACCAGTAGCCGAGGCCCGGCGGATAGTCGCGCGTGATCCGGTGCGTGACGAAGCGTCGATGCTCGACGGGATCGTGCCACGGGCCCGCGATGTGCCGCGTGACCTCGGGATCGCGATCCATCGCGAGGCAGGCATCGAGATCGGCCAGCACGCGTGGACGCAGCCACAGCCGCGCAGTTTCGAGCACGGGCAGCGCAGCGGCGGGACATGCGGTCATCGGGACTCCTGAGCCGGCGCACGCGTGCGCCGTCGAATTACAAAAACACTACAGCGGCCGTTCCGACACGTCGCCCGCAGGCATTGCGCCGCCGGAAACAGACCATTTCCTAGGGATTATTCCCGATTCGGCCGCGTCGCGCGACGCGGCGACCTACACTCGATGGAGGCCCCCGCGCAGCGCGCCGGCCGGGCGGCACAGGCACGCGAAACCGCACTGCGCAAGCCAACGAGGAGACCTCGGACATGAGCTGGACCCGCGAACAACGCAACGTGACGATCGCAGCCTACCTGGGCTGGACACTCGATGCGTTCGATTTCTTCCTGATGGTCTTCGTGCTGAAGGACATCGCCGCCGAATTCGGATCGACGATTCCCGCCGTCGCGTTCGCGCTCACGTTGACACTCGCGATGCGTCCGCTCGGCGCGCTGATCTTCGGCCGGCTCGCCGACCGCTTCGGCCGCCGCCCGACGCTGATGGTCAACATCGCATGCTACTCGCTGCTCGAACTCGCGTCGGGTTTCGCGCCGAGCCTGACCGCGTTGCTCGTGCTGCGCGCGTTGTTCGGCGTCGCGATGGGCGGCGAATGGGGTGTCGGCTCCGCGCTGACGATGGAAACCGTGCCGACCCATGCACGCGGCTTCGTGTCGGGGTTGCTGCAGGCCGGCTATCCGAGCGGCTACCTGCTCGCGTCCGTCGTGTTCGGCCTGCTCTACCAGTACATCGGCTGGCGCGGGATGTTCATGGTCGGCGTGCTGCCCGCGCTGCTCGTGCTGTACGTGCGCGCCCACGTGCCCGAATCGCCCGCGTGGAAACAGATGGAGAAGCGCCCGCGCCCGAGCCTCGGGGCCACGCTGCAGCAGAACTGGAAGCTCACGATCTACGCGATCGTGCTGATGACCGCATTCAACTTCTTCTCGCACGGCACGCAGGATCTCTATCCGACGTTCCTGCGCGAACAGCATCATTTCGATCCGCATACCGTGTCGTGGATCACGATCGTGCTGAACATCGGTGCCATCGTCGGCGGGCTGACCTTCGGCGCGGCCTCCGAGAAATTCGGCCGGCGCCGCACGATCCTCGTCGCCGCGCTGATCGCGCTGCCCGTGCTGCCGCTGTGGGCCTTCTCGAGCGGCCCGGTCGCCCTCGCCGCGGGGGCGTTCCTGATGCAGATCTCGGTGCAGGGTGCGTGGGGCGTGATCCCGGTTCACCTGAACGAGATCTCGCCCGACGAGATCCGCGCGACCTTCCCCGGCGTCGTCTACCAGCTCGGCAACCTGCTCGCGTCGGGCAACGCGACGATGCAGGCCTCGCTCGCCGTTTCGAACAACAACAATTACAGCTTCGCGCTCGCGCTCGTGGCCGGCATCGTCGCCGTCGTGATCGCCGTGCTGATCCTGTTCAGCCGCGAGCGGCGCGGCATCGACATGACGCAATCGGTCAATACGCGTAGCGCCGTCGGCTGAGCGAGCAGGATGACGCGACGCACCATGCCGCGCGTCCCGGCCTGCGGAGGCCGCGCGGCGATCTTGCCGCACCTGCACATCGATCTAGAGGTTTCTGTCCAGATTCAGCGCTTGCCCGCGCGGCCCACGGCTTTTTATCTTAATAAAAACGGCTGTTTGAATTACAAATTCGAATCGCCGGTTCGCGTCCGCGCGAGTCGGCATGGGAGGCGGGACATGGCAGTAAGTCAGGAGGGGCGGCCATCCGCGGGACGGCCGTCCGGCAACCGGCAGACCGGCGGGACGAAGGCGCGCATCCTCGATGCGGCCGAGGACCTGTTCATCGAGCATGGCTTCGAGGCGATGTCGATGCGCCAGATCACCTCGCGCGCGGCGGTCAACCTCGCCGCGGTCAACTACCACTTCGGCAGCAAGGAAGCGCTGATCCACGCGATGCTGTCGCGCCGGCTCGACCAGCTCAACCAGGAACGCCTGGGCATCCTCGACCGCTTCGATGCGCAACTCGGCACGCACATCACCTGCGAGCACGTGCTCGGCGCGATGTTCATTCCCGCGCTGAAGGCATCGCGCAATCCCGAACGCGGCGGGCCCGGGTTCCTGCGGCTGATCGGCCGCGCGTACACCGATCCGTCGCCGTTCGTGCGCAACTTCCTGACCGCGCACTACGCAAGCGTCGCGGGCCGCTTCTTCGATGCGTTCCAGCGCGCGTTGCCGCACCTGCCGCGCACGGAGCTCGGCTGGCGGCTGCACTTCGCGATCGGCGCACTCTCCGGCGCGCTCGCAGGCGCCGAAACGGAAAGCCTGATCGACGAGTTCTCGCAAGGCCGCACGATGAACGACGTGCAGATGATCGCGCGGCTGTCGTCGCTGATCGTCGCCGCGCTGAAAGCGCCGATGCCCGACAGCGCGCAACTGTCGATCTTCGCGGCCGTGCTCGACGACGCGGGCGCGAACGACCTCGTGCCCGCGGCGCCCTCGGTGCCGGTCGCGCCCGCCGACACGCCGGCCGACGACGCGACGCTGCATCACGCAACCTGACGGCGGCTGCCTTGCGCGGCTGCCGCTCGCAGCCGCGCCGCACGCCGTCCGCCTTACCCTCGAGATCAAGATCCAGGAGCCTCCCATGCCCTCTCCCGCAGCGCCGGCCGCCACGCAGACGCCGCCGAACACCGACGGCATCTGGTACGCGTCATATCCGCCCGGCGTCCCGCGCGACATCGACGTCACGCAATACGCATCGCTCGTGCAGTTCTTCGACGAATGCACGAGCCGCTTCGCCGAGCGCGTCGCCTATGTGAGCGCGGGCGCATCGATGACCTACCGCACGCTCGCGCAGAAAGTCGACGCGTTCGCGTCGTATCTGCAAAGCCTCGGCGTCAAACCCGGCGACCGCGTCGCGATCATGCTGCCGAACACGTTCCAGTACCCGGTCGCGCTGTTCGGCACGCTGAAAGCCGGTGCGATCGTCGTCAACGTCAATCCGCTCTACACCGTGCGCGAACTCGCGCACCAGTTGAAGGACAGCGGCGCGCAGACGATCGTCGTGTTCGAGAATTTCGCGCGCACGCTGCAGGATGCGCTGCCGGAAACGCAGGTGAAGAACATCGTCGTCACCGCGCTCGGCGACCTGCTCGCCGACGGCTTCAATGCGAAAGGACGCCTGATCAATTTCGTGCTGAAGCACGTGAAGAAGCTCGTACCGGCCTACCACCTGCCGCAGGCCGTGCGACTGCGCGCGGCGCTCGCGCTCGGTGCGCGAGGCCAGCCGCAGCCCGTGCAGACGACACGCGACGACCTCGCGTTCCTGCAATACACGGGCGGCACGACGGGCGTCGCGAAAGGCGCGATGCTCACGCACGGCAACCTGATCGCGAACCTGCTGCAGGCGAAGGCCTGGATCGCCGACCAGGTATCGGGCGACGTCGAAACCGTGCTCACGCCGCTGCCGCTGTATCACATCTACTCGCTGACGGTGAACGCATTCATCTTCATGGGGCTCGGCGGGCGCAACATCCTGATCGCGAACCCGCGCGACATGACGATGGTGATGAAGATCATCCGCAACGAGACGTTCACCGGGATCACCGGCATCAACACGCTGTACAACGCGTTCCTCGACAACGAGGAGTTCCGCAAGCGCGATTTCTCGAAGCTGAAGCTCGCGATGGCGGGCGGGATGGCGATGCAGCGTGCGGTCGCGGAGCGCTTCCAGCAGGTGACGGGCCGGCCGGTCGTCGAAGGCTACGGCCTGACCGAATGCTCGCCGATCGTCACGATGAACCCCGTCGACCTGAACGACATGGCTGCGTTCAGCGGTTCGATCGGCCTGCCCGCGCCGTCCACCGTCGTGCGCTTTCGCCGTGAGGACGGCACCTGGGCGCCCGTCGGCGAGCCGGGCGAGCTGTGCGTGCACGGCCCGCAGGTGATGCGCGGCTACTGGCAGCGCCCCGACGAGACGGCCAAGGTGATCGACGCCGACGGCTGGCTCGCCACCGGCGACATCGGCGTGATGGACGAACGCGGCTTCATCCGCCTGATCGACCGCAAGAAGGACATGATCCTCGTGTCGGGCTTCAACGTGTATCCGAACGAGATCGAGGAAGTGCTGGTGATGCATCCGGGCATCAGCGAAGCCGCGGCGATCGGCATTCCGGACGAGGTACAGGGCGAACGGATCAAGGTGTTCGTCGTGCGCCGCGACCCGTCGCTGACGGCCGACGATGTGCTCGCGCACTGCCGCAAGAACCTCACCGGCTACAAGATGCCGAAATTCGTCGAGTTCCGCGACGCGCTGCCGCAGACGAACGTCGGCAAGATCCTGCGCCGCGCGCTGCGCGACGAGGAGCTCGCAAAGCTCAAGGCCGGCAGGCAAGGCTGAATCCGCGTCGCTCCGGGAGCCTGGTCGATGAACGAAGGAAGTGCGCGTCGTCGCGCTGACCGCGATTCCATACGAAGAAGGAAGTGCTGGGGCTCGATCCGCACGAGCCGTGGTTCCGGACCGTCGAGTCCTATGACAACGACGGCAAGATCTTCGAGCGGATCGTCATCGAGAAAATCGCGCCGGCTTCGTTCGACGCAGCCGCGTTCGCCCCGAAGAATCCGGCTTGCGCGTTCTGACGCGCGCCGGCGCGGGAGCGCCGGCGCGTGCGGCGCTCAATCGTCATCGTCGTCGCCATGGTGCCGGTGCCAATGCTTGTAATAGTGCTTGCGCCACTTGCGATAGCGGTCGTCGTCCTCGTCGCCGTAGTAGCCGTATCCATAGCCCGGATAGGCGACCACGGCCGGCTGCGGCGCCACATAGACCGGCGCCGGCTCGACATAGACCGGTGCGACCGGTACGCCGATGCCGACCGACAGGTCAACATGCCCCGCCATCGCACTGCCGGACGCCAGCAGCGCGATGCCCGCCACCCACCCTGCCATTCGCCTCTTGTTCATGTTCTGGACCTCCGAGATGCCGGCTCGCCGGCGTGCGCGGAAACTGTAGTGGAGCGGCGCGCGTTCAGGTGCAACGGCGCTGCGAGAGTCGTAACGCGGCGTAACGAAATGGCATTGACCGTTCGGCCGAATCGCGAAAATGCGCTGGAACGTCTATAGTGGGTTACGGTTCGACACAATCGTGAGCGCGCGCATCGGGATCGAACAGGGTAGAATCCCGCCAAACACCTTGTGGACGAACACGCCACACACACACGCACAACATATTCTCTGACGCAGGCTCCTGCCGCACCTCAATGGCCAATCCCGCAGAATCCCATCCGCAAAACGACTTCATCAATTCGGCGCGCAAGGAACGTAAGCGCGTTGAAATCTATCTCGTCAACGGCATTCGTCTGACGGGGTGTATCGAGTCGTTCGACCAGTACCTGGTGATGCTGCGCACCCCCGTGGGTCTGCAAGGCATCTACAAGCGCGCGATTTCCACGATCCAGCTCGACACGGGCGGCTCGCGCCCGGGCGGCGGCCCGCGCGGCCCGCGCCCGGGCGGCGGCGGGCGCCCGGGCGGCCGTGAAGGCGGCGGCCACAGCCCGTACGGCTCGCACGGCGGCTCGCGTGAATCGCGCGGCGACGGCTACGGCTCCCGCGAACCGCGTGAAGGCTATGGCTCGCGCGAACCGCGCGAAAGCTACGGCGCCCCGCGCGAGCCGCGTGAAGGCTACGGCGCCCCGCGCGAACCCCGTGAAAACTACGGCGCCCCGCGTGACGCCGGCGACTCGCCCGCCTCCTCCGCGCCGTCGGAATCGCGCAGCAATAACGGGCCGGTGATCGTGACGCGCCGCCGGCGAATCGTGCCGGACGGCCAATAACGCAAAAGGGCAAACCCGCGGGTTTGCCCTTTTTTCTTCGTCGCGCCGCCGCGGCATGCCGTCGCATGCCGCACACCACGACGCTCAACGCACGTGCGGCAAGCCGGCGTAGGCCTCATGCTGCAACGAACGCACCTGCTGCTGCAACGCCCGCAGTTGCGACTGAAGCTCGGCCTGCTGCGCCTGCAGCGCCGCGGTCTCGCTGCGCACCGTCTTCTGGCGATCCGCGACTGCCGCCTGCTGCTGGCGTGCGATCGAGATATCCGCCTGCAGACGCCGCGCGCGATCCTGCGTGACTTCGATCTGGCGATCCGTCTGCGCCTTCTGCGATTCCAGCTTCGCTGCCCGCAGTTCGTTCACGGCCAGCCGCTCCGCCTGGCGCGAGAAATCGCGGTAGATCGCTTCCGCCCGCGTTTCGTCGTAAGTCTTGATCACGCGCCAGAACGCCTTCTGCTGGAATAGCGCGACGAAATACGCGCCGTCCTTTACATTGAACAGCAGGCTCGCACCGTAGCTGCCGTTGTAGCTCGTGCGCATTTCCGTCAGCGAGTGCGCCTGGATCTGGCGCTGCAGGTCGTCGACCGTGCTCGGACCGGTCGCATCACCGGCCTGAATCGGCGTTTGCGCCTGCGCGTCGAGCGCAGGAATCGCCGCGACCGGCGCCGACGCCGGCTCCACCGGCTGCGCGGCCGGGCTCGCGGTGCCGGCCAACCCTTGCGCGAATGCGCCCTGCATGCCTCCCACCACGGCGAGCAACGCGCACGCCTTTCCCCACCCCGTCATATGGCTCATGAAGTTCTATTCCCGCCCGAGTCGTTGTAATTCAGCGCGATTTTATCTCATTAATTACTCACTTTCGCGGGTCTCGGGCTCCTCGTCGAAGATCTGATATTTGCGCATTTTTTCCCACAATACCTTGCGGCTGATACCGAGCTGCTGCGCCGTATCCTGACGCCGCCAGCCGTTGGCGTCGAGCGCCGCAATCACGCGGTTGCGCTCGTTCATGTCCCACTTGCTGCGATCGACGAAGACCTCGGCCGCGCTCTCCGCCGGTACCGGCTGCGCCGAACTGCGCGCGTGCGCGATCAGCCGCTGTAACCGCGCCGCATCCCATCCGCCCGTCTGCCGCACCGTCACGCCGACGCGCTCGGCGAGGTTGCGCAGCTCGCGCACGTTGCCGGGGAAATAGCTGTCCGCGACCGAATCCGTCAGCCAGTACGGCAGGTCCGACAACTGGGCGAGCCGCTCCTCGCCGACGACCTGTGCGACGAACGACTTGAACAGCGCGATCTTGTCGACGGCACCGCGCTCTTCCAGCGACGGAATGCTCAGCTCGATCACCGCGAGCCGGTAGTAGAGATCGGCGCGGAACAGGCCATCCTTCACGAGTTGCGGCAGTTTCTTGTTGCTCGCCGCGACCAGGCGGAAATCGACCTTGACCGGCGACGTTGCACCGACGCGCAGCACCGCGCCGTCCTCGAGCACGCGCAGCAGCTTGACCTGCTGGTACAGCGGCAGATCGCCGACTTCGTCGAGGAACAGCGTGCCGCCGCCCGCCTGCTCGAAATAGCCTTTATGCGCAACAACCGCGCCCGTGAACGATCCTTTCGCATGACCGAAGAACAGCGATTCGAACAGGCCGTCGGGAATCGCACCGCAGTTCACCGGCACGAATTCGCCGTGCCGGTAGCGCGAATGCTTTTCGTGCAGCAGTTGCGCGATGCGCTCCTTGCCGACGCCGGTTTCGCCGTGCAGCAGCACGTTGGTGTCGCAGTCGGCGAATGTATCGACTTCGTGCAGCAGTGCCTGCATCGACTCCGAATGCGCGACGAGCTCGGACGGCTGCAGCGTCTGCGCGGCGTGCGCGCGCAGCTGCGTGACGAGCTTGCCGATCATGCCGCGCAGCTCGGCGCACGTGAAATCGAGCGGCAGGATATGCGAATACTCGGGCGGATACTGCGAAGCGTCGTAATCGCGCGCCGCGCCGACCCAGACGACCGGCATGCCGATATTGGCCTGCCAGTCGCGCAGGAACGCTGCGCCGATCTCGATCATCGTCACGCTGATGATCGCCAGCGACGGCCGCAATGCGGCGCGCTCGGGCGAAATCTCCGCGTTGTCGGCGCGGATCACTTCGACGTCGAAGCTCGCCATGCACCGGGCGACGCGGTCGACAATATCCGCCTTGCCTTCCCAGACGTACAGGTCGAGCTCTTCGATTGCGGGCGTGGTTCTCATTCTTCGGAGGCTTCTTCAGTTGACGAGTTGCGCTGCGTTGCAGGTCAGCGACATCTGATGCACGGTCGCCTGGCCGACCTGGACGCCGAGCAGCCCGAGGATCGGCACGAGCACGGCATCGAGCGCCGACAGCACCGGCTGCAGCACGAGGCTGCCGATCGCGTTGAGCAGCGGGCCGAGCGGGATCGGAATGCCGAGGATCGTGATCGCGTTCAGGTTGATGTTGCTGAGCGCCGTGCCGAGCGACGCGCCGAGGTTGTTCACGTAGGTGGTCCAGTAGCTGTTCGGGCTCGACGCGGTGGACGGGCTCACCCAGCCGCTGCCGCACGACACCGGAGTCGCCAGGCCGGCCGGCGCGTTGCAGAAGTGGTAAGGCGTGGCCGACGGGTAGCCCGCATACGGCGCGCTCGACGACGCGGTGCCGACGATCTGCAGCACCGGGTTCGAGATCGACGCGCTGACCCCGAGCGACACCGGCGGAGACAACAGGGTCGATGCCTGCAGGTTCAGCAACTGCAGCGTCCCGGCAGGCGGACAGGTGCTCACGTTGGACAGGTTCAGCGTGCCGGACGGCGGCGCACTGATGCACAGCTTCGCGATGCCCGGCGTCGCGACGATCGTCGTCGTGCTCGGCGTGGTGGCGGAACCGCACTTCGTCGCCGCGAGGCTCGCCACGGCCGGCCCGCCGACGAGCAGGTAAATCGGCAGGTTGATGCCGCTCAGCGTGAGGTCGATCAAACCGCTGAGGCCCAGCGCGCCGGTGATCGGAATGCTCGGCGTCTGCACGTTCAGATACACCCCGATCTGCGCCGACGACGCCTGCGTGCGCCACGTCCCGTTCGGCAGCAGCCCCGCCTCGCCGACCGCGATCGACGGCGGATTCAGCACCTGCAGCTGCAGCGACACGACATTGAAGCCGCTCGCGCCCAGCGGCAGCGTGACGCCGGTGTTCAGCGACACCGCGTGCCCCTTGTTGTACGCGGCCACCTGCGCGGCCGTCGTCAGCAGGTCGAGCAGGTTGACCTGCGCGTCGGCGCCCGACTGCGGATTGCCGAGACTGATGTTCAGCAGCGCGTTGGGCGCATTGGCGACGACGACGGTCGTGTTGCCGACGCTGGCGCCCGCCAGCTTGCCGAGCGCCGTCGACGCGGCCTGCAGCTGCGCCACGTAGCCCGGACCATTGCCGCCGCCGGCCTGCAATGCGCCGACGTACGCGCTCAGGTTGCCGATCAGCGTCGGCACCGTCACCGACAGATCCACGAGCCCGTTCACCGTCCCGGCGCCGAGCGCGGTCGAAATGCCGAGCAGCTTGATGTTCGCGCCCGCGAGCGCCTGATAGTCGGCCAGCGTGAGGCTGACGCTTGTCCCGAGCAACGCCGACAGGATGCCGTTGAGCCAGACCGGATCGACGCTCGCGAGCGTCGCGCTGATCGAGAACGTGTCGATCGCGCTCGCGCGCGCGGTCGCGGTGGCCGACATCGTGCCCGGCCCCGCGCCGAGCATCGACACGACGCCGAGGAACGAATAGCGCATCGTGCGCGTGACCGTCACCTGCGTGGCGTTGAGCTGCGTCATCCCGCTCGCGGCGGGCGCGAAGTACGCCGGCTGGCCTGCATAGACCTGCGGATCCCAGCGGCCGCAGGTCGCCGCGACCTGGTCTTGCCCGCGCGCGGGCGCGCCCGTCGTCACGGTGTTCGACGTTTCGTTCGCCCGCGCATTGTTCAGCGCGGCCGTGTTCGCCGCGCCGCACGACGTATCGGACGGGTCGAGCGACTGCACCGCGGCCAGCGCGGACAGGTCCGCGATCCGCTGCAGGTCGCGCCGCTGGAAGAACAGGTTGCCGATGTCGATCGCGCCCAGCGTCACGAGCGCGACGAGCACCCAGACGGTCGCCAGGACCGACACGGCGCCGCGCTGGCCGCGCATCCGCACGCGGTCGCGCCCGGCCGGGCGGCATCCGGGGAATCGAGCCGTGCTCATCGCCGCCTCAGTACGCTTGCGCCGAGCCCTGTCCGCCGGACGATGCGCCGCCGCCCGAGCCCAGCGGCGAGCCCATCGAATCCGGAATCTTGTTCTTGAACGAGTCGAGATAGCGCTGGTACGCGAGCGACGCCGCGTCGCCGAGCATCGGCAGGTCCGGACCGGCCGCCCGGTTGTCCCGCTGCAGCGCGAGCCACGCGTCGGTCGAGCGGCCGATCTCGGCCGCATTGACGGTCGAATTCACGGTCGCATTCCCGGCCGGCTGCTGGCCCTGCGCGCTTGCCGCCGCGCCGAGCAGCGCGACCAGCGCAGCGGTGCGGCGCACGCGCATCCACCGGTCGAGGTTCTTGTCGTTGTCGCTCATGTTGGTTCCCCCGAACGTCTTGTCATTGCGCGAACCGCTGCAGCAGAGGCGCAGTCGGATCGAATCCCTGGATGTACGCGACCGGCGCGCCGCCCTTCGCGGCGCCGCTGCCGCGCACGTCGACCACGCTGCCCGAGCCGACGGCCGTCGCGGCCGGCGTGGCCACCGGTCGCCGCCACGCGCGCGCGGCCGCGGCGATCCGCGCCGCGTCGTTGCGGATATCGTTGCGAATTTCCGCAGGCAGCTTCTGCTGGCCCATCAGCTTCTGCGCGTCGCGCGCGTGGCCGGACACCAGCAGGTACAACATCACGTTGCTGATGATCTTCGGATTGCTCTGGTCGAGCTCGGCCGCCTTCATCAGCGGAATGCGCGCGCCCTCGATATCGCCGCACCGCAGCTTCGCGTAAGCGAGATCCGAAAGCGTCGATGCATCGGTCGGCGCCAGCACGGTTGCCTGCGACAACGCCTGCGCGGCGCGCGGAAAATCGCCCGCGCCACCGGCAATCAGCCCGAGCCCACGATAGCCGCGCGCGGCGAGCGTTGTGTTGAGCAACTGCTTATAGACCGCAGTGCTCGCGGCAGGCTGGTCCGTCATACGCAATGCATCGGCGCGCAGCAACGTCGACTCCGGCGACGCACCGTACTGTTTCTCGTATGCGTCGATATGAGCCAGCGACGCGTAATACAGCCCTTGCGACTGCATCCGCTCAATCAGGCCGAGATACATGCCAGGCGTATCCGGCGCCGCCTGCTTCTGCGCCGCCGCGTCCATCAGCGCCGCGCGTTCCGCCTGCGGGCCGACGCCGTACCCGCTTTCCTTGAACGACGAACAGGCGGCGAGCAGTCCCGCCAGCGCCGCCACGCCCGCCAGTTTCACGATTCCACCGATCCGCTTCATCTTCATTCCTCGCATTCGCCGTGCATTCGCCGCGTCAGTGCTGCGCCAGCGACAGCGCGTGCATCACCGAGATCATCCCGGGGCCTGCCGTCACGATCAGCAGTGCCGGCAGCAACGTCAGGATCATTACGCCCGTCATCTTTACCGTCAGCTTGCCGATCCGTTCGCGCAGCATCGCGCGGCGCGCCTCGCGCAACCGGTCGCCGAACTGCTTGAGCGGCTCCTGTACCGCGCCACCGTGCTTGTCGACCTGGATCAGCAGCCGAACGATCGCACGCAGATCCTCGTTCTCGAAACCGGACGACAGCCGCTGCAGCGATTGCTCGCGCGTCCGCCCGGCAGCGAACTGCCGCTGGGCGATTTCCATTTCCAGCGACAGCACGGGCATCATCCCCTTGAAGTCGTTCGTCAGGACCTGGATGCTCTGGTCAAGCGACAATCCGACGCCTTGCAGCAAGCGAAGCATGTCGACCAGCAGCGGCAGTTCGTCGATCACCGCCTGCCGGCGCGCGGCCGCGCGCCGCCGGATGAGGATCTTCGGCAGCATGAAGCCCGTGACGAACGCCAGCACGAGACCGAGCACCCAGCGGCCGCCGTGCAGGCGCGGCCCGACGAAGGCGAGGAACAGCACCGGCGCGACGAGCGCGCCGGCGATTCGCGCGCTCAGGAACAGCCCGCGGGTGCGCGTGTCGGCGTAACCGCACTGTTCGAGCAGCCGGCGGTCCTCGTCCGCGACGATGTGCCGGCCGAACCCCGTGTCGAGCCAGCGGGCGCCGGCCGTCGACATCCGCTCGAGCAGTTGCGCGACGCGCGCGCGCCGCCCGGCGGCCGCCGGCGTCTCGCGCTTCGGCGGCGGTGCGGCGCCGTCCGGCGCGGGGCGCGCCCCCGCTGCCGTAAGCGTGGCCGCGCGGCGGTCCAGCGCATCGGCCAGCGCGCGGCGGCTGCGCGACTCCGCGCCCGCGCGCCGCAGCGCCAGCCAGGCCAGCAGCAGCACGCCGAGCGCGCCGAGCGCGAGCGCAATCGATCCGAGTTGATTGGGCGTCATCGCATCACCTGAGCCGGGACATCCGGTACAGCCAGGCGCCGCCCGCGATCTGCATGATGAAGGCCAGATACAGGTACGCGCGCCCGCTGTCGTCGTTCCACATCGACTGGAGATAGAGCGGATTCGTCGCGATCACAAAGCTGCCGATCGCGATCGGCAGCATAACCAGCACCCACGCGGACAGTCGCGTTTCCGACGACATCGCAGCAAGTTCCCGTTCGGCCTGCTCGAGGTCGCGCATGAACGTCGACATCCGATCGAGCATGACGTCGGCGCGGCCCCCGTACCGGACCGAGAGCCGCAGCACCGAACCGACCAGTTCGAACTCCTTGGTTTGATAGACGCTCGCGATGTGCCCCATCGCGCGATCGATCTCGACACCCGTACGCAACATCCGCGATACGTGGTCCAGACAACCGCGCAATGGCGCCTCCGTCGTCAGCAGCGCCGCCTGGAACGCCGCCGGCACGCTGTTGCCGAGCGTGACGAGACGCACGATGCCGTCGAGAAACGACGGCAACTGCCGGACGATCTGCAGGCGGCGGCGATGAATCCGCGACACGAGCCAGAACGCGAGCAGCGCGAGGCCGGCCGCGAGCGCAGCGACACTGCCGAGCAGCCCGCCGGTCCGCCCTGCGACGAGCGCGACGGCGGCCAGCGCCGCCAGCGCGAGAAGCGCCTTGCCGCGCGCATCCTCGATCCCGGCGCGGCTCGCGAGATGGTCGAGGTATTCGGCAAGCCGGTCGCGCCCGTGCGCCCAGCGCGATGCGCTCGCCGATCCCGACGCCGGGGCGGCCGGGCGCGCGCCGGTTCCGGCGGACGCCGCCCGTGCGCCCGGCGCGGACGCCCCCTGCGTCATGCCCCCCGCGCGCGCGGCCGGCTCGATACGGCTATCGATGAAGCGCTGCGCATCCGCGCGAGCGCGCCTGAGCTCGCCGTGCCGCCACAGCAGCAGCGCGGCGGCGATACAGACGAGCGCGAGCGCCAGCGCGGCGACCATCAGGCTAGACATTGAAGCCTCCGCCGCGGCCGAAGCCGTCGCCGCCGAAGCCGCCGCCGAAGCCACCTCCGCCGAACCCGCCGCCCGACAGCGTCTGGCGGAAACGCGCGAGCTTGGGCGAATGCGGATGAATGCCGAGCGACTCCCAGTTGTCGACCTCTTCGCCCTCGGGTGTCACGCGCGCTTCGTAGCGATAGAGTTCCTGCGTCGCGATGATGTTGTCCGACAGGCCGGTCACCTCGGTAATCGAAAGAATCCGGCGTCGACCGTTCGACAGGCGGCCGATCTGCACGATGAAGTCGATAGCATTCGCGATCTGCCGACGCAGGCTCGATTCCGTTCCCTGGAAACCCGCGAAACCGGCCAGCATCTCAAGACGATACAGACACTCGCGCGGCGAACTCGCGTGGACGGTGCCCATCGATCCGTCGTGCCCTGTATTCATCGCCTGCAGCATCTCGAGCACCTCGCCGCCACGTACTTCGCCGACGATGATGCGATCCGGTCGCATCCGCAGCGTATTGCGCAGCAGATCGCGGATCGTCACGACGCCGTTACCGTCGAAACCGCCCGGGCGGCTTTCGAGACGCACGACATGAGGGTGATTCAGCGACAGTTCGGCCGTGTCCTCGATCGTCACGACCCGCTCGTGCTCGGGAATGTAGAAGGCCAGCGCGTTGAGCAGCGACGTCTTGCCGGAACTCGTGCCACCCGACACGAGGATGTTGCAGCGCGCCTCGACCGCCGCTTCAAGCAACGTACCGATCTCCGTATTGAACGTGCCGTTGGCGAGCAGGTCGGCCGGTTTCAGCGGGTCCTTGCGGAATTTCCGGATCGATACGACCGGCCCGTCGATCGACAGCGGCTCGATCACGACGTTGACACGTCCGCCGTCCGGCAGCCGCGCGTCGACCATCGGGTTCGATTCGTCGAGACGTCGGCCGATCGGCGCGAGGATGCGGCGCACGATCCGCAGCAGGTGCGCGTTGTCGGTGAAACGGATCGGCAGCTTCGCCAGGATGCCGTGGCGCGACACATAGATGTCGTTGTAGCCGTTGATCAGGATGTCCTCGACGTGTGGATCGGCGAGCAGATCCTCGATCGGACCGAACCCGGCAAGCTCTTTCGTCAGCGCCTCCGCGATCGCCCTGACCTCGGTTTCGTTCAGCGGAATGCGCCGGAGACGCACGAAGCTGTCGATTTCCAGATCGACGAACTGGTTGATCGCCTGGCGCGACCAGCGGCCGAATTCGGCGCCGAGTTCCTCGATGCGCGTCAACAAATGCTCGTGCGCGGCATTCTTGATGTCGTGAAACTGCTGCGACTGGGAGAACGGCGCTGCGCCGTCGGCAAATTGGATGTCGTGTGCCATCGCTTACGATCGCCTGGACGAAGGTTGAATGAAACGCTTGAGCGCGGAAAGACCCGACGCGGCGCGCGGTGCGGCGGCGGCGCCCGCGAGCCGCTCGGCGAGCGGCTCGAGGGCACGCACATACGGATCGCGTTCGGCCGTTTCGACGATCAGCCGCCCCTGATTGGCCGCCTGGCCGATGGCCACGCGACGCGCCGGCAGCGTTGCCAGCAGCGAAATGCCGAGCCGCTCTGCGATCTGGGCCGGTGTCAGGCTCAGCGTCGCGTCGTACTGGTTGACGACGAGACGAATCTTGCCGATGTCGACGCCCGCATCGCGCAGCCCTTCCAGCAGGTCCACCGCAGAGACGATCGATGCGACACCCTGGTCGCACACGAGCCACGCCTCGTCGGACGCCGCCGCGATCTGCGCAACGAATTCATGATTCGTGAATCCGCCGAGATCAACGATCTGCTGGTCGAAGAACGCGCGCAACCGGTTCAACAGGCCGACGCAAGCCGCATACGACACGTCGCGCAGGTCGGCGAGATTGGGCGGCAAGGTGGTCAGCGCGACGCCGCTCGCGTGACGCGTCAGCGCCGTGTTGACGAAAGTCCGGTCGATGCGCCGCAGGTTGCGCACGGCTTCGACGAAATGGAATTCGCAGCGCGTGTTGAGGAACAGCGCACTGTCTCCCGCGGGAAGCCCGAGATCGACCAGCGCCGTCTGCCGGCCGAGCGACGCGGCGGCGCCGCCGCTCGATGCACCGCTCGATTCACCGATTGCCGCGCCGTCGGCCGCGCCCGCCGACCCGCGCTTGTGCAGCCACACCGACAGATTCGCGGCGAGCGTGCTGACGCCCATCCCCGCGCGTGCGCCGAGCAACGCGACGAGTTTGCCGTGCCGGTTGGCCGGCTCGCCGCCGCCGGCGTGCTCGAGCAGCCCGCGCGTGATGCGCAGCGCGTCTTCCGCGGCGCCGGACACGTCGATGAAATCGCGCACGCCAGCGCGCAGTGCCGCAAGCGCGCTTTCCGGCTCCGAAAGCGTGCCGAGCGCGACGACCGGCAGGCCCGGATGGGCAAGCCGCACGGCGGCCGCAGCAGCGCTCGCCGCCCCCTGCGCACGAGAAAAATCGATGAAGACGATCGCAGGATTGAGCCCCGTGATGCGCTGTGCAAGCGCGGCCGGATCGAGCGGCGCGGCTTCCACCGTGCCGGCCGACACCAGTGTCTCGCCCAGCCAGCCGATATGCCGGTCGTGCTGCGATGCGCACACGAAATAATCGGTCACGGCAGGCTCAGCCAACGATAGGGTTCTCGCGTTCATGTGGGACATCCCCGATCAGACAGCGCGCGACGACGCGCCCCGCGTTCATTTCGAAAATCCGGGCGCTGCATCGGGTGATGCGATGCCGCCAAGATACGACCGCCACACCGGCCCATCGCGCTGTTCGGACAGTTCGCCCGGCGTGGTCGGCAACGGCGCACCTTTCGCGATAGGCGCAACGAGATGCGGCGTCACGATGATCACCAGTTCCTTGTCGTTCTGCTGATAATTCAGCGACTTGAAGAAGGCGCCGATGATCGGCAGATCGCCCAGGACCGGCACCTTGTTGATGTTCGACATCGTTTCGCGGTCGATCAGGCCGCCAATCACGAAGCTTTCCCCGTCACCCAGCTCGACCGTCGTATCGGCGCGACGGGTCGTGATCGCCGGCACCGATACGCTGTTGATTGTGACGCCATGCTGGAAGTCGAGCTGGCTCGATTCCGGCGCCACCTTGAGCGCGATGCGGCGCTGGCTCAGCACGGTCGGTGTCAGGGTCAGGCCGACACCGTACTGCTTCCAGTCGATTGCCGTGGAGCCAAGCGCCTGCGGCACCGGCACCGGGATCTCGCCGCCGGCGAGGAAGCTCGCGCTTTGGCCCGACAGCGCGACGAGCGTCGGCTGCGCGAGCACTCGCGCGAGATTGTTCGCTTCGAGAATCGACAGGTTCGCGAAGATGCCGCGGCCCGCCGAATTTACCACCAGGTTGAACGCGGACGCGATCGGAATGCCGGCAGTCGCCTGGAAGGCGGACGTCGCGGCGCCGGTGATCGACTGCAATCCGCCGGCGGTAAACGCACCGAATGCGAATCCGTTGCTTTGCTTGAAGAAATTCAGCCCGGCTTCCTTCAGCACCGAGCGGCTGAATTCGACGACCCGCACGTCGACTTGCACGGTATTCCGGCCGCCGACCGTCGACGCGTCGATCACCGCGCCGCCCTTGCCAGCCTTGCCGAGCGTTCCGCTCGCGCCGCCGCCGCGCTTGCCGGTCGCGCCGGCGTCCCCCGCGCCCCAGTTTCCGCCGGCCGCTGCGCCGCCCTTGTCAGCCATGTGCTGGCCGATCGCGGCAGCGCGCTCGTGCGCATCGAGCGATGCCGCCGAACCGGACAGCACCGCGACGTCGCCATACGCCTTCGCGTCGGGCGTCGAGCTGTCGAGCACCGCATGCGCGGCCGCATCGACGACATTGACGTTCCACACCGTCGGCTCGTCGCGCCCCCGCTCCCACAGCATCACGTTCGTCGAACCGGGAGCCTTCGCAACCAGCAGCACGTTGCCGGCGCGACTGCCCTTCATGACCAGCACGTCGGCCACCGACGGGTCGCCGACCGCCACCCGCTGCAGCGCGCGCCCGGCAGCGACCTGCCGCTGCGAGCCGACGGCGAGATCGATCGCTGCGCCGGCGCCCGCCGCCGCGGCCAGCGTCGCGCCTGTCAGGGTCCAGATGGCAATCGCGTATGCAATCAGTGTGTTCTTCATTTGTGTCGCTGCTTTCGATGACCGTGCGGGTTGTCGTTCAGAAGTTGTTCAATAGGCGACCGTTTCGGCCCGCCCGCCGCGTATCACTTCGATGCCGCCGCCCGGCCGCGCCACGACCGGCGCGCGCGGCGCGGCCGGCTCGCGTGGCGCGCTGCGCGCGCGCGACGCGGACAGCTCGTCGAGCGCGACGCCCGTGGCCGCCACGGCCGACGGCCCGAGCTCGCCCATCGTGCGCATCGCGACGGTCTGCGCGGCGATTTCGTCATCGTGCGGATTGCGGAGCGCGAGCGTCAGGCGGCCGCTCGCTTCCGCGAGCGTCAATGCATCGACCTGTGCCGTCGGCACCGCGAGCACCGCAGTCCGCGCCATGCTCGTCGGCCCGGCCGCGCCGTCGCGTTCGGGCGTCGCATCGCCGAACGCCAGCACGCGCACCTTCGACAGCAGCAGGCGCGCCTGCGTACGCGGAATTTCCGAGCCGGCCTGGCCGCCTGCGCCGCCCTCGCGCTTCAGGTTCAGGAACACGTCGACAAAGTTGCCGGGGCGCAACCGGTTTCCGACCGCATTCGTCTCATCGACCTTGATGGCCACGGCCCGCTCGCCGGGCGCCACCTGGTTCGCCAGCCCTGACGTCAGCGCGGCCGCGAGCACCGGCGACGCGTCGAGGATGTCGTTCGCCGGCACGCGGCCGACGAGCGCGTCCGGATCGCTGAACGCGCCGGCCGGCAACACCGGCGCCTGCACGATCTTCAGCCCGTCGGCGGTGATCGCCTGCCCGGCCGGCAGCAGGCGCGCGGCGACGACGAGCGGCACCGTCTTCGTCACCGCGGCCTGCGCTACGACCGGCGCCGGCGCACGGGCCGGGCCGCGCCCGAGCATCCATGCGTAGATGCCCAGCAAGACTGCGATCGCAATCAGCAGCCCGGCGATGATCTTCGTCAAGTTGTTGCCCATGGTGAGTGTCGGGTGCCGTCAGTGATGGTGTTGTGTCGGTTGTGTCGAAGTGCGGATCGGAGTTCACGCATCGGGGTCGCGTCGCGCATGCTGCGTCACAGGATGGTCGCCGGATTGATCTGCACGGTCGCCGTGCTCGTCAGCGCGCTCGGCAACACGAGGCCGAGCAGCGGCAGCGACGGCACCAGCGGATATTGCGCATACGGGTAGGTCACTGTGACCGTCACGCAATACATGGTCGCGTCGTAACTGCACGCCGCCGACGACGGCGCCGGCACCACGACGTTCGGCAGCCAGCGGGTCAGGTTCTGCGCGGCCCTGCGGGCTGCACTCGCGCGGTCCTGCAGCGCCTGCGCCCCCTGGCCGTTCGCCTCGGGCACATAATTCAGCGCCGCGCGCGCACCTTCGGTCGCAGCAAGCGTCAAGCCTTGCTGAACCGCGAAGATCAGCCCGAACGTCACGATCGCGTACATGATCAGGAAGAACAGCGGAAACACCAGCGCGAACTCGACTGCCGTCGCGCCCCGCTGGTGCCGTCGTCGTGCGCACGGCTGCCGCTGCGTCGTCATTGCACGCCCCCTGACGCGACGAGATGCGCGAGCCACCCTGCCGCCGGCGCCACGAGGCACGCGGCATACGGCGTCGCGCGCCGGCCGCCCAACGACATCGCGGGCGCGCCGCGCCGCCGCAGCGCGCCGATCGACGTGTTCGACATCGCCATCAGCGCAAGCGCATGCACGCCGGCCGCGATGCTCGCGACCGCCCACAGCCAGAACAGCGCATGCACGCCGCACCATGTGCCGAGCACCGCGAATACCTTCACGTCCGCTGCGCCCATGACGCGAAACGCGAAAAAGGGAAAAAGGCTGACTGCCCCGACCAGCATGCCGATTAATGCCTGCCTCGGGAAAATGCCGAATGGATTGGCATGCGCGAATGTGCTTGCGAATCCCGCAATCAATCCCGCGACGACCAGCGTATTCGGTACGCGTCGAAAGCGGATATCGCCGAGTGCGACAAGCATCGCCCAGGCGAAGAAAATGCCGATGCTGAACAGGAGTGCCATGTCGAAACCGGACGCGCGTGCGACTACGAGCGAGTCGCGATCGCGACTCGCTCGCCACGACTACCGAACGCAGCGATCAGCCCGCGGCGGTTGCCAGCTGGTTGTAGATGTTGGTGAACACCAGACCCAGTCGAGTGCCGATATCCGTGACGCTCGTCATGATGGCAACGGCAATCAGACCCGCAATCAGACCATACTCGATCGCGGTAACCCCGTCTTCTTCCTTAAGGAAGCGCTTGATGAGTGCTTTCATTTTATTCCTCGTGCCTGTATGTTTGTTTCTCTGGCCGCTTTTACGAAGGTTGGGGCCTCGCATATCCGGCCTGGCTCCGCGCCGTTTGCCACACTTGCCGTGACAACGATCGGATGCCCATTCTTTATAGCGCGTCTTGCACGACGCGGATCATCATTTGATGGAAATTAACATTCGCGTCATTCATCTCCTCGCACGTGTGTACCGAACCGTACAAAGCTTACAACTGCCACGAATCTTATCTCCGAACCCTTTTGATTTCCAACCTCTTTTAACAATCCTGATCGAAAAATCGACGCGCGGCACCCTATTTGTACGGCGTTTCGGTACGACTTACACATAGGATTTACGATAGGTTAGATGTGCACACCTAATCCACCTGTAAAACAGCACGACCGTTCCCGCCCTCCTGCCCCGCACGTTACGTCGCACGCGTAACGCCAATGTTGTGACGTTACGTTACGAACCGGCTGAAATCGTCCCCGGTTCCGGCCGCTCAAACATTTTCAACAGTCTTTCGATTCGCGCAAGCCCTTTTCCCATAAGGAAATACTCCGTTTAAAACTCGTCATCGAACCGTCGATCGTCGAAATGGCACGACAGTTGCAGAGTAGTCCTCGCAACACTCAACACAACATCAGTTTTAACGCGAGGACAAAATGGACATTAAGGTTATCCCTCATGGCGTGTTCCGGACGACTCTGATCGCGGCCACCGTTGCAGCCATGCTTTCCCTCTCCGCGTGCGGCGGCTCGGGTTCCATCAGCCAGGGTCTTGGCGGCGGCTCGAGCTCGGGCGGCGGCGATACGATCTCCACGTCCGGCGGCGGTACGTCGGGCACGAGCGGCACGTCGGGCAGCACCAGCGGTTCAACGAGTGGTAGCACCAGCGGCAGCACCAGTGGCACGACGAGCGGGACGACCAGCGGCACGAGCGGCACGTCGGGCGTGTCGTCGAACCCAGTGGGAACTGTCCTCGCAAGCAGCAGCAACATTCTGACCGGGGTCGGCGGAACCGTCTCGGGCCTCGGCTCCGTCATCGGCAGCCAGACGCTGCCGGGCGTCAACCCGGCCACCACACAAGCCGCGGGCGGCATCGTGCAAAGCGTCGGCGGCGCAGTGACCGCACTCGGCAATGGCCTCGGCAACGGTCTCGGCCAGCTCGGCGCGACGAAAGACCCGGTCGGCACCACACTCGCCAGCACGGGTGGCGTGGTCAACCAGCTCGGCAACGCGGTCTCGCAAACGGGCACCCTGGTCTCGAGCCTCGGCAGCGGCCCGCTTTCGCCGCTCGCACCGGTTACGGGCGCCGTCGGCGGCCTCGTGTCGACGCTCGGCGGCGCCGTCTCGAACGGCGGCAACACCCTCACCAACGCACTGTCGACCGGCCCGATCCAGCAGGTCACGCAAACGGTCAGCTCGGCCATTACGCCGATCACGACGATGGTCGGCCAGACGACTCAGACGATCGGCACGGCAACCGGCCTCGGCGCACCCGTCAACACGCTGCTCGGCACGGTCGGCAACGGCCTGAACCAGGCCGGCGCCCTGCTCGCATCGACGGGCGGCAACCCCGTCACGACCGGCCTGGGCAACACGGTCTCGTCGACGGGCAACACCGTGAAGGCCGTCGGCGGCCTGCTCACGGGCGGCACCGGCGGCGTAACCAACCCGCTCGCGCCGCTCACCGGCCTCGTCTCGACCGTCACCGGCGGGCTCGGCGGCACGACGGGCGGCTCCGGCGGCCCGCTCGCCCCGGTCACCGGTCTCGTCTCGACGGTCACGGGCGCGCTCGGCGGCGCGACGGGCGGCTCCACCAGCCCGCTCGCGCCGGTCACGGGTCTCGTCTCGACCGTCACCGGCGCACTCGGCGGCGCGACGGGCGGCTCCACCAGCCCGCTCGCGCCGGTCACGGGTCTCGTCTCGACGGTCACGGGCGCGCTCGGCGGCGCAGCAGGCGGCAGCGGCGGCCCGCTCGCGCCGGTCACCGGTCTCGTCTCCACGGTCACCGGCGCACTCGGTGGCGCAACGGGCGGCGCCAGCAGCCCGCTCGCGCCGGTCACGGGTCTCGTCTCGACTGTCACCGGCGCACTCGGCGGCGCAGCAGGCGGCGGCAGCGGCCCGCTCGCCCCGGTCACCGGGGCGCTGAACACGGTCACCGGCGCGGCCGGCGGCGCGACGTCGGGCGCACCGGCATTGACCGGCGGCACGGGCGCCGTCACGAACTCGGGCTCGGCGTCGAATCCGCTCGCGCCTGTCACGTCGCTGATCGGCGGCCTGCTCGGTGGCACCCACAAGTAAATCCGCTCTTTCCATTCATCGACAAGACAGCGAGGAGTCAATCATGTCCCAGCAACGTTCTCTCACGACAGCCGCCCTGCACCAGTGGCGCGTGCCCCTCACGGCCTTCGCCGCAGCCTGCCTGCTGGCCGCCTGCGGCGGCAACGGCGTGAACGCGCCGCCGGCCAGCGCCAACGGCAGCACCACGAGCGGCACGGACAACCCCAGCACGAGCGGCACCAGCAGCGGATCGACGGGCACCAAGGGTGTCGTCAGCACGGTTGGCCAGACCGCCACCGACCTCGGCAGCACGGTCGGCAACATCACCGTGCCCGGCCTCGGCGACGGTGTGACGAAGGGCGTCGGCAGCACGCTCTCCAGCACGGGCACGATCGTCGGCGCAGCTGCCGATGCCGTGAGCAACGGGCTGGGACAGATCGGCTCCACGCAAAACCCGGTCGGCACGACCGTCGCGGGCCTCGGCAACGTGGTCGGTGCGACGAGCAACACGGTGTCCGGCCTGAGCTCGACGGTCAAGGCGCTCGGCACCGGCCCGCTGGCGCCGCTCGCGCCGGTCACGACCCCGGTCGGCACCGTGCTCGACACGGTGGCCAACGGCCTCGGCGCCGCCGGCAACACGATCGGCTCGACGCTGTCGTCGGGCGCCGTGCAGCAAGTGACGCAACCGCTCAGCTCGGCGATCACGCCGCTCGTGATCACCGCGGGCCAGGTCACGCAACAGGTCGGCACGACGACCGGCCTCGGCCAACCCGTCTCGGGCCTGCTCGGCCAGGTCGGCGGCGCGATCAGCTCGGCCGGCAAGCAGGTTGGCGGCACGTCGAGCCAGCCGCTCGTCGGCGACGTCGGTCAGCTCGTGACCGCAGTCGGCAACACCGTGACCAACGCGGGCGGCCTCGTCAACCCGAACGGCCCGAACGGCGCGGCGCCAATCCCCGGCCTGATCACGAGCCTCGTGGGCGGCTCGACGGCGACCGTGCAGAGCGGCTCGCCGGGCGGCACGGCATCGGGCTCGACGAATCCGCTCGGCGGCCTGCTGTCGGGCCTCGGCTCGACGCCGCTCGGCTCGCTCACGGGTGCACTCGGCGGCTCGACGTCGGGCGGCACGAGCAATCCGCTCGCCCCCGTCACGAATCTCGTGTCGACGGTCACGGGCACGCTCGGCGGCGCAACGGGCGGCACGGGCAGTACAAGCCCGCTCGCACCCGTTACGGGTTCGCTGAATACTGTCACGGGCGCGGCGAGCACCGGGGGATCGTCGAGCCCGCTCGCGCCGGTCACGTCGCTGGCCGGCGGTGCGACGGGGTCGACGTCGGGCGGATCGACCGGTCTGCTCGCTCCGGTCACGGGATTACTGGGCACGCTGGGCGGCGTCGGCAAGTAAGGACACCTGCGCATTTGCGGCCGGAGTGAACGCGCTGTCGATCCGATCAGAACCGGCAAGGCGGCAAACGACGCGCGGCGCCATCGGCGCCGCGTGCGGACATTAGAAGACGAAAAGCAAGGCCTACGAGGAAGAACAATGAAATCCAGACTCGACAGATGGATGATGCTGCTCGCCATCGCGGCAGCCAGCACGGCACAGGCACAAACGCGCGTCGGCGGTAACCCGCTCGACTCCCTGCCCCAGATCAACGCGCCGAAAACCGGCCCGAACGTAACCGTGCAGGTCGCGCCCCAGGCGCCGCAACTGCAGGAGTTGCTGTCGCGCCACCTGACACCGACGACATTCCAGGTCGAAGGCGTAAAGTCGGTGCCGTTCGAGGAAATCTCGCGTCGCTTCACCCCCCTCGTCGGCAAGGACATCACGATCGGCGATCTGATCGAAACCGCCAACGGCGTAACGAAGCTGTACCAGGATCGCGGTTACGCGCTGTCGTTCGCGTTTGTTCCCGCGCAGACGTTCGAGAACGGCGTCGTGCGCATCACGGTTGTTGAAGGCTATGTGTCGGACGTCAAGGTCACCGGCAAGCCCGGGGCAATGGAATCGAAGATTCGCGCGATCGCAGCGCATATCACCGACGATCGCCCGCTGCGCCGCGCAACGTTCGAGCGCTACGTGAACACGTTCGGCCTCTTGCCCGGCCTCACGGTCAAGGCGAACGTACCACCGCCGCAAACCACCGACGGCGCCACGACGCTCGAACTTGCCGTCGACCGCAAGGCATTCAACGTCAGCACCGGTATCGATTTCAACCACCCGGGCGTACAGGGCCTCATCACCGCGACCGAAAACGGCCTCACGAAGTTCGGCGAGCAGTTGAGCATCTCCGCACTGGCGCCGCCGGGGCGTGACAAGCAGACCTACTTCGCGTTCAGCGGCGCGGTGCCCGTCGGCAGCAGCGGCCTGATCACGCGCCTCGATGCAAGCACCTATCGCGGCAAGCCTACCGACAATCCGGGCCTGCCGTCGTACATCCAGCGTACCGTCAAGAACGAAAAGCTCGGTCTTTCGGCATCCTATCCGATATTGCTGAACAACCAGCGCAGCCTGCTCGGCACGGTATCGGGCTATGCAGCGCACAACGAGGACAACTACCAGAACCAGATCACCGGCGCGACCCTCAACAATCGGTCGCAGGTTCGCGTGCTGCAACTGCAGCTCGACTACACGAGCGTGAGCCCGACGCAGGTGCGAAAGTTGAGCATCAACGTGGCCAAGGCATTCGACATCCTCGGCGCATCGAAATCGCAGGAGATCAGCGTCGGCAACACAACGACGTCGGTGCCGAGCCCGATTTCGCTGACCTTCGTCCGTACCGGCGCGACCTTCACGCAAACCAACGAATGGCCGTTCCGGATCGGCACGTCAGTCTCGCTGACCGGGCAATACAGCCCTGACTCACTGCCGACGTCCGAGCAGATCTCGTTCGGCTCGACGCGCTACGCACTCGGCTATCAGCCGGGCGAAGCGTCGGGCGACTCGGGATGGGGGATGTCGCTGGAGGTCAACCGCGGCTTCACGCCGGGCTGGACGTATATGAAGTCCGTGACGCCGTACATCGCCTACGACATGGCGCGTGTGTACCTGCATTCAGGCACGCCGTCGCCCAACCGTATGTCGTCGGTCGGCATCGGCGTGCGTTTCACGGACAGCCGCTTCTACAGTCTCGACCTGAACGTCGCGAAGCCGGTAGGTGACGCGCCGGTCGAAAGCGCATCACGCAGCCCGCGCGTGAACGCATCCTTCTCGTACCAGCTCAATTGATTGCGCCCCGCGCGGCCTTCCGCGCGGGGCGTTTCGATTAGAGTCCCCTCTATCAAACGAGGCGTGCGGTTTCACGTATTCTGGCGAAGCTCGCAACATGCCCGCCCCATGCAGGCGGTCGTGCGGGCACATCGAACACGACATGCAAAACAAGGAGGACGACAATGATTCAACTGACCCGCCCGTTGCGTGCAATCGCCGTCGCCGGCGCATTGCTCGCTTGCGCCGCGCACGCCTTTGCGCAAGCCGACAGCCCCATCGGCATGTGGCAGACGATCGACGACAACACCCATCAGCCGAAGGCACTCGTGCAGATCGCCGAGGATGGCGACGGTGCGCTGACCGGCAAGGTCGTCAAGGGCCTCGGCGCGAACGATACGCCTGATCGCCGCTGCACCGCGTGCACGGACGAGCGCAAGGATCAGCTCATCAAGGGCATGACGATCATCAAGGCAATGAAGAAGGAAGGCGACCACTGGGACGGCGGCAACATTCTCGACCCGGAGAACGGCAAGGTCTACAAGTGCAAGATGACGCTTGAAGACGGCGGCCAGAAACTCGTCGTGCGCGGCTATATCGGCGTGTCGCTGCTCGGCCGGTCGCAGACCTGGGTTCGCCAGCAGTAACGGCTTACGACCTGCGCGCGACGACGCGCCGCATCACGTCAATCGGCCTGCGACAATGTCGCAGGCCGATTTCATTTCGGGACGAGACACGCGTGCAATGGGGGCGATCACGCTGCGCGCTTCAGTGCTTCCGCCCGATGCGCGCGCGGTGTCGGCATCGCCACGCTGCGCGCTTTCGCTGCCTTCGATTGCGTATGCTTGCGCATCCGCGTGACCAGCGTGTTGCACAGATTGATGCCCGCGTCGCCATAGAGTTCACGCATCACGCTCATCAGCGTGCCCGTCTCGTGCCAGACCTTGAACCGGCGATGGCATGTCTGATACGAAGGGTAACGGCGCGGCATCGCCGACCATGTTGCGCCGCTGTAGATGACCCAGAGCACGCCGTTCATCACGGCACGGGTATTGGCCAGCGGCCGGCCGCGCAACTCGGTGCGCGGCTGCAATTCCGGTAGAAGCGACGTGACGCGCTTCCACTCGGCGTCGGTCAGATCGCGATACGGTGTCATGGACATCTCCAGCCTTGGTAACCATGACACAACGATATCGGCTCAACCCGGGATTGAATATAAGACTAATCCGAAATTGCGGCGAGATGGCATCGATTTAACTGGAATTAACCATTGAATGCCGCAACTTCGCACGCCACATCGATCGCTCGCGCTCAGGTCAGCGACGTATCGACGATGCGGCGCGGCGTTTCGAGATACTCCTTCGACTGCATCTCGACGATGCGCGAGACCGTACGCGCAAACTCGTTGGCCATCGGACCTTCGACGTACAGCTGCTCCGCCGGCACCGCCGCGGACATCAGCAGCTTGACCTTGTGGTCGTACAGCACGTCGATGAGCCACGTGAAGCGACGTGCCTCGGACGCCATCCGCGGCGACATCTGCGGCACCTCGGACAGCACGATCGCATGGAACCGGCTCGCGAGTTCGAGATAGTCGTTCTGCGAGCGCGGGCCGCCGCACAGCGTCGCGAAATCGAACCATACGACACCGTCCGCCTTGCGCAGTGCCTTCAGCTCGCGCTTCTCGATATGCAGGAGCGGGCTTTCATCGGGTACCGCCGCGAGCTTGCCGAACGCATGGCGCAGTTCGCGGTCGGCGTCCGCGCCGAGCGGCGTGTGATACATCTTCACCTGCGCGAGCGTGCGCTGGCGATAATCGACGCCCGCGTCGACGTTCAGCACGTCGAGCTTGTCCTTGATCAGCGCGATCGCCGGCAGCATGCGGTCGCGATGCAGACCGTCCGGATACAGGTCGTCGGGATCGTAGTTGGACGTCATCACGAACTGCACGCCGTTGTTGAACAGGCGGTCGAGCAGACGGTACAGGATCATCGCGTCGGCAATGTCCGACACGTGGAACTCGTCGAAGCAGATCAGACGGTAGCGCTTCGCGATACGCCGCGCGAGTTCGTCGAGCGGATCGGCCTGCCCTTTCAGTTCCTCGAGCTCGCGGTGCACTTCGCGCATGAATTCGTGGAAATGCAGGCGCGTCTTGCGCTGCACGGGCACGACCGCGTAGAAGCTGTCCATCAGGAAGCTCTTGCCGCGACCGACGCCGCCCCACATGTAGACGCCGCGCGGGAGGTCGGGATGATTGATGAGCTTCTTGAATGCGTTCGAGCGGCGCGCCTTGTATTCGACCCACTCGTCGAAACATTGCTGCAGGCGATCGACGGCCGCGCGCTGCGCGGGATCGGACTGATAGCCGCGCGTGGTCAGCTCGCGCGTGTAGTATTCGGTGACGTTCATCGGGCAAACCGGAAAAAACGAAGGCGGACGGGAAACCCCGCCCGCCCTCGTCATGAGACGGCTGCGCCGGCCGATGGCCGGCCGGCGCTATACCGCGCTCAGCTGTTCAGCGAGCGCTTGTCGACGGCGAGCGCCGCTTCGCGCATCACTTCCGACATCGACGGGTGCGGATGGCAGATGCGGGCGATGTCTTCCGACGCCGCCTTGAATTCCATCGCCACCACGGCTTCCGCGATCAGGTCCGATGCGTTCGCCGCGATCACGTGCACGCCGAGCAGTTCGTCGGTCTTCGCATCCGCGATCATCTTCACGAAACCGTCCGGCGCGTTCATGCCGAGCGCGCGGCCGTTGATCGAGAACGGGAACTTGCCCGACTTGATCTCGCGGCCTTCGGCCTTCAGCTGCTGCTCCGTCTTGCCGACCCACGCGATTTCCGGATACGTGTAGATCACCCACGGAATGCAGTTGTAGTCGATGTGCGGCTTCTGGCCGTCGATCACTTCCGCGACCAGCACGCCTTCGTCTTCCGCCTTGTGCGCGAGCATCGGGCCGCGCACCACGTCGCCGATCGCGTAGACGTTCGGCACCGCCGTGCGGCAGTGGTCGTCCACGTCGATGAAGCCGCGCTCGTTCGCCTTCAGGCCGATGGCCTCGAGGCCGAGATTGTCGGTGTTCGGCACGCGGCCGACCGACACGATCAGGCGGTCGGCGTCGAGCGTCTGCGCGTTGCCGTCCTTGTCCGTGTAAGCGATCGACACGCCGTCGGCAGTCGTCTTCACTTCGCCGATCTTCACGCCGAGATGGATGTCGAGGCCCTGCTTCTTGAACAGCTTGGCCGCTTCCTTCGCGAGCGCTTCGTCGGCTGCGCCGAGGAATGCCGGCAGCGCTTCGAGCACGGTCACTTCGGCACCCAGGCGACGCCACACCGAACCGAGCTCGAGGCCGATCACGCCCGCGCCGATCACGGCGAGCTTCTTCGGCACCGACTCGAACGTCAGCGCACCTTCGTTGTCCGACACGATCTTGTTGTCGACCGGGATGCCCGGCAGGTGACGCGCCTTCGAGCCCGTCGCGATGATCACGTTCTTCGCGGTGACGACTTCGGTTTCACCCTCGCCGCTCACTTCGATCTGCACGCCGGCGTCGGTCTTGCCGGTGAACTTGCCATGGCCCTTCAGCCAGGTGATCTTGTTCTTCTTGAACAGGAACTCGATCCCGCTCGTCATCTTCTCGACGATCGCGTCCTTGCGGCCGAGCATCTTCGCGACGTCGATCTTCACGCCGTCGACCGTGATGCCGTGGTCGGCCAGGTGATGCGACGCGTTCTCGAACTCTTCCGACGACGCGAGCAGCGCCTTCGACGGGATGCAGCCGACGTTCAGGCAGGTGCCGCCGAGCTTCAGCGCGCCGGCCGGGTTCTTCCACTTCTCGATACAGGCAACGGTCTTGCCGAGCTGCGCGGCGCGAATCGCGGCGATGTAGCCGCCGGGGCCGGCGCCGATCACGACGACGTCAAATTCCTTGGACATGACAATCCTTTCTACTTGTACGCCTGCACGTTCGCGCGCGGGCGCGAACGTGCAGAACGGGTCGATGCAGTGAGACTCGGCTTACAGGTCGAGCAGCAGGCGTGCCGGATCTTCCAGCGCATCCTTCATCGCGACGAGCGACAGCACGGCTTCGCGGCCGTCGATGATGCGGTGGTCATACGACAGCGCGAGGTAGTTGATCGGACGGATCACGATCTGGCCGTTTTCAACGACCGGACGCTCCTTCGTCGCGTGCACGCCGAGGATTGCCGATTGCGGGGGGTTGATGATCGGGGTCGACAGCATCGAGCCGAACACGCCACCGTTCGAGATCGAGAACGTACCGCCCGTCATTTCCTCGATCGACAGCTTGCCGTCCTTCGCCTTCTGGCCGAATTCGGCGATCTTCTTCTCGATCTCGGCGAGGCTCAGCTGATCCGCGTTGCGCAGGATCGGCACGACGAGGCCGCGCGGCGAGCCGACAGCGATACCGATGTCGAAGTAGCCGTGGTAGACGATGTCGTTACCGTCGATCGACGCGTTCACGAGCGGGAACTTCTTCAGCGCGTGGACAGCGGCCTTCACGAAGAACGACATGAAGCCGAGCTTCACGCCATGTTCCTTCTCGAACTTGTCCTTGTACTTGTTGCGCAGCTCCATGACCGGAGCCATGTTGACTTCGTTGAACGTCGTCAGGATCGCGTTGGTCTGCTGCGATTCGAGCAGGCGCTCGGCGATACGTGCACGCAGGCGCGACATCGGCACGCGCTGTTCCGGACGGTCGTTGAGCCACGTCGTCGCCGACGCCGGCACCTTCACTTCCGGCAGCGACGGCTTCGCCGCGGCCTTCGCCGGTGCGGCAGCCGGAGCAGCCTTCGGCGCGCTGCCTGCTGCCAGCGCGTCGCCCTTCGTGACGCGGCCGTCGCGGCCCGAACCTGCGACGTCGCCCGCCGACAGGCCCTTCTCGGCCAGCAGCTTCGATGCGGCCGGCGATGCCGTAGCCGAGCTCGATGCCGTTGCGGCGACCGGCTGCGCTGCCGGTGCGGCTGCAGCAGGCGCTGCGGCCGGCTTGACTTCGGCCGCGCCCGCAGCGGCTTCGGCTGCACCAGCCTTCGCTTCGGTGTCGATCGTTGCGATCAGTTGATCGGCAACGACGGTGTCACCGTCGTTCTGCAGCACTTGCGCGAGGACGCCCGCGGCCGGTGCCGGCACTTCGAGCACGACCTTGTCGGTCTCGAGTTCGATCAGGATTTCGTCCTGCGCGACTGCTTCGCCCGGCTTCTTCTTCCACTGCAGCATGGTGGCTTCCGAAACCGACTCCGAAAGCTGGGGGACTTTGACTTCTACGATAGCCATGTGATTTTCCTGGATGCTTAATCTGGGGTGTGACGAGGTTCGTGCGATTCCTTCGGCCGGTACGGCGCGCAACGCGCCCGGCGGGCCCAAAGACACGGGAAAGCGCGCTGCGCCTTCCCGTTTCGCTTCCGTCGGTTATTTCGCGATCGATGTGCTCTTCAGGCGGCCGAAAGCACCTTCGATGAGGGCCTTCTGCTGCTCGTAGTGCTTCGCGTAGTAGCCAACCGCCGGCGAGGCCGAAGCCGGACGGCCGCTGTATGCCAGCTTCTGCCCTTCCTTCATGCCTTCCTTCAGGTGGTGCTCGACGTAGAACCAGGGGCCCTGGTTCTGCGGCTCGTCCTGCACCCAGACCACTTCAGTCGCGTTCTCGTACTTCTTCATTTCGGCTTCGAACTGCTTGTGCGCGAACGGATACAGCTGCTCGATACGGATGATCGCGACGTCGTTCGCCTTCGCTTCGCGGCGATGTGCGACGAGGTCGTAATACACGCGGCCCGAGCATACCAGCACGCGCTTGACCTTCTTCGCGTCGATGCCGCCGTCGGTTTCGCCCAGCACCGGCTGGAACGAACCCTTCGCGAGTTCCGACAGGTCCGACACGGCTTCCTTGTGGCGCAGCAGCGACTTCGGCGTTGCGACGATCAGCGGCTTGCGGAACAGGCGGATCATCTGGCGACGCAGCAGGTGGAAAATCTGCGCCGGCGTCGTCGGCTGAACGACCTGCATGTTGTGATCGGCACACAGCTGCAGGAAACGCTCGATACGCGTCGACGAGTGTTCCGGGCCCTGGCCTTCGTAGCCGTGCGGCAGCAGCATCGTCAGGCCCGACACGCGGCCCCACTTCACTTCGCCCGACGAGATGAACTGGTCGATCACGACCTGCGCACCGTTGACGAAGTCGCCGAACTGGGCTTCCCACAGCACGAGCGTGTTCGGCTCGGCGGTCGAGTAACCGTATTCGAAGCCCAGCACCGCTTCTTCCGACAGCACCGAGTCGATCACCGTGAACTTCGCCTGACCGTCGGCGATGTTCTGCAGCGGCACGTACGTGCCGTCGTTCCAGCGCTCGCGGTTCTGGTCGTGCAGCACCGCATGACGGTGCGTGAACGTGCCGCGGCCCGAGTCCTGGCCCGTCAGGCGCACCGAGTAGCCCGATGCGACGAGCGACGCGAACGCGAGGTGTTCGCCCATGCCCCAGTCGAGCGGCTGGTCGCCGCGCGCCATGTTGCGGCGATCGTTGATCACGCGCTCGACGAGCGGGTGAACCTTGAAGTTTTCCGGAACCGTCGTGATGCGTTCGCCGAGGCGCTTCAGTTCGGCGAGCGGCACGGCCGTGTCGGCTGCATCCGTCCACTTGCGGTTCAGGAACGGAACCCAGTCGACCGCGTACTTGCTCTTGTAGTTCGACAGAACCGGGTCAACCGTGTGGTGACCGTCGTCCATCGCCTTGCGGTACGCCTTCACGTAGTTGTCGGCGTCTTCCGCGGTGATCACGCCCTGCTGCACGAGCTTCTCGGCGTACAGCGCACGGGTGCCCGGGTGCTGCGCGATCTTCTTGTACATCAGCGGCTGCGTGACCGCCGGCGTGTCCTGCTCGTTGTGACCCAGCTTGCGGAAGCAGACGATGTCGATCACGACATCCTTGTGGAACTGCATCCGGTAGTCGATCGCGATCTGCGTCGCGAGGATCACGGCTTCCGGATCGTCGCCGTTCACGTGCAGCACCGGCGCCTCGATCATCTTGACGACGTCGGTACAGTACAGCGTCGAGCGCGCGTCGCGCGGGTCGGACGTCGTGAAGCCGATCTGGTTGTTGATGACGATGTGCAGCGTGCCGTGCGTGCCGTAACCGCGCGTCTGCGCGAGGTTCAGCGTTTCCATCACGACGCCCTGGCCGGCGAAGGCCGCGTCGCCGTGGATCTGCACCGGCAGCACCTGCAGGCCGTCTTCGTCGCCGCGACGGTCCATCCGCGCCTTCGCGGAACCTTCGACCACCGGGTTCACGATTTCGAGGTGCGACGGGTTGAACGCGAGCGACAGGTGGACCGGGCCGCCTTCCGTCGACACGTCCGACGAGAAGCCCTTGTGGTACTTCACGTCGCCTGCCGGCAGGTCGTCGACGTGCTTGCCTTCGAATTCGGCGAACAGGTCGGCCGGCATCTTGCCCAGCGTGTTGACCAGTACGTTCAGACGGCCACGGTGCGCCATGCCGATGATGATTTCCTGCACGCCGCGCTTGCCCGCGTGCTGGACGACTTCGTCCATCGCCGCGATGAAGCTTTCGCCGCCTTCGAGCGAAAAGCGCTTCTGGCCGACGTACTTGGTATGCAGGTAACGCTCGAGGCCTTCAGCGGCCGTCAGGCGATTCAGGATGTGCTTCTTCTCGTCTGCCGAGAAGTTCGGCGTCGCACGGGTCGATTCCAGACGCTCCTGCCACCAGCGCTTCTGTTCCGGGTCGCTGATGTACATGTACTCGGCGCCGATCGTGCCGCAGTACGTGTCACGCAGGCCCTTGACGATGTCGCGCAACGAAGCCTGGTCGAAACCGAAATACAGGTTGCTTGCGCTGTACGTCTGGTCGAGGTCGCCTTCGGAGAAGTCGTAGAACGCGGGTTCGAGTTCGGGAATGGCGGGACGTTCGCGACGCTTCAGGGGATCGAGATTGGCCCATTGCGAGCCAAGGAAGCGATAAGCGCTGATGAGGGACTGCACGTGCACTTGCTTGCGCGCTGCAGCAAGGTTGGTGCTGCTTTCGCGCGGGATGAAGGCATTGGCCTTCGCACGCTCGGCGAATGATTCGACGATCGGGAAATGAGCGACGTCATTGGCATTCGAGCCGTCCGTTGCAGGCACGTTCTGCAGCGCGTCGAAATACTCTCGCCAGTTCTCCGGCACCGATGCCGGATTGTTGAGGTATGCATCGTACAGTTCTTCAACGTACGAAGCATTGCCGCCGAACAGATAGGAGTTCAGCTGAAACTGCTTCATTACATCTGACATTTTACGCTCACCTTTCTTCGAGCTTCTCGAGAAATAGCGGGTTACTCAACCTTCCGCGACACGGCCTGACCGTTTAGCGGATTGCGAATCAAGTCTTGCTTGGAAGGACCTAAAACTTGCGTGCGCGCAGCATATCACAGAACCGATACCGGAGTTCACGGCGAAATGTGCCCGAAAGCACCGCGCGACGGGGTTTTGCCGGATTGCCACATGCCGCTGAAACATTGTTTTGCAGACTACCTGCCTGCACGCCGCGCGGATGCGAAAAAGCCGCCCGGAGGCGGCTTTTTTCGTGTTGCCCGGAGTGCTTCGACGCGCTCAGTCGACCGCGCCTTCGCGGCTCGCGCGGCGACGCTCGTGCTCCTTCAGGAAGCGCTTGCGCAGGCGGATCGACTGCGGCGTCACTTCGACGAGTTCGTCGTCGTCGATGAATTCGACCGCGTACTCGAGCGACATCTGGACCGGCGGCACCAGGCGCACGGCCTCGTCGGTGCCCGACGCGCGCACGTTGGTCAGCTGCTTGCCCTTGATCGGGTTCACGACGAGGTCGTTGTCGCGGCTGTGGATGCCGATGATCATGCCCTCATAGAGCGCATCGCCCGGCTTCACGAACATGCGGCCGCGATCCTGCAGCTTCCACAGTGCGTAGGCCACGGCAGCGCCGTCGTCCTGCGAGATCAGCACGCCGTTGCGGCGCTCGAAGACCGAACCGTCCTTGACCGGCGCGTACGAGTCGAAGATGTGGCTCATCAGGCCCGTGCCACGCGTGAGCGTCAGGAATTCGCTCTGGAAGCCGATCAGGCCGCGCGCCGAGATCTTGTACTCCAGGCGCGTGCGGCCACGGCCGTCCGATGCCATGTCGAGCATCTCGCCCTTGCGCCGGCCGAGCTCTTCCATCACGCCACCCTGGTGCTCGTCCTCGACGTCGACGGTCAGCAGTTCGTACGGCTCGTGACGCACGCCGTCGATTTCCTGCATCACGACGCGCGGACGCGACACGGCCAGCTCATAGCCTTCACGGCGCATGTTCTCGACGAGAATCGTCAGGTGCAGCTCGCCGCGGCCCGACACTTCGAACACCGTTTCGTCGCCGGTGTCCTTCACGCGCAGCGCGACGTTGTGGTTCAGTTCCTTCATCAGGCGGTCGCGGATCTGGCGGCTCGTGACGAACTTGCCTTCGCGGCCGGCGAGCGGCGACGAGTTGACGAGGAAGTTCATCGTCAGCGTCGGCTCGTCGACGGTGATCATCGGCAGCGCTTCCGGCGTATCGACCGCGCAGATCGTTGCGCCGATACCGACGTCTTCAATACCGTTGATCAGCACGATGTCGCCCGCTTCGGCCGATTCGACCTGCACGCGCTCGAGGCCGGTGAACGACAGCACCTGGTTGATCTTGCGGTTCAGCACTTCGCCTTCCGGCCCGAAGCGCATCGCGACCGGCTGGCCCGGCTTGATGCGACCGCGCGTGATGCGGCCGACGCCGATCCGGCCGACGTACGTCGAATAGTCGAGCGACGTGATCTGCAGCTGCAGCGGCGCGTCCGGATCCGCCGGACGGACCGGCACGTGCTCGAGGACCGCCTCGAACAGCGGGCGCATGTCGCCTTCGCGCGCGGCCGGGTCGAGCGACGCATAGCCGTTCAGGCCCGATGCGTAGACGATCGGGAAGTCGAGCTGCTCTTCGGTTGCGCCGAGCTTGTCGAACAGGTCGAAGGTCTGGTTGATGACCCAGTCGATCCGCGCACCCGGACGGTCGATCTTGTTGACGATGACGATCGGCTTCAGGCCGAGCGCGAGCGCCTTCTTCGTGACGAAGCGCGTCTGCGGCATCGGGCCCTCGACCGCGTCGACGAGCAGCAGCACCGAGTCGACCATCGACAGCACGCGCTCGACCTCGCCACCGAAGTCCGCGTGCCCCGGCGTGTCGACGATGTTGATGTGCGTGCCTTCGTACTCGACCGCGCAGTTCTTCGCGAGAATCGTGATCCCGCGCTCTTTTTCGATGTCGTTCGAGTCCATCACCCGCTCCGCAACCTGCTGGTTCTCGCGGAAGGTGCCGGACTGGCGGAGCAGTTGGTCGACGAGCGTGGTCTTGCCGTGGTCGACGTGGGCGATGATGGCGATATTGCGAAGGGCGCGGGTCATAGAAACCTGGAAATCGATTGGGTGCGCAAATACGCACGCCCGTTGGTCACGTGCGTGCGCGATGCACAACTTGGAAACCGCAAATTATAGCACGCGCGAATGACGCGAACGGTCCGCGCGCTGCGCCGCAACAAACCGGGGCCGCGATCCCCTGTCCGCCAATGCGCCGGGCGCCCGCCCCGCCATCTGACAAAAACCCTCTTCCATATAGGGCATTGGGCAGCGCCCTGCACACCCAAGGCCGTTCGATTAACATTTGCCGCGGCAAGCAACTGTGCCTATACTGCTGCCTAGTCAACTATTGCAGCTTCAGGGTTTTATGTCGGATCCCTCCTCTTCCCAGCCGCAGTCCGTCTCGCTTTCGACTTATCAGGTGAACGACAGCGTCGGTTATCTGATGTCGCGCGTGAAGTCGGTGATGACCAACCTCGTCACGCAACGCACGCAGGAAGAGCTCGGCATCACGGGCACGCAGGCGAGCATGCTGTTCATGATCGCGGTCGGCAAGTGCTCGACGGCCGCCGAGCTTGCACGCGAGTACGGGATCGACGCGAGCGCGGTCACCCGGCTGCTCGACCGGGTCGAGAAACGCGGCCTGCTGTCCCGCGTCCGCAGCATCGAGGATCGGCGTGTCGTGCGTCTCGAGCTGACCGACGAAGGCCGTGCGCTCGCCGAACGGCTGCCGCCGATTTTCCGCAGCGTGCTCGACCAGGTGCTGGACGGATTTACGCCGGAAGAAGTCGGGTTCCTGAAGAGCATGCTGCGCCGCATTCTCGGCAATGCATGCGAGACGACCGGCGGCAGCACGCCGCAATAATTGCAACAACAATCATCTTTGACAGATTAATGTAAGGAAATCCTTGCAGTGTCCATCATTCATTCCGAGTCAGGGATCAGCGCGATGAAATCCTCCCCGTTGTCCGTGCGCGCCGGGTCGTGCCGCACCGCCGTCGCCGTCGCGGTCGCCGCACTGGCGCTGGCGGGCTGCGCGAACTACATCGGCATCAAGAGCGACAAGCAGATCGCCCCGGCGTCGCAATTCGAATCCGCCCGGAGCCTGCCGGCCCAGGGCGGCCAGTGGCCGGCGCTCGACTGGGCCAGCCAGTTCGGCGATCCGCAGTTGCCGAAGCTGATCGACGAAGCCCTGCAGGACAATCCGTCGATCGCGCAGGCACAGGCGCGCATCGCAAAGGCGTCGTCGTACATCGAATCGTCGCGTTCGAACCTGATGCCCAAGGCGGAAGCCAGCTATTCGTGGAATCGCCAGCTGTATTCGAGCAACGCGCTGTTCCCGCCGCCGTACGGCGGCCAGTGGTACAGCGAGAACAACGCGCTCGCGAGCGCGTCGTGGGAACTCGACCTGTGGGGCAAGAACCGCGAGCGCCTGCACACCGCCGTATCGCAGGAAAAGGCGGCCGAAGCCGACATGCAGCAGGCACGCATCACGCTCGCATCGTCGGTCGCACGCACCTACAACTCGCTCGCGCAGCTCTATGCGCTGCGCGATATCGCCCAACGCGAGATCGTCAACCGCCAGACGGTCGGCAAGATCACCGACGGCCGCGTAACGGCCGGCCTCGACACCAACGTCGAACGCCAGACGGCCCGCGGCAATATCGCGACGACCCAGGCTTCGCTGTCCGATCTCGACGGGCAGATCACGACCGTGCGCTACCAGCTTGCCGCCCTGCTCGGCAAGGGGCCGGACCGCGGCCTGCAGATCGCCGCGCCGGTGCTGAATCCGGGCGGCGCCGTCGCGCTGCCCGGCAACCTGCCCGCCGACCTCGTGTCGCGGCGCCCCGACATCGTCGCCGCGCGCTGGCAGGTCGAAGCCGCGATGCACGACGTGAAGGAAGCGAAGGCCGAGTTCTACCCCGACGTCAACCTTGCGGCCGGTTTCGGCTTCGATGCGTTCGGCTGGGGCAAATTCCTGAACTTCGCGAGCCGCCAGGCGCAATTCGGCCCGGCGATCCACCTGCCGATCTTCGACGGCGGCGCGCTGCGCGCGCAGCTCAAGGGCCGCTATGCGGACTTCGACCTGTCGGTCGCGAACTACAACCAGACACTGATCAGCGCACTGAACGACGTCGCGACGCAGGTCGCGTCGATCCGCGCGATCGATCGGCAAATGGACGACGCGCAGCGGGCGCTCGACGCGTCGACGAAGGCATACGACCTCGCGGTGATCCGCTACAAGGCCGGCCTGTCACCGCAACTGCAGGTGCTGAACGCGGACAGCAACCGCCTCGCATCGGAACAGACCGTGACCAACCTGAAGATGCGGCGGCGCGACATGCAGCTCGCGCTGATCAAGGCGCTCGGCGGCGGCTTCGACGCCACCGGCACCCGCCTCGCCGCACCCGATGCCGAACAGCGCACCGCGCAGGCCAAGGCCGCGCAACAGGCCGCGAACTGAATCGGCACGACCACTACGCAGACACTCGAAACAACGGACGGAGAAAATCGCCATGAGCGACCCTCAACAGAACGCCGCCAGCGCCCAGGCGCAGAGTAACGGCAAGCGCAAGCGCATGATGACGCTGCTCGTCGCGGTCATCGTGATCGCGGCCATTGCCTACGGGCTGTACTACTTCCTCGTCGCGCGCTTCCACGAATCGACCGACGACGCCTACGTGAACGGCAACGTCGTGCAGATCACGCCGCAGGTCACCGGCACCGTGATCGCGGTGAAGGCCGACGACACGCAGACGGTGAAGGCCGGCGATTCGCTCGTGCTGCTCGACCCGGCCGATTCACAGGTCGCGCTGCAGCAGGCCGAGGCGAACCTCGCGCAGACGGTGCGCAAGGTGCGCGGCCTGTTCGTCAACGACGACCAGTACCGTGCGCAGGTTGCGCTGCGCCAGTCGGACCTGTCGCGCGCCGAGGACGACCTGCGCCGCCGCCTTGCGGTCGCGCAGACCGGCGCCGTGTCGCAGGAAGAGATCTCGCATGCGCGTGACGCGGTAAAGGGCGCGCCGCCCAGGCATCGCTCGACGCCTCGCAGCAGCAACTCGCGTCGAACCGCGCGCTGACCGCGAACACGACGATCGCGTCGCACCCGAACGTGCTCGCCGCGGCCGCGAAGGTCCGCGACGCGTATCTCGCCAACGCGCGCAACACGCTGCCCGCCCCCGTTACCGGCTATGTCGCGAAGCGCACGGTGCAGGTCGGCCAGCGCGTGTCGCCGGGCACGCCGCTGATGTCGGTGGTGCCGCTTAACGCAGTGTGGGTCGATGCGAACTTCAAGGAAGTCCAGCTCAACCACATGCGCATCGGCCAGCCGGTCGAGCTGACGGCCGACATCTACGGCTCGTCGGCGGTCTACCACGGCAAGGTCATCGGCTTCTCGGCCGGCACCGGCTCCGCGTTTTCGCTGCTGCCGGCGCAGAACGCGACCGGCAACTGGATCAAGGTCGTGCAGCGCCTGCCGGTGCGGATCGAGCTCGATCCGAAGGATCTCGACAAGCACCCGCTGCGCATCGGCCTGTCGATGCAGGTCGACGTCAACATCAAGGACGAGAGCGGCAACCAGCTCGGCAACGTGCAGAACACGGTCTACCAGACCGACGTGTTCGCGAAGTACGGCGACGAAGCGAACGCCGAAATCGCGCGCATCGTTGCGGAGAACGCGGGCGGCAACGCGTCGGCCCCGGCGCCGGCCGTGGCGAAGCAAGGCAGCATCGCGAAGATGATGTAACCCGTTCCGTTCCCGGAAGACCATCGACATGGCACAGGCACCTGTCTCTCACCCGCCCTTGCAGGGCGGGCAGCTCGTGATCGGGACGATCGCGGTATCGCTCGCGGTGTTCATGAACGTGCTCGACACGTCGATTGCGAACGTCGCGATCCCGACCATCTCGGGCGATCTCGGCGTGTCGGCCGACCAGGGCACATGGGTCATCACGTCGTTCGCGGTCGCGAACGCGATCTCCGTGCCGCTGACGGGCTGGCTCACCGATCGCTTCGGCCAGGTTCGCCTGTTCCTCGCGTCGATCATCCTGTTCGTCATTTCGTCGTGGATGTGCGGACTCTCGCCGACACTGCCGTTCCTGCTCGTGTCGCGCGTGATCCAGGGCGCCGTCGCGGGCCCGATGATTCCGCTGTCGCAAGCGCTCCTGCTGTCGAGCTATCCACGTGCCAAGGCGCCGATGGCGCTCGCGCTATGGGCGATGACGACGCTGATCGCGCCCGTTGCCGGCCCGATCCTCGGCGGCTGGATCTCGGACAACTACTCGTGGCCGTGGATCTTCTACGTCAACATCCCGGTCGGCATCGCCGCCGCGATCGCGACGTGGATGATCTACCGCCAGCGGGAATCGGTCGTGCGCCGCGCGCCGATCGACGGCGTGGGTCTCGCCCTGCTGATCGTCTGGGTCGGTTCGCTGCAGATCATGCTTGACAAGGGCAAGGATCTCGACTGGTTCGCGTCGACGACCATCATCGTGCTCGCGCTGACCGCCGTCATCGCGTTCGCGTTTTTCGTCATCTGGGAGCTGACCGCCGAGCACCCGGTCGTCGACCTGTCGCTGTTCCGCATGCGGAACTTCACCGGCGGCACCGTCGCGCTGTCGATCGGGTACGGCCTGTACTTCGGCAACCTCGTGCTGTTGCCGCTGTGGCTGCAGACGCAGATCGGCTACACCGCGACCGACGCCGGCCTCGTGATGGCGCCGGTCGGGCTGTTCGCGATCCTGCTGTCGCCGCTCACCGGGAAGTACCTGCCGCGCACCGATCCGCGCTATATCTCGACGGCATCGTTCCTGACGTTTGCGCTGTGCTTCTGGATGCGGTCGCGCTACACGACGGGCGTCGACGAATGGTCGCTGACGCTGCCGACGCTCGTACAGGGCATCGCGATGGCCGGCTTCTTCATCCCGCTGGTATCGATCACGCTGTCCGGCCTGCCCGGCCACCGCATTCCCGCGGCATCGGGCCTGTCGAACTTCGTGCGGATCATGTGCGGCGGCATCGGCACGTCGATCTTCCAGACGGCCTGGGATCATCGCAACAACTTCCATCACGCGCAGCTGGTCGAGCAGACGAACGTCTACAACCCGACGTTCAACCAGGCCGTCACGCAGATGGGCAACCTCGGGCTGACGCAGGACCAGGCACACGGGCTGATCAACAACCTGGCCACGCAGCAGGCCGCGCAGCTCGGCGTGAACGACCTGTTCTACATCTCGGCGGCGATCTTCGTGCTGCTGATCGGGCTGATCTGGATCACGAAACCGGAACGCGCGGGCGGCGGCGACGCCGGCGCGGCGGCCTCGGCGGCGCACTGAACGCAGCGCCCGCCGGCGCACAAGACAAAAGGCCCGGTCGACAACGACCGGGCCTTTTTTTCATGCCGCCGGCAATGCCGGCGCGCCGCGCGGCTTCACGCCGCCGTGACGACGAGCCGCTCCGGCGCCAGCACGCCGTTTGCCTTGCGGGCCACGCCGAGCAGGCGAGTCGCGTCGTAGACCCTCACCCGCTCGCCTTCGCTCGCGTCGATACGCGCAATCTCCGACAGCTTCAGGCGCTGCCCGTGCAGGAACCGCTTCGCGCTGGTTTCGTCGAGACGAACCAGCGGAAACGTCGACAGCAATGCATCGACCGGCTGGAGCCACGCATCACGCGCCGCTTCGTCGGCATCGGACAGCGCATCGAGCGTCACCGCATGCTCGAGCGTCAGCGCACCGACGCCCGTGCGCCGCAGCATCGTCAGATGCGCACCGCAACCGAGCGCCTCGCCGATATCCTCTGCCAGCGTTCGCACGTAAGTGCCCTTGCTGCAGGTCACGCGAAACGTCACGTCAGGCAGGTCGCACGCGAGCAGGTCGAGGGCGAGGATCGTCACGTTGCGGCCTTCGCGTTCGACGGTCTGCCCCGCGCGCGCATATTCGTACAGCGGCTTGCCATCGCGCTTGAGCGCCGAATACATCGGCGGCACCTGCACGATCTCGCCGGTGAAGCGCACGAGCGCGGCTTCCACCGCCGCGCGGTCGCATTCGACCGGGCGCGTGTCGATCACCTCGCCTTCCGCGTCGCCGGTAGCCGTACGCTGGCCGAGACGCATCGTCGCTTCGTAGGTCTTGTCCGCTTCGAGCAGATCCTGCGAGAACTTCGTCGCCTCGCCGAAACACAGCGGCAGCAAACCCGAAGCCAGGGGATCGAGCGTACCGGTGTGACCGGCTTTCTTCGCGAGCAGCAGGCGCTTCGCGCGAATCAGTGCATCGTTGCTCGACAGGCCGACCGGCTTGTCGAGCAGGAGGACGCCGTCCAGCACGCGCCGGGGCACGCGCGGACGTTGGGATGCTGCAGTCGTCATAGGCCGGTCGAGCTCAGTCGTCCTTGGTAGCCGCGTCGGCCTCGTCGTCGTCCTTCGCGCGCGTCGAGTTCGCTTCCTTGATCAGGCGCGACATTTCCACGGCCTTCTCGATCGTCTGGTCGTAGTGGAAATGCAGCGTCGGCACCGTATGGATGTGCAGGCGCTTGAACAACAGGTTGTGCAAGTGACCCGACGCGTGGTTCAGCGCTTCCTGCGTCTTGGCCGGATCGCCGGTCAATGCGGTGAAGTAGACCTTCGCGTGCGCGTAATCCGGCGTGAGTTCGACGCTCTGGATGGTCACGATGCCGATGCGCGGGTCCTTGACCTCGCGCATGATGAGTTCGGACAGATCGCGCTGAATCTGGTCAGCGATCTGCACGTTGCGATTGGGGGAAGTACGTTTCCTGGACATGATCGATCCGTGATCCGTTTATCAGGATGAAGCGGCGGCCCGTGTTGGCACGCCACCATGAAAATGGGCGGGACAGGCCCAAGCCTGCCCCGCCCATGAGCCGATGCGCGAGGATTACAGCGTACGCGCGACTTCGGTCACTTCGAAGACTTCGAACTGGTCGCCTTCGATGACGTCGTTGAAGTTCTTCACCGACATACCGCACTCGAAGCCTTGCTTCACTTCCTTCACGTCGTCCTTGAAACGCTTCAGCGATTCGAGTTCGCCCGTGAAGATCACGACGTTGTTGCGCAGCACGCGAACCGACGACGAGCGCTTGACGATACCGTCCGTGACCATACAGCCGGCGACCGTGCCGACCTTCGGCACCTTGAACACCTGGCGCACCTCGACCATGCCGGTGACGACTTCGCGCTTCTCCGGCGCCAGCATGCCCGACATTGCCGCCTTCACCTCGTCCACTGCGTCGTAGATGATGTTGTAGTAGCGGATGTCGATGCCATTCGCTTCGGCCAGCTTGCGCGCCTGTGCATCCGCACGCGTGTTGAAGCCGATGATGACAGCCTTCGATGCCGTTGCGAGGTTGACGTCGTTTTCGCTGATGCCGCCCACCGCGCTGTGCACGATCTGCACGCGCACTTCGTCGGTCGACAGCTTGAGCAGCGACTGCACGAGCGCTTCCTGCGAGCCCTGCACGTCCGCCTTGATGATGAGCGGCAGGTTCTGCACTTCACCTTCGCCCATCTGCTCGAGCATGCTTTCCAGCTTCGCGGCCTGCTGCTTCGCCAGCTTCACGTCGCGGAACTTGCCCTGACGGAACAATGCGATTTCACGCGCCTTGCGCTCGTCCGGCAGCACGATCACTTCCTCGCCCGCGCCCGGCACTTCCGACAGACCCTGGATTTCGACCGGGATCGACGGGCCGGCTTCCTTCGTCGGCTTGCCGTTTTCGTCGAGCATCGCGCGCACGCGGCCGTAGGCCGTACCCGCCAGCACGATGTCGCCGCGGTTCAGCGTGCCGGACTGCACGAGGATCGTCGCGACCGGGCCCTTGCCCTTGTCGAGCTTCGCTTCGATCACGATACCCTTGGCCGGCGCTTCGACCGGGGCCTTCAGCTCCAGCACTTCGGCTTGCAGCAGCACGTTCTCGAGCAGATCGTCGATGCCGGCACCCGTCTTGGCCGACACCGGCACGAACGGCGAATCGCCACCGTATTCTTCCGGCACGACGCCTTCCGCGACCAGTTCCTGCTTGACGCGATCGGGGTTCGCTTCCGGCTTGTCGATCTTGTTGATCGCGACGACGATCGGCACGCCACCCGCCTTCGCGTGGGCGATGGCTTCCTTCGTCTGCGGCATCACGCCGTCGTCGGCTGCTACCACCAGCACCACGATGTCGGTCGCCTTCGCGCCGCGTGCACGCATTGCCGTGAACGCCTCATGACCCGGCGTATCGAGGAACGTGATGACGCCACGCGGCGTATCGACGTGATACGCGCCGATGTGCTGCGTAATGCCGCCCGCTTCGCCTGCGGCAACCTTCGCGCGGCGGATGTGGTCGAGCAGCGAGGTCTTGCCGTGGTCGACGTGACCCATCACCGTGACGACCGGCGGACGCGGCAGTTGCTCGGCGTCGGTACCGGTTTCGCCTTCGACGAGCAGCGCTTCCGGATCGTCCAGCTTCGCGGCAACCGCGCGGTGGCCCAGCTCCTCGACGACGATCATCGCCGTTTCCTGGTCCAGCACCTGGTTGATCGTGACCATCTGGCCCATCTTCATCATCACCTTGATGACTTCGGAGGCCTTGATCGACATCTTGTGCGCGAGATCGGCAACCGACACGGTTTCCGGCACGTGCACTTCACGGACGATCGGCTCGGTCGGTGCCTGGAAGGACGATGCGCTGTCCTGGTGACGGCCACGACCCTTCGGGCCGCCGCGCCAGCCGCGGTCGACGCCGCCGCTCGAATCGCCGCGCGTCTTGATGCCGCGACGCTTCGACGCGTCGTCCTGCCAGCCGCCCTTGCCTGCGCCCGGCTTCTTGTTGCGGTCGCCCGCGCCTGCCGGCGCCTGCGTCGTCGCCGGTGCCGCACCGGCCGGCTTCTTCACGGCCGGACGCGCCTGCGCGCCTTCCGGCTTTGCCGGCTTGTGCAGCGTGCCCTTCGCTTCGGCCGGCTTCGGCGGCTCGACCGGCTTCGGCGGCTCGACTGCCTTGACCACGGCCTTGCGCGGCGTGTTCATCATCTCGCGAATCGCACGCGCTTCGGCTTCTGCCGCCGCACGGCGCTTGCTGATCTCTTCCTGCTCGGCGCGCGCCTTGTCCGCCGCCTCGCGGGCAGCGTCTTCAGCCTTCTTCGCCGCTTCGCGCTGCGCCGCACGTTCGGCGGCCGCGCGCTCATCGTCCTGCGAGGATTGCGAGCGCGATTCCTGTTCGGCCGCTGCCGCCTGCTGGGCGGCAGCCTGCTTCGCCGCCGCTTCGGCCGCGGCACGCTTCGCCGCCGCTTCTTCCTCGGCGCGACGACGCTCGGCTTCGGCCGCTTCCTCGCGGGCGCGACGTTCCGCTTCCTCGCGCTCGAGGCGCTCCTGACGCTCGCGCAGTTCCTGCGCCTGCTTCTCGAGCAGCTCGGCCTCGCGGCGCGCTTCTTCCTCGCGACGCTTCAGTTCTGCATCGTCGTCCGCTTCGGCGACCTGCCCCTGACCCTGTTCCGCACCTTCGGCCACGTCGTCGCGCTTGACGAACGTACGCTTCTTGCGGACCTCGACCTGAATGGTGCGAGCCTTGCCCGTCGCGTCAGATTGCTTGATCTCCGACGTATGCTTGCGGGTCAGCGTGATCTTGCGCTTGTCGCCGTCGGTTGCGCCGTGCGACTTGCGCAAATGATCGAGCAGACGCGCCTTGTCCGTTTCGGACAGCGCATCGTCTTCACTCGCTTTCTGGACGCCCGCTGCCTGCAGCTGTTCGAGCAGCACACCAGCAGGCATTTTCAGTTCCGCGGCAAATTGGGCTACGTTGTTACTCGCCATTCATTCCTCTTAGTGCAAGGACCGATTCCTTGCGGTTAGCATCGGGTCAGGCCATACGGCCGCCATCAAATCAGTGCGCCATGGTCATTTCTCACTGGAACCAGTGTTCACGTGCTTTCATGATCAACGCCTTAGCGGCATCCTCTTCCATCCCGGTCATGTCGACCAGTTCATCCACAGCCAGCTCGGCGAGATCGTCGCGCGTCTGCACGCCGTGTTCGGCCAGCTTCGCGAGCAGCTCCGGCGTGATGCCGTCGAGGCTCTTGAGATCCAGCGCTGCGTTCTCGACCTTTTCTTCGTTCGCGATGGCCATCGTCAACAGCGCGTCGCGTGCGCGGTTGCGCAGTTCGTGCACGGTGTCCTCGTCGAACGCCTCGATTTCGAGCATTTCGTTGAGCGGCACGTACGCAATCTCTTCCAGGCTCGTGAAGCCCTCGTCGATCAGGATGTCGGCAACTTCTTCGTCGACGTCGAGACGCGCCATGAACAGCGCACGCAGCCGGTCGCGCTCTTCACCCTGCTTCAGGGCGGATTCGTCCGGCGTCATGATATTGATCTGCCAGCCGGTCAGTTCGCCAGCAAGACGAACGTTCTGACCGCTGCGGCCGATCGCGACAGCCAGCTCGTTCTCGTCGACGACGACGTCCATCGAGTGCTTTTCTTCATCGACGACAATCGACTGGACAGCTGCCGGCGCGAGCGCGCCGATCACGAACTGGGCGGGATCCTCCGACCATAGCACGATGTCGATGTTTTCGCCACCGAGCTCGTTGCGCACGGCCTGCACGCGGGAACCGCGGATACCGACGCAGGTGCCGATCGGATCGATCCGCTTGTCGTACGCGATGACGCCGATCTTCGCGCGCACGCCCGGGTCGCGGGCAGCCGCCTTGATCTCGAGCAGGCCCTGCTCGATTTCCGGCACTTCCATCTCGAACAGCTTCATCAGGAACTCGGGCGCCGTACGCGACAGCTCGATCTGCGGGCCGCGCGCGGTGCGGTCGACCTTCGCGATGTACGCGCGCACGCGGTCGCCCACGCGCAGGTTTTCCTTCGGGATCAGCTGGTCGCGGCGCAGCAGCGCCTCGACACGGCCCGATTCGACGATGAAGTTGCCCTTGTCGAGGCGCTTCACCGTACCCGTCATGATCTTTTCGCCACGTTCGAGGTAATCGTTCAGGATCTGCTCGCGCTCGGCGTCGCGCACCTTCTGCAGGATCACCTGCTTCGCGGCCTGCGCGCCAATGCGACCGAACTCGATCGACGGAACGGGTTCCTCGACATACTCGCCGACTTCGACGTCGGGCTTCTGCTCACGCGCTTCGAACAGCAGGATCTCGCGATCCGGCTCCTGCAAGCCTGCCTCGTCGGGCACGACGAGCCAGCGACGGAAGGTTTCGTGCTCGCCGCTTTCGCGATCGATATGGACGCGGATTTCGGCGCCTTCGTCGAACAGCTTCTTGGAAGCGGACGCGAGCGCAGCCTCGAGGGCGCCCAGCACCACATCCTTGTCGACGTTTTTCTCGCGCGCCAGCGCATCCACCAGCATCAACACTTCGCGACTCATTATTTGCGGCTCCTAAAGTCAACTTGCGGAATCAGGCGGGCTTTGTCGATATCGGCCAGCGTGAAATCCAGCATGGCCGCCTCGCCCTTTTTCCTCTCAAATTCCAAACCGATCGTTTCGCCATTCGGCGCGTGCAGAATGCCCCGGTACGTCTTGCGCCCGTCCAGCGGCTTTTTCAAGGTCACGGAAACTTCGCTGCCGGCGAAGCGCTCGAAGTCGGCCAGCTTCTTCAACGGGCGGTCGAGCCCCGGGGACGAGACTTCGAGCCGTTCGTAATCGATGTTTTCGACCGTCAAGACGTGCTGGAGCTGACGCGTGACCTTTTCGCAATCTTCGAGCGAGATGCCGGCAGGCTGATCGATATAGATGCAAAGCATGCCGCGCCCAGTGCGCTCGAGATCCACCAGCTCGTAGCCGAGCCCGGTGACCGTGGTTTCTATCAGTTCCGTCAGTTGCACAGTGTCCTCTCAGGTGTTCGCGCCCGCCGCTCGCGATTCACCCGCGGGCGCGCGCCTTAGCCGGCGCAGGAAGCGCTACCCGAGATGCCTAACCGTTTCAGCAAAAAAAAATGGGCGGAACGCCCATCTTCTTACTGGTGGTCGCACCTGAGCCGCACATTGAATCCGTACGCCCAGCGACTCCGCGATTATAGCGATTTTTGGCGCAAACGCCAAGCGCCCGCCGGCAAAACCGGACCTTCAAACCGATTTCGCCGGCGAGATGCGGCAGGTTGCGCCGCGATCCGCAGCTCAGCGGCCGCGCGAGCGATTCCGCTGCGGACGCTGGCCGCCGCGCGAACCGCCGCTGCCGGCGCCTTCAGCCCGATTGCCGTTCGGATTGCGATTGCCGCCACCCTTGCCGGCGCCGCCGCCACGTTTGTTGCCGCCCGCGCCGTACGACGCGCGGTTGCCGTCGACGTCGCGCCCGCCGCCCGCACGCTGGCCGCTGCCGTAGCCGCCCGACATGCCCGGCATGCCGCCGCCGAAGCCGCTCGGGCCGGCGAAGCCGCCCGCCGCGCCACGTCGCGGGCCGCGCCGCGGCTGCTCGAGGTTGCCGTGCGCCGTCAACACCGGCTCGCGGCTGATGAAGCCCATCGACGTCTGCATCGGATCGGGCTGGCGACGCTCGGCCTGGCCGGCACCGCCGCGCTTGCCCTTCTCCTCGGACGGCGCCTTCAGGCCGACAGTCGCCATCAGCTTGCGCACCTGCGTGTCGTCGAGCTCCTCCCAGCGGCCGCGCTTCAGACCGCGCGGCAGCGGAATCGGGCCGTGACGCGTACGGATCAGGCGGCTCACCATCAGGCCGACCGCCTCGAACATCCGGCGCACTTCGCGGTTGCGGCCTTCGGCCAGCGCGACGTGATACCAGTGGTTCGTCCCCTCGCCGCCGCCGTCGCGGATGCGCAGGAAGTTCGCCGGGCCGTCATCGAGCTCGACACCATGCAGCAGCTTCTGACGCATGCCTTCGGCCAGTTCGCCGACGACGCGCACCGCGTATTCGCGCTCGACGCTGTAGCGCGGATGCATGAACCGGTTTGCGAGGTCACCCGAAGTCGTCAGCATCAACAGACCTTCAGTATTGAAGTCGAGGCGGCCGACCGCGAGCCACTTTGCCGTCTTCATCGGCGGCAGGCGGTCGAACACCGACGGACGGCCTTCCGGATCCGCGTGACTGACGATCTCGCCCGTCGGCTTGTGGTACAGCAGCACCCGCGGCGGCTTGTTCGGCAGCTTGCGCTTGACCGGCTTGCCGTTGATCCGCACCTGGTCGGTCGGCATGATGCGCTGGCCAATGTGCGCGGGCTCGCCGTTCACCGACACGCGGCCGGCGACGATCAGCTCTTCCATCTCACGGCGCGAGCCCATGCCCGCTTCCGCCAGCACCTTGTGAAGCTTCGGCGCGTCGTCGTCCGGCGACAGCACACGCTTGTTCGCCGGCTGGTTGCGGCCGCGACGCAGCATCGGCGCACGCACGCCACTACCGCCCGCGGAGTTGTCGGCGTCGAATGCCGGCGACGTCACGTAGGCGAACAGTTCGTCCTGGGCCGCTTCGCCGGTCGTGCCGGCGGCACTGGCCGCGCCACCGCGCTTGCCCTGGCCGCCCTGGCGCGCCGCGCCTTCTCGCTTGGCCGCCGGCTTGCGACCGCTCCTGGCCGCGCCTTCCTTGCGCGGCGCACGCGCCGGCTGCTGCGCTTCCGCTGCCGCGGCAGGCGTTTCCGCACCTTCCTCGCCCTGCGGCGAACCCTCGGCGCCCTTCGACTTGGCCGCCGCGCGACGTCGCGCGATCAGGCTGCGCGGGCCTCGCCGCAGACCGCGGCGGGGACGCTCGTCGCCACCCTCGGCCGGAGCGCCCTGCTCCGGTGCATCGTCGGCACGCGCTGCCTGTACGGCAGGCGCGGACGATTCAATATCGTGGATATCTGTCAAAACAACCTCAAAATGTCAGGTCTCGCGCCCGGCGCGGGCGCGGCAAGAAGTTGGCCGCGATCAGGCGCGACGCTGTTCGGGTTCTGCTTCGTCGTCCGGCAGCGCGTCGACACCGATGGGTGCACTGGCGCTTCGTACGGCATCGGCGAGACTGTCGGACGTGTCGTCCAGCATCTCGCCGTCCGCGGGACGGGAACGGGAGGCGTCGGCCTGGCCAGCCTCGCCGGGCATGTCGCCGGCCGCTTCCGTTCCGTCTCCGGCAACCGCTTCGGCGGCCGGCTTGCGATCTTCCTCGCTCCAATCCGCGCGCAGCGGCTCGGGCTGCACACCGGCCGGCGTTGCTTCGACGTCGGCTTCTTCTGTTCCCGCACCCTCAACCGCGAGCGTATCGCGGTCCGGCGATTCGTGCGCCGAGGCGCCGCCGGCCTCTGCGCCGGTGGGCCGCGCGGGCGCTTGCGCCGATCCGGACGCATCCGCCGCCGCGTCGTCCGCGGCTGCCGCATCCTCCGCGGCCGGCGCGCCGTCTTCGAAATCCATCGCCTGCTGCGCCAGCAGCGCAGCCTCGATGTTCGCGGCCGGCTCTTCGAGCGCCGGCAGATCATCGAGCGCCTTCAGGCCGAGGTCGTCGAGAAACTGCTTGGTCGTCGCATACAGCGCCGGGCGCCCCGGCACGTCACGATGACCGATCACTTCGATCCAGCCGCGATCCTCGAGTTGCTTGACCACCTGCGTATTGACCGTGACACCGCGAATCTCTTCGATGTCGCCGCGCGTGACGGGTTGCCGGTACGCGATGATCGCGAGCGTCTCCAGCACCGCGCGCGAATATTTCGGCGGCTTCTCGGGATGCAGGCGATCCAGATAGTGACGCATCGCCGGCTTGCTCTGGAAGCGCCATCCGGTCGCCAGCGCCACCAGTTCGACGCCGCGGCCGGACCAATCCTGTTTCAGATCTTCGAGCAACGTGCGGACCGTGTCAGCCGACACGCCGTCGGCAAAGAGCTTGCGCAAATCGCCGAGCTTCAGCGGTTCCTGCGCGCAGATCAAAGCAGTCTCGAGGACGATCTTCGCCTCTTGGGTATTCATGCAGCTAGGCCAGACCCTGTGGTCAAACGAACCGGATCAACAAACAGACGAAAGGAACGGAAGACGCGCTCGCCCGATTCTGATCGGTCATATTGATGGGAGCACGAACCGGGGGCGGCGAACCAACTTCAGGCCAGGCCCAAACCGGACGGAACAGCACGGCTCAACGACGGAACCGCGTGACTGAGCGCCATATTACGCAAAATTGCCCGGTGCGTAAAGATGAGTCGGGCCGGCCCGCTCTCGCCCCGCCGGAACGGTCCCGCCCCGTTTCAGCGCGACGCCGCCCTGGTCGCCAAAAACCGCCGCAGCCGCTCGACACCCGCGTCGAGTCGTGCCGGATCGCATGCGTAGCACCAGCGCACGAACCCTTCGCCTTCCGGACCGAATGCGCGCCCGGGCGCAAGGCCGAGCCCCGCTTCACGCACCAGGGTCTTGCAGAACGCCAGACTCTGCTCGGATCCGGGCAAGCGCAGGAACAGGTACATCGCGCCCGCTGGCGGCGGCACCTCGACGCCCGGCAGCGTGCGCAGCGCGGCAACCAGGTGATCGCGCGCATCACGCAGCGCCGCGACGAACGACCGCACGAACGACTCGCCATCGCGCAGCGCGACTTCACCCGCAGCCTGCACGAAACCCGGCGCGCACGACGTGTTGTATTCGACGAGCTTCGACAGGTCGCCCATCACCGCTGCCGGCGCGATGAGCCATCCCAGGCGCCAGCCCGTCATCGCCCACGCCTTCGAAAATGAATTCACGACAACGACCCGCTCGTCGCGCGACGCGATGTCGAGGAACGACGGCGCGCCGTCCGCGCCGAACGCGAGCCGCTCGTACACCTCGTCGGCAACCAGCCAGATCCCGTGGCGGCGGCAATGGGCGAGCACGGCTTGCTGGTCGTCGCGCGACATCGTCCAGCCGGTCGGATTGTTCGGCGAGTTGATCAGCAGCATCCGCGTATCGGGCGTCAGCGCCGCAAGCAACCGGTCGACATCGAGCCGCCAGCCCGTCGCGCCGTGACGCAGCGGCACCGACTCGACCCGCGCCCCAAGAATCTTCGGAATCTCGACAAGATTCGGCCACAGCGGCGTGACCGCGACGACGCGCTCGCCCGGACCGACCAGTAACTGCGCGGCCAGCATCAGCGCGCTCACGCCCGAACTCGTCACGGCCACCGTGTCGGCCGACGTCGCACCGTGGCGGGCACTGACGTAGGCCGCGATCGCGTCGCGCAACGGCACGGTACCGAGGTTGTGCGTGTAGAAGGTTGCGCCGTCGCGCAGCGCCGCCGCGGCGGCGTCGCGAATGAAGTCCGGCGTCACGCGATCGGATTCGCCGAACCAGAACGGCAGCATGTCCGGCACGCCGAAGCCGGCGTTTGCCACCTCCCGGATCAGCGACGGACGCAGCGCGTGCACCGCATCGCGCGCCGCCGGCTCGCCCGTCGCCGGACGGCAACCAGAAGAATTCGTCATCGGATCTCGCCCCGGAGGAACATGTTCCGCAGTGTAACGGCGCTGACGGCGGGACGGGCGGGCGCGGGCCGGCGGCGCCGTCAGTCGAGATCCTCGGCCCGGGCGGGCATCTGGTGCACGAGCTCCCAGATCGCCTGAGCGGCAGGCGACAGCGACCTGTCGCGGCGGCGCACCAGCTCGACCGTGCGTTCGGTGCGCGGCGTGAGCGGCCGCGCGACGAGCGTCGAGCCGGCCGGCAGCGGCAGCGACAGCCACGGCTGCACACTCACCCCGACGCCGGCCTCGACGAGGCCGAACACGGTCGCCGAATGCCCGAGCTCCTGCATGACCGTCGCGTTGACACGATGGGCGGCCAGCGCGGCATCGATCAGCGGCCGGCTTCCCGACGCATGATCGAGGAGCACGAGGCGCTCGCCGTCCAGCGCCGTCCAGGGCACCTCCGCACGCGCCGCGAGCGGATGGTCGGCGCGCGCGACAAGGCAGAACGAATCGGTCATCAACGGTTCGCAGACGAGATCGCCGACCGCGAGCGGCCCGATCACGACGCCGAAATCGACCTCGCTCGACTTCACCTTGCGCAACACGTCGCTCTGCACGTCGTCGCGCAAGCCCAGCGTCACGAACGGGAACTGGCGCTCGCACGACGCAACCACTCGCGGCATCAGCCGGCATGCGATCGTCGGGCTGGCCGCGACGATCACGCGCCCCCGGCGCTGCTCGCCGATTTCGCGAATCTCGCGCAGCGTGTCGTCGAGATCGTCGAGCAGACGAGACACACTCGCGATCAGGTTCGCACCGACATCGGTCAGTTGCACGTCGCGCGTCGTGCGATCGATCAGCTTCAACCCGAGCTCGGCCTCGAGCTCGCGCACGCAGCGGCTGACCGCGGACTGCGTGAGCCCGATTTCGTCGCCCGCACGACTGAAGCTCCTGAGCCGCGCTACCTCGATGAAGACGCGAAGCTGGCGCAGCGTGACGTTCATTTCCTGACCTCATCAATCGTCGATATCGATGCGCGATTTTAATGCGCGATTCCGGCGTCGATGTGCGAATCAGGCACCTGCTTCCATGTTTCGCTGCGGTGCAATACATACGCGAACGCACGTGGTGCGGGCGAACTGCACAAGATTGGTGATTGTCCCGATTTGCTGGCGGGTTATTTTGGCGTCTTATACGCCCCTAGCTGACTTAGCCGTTAGCTCGCTGCCAAGCGGCTCTCGAGGGAATTACCTCCGACATGGCACGCTTCGTGCATTACCTGGCGCACAGGGCGCAGGTTCGTCGGACGGAAGAGCAGAAATGCCGCTGCCGGCCAACCGGACGCCCCCACCCGGCACTCGACGCTCGAGTGCTTGAAGAGTGCGCGGCGCAGGGCAGCGCACCGGAGTTAGCTTCGCTGAGGTGAGGACATGATGCTGTTCGACGATTTGAGAGATAACGAGTGGGCGCTGGTCGAGGGTCTGTTTTGCTCGGAACCCGCACGGAGCGAGCGGCGCGGCCGCCCCCGCGTGGAAGCCCGCTCGGTGGTGAACGCCGTGCTGTGGGTGCTGTCGACGGGTGAAGGCTGGTCGAAGCTGCCGGGCCGCTATCCGTCGCCGCCGACTTGCCGCCGTCGCTTCGACGAATGGCAGGCGGACGGCACGCTCGCCGAAATCGTGAAGCGACTCGGCACGAGCGGCCGGCAGATCTCCCTGCGCGGGCGCATCGGCGCGAGTGCGGCGAAGCCGCCCGCCCCGCCGAGCCGCGACCGGCTGCGCGGCGCCTTCTGGACCAATCCGGAATCCTGGCGCGCGCCCGTCAAGATGGCGTAAAGGAAGGACACCGAACCGGGCGGCTTCGGCCGCCCGGTTTCTTTTCGGCAACGGCCACGCGGAACGGGCCGCGTCGCCGGGCCCCGCTGTCGCGCAGCGATACATCTATTTACCAATATTTACAGCAAGCCTGTACTCCCACGCTTACCTTAGCGACATATCAACAGGCCGCGTGGCTTGAAGGGAGCCCCGCCATGAAACCAATGTCACTGCTCGTCGCATGCGGCATTGTCATTTCCCTGGCGCTTGCCTTGCCGGTGCACGCGGACGACCACGCCAGGCAGCCGCACCGCCAGGAGGAACACAAGGGTAATCTGCATGCGCCGCCCGGCGCCGAACAGTCCAACCAGACGGTACCGCGCGGCGACCTGCGCGGCGACATCGCCAGCAATGCCCGCGCACGCGTCGGCCTGCCACCGCAGGAGTCGCGCCGCCATCCGTAACCGGGCGTCCGTAACCGGGCGCCCCGCCCGTCTTCATCAAAGAATTTGCCTGCGTCCGGGAACTGCGCGATGCGTGGCGAGTCAACAACGTTGCCATGAGCACAGCGTGGCAACAGCAAAAGTATCCGGTACGCCCGTATCCTCGCGATACGGGCTTTTTTTCGCCGAGTTGCCGGCGGGCCTGTGCGCTACAGACGGCTTTCGAGAATCGCCACGGCACTCGCTTCGCTCAGCGCGTAATCCTCGATCCTGCGATCGGTCCAGGAAAGTAATTTCTCGTCGCGCTCGAGGCGCGAGAACTCGGCTCGACCGCTTTCGGTCAGCACGGCGATGTCGACCGGTGCGTGAAAGCCCGGCGCGGGGGCAACGGTTTTCTGCCTGACCGTGTCCATCAGCCCGAGCGATCGGAGATACTCGAACACGCCCGGGCGGCGTGCCCACGGTACCTGGCGGTACTGCACTCGTCTCAATGCGTCGAGCACCGCTTCGTTGGAATACGTGGCCATCTCGATTCTTTCTTAAAGTGCAGCGACAATGCGAAGCGGCGCGCCGGGCGGGGTCTCCGCCCGCCGGCGCCACCACCGGTTCAGGAGGCTGGACGCTCGGCGTCGCGTCAGGGCCGGATCGTCAGCCGTCCATAAAAAGACACCATACCCCAATCAAATTGATTCTGTTCGATTCATTTGTACTTCTCTTCATCTGTTTCATGCTCTGCCGCAAGTGGCGACGCACGATCGCGGCCGTCGCCTTCGCGCTGTTCTGGCTGCTGGCGACAGGCTGGCTCACCGCGCCGCTGATCGCATGGTCGCAGGCGGGCGTGACACCCGTCGAGCATCCGGACATGCACGGGCAAACCGCGCTGATCCTGCTTGGCACGGGAACGCGGCGCATCGACGGACGGCTCGAGCCGCGCACGGACGGCTTCCCCCGCATTCGCAAGACCGCCGCGCTGTACCGCGATTGCCGACAGCGCGCAGAACGTTGCACGGTCATCGTCTCCGGCGGCGATCCCGAGCGGCACGGCGCGACCGAGGCCGCAACCTATGCGCCCTATCTCGTCGCCCAAGGCGTCGACCCGCGTGACCTCATGCTCGAAGCAAACAGCCGCACAACCTACGAAAACGCGAAATTCACTGCACCTATACTACGCTCACGGCATGTCGATGCGACGATCCTCGTCACTTCGTCATATCAGATGCGCCGCGCATTACTCGATTTCCACCACTTCGGGATCGACCCGCAGCCCGTTTATGCGAATCGCCGCCGCGCGCAAACAGGCTGGCTGCCGCGCCGGCAGAATCTGATCAACGCCGAGCACGCGTTGCACGAATTGATCGGCATCGCGCAATTTCACGTGTACAGCCGGCTCGGGTGGTTCTGAGGACACCTTCACACATGCGTCGGCAACACAGCGCCGCATGGCAAGCGCGTGACGAAGTGTGCGAAGTGTTGCGCGACTTCAACGCGGCCTTGCGTCCGGCCGCGATCCGATGCACATTGATCCGTCACTTTTGTTACACTCGACACGCACTCGATTGCAGTCGCCAGACAAAACGGCAACACTCGGGTTCATCACCACTTAGCGGAGGTAAAGCAATGAAGAAGACGTCCCTGGCTATCCTGGTAGCGATGTCGGCGCTGACTGGCGCAGCGTATGCGCAAGAGAGCACGGAAATCAAGACGATTACCGATCCGGCCAAGATCTCCGAGATCGAGCAGCGCGCACAGGCGCTGCAGCAGCAGCAAGCGGCCGAAGCCGCACAGCCGGCGATGCAGGAAGAGCATCACCACGGCAAGAAGGCTGCTCATCACAAGGCTGCAGCGAAGAAGGCCGGCAAGAAGGCTGCTCCGGCCGACGCGGCCAGCCAGTAAGTTCGGCGGCACCGCACAAGAAAAAGCCGAATCCGGGCAACCGGGTTCGGCTTTTTTGGTTGCGGCGCGCGTGCGCTGTGCTAAAGTCGCGCACCGAATTTTTCCACCCGTGCGCACCCCGGTGCGGAGGACAGCATGAGCAACATTCAACTCGACATCGAGTGGACCGAAGCCGCCACTCGCCAGATCAAGCAACTGATGCCCCGCGGCTCGGCCGACGCGTTCCTCGCGCTGCCGCCGATCGAATGCCTGCCGATGGAGGGCGACGTGCTCTTCCTCGGCCCGCAAGGCAAACAGCAACCGTTCATCGTCGCCGAGCGCCAGTATCATCACGACGGCGACGCCGACTGGACGATCATCCTGATCCTCGACGTCCCCAACACGTCGCACTGACGCCCGCCGGCCGGGCGGTTCGGCCGCCCAGCCGTCAGACGAGCTTCGACAGCACGCGGATTTCGGAACGCTCGATCCAGTCCGCGGCCGCTTCGCGATAAGCAAGAATGTGCGCTGAACGCGCATGCGCAGCCAATGCCGCCTCGCTCGCCCAACGCCCAACGCTCGACGAATACGAACCGCGCGGGCTCCTGGAGATCCCGATGCAGGTCGTACTGCAGTGCGCCTGCTTCGTTGCGGGTCGGCTCGACGATCCCTTCGAGCACGGCACGCAGCTCCCCCCCTCACCCGGTCTCGCCACGATCAGCGCGACGACTGCGATTTCCGTCATTCCAGCCTCCTCGGTCTCGAAAGAGACCGGGCATACGCGAATCCGTGAAGAATCAAAAAAATAGCCCGCGCTTCAGAGAAGCGCGGGCGAAACCGTCGCCCTACGAGGATAGGCGACGGGGCCATCGGGATCCGCGCACGCGCGCGGGATCGTCATCGATTGCGCCAGCGCGGGTTGCGCCGGCATTTGAGGCGTCGATACCGTTTGTCACGCGCTCGCGACGCGTGTCCGGGATCTGGCGCAATCCTCCCTGCCCTGATGATCTGCCTATAAAGAGCAGATTTCATGCCAGAGACTTAACAGACACCATCGCATTGATTTAAAAGGGAAATTTTTGAAGCAACGTGGCACGACATACGTCCTGTCGCCCGTAACGCTCGAACGTTACGTAACGTCACGTCGCGGGGACCGATCCGGAAACGACACAAAAACAACAGCACGCGCGGGCGCCGAAAATCGGCATAGGGGTAGCCAACAGGCTACGCCCCTGCCACACCACCCGGCATGCGGGTCCGCACCGGGCGGTTCGGGTAGTTGAGGTCAGGAGAGTCGGGGTAAGCCGAGTCGGTCGAACCATGCAATGGGCAGCACGCCGTTGAGCAGCTTGCCACTGTTGCGCCACCAGCGACGACTGTTGGCCGCCACCTGTCGCGCAACATCATGGGTCGCGCCGAGTGCGCGCAGCTCACGGTACATGGTCGTGCCGCGCTTCCAGTGTTTCAACTGGATCGCGCGCAGGCGATGGCGCACCCATTCGTCCAGTTCGCGCATCACCCCCGGCGTCTGCGCCAGACGGAAGTAGCCCTTCCAGCCCAGCAGGTAGGGGCGAAGCTTCCCCACCACCTGCGCCAGACTACATCCGCCCCGGCGCGTCAGTTCCCGCACGCGTTGTTTGAACGTGGCCAATGGTTTGACTGCCACCTTGCGTTTGATCACACGGCCCGCAGCTACCCAGAGGCTGTAGCCCAGGAACTTGCGACCAAACACGCTTGCCACCGCGCTTTTGGCTTCATTGATCTTCAGGCGTAGCCGCCCGTACTGCCGGCGCAACAGCGCCATCACCCGTTCACCCGCACGGCGTGAGCGAACGTACACGTTCGCGTCGTCGGCGTAGCGCACGAAGCAATGACCCCGTCGCTCCAGTTCCTTGTCCACCTCATCGAGCAGCACGTTCGCCAGCAACGGTGAGAGCGGACCGCCCTGGGGCGTCCCCTCATGCCGCTCCTGCACCACGCCATCGCCCATCACACCTGCGTTCAGGTACGCCCGGATCAGCCGGATGACTCCTGGATCTCCGATACGCTTCTGCAACCGGTCGATGAGAATGTCGTGATTGACCCGGTCAAAGAATCGTTCCAAGTCGACGTCCACCACGATCCGCCGCCCCGACTGCACGTACGACTGCGCGGCCAGCACCGCGTCGTGCGCACGCCGCCCTGGCCGGAAGCCGTAGCTGTGCTCGCTGAAGGTGGGGGCCAGTACCGGTTGCAGTACCTGCAGCAGCGCCTGCTGGATCAGCCGATCCGTCACCGTCGGGATGCCAAGCTCGCGCTCGCCACCATCCGGTTTCGGGATCGTCACCCGTCGCACCGGCATCGGCCGGTACGTTCCCCGCAGCAGCTGCTCCCGTATTGCCGGCCAGGCTGTCACCAGATGGCGCGCGGTCTGGTCTATGTCCAGACCGTCAACACCCGGCGCACCCTTGTTGGCCCGCACCCGTTTAAGCGCCTGCCGCAGGTTCTCTCTCGTCAGCGCCGCTTCCAGCAGCGCTGACCCTGTGTTCTTCGTCTCATGCCGCGAGCCGCAGGCTTCGTCGCGCACGGCTTCACGCGCGGCTTCACCGCGCGCCGCCACCGCTCGCCCCGCTCGCGCGGGCATCTGACGCCTTGCCTGTTGCGTCGGCATGTCGTTGAACACTCCTTCCCGTTCGGTCCTTCGCCACCAGCTTCAGCCTCACCGGCCTGTCCTGTGGCTACTATGACCTCTGCTGAGACCTCGCTCCGGTTCGTCACCGTCGCCCTTTCAGGCATGAGGCGAGGCGTCCCCAGGTAAGAACGCACTCCTTCATCGCACAACCGCTGCATTTACGCCACTTCGCCTTGGTCACGAGAGCTTCGCGGTTCACGGCCCGCTCGCCCTGCTCGGCAGCGCCTTCTATGCAGTTCTTGTCCATCGGCTCGCGATTTACGCTCCACGCTTCCTCCCCACATTCGGTCGCCCTCGTGCAGTTGCGCTTCACCGCTTCACTTCATTCGCCGTGACCAGCTCATGGCGGGACTTACACCCGCAGGAGTGCGCCCATGCTGGGCGCACAACGAAAAAAAACCCGCCAGAAAACTGGCGGGCTTTCCCGAATGCAGCAGAGTGGGCGTTGCGATCAGCGGAGCTGATTCACGAGCAACCCCATGATCTGACGGGCCGGCTGCGACGAATCGATCGCGCCCGAATCGTCAACGACCGCCACGCGCGTCTGGTCGGCCGTGAGCGCCTTCACGTTGACCCGGTACTGCTTCGCCTGCTTTTCCTTCTTGCCGTGGAACAGCTGGCTCCAGAAGCCCTGCTCGGCCGAAGTCAGATCCTTCGGATCGACATAACGCACGAAATACAGGCCCTTCGAGCGATCGCGATCATCGACCGTGAAGTTCGCGCGATCGAGCGCGAGACCGACGTGCAGCCACGACCGGTCGTACGGCTCGCCAAGCGTGACTTCCGACGGCACCGCATCGCTCGCGTCTGCAGTTCCTTGCGACGACGAACGCGCGACGTTTTGCGTCGCGATGGCCGCTGCCGCCGCCTTCGACGACGCGTCCGCCGCACCCTTCTTGTCCTTCGCGGGCGGGGTATCGCTGATATTCGCGATCGGCGGCTCGCCGTTCTTCGCGCGCTGCTCGTTCTGTGCGAGCACGGCCATCAACCGCTTCAGGTATTCGGTCTCGAGCGCCGGATCGTTCGGCTTCGGTTCCCACTTGCTCGAATCGTTGTTCGCGCCCGTGATCGCTTCGCGCATCCCCTTCTGGCTGATGAACACGTAGGTGCCGCCATTCGGCGCGGAATCGAGACGCGTACGGTACTTGTTGCGCTCGGCCGTCACGTACGAGTTGCCCATCGCCTTCGAGATCACGCTGCGGATCAGGCCGTCGTTGATCTGCGGATGGGTTTCGTTCCAGTCGGTTTCCATCACGCCCTTGTCGCGCTGGTCGACGACGAGCAGGAAGCCCTGCTCCTGCCAGAAGCGGCGGACTTGCGTCCAGACGTCGGCCGGCTGCTTGCCGTCGATCACGAGCCAGCTCTCGGTGCCGTCGCGCTGAATATGCATGCCCGTCACGGGCGGCACGACGGCATCGGTGGACGGCGCCGCCTGCTGGACCTGCTGAAGCGCGGACAGGGAAGTCGCGCCGCCCTGGGGCGGCAGCGAACGCTGATCGGCCGTCTCGTCGAGCATGTTGGGCGGCACTGCGAGCGACGCTTCCTTCGATTTCGAATCGCTCTTGTAGTCCACTTTCGTGGGCGACGACGTACCGCAACCGGCGACGAGCGCGCCGGTGGCGAGCACTGCAGCGAACCGCATGGTAAGACGAAGATCAGTCATGTTCGGGGAATCCTCTTCCGCTAAATCACGGCGCTTTCCGTGGATCAACCTTGCATTTTACCGGTGCGACGGCGGGCTGTGCAAAAAGCGGGCATGCGCCGTGCCGGCCGGCGGATTGGTCGGCGTGTGGCGCGAGCCCTCCGCTGCACGGAGAAACCCGCGACAGCCTTGACTGATGCGGGTGCCAGCCTGGTCGGGAGACAAAATATGACGCATTGTCTGTCGGTAACGTGCCGCCCTTCATCGTTCGGCACATTCCGATGGTGCACCGTGGCAGCCATGCATTCCCGGGTACCATCATGCCCGGGATGGGATTAAGGGGCATCACGCCGAATGGATAGCGAGAACGTCGATTTGCGGATCGCCCTGTCAACGAAATACCCGGACCCGGGATATGTCATGTGCGAGACGTCATAGGCGACCGGGATGTATTTCGTGCGGGAGGCGGAAATCACGCACCCGTTCTTGTTGCATAGATTGTCCAACGGAGAGATGAAGTCCGCCCCAGCCTTAGCGGCCACCTCTTTCACTCGCGCATCGATTCCGTAGAGCGTCGTGTCGAACCGCTCGAATGTGCGATCCCGTTCATTCGGGATGAACACCCTTCCACCCAGTTTGGGCAGGCTGATCTCGAAAACCGGGAAGCAGCCGACGACAATGATTTTCCTGACCCCCATCTGCCGGATGGCCCGGATCGTGTCGGCCAACGCCGCTGAATCAAGCCTGTTATACCCCTTCTTCTCGAAATAGAGCGACCACGACCCGGTCAGCATGACGACATCCGGCTTGAGCGCCCGGAGTTTTTCCAGGCTGCGCACGTAGAAATCCTCGCACCTTGGCGATTGGGTCGGCTGATAGCCGATGACGGGCGGGCAGCCGCCCTTCATCGCAACGGCAAGGCGAATGCCGAGCTCCTTGAGCTTGTCCGATGTGAGCCCATAAGAAACGTTCGCCGTGTGAGAATCGCCCCAAAGAAAGACGAGCGGCGCGGCTGCGCTTCCGGCAGCATCCAGGCACGACTTGGGCGGAACGAAGCCGTCGTCGGTTACGGAGCAGTTGATGGCCGCTGCGGGTTCACCAATATACGCATCGATGTCTTGGCGAAGCTCCTGCTTGACGACGCTGCGAAACGGCAGCCCGCCCCTGACGAAAGCGTTGTAGCCCGCATATCCGATACCGATCAGCAGGATGACCAGCACGACAGTTACCTTTCGGCCGCCGCGCCGACGGATCGGACGCTCTACAAACTCGTAGACCAGGTAGGCCAGGAAGACGGCGAGTGCGACCATGCCCGCGGTTTCGAGCGTCGACGCCTTTTCGGTCATCACCAGGTTCCAGAACGTAAGTATCGGCCAGTGCCACAGATACAACGGAAAGCTGATCAGGCCGATCCACACGAGTACCCTGTTCGACAGGACATGACGGTTGAACGGGGTGTCGGGCCCGGCGAGGATGATGCACAGGGCGCCGAGAACGGGAGGGATTGCCCGCCATCCCGGAAACGGCAGGTCCTTCTGCAACAGGAGAATCGCTCCGGCGATCAGGACGAAACCGGCCAGCGCCGCAGCGCCGCCAAAACGATCTCGCCAGCGTTGCACGGGGGCTTCGTGTTCCCGCATCAGATATGCGCCGAGGGCGCCGGCGAGCAATTCCCAGAAGCGCGACAGCGGCGAGTAATACGCGCCCGCACTGCCAATCGAAATGAGCCAAGTATTGTAGGCAAACGAGCCAATCGCGATGGCGCTGATGCCGAGCAAGAGCCGCCGCCGGAATGCGACCGCCGCGAGGATGACGACCGGCCAGACGATGTAAAACTGCTCTTCGACTCCCAGCGACCACAGATGCAGCAGCGGTTTCGTCGAACCGTCCGGGTCAAAGTACCCGCTCTCTTTCCAAAGAACGATGTTCGACACAAACGTGGCCGCACCCGCGACGTGCTTGCCGAGAAAACCGAAGTCACCTTCGCCCAGCAGATGCCAACCGACCGCATAACACGAGACAAGAACGACCAGTAACGCGGGAACGATTCTGCGGATTCGGTGGATATAGAAGTCGACAAAGCTGAAATTCCCAGCCCGGGCGCCGTCCATGACGATGCGGGAGATCAGAAAGCCGGAAATGACGAAGAATATGTCCACACCGGCAAATCCGCCTCGTATTACGTCCGGAAAGGCGTGAAAGGCCACGACGGCCATCACGGCGACTGCCCGCAGGCCGTCGATGTCGGGGCGGTAGGTGCGATGGCTCGTTCTTGCTGCCGCAGCGATCTGTGGATCCCCGTGCGCGGGCTGGACAATGCTTGTTCTTGTTGTGGCGATTTGATTCATCAATCTGTGGGGTGCAACAAGGTGCTCCGGGCGCTACCGGAGGCATTCAGACGCGCCATGCAATGCTGGCGGGACTTGGATTGCAAAGGAAAAAACTTGAATTAAGCGATGTGCATATAGCGTGGAGAATCGATCAACGGACGTGCGGGAGCTCAGACTCGAGGTTCGGCAGGTCGGCTTCAGAGGGACGAATCGTTGATGCCCTTCAGCACGTATCGGCTGAACAGAGAAAAACTTGAGGTTCCGGGATGAGGAATCTGCGCCATCCTGAACTCGGCACAAGCGGGAATGCGGCCTGGACGATCCACTTGGAGGCCGGGACCGAGCCGTTGCCGCTGGCATTTCCACGCAACGACGGAGAGAATCGACCGCGGACGAATGCGCAGCCGGAAAATGAAAAACCCGCGACAGCTAATGCTGTCGCGGGTTTTGATCTGGTCGGGGCGAGAGGATTTGAACCTCCGACCACCTGCACCCCATGCAGGTACGCTACCAGGCTGCGCTACGCCCCGAAAAAAGAAAGTATAACAGACACTTTCCCGGTTTAGAACGGGTCGCATGCATTTTCTGAATACGAATCTTGCACGCGCCCATTTGCGCACATTGGACGACTCGCAACGAGGTTCATACGGTCGTTTGATCGTGCCGGCGCGCCACCCCGCAACCTTTGCCGCATCGCCTCTCCGCCACGTTCGTCCCCGCCCCCCGCTGTTTGGTAACGCCGCTCTAGCCCGCTATGCCACACTGCACGGCATCGACGCAGGATGCCGCGCCCGGTGCGCGCATGCGGCGGACGATCAAAACAAGATACGGAGACAGACGATGCGGAATGCGGTCCGGCGCGGCCATCGCTCGCCTTTGGCAACACCCCGATTGATTTCCGGCACGCAGCGCGTTGCGGGCGCCGCATCACGCCGGACCACGCATGCGCTGGGCTGCGGCGCACTTGCGCTCGCCCTGCTCGGCGCGGGCTGCGCGGAGCCGGCCGCGCAACGCGACGGCAACGCGAGCGCCGCATCGACGAAGATCGAACGCACCAAGGCCGAACGCCTCGCCCGCGAGCAGCAGGTCGCACGCACCGTGCCGTCGCTCGCCTCGATCAGCCTGACGCAACCGCGCCAGTTCACGCTGCGCGATTCAGGCCAGAACGGCGCGATGACGTTCCTGCGCGACGTCGATTTCCGTATCGTCAACAACCTCGGCTTCTTCATCCATCAGTTGTCCGCTACGCTCGTGCCGACGCAGGCCGGCGCGCCTATCGTGTTCGACGATCCGACGAGTTTCGAGATCGACGTGCACGAAGGCACGGTCACGCTCGACAACGCGAAGCTGACCGCGCTCTTCAACACCTACATCTTCGGCTACCGCAACGCGCCGCTGCGCAAGCTCGCGGTGTCGGCCGGCGACGGCGTGATTCACCTCCAAGGCGAGATGCAGCGCGACGGCTGGGTACCGTTCTCGCTGACCGGCACGCTCGCGATCCGCGACGGCAACCAGCTCGTGTTCCATCCGACGGGGGTGCGCGTCTCGGGGATCAACGCGCAGCCGGTGATGCGCGCGGCCAACGTGAAAATGGCCGACTTGCTGAAAGTCCAGACCCCGATCGCGCAACTCGCCGGCGACGATCTCGTGATGTCGGTCGACAAGCTGATGCCGCCGCCGCGCCTGAAACTCACGATCACCGCGGTGCGCGTGACACCGGCCGGCCTCGACCTGAAGCTCGACGACGGCACGCGCGCCGGCTTCGCGATGCCTGCGAACGCGCCCCAGCAGGCCATGTACATTCGAGGCGGCGACGCGAAGTTCATGCGCTCGATGCCGATGAACGCGGACATCCTGATCGGCCCGGTCGATCCGGCGAAGCGCGACCAGACGTTCGTATTCGACCTGTATCACTATCGCGACCAGGTGTCGGCCGGCTACTTCAATTTCGACGAAAGCGGTGCGATGGCGATCCGGATGCCTTCGTACACGGGCCCGGCCAGCGGCGCGCTGCTCGGCAACGCGGCCGCGCGCCTGAACGACAGCTTCCTCGCCGCGCAGCAGACTGCGCTGCGCGACATACGCCAGCATTGGGAAGCCAATGCGCTCGCGGCCGGCGACGCGGCACGGACGGGCATGCAGAAGGTCGCAATGCGCCGCGGCAAGAACGCACCGTTCAACGAGCGGCACGTGTCGAACCGCAACCCGACGATCCATCTGCGCAACGTCGATTTCAACCTGTCCGGGGATATCGGCTTTCACGTCGAGGATCTCGACGTTGAACTCGTATCGAAGCGGCCCGGCGAACCCGTCGATCTCGACGACCCGAACCAGTACGACATCCGGATTCTCGGCGGCACGGTCGTCGAATCGTGGAAGGCGATGTCCGCGCTCTTCAACAACTATCTGCTCGACTACTCGCCGCGCTCGCTCAACGACCTGCAACTGAGCGCGGACGGCACGAACCTGCGCGTCCAGGGCGGCATCAAGCTGTGGAACCATGTGCCGGGCGTCTGGCTGCCGACCGACATGAAGGGCTCGCTGTCCGTGCTCGACGACCGGCACCTCGCGTTCAAGCCATCCCAGGTGTCGGTGCTCGGCATTCCGCAGGCGAAGCTGCTGCGTTCGCTCGGCATCGAGCTCGCTTCGCTGACGCCGTTGCAGCGTCGCGGCGCGGAACTGCGCGGCGACACGCTCGTGCTCGACCAGTACACCGTGTTCCCGCCACCCGTGCTGAACGGCAAGCTCGGCCAGGCAACGGTCGAGCGCGACGGGCTGCGCCTCACGTTCCAGCGCGTGCCGGACGCGCCCGCGCCTAAGCGTCCGCCGATCTCTTCGCCCAGCTACATGTGGATGGAAGGCGGCGACATGAAGATGTTCAACGTGCTCGAACTGAACGTGCGCGCGCTGATCAGGAATTCGGCCGAGGCCGGTCCGATGCGTTTCGACCTGTACGGCTATCGCAGCCAGGTCGCGCAAGGTTCCGTGCGGATGCTGCCGGACGGCACGCTGGTCGTCGACCTCGGACAGCCGAACCCGCTCGCCGCGCGCTGAATCGTCCAGGCAAGCGGCGACAAAAAAGCCCGGAAGGCTGAACGCCTTCCGGGCTTCGTCGTATGCGCGAACGGCCTTCAGCCGCGCTTCAATCCTTCTATGACGTCGAGCAGCGCCTGCCGCAGCGCGGCGACGTCGACCGTCGCACTCGGCCGGCTCGACGCGGCCGTGCGCACTTCCGCACCCGGCGCGTCGGGCTCGAGCTCCGGCGCCGGGCTGCGCTCGCCGCCCCCCGGCGAATCGAGCCGGTTGCGCGCGCCGTTGATCGTGAATCCCTGCTCGTACAACAACTCGCGAATCCGCCGGATCAGCAGCACTTCATGGTGCTGGTAATACCGACGATTGCCACGCCGCTTCACCGGCCGCAGTTGAGTAAATTCCTGTTCCCAATAACGCAGCACATGCGGCTTGACCCCGCACAGCTCGCTGACTTCACCGATCGTGAAGTAGCGCTTCGCGGGAATCGGAGGCAAGACGACTTTCTCAACCGTAGTGGTCATCGTCGGTTAACCGTCGGTAAAGGGTGCGCGGCGGCCGCGCGGGGACGTCAGCGCGCGGGGGCTTACTCCGCGCCGTTTTCGACCAGCGCCTTCAGCTTCTGGCTCGCGTGGAAGGTTACCACCCGGCGGGCCGCGATCGGAATCGCCTCGCCCGTCTTCGGATTGCGGCCCGGACGCTGCGGCTTGTCGCGCAGCTGGAAATTACCGAACCCCGACAGCTTGACGCTTTCGCCGTTTTCGAGCGCGTCGCGAATCACCTCGAAAAACGCCTCGACCATGTCCTTCGCTTCACGCTTGTTCAGCCCGACGCTGTCGAACAGCAACTCCGCCAGTTCCGCTTTCGTCAGCGTGGGCGTCTCGGTGGACGCCGGCGCCGAAGCGTCGCGGTTCATGGCGCTGCGTTGCGCCGTCAGGAGGGCTTCGAATTCACTCGAGGTCATGTCGTTCATATCTGCCATACAGCGCGTTAAATCAAAACTTACGGTCGGAAAAGACCGCCCGCGAGCGGGCGGACCTCCTCCTTAGCCGCGCAGGCGCGCACCGGCGCGAGCCATCCGCTCGACCAGCGCCTGGATCGCCTGATCGACGATCTCGTCCTGTAGCGTGCCAGCCGCGTCCTGCAGCGTCACGCGGAAGGCAAGGCTCTTCTCGTGCGCGGCAAGGCCACCGGAAGTATTTGATTTTGCACGAAATTCGTCGAAGAGTACAACCTTCTGAACGAATCGGCAGGCCTCTTCGGCAAGCGCCTTCTTCATTTCGTCGAAAAGTGCCTGAACCTCGACCGCCTGATCGACGACAACGGCGATATCGCGACGAACCGGCGGGAATTTCGACACATCGGTCGGCGTGGGCAATGCACGCGCAATCAGCGCGTCCGCGTCGATTTCGAACATCACCGGAGCGTGCGGCAGCTCGTACTTCTGCATCAGGCGCGGGTGCAACTCGCCGATCCAGCCAACCGCACGGCCGTCGACTTCGATTCGCGCGCTGCGCCCCGGATGGAGGGCCGGATGCTCCGCCTTCACGAAGCGTGCGGCTACCGGCGCGAGCAGCGCCTCGAGATCGCCCTTCACGTCGAAGAAATCGACCGCACGGGTCGCCACGCCCCACTGCTCGTCGAGCGCCGGGCCATAGGCAAGCGCACCGACGCGCTTCGGCTGCACGTAGCCCTCGACCGTCAGCTCGCCCGACGTGACCGACGAGTCGGCGAGGAACACGCGACCGGCCTCGAACACGCGCACGCGATCTGCACGGCGGTTCAGGTTGTGGCGCAGCACGGAAATCAGGCTGCCGAACAGCGTCGTGCGCATCACCGAGAGCTGGCTCGCGATCGGGTTCAGCAGGCGGATCGGCTGGTCGTTGCCCGCGAAATCCTGCTCCCACTCCGCATCGACGAAGCTGAAGTTGACGGTTTCCGCGTAGTCGCGCGCGGCGAGCGCGTGACGGATATCGTGGATCGAGCGCCGCGTCTCGTTGGTCGCGCGCATCTCGCTCGTCGCGACCGGCGGACGCGCCGGAATCTTTTCGAAACCGTAGATCCGCGCCACTTCCTCGATCAGGTCTTCCTCGATCTCGATGTCGAAGCGATGCGACGGCGGCGTGACGAGGAACGCGTCGTCTTCACGCTCGAACGGCAGGCCGAGGCGCGTGAAGATGCTGGCGATCTCGTCGGCACCGATCTGCACGCCGATGATGCGGTTTGCGCGCGACACGCGCATCTTCACCGGCGCGCGCTGCGGCAGGTTCACGGACTGATCGTCGACCGGGCCGGCCTTGCCGCCGCAGATCTCGAGAATCAGTTGCGTAATGCGCTCGACGTGCTCGACGGTCGTCGCGTAATCGACGCCGCGCTCGAAGCGATGGGCCGCATCGGTCGAGAAGTTGTACTTGCGCGCACGGCCGCGGATGCTGTCCGGCCACCAGAACGCGGCTTCCAGGTAGATGTTGGTCGTATCGAGCGTGACGGCCGTGCTGTCGCCGCCCATGATGCCGGCCAGGCTCTCGACCTGGCGGTCATCCGAAATGACACCGACCGTTTCGTCGAGCTCGACCGTGTTGCCGTTGAGCAGCTTCAGCGATTCGCCGCGCTTGCCCCAGCGCACCTCGATGCCGCCGTGGATCTTGTCGAGATCGAACACGTGCGACGGGCGGCCGAGCTCGAACATCACGTAGTTCGAGATATCGACGAGCGCCGACACGCTGCGCTGGCCGGAGCGCTCGAGGCGCTCGACCATCCACTGCGGGGTCTTCGCACGCGCGTTCACGCCGCGGATCACGCGACCCGAGAAGCGGCCGCACAGATCCGGTGCGGCAATGCGCACCGGCAGCGTTTCGTCGAGTTCGACGCGCACCGGGCGGATATCGACCGGCGTCAGCGGCGCGCCGGTGATCGCGGCCGTCTCGCGCGCAATGCCGAACACGGACAGGCAGTCGGCCTTGTTCGGCGTCAGCTTGATTTCGAAGATCGTGTCGTCGAGATTGAGCGTCTCGCGGATGTCCTGGCCGACCGGCGTATCTTCCGGCAGCACCAGCAGGCCGCTGTGATCCTCGGACAGCTTCAGTTCACGCGCCGAGCACAGCATCCCCTGGCTCTCCACGCCGCGCAGCTTCGACAGCTTGATCGCGAACGGCTTGCCACCCTCTTCCGCCGGCGGCAGTTCCGCGCCGACCAGCGCGACCGGCACCTTGATGCCGGGCGCGACGTTCGGTGCGCCGCAGACGATATTCAGCGTCGCGCCGGTGCCGGCATCGACCTGGCAGACATTGAGCTTGTCCGCATCCGGATGCTTGACGACTTCGAGCACGCGGCCGACGACGATCTTCGACGTCGGCGGCGCAGCCTTGCTCAGCGATTCGACTTCGAGCCCCGCCATCGTCAGCGCGTGCGACAGTTCGTCGGTCGTCAGCTGCGGGTCGACAAAGGTTCTCAACCAGGATTCAGGGAATTGCATGGATGTCTACGTTCGAAACAGGTTAGATCGACGCCCGGGCCCCGTCGGATCGTCCGTCGGGGCGTGCACGGGCACAGGTCGGCGCGGCGCGCGGCGTTACGCGAACTGGCGCAGGAAACGCAGGTCGTTCTCGAAGAACAGCCGGAGATCCTGGACGCCGTAGCGCAGCATCGTCAGGCGCTCGAGGCCGCTGCCGAACGCGAAGCCGATGTAGCGCTCGGGATCGAGGCCCATGTTGCGAATCACGGTCGGATGCACCTGCCCCGAACCGGAAATCTCGAGCCACTTGCCGGCGTTCTTGCCTTGCTCGAACATCATGTCGATCTCGGCCGACGGTTCCGTGAACGGGAAATACGACGGACGGAAGCGCACGAGGATGTCGTCGCGCTCGAAGAATTTTTTCAGGAAGTCGGTATAGACGCCCTTGAGATCGGCGAAGCTGATGTTTTCGTCGATCCACAGCCCCTCGACCTGATTGAACATCGGCGAGTGGGTCGCATCGCTGTCGACGCGATACGTGCGGCCCGGCGCGATCACCTTGATCGGCGGACGGTTCATGCGGGCATAACGCACCTGCATCGGGCTCGTGTGCGTGCGCAGCAGCAGCTGGCGGCCGTCGGCATCCTTGCCTTCGACGTAGAAGGTGTCCTGCATCGAACGCGCCGGATGGTTCTCCGGGCTGTTCAGCGACGTGAAGTTGTACCAGTCGGTCTCGATTTCGGGGCCGTCTGCCACATCGAAGCCGATCGAGCCGAAAATCTGTTCGACACGCTCCCACGTGCGCATCACGGGATGCAGGCTGCCTGCACCGGCGCCGCGGCCCGGCAACGTCACGTCGATCGACTCGGCGGCGAGGCGCTGGTTCAGCAGCGCGTCGGCCAGTGCCTGACGGCGTGCGGTCAGCGCGGCTTCAACCTGCTGCTTCGCGACGTTGATGCGTGCGCCTTCGGTCTTGCGTGCTTCGGGATCGAGCTTGCCGAGGCCCTTCAGCAACTCGGTCAGCGCACCCGATTTGCCGAGAAATCGTGCTTTCTCGTTTTCGAGCGTGGTGATGTCGGCAGCCTGTTCGAAGGACTGCTGCGCGTCGGCGACAATCTGGTCCAGATCCATAGATCCCATCATTTCCAACGTCATTCGGTCTTGGCGAGCGAAATCGCACACCAAACAAAAAAGGGGCTCGGAAGAGCCCCGTTTTCGCTGCAGCGGCCGAAACTACCGGAGCATCGCTGCAACTAACCACGCAGTGCTAATTTCGCAATTAGGCTGCAACGGCGGCTTTCACCTGCTTGACGATCGCAGCAAAAGCAGCCTTGTCGAACACCGCCATGTCAGCCAGCACCTTACGGTCGAGTTCGATCGACGCCTTCTTCAGGCCGTTGATGAACACGCTGTAGGTCATGTCGTGCTGACGAACCGCCGCGTTGATACGCGTGATCCACAGTGCGCGGAACACACGCTTCTTGTTGCGACGATCGCGATAAGCGTACTGACCGGCACGCATCACCGCCTGCTTGGCGATGCGGTAGACGTTATTGCGGCGACCGCGATAACCCTTGGCCAGGTTGATGATCTTCTTGTGGCGGGCCCGTGCGGTTACCCCACGTTTGACTCGAGGCATGTTTCTCTCCTTAGAGTATCGATTGAGGGGTTACGCGAACGGCAGCATCGCGCGGACGGAGTTCAGATCGGAATCGTGAACTGCCGTTGCGCCGCGCAGGTGGCGCTTGTTCTTCGTGGTTTTCTTGGTCAGGATGTGACGCTTGAAGGCTTGACCGCGCTTGACGGTACCGCCCGGACGCACCACGAAGCGCTTTGCAGCGCTCTTCTTGGTCTTCATCTTAGGCATGACGAACAACTCCAGTTTATTAGATGGCGATGGGTGTGCGGTTGGCTTGCGCCCTTGACCCGCCCTTCGAAACCCAGTCCACTTGTGTACGGCGAACCGCTTGCGCAGCCGCCGTCATTGCTGGCACGCCGCCCTGACCGGGCAACGCGCCGAACCACTGCGAACCTGCGCGCGAAGCGCGCGGGCCCGTTACTTCTTTTTCTTCGGCGAGAGCACCATGATCATCTGGCGCCCTTCCATCTTCGGCATCTGCTCGACCTGGCCGACTTCCTCGAGATCCGTGCGCAGACGCTCAAGCATCCGCATACCGATTTCCTGGTGAGCCATTTCGCGACCGCGGAAACGCAACGTGATCTTCGTCTTGTCGCCTTCTTCGAGGAAGCGCACGAGATTGCGGAGCTTGACGTTGTAATCCCCGTCATCGGTACCCGGGCGGAACTTGACTTCCTTGACCTGGATAACCTTCTGCTTCAGCTTCGCTTCGTGCTGCTTCTTCGATTCCTGGTACTTGAACTTGCCGTAATCCATCAGACGGCAAACCGGGGGAACCGCTTGCGGCGCGATTTCCACCAGGTCAACATCCAGTTCTTCCGATTTACGGAAAGCATCAGCGAGTTTTACGATACCGAGCGGTTCGTTCTCGATCCCGACCAGACGCACTTCCGGCGCAGTGATTTCACCGTTGATGCGATGCGACGACTTATCAGTAGCGATGTTACGTTTCCTCTAAAAATTAAAAAAACGAGCCGCGCTGCCAGGGCGGTTACTTGAACGAGCGCAGGTCTTCCTGCAGACGCTCAACGAAGGCTTCGACCGGCATCACGCCAAGATCGACGCCGCCACGGGCACGCACGGCTACCGTTTGCGCATCACGCTCCTTATCACCCACGACGAGGAGATAAGGCACCTTTTCCAGCGTGTGCTCGCGTATTTTATAGCTAATCTTCTCGTTGCGCAAATCGGCCGCCACTCTAACCCCTTGTTTTTGCAACGATTGGGCCAGAGACTGCGCATATTCGGCCTGACTTTCGGCGATATTGAGCACAACTGCCTGGAACGGCGCGAGCCAGGCAGGCATTGCACCAGCGTGGTGCTCGATCAAAATGCCGAGGAAACGCTCCATCGAACCGACGATCGCACGGTGCAACATCACCGGCCGGCGACGGCTGCTGTCGTCGGCAACATACTCGGCGCCGAGACGCTCCGGCAGCACCATGTCGAGCTGCAGCGTGCCGCACTGCCACGAACGGCCGAGCGCATCCTTGATGTGGTACTCGATCTTCGGGCCGTAGAACGCGCCTTCACCCGGCAATTCTTCCCACGTCAGACCGCAGGCGGTCAGTGCGTCGCGCAGGCCCTGCTCGGCGCGATCCCACGTCTCGTCCGTGCCCGCACGCTGATCCGGGCGCAGCGACAGCTTGATGTCGATGTGATCGAAACCGAAGTCCTTGTACACGCTCATCGCCAGCGTGTTGAACGCGATCGACTCCGAGATGAACTGGTCTTCCGTACAGAAGATGTGCGCATCGTCCTGCACGAAGCCGCGCACGCGCATCAGGCCGTGCAGCGCGCCCGACGCCTCGTTGCGGTGGCACGAACCGAATTCCGCGTAGCGCAGCGGCAGGTCGCGATACGAGCGCAGGCCGTGCTTGAACACCTGGACGTGACCCGGGCAGTTCATCGGCTTGATCGCGTAGTCGCGCTTCTCCGACTCCGTCGTGAACATGTTCTCGCGGTAGTTCTGCCAGTGGCCCGACGCCTCCCACAGCGAGCGGTCCATGATCATCGGCGTCTTGATCTCGAGGTAGCCGGCTTCGTTCACGCGGCGGCGCATGTACTGCTCGACCTGCTGCCACAGCGCCCAGCCCTTCGGATGCCAGAACACCATGCCGGGCGACTCTTCCTGCATGTGGAACAGGTCGAGCTGCTTGCCGAGCTTGCGGTGGTCGCGCTTTTCCGCTTCCTCGAGCATGTGCAGGTACTGGTCCTGGTCTTCCTTCTTCGTCCAGGCCGTGCCGTAGATGCGCTGCAGCTGCTCGTTCTTCGAATCGCCGCGCCAGTACGCGCCCGCGACCTTCATCAGCTTGAAGACCTTCAGCTTGCCCGTCGACGGCACGTGCGGGCCGCGGCACAGATCGGTAAAGCCGCCGTGCGAATACAGCTTGATTTCGTCGCTTTGCGGAATCGATTCGATGATCTCGGCCTTGTACTTCTCGCCGATGCTGCGGAAGTAGCCCGCCGCTTCGTCGCGCGACACGACGCGGCGCGTCACGGGCTCGTCCTTCTTCACGAGCTCCTGCATGCGCTTTTCGATCTTCTCCAGATCTTCAGGCGTAAACGGACGGTTGTACGAGAAGTCGTAATAGAAGCCGTTGTCGATCACGGGGCCGATCGTCACCTGCGCGTCCGGATACAGTTCCTTCACCGCGTATGCGAGCAAGTGCGCCGTCGAGTGGCGGATGATGTCGAGGCCGTCGGCATCCTTGTCGGTCACGATCGCGAGCGACGCGTCGCGGTCGATCACGGCCGACGTATCGACGAGCTCGCCATCGAGCTTGCCACCAAGCGCAGCCTTCGCAAGGCCGGGACCGATCGAGGCTGCAACCTCGGCAACTGTCACCGGATGCTCGTATTGTCGAACTGAGCCGTCAGGCAAGCGTATCGAAACCATAGCAATCTCCGTGATGCCGACAGTGGGCGGCAGACCAGGTACGCGACATGAAAATCGCGCGGGAAAATTTCGCGACAAAAAAAATGCGGCCCCGCTTTCGAGGGGCCGCATTCGATACTTCACTCAGACTGAAAGGGCGAAAGGGTTCCTCGACTAGCGTCGCTCCGAAAAGGTTTCGGTCAACGTTCGCGGTGTCATAACCGTATTCGCCTTGTTCGCGTTGAGTTATTTGCTGCATCGAATACCCGGATACCGGGCATTCTCAATTCGTTGGTAGGCTCGATTGGACTCGAACCAACGACCCCCACCATGTCAAGGTGGTGCTCTAACCAGCTGAGCTACGAGCCTAGAGAAGCTAAGATTATATGGAGCTGCAATTCACTTGGCAAGCATTTTTATGCAACCGCAGCAAAATAATGCCGATCCGGCCCCGGCCTCACGCCTTTCGGCCGGCCCGCACGACGCCTTGCACCTCGCCGAGCAGCGTGCACGCGCGCTGCACCTGCGCCGAGTTCGACACCTCGACCGTGAATTGCATGAATGCCGCATTGCGGCGGCTCTGCGTCTTCACACCCACCACGTTCATCTTCTCGCGCGCGAACACTTCGGAGATGTCGCGCAGCAACCCTTGCCGGTCGCTCGCCTCGATCATCAGGTCGACCGGATAGACGGACGCACCGCGCCCGCCGAGTACGTCGGCCGACCAGGTCGTCTGCAGCACACGCTCCGGCGCGCGCTCGACCATCCGGCGGAACGTCGGGCAATCGGTGCGGTGGATCGACATCCCCTTGCCGCGCGTGACGAAGCCGCTGATCGGGTCGGGCGGCGCCGGACGGCAGCAGCGCGCGAGCTGGGTCAGCAGCGCGTCAACGCCCACGACCAGCACGCCGGTCGACGCGCCGTGCGCCACGCTCGCGCCGCTGCTGCGCTTCTCGAAATCGGCGGGCGCTTCGGGGGCCGGCTCCGGCGGCGGCGCATCGGACAGCGCGTGCTCGACATTGCGCAGGCTGAACTCTTCCTTGCCGACGACCGAGAACAGCTCCTCGGGCGACTTGAAGCCGAGCTTCGCGGCGAGATTGTCCAGGTTGACCGATGTCTTGCCCTCGCGCTGCAGCGTCTTTTCGACGAGCGCGCGGCCATGCGAGATGTTTTCTTCCTGCTCGATCGAGTTGAACCATGCACGCACCTTCTGACGCGCACGCGGGCTCTTCATGTAGCCGAGCTGCAGGTTCAGCCAGTCACGCGACGGCCCGCCCTCCTTCACCGCGACGATTTCGACCGTCTGGCCGTTTGCGAGCGGCGTGTTGAGCGGCACCATCGCGCCGTCGACGCGTGCGCCGCGGCAGCGATGGCCAAGCTCGCTGTGCAGGTGGTACGCGAAATCGACCGGCGTCGCGCCCTGCGGCAACGCGATCACACGCGCCTGCGGCGTCAGCACGTAGATGTGGTCGTCGTCGAGCGACGTCTCGCGCAATTGCGCCCACGCCTTGTCGCCCGACTTTTCCGCGCCGTCCTCGACGTCATCCTTCCACGCGAGCAGCTGCCGCAGCCATGCGATCTTCTCGTCGTACTTGTCGCTCGCCGAGAACTGGCCGCCGTAGCCGCGCGCGCCGGCCTCCTTGTAGCGCCAGTGCGCAGCGACGCCGTACTCGGCGAAACGGTGCATCTCCTGCGTGCGGATCTGCACTTCGAACGCGCGGCCGTCATCGCCGATCACGACCGTGTGCAGCGACTTGTAGCCGTTCGGCTTCGGCCGCGAGATGTAGTCGTCGAATTCCTTCGGCACCGGCTGCCACAGATGATGCACGATGCCGAGCACCGCGTAGCAATCCTTGATGTCCGGCACGATCACACGAAACGCGCGCACGTCGTACAGCTCGGAGAAATCGAGCTCCTTGCCGCGCATCTTGCGCCAGATGCTGTAGATATGCTTCGGCCGGCCGCTCACGTCGGCCTGGATGTTCGCGTCCGCCAGCTCCTGCTGCAACCGGTCGATCGCCTGCGTGACGTACGCTTCGCGCTCGATGCGCTTCTCGTCGAGCAGCTTCGCGATCCGCTTGTAGGTGACGGGATCCTCGAAGCGGAACGCGAGATCCTCGAGCTCCCACTTCAGTTGCCAGATACCGAGACGGTTCGCGAGCGGCGCATAGATCTCGAGCGTCTCGCGCGCGACGTCGGGCGGCGGGTCGATTTTCGCGGCCGCATAGTAGCGCAGCGACTGCAGGCGCGACGCGAGCCGGATCAACACCACGCGGATGTCTTGCGCGAACGCGAGCAGCATCTTGCGCAGCGCCTCGATCTGCGTACGCCGCTCTTCCGCCGTGTCGCGCCCCGCATCGGGCACCGCGTTCTGCGCGGCACGCAGGCTGACGGTACCGAGCCGCAACAGCTTGCGCACATCGGACACGAGCCGCGCCACTTCGTCGCCGAAACGCTCGGTGAGTTCGCGCTCGGGGTCGCTCAGGTGCGGCGTCAGCACGAACAGCGCGGCCGCCTGCATTGCCGGCGGATCGACGTTCAGCGTGCGCATGATCGACGCCGTGCCCGCCGAGTGATCGGCGAGCAGTTCGCCCGACGACAGGCGTGCGTCGCCGGCCCGCTCGCGCACGAACGCGAGCACGTCGTCGAACGACGGTGCGGCGACGGAGGAAGCGGAAACGGTATCGACAGTCATCATGCAGCCCGGTGAAGCATGGTCGTCAGCGACGACGCTCGGTTCAGGTCAGCTCCGCTGCGCAGCAACGACGACGATCTCGACGAGCAGCGCCGGATCCGCGAGCTTCGCCTCAACGGTGGCACGCGGCGGCGTGTTGCCCTGCGCGACCCAGGCATCCCACTCCGCATTCATGCCGTCGAAATTCGCCAGATCGGAAATGTAGATCTGCACCGACAGCAGATGCGCCTTGTCGCTGTTCGCTTCGGCGAGCAGGCGGTCGATGTGGCCGAGCACTTCGCGCGTCTGGCCCTTGATGTCCTGCGTGGTGTCTTCGGCGATCTGGCCGGCCAGATACACGGTACCGTTGTGGATCGCGGTTTCGGAGAGTCGGGCCCCGACGTGGTGACGAATGACTGCCATGGAATGTTCCGCTTGAATGAATGGATGAATCACCCGGCAGCGCGGCCCGCGCCGTCGAACCGCATATTATGACGCGGTTATGCGCCGCCTTCGACGAAAAACCGCCGCGCGAGCGCAATCTGGTCCGCGCTCATGAACGCCGGCGCATGACCGACGCCGGCAATTTCCGCGTGCGACACATGCCGGCCGCGCCGCGTCATTTCCGCGACCGTCTCGCGCGACAGCAGGTCGGACGTCTCGCCCCGCACGACGAGCAGCGATGCATCCGTCGTCTCGATGGCGCGCCACAGCGCGGCCTCGCCGAGTGCGGCCAGCTCGGGCGTGGTTGCCTTGAACGGCTCGGCAATGCGAGGATCGTAGCGGATCGTCCAGCCGCCTTCGGGCAGTTCGCGCAGCAGCGGCCCGTTGATCTCGCGCCACTCGTCGGCGGTCAGCGGACCGAACGGCAACGACAGCGACGTCAGATAGTCGATGCCCTCCTGCTCGGTCGCAAAGCGCGGCTGCACGCCGAGATATTCGCCGATGCGCGTCAGCGAATCGGGTTCGATGCGCGGGCCGACGTCGTTGACGATCACCCGGCGCAGCGGCGAACCGGCCAGCCCCGCGAACGCCATGCCGATCAGGCCGCCCATCGACGTGCCGAACCAGTCGACCGATTCGACGTCGAGCCGCGCGATCAGCGTCACCATGTCGGCGACGTATTGCGGAATCGCATAGAGCCGCGGATCGGCCAGCCAGTCCGAGCGGCCGCGCCCGACGACGTCCGGGCAGACGACGCGATACGTATCGGACAGCGCTGCGGCGAGCCGATCGAAATCGCGCCCGGAGCGGGTCAGGCCGTGCACGCAAACCAGCACGCGCGGGTTCGCGGGGTCGCCCCACTCGGTATAGGCGACGTGGTGAAGGCCGGCCGCGCTCGCACACTGCACGCGCCGCTGGCGAGGTACCAAGGGGTTCGCTGAAATCGTTGGCATCGTTGGCATCCTGTCGAACGGGCGCTGCGCGGCGGCGCGAACGGCGCGCCGCCCGGTGCGATCGATTGTAAACCGCTTCCGCTCACGGAGCCGTCTCGACGCCGGGCGAGCACCGCCGCATCGTGCGCGCACGCGTGCCCCTGCAACGCATCAGCCGTCGCCCCAGCACCACTCGGCCTGCAACCGCTCCCGCACGAAATCGACGAACGCACGCACGCGTATCGCAAGATGCCGCCCGCCCGGATATACGGCGTGCAACGGCGCGGCCGGCGCCGCGTACGCAGGCAGTACGCGGACGAGCCGGCCCGCCTCGAGATCGGGCCCGACGTCCCAGATCGACTTCAGCGCGATGCCTGCGCCCGCCAGCGCCAGCGTGCGCGCCGCTGTCGCCATTGTCCGGCATCGGCGCCGCCGCGCAAGCCTTCGCGCAACGCGGCGCGACCGTGACGATCGCGTCGCGCGACCCGCACAAGGCGACCGCCGTCGCAGCGTCGCCCTGCGGCCTGGTGCGCCGCGGCCAATGGGCCGCTCATTCGCGGCGCCCGAATGACAAGCGCCCCGCATTCCGTCGGGAATGCGGGGCGCCGAAGGGTGCGGCGGACGCGCTTACGCGACCGCGCTGACGTCGAGCGGCGCGCCCGTCTTTGCCTGGATCTCGTCGGCGCTCACGCCATCGGCGAGCTCGAGGACCTTCAGGCCGGACGGCGTCACTTCGATCACGCCGAGATCGGTGATGATCAGGTCGACCACGCCGACACCCGTCAACGGCAGGTTGCATTCCTCGAGGATCTTGTGCTGATCGCCTTTCGCGACATGCTCCATCAGCACGACGACACGCTTCACGCCGGCAACGAGATCCATCGCGCCGCCCATCCCCTTGATCATCTTGCCGGGGATCATCCAGTTCGCGAGGTCGCCCTGCTTGCTGACCTGCATCGCGCCGAGGATCGCGAGGTTGATGTGGCCGCCGCGGATCATCGCGAACGAATCGGCCGACGAGAAGATCGACGAGCCCGGCAGCGTCGTGACGGTTTGCTTGCCGGCGTTGATAAGATCGGCGTCGACTTCGTCTTCGGTCGGCGACGGGCCGATGCCGAGCAGGCCGTTCTCCGACTGCAGCCACACCTCGACACCTTCCGGCACGTGGTTCGCGACGAGCGTCGGCAGGCCGATGCCGAGGTTCACGTAGAAGCCGTCCTGCAGTTCCTTCGCCGCGCGCGCGGCCATCTGGTCACGATTCCAGGCCATGTCAGTCTCCTTTCGCGCGTACGACGCGTTGTTCGATGCGTTTTTCGGGCGTCGCGTTCAGCACGATGCGCTGCACGAAAATCCCCGGCGTGTGGATGTGATCCGGATCGAGCTCGCCGTTCTCGACGATCTCCTCGACCTCCGCGACGGTGATCTTGCCGGCCATCGCGCACATCGGGTTGAAGTTGCGCGCGGTGCGGCGATAGATCAGGTTGCCCGACTTGTCGGCCTTCCAGGCCTTCACGAGCGCGACATCGGCCGTCAGCGACGGCTCGAGCACGTAGTGGCGATCGCCGAACTGGCGCGTTTCCTTGCCTTCCGCGATCACGGTGCCGTAGCCCGTGTTCGTGAAGAACGCCGGGATGCCCGCGCCGCCCGCGCGCAGCTTTTCGGCGAGCGTGCCTTGCGGCGTGAATTCGAGTTCGAGTTCGCCGGCCAGGTACTGGCGCTCGAACTCCTTGTTCTCGCCGACGTACGACGAGATCATCTTCTTGATCTGGCGCGTTTCCAGCAACAGGCCGAGGCCGAAACCGTCGACGCCCGCGTTGTTGCTGATGCAGGTGATGCCGTTGACGGCCGAATCGCGCAACGCCGCGATCAGCGCCTCCGGAATCCCGCACAGGCCGAAGCCGCCCACCGCGAAGGTCTGTCCGTCACGGACGATCCCTTCCAGCGCGGCGGCCGCGCTTGGATAGACTTTGTTCATCAGTTGTCCCTTCCTCTATGGAAACCAGCGAAACCGGTTCACGCGCCACGTGGCCCGCAAGCCCGCCGCATCATTCTATGCATGCGCGGCAACACCTGCCGCGACGACGCGCTTCTTCTTGTGCCGCGGCAAGCGCCGCGAGATGCCTGAAAGGGTACGATGCGGCGCGGATGCGGCACAATACGCAAAAATACATAAGCGTTTGCCTCCGCTTGCCTGCGCCATGCCCGCTCTCGATTACCAGACTGCCTTCCACCTCGCGCCGCTCGGCCTCGTGCTGTCGCGCGACCGCGTGATCGAGGACTGCAACGACGCGCTCGCGTCGATCTTCCGCTGCGTGCGGGCCGACCTGATCGGGAAATCGTACGAGGTGCTCTACCCGTCGACGGACGAATTCCAGCGCATCGGCGAACGTATCGCGCGCGTGATGGCCGCGAACGGCATCTATTCGGATGACAGAATCATGAAACGCGCGGACGGCGAGCTGTTCTGGTGCCACGTCACCGGCCGCGCGCTCGATCGCACCGCACCGCTCGCGGCGGGCGTCTGGACCTTCGAGGATTTGAGCGCGACGCGCCGGGTCGCCGTCGAACTGACCCCGCGCGAGCGCGAGATCGCCGCCCAGCTCGCGACCGGCAAGACCAGCAAGCAGATCGGGCGCGTGCTCGACATCAGCTCGCGCACGGTCGACATCTACCGTGCGCGGCTGATGCGCAAGTACGGGACGGGGAATACGGCCGAGCTGCTGCAGCGTCTGCTCGGCCATTGAGCGGCGCGACGCAACGGCCGTCGCGCCCGGACTTCAGCCGATCCTGGCGGCGAGCGCGCGCTCGATCGTGTCGCGCAGCAGCTGAGGCAGCGGCACCGACTTGCCGAGCGCGTAGTCGACCCACACGCAGCGCGCGTTGCCGCGCGCATAGACGTGCTGCGGATCGTCCGCGCGCGTGAGCTCGAAACCGGTGTCGAAGCTGCTCCGGCCGGGTTTCGCGGCCGACATCTTCGCGATCACGTCGCCCGGATAGTGCAGTTGCTTGAGGAATTCCATCGACGCCGTGACGATGACCGGCCCCTGCCCCTCGCCGTTGCCGCCGGCGATGCCGAGCTCCTCGAACCACGAGATCCGCGCCTGCTCCATGTAGCGGAAATAGACCGTGTTGTTCACATGGCCGAACGCGTCCATGTCGCCCCAGCGGATCGGCATCGACATCTCAAATACGGGGGAATAATCGCTCATTGCAGTCTTCTTTGTTGCTGAGTGTTGCTGTTGCTGTGAAGCGTCCGCTCAGGCGAGGCCGAAGCCGTCGTCGGCGGAGATGATCGAGCCATTGATGAACTGCGACTCGTCGGCCGCGAGCAGCAACAACAGCCCGTCGAGATCCTGCGGCTTGCCGACGCGCCGCCGCGGCAGCATCGACTGCAGCTTCTGGCCCTGCTCGGTTTCCCACAGGTAATGATTGATTTCGGTATCGATATAGCCCGGACAGATCGCGTTGACGTTGATCCCGTGGCGCCCCCACTCGAGCGCCATCGCGCGCGTCATCTGCACGACCGCGGCCTTGCTCATCGCGTACAGCCCGATCTGCGGGAACACGCGCAGGCCGGCCACCGACGCGATGTTGATGATCCGGCACGGCGGCTTGCCGTTGCCGCTGCCGTTCGCGCGCATGATCATCCGCTTCGCGACTTCCTGCGCGACGAAAAACGCGCCGCGCGTGTTGGTGTCGAACACGAACTCGAAATCGGCCGGCGTGACGTCGACGAGCTTCTGCATCGTCGAGACGCCCGAATTGTTCACGAGGATGTCGATCGTGCCGGCCTCCGTCTCCGCATGCGCGACGGCCGCCTTGATGCTCTGGACGTCGGTGACGTCGAGCGACACGACGTGCGCAGCGCCGCCCGCCGCCTCGATCTCGGCACGCAACTCCTTCAGGCGCTCGACGCGACGGCTCGCGAGCACGACCTTCGCACCGGCCTGCGACAGCACCTGCGCAAAACGCTGCCCCAGGCCGCTCGACGCCCCCGTGACCAGCGCAACCTTGCCTTCCAGATTGATCGAACGACCCATTTGCACATCCCCTTTCGATGTCGTTTCTCCGCCGCGGACGGCCAGACGCCATGCGGCATTACCCTAGCACAAAAATAGAACGATCGTGCTAATCTAGCCGCATGCTGTTGCGGCAAGCGTTTCGTTTCGCAGACAATACGCTCCCGAATAAAAGCATTCTAACGGTTAGAGGAACGCCAATGACCCCCGCAAGCCTCATCGAGCAATACGGCCCGCGCGAATCGATGGAATACGACGTCGTGATCGTCGGCGGCGGCCCCGCCGGGCTGTCGGCGGCGATCCGGCTCAAGCAGCTGGCCGCCGAGAAAGGCACCGAGATCGGCGTGTGCGTGCTCGAGAAGGGTTCCGAGATCGGCGCGCACATCCTGTCGGGCGCGGTGATGGACCCGCGCGCGATCACCGAGCTGTTCCCCGACTGGAAGGAACGCGGCGCGCCGCTCGACGTCGAGGTGACGGAAGACCGCTTCCTGTTCCTGTCCGAGAAAAGCGCGGTCACCACGCCCAACTGGGCGCTGCCCGCCAACTTCCAGAACCACGGCAACTACGTGATTTCGCTGGGCAACGTCACGCGCTGGCTGGGCCAGCAGGCCGAAGCGCTCGGCGTCGAGATCTTCCCGGGTTTCCCGGCCGCGGAGATCCTGTACAACGACGACGGCTCCGTGAAAGGCGTCGCCACCGGCAACATGGGCGTGGGCAAGGACGGCGAGCCGACCGAGAACTTCCAGCTCGGCATGGAGCTGCACGCGAAGTACACGCTGTTCGCCGAAGGCTGCCGTGGCCACCTCGGCCGCCAGCTGATCTCGAAGTACAAGCTCGACGCGAACGCCGATCCGCAAGCGTACGGGATCGGCATCAAGGAGCTGTGGGAAATCGATCCGGCCAAGCACAAGCCGGGCCTCGTGATCCACACGGCCGGCTGGCCGCTGAAGTCCGACACCTACGGCGGTTCGTTCCTGTACCACATGGACAACAACCAGGTCGTGGTCGGCTTCGTGGTGGGCCTGGGCTACACGAACCCGTACCTGTCGCCGTTCGAGGAATTCCAGCGCTACAAGACGCATCCGTCGATCCGTGCGTTCCTGGAAGGCGGCAAGCGCGTGTCGTACGGCGCGCGCGCGATCACGGCGGGCGGGCTGCTGTCGCTGCCGAAGACGGTGTTCCCGGGCGGCGCGCTGATCGGCGACGACGCGGGCTTCCTGAACGCGTCGCGGATCAAGGGCAGCCACGCGGCGATCAAGACCGGCATGCTGGCCGCCGACGCCGCGTTCGACGCAGTGCAGGCCGGCCGCCAGTCGGACGAGCTCAACGCGTACCCGGATGCCTTCAAGCAGTCCTGGCTGTACACCGAGCTGTACCGTGCCCGCAACTTCAAGCAGTGGATGGCGAAGGGGCTGTACCTCGGTACGCTGATGGTCGGGCTCGAGCAGAAGGTGATGGGCGGCAACGTGCCGTGGACGCTGCACCACAAGCATGCGGATCACGAGATGCTGAAGCCGGCGTCGCAGTGCACGCCGATCGAGTATCCGAAGCCGGACGGCAAGCTGACGTTCGACCGGCTGTCGTCGGTGTTCATCTCGAACACGAACCACGAAGAGAACCAGCCGGCGCACCTGACCTTGAAGGATGCGAACGTGCCGGTGAACGTGAACCTGCGCACGTATGCGGGGCCGGAGGGGCGCTTCTGCCCGGCGGCCGTGTACGAGTTCGTGAAGAACGACGACGGCAGCGATCGGCTGGTGATCAACGCGCAGAACTGCGTGCACTGCAAGACCTGCGACATCAAGGACCCGACGCAGAACATCGTATGGGTCACGCCGGAAGGCGGCGGCGGGCCGAATTACCCGAACATGTGACGTGCCGGAAAACGCCGCCTCGAGCGGCGTTTTTCTCGCCGCTCAAACGAAACGGGGTGCTGCTCGACGCAGCACCCCGTTTTACATGGATTCGACGGCCGGCCTCCTGCGCAGCGGCGCCCGAGTCGTATCAGGTCGCGCTACCGGCGATCTTCGGCGTCGTCGTCTCGACGTCCCCGCACTGTGCGCGATGGCGCAACGCGTGATCGATCAGCACCAGTGCGAGCATCGACTCGGCGATCGGCGTCGCGCGGATGCCGACGCACGGATCGTGGCGGCCGAACGTTTCCACCGTCGCTTCGTCGCCCGACTTCGTGATCGAACGGCGCGGCGTGCGGATGCTCGACGTGGGCTTGATCGCGATCGACACGGTGATGTCCTGCCCCGTCGAAATCCCGCCGAGCACGCCACCCGCATGGTTGCCGACGAAACCGGCCGGCGTCAGCTCGTCGCCGTGCACCGAGCCGCGCTGCGCGACGCTGTCGAACCCCGCACCGATCTCGACGCCCTTCACCGCGTTGATGCTCATCATCGCCTTCGCAATATCGGCATCGAGACGGTCGAACACGGGCTCGCCCCAGCCGACCGGCACGCCGGAGGCAACGACGTCGATGCGCGCACCGATCGAATCGCCCTCCTTGCGCAGCGCATCCATGTACGCCTCGAGCTCCGGCACGACCGCCGCATTCGGCGAGAAGAACGGATTCTCGTGGACGTGCGACCAGTCGACGAACGGCACGTCGATTTCGCCAAGGCCGCTCATGTAGCCGCGCACCTCGACGCCGAAGCGCTCGCGCAGCCACTTCTTCGCGACCGCACCCGCGCCGACGATCGGCGCGGTCAGGCGCGCGGACGAACGGCCGCCGCCGCGGTAGTCGCGGATGCCGTACTTCTGCCAGTAGGTGTAGTCGGCGTGGCCGGGACGGAACGTCTCGACGATGTTGCCGTAGTCCTTGCTGCGCTGGTCGGTGTTACGGATCAGCAGTGCGATCGGCGTGCCGGTCGTCACGCCTTCGAACACGCCCGACAGGATCTCGACCTCGTCAGCCTCCTGCCGTTGCGTCACGTGACGCGACGTGCCCGGCTTGCGGCGATCGAGCTCGAGCTGGATGTCGGCTTCCGTCAGCCCCATTCCCGGCGGGCAGCCGTCGATCACGCAGCCGATCGCGGGACCGTGCGATTCGCCGAAGGTCGTGACAGTGAAAAGCGTGCCGAGGGTATTGCCGGACATGATGGAACCGCCCAAAGAGAGATAGGCAAGCGGTTTGTCGAAATATAGACAGACCTCTATCTTGCCGGTCGTGAAATATAGAAAGACCTACATTATGCCAGCCGTCCCGGCGGCGCGGGCCGCGCGATGCGGCCCCGCCCTGCCCGCCGCTACTTCCGCGCGCCGCGCAGTTCGGTTACCGCGGCCTGCAGCGACTCGGGCGTCGCGACCGACGCCGGGATCGGCTCGCCGACCGCCAGCGTCAGCCGGCTCATCACGCCGCGCTTGATGGGCCGCGGCCAGCGCGCGTCCGCGTGTCGCGAGAACACGCTGCCCCACAGCCCGCGCAGCGCCATCGGAATCACCGGCGCCGATGTACGGCGGAGGATCTCCGTCACACCGTGATGGAACGTGTTGATGTCGCCCGTCCTGGTCAGCTTGCCCTCGGGGAAGATGCACACGAGTTCGCCGTCCTTCAGCGCGGCCTCGCACAGGTCGTACGCACGCGCAAGCATCGCGGGATCCTCGTGGCGCGGCGCGATCGGGATCGCCTTCGCATGCCGGAACACCCAGCTCGCGAAGCGCGTCCTGAAGATCCGGTGATCCATCACGAAACGGATCGGGCGCGGGCTCGCGGCGGCCAGCACGAGCGCATCGACGTAGCTGACGTGGTTGCACACGAGCACGGCCGCTCCTTCCGCCGGAATCCGCTCCGCGTGCACGAGGCGAATCCGGTAGAACGTGTGGACGAGCACCCACGCGACGAAGCGGAGCAGGAACTCGGGCACGAGCAGATAGATGTAGGCCGCGACCACGACATTGAGCAGCGCGGTGACGAGGAAGATGCCCGGAATGCTGACGCCCACCTTGGTCAGCCCCATCGCCATCACGGCCGACAGGATCATGAACAGCGCGTTCAGGATGTTGTTCGCGGCGATGATCCGCGCGCGGTGCGTCGGCGCGCTGCGGCTCTGGATCAGCGCATACAGCGGCACGCTGTAGAAGCCGCCGAACATCGCGAGCAGGAACAGGTCCGCCAGGATGCGCCAGTGGCGCGCGCCGGCCAAGAATTCGCCGACGGACAGCAGATGGCCGGGCGACGGCAGCGCGCGGCTCGCGAAATACAGCTCGATCGCGAACACGCTGATACCGATCGAGCCGAGCGGCACGAGGCCGATCTCGACGCGCCGCTGCGACAGCCGTTCGCACAGCAGCGAACCGAGGCCGATCCCGACCGAGAACGTCGCGAGCAGGATCGTGACGACGTCGGGGCTCGCGGACAGCACGTCCTTCGCGAAATTGAAGAACGACGTGAGGAACGTCGCGCCGACGAACCACAGCCACGAAATGCCGAGCAGACTGAGAAACACGGTGCGGTTCTGGCGTGCGAGCCCGAGGTTGCGCCAGGTCTCGCTGACCGGATTCCAGTTGATCACGAGATCGGGCTGCGGCGCCGGCGTGGAAGGCACGCGCTGCGCGACCAGACGCCCCGCGATCGCGATGACGAGCACGCTCACCGCGAGCACGCGCTCGCCGGCACCTTCGATGCCCGCGGCCGCGCCGCCGATGATCGTGCCGATCAGGATCGCGATGAACGTGCCCATCTCGACGAGGCCGTTGCCGCCGACCAGCTCATGCTCGCCGAGATGCTGCGGCAGGTACGAATACTTGACGGGCCCGAACAGCGTCGAGTGCATCCCCATCATGAACGTGCACAGATACAGCAGCGGCGCGCTGTGCATGACGAAGCCGGCCGCGCCGACCAGCATCAGCACGATCTCGAAGGTCTTCACGAAACGCGTGAGGGTCGCCTTGTCGTATTTGTCGGCGATCTGGCCGGACGTCGCCGAGAACAGCACGAACGGCAGGATGAAGATCGCGGAAATCAGGAAGGCCGCCGTCTTCGCATCGACACCGGCGAACCGCGCGGTGTGATAGGTGACGAGCGACGTGAAGCCGATCTTGAAGACGTTGTCGTTCAGCGCACCGAGGAACTGGGTCGTGAAGAACGGCGCGAAACGGCGCTCGCGCAGCAGGTCGAACTGCGACGCGTGGGCGTGCCGTTCGCTGCGGCGCTCTGACGAGACTGACGTGTGATCGCTCATGCGGAATACGCGCGCGCCGTCTGGGCGACGCTGCGCGGGCCCTGGTTATCGGAGGAAAGGCAGCGCCGCAGGCGCAGGCCTGGCCCGCGCCGCCGCGCTGGACGGAGGCACCCGCGCCGGACGGGCGGCGCGGGCACGGCGCTCAGCCGGCGACCGGCTTGTGCGCTTCGGCTTCCGATTCCGGCCAGTCGCGGATGTACGCCTTCAGCATCCGGTTCTCGAAGCTCTGCGCCTCGACGACTGTCTTTGCGACGTCGTAGAACGAAATGACGCCCATCAGCACCTTCTTGTCGAGCACCGGCATATAGCGCGCATGGCGCTCGAGCATCATCCGGCGCACTTCGTTGACGTCCGTTTCCGGCGTGCACGTGAGCGGCTCGTCCATCACCTTGCGCACCTGCACGTCGCCGATCGCGCCGCCGTTCACGTGCAGGCGCAGGATGATCTCGCGGAACGTGAGCATGCCGACGAGATCGCCGTACTCCATCACGACGAGCGAGCCGATGTCGTGCTCGGCCATCGTATCGACCGCTTCGCGCAGCGGCTTGTCGGGCGTCACCGTAAACAGCGTGTTGCCCTTTACTTTCAGAATATCGCTGACGCGCATCGTAGTCCCCTCATGCTTGAATGCAAAACCGCTTTCGATCCTATCGGAAAGCCTGTCAAAAGGAAAGCGGAGGCCGGCCAGCCGGCACGCTTGCGGCCGCCCGCCGCTCGCCGCACAATGGCCCCATGAACAGCGGCCCGAGGAGACGGCCATGGCGCATACGCATACGGAGCAATTCGCCAGCTTCGCCGATTTCTACCCGTATTACCTGAACGAACACCAGAACCTGACGTCGCGGCGGCTGCACTTCGTCGGCTCGCTCGGCGTGATCGGCTGCGTCGCGATGGCGATCGCGACCGGCGACTGGCTGTGGCTGCCGGCGGCGATCGTCTGCGGCTACGGGTTCGCGTGGGTCGGACACTTCTTCTTCGAGAAGAACCGCCCGGCCACGTTCCGGCACCCGATCTACAGCCTGATGGGCGACTGGGTGATGTTCAAGGATATTTGCACCGGCAAGATCCCGCTGTAACGGCGAGGCACCCCGCTCACGCGGGCCGCGGCGGCCGCGCGTGCGGGTCCGCGCTCCCCGGCGCGGGCGCGATCGCCGCGGCGGCCGGATGCGCGTCCGCGTGCCGGTGCGCGGCGATCAGCGACGCGAGCGACACGTCGAAGCGGTCGCTCGACAGCACCGCGAGCAGCGCCGCGCCGTCGACGTGGCTGCGGCGTCGCTGCAACTGGTAGGTCAGCTCCATGCGGTCGATCACCAGCACGTCGAATAACTGCGCGAGCGTCAGCTGCTCCGGGTTCGCGAGCAGCACGTAACGCTGCGCGCCGTCGCCGCCTTCCAGCCGCGCGATCCATTCCCGCTCCTCCATCGTCGTCAGCAGGCGCTGCGCGGTTTCCATGTCGCAGCGCAGCATGGTCGCGAGCCGCATCGCCGTGTAGCCGCGCTTGCCGGCCGTGCGCGCTTCGGCCAGCCGCGCGAGCATTTCCAGTGCGTCGAGCAGGTCGCTGCCCGGATAGTGGATGCGGTGGAACTGGCCGACGCGGATCGCCGGCAGCGCGGAGGCCACCATCGCGCCGAGCAGCGCGATGAACCAGCTCAGGTACACCCATAACAGGAACACGGGCAACGCCGCGAACGCGCCGTATACGGCCGTATAGGTCGGAATGCGCCGCACGTAGTAGCCGAAACCGCGCTTCGCGAGCTCGAACGCGATGGCCGCGAACAGCCCGCCGATCACCGCGTCGCGCCATGCGACCGTGCAGTTCGGCAGGTACACGTACAGCAGCGTGAACGCGAGCACCGTCAGCGGCAGCGACACGAGCGCCAGCAGCCACTCGACGATCGACGTCGACGGCCCCGCGCCGGTAAACGCAAGCGACTGCGTGAACAGGTACGACGAGATCGACAGGCTCACGCCGAACAGCAGCGGGCCCAGCGTGATCAGCGCCCAGTACGCGAGCACGCGCTGCGCGAACGGTCGCGGCTTGCGTACCCGCCAGATCAGGTTGAACGCCGACTCGATCGTCATCATCGTCATCACCGACGTGACGACGAGCACGATCAGGCCGGCCGTCGTCAGCCCCTTGGCCTTCGACGCGAACTGGTTCAGGTACTTGAAGATCTGGACGTTGAACTGCGCGGGCATCAGGTGATCCGCGAGGAACCCCTGCAGCGAGATCTGGAACGATGCGAACATCGGGAACGCGGTGAACAGCGCGAACGCGACCGTCACGAGCGGCACGAGCGCCAGCATCGTCGTGAAGGTCAGGCTGCCCGCCACTTGCGGGATGCGATCCTCGGCACTGCGCCGGGCTGCGAACTGCGCGAGGCGCTTGAGGGTGTCGAGATCGACGCTCAACTTCGGCAAACGGCTTCTCCTTCTTGATACCGCGCCGCCGCGCTGCGCGACGGCTTCAGCCCCTATAATAGCCGCTCGATTCCAGCAGGGGCCGACTGCACCGGGCACGCGCGCGGCCGCACGCGGTTCCGTCGCCCATGAAAGACATCCTCGTCCTCTATTACAGCCGTCACGGCGCCACGCGCGATCTTGCGCTCGCGATCGCGAACGGCATCGACAGCGTGCCGGGCATGCAGGCCCGCATCCGCACCGTGCCGCCCGTATCGGCCGTCTGCGAAGCCACCGCCCCCGACATCCCCGCCGACGGCCCGCCGTACGCGGAACTGCGCGATCTCGAGGAATGCGCGGGCCTCGCGCTCGGCTCGCCGACCCGCTTCGGCAACATGGCCGCCTCGCTCAAGTATTTCCTCGACGGCACCACGCCGCAATGGTTGTCGGGTGCGCTGACCGGCAAGCCGGCCAGCGTGTTCACGTCGACGGGCAGCCTGCACGGCGGCCAGGAATCGACGTTGCTGTCGATGATGCTGCCGCTGCTTCATCACGGCATGATGATCGTCGGGATCCCGTACACGGAATCCGCGCTCAGCACGACGCGTACCGGCGGCACGCCGTACGGCGCATCGCACGTCGCGCAGCACGATCGCTCGGCCGCCGGCGGGCTGTCCGCGGACGAAAAGGCGCTCGCGGCCGCGCTCGGCGCCCGGCTGGCCCGCACGGCCAGCGCCCTCGCCGACGCGCAGGCCGCCGCATGAACCCGCCCGAACCCGCCGCCCGCCCCGCTCCGGCCGCCCGGCCGTGCCATGCGCTGGCCGCCGCCGCGTGCCTCGTCGCGCTGATCGCGCTGTCGCTCGCGTGGGAGCTGCGGCTCGCGCCGCTGCGCCCGGGCGGCTCCGCGCTGATGCTCAAGGCCATCCCGCTCGCGCTCGCGCTGCCCGGCGTCTGGCGGCGTAACATCTATACGATGCAGTGGGCGAGCATGCTGATCCTCGTCTATTTCGCCGAAGGCGTCGTGCGCGGCATGTCCGATCGCGGGCTGTCAGCGACGCTCGGCTGGTGCGAAACCGCGCTCGCCGCCGGTTTCTTCGTCGCGGCGCTGGCATACGTCGCGCCGTTCAAGCGCGCGGCGAAAAAGTCGCGCGCCGCGTCCTGACCCTTACGCGACCGACCGCCATGAAATCTTCCGAAGCTTTCGTTTCCGCATGCCGCGAGGCGATCGGCGCCGATCATGTGCTGACCGACCCGCACGATACCGAACCGTTCCTCACCGACTGGCGCCGCCGCTACAAGGGTGCCGCGTGCGCGGTGCTGAAACCCGCGGACACGGCCGAGGTCGCCGCCCTCGTGAAGCTCGCGAACCTGCACGGCATCGCACTCGTGCCGCAAGGCGGGAACACCGGCCTTGCCGGCGGCGCCACGCCCGACACGAGCGGCAGCCAGGCCGTGCTGAGCGTCGCGCGCCTGAACCGCGTGCGCGCGCTCGATCCGCACAACAACACGATCACCGTCGAAGCCGGCGTGATTCTCGCCGACGTGCAGGCGCGCGCCCGCGAAGGCGGCCGGCTGTTCGCGCTGAGCCTCGCGGCGGAAGGCAGCTGCACGATCGGCGGCAACCTGTCGACCAATGCGGGCGGCACCGCGGTGCTGCGCTACGGGAACGCGCGCGAGCTGTGCCTCGGGCTCGAGGTCGTGACGCCGCAGGGCGAGATCTGGGACGGCCTGCGCGGACTGCGCAAGGACAACACGGGTTACGACCTGCGCGACCTGTTCATCGGCGCGGAAGGCACGCTCGGGATCATCACGGCGGCCGTGATGAAGCTGCATCCGCTGCCGGCCGCGCAGGTCACGGCACTCGCCGCGCTCGAATCGCCGCACGCGGCGCTCGATTTCCTCGCGCTCGCGCAGCGCGCGGCCGGGCCGCTCCTGACCGGCTTCGAGCTGATGTCGGATTTCTGCATGCAGCTGGTCGGCAAGCACTACCCGCAACTGCGCTACCCGTTCGCGCAGACGCACGCGCAAACGGTGCTGCTCGAACTGTCAGACAACGAAAGCGAAGCGCATGCGCGCGCGCTGTTCGAGAAACTGATGGAGGAAGCGTTCGAGGCCGGGCTCGTGGTCGACGCGGTGGTCGCGGAGAATCTCGCGCAATCGCGCGCGTTCTGGGATCTGCGCGAGCACATCCCGCTCGCACAGGCCGACGAGGGGCTCAACATCAAGCACGACATCGCGGTGCCGATTTCGTCGATCGCGCGCTTCATCGACGAAACCGACGCGGCGATCCAGCAGGCCGCGCCGGGCGCGCGGATGGTCACGTTCGGCCACCTCGGCGACGGCAACCTCCACTACAACGTGCAGATGCCCGAAGGCGGCGATCCGAAGGCGTTCCTCGCCGCGTTCCAGGCACCGATCAACCGGATCGTCTACGACAACGTGCACCGCCACCACGGCACGATCAGCGCGGAGCACGGAATCGGCCAGCTGAAGATCGACGACGCGCAGCGCTACAAGTCCCCGGTCGAAACGACGCTGATGCGCACGCTGAAGACCGCGCTCGACCCGCGCGGCCTGATGAATCCCGGCAAGGTCCTGCGCTGAAGCCACTTGTTTCGGAGCGACGTTCGTGAAAATCCGCGTCCTGTCCGACCTGCACCTCGAGAGCAACCAGCCCGACGCGATCGCGCATGCCGACGCGGATCTCGTCGTGCTGGCCGGCGACATCCACAATCATGCGGAAGGCCTGCGCTGGGCCGCCGAAACGTTCGATCCCGCGGTGCCGGTGATCTACGTGCCGGGTAACCACGAGTACTACGACGGGGAATTCGGCGCGCTGGAGACGGCGATGCGCGATGCGGCGCGGGCGCTCGACAACGTGCATTACCTGAACAACGACGTCTACGTCGATCCCGGGCAGCGGTTCCGCGTGCTCGGCACGACGCTGTGGACCGACTTCGCGCTGTTCGGCGCAGATGACGCGAGCGTAGCGCGCGCGATCGACGCGGCGTCGCGCGTGATGCTCGATTTCAAGGGCTTGATCCAGGTGACCTGGCCGCATGACGCGGCGGTCCATGCGGGTAGCGATGCGCCGGAACGCGGCGCGGAGCGCGATTTCACGCCGGCCGATGCGCTCGCGCTGCACCGCCGGTCGCGGGCGTGGCTCGAGGCACAGCTGGCTGTGCCGTTCGCCGGCACGACGATCGTCGTTACCCATCATGCGCCGCACCGGCGCTCGCTGGCGCAGCGCTATGCGCAGGATCCGGTGTCGGCCGGGTTCGTCAACGATCTGGCGGGGCTGGTGCGCGCGCCGGTCGCCCTCTGGGTGCACGGCCACACGCATACGTCATTCGACTATGTGGCGGACGGTGGCACACGCGTGGTATGCAACCCGCGCGGCTACATCCACCGGCGCACCGGCGAACGGGAAAACACCGCGTTCACGTGGGACAAGGTCGTGGTGCTTGGCGGGGCGGCCGACCGCGAGGCGGCCAGCCACTAGACCGCCCCGCCGCTTCAGCGCCCGAGGCGGCGCGCGGCCTCCGACGCCGACCGCACCCGGACCGGCGCCGGCTGCAGCCGCGCCTTCATCGCGCGCAGCAGGTCGCGCGACGCGACGGCGCCGATCACGCCGAACAGGACTCCAAGGCCGATCATCAGGTGCGTATCCATTGCTGCTCCGTATTGCTGCAGATCACTCTGAGCCAGACAGTATCAAACTGTCCGCCGGACGACCGTAAAAAAATGTTGCGTGAAGGACAAATCTCGTCAGATTTCGCGATCCCGCGACATCATGTCGCACGCGTGTACTGTTCGAGCGCGGCTTCGTCGGCTGCGAGCGTGGCCGGCAGCTCGTCGCGCAGGAAATCGACCCAGGTACGGATTTTCGCGTCGAGATACTGGCGCGACGGATACAGCGCGTAGATGTTCATCACGTGCGAACGGTATTCGGGCATCACGCGCACGAAATGGCCGTTGCGCAGGCCGGCTATCGCCGAATAGAGCGGCAGGCCGCCGATCCCCATCCCTTCGCGCACGGCCGCGGCGAGCGCCTCGGCGACATTCACGCGAAACGGCGGCGCCGGCAGTGCGACATGCTCGTCGCCGTTCGGCCCCGAAAGCGCCCATTCGTCGAAATGAAAGCCCGGCGCGACCATCCCGAGACAGGTGTGACGCGCGAGATCCTGCGGCTGTTGCGGCACGCCGTGCCGCTCGAGGTAGCGCGGCGACGCGCAGACGACACTGTACGATTCGCCGAGCCGCTGCGACACGAGCCCAGAATCCGGCAGGTCGCGGCCGACGACGATCGCGACGTCGTAGCCCTCGTCGAGCAGGTCGGGCATCCGCTGCGCGAGCGTCAGCTCGACGTGCACGTCCGGATAGCGCTCGCGATAGCGCGCGATGGCCGGCACCAGGTAGTGCTGGCCGAGGCTCGTGAAGCAATGCACCTTCAGCTTGCCCGACGGGCGCGCATGCGCGTCGCCCGCCTCGGCTTCGGCCTGGTCGACATACGCGAGGATCTGCTCGCAGCGCTGCAGGTAGCGCTCGCCGGCTTCGGTCAGCGCGATCCGGCGCGTCGTGCGGTTCAGGAGGCGCGTGCGCAGGTGCGCCTCGAGATCCGAGACCGCGCGCGACGCGTAGGCAGTGGTCGAATTCATCTGCTGGGCGGCCGCGGTAAAGCTTCCCGCGTCGACCACGCGGACGAATACCCGCATGTTTTGTAACGTATCCATCCCAATACCCGTGAGAATCGGGGAGGATTGTTACACGCTCGCTAGCAAATATTATCTCAGCTTTTGTAAAAATGACTTGCACCCTTGTCCGTATATTCAGGAATCGCTGAAAAATATAATCGCATCCGACTCATCTATATCCGAAAGGGAGAAAATCGTGCAGTCTCCGGCGACAAAAGGGACGCTCGCACTGGCGGTTCTTGCAGTCTCATTAATAATGGCCGGTTGCGCGAGCATGGGCGACAACCACACCCAGTCCACTCGCATCGAAGCGAACGCGCTCGACGCCGGCGCGGCCATCCGCGCCGCCGACCGCGATGCGGGATGGCCCGCGGCCGATTGGTGGCGCGCGTACGGCGATCCGCAGCTCGATGCGTGGATCGTCGCCGCCCAAGCCGGCAACCCGACCCTCGCGGCCGCCGAGGCGCGCGTGCGCGAAGCGCAGGCGATGGCGCGCGTCGCCCGCTCGGCCGAACTGCCGCAGATCAACGGCAACCTGTCGCTGATGCGCGAGCACTGGCCCGACAATGTCTTCTACGGCCCGGGCCCGCTCGCGAACGCCGACACCTGGAACAACACCGGCACACTGGGCCTGTCGTACCACCTCGACCTGTGGGGCAAGGACAAGAACGCGACCGAGCGCGCGCTCGACACCGCGCACGCGACCGCCGCCGACGCACGCGCGGCGAAGCTCGAGCTCGAAGTCAACGTCGTGCGCGCGTACGTCGGCATGTCGATGAACTACGCGCTGCTCGACCTCGCGCATGAAACGTTCGAACGCCAGCGTTCGCTCGCCGATCTCGCGCGCAAGCGGCTGCAGGCCGGCCTCGGCACGCAGCTCGAAGTGAGCCAGGCGGAATCGACGCTGCCCGACTACGAGCGCCAGATCGACAGCTACGAGGAAGCGATCCAGCTCGCGCGGCACCAGCTCGCCGCGCTGGCCGGCAAGGGCCCGGGCGCCGGCGATGCGATCAAGCGGCCGCAGCTGTCGCTCCACGCACCGGCCGGCTTGCCGTCGGCAATGCCGGCCGACCTGCTCGGCCGCCGCCCCGACGTCGTCGCGGCGCGCTGGACGGTCGACGCGCAGGCGCGCGGCATCGACGTAGCGAAAGCGTCGTTCTACCCGAACATCGACCTGCTCGCGACGGTCGGCGGCTTCGGCGTGACCGCGCCGTTCACCGACTTCCTGCGCGCGATGAACGGCGGCTGGACGGCCGGCCCCGCGCTGTCGCTGCCGATCTTCGAAGGCGGGCGGCTGCGTGCGCAGCTCGGCGCGGCGAACGCCGGCTACGACCAGGCGGTCGAGCGTTACAACCAGACGATCGTCGGCGCGCTCAAGGACATCGCCGACCAGGTCGTGCGGATCCGCTCGCTCGATACGCAGAAGAAGGACGCCGCGCGTTCGGTGGCCGCCAACGACCGCAGCTACCAGCTGTCGCGCGAAGGCTTCCGCCGCGGGCTGACCGACTACGTGAACGTGCTGGTCGCGCAACAGCAGTTGTTGCGCGCGCAGGAGACGGCCGCCCGCATCGATGCGGAACGCCTCGCCGCGCACGCTCAGCTGATGGCCGCGCTTGGCGGCGGCGTCGAGACGGGTGAGGATGTGTCGGGCGTCGCTACGTCGGGCGTCGCTACTTCGGGCGCCGGAGCGTCGGGCCCCAAAGCATCGGCCGCCACCTCGGGCGCCAACGCGCCGGCTGCCGCTGCGTCGAATCCGAAAGCCGGCGGCGCCGCGCCGCAAGCACGCGCCGACGCGGCCCGCGCGCCGGCGGCCCGGTAACGCGGAGCGTTCGTCATGCCAGCCACCTCCTCCGCCTCCCCGCCCGCCGGCCGTCCGCCGTCCGCGTGGCTCGCCGCGTTCGGCGACTGGGCCCGCACCGACGGCGCCGCGTGGCTCTACCTGTTCAAGGCGCTGCTCGCGGCCTTCATCGCGCTCGGCGTGTCGATGCGGCTCGACCTGCCGGCGCCGAAAACGGCAATGACGACCGTCTTCATCGTGATGCAGCCGCAAAGCGGCGCCGTGCTCGCGAAAAGCTTCTACCGGGTTGCCGGCACGATCTTCGGGCTCATCGCGACGCTCACGTTCGTCGGGCTGTTCCCCCAGCAGCCGCAGTTGTTCCTGCTGGCGATCGCCCTGTGGATCGCGCTGTGCACCGCCGGCGCCGCGCGCAACCGCAACTTCCGCAGTTACGGCTTCCTGCTCGCCGGCTATACGACCGCGCTGATCGGCCTGCCCGCGTCGCAACACCCGGATGGGGCATTCATGAGCGCGATGACGCGGGTCTCCGAAGTCATCATCGGGATCGTGTCGGCCGGCGTCGTCAGCGCGCTCGTGTTTCCGCGATACACGGGCGAACAGATGCGCACGACGGTGCGCAAGCGCTTCGGCAGCTTCGTCGACTACGTCGCATCGGCGCTGTCGGGCCAGCTCGACCGCGCACACATCGAGACCATCCATACGCGCTTCGTCGCCGACGTGGTCGGCTTCGAGGCCGCGCGCAGCATGGCCGTGTTCGAGGACCCGGACACGCGCATGCGCAGCGGCCGCCTCGCGCGGCTGAACAGCGAATTCATGAGCGCATCGAGCCGCTTTCACGCGCTGCACCAGCTGATGAACCGGCTGCACGCGGCCGGCGCGCAGGCCGCGATCGACGCGATCGAGCCGTATTTCCGCGAGATCGCGCCGCTGCTCACGCGCGATGGCGAACCCGTGCGCACGTCGATCGACGCCGCGCACTCTGCCGAGCAACTGCTCGCATGGCGCGACGCGCTGCCGCGCCGTATCCGCGCGACGCGCGCGGAACTCGAAACGCAGCCCGACTTCCCGCTGCTCGACTTCGATACGGCCGCCGAACTGCTGTACCGCTTCATCACCGACCTGCAGGAATACGCGGCGACCTATGCATCGCTCGCGACCGCGACGCACGAGCGCGAACGCTGGATCGAACGCTACGAGCCGCGCACCAACAAAACGGCCGCCACGATCGCGGGGATCCGCACCGCGACGGTGATTCTCGCGCTCGGCTGGTTCTGGATCGAGACCGCGTGGCCGAGCGGCGTGATGCTGGTGCTGAACGCCGCGGCGACCTGCGCGCTCGCGTCGTCGGCGCCGCGCCCGACCGCGATGGCCGCGCAGATGGGCATGGGCACGGCGCTGGCCGTTTGTACCGGCTTCCTGCTGACGTTCGGCATCTACCCGCGGATCGACGGCTTCGTCCTGCTGTGCGCGGCGCTCGCGCCGTTGCTCGCGATCGGCATCTACATGACGCTCAAGCCGAAGCTCGCGGGCTACGGCGCCGGCTACCTGATCTTCTTCTGCTTCCTCGCCGGCCCCGACAGCATCACGCACTACGATCCGACGAGCTTCATGAACGACGCGCTCGCGCTCCTGTTGTCGATGCTGGTATCGGCGATCGCGTTCGCCGTGCTGTTCCCGCCGACCGCGCCGTGGCTCAAGAAACGCCTGTTCGCCGACCTGCGTCACCAGGCCGTCGCGGCCTGCCACGCGCGGCTCGCCGGATTGCGCACGCGCTTCGAGAGCGGCGCGCGCGACCTGATGTACCAGGCGCATACGCTGTCGGCCGACCAGCCCGACGTGCAGCGCGACACGCTGCGCTGGATGTTCGCGGTGCTCGAAACCGGCAATGCGGCCATCGACCTGCGCGACGAACTCGCGGCGCTGCCGGCCGCCCCGCACTACGCGCCGGAAACGCCGTGGCGCCGCGCGATCGAGACGATGCGCGACACCCTCTCCGCGCTGTTCGAGAAACCGGCCGCGGACCGCTTCGACGCGACGCTCGCGGCCACCAACGCGGCGATCGACGCAACTCGGCAGGCGCTCGCCGCGCTGATCGCGCTCGCGCCGACGCGCGAGGAACGCCACCGGCTGCAGCGCATCCTGAGCCATCTGCATTTCGTGCGCACGGCACTGCTCGATCCCGAATCGCCGCTCGCGTCGCTGAACCGCGGCCGCGCACCCCAACCAGGAGCCTCGTCATGATGCCGCGTGAAATCGCCATTCTCGATGCCTACATGCCCACGGTGGTGCTGATGTTCGTCCTCGGCGCGCTCGCGACCTGGGCCGTCGACCGCCTGCTCGCCTATACAGGCCTCTACCGTCTCGTCTGGCACCCGTCGCTGTTCCGGGCCTGCCTCCTCGTCTGCATTTGCGGCGGACTGAGTCTTGCCGTTTACCGTTGATTCCGAACCATCATGATTCTCAGAAAACTCTTCGGCTTCGTCGCGACCGCCGTCATTCTTCTCGTCGCGATCCTGATCGGGCGCTCGCTGTGGGTGCACTACATGGACGATCCGTGGACGCGCGACGGGCGCGTGCGCGCCGAGATCGTCAACGTCGCACCGGACGTGTCGGGCGCGATCGTCGAACTGCCCGTGCATGACAACCAGCTCGTGAAGAAAGGCGACCTGATCATGCAGATCGACCCGTCGCACTACCAGATCGCGGTCGAGCAGGCGCAGGCGGCCGTCGCCGCCCGCCGCGCGGAACTGCAGATGCGCCGTGACGATGCGGCGCGCCGCGCGGATCTCGATGCGCTCGTCGTGTCGAAGGAAAACCGCGAGAACGCCGCGCACAGTGCGTCGAGCGCCGATGCGCAGTACCAGCAGGCGATCGCCGCGCTCGATGCCGCGAAGCTCAACCTCGAGCGCACGCGCGTCGTCGCGCCGGTCGACGGCTACATCACGAACCTGCAGACCTTCAAGGGCAACTACGCGGTGGCCGGCCAGGCGAAACTCGCGATCGTCGACAGCCACTCGTTCTGGGTCTACGGCTACTTCGAGGAAACCAAGCTGCCGCGCGTGAAGATCGGCGCGCCGGCCGAAATGCGGCTGATGAGCGGCGGCGTGATGAAGGGCCACGTCGAAAGCATCTCGCGCGGCATCTACGATCGCGACAACCCGCAAAGCCGCGACCTCGTCGCGGACGTGAACCCGACCTTCAACTGGGTGCGCCTCGCGCAGCGCGTGCCGGTGCGCATCAGGATCGACGAAGTGCCGGCCGACGTGGTGCTGTCGGCGGGTACGACCTGCACGGTCATCATCGATCCCGACAAGCCGAAGAAGTCGTAATGTCCGAACGGTCGGCGGCGCTCAGGCCGCGAGACGAAAGCGCCCGACCAGCGACTTCAATGCCTGCGCCTGCTCGTCGAGCGCATTCGCCGCGGCGGCCGCCTGCTCGACGAGCGCCGCGTTCTGCTGGGTACCGGCATCCATCTGCGTGACCGCGCGGCCGATCTCGTCGATCCCCGCGCTCTGCTCGTCCGACGCGGCGGAAATTTCACCGATGATGTCGGTCACGCGTTTGACCGCGCGCACGACGTCGCCCATCGTGCGACCCGCATCGTGCGCGAGCGCCGCACCGTTCGCCACTCGCTCGACCGACGCGCCGATCAGCGCGCGGATCTCCTTCGCCGCGGTCGCCGCGCGCTGCGCGAGCAGGCGGACTTCACCCGCGACCACCGAGAAGCCACGCCCCTGCTCGCCCGCGCGTGCGGCCTCGACCGCCGCGTTCAACGCGAGAATGTTGGTCTGGAACGCGATTCCCTCGATCGTGCCGATGATGTCGCGGATGTTCTTCGCGCTGTCGTCGATCTCGCTCATCGTCGCGACGACCCGGTTGACCACCTCGCCGCCCGCCTCCGCGACCGTCGACGCGTTCTCCGCGAGCGCGCTCGCCTGCCGCGCGTTCTCGGCGTTCTGCCGTACGGTCGACGTGAGCTGCTCCATGCTGGCCGCGGTGCGCTCGAGCGCGACGGCCTGCTGCTCGGTGCGTTTGGACAGGTCGAGATTGCCCGTGGAAATCTCGCCCGACGCGGCCGCGATCGCCTCGGCGCTGACGGCGATCTCGCCGACGGTCGCCGCGAGCCCCGTCTGCATCTCGGCCAGCGCACGCACCATGCTGTCGCGGTCGTGCCGGCCCAGCGTGATCGGTCGCGTCAGGTCGCCGCGCGCGATGTCCGCGGCAATCGCCTTGGCATGCGCGGGCTCGCCGCCGAGCTGCGACGCGAGACGGCGCACGACGCGCTCCGCGATGACGATCGCCAGCACGATCAGCGCAACCGTCATCGCCGCGATCATCGCGAACGACGACGAGAAAATGGTGGCGGACGCATCGAGCGTCGCCTTCGATTTCGCACCGCGCGTCTTCACGAGTTCGGCGACCAGTTTCTCGAGCTTGCCGGTTTCGACCAGCAGCGACACGTCCTGCGTGCCGACCTGCCAGTTCATCTGCGACAGGTCGAGCGGCTGGGCCTGCACGAGCGCGACGAAATCGCGCAGATGCGCGCTCCACGTACCGACCGCCGTCGAGAATGCGCGCAGCCGCGCCGAATCGTCGACGTCGGCCGGATCCGCATAACGCTGCAGCGTGCCGAGCGCCTGGCCGATCGACGCGAGCCCCGCGCCCACCTCGGCGCCCAGCTCGTCGCGTTCCTTCGCGGTGGTCGCGGTCAGCAGCATCTTCTGGGCCCGGCTCGCGCGCAGCACTTCGGCCCGAACCTCCTCGGCCGCGCGGCTCGCGACGTGACCCTGCTCGTAGACGGACGCGATCGACGCATTCAGCCGGCTGATCTGCCAGAGCGAAAACATGCCGATCGCCAGCGTGCCGGCGAGCAGGATCGCGAATGCGGCGCGCAACGTCGCCTTGACGCTCCAGGGTTGGCGCGCACGCCGGGCGGCACGCTTGGCGCCGTCGCCCGGCGCGTCGACAGGAGCGCCCGCCTGCGGACGCAGTGAAGCTGCATTCATCGATAGAGTCCCCATTTTGATCATGCTGCCGGAAAGGTCGGGTCCGGCGGCCGGCGCTCCAGCGTCACCGCGATGGCTGTCGCGCCCGCGCGTCCGCCCCGGCGCGGCTCGTGGCCGGCGTCCGGAACAGCGCGCCCGTCTGGTTATTTCGTCGGTTCTACGGCAGCCGGCGGCATTCCTTGAGTCCGGTGAAACGCGCATCCGGCACGACGCAGCCCGACACGGCACACACCGCCAGCGTTATACCCGGTCAAAAAGGCGCGCGAGCGGCGATGCGCCCCTCAATGTCTGATTTGCGACAAAACTTGGCCGGACATTCACAACGCGCCACATTACACTCGCTTGACGCTGCAACGATCCAAACGCGCCGTCCGCACCGAGCGCGTCCCGCTACCCCAACCCGCTCAGCTCACATGGAAACCAGCCTCGACACGCGCGCCGCCGGCCAGGCCGCGCCGGCCGCCCCCTTGCCGCACGCGGCGCCTGCCGCCCCCGCAGCCCGCACCGTCTACCCGGTGCTCGGCGCGATCAGCTTCTCGCACATGCTCAACGACATGATCCAGTCGTTGATCCTCGCGATCTACCCGATGCTCAAGAGCCAGTTCGCGCTGTCGTTCGCGCAGATCGGCCTGATCACGCTCACCTACCAGATCACCGCGTCGCTGCTGCAGCCGCTCGTCGGCCTCTATACCGACAAGCGTCCGAAACCGTATTCGCTGCCGGTCGGCATGGGCTTCACGCTCGCAGGGCTACTGCTGATGTCGGTCGCGCCGAATTTCCCGATGCTGCTGGTGGCCGCGGCGCTCGTCGGCTGCGGCTCGTCGGTGTTCCACCCCGAATCGTCGCGCGTCGCGCGGATGGCGTCGGGCGGCCAGCACGGGCTCGCGCAGTCGGTGTTCCAGGTCGGCGGCAACGCGGGTTCCGCGCTCGGGCCGCTGCTCGCCGCGCTCGTGATCATTCCGCACGGCCAGCACAGCATCGCGTGGTTCTCGGCAGCCGCGCTCGTCGCGATGATCGTGCTCACGCAGATCGGCCACTGGTACAAGCAGCATCCGTCGATGAAGAAGAAGGCCGCGGCGGCCGGCCACCCGACGCTGTCGCGCGGCCGCGTGATGGGCGCGATCGGCGTGCTGGTGCTGCTCGTGTTCTCGAAGTATTTCTACCTCGCGAGCATCAACAGCTATTTCACGTTCTACCTGATCGACAAGTTCCACCTGTCGGTGCAGGCCGCGCAGATCCACCTGTTCGTGTTCCTCGCGGCGGTGGCGGCGGGCACGCTGATCGGCGGGCCGGTGGGCGACCGGATCGGCCGCAAGTACGTGATCTGGGTATCGATCCTCGGCGTCGCGCCGTTCACGCTGCTGCTGCCGTATGCGAACCTGTTCTGGACCAGCGTGCTGACCGTGATCATCGGCATCGTGCTCGCGTCGGCGTTCGCCGCGATCCTGGTCTACGCGACGGAGCTGATGCCGGGCAAGGTCGGGATGGTCGCGGGCCTGTTCTTCGGCTTCGCGTTCGGCCTCGGCGGAGTCGGCGCGGCCGTGCTCGGCCAGCTCGCCGACGCGACGAGCATCACGTTCGTCTACAAGGTGTGCTCGTTCCTGCCGCTGATCGGCGTGCTGACGGTGTTCCTGCCGAACCTCGAAAGCAGCCGGCGCGCGTAGCAGGCGTGACGTGAAATGCGCGAGCCCGGACGACGGCGGCGCTCAGGCCGCCGTCGTCGCATGCAGCGTCAGGAAGCGCTTGAGGATGCCGGACGAATAGCTGCTCGCGATCGCCGACAGGAAGTGCGAGAACGACTGCGTCGCGTGATCGTCGGCCGTGTCGGAGATCGTGCGCACGAGCGCGAACGGCACGTCGTGCTCCGCGCACACCTGCGCGATCGCGGCGCCTTCCATTTCGACCGCGAGCGCATCCGGCAGCGCGTCGCGCAGCGCGACGACCTCGCGCTCGCTCGACACGAAGCGGTCGCCGCTGATCACGAGCCCGTTGCGCAACTGCGCGCCGGCCAGCCGGAAACGCTCGGCGAGCGCGCCGCCCTCTTCCGCGACGAATTGCGTGCACGCGGCCCGCAGGCGCGCGGTCAGTGCGGCGTCGGTCGCGAAACGCGTGATGCCGAGCAAAGGCACCTCATAGCGCGGAAACAGCGGCGACGCGTCGAGGTCGTGCTGCAGCAGCGTATCGGCCACGACGACATCGCCGACGCGCACCGTGCGCGACACACCGCCCGCGACGCCGGTGAACACGATGCCCGACACGCCGAACACGTGGATCAGCGCGCTGACCGTCGCGGCGGCCGCGACCTTGCCGACCCGCGCGAGCGTCACAACACAGGCCGCACCGTGCACGGTACCGACGTGATAATCGCGGCGGCCGAGCGTGACCGTCTTCATCGCGCCGTCGGCGCGCATCGCGGCGATCAGGTCGCCGAGTTCCTCGGGCAGCGCGGCGAGAATGCCGAGCGGCTTGCCCGGCGACGAAGCCTTGATATCCATGCTCATTCCACCGCCTGCAGTTTCGCGACCGCGAGCGCGAGCCACTTCTCGCCGTGCCGCTTGAATTTCACCTGTGCCTTCGCATCGGTGCCGTTGCCTTCGAGCGCGGTAACCGTGCCTTCGCCGAACTTGGTATGGAACACCTGCTGGCCGACGCGGAAACCGGTGTCGGCGGCACGCTGCTTGTTCGCGAACGCCGGCAGCGGCGCGGACACGGCCGCATCGACGATCTGCTCGCGACTGCCGCCGCCCGGCCGCGCGAACCAGTCGCGCCCGTACCCGGCGTTGTCCGACCGCCGCCCCAGCGCGAACCGGCCTCGACCTTCGGCGTCAGCCACTTGAGCACGTGCTCGGGCAGCTCGTCGAAGAAGCGCGAGCGCACGTTGTAGCGCGTCTGGCCGTGCAGCATCCGGCTCTGCGCGAACGACAGGTAGAGCCGTTCCTTCGCGCGCGTGATCGCGACGTACATCAGCCGGCGCTCTTCCTCGAGGCCGTCCGATTCGAGCACGCTGTTCTCGTGCGGGAACAGCCCTTCCTCGAGGCCCGTGATGAACACGGCCGAGAATTCGAGCCCCTTCGCCGCGTGCACCGTCATCAGCTGCACGGCGTCCTGGCCGGCCTGCGCCTGGTTGTCGCCGGCCTCCAGCGACGCATGCGACAGGAAACCGGCGAGCGGCGTCATCGTGTCGGGGTTCTGTGCGGGGTCGCCCGGGGCCGCCGGGTCGAGCACGTCGACGACGGCGCCGTCCGCCGCGGTGCCGAGCTCCGGGGCCGCGATCGCGCCTGCGCGCAGCGGAATCGAACGGGCCGGCGTGTCGAGCCCGTAGCCCTCCTCGGCGATGAACGCGGTAGCCGCGTTCACGAGTTCCTGCAAGTTCTCGAGACGATCCTGGCCTTCGCGCTCGCCCTGGTAGAAATCGGCGAGACCGCTGGCGCGCACGATGTGCTCAACGGTGTCGGGCAGGTTCATCTGCTGCGTGTCGGCGCGCATCTTCGCGATCAGGTTCGCGAACCCGCCGAGGCTCGTGCCGGCCTTGCCCGTCACGTACGGAATCGCGGCGGCCATCGAGCAGCCGTACAGGCGCGCGGCGTCGGCGAGCTGCTCGATCGAGCGCGCGCCGATTCCGCGGGTCGGGAAGTTCACGACGCGCACGAACGCGGTGTCGTCGTTCGGGTTGTCGATCAGGCGCAGGTACGCGAGCGCATGCTTCACTTCCTGGCGCTCGAAGAAGCGCAGGCCGCCGTACACGCGGTACGGGATGCCCGACGACATCAGCGTGTGCTCGATCGAGCGCGACTGCGCGTTGCTGCGGTACAGGACGGCCACTTCGCTGCGCGCCATCCCGGTGTTGATCAGCGAGCGGATCTCCTCGACGATCCAGCCGGCTTCCTGCGAATCGGTGCTCGCCTCGTACACGCGCACGGGCTCGCCGTGGCCCGCGTCGGTGCGCAGGTTCTTGCCGAGGCGATGCGCGTTGTTCGAGATCAGCTGGTTCGCCGCGTCGAGGATGTTGCCGTGCGACCGGTAGTTCTGCTCGAGCTTGATCAGGTTGCGCACGCGGAATTCGTCTTCGAAGTCGCGCATGTTGCCGACGTTCGCGCCGCGGAACGCGTAGATCGACTGGTCGTCGTCGCCGACCGCGAAGATCGCGTTCTGGCCGCCCGCGAGCATCTTGAGCCACGCGTACTGCAGCTTGTTGGTGTCCTGGAACTCGTCGACGAGGATGTGCCGGAAGCGCGCCTGGTAGTGCGCGCGCAGCGGCGCGTTGTACGCGAGCAATTCGTAGCAGCGCAGCAGCAGCTCGGGGAAATCGACGACGCCCTCGCGCTGGCACTGCTGGTCGTATGCCTGGTACAGCTCGACGAACTTGCGGTTGAAGTTGTCGGTCGCGTCGACCTTGTCAGGGCGCAGCCCCTGCTCCTTCGCATTGTTGATGAAGTACTGGACGTTCTTCGGCGGGTACTTCTCGTCGTCGACGTTCGCCGCCTTCATCAGCCGCTTGATCGCGGACAGCTGGTCGGCCGTGTCGAGGATCTGGAAGGTCTGCGGCAGGCCGGCGTCGCGCCAGTGCGTGCGCAGCATCCGGTTGCACAGGCCATGGAACGTGCCGATCCACATCCCGCGCGTGTCGATCGGCATCATCGCCGACAGGCGCGCCATCATCTCGCGCGCGGCCTTGTTCGTGAAGGTCACGGCGAGCACGGTGGGCGGCGATGCGTAGCCCTGCTGGATCAGCCACGCGATGCGCGTGATCAGCACGCGGGTCTTGCCGCTGCCCGCCCCTGCAAGGATCAGCGCCGGTTCGTTCGGCAACGTGACGGCGGCGAGTTGTTCGGGGTTCAGATTGGCGAGCAGGTCGGGCATAAAAGGCGACGCGGAAAGCGATGATGGGATGCAAAGCGAACATTATAAGTCGCGTGTGCGCGCTCGCCGCTCAACGCGTCACCTTCCCTGCCGCCTTGCGCGGCGGCACCGCGCGCGCAACCGGCGGCGCAAGCCCTTCGTGACACGCCGCAGCACGCAACCGCCCCGCTCGACGGATGCGTCGCCCGTGACCCGCGTCATTTCCCGCGCCGCCCGGCGGGTTTGTCCCCAATCCAGGCGGGATGCGGCACGTACCGGCGCACTTGTTCGTCGAGTTCGGGGCTGTGGTACAGGTCCAAGCATTTCAGCAGATCGAATGTCGCGCCGGCGTAACCTTCCACGGGATTGGCGTAATCGCGGCGCAAAAAGCCATTCACCAGTTGATCGACCGCCCGATCACCGTTGTCCTCATCGTAATAAGTCCATTCCAGGAACGCGCTCTTGGTGATGTCGGCATCCTTGCCCGCCGAAGAACCTTGATAAGCGACTGACAGGCATGCCGCCAATGCCCTGTCCTTATAGTTTTCCGCATTGGTGCGATGCACGGCCATGACGGAATCGGCAGCTTCGGCCGACAGTGCGGAACACAGCGCGATGGTAGCGGCTGTACGAAAAACACTCATTTGAGCGACCAGAAATAAGCGTTGCGAGTGCGATAGGTTGCCCCCGGGCTCGTTGAAATAACAGGCGTCGTAGCACTGGCTTCCGTTGTAAAGCGTCGCATGAACCGCGCGCTCGAGCCGCGAATAGAAATCGCAATTTAGTCCGTCCAGCACGCGATGGCGATAGGATGAGTTCGAACTTGCTGCGGGCCGCGCACGGCCCGGCCCGGCGCGCGTCGATTTATAATGCAAGGTTCCCGTATCCAACACGCATTTTTCGGCAGATTTCCAACATGAGCGACAACACGCTTGCGAAGAGTTTCGAGCCCCACACCATCGAGTCCCATTGGGGGCCGGAGTGGGAAAAGCGCGGTTATGCGGCCCCGGCATTCGATCCGGCCCGCCCCGATTTCTCGATCCAGTTGCCGCCGCCGAACGTGACGGGCACGCTGCACATGGGCCACGCGTTCAACCAGACGATCATGGACGGCCTCGCCCGCTACCACCGGATGCTCGGCGAGAACACGCTGTGGGTACCCGGCACCGACCACGCGGGGATCGCGACCCAGATCGTCGTCGAGCGTCAGCTCGACGCGCAGGGCGTGTCGCGCCACGACCTCGGCCGCGAGAAATTCGTCGAGCGCGTGTGGGAATGGAAGGAAAAATCCGGTTCGACGATCACCGGCCAGGTGCGCCGCATCGGCGCGTCGACCGACTGGTCGCGCGAATACTTCACGATGGACGACAAGATGTCGGCCGCCGTGCGCGACGTGTTCGTCACGCTCTATGAACAGGGCCTGATCTACCGCGGCAAGCGCCTCGTCAACTGGGATCCGGTGCTGCTGACCGCCGTGTCGGATCTCGAAGTCGTGAGCGAAGAGGAAAACGGCCACCTGTGGCACATCCGCTACCCGCTCGTCGACGGCTCGGGCTCGCTGACCGTTGCCACGACGCGCCCGGAAACGATGCTCGGCGACGTCGCGCTGATGGTCCATCCGGAAGACGAGCGCTACGCGCACCTGATCGGCAAGCTCGTCACGCTGCCGCTGACCGGCCGCGAGATCCCGGTGATCGCCGACGACTACGTCGACCGCGAGTTCGGCACGGGCGTCGTGAAGGTCACGCCCGCGCACGACTTCAACGACTACCAGGTCGGCCTGCGCCACAACCTCGCGCCGATCGAGATCCTGACGCTCGACGCGAAGATCAACGACAACGGCCCCGAGCAGTATCGCGGCCTCGACCGCTTCGACGCGCGCAAGGCGATCGTCGCCGACCTCGACGCGGAGGGCTTCCTCGACTCGGTGAAGCCGCACAAGCTGATGGTGCCGCGCGGCGACCGCACGGGCGTCGTGATCGAGCCGATGCTGACCGACCAGTGGTTCGTCGCGATGACGAAGCCGGCGCCGGAAGGCACGTTCAATCCCGGCAAGTCGATCACGGAAACGTCGCTCGACGTCGTGCGCAACGGCCAGATCAAGTTCGTGCCGGAAAACTGGACGACCACCTATTACCAGTGGCTCGAGAACATCCAGGACTGGTGCATCTCGCGCCAGCTGTGGTGGGGCCACCAGATTCCCGCGTGGTACGGCGAAAACGGCGAGGTGTTCGTCGCGCGCAACGAGGAGGAAGCGCGCGCGCAGGCCGCCGCGAAGGGTTATGCGGGCGCGCTCAAGCGCGACGAGGACGTGCTCGACACGTGGTTCTCGTCGGCACTCGTGCCGTTCTCGTCGCTCGGCTGGCCGAACGAAACGCCCGAACTGAAGCACTTCCTGCCGTCGTCGGTGCTGGTCACGGGCTTCGACATCATCTTCTTCTGGGTCGCCCGGATGGTGATGATGACCACGCACTTCACCGGCAAGGTGCCGTTCCACACCGTCTACGTGCACGGCCTCGTGCGCGACGCGGAAGGCCAGAAGATGTCGAAGAGCAAGGGCAACACGCTCGACCCGATCGACATCGTCGACGGCATCGACCTCGAGACGCTGGTCGCGAAACGCACGACGGGCCTGATGAACCCGAAACAGGCCGCGACGATCGAAAAGAAGACGCGCAAGGAATTCCCGGACGGCATCGCCGCGTTCGGCACCGACGCGCTGCGCTTCACGATGGCGTCGATGGCGACGCTCGGCCGCAACGTGAACTTCGACCTCGCGCGCTGCGAGGGCTATCGCAACTTCTGCAACAAGCTGTGGAACGCGACGCGCTTCGTGCTGATGAACTGCGAAGGCCACGACTGCGGCGCCGACAAGCCCGAAGTCTGCGGCGCGGGCGATTGCGGCCCGGGCGGCTATCTCGACTTCTCGGCGGCCGACCGCTGGATCGTGTCGCTCCTGCAGCGCACCGAGGCGGACATCGCGAAGGGCTTCGCCGATTACCGCTTCGACAACATCGCAAGCAGCATCTACAAGTTCGTGTGGGACGAGTACTGCGACTGGTATCTCGAGCTCGCGAAGGTGCAGATCCAGAACGGCACGCCGGAACAGCAGCGCGCGACGCGCCGCACGCTGCTGCGCGTGCTCGAAACGGTGCTGCGCCTCGCGCACCCGATCATCCCGTTCATTACCGAAGCGCTCTGGCAGAAGGTCGCGCCGCTCGCGGGCCGCTATCCGCAGGGCAAGGCCGACGGCGAAGCGTCGCTGATGGTGCAGGCGTATCCGGTCGCGAACCTGCAGAAGATCGACGAGGCGTCCGAACAGTGGGCGGCCGACCTGAAGGCGATCGTCGACGCGTGCCGCAACCTGCGCGGCGAGATGAACCTGTCGCCGGCTACCAAGGTGCCGCTGCTTGCCGCCGGCGATGCCGAGCGCCTGCGCTCGTTCGCGCCGTACGTCCAGGCCCTCGCCCGCCTGTCCGAAGTGCAGATCCTCGCGGACGAGGCGGCGCTCGACCGGCAAGCGCACGGCGCGCCGATCGCGATCGTCGGGCCGAACAAGCTGGTGCTGAAGGTGGAAATCGACGTCGCGGCCGAACGCGAGCGCCTGTCGAAGGAAATCGCGCGCCTGACGGGCGAGATCGCGAAGTGCAATGCAAAGCTCGGCAACGAGGCATTCGTCGCGAAAGCACCGCCGGCGGTGGTCGAACAGGAGCAGAAGCGCGTCGCGGAATTCCAGAGCACGCTCGAGAAACTGCGCGCGCAGCTCGATCGGTTGCCTGCGTAACAAACGGTAAGGTCGTTTGCGTTCACTATAATCGGAACGTGAACATAGGCTGTCTGACAAGTCGATTACAGGAATAAAGGTTCGATCATGTTGAAAGTCACCAAGGCGGTATTCCCCGTCGCCGGTCTCGGCACGCGGTTCCTCCCGGCAACGAAAGCGAGCCCGAAGGAAATGCTGCCGGTCGTCGACAAGCCGCTGATCCAGTACGCGGTCGAGGAAGCGATCGCCGCGGGCATCACCGAGATGATCTTCGTGACCGGGCGCAGCAAGCGCGCGATCGAGGATCACTTCGACAAGTCGTACGAGGTCGAGGCCGAACTCGAGGCGCGCGGCAAGGAGAAGCTGCTCGAGCTCGTGCGCAGCATCAAGCCGAGCCATGTCGACTGCTTCTACGTGCGCCAGCCGGAAGCGCTGGGCCTCGGCCATGCGGTGCTGTGCGCGGAAAAGCTCGTGGCGGACAACCCGTTCGCGGTGATCCTCGCCGACGACCTGCTCGACGGCAACCCGCCCGTGATGAAGCAGATGGTCGACGTGTTCGACCACTATCACAGCTCGGTGATCGGCGTCGAAGAGATCCCGCCGTCGGAGACGAAGTCGTACGGGATCGTCGACGGCAAGGAGTGGGAGGAGTCGATCGTCAAGATGTCGGCGATCGTCGAAAAGCCGGCGCCGGAAGTCGCGCCGTCGAACCTCGGCGTGGTCGGCCGCTACATCCTGAAGCCGCGGATCTTCGAGCACCTGCGCGCGCTGAAGCCCGGCGCGGGCGGCGAGCTGCAACTCACCGACGCGATCCAGGCGCTGCTCGCCGATGAACAGGTGCTGGCCTACAAGTACCAGGGCACGCGCTACGACTGCGGCAGCAAGCTCGGCTACCTGAAGGCGACGGTCGAATTCGCGCTGCGCCACGCGGAAGTCGGCGCGGAATTCGACGCGTACCTGCGCACGCGCGACGGCGCACACCCGGCCGACTGAACGCGGCAAGGGCACGAGGGCTCGCTCCGGCGGGCCCCGCCCTCGCCTCACCGGCCGGCGCTCAGCGCGCTTCGGCCGGCTTCACCGAGACGACGCCCGGCATCCCGCCCGCGTCGTCTTTTTTCGTCTTGACGAGCCAGCCATTGCCCGCGTCGAACGGCACCTTCGCGAGCGCGCTCTTCACGAGCGCCGGCGCGGCCTGCTGCGTGCCCGGCTCGCGATCGCGCAGCGACGCCGTCACGCGATAGACGTCGGCCCCCGACTTCGCGTCGACGAACCGCAGCGTCAGCACGTGGCGGTATACCTTGCCGGCGAACGGCAGCGCGAGCGGCGACGGCCCGTCGACGGTCACGCACGCGCTGCTCGCCGCACCGCACTGGTCGGCGACGGCCGCGACCGCCGTCGGCTGCGTCGCGTAGGCGACCGACAGCCGGTAGCGCGCGTCCTTGAGCGGTTTCGCATCGAAGCCGTGGTGCGCGAGCTCGTCGCGCACGAGCGTCTCGATCTGCCGGTATTCGGCATCGTCGGCCTGCGCGGCCGTCCGCACGAAATCGTAGCCGTGTGCGTCGGATGCGAACGCGTTCGGCTGCCCGACCGCACTCACGCCGCTCGTCACGCCGGCGCAACCCGTCAACAGCGACGCCGCCAGCGCGGCCGCTGCCCATTCCTTTCTCATGGCTTTCCCCAAATGCCTGCCGTCGTGCCCGGCCCTGTCAGGCGGACGGCTCGTCGATCGCGGGCAGCGACACCGTCACCGCGGTGCCGACACCCACTTCGCTGTCGACCGACACGCTGCCCCCATGGCGCGTGACGACCGTCTTCACGAATGCCATGCCGAGCCCGGACCCCGAGATTTCGGGCCGCTCGCCGGCATGGAACCGCTTGAAACGCTCGAACAGATGCCGCTGATCTTCCGGCGCAATGCCGTACCCCTGATCGCGAATCGTACAGAACATCCGTTTCGACGCATGCTCGACCGCCAGCGTACACGTGATCACGGTATCGGACGGACTGTATTTGACCGCATTGTTCAACAGGTTCACGAACGCGCGCGTGATCAGCGAGCGATCCGCGCGCACCCAGCACATGTCGGTTCCGACGTCGGTATCGACGCGGATGCGCTTCGCCTGCGCCTGCGGCCACACTTCGTCGCTCGCATCGATCAGCACGTCGACGAGGCTCGTCACTTCGAGCTGATACACCTGCGACTCCGCGCGTGCCAGCTGCACGAACTCGTCGGCCAGCGACAGCGCGCGGTGCGCATAGCGTTCGATCCGCGCGAGCAGCCCGCGCACGTCGTCGGACTCGACGCGCTGCCGCTCGATTTCGACGAGCGCGAGAATCGACGACTGCGGCGAGCGCATGTCGTGCGACAGCAGGTGCAGCGCTTCCTCGCGCTGCCGCTCGGCCGCATGCAGGTCGGTCACGTCGACGAGACCGGCGATCCAGCCCGTCACGCGGCCCTGCGCGTTCGTGCAGGCCGCGTAGCGTAGCAGATGGTCGAGCCCGTCGCGATCGCGCACCTCGATGCCGCGCGCCATCGCGTCGTGCTCGGCCTCGAGCGTCGGGTCGAGCACGGCCGGCCAGTGCTCGCGGATCGCCACGTCGTGTTCCGCATTGCCGTCGACGGTCTTCATGAACGTCAGCTCGCCGAGCGCGGTGCGCAGCGGCCGCCCTTCCGGCAGCGGCAGCAACAGGCGCGACCCGTAGCGCTTGGCCGCATGGTTCGCAATCAGCACGGTGCCGGCCAGGTCGGTCACGAAGATCGGTTCGGGCATGCTGTCGAGGCTGTCCCACACGAAGCGCTTCATGTCCTGCACGCGCTGCGCGGCTTGCGCCATCAGCGCCATCTGCCGCTCGAGCACGTCGCCGCCGACGCTGCGCGTGCGCGGTACCTCGGGCAGCAGGTGCGGCTCGTCGGCGAGCCGCTGCAGCTCGCGGCGCAAGTACGACATCGTCATTTCCAGGCGCCGCCAGTTCCAGATCGGGTAGACGGCGACCAGCCCGAAGATCGCGGGCGCCGGCGACAGCCAGATGCGCGCCTCGAACAGCAGCGCCATGCTCGCGACGACGGCGAGCCCGGCAAGGCTCAGCGTGAGCAGCAGCGCGCGCCACGGCGACAGCATCAGGAAGCCGCCCAGCAGCACGGCGAGCGGCAGCAGCGACGCGGCGAACAGCCCGGCGCGCGACGCCGGCGAGATCGCGCTGCCGGTCGCCAGCATGTCGAGCACGTTGGCGTGGATGTACACGCCGGCGAGCGGCCCGAACTCGCCGGACACGGGCGTCGCGAAGCGGTCGTACAGCCCCGACGCCGTCACGCCGACGACGACGATCTTGCCGCGCAGCGCGTCGGGCTTCACGCGCCCTTCGAGCACGTCGTCGAACGACAGCGTCGGATACGCGGGCGTGTTGCGGCTGAACGGGATCAGGTAGCGGCCCTCGCCCGCCGCGTCGCGCGACAGGTCGTGCGCGTGCGCACCGGGCACGCCGCCGACCGGATGCAGCCGGCCGCCCTGGATCGCACGATACACGGGCACCATCAGTTGCGGCCAGCGCACGCGGCCGTCGCTTTCGAACAGCGCGACGCTGCGTACGATACCGTCGGGGTCGACTTCGAGGTTGATGTGGCCGAGCCCGACCGCGCGCGCCGCGAGCGCGGCCACCGGCGGATCGACCGCGCGCGTGCCGTCCGCCTGTTCGGGGCTCAGCAGCACGGGCAGGAAGGTCGGCACGTGGCTCATCGCGTCCGCGAACGCGCGATCCTCCGCGGACGGTTCGGTAAACAGCACGTCGTAGACGACGGCGGCCGGCTGCGCGCGCGCCAGCGTGTCGAGCAGCCGCGCGTGCACGTCGCGCGACCACGGCCAGCGGCCGAGTGCGGACACGCTCTGGTTGTCGATGTCGACGACCACCACGTCGGGCGACAGCGGCAGGCTGCGCAGCATCAGCAGCCGATCGTAGATCAGGCCGTCGACGCTCGTCGACAGGCGGCCGAGCGCGCACGCGAGGATCACCGCGATCCCGAGGCAGCCGATCGCGATCCATTCGATCAGGAAGCGGCGGCCGAGGCGCCGCCGCGGGGAAACGGAGTCGGGTTTCATGCGCCGCGGATCAGCGCGACAGCGTGAACGCGCTGACCGGACTGGTCTTCTCGTAGAACTTGCCGCCTTCGAATTCCTCGACGGTCACGGCCCAGAAATAGTCGCCCGGCGGCAGGTGCGCGACGGTGATCTGGCGCGCATGCAGGCCGACCTGGTCGACGACCGGTGCGCTCAGGTCCTTCGAGCGCGACAGCACGAACCGGTAGCGTGCATTCGCGGCCGCGCCGTTCGGCGACCAGCGGAACTCGTAGCCGCCGGCACCGGGCGACGCGCTCGCGTCGAGTCCCATCACGCGGCGCTCGAACGCATACGTGCGCGGCCGGCCCTCGAGGCCGTTCGCGTCGATCGCGGCGACCCGCACGAAATACGTGCCGTTCGGCACGTTGCGGAACACCGCGCGCGGCGTATCCGTGCGGGTCTGGCTGAACAGGTCGAGCAGCCCGGCGTCGCGCGCCAGCTGCACGTGATACGCGCGTGCGCGGTCAAGCGGCGCGATCTCGAATGCGACGTCGGGCTCGTCCTGCACCTTGGCCGGCGCCACGAGCGCCGGTGCGGGCAGCAGTTCGACGGGCGCGCCGACCGTGCCGGACGATGTCGCGACGCTGCCGAAATTCGCATGCACGAGCGTCGCGTCCGCCGGACGCTGGCTGCGCGCGACGCCCACCGCGCCATCGAGCACTTCCACGCGCGTCGACGCACTGCCGGCCGCGTCGTAATTCACGCGAAAGTGCGTGCCGCGCACGCCGGCCACGACCGACGGCGAACGGATCTGGAAGCGGTCGTCGCGCTTCTTCAGGTGGGTGACCTCGCTGTCGACCGAGCCGCGCGTGAGCTCGAACTCACGATCGAGCGTACCGGTCAGCACCGTGCGGCGCAGCGCCTTCAGGTCGAGCTGGCTGTCGGGCGGCAGGCTCATGTGCGTGCCGTCGGCGAGCTCGAGCGTCACGAAGCCGTTCGGACCCGTGCGCACGCGATCGCCCTCGGCGAGCGTCGCGTCGTTCGCGAGCGGCGCGTAAGCGTCGCCGGACGCGCGTTCGGCCGTCCCCTGCACCGCGACGATGCGCACGGAAAGCTGCTCCTTGCGCAGACGCGCCACCGGCAGCTTCAGCGCGATGCCGGGCTGCAGGTGCTTCGGCGCGGGTACGCCGTTGATCTGCTGCAGCAGCCGCCAGTCGTCCGCGCCCTGCAGGTAGCGCGCGGCGACGTCGTACAGCGTGTCGCCGGCGCGTGTCGTATAGACGACCGTCTTGCCGGCCGCGCGGGGCCGCGATTGCGCGGCCGCCGGCTGGGCCGCGACGGCCGCCGCGAGCAGGCACGCCGCGCCGAGGGCCGCGGCGCGCAAACGCGCCGCGCGCAGCCCCGGCGCGCCTGACGTGCGTTGGGCGCTCCCCATGATCACTCCGGTTCTCCCTGGCCGACCCGCTCGAGCCGGTAGCCGTAGCCGTAGATCGGCGCGAGGCGATAGCCGTTTTCGGGCCGCAGGCCGAGCTTGGTGCGCAGCATCGAGATGTGCGTATCCATCGTGCGCGACGGGATGTCGGTCGCCTGCTTCCACACGAGGTCGAGAATGTGCGCGCGCGACAGCGGCCGGTCGAGGTGCTGGAACAGCAGCAGCGCGAGCTCGAATTCCTTCTGCGTGAGGCTCACGGCCTTGTCGCCGACGTAGGCCTGCTTCAGGTTCACGTCGAAACGGAACTGGTCGAACTCGCGAACGGTCGCCTCGGCGTTGACCGGATACGCGCGGCGCAGCAGCGAGCCGATGCGCGCACGCAGGATCGGGCCCGACACGGGCTTGACCACGTAATCGTCGGCGCCGGCGTTGAGGATCTGCGTGATCCCCGCCTCGTCGTCACGGCTCGTCATGAAGATGATCGGCAGGCTGTGCTCGGTCTGATTCGCACGCACCCACTTCAGCACTTCCTCGCCGGACATGTCGGGCACGTTCCAGTCGAGCACCAGCAGATCGAAGGTCTCGCGCTGCAGCCGCTTCTTCAGGGCCTTGCCTTCCTTGAACGCATAGCACGTATGGCCGACGGCCGTCAGCGTTTGACTGACGAAATCCGTCTGGGCCGGATCGTCATCCAGTACAGCAATTCTCATAGCACCCCGCAAATCGAAATCCAGTTCGACTCCTCGCGCTCACCGCGGCGCGCACCACGCGCACGAGCGGACGAACCCGGCCTATATCTCAAAAACGGGGCACGGACGAACCGGCGATTTCATCATAGTAGTATGAAATTCGCCAATAAATTGCGCGGCAGGCAGCCCTTTCTTCGAATAATCCTTCCCGAAACGCAATCGGCGCGCCTAATCGACCGGCGCCGCGCAGTCGTCCGACTCGTCGGCCGGCTCGTCGACCCGCACGCGCGGCTGCCGCAGCAACGGCTGCCGCAGCAATCCCAGCAACTGCCCACGCACACGCTCCCACGCGGCGGCCGCGTAGTCCGGCTGGCTCGCCGCCCACGCCTGCGCCAGATCGAACACGCGCTCGACGGTCGCCGTGCACTGCGTGACGCCGGCTTCCCCGTCCGGCAGCGCGTCGCGCAGCCACTCGGCCAGCCACGGCATCTCGGCCGCGGCCGAATCCGCGTAGGCCTCCAGCGCGGCACGCGCGTGGCGGTCCCGTTGCGGGTCGAGCTCGACTCGGCCCAACCCGGTTGCGCACGCAGGCGCGGTGTGTTTCGCTTCGGACGGACTTCGAATGGTCCCTGGTCTGAAGGACATGTCCTCTCCCCGTTGTACGACGGTAGCGTCAGGCATGGCCCCCGTGCCCGCCTCGAATCGACGTACCGCATCCGAGACATCCGTTGAGTGCGGACGACCGGCCGGGTCAGTATACGTAGCGTGCGGCACAGCGAGGTTTAAGAATTGTCAGAAACACGGCCGCGCCAGCGCAGGCGCGGCCGGAACCGGGCGGCGCCGGTCAGCGGCGGCGCATCAGGAACACGAAGGTCTTGTCCTGCGTCGTCGATTCGACGATCTCGTTGCCCGTCTGCTTCGCGAACGCGGCGAAATCGCGCTGCGAACCCGGATCGGTCGCGAGCACCTTGAGGATTTGCCCGCTTTCCATATCGGCGAGCGCTTTCTTGGCACGCAGGATCGGCAACGGGCAATTGAGCCCGCGCGCGTCCACTTCCTTGTGAATCTGCATCGGCTGTCGACCTTCGAATGACGCGCCACACGCGGCGCGGGAAGAAGCCGCGATTTTACCGCAGCGCCGCCGGGGCTGCCGGAGCCCCGGGCAGCCCGCCCCTCCAGCCGCCCTGCCCGCTACAGGTCGACCGACCGGCCGGTTTCGAGCGCCGTGCGCAGCGCGTGGCCGATCCGCGTCGCCTCGAGCGCGTCGGCAAGGGTCGCCGCGCCGGTGTCGCGCGCACCGTTGATCGCCGCGACGAACGCCTGCGCCTCGAGCAGGAACGCCTCCTCGAAGCGCTCGAAGAAGGTCGGCGTGCACGTATTGCGGATGCCGAACTTGTCGTAGATCTCGACGCGGTTCGCGCGCGGGTTCGCGCCGATCGTCAGCGCGCCGGCCGTGCCGATCACGTCCGAGTGCGTGTCGTTGCCGTGCGCCATCGTGCGCGACGCGTAGAACATCGCGAGGCGCCCGTCGTCGAACTCGCAGATCGCGACGCCGTTGTCGACATCGCCGCACGCGCGCAGCCCGTCGTGCAGCGCGATCGTGCCCGCCGCGAACACGCGCTTCGCGCGCGGCCCGCCGAGCAGCCAGCGCGCGACGTCGATGTCGTGCACCGTGCAGTCGAGGAAGATCCCGCCGGAGGTCGGCGCGAAACGCACGAAGAAGCCGTCGGGGTCGTTCCGGTCGCAGGTCTGCGAGCGCACCAGGAACGGCCGGCCGATCTGCCCGGCCGCGACCCGCGCGTAGGCATCCCGATAGCTCGGATCGAAGCGGCGCATGAAGCCGATCGTCGCCTGCAGGTGCGGCCGCGCGGCCGCTTCCGCGAGCACCCGCTCGCACTCGGCGAGATCGAGCGACAGCGGCTTCTCGCAGAACACGTGCTTGCCCGCGGCGAGCGCGGCGACGATCTGGTCCGCGTGCAGCGCCGACGGCGTGACGAGCCACACCGCGTCCAGCTCGGGATCGGCGACGAACGACGCGAAATCCTCATGCACGCGCGGCACGCCGAGCGCGTCGCGCGCCCACGCGCATTCGTCGGCGACCGGGCTGCACGCGGCCGCGAGCACCGCACCCGGCACGCGGCGCGCGAGGTTTTCCGCGTGGCGGCGGCCGAGCCGGCCGAGGCCGGCGATGCCGATGCGCACCGGTGCGGGTCGGATCGATGAAGTCATCTGCTCGCCCTCCCCGGGTCAGTCCGCGCCGCCGAGCCGGATCGCGCGCCCTTCGCGCCACGAACGGGTCGCAGCTTCCGCGAGCTCGAGCGCCTTCACGCCGTCGGCGATCGTCGTGCGCACCGGCTCGCCGCGCGCGACCGCCGCGAAGAAGTGCTCGATCTCGCGCGCATAGGCCACCCGATAGCGCTCGAGGAAGAACGCCTCCGGCAGGTCGGTCGACACCGCGCGCGCCGAATAGCCGGTCACCTCGGTCGGCCGCGCGTTGCCGGCCTGCAGCATCCCGCTGCTGCCGAGTACCTCGAAACGCTGGTCGTAGCCGTATGCGGCGCGCCGCGCGGTGTTGATCTGGCACAGCAGCCCGCGCCGCGTGCGGATCGTCACGGCGGTCGAATCGATGTCGCCCGCATCGGCGATCGCCGGGTCGGACAGGCAGCTGCCGGTCGCGTGGATCGTATCGGCGTCGTCGCCGAGGATCCAGCGGAACACGTCGAAGTCGTGGATCAGCATGTCCTTGAAGATGCCGCCCGAGCTGCGGAGGTAGTCGACGGGCGGCGCGCCCGGGTCGCGGCTCGTGACGACCAGCATTTCCGGCGCGCCGATCTCGCCGCGCTCGACGCGCGCCTTCAGCGCGGCGAACGTCGGGTCGAAGCGGCGCTGGAAGCCGATCATGCAGACGACGCCCGCCTGCGCGACCGCCTGCTCGCACGCGCGGGCCCGCTCGACGCCCAGGTCGACGGGCTTCTCGCAGAACACGGCCTTGCCCGCAGCGGCCGACTGCAGGATCAGGTCCGCGTGCGTGTCGGTGCTCGAGCAGACGACGCTCGCGCCGACCGCCGGATCGCCGAGCGCCGCGTCGCGATCGACCGCGCGCGCGCCGTGCTGCGCGGCGAGCGCGTCGGCCGCCGCCCGGTTCACGTCGACGACGTACTTGAGCCGCACGCCCGGCTGGCGCGCGAGGTTGCCTGCGTGAATGCGGCCGATCCGGCCCGCGCCGAACACGGCGACGTCGAGGGTCGCCCGTTGGTCAGTCATCGTATCCTCCAGTCTCTTTCGCTTCTTCGACGTTCAATTCCAGCCGGTACGCGAGCGCGATGAACAGCGCCTGGCACAGGCAGATCGTGCTGGTCAGCGAACGGAACGCGAACGCGCTCCCCTCCTTCACCAGCAAATGGGCGCCCGCGTCGCGCACGAGCGGCGACAGGCGGCTGTCGGTGATCACCAGCGTCTGCGCATGGTTGTGGCGCGCCGCCCGCAGGCAGTACTGGGTTTCCTTGCCGTACGGCGCGAAGCTGATCGCGATCACGACGTCGCCCTTGCGCACGCTGCGGATCTGCTCGCGATACATCCCGCCGAGGCCGGACACGAGATGCACGCGCTTGGCCGTATGCTGCAGCGCATACACGATGTAGCTCGCGACCGGAAACGAGCGGCGCACGCCGATCACGTAGATGTTCTCGGCGCGCTCGAGCATCGTCACCGCCGCGTCGAACTGGCCGTCGTCGAGGCCGGCCGCGAGCTCGTCGAGCCCCGCGCGCGACGCGTCGATGAACTCGCGCGCGACCGAGCCGCCCGACAGCGGGCCGGCCGTCTCGTCGATCAGCCGGCGGATGCGCTGCTGGTAGCTCTGCGCGGTCGGGTTCTGGCCCGTGTACGCGTCCCGGAACACCGCCTGCAGGTCCGAAAAGCCGGAAAAGCCGAAGCGCTGCGCGAAGCGCACGACCGCGGACGGATGCACGCCGCAGCGCTCGGCGATGTCGCTCGTTCGGTCCATCATCACGCTCGCGCGGTGCTCGTCGATGTACGACGCGATGCTCTTCAATTGCCGCGGCAGCGAATCGTAGGCATCGGTGATGCGCTGCAGCAGCGCATCGACGTCGGTCGCGCCGGCGACATCGGGAGTGGAAGAATCGTCTTGCATGGGATGGTCGGCTCGCAAGGCGCGGCGGGGCCGCCCGCGCCGGGTTGTGTCGTCTCCTTCGTGAACCGAGTATAGGCACGCGCCCGCCGAAATGGAACAGATTTTCCATCGAATCGAAAAATAAAATTTTCTTTGCATTCACGGTCGACTTGACCTACGCTTGCTCGTGAACGCGGCGGCTTTGCATCACCGCGCATCACCGCGCCGCGTCGATCCAAGAACGACAGACAGAGAAAGGTGGAGACATGAGACTTTGCTTGGGCAAGGCTGCCGTCCGGGCCATCGCTGCAACGTTCGCCGTCGTCGCGGCGGCCGGGCTCGCCGCGCCGGCGGCGCAGGCCGACGGTCATTTCGTGCTGGTGAGCCACGCGCCCGATTCCGATTCGTGGTGGAACACGATCAAGAACGCGATCAGGCAGGCCGACGAGGATTTCGACGTGAAGACCGACTACCGCAATCCGCCGAACGGCGACATCGCGGACATGGCGCGTCTGATCGAGCAGTCGGCCGCGCGCGACTACGACGGCGTGATCACGACGATCGCCGACTACGACGTGCTGAAGAACTCGCTCGGCAAGGTCACCGCGAAGAAGATCCCGCTCGTCACGATCAACTCGGGCACCGAGGAACAAAGCGCGCAGCTCGGCGCGATCATGCACGTCGGCCAGCCCGAATACTTCGCGGGCCACGCGGCCGGCGAGAAGGCGAAGGCCGCGGGCGTGAAGTCGTTCCTGTGCGTGAACCACATCGCGACCAACAGCGTGTCGTTCGACCGCTGCCGCGGCTTCGCGGACGCGATCGGCGCCGACTACAAGACCTCGACGATCGATTCGGGCCAGGACCCGACCGAGATCCAGTCGAAGGTCAGCGCGTACCTGCGCAACCACCCGAACACGCAGGCGATCCTCACGCTCGGCCCGGTGCCGGCCGCGGCGTCGCTGAAGGCGGTCCAGCAGATGGGGCTCGGCGGCAAGCTCTACTTCGCGACGTTCGATTTCTCGGACGACATCGCGAAGGCGATCCGCGCGGGCACGATCCAGTTCGCGATCGACCAGCAGCCGTACCTGCAGGGCTACATCCCGGTCGCCGTGCTCGCGATCGTGCGGAAGAACAAGACGACCGACCCCGCGAAGATCCGCCAGCTCCTCGAGGCGAACCCGAAGTTCCAGGCGCGCATGTCGACCTACGGCCTGCAGCCGTCGTACGGCCCGAAGAACATCCGCTCGGGCCCCGGCTTCATCACGAAGGACAACCTCGACAAGGTCGTGAAGTACGCGGGCCAGTATCGCTGACCCCAGGGCCTGTTCGTCGCGCGGCGCAGCGCTGCGCGCTTCACCGGCGACGCGGGGGCCCCCGCCCCGCCCGCCGGGCATCAAGGAGACATCATGGGTGTAGCCGGTAAGCATCTGTCCGCGCATTCGCCTCAGCCGGAGGCGCGCGCCGACGAGCGCGTGCGCAACGAAGCGTGGTTCCAGCGCTTCCTCAACCGTCCCGAATTCGCCGCGATTTCCGGCACCGTGCTCGTGTTCGTGGTGTTCGCGCTCGGCGCGGGCGGGTCGGGCATGTTCAACCTCGACGGCATCATGAACTGGTCGCAGGTCGCGGCCTACCTCGGCATCCTCGCGGTCGGCGCGTGCCTGCTGATGGTCGCGGGCGAATTCGACCTGTCGATCGGCTCGATGATCGGCTTCGCGGGGATGATGGTCGCGATCCCGACCGCGTACTTCCACTGGCCGATCTGGGGCGCGGTGATCTTCGCGTTCGCGGGCTCGATGGCGCTCGGCGCGCTGAACGGCTACCTCGTAATGCGCACGCGGCTGCCGTCGTTCATCGTCACGCTCGCGTTCCTGTTCATCCTGCGCGGCCTCACGCTCGCGCTGTCGATCATGTTCGCGGATCGCACGATCATCTCGGGGCTCGGCGACATCGCCCATCAGGACTGGCTCACGCACACGCTGTTCCAGGGCGTCGCGTTCCACGACCTGTTCCGCTGGCTCGCGCAGCACGGCCTCGGCCGCACGCTCGACAACGGCGAGCCGCTGGTGCCGGGCGTGCCGAAGGTGATCCTGTGGTGGTTCGCCGTCACCGCGATCGGCGCGTTCGTGCTCGCGAAGACGCGCTACGGCAACTGGATCCTCGCGGTCGGCGGCGATGCGAACGCCGCGAAGAACGTCGGCGTGCCGGTGCGCCGCGTGAAGATCTCGCTGTTCGTGCTGACCGCGTTCTGCGCGTGCCTGTTCGCGGTGCTGCAGGTCGCCGACATCGGCTCGGCCGCCGCGGACCGCGGGCTGCAGAAGGAGTTCGAGGCGATCATCGCGGCCGTGATCGGCGGCACGCTGCTCACGGGCGGCTACGGCTCGGTGGTCGGCGCCGCGTTCGGCGCGCTGATCTTCGGCGTCGTGCAGATCGGCATCACGTACACCAACATCAGCTCCGACTGGTTCCGCGTGTTCCTCGGCGTGATGCTGCTGATCGCGGTGCTGTTCAACCACTACGTGCGCCGGCGCGTGTCGCAATCGTAACGGGAGGCTTGCCATGTCCACTGTACAGACCGGCGACGACACGATCCTCGCGCTCGAGAACGTCAGCAAGTATTTCGGCAAGGTGATCGCGCTGTCGGACGTGACGCTGCGCCTGAAGCGCGGCGAGGTGCACTGCCTGCTCGGCGACAACGGCGCCGGCAAGTCGACGCTGATCAAGACGCTCGCGGGCGTGCATGCGCCGTCGGAGGGCCAGTACCTGGTCGACGGCCGGCCCGTGCATTTCGAATCGCCGAAGGACGCGCTCGACCTCGGCATCGCGACCGTCTACCAGGATCTCGCGCTCGTGCCGCTCTTGTCCGTCGCGCGCAATTTCTTCATGGGCCGCGAGCCGCAGAAGAAGCTGTTCGGCTTCCTCAACGTGATGGACCTCGATACGAGCGCCGAGATCGCGCGCGCGAAGCTCGCCGAGATGGGCATCCACGTGCGCGACCCGCACCAGCCGATCGGCACGATGTCGGGCGGCGAGCGGCAGTGCCTCGCGATCGCGCGCGCGATCCACTTCGGCGCGCGCGTGCTGATCCTCGACGAGCCGACCGCCGCGCTCGGCGTCAAGCAGAGCTTCAATGTGCTGAAGCTGATCCACACCGCGCGCGCGAAAGGCATCTCGGTGATCTTCATCACGCACAACGTGCATCACGCGTACCCGATCGGCGATTCGTTCACGCTGCTCAATCGCGGCCGCTCGCTCGGCACCTTCACGAAAGAGACGATCAGCAAGGACGAAGTGCTCGACATGATGGCGGGCGGCGCCGAAATGCAGAAGATGATCAGCGAGCTCGACGGCGCGGTGATCTAACCCAGGATTTTCCATGGCACTCTCATCCCACACCTTTGCGCAGAACCGGCCGCTCGACGTGATCTGCATCGGGCGCGTCGCGGTCGACCTCTATGCGCAGCAGATCGGCGCGCGGCTCGAGGACGTGACGAGCTTCGCGAAGTACCTCGGCGGCTCGTCCGGCAACGTCGCGTTCGGCTGCGCGCGGCTCGGCCTGAAAGCGTCGATGCTGTCGCGCGTCGGCCACGACCACATGGGGCGTTTCCTGAGCGAGACGCTCGAGCGCGAAGGCTGCGACACGAGCCAGCTGCAGACCGACCGCGAACGCCTCACCGCGCTGGTGCTGCTCGGGCTGAAGGATCGCGACACGTTCCCGCTGCTGTTCGTGCGCGAGAACTGCGCGGACATGGCGCTCGACGAAGGCGACTTCGACGAGGCGTTCATCGCGTCCGCGAAGGCGCTGCTGATCACCGGCACCCACTTCTCGACCGAGCAGGTGAACCGCGCGAGCCGGCGCGCGCTCGACCATGCGCGCCGCAACCAGGTACGCACGGTGCTCGACATCGACTACCGGCCCGTGCTGTGGGGCCTGACCGGCAAGGCCGACGGCGAGACCCGCTTCATCGCGAACGAAGGCGTGACCGCGCACCTGCAGCGCATCCTGCCGCTGTTCGACCTGATCATCGGCACCGAAGAGGAATTCCGCATAGCCGGCGGCAAGGACACGCTGCTCGACGCGCTCGCGATGGTGCGCGCCATCACGAACGCGACGCTGGTCGTCAAGCGCGGCGCGCTCGGCTGCTCGATCGTCGAAGGCCGGGTGCCGGCGTCGCTCGACGCGCTGGCGCTCGTCGGCGGCGTCGAGGTCGACGTGATGAACGTGCTCGGCGCGGGCGACGCGTTCGCGGCCGGCTTCCTGTCGCAATGGCTGCGCGGCCGTTCGCTCGACGAAGCGGCGCGCATCGCGAACGCGTGCGGCGCGATCGTCGTATCGCGCCACGGCTGTTCGCCGGCTATGCCGACGCCAGCCGAGTTGCGCTACTTCCTGGAAGAAGCGCAGCGCGATCCCGCGAAGATGCGCCGCCCCGATCTCGACCACACGCTCGCGCACCTGCATCGCGTCACGCCGCCGCGCGTGCCGCGCGACGAGGTGCTCGGCTTCGCGTTCGATCATCGCAACCAGTTCTTCGAGCTCGCGCAGCAGACCGGCGCGCCGCTCGCACGGATCGACGCGCTGAAGCGCCTGTTCGTCGACGCGGTCGCGCAGACCGAAGCGCAGCTCGGCCTCGCGGGCCGGATCGGCGTGCTGATCGACGACCGCTACGGCCAGGACGCGCTGAACGCCGCCACCGGGCGCGGCTGGTGGGTCGGCCGCCCGGTCGAGCTGCCGGGCTCGGTGCCGCTCGAATTCGACCACGGCCGCTCGGTGGGCACGACGCTCGCGAGCTGGCCGCACGAGCACGTCGCGAAATGCCTCGTGCAGTTCCATCCGGACGAGCCGATCGAGCAGCGCATCGAGCAGGAAACGCAGCTGCGCACGCTGTACGACGCGGTGCAGGCGAGCGGCAACGAACTGCTGCTGGAAATGATTCCGCCGCGCCGCGCGGACCTGCCGCAAGGGCCCGACGTCGTGTATCGCGCGTTGAAGCGCCTGTACAACCTCGGCATCTACCCTGAATGGTGGAAGCTCGCGCCGCTCGACGCCGCGCAATGGCACGCGATCGACGCGCTGATCGCCGAGCGCGACCCGCACTGCCGCGGCGTCGTGCTGCTCGGGCTGTCGGCGAGCGTCGACGAATTGACGCGCGGCTTTCCGGCCGCCGCGGCGTCGGCGAGCTGCCGCGGCTTCACGGTCGGCCGCACGATCTTCCACGAGCCGAGCCGCGCGTGGCTCGCCGGCGAGATCGACGACGCGGCGCTGGTCGCCCGCGTGCGCGCGACGTTCGAGACGCTGATCGGCGCATGGCGCGCCGCGCGTCACGGCATGCCGGCCGCGCGCCGCGTCGCGTAAGGAGGCCCGATGCATCATCCCGCGCCCTTCGGCGTCTCCCTTCAGGAGCCTATCGTGAACGCATCCTCCAACGGCACGATCCGCCTGACCGCCGCGCAGGCGCTCGTGCGCTACCTGGCCGCGCAGCGGGTCGACACCGGCGACGGCAGCGGCGCCACCGAGCCGCTGTTCGGCGGCGTGTTCGCGATCTTCGGCCACGGCAACGTGGCCGGGCTCGGCGAGGCGCTGTACCAGCACCGCGACGTGCTGCCGACCTATCGCGCGCACAACGAGCAGGCGATGGCGCACAGCGCGATCGCGTATGCGAAGGCGCACTTCCGCCAGCGGATGATGGCGGCGACGTCGAGCATCGGCCCCGGCGCGACCAACATGCTGACCTCCGCCGCGCTCGCGCACGTCGGCCGGCTGCCGCTGCTGCTGCTGCCCGGCGACGTGTTCGTGTCGCGCCTGCCCGATCCCGTGCTGCAACAGGTCGAGGACGGCCGCGACGGCGGCGTGTCGGCGAACGACACGCTCCGGCCCGTGTCGCGCTACTTCGACCGCATCGTCCATCCCGCGCAACTCCTGACCGCGCTGCCGCGCGCGCTGCGCGTGCTGACCGACGCCGCGCAGTGCGGCCCGGTCACGCTCGCGCTGCCGCAGGACGTGCAGGCGATGGCCTACGACTATCCGGCCGCGTTCTTCGCGCCGCGCACCGTGTCGTTCCATGCGCCCGCGCCCGTGCCCGCCGAGCTCGAAGCCGCGCTCGCGACGCTGCGCGCCGCGCGCCGGCCGTTCATCGTCGCGGGCGGCGGTGTACTGTACAGCGAAGGCGCCACGCACGCGCTCGCCGCGTTCGCGAAACAGCGCGGCATCCCGGTCGGCGAGACGCAGGCCGGCAAGGGTGCGCTGCGCTGGGACCATCCGCTCAACGCGGGTGCGCTCGGCGTGACGGGCTCGCCCGCCGCGAACCGCGCGGCCGCGCAGGCCGACGTGGTGTTCGCGGTCGGCACGCGGCTGCAGGACTTCACGACCGGCTCGAATACGCTGTTCGCGAAGGACGCAACGGTGATCGGCATCAACGCGAACGCGTTCGACGCACTCAAGCATCACGCGTGCGCAGTCGAAGCCGACGCGTGCGCGGCGCTCGACGCGCTCGATGCGCTGCTCGACGACTGGTCCGCCGAGCGCGCGTGGACCGCGCGCGCGCACGAACTCGCGGCCGGGTGGCGCGATGCGGTGTCGCGCATCACGCACGCGCCGCCGCGCGCGGGCGCGCTGCCGTACGACGCCGACGTGATCGGCGCGGTGCAGCGCTCGCATCGCGCGTCGCCGGACGCCGACATCGTCGTGTGCGCGGCCGGCACGCTGCCGGCCGAACTGCACAAGCTGTGGCGCGCGGGGCGGCCGGGCGCGTACCACGTCGAATACGGCTACTCGTGCATGGGCTACGAGGTCGCGGGCGGCCTCGGCGCGAAGCTCGCGCGGCCCGCGCGCGAAGTGATCGTGATCGTCGGCGACGGCAGCTACCTGATGATGAACAGCGAGATCGCGACGTCGGTGATGCTCGGCGCGAAGCTGATCGTCGTCGTGCTCGACAACCGCGGCTACGGCTGCATCAACCGGCTGCAGCAGGCATGCGGCGGCGCGCCGTTCAACAACCTGCTCGACGATTGCCTGCAAGGCCCGCTCGGCGCGCCGGCGATCGACTTCGCCGCGCATGCGCGCGCGCTCGGCGCGCAAGCGGAGCACGTCGCCGGCGTCGCGGCGCTCGACGCCGCGCTGCAGCGCGCGCGCGCCGCGGACCGCACCTATGTGATCTGCATCGACACCGATCCCGCGCGCACCACGGCCGAAGGCGGCTGGTGGTGGGAAGTCGCGGTGCCCGAAGTGTCGTCGCGCGAAGCGGTGCGCGACGCGCGCAGCGCGTATGACAAGCAGGTCGCCGCCCGCACGGGCGCCCTCTCCCGTTCAGGATCTCCAGCATGAATCCATTCGAATTCCGCATCGGTATCAATCCCCTGTCGTGGATGAACGACGACCTGCCGTCGCTCGGCGGCGAGACGCCGCTCGCGGTCGCGCTGACCGAAGGCCGCGACATCGGCTACGAAGGCTTCGAGCTCGGCAACAAGTTCCCGCGCGAGCCGCAGGCGCTCAAGGCGCTGCTCGGCGAATACGGCCTGTCGCTCGTGTCCGGCTGGTACTCGGGCCGCCTCGCGCAGCGCAGCGTCGACGACGAAATCGCCGCGGTCGATCCGCATCTCGACCTGCTCGCGCAGAACGGCGCGACCGTGATGGTCTACGGCGAAGTCGCCGACACGATCCAGGGCGCGCCCGTGCCGCTGTATCAGCGGCCGCGCTTCACGACCGACGCGCAATGGGACGGCTACGCGGAGCGGCTCGACGCGTTCGCGCGCTACACGCTGAGCCGCGGCGTGCGCGTCGCGTATCACCATCACATGGGCGCGTACGTCGAGTCGCCCGACGACGTCGACCGGCTGATGGCCGCGACGAGCGACGCGGTCGGCCTGCTGTTCGACGCGGGCCACATCACGTTCGCGGGCGGCAATCCGGCCGAGGTGCTGAAGCGCCACATCGCGCGCGTGTGCCACGTGCATTGCAAGGACGTGCGGCCGGCCGTGATCCGGCTCGCGCGCAACCGCAACTGGAGCTTTCTCGACGCGGTGATCAACGGCGCGTTCACGGTGCCGGGCGACGGCGCAATCGACTTCGCGACGCTGATCGACCTGCTGAAGCGGCACGGCTATCGCGGCTGGCTCGTCGTCGAGGCCGAGCAGGATCCGGCCGTCGCGCCGAGCTATGCGTATGCGAAGAAGGGCTACGACTCGCTGCGCGCGCTCGTCGACGCGCCGCTCGATTCGCACACGGAGGCGGCATGAGCCTGCTGGTCAAAGGCGCACAGGACGGACCGACGATCGCGCGCGTCACGCCGGAATCCGCGCATTGGCGGCATGTCGGCTTCACCGCGTATCGGCTCGTGGCCGGCGAATCGGTCGAATTGCACGAAGCCGCGCGCGAGACGTGCATCGTCGTGCTGACCGGCAGCGTCGACATCACCGCGGAAGACGGCACGCGCTGGACCGATCTCGGCTCGCGCGACAGCGTGTTCGACGGCGTCGCGCCGTATGCGCTGTATCTGCCGCCGGGCGTGCGCGTCACGGTCGCGGCGTCGCGCGCGGCCGAGCTCGGCGTCGCGACCGCGCCCGCGACCGGGAAATATCCGGCGCGCGTGATCAAGCCGTCGCAGATGAAGCGCTCGGTGCGCGGCGCGGGCGCGAATACGCGCTACGTCTGCGACATCCTTCCGCAGACGGAGCCCGCCGAAGCGCTGCTCGTCGTCGAGGTGCGCACGCCGTCCGGGCATTCGTCGAGCTATCCGCCGCACAAGCACGACACCGACAACGTGCCGTTCGAGAGCTCGCTCGAGGAAACCTACTATCACCGCGTGCATCCGCCGCAGGGTTTCGCGTTCCAGCGCGTGTACACCGACGAACGCGACCTCGACGAATCGATGGCCGCGTGCGACCACGACGTCGTGCTGGTGCCGCGCGGCTATCACCCGGTCGTCGTGCCCTACGGCTACGAGTCGTATTACCTGAACGTGATGGCCGGGCCGAGCCGCGCGTGGGCGTTCAAGAACGACCCCGCGCACGAATGGATGCTCGAGCAGAAGTAGCGGGATGCGCGCGGGCCGGCCCTTTGGCTCAGTTCAGGCCGCCGCTCACGACGAGATGCTCGCCGGTCATCCAGCGTGCGTCGTCCGACGCGAGGAACACGGCCACCGACGCGATGTCGTCCGGCTCGCCGAGGCGGCCGAGCGGCGTCTCGCTGCGCACCTGCTTGTCGAGATCCGAACCGATGATGCCCGCGCTGTGGGTGCCCTCGGTCACGATCATCCCCGGGTTGATCGCGTTCACGCGAATCTTGCGCGGGCCGAGTTCGAGCGCGAGCACGCCGGTGATCGCGTCGACCGCGCCCTTGGTGCCGCTGTAGACGGCGCTGGCGGGCGGCGTGATGCTGGTCACCACCGAGCTGATGTTGATGATGCTCGCGCCTTCGCCGAGATGCTTGACGGCTGCCTGCGTCGTCAGCAGCACGCCGAACACGTTCGTGTCGAACTGTCGGCGATAGTGCTCTTCGGTGATCGCCTCGATCGGCGCGAATTCGTACACGCCTGAATTGTTGACGAGCACGTCGAGACGGCCGTACGTGTCGATCGCCGTATCGACGATGCGCTGCGCGTCGGCTGCCTTCGACACGTCGCCGCCCACCGCGACCGCGCGGCCGCCCGCTTCGACGATCGCGCCGACGACCGCGTCGGCACCCGCCTTGCTGCTCGCGTAGTTGACGACGACCGACGCGCCTTCGGCGGCCAGTGCCTTCGCGATCGCCGCGCCGATGCCCTTCGATCCGCCCGTGACGATCGCGACCTTGCCTGCCAGCTTGCTCATGATTTCATTCCTCAGTCTGATGATGCACGATGGATCGCACCGGCTGCCGCTGCGACGCGACGAGCCGGCGACGGTGTCACTCTAGGCGTCCGCCCGGCGGCGATAAAGCGGCTCGCCGCGAATTGACTGGCTGGGCCAGCCGAACAATCCGCCGCCCGTCGTCACCCCACGCTCAGCCACGCGTCGGTAATCTCGCCGCCCAGGCCGTCGAGCGCGCCGTCGTAGACGATCCGTCCGCGCCCCATCACCGCGACGCGCCGCGCGAGCCGCGGCGCGAACTGCAGCCGCTGTTCGATCAGCAGGATCGCGACGCCGTCGGCCTGCAGCGCGGCCAGGCACGCGCCGACTTCGTCGACCGCGAGCGGCGCGAGGCCTTCGGCCGGTTCGTCGACGATCAGCACGCGCGGGCGGCCGGCCAGCGCCCGCACCAGCGCGAGCACCTGTTGTTCGCCGCCCGACAGCCGCCCGGCTTTCACGTCCGCGCGCGCGGACAGCAGCGGAAAGCGGTCGAACAGCCGTTCGAGCGCCGCGCGTTCGGCCGCACCGCCGGCGCCGCGCAGCCCGAGCCTCAGGTTGTCGCGCACCGTCAGCAGCGGGAACACGTCGCGGCTTTCGGCGACGTAAGCGACACCGCGCCGCGCGATCTCGAACGTGCGCGCGCCCACGCATTCGACGCCGGCGATGCGCACCGAGCCGGCCGTGCGCACGAGCCCCATCACGGCTTTCGCGAGCGTCGAGCGCCCCGAGCCGTTGCGGCCGAGCAGCGCGAGCGTCTCGCCCGGTGCAAGCGCAAGATCGACGCCGTCGAGCACGGGTTGCAGGCCGTACCACGCGCGCAGGCCGCGAATGTCCAGCAGTGCGCTCATGCCCGCCCCTCGCCCAGATATGCGGCGCGCACGCGCGAATCGGCACGGATTGCATCGGGCGCGCCGGTCGCGACCACCGCGCCGCGCACGAGCACCGTGATGCGTTCGGCGAAGCCGAACACCGCGTCCATGTCGTGCTCGATCATCAGCACCGTGCGGCCCTGCGTCGTCGCGCGGATCAGTGCGATCATCCGCGCCGCCTGCTCGCGGCTCATGCCGGCCGTCGGTTCGTCGAGCAGAAGCGTGCGCGCACCGCTCGCGAGCGCGATCCCGAGATCGAGCGCGCGCTGTTCCGCATAGCTCAGTTCGGCGGCCAGCGTGCCGCGCCGCGCATCGAGCCCGATGTCGTGCAGCACGCGCGCGGCCGCGAGATCGACCGAGGCCGATTCGCGCAGCCGGTTCCACCAGCGCCGCCGTTCGGCGGGCGCATGCAGCGCCGCGCAGCGCAGGTTGTCGAATACGGTCAGCCGCGCGAACGCACTCGTCTGCTGGAAACTGCGGCCGATGCCGAGGCGGCTCGCGACGACCGGCCCGCGCCCGCGCAGGTCGACGCCGTGCAGCACCACGCGCCCGCGCGTGAGTCGCGTCGCACCGGCGATCACGTCGAACAGCGTCGACTTGCCCGCGCCGTTCGGCCCGATCAGCGCATGGCGCTCGCCGGCCGCGATGCTCAGCTCGACGCCGTCGAGCACGGTCTGCGCGCCGAAGCGCTGCGTGATGCCGTGCAGGGCGAGCGCGGCGCCGTTCATCGCGGCGCGCCTTGCGTTCCGTGCACGCTGGACATGTCGCGCACGATCCGGCCGCGCCGGCGCCACAGCAGCGCGCCGAGCCCCGCCGCCGCGAGCGCGACCGCCCAGCCGAACGGCGCGCCCGCATCGACCTGCCACGCGCCGAACGCGACCGGCGCGCCGCCGTCCTGCGCGAAGCGCCACGCATAACCGAGCTCGGCCGCGCAGACGATCGCGACGCCCCCGCACAGGCTCGCCGCGACGCCATGCAGCAGCGCCGCGCGTTCGCCCTTGCGCGCGCCGGGCCGCAGCGCGTGCGCGACGTCCGCCGCGACGCCCGCGAGCCCGCGCGGCGCGGCCACGACGATCGCGACGAACAGCACGCCGAGATACAGCGCCCACGCGCGCGACACGCCCGCGACGACGATGCTCAGCAGGGTCAGCACGGCGGCGCCGGCGGCCGGCCCGAAGAACGTACCGGTGCCGCCGATCACCGCGGCGATCAGCACGGTCGCCGAACGCGCCATCGACACGCTGTCGGGCGTCGCGATTTCGACGTCGATCAGCGTCAGCGTGCCGGCGACGCCCGCGAAGAACGACGCGCAGGTGACCATCGCGAGCCGCACGCGGCGCGGATCGGTGCCGAGCGCGGCGACGCGCGCGGGGTTGTCGCGCACCGCGTTCGCGAGCCGCGCGAGCGGCATGCGCGTCAGCGCGTGCATGGCCCACGCCGACGCGATGCACCACGCGGCGATGACCGCATACGCCTGCGCCGGTGCGCCGAAATGCCAGCCGCCCCACGGCGTGCCGCTCGCGCGGTCGATCGGCACGCCGCCGATTCCGCCGAACCACGCGGGTACGCTCCACGCGGCAGCCGCGACGCATTCGCCGAGCCCGAGCGTGATCATCGCGAACGCGGTGCCCGCACGGCGCGTCGCGAGCAGCCCGGCCAAGAAGCCGAAACCGGCACCGGCCATGCCGCCGACGAGCGGCAACAGCGGCAGCGGGCCGCCGAAGCGGTTGAACCAGTGCGCGGCCGCGAACGCGCCGAGGCCCGCGAACGCCGCGTGCCCGAACGACAGCAGCCCGGTCGTGCCGAGCTGCAGGTTGTACGACAGCGCGAGCACGACGAGCGCGGCCGTCTGCGCGAGATAGCCGAGCACCGCACCATGCGGCCACAGCCACGCGGGCAGCGCGACGCACGCGGCAAACAGCGACCAGCGCGCCAGACCGGCGGCGAGCGTGCGGCTACGCATCGGCGCGCTCGCCGAACAGCCCGCGCGGCCGCGCGACCAGCACCGCGACGAGCAGCAGGTACGGCACCAGCGGCGCGAGCTGCGCGATCGACACCGCGGCCACGCTGTCGGGCAGCGCGATGCCGGCCCACTGCGCGAGGTCGCGCAGCGACGTGTCGCTCGCGGCCGCGAAGGTCTGCGCGAAGCCGACCGCGAGCGACGCGACGAACGCGCCGCCGAGCGAACCGAGCCCGCCGATCACGACGACCGCGAACACGACCGACCCGACCGTCTCGGCGAGCGCGGGCTCGATCACCGCAAGCGGCGCACCGATCACGCCGGCCAGCGCCGCCAGCGCGGTACCCGCACCGAACAGCGCCGTCATCACGCGCGGCACGTCGTAGCCGAGCGCCTCGACGGCCGCCCGGTGCGTGAGTGCCGCACGCACGACGAGCCCGATGCGCGACGCGCGCAACAACGCGCCGAGCGCGACGAGCATCGCCGCGGACATCCCCATCATGAACAGCCGGTAGCGCGGCAGCGCGAGGCCGAAGACGGTCACGGGCGCGCCGTCGAGCAGCGCCGGCACGGGGGCCGGCAGCGGCGCCAGGCCCCACACGAGTTTCGCGCCCTCGCCGATCAGGTACGCGAGGCCGAAGGTCAGCAGCAGTTCGCTCGTATGGCCGCGCGCCTGGACGCGGCGCAGCAGCGTGCGTTCGCAGCCGGCGCCGAGCAGCCCGACCGCGAGCGGTGCGAGGACCAGCGCGGGCCAGAAGCCCGCGTACGCCGCGATGCTGTAGCCGACATACGCGCCGAGCATGTAGAAGCTCGCGTGTGCGAAGTTGAGCACGCCCTGCACGCTGAAGATCAGCGTGAGGCCGGCCGACAGCATGAACAGCAGCAAGCCGTAGCTGAGGCCGTTGAAGGCCTGGAGCGCGAACGCGTGCACCGCGAAGTCAGGCCGCGAGCGGCCCGAGCGCGGCGCGCAGCGCGTCGGGCAGCGGCACCGGGCGGCGCGTGTCGCGATCGACGTACACGTGCACGAAATGCCCCTGTGCGGCGGGCGACGCGTCACCCTGCGCGAACAGCCCGACCTCGTAGCGCACGCTCGACGTGCCGAGCTTCACGACCCGCAAGCCCGCGTCGACCGACTGCGGAAACACCAGCGGCGCGAAGTAGTTGCACTGCGTCTCGACCACGAGGCCGATCGTCTGCCCGTGCTCGACGTCGAGCACGCCGGCGCGGATCAGGTATTCGTTCACGACCGTGTCGAAGTAGCTGTAGTAGACGACGTTGTTCACGTGCCCGTAGACGTCGTTGTCCATCCAGCGGGTCGTGATCGGCAGGAAGTGGCGATAGGCGTCGCGCGGACGCGGTTGCGGCTTGTCGGACATGGCGATGGCGATGGCGGTGGCGGTCAGGACGATGAAAGCGCTGAGGACGAAGCGCGGCGGCCGCATGACACGGCGCGCCGACAGGAAGCCGGGCACCGCGATCGCGCGCGGCACGGCGGCTGCAACCCGACTGGCCGGCCCGTCACTGGCCCGGCCGGTCGACGAATTCGAAATCGAGGCCGCGCGCACGCATCCAGTCGGCGAGCGCGACACCCGTGCCGGCGCGCCACGGACGCAGCAGCGGCGGATCGACGAGCTTGTATTCGAGCAGTTCCGGCGACAGCGCGACCGTGCCCGACGCGCGCACGTGGTACGCGATGATCAGTTCGTTCTTGCGGATGAATTCGTAGACGCCGACGAGCGACACGTGCTCGGCCTTCAGGGCCGTTTCCTCGAACACCTCGCGTGCGATGCCGTCCTCGGGCGTCTCGCCGTTCTCGAGGAAGCCGGTGATCAGCGCGAACATGCCTTCGGGCCAGGCCGCGTTGCGCGCGAGCAGGATCTTGCCGTCGAGCTCGACGATCGCCGCGACGACCGGCAGCGGGTTGTTCCAGTGGACATAGCCGCAGGTGTCGTCGGGGCAGGCCTGGCGAACGCGGCCGCCTTCATGGTCGGGATCGGCGCGCTCCGTGAGCGGGCTCGCGCAGCGCGGGCAAAAGCGGTAGTCGGCGGTGGTCATCGATGTGGGCATGGCGGACGCCGGGGAGGCCGCCCGCAGGCGGCTCGCGCGCCCGCTCGGCGCGGGAAAGGCTTCATTCTAGCGAGTTTGCCCGCGCCGCAGAGGATCTGGCCCCAGCCGCGTCAGGGTCGTCCGCCGCGGCGGGCCGCGCGGGCTCGCGCGTCGCGAACGCGGCAAGCGCCACCGGCGACGGCGGCGCGGCACGCGCCGCGATCAATCCGGCGACCGGCGCCTGCCGCGCGATGCGCACATCGCAAACCCGGCCGCGCCGGCCACGAGCGACGCCGCCGCGATCCACAGCACCGGCGTGAACGACCCGCTCTGCGCCACCAGCGGCGCGGCCACGAGCGGCCCCGCGATCTGCCCGACCCCGTACGACGCGGTCGCGTACCCCATCAGCCCCGCCGCGCGCTCGCCGCGCAGGCGGCGCGCCTCGCGCATCGCGAACAGCGTAATCGCGGTGAACGGCAGGCCGAGCAGCGCACTGCCGGCCGAGAAGCCGACCGCGTTCGGCCACACGATGCCGGCCGCGATGCCGAGCGCCTGCGTCGCGCAGCCGAGCGCGAGCAGCAGCCGGTTGTCCCAGTGCCCGGGCAGTCGCGCAGCTGCGATCGCGCCGACGATCAGCGCCGCGCCGAACATCGGCCAGAACAGGTCGGGCCACGGCGAGCCGGCCGGCAGCGCGGCGCGCGCGATCACCGGCAGGAAGGTCGCGGTGACGATGTAGCCGAAGCCCGGCATCCCGTACAGCACGACGAGCGACATGGCGTCCGCGCGGTGACGCTGCGTGGCCGCCGGCGCCGCGGCGGCCGGCGCACGCGGCGCGCCGCCTGACGACGGCAGGCCGGGCGCCGACGTGACGCCGAAGGTACGCCAGATCGCGACCGACAGCCCGGCCGACAGCGCCGCGAAGCCGAGCCAGCCGGGCGCTGCGCGATGGCCGGCCAGCGCGCTGCCGATCAGCCCCGTCAGCACGATGCCGACGCCGGGCCCCGCGTAGATCACCCCGCTCCACTCGGGCGCGCTCAGTTCCGCGAGGCGGCGCAGCCCCCATTGCGACACGAACACGAAGGTCCATGCGCTGACCACGCCCGCGACGAACCGCACCGCGAGCCAAACCGGCAGCAGATGGCCGACGCCCATCGCGGCGGTGAGCAGCACGGTGGCCGCGAGCCCGAAGCGGACCATCCGCGCGGGCGCGACGCGCAGCGCCGCGCAGCTGAGCGCGCCGACGAAGTAGCCTGCATAGTTCGCCGACGCGAGCCAGCTGCCGCCCTTCAGCCCGATCGAGCCGTCGGCGAGCATCAGCGGCAGCAGCGGCGTGAACGCGAAGCGGCCGACGCCGAGCGCGACCGCGAGCCCGATCATGCAGGCAAGCGCGGCCGCCCGGGCGGCATCGTATGAAGAAAGCCCGCGCACGGCGGACGCAGCATCGGAACGGGACATGGCGGCAAGCGGCGGCAATACCGGACGGCGCACGGCCGGACGGTGAATCGGAATGCCGTCATCGTAGCTTGACCAAACATTCTCGAAAAATGAATAATTGAGAATCCATTCATCGCTCGGAGAGAATCATGGATCTGGCGGCGCTGGCGATTTTCCGGGCCGTGGTGCGCGAGAACGGCGTGACGCGCGCGGCGGCGAAGCTCAATCGCGTGCAGTCGAACGTGACGACGCGCATCAAGCAGCTCGAGGAGGAACTCGGCGCGGCGCTGTTCGTGCGCGACGGCCGCCGGCTCGTGCTGACGCCGGCCGGGCACACGCTGCTGCCGTATGCGGAGCGCCTGCTCGCGCTCGCCGACGAGGCGCGCGACGCGGTGCGCGAAGACACGCCGCGCGGGCGGCTGCGGCTCGGCACGATGGAAAGCACGGCCGCGAGCCGGCTGCCGACCGTGCTCGCGCGCTATCACCACGTGTGGCCCGACGTGTCGCTCGAACTGCTGACGGGCACGACGGGCTGGCTGATCGAGCGCGTGCGCGACTTCGAAATCGACGCCGCGCTGTTCGCGCGCCCGCCCGCACCGGACACGCTGCCCGACACGTTCGAGACCGTGCCGATCTTCCGCGAGGACCTGGTGCTGCTCACGCCGCGCGGCCATCCGCCGGTGCGCACGCCGCGCGACGTGATCCTGCCGACGCTGATCGCATTCGAGCGCGGCTGCACGTATCGCAAGTACGTCGAACAGTGGTACGCGGCGCACGGCGTCAAGCCGGCGCGCGTGCTCGAACTCGGGTCGTATCACGCGATCGTCGCGTGCGTCGCGGCAGGCGCGGGCATCGCGGTCGCGCCGCGTTCGGTGCTCGACCTGCAGCCCGAGACCGGCAACATCGCCGCGCATGTGATCCCCGAACTGGAGAGCATCGACACGCTGCTCGCGTGGCGGCAGGGTTATGCGTCGGCGGCACTCGGCGCACTGCGCGACGCACTGGAGGCGGCCGCGCGGCCGCCGGCCGATGCCGGGAAGCGGCGCGCGGCGGCGCCGGCCTGAAGGATCGTCCCGCAGGCTCGCTGCGCGTAAACGCAAAACGACCCGGCCGGCCTGTGCCGGTCAAGTCGTTTCATTCGGTCCCCGCCACCGGGCGGCCGTCGCGCATCGCACGGCCGGACCGGGCCCGCGACGCTCGGGCGAGCGCCGCGCCGGCCAGGCCGATCAGAGCCGCTCTTCGACCCAGCCCTTCACGCCAGCCAGCGCGCCGGGCAGGTTCGCCGGCTCGGTGCCGCCCGCCTGCGCCATGTCCGGACGGCCACCGCCCTTGCCGCCGACCTGCTGCGCGACGAAGTTCACGAGCTCGCCGGCCTTGACCTTCTTGCTCGCATCCGGCGTGACGCCCGCGATCAGGCTGACCTTGCCGCCTTCGACGGCCGCCAGCACGATCGCCGCGTTTTTCAGCTTGTCCTTCAGCTTGTCGACCGTTTCGCGCAGCGTCTTCGCGTCCGCACCGTCGAGCGTCGCCGCCAGCACGTACACGCCGCCGATTTCGACGGCCTGCTGCGCGAGCTCGTCGCCCTGGCTCGATGCGAGCTTCGACTTCAGCGCGCCCAGTTCCTTCTCGAGCGACTTCACCTGGTCCTGCACCTGCGCGATACGCTGCGTGAGTTCCGACGGCTGCGCCTTCAGCGCGGCAGCCGCTTCGTTCACGCGCGCGTCGAGTTCCTGCACGTAGCGCAGCGCGTTGTCGCCGGTGATCGCCTCGACGCGGCGGATGCCGGCCGCGACGCCGCCTTCGACGACGATCTTGAAGAAGCCGATGTCGCCGCTGCGGCTCACGTGCGTGCCGCCGCACAGTTCGCGCGAGAAGCCGAGGTCGAGCACGCGCACTTCATCGCCGTACTTCTCGCCGAACAGCGCCATCGCGCCGCCCTTCACCGCTTCGTCGTACGGCATCACGCGCACGATGCCCGGCGCGTTGGCCAGGATCTCGTCGTTGACGATCTGCTCGACGCGACGGATTTCGTCGTCGGTCATCGGCGCGTTGTGCGCGAAGTCGAAGCGGGTCTTTTCCGCGTCGACCAGCGACCCCTTCTGCTGCACGTGCGCGCCGAGCACTTCGCGCAGCGCCTTGTGCATCAGGTGGGTAGCCGAGTGGTTGCGCTGCGTGCGCGCACGACGGTGCGCGTCGATTTCCGCGCGCAGCACGTCGCCGACCTTCAGCGTGCCTTGTTCCAGCGTGCCGTGGTGGCCGATCACGTCGGCCTGCACCTTCAGCGTATCGGCGACCGCGAAGCGCGTCGCGGCGTTCGCGAGCACGCCCTGGTCGCCGACCTGACCGCCCGATTCCGCATAGAACGGCGTGTGGTCGAGCACGACGACCGCGTCCTGGCCCGTCTTCACTTCGTTGACCGACGAACCGTCGACGTACAGCGCGACGACCTTCGCGTCGTCGAACGCGATTTCCTCGTAACCGTGGAAGGTGGTCTTCGCGCCCGTGTATTCGAGGCCCTGCGTGGCCTTGAACTTGCCGGCCGCGCGCGCCTGCTCGCGCTGGCGCGCCATCGCGTCGTCGAATGCCGGCTCGTCGACCGTCATCCCGCGCTCGCGGCACACGTCGGCCGTGAGGTCGAGCGGGAAGCCGTAGGTGTCGTGCAGCTTGAACGCGAGCTCGCCGTCGAGCACCTTGCCGCCCTTCGCCTCGACGTCGGCCAGCGCGGCCTCGAGGATCGACATGCCGTGCTCGATCGTCTCGAAGAAGCGCTCTTCTTCCTGGCGCAGCACGTCGGTCACGCGCTGCTCGGCTTCCTTCAGCTCCGGATACGCGACGCCCATCTCGGCGACGAGGTCGGCCACCAGCTTGTGGAAGAACGCACCCTTGCGGCCGAGCTTGTAGCCGTGGCGGATCGCGCGGCGCACGATCCGGCGCAGCACGTAGCCGCGGCCTTCGTTGCCGGGGATCACGCCGTCGACGATCAGGAACGAGCACGCGCGGATGTGATCGGCGATCACCTTCAGCGAGTTGTTCGTGAGGTCGCTGATCTCGGTCACGCGCGCGGCGGCCTTGATCAGGTTCTGGAACAGGTCGATCTCGTAGTTGCTGTGCACGTGCTGCAGCACCGCGGCGAGACGCTCGAGGCCCATGCCGGTGTCGACCGACTGCTTCGGCAGGCGCGTCATGTTGCCCTGCGCGTCGCGGTTGAACTGCATGAACACGAGGTTCCAGATCTCGATGTAGCGGTCGCCGTCTTCTTCAGGCGACCCCGGCGGGCCGCCCCACACGTCCGGGCCGTGGTCGTAGAAGATTTCGGTACACGGGCCGCACGGGCCGGTGTCGCCCATCGTCCAGAAGTTGTCCGACGCGTAGCGCGCGCCCTTGTTGTCGCCGATGCGGATGATGCGCTCGGTCGGCACGCCGACTTCCTTCGCCCAGATGTCGTAGGCTTCGTCGTCTTCCTGGTAGACGGTGACCCACAGCTTGTCCTTCGGCAGCTGGTAGACCGTGGTCAGCAGCTCCCACGCGAACTTGATCGCGTCGTGCTTGAAGTAGTCGCCGAACGAGAAGTTGCCGAGCATCTCGAAGAACGTGTGGTGGCGCGCCGTGTAGCCGACGTTCTCGAGGTCGTTGTGCTTGCCGCCCGCGCGCACGCTGCGCTGCGCCGTCGTGGCGCGCGAGTACGGACGCGGGTCCGTGCCGAGGAACACGTCCTTGAACTGGACCATGCCCGAGTTCGTGAACATCAGCGTGGGGTCGTTACCGGGCACGAGGCTCGACGAGCGGACGATCGTGTGGCCCTTCGATTCGAAGAATTTGAGAAATTTCTCGCGGATTTCGGCAGCTTTCATGGCGTGCGGGGACAGTCTGGCAAAGACGGGCTTCAAACGCCGGCGCCCGTGGGCGGCGCGCGGCGGCATGGATTCGGAAACGATCGATTATACGGGATCGGGGCCGGCTTCCGGGCAAAGCGCCGGCAAAGCGGCTCGGCCCTTCCGCCGGGCCGGCTGGGCCACTCGCAACGCCGATTCGCCTTAAGATGCTCGGCAACCCAATTCGCCTTGCCCGCCAAGGCCAGCCATGAAAGGAGACGATTCGACGATGGGTGCCCTGAGCCATATCCGCGTGCTGGATCTCACCCGCGTGCTCGCGGGCCCGTGGTGCGCGCAGACGCTTGCCGATTTCGGCGCGGACGTGATCAAGGTCGAGCGCCCGGGCGCCGGCGACGACACGCGCCACTGGGGGCCGCCGTACCTGAAGGACGCGGACGGCGCGGATACCGCCGAGGCCGCGTACTACCTCGCGGCGAACCGCAACAAGCGCTCGGTGACGGTCGACATCGCCACGCCCGAGGGCCAGCAGATCGTGCGCGAACTCGCCGCGCAAAGCGACGTCGTGCTCGAGAACTACAAGGTCGGCCAGTTGAAGAAATACGGGCTCGATTACGACTCGCTGCGCGCGGTGAAACCCGACCTCGTCTACTGCTCGGTCACCGGCTTCGGCCAGACGGGCCCGTACGCGCACCGCGCGGGCTACGACTTCATCGTCCAGGGGATCGGCGGCTTCATGAGCATCACCGGCGAGCGCGACGGCGAGCCGGGCGGCGGCCCGCAGAAGGCCGGCGTCGCGATCGCCGACCTCGCGACCGGCCTCTACTCGACGATCGCGGTGCTCGCCGCCCTCACCCACCGCGACCGGACGGGCGAAGGCCAGTACATCGACATGGCGCTGCTCGACGTGCAGGTCGCGCTGCTCGCGAACATGAACACCAACTTCCTCGCGAGCGGCAAGCCGCCGGTGCGCTGGGGCAACGCGCATCCGAACATCGTGCCGTACCAGACGTTCCAGACGAGCGACGGGTGGATCATCGTCGCGGTCGGCAACGACGGGCAGTTCCGCAAGTTCGTCGAGGCGGGCGGCCGGCCCGGGCTGGCCGACGACGAGCGCTTCGCGACGAATCCTTCGCGCGTGCGCCACCGCGACACGCTGGTGCCGATCCTCGCGGAAATGGTGAAGGCGCGCGGCAAGGCCGACTGGATCGACGCGCTCGAAGCGGCCGGCGTGCCGTGCGGGCCGATCAACGATCTCGAAGAAGTGTTCGACAACGAGCAGGTCGTCGCGCGCGGGATGCAGGTGTCGCTGCCGCACCCGAGCGGCGCGGACGCGAAGCTCGTGCGCAACCCGATCCGGATGAGCGCGACGCCGCCCGACGCGCGTACCGCTCCGCCGCTGCTCGGCGCACAGACCGACGACGTGCTGCGCGACATGCTCGGCTACGACGATGTGCGGATCGCGGCACTGAGGGCGAAACAGGCGATTTGAGCGGCGCGGCGGCGGCCGGAACGGGGGGCGCCCGCCGTCCGGTCAGCGCCGGGCCAGCGTATCGCAGCCGCCGGCCAGCGCCGCAAGCGCCGCGCGCGATGGCGAACGCACGACGGCTGCGTAACCACCGTGCCCGGCCGACAGACTGTCGACGGTGACGGCGACCGCGTTCGAATCCGCCGCGGCCAGGAAGACGAGCGACGGCGGCGGCTCGGCCGCGATGCGATCACGGATGTCCAGCCGCCCGATCTGCCGTGGAAATTCGCGCGCGAGGTCGGCCAGATCGACCTGTCGTTGCGCGACGATCGTCGAAAGGGACCCAAGATGCGCGGCCAGATCCGCCGACGCCACGCATTGCCGGGGGGCACGGCCGTCCGCATAAGTCACCTGCACGGCGAACCGCGCCGCGGGCTGTGAGCGCTGCGCGGTCAGTGTCAGCGCGGCGGTCGTATAGGTCAGCGACATCACCTCGTCGGGCAGCACGCTGAGCAAGTCGGTGCCGGGATCGATCCGTATGGGGCTGTCGGTCCAGTCGGCGAGGCTGCGCCAGCCGAAGCCGGCGAGCACACCGACCAGCATCGCCAGACACGGGATCGCGAATCGCGTTGCCGATGCGATCTTCACGATACCTGCACCACGGTTCCCATCGGGGCCCAGTCGTACAGTCGTTTCGCATCGGCCTCGGCCAGGCGTACGCAGCCGTGCGATCCGAACCAGTCGCTGACGGTATTGCGCGCCATTCTCACAAGCGACAGCGGCATCGGCCCGTGGTACTGGTGAAGCGCTTTGCCGTCTCCCGTGAAGAACATCGCGTAATCCATTTGCACGTCATAGGCGCGACTGCGATAGGTAGGGTATTTCCGCATGATGCGGAAGGCGCCACGATCGGTCGGATGCTCACTGTCTCCAGTCACACAATCGAAGCGGAACACCCTCGCCGCCCCTTCAAACGCTTCCACGCGCTGATTCGAGAGGTCGACGACGATTCTTTTCGCCGCCGACGATTTTTGTTCCACCGACCTGCTGATTCCGCCTTGCGCCGCTCGACATGGCCCCCTCCTTCCGATCGAATTGAACAGGCCGTCACTGTACCGGCCTGGCCGATCAGAAAGTCATGGGGTTCGTCACAAAATGCAGTCGGTTGCGCGTCGCACCCAAGCCAATCGTACGGGCAGCAAGGCGCACGTCGCGCCGCGACGCATCGCATGAAATTCGCACTTGGTTAAAAAAGGTGTCCGATTCGATGAACCACGACCGGCGGTCAGTCCGTCGTCCCCATCGCATCGAGCCAGCCGCGCGCTTGTGGCCAGTCGCCGAGCCCGCTGTCCGCGTTGATGTGGCCGCTCGGGCCGAGGTCATGGAACGTGCTGCCCCACGCGTTCGCGCAGCCGCGTGCGAACGCGAGCGAACCGTACGGATCGTCGCTGCTTGCGACGACGCAGGTCGGAAACGGCAACCGCTCGTGCGGCACGGGGCCGAAGCCGTGCGCGTCGGGCGGAAACGCCGGCCCGACGGGATCGGGCGGCGCGACCAGCAACGCGCCGCGCACTTTCGCGAGCGCGCCCGGCCGCGCATAGCGGGTCGCCCACCATGCGGTGGTCAGCGTACCGAGACTGTGGGCGGCGATCAGCACGGGCCCCCGCGCGGCTTCGACCGCACGGTCGAGCGCGCGACACCAGCCGTTGCGGAATGCGCGCTCCCAGTCGGGCATCGCGACGCGCACGAAGCGCGCATCATCGCGCTCCCAGCGGCTCTGCCAGTGCAGCGGGCCGGAATTGCCGTAGCCCGGCAACACGAATACGAGGGGTTGGGTCATGTGGAGGTCCTTCGACAGGCGATGAGCAGGTGAAATGTCGATCGAGTGTCGCACATCCGGCCCGCCCGACTGCGCCGGCCGACAGGACCGCCGCCGCGCGAGCCGGCAACGCGCGGCATGCGAACCGCCGGACATGACATGGCCGCGTCATGCCGCGGCCCTATAAACGAGCCTCTCCCGCCCATTTCGTGTCGAGGTACCCGATGTCGTCGCGCCGCACGTTCCTTCTGTCCACGTCCACCGCCGCGGCGTTGCCGCTCGTCAGCGCCGCGCTGAGCGCATGCGGGGACAGTTTCGCCGATTCCCCGCCCGCCGTGTCGGACGCCGAACTGACCCGCCAGATGGTCGGCAAGCTGACGGCCGAGCTCGGTGACGCGTCGACGGCGGGCACGGTCGCGCCCTATCTGATGGACATCGGCTTCACGTGGGACCTGCCGACGATCCCCGCCGCGCAGATCGACCGCATCGTCGCGTACAGCTTCGGCAATCGTGCGAACGCGGCGAGCGGCAACACGCCCGTCGGCGGAGGCAACCAGGTGGCGCTGCCCGATCCGGGGCCCGTCAACGAAGCGCTCGCGGACGCCGTCTACCGCATTCGCCAGCTCAAGTCCGTGCAGGTTTACGCGCAGTGGGAGATCGCCCGCTTTCTCGCCTCGAAGTATGGAATGACCGACGTGCGCTCGATCGAGCCCGTCGTCGCGAAGGACGGTACGATCACCTACCTCAGCACCGACGGCGTGGCAGCCGCGATCGTCGCGCTCGAAGGCAGCGCGGCGGCAATGGGGAACGTCGGCGTCGTCGGCCATCGCGACCACGCAAAACGCTGCATCCAGACGTCGCGGGCGCGCGGAATGAAGGCGGCTGCCGTCGCCGAGGTGCCGCTGCCGCTGCAATACGACGCGCAGTCGGGACAGGCGTGGACGCGCCGCCGCGACCTGTACCTCGTGCACGACATGTATGCGCAGTTCACGGCGCTACGCGCCAGCCTGATCGCCGCCGCCTACCCGAACGGCTGATGCGGCGGCGCGGCCGTCCGGCGCACGCGAGGCGGCGACCTGCCGCCGCGTCGACATTGTCGTGATGAGTCGACGGAATGTCGCACATCCGTTCCTCCCTGATGCTGCCCGTCGATATTCGAACCATCGGAAGGATGTGCGAAGGCGGCGCCAGGCGCCGCCGCCGGTCAGCGCACGTTCGCGCCGACCAGGCCGCCTGCCGCCGCGCCGGCCACCGTGCCGACCGGGCCGCCCGTGATCAGGTAGCCGAGCGCGCCGCCCGCGGCCGCGCCGATCCCGGCGTTACGCTGCGTATGCGTCATCGCGCATGCGCCGAGTTGCGACAGGGCCGCGACGATCAGCGCGGTACGAACGAGAAAAGTGGTCTTCTTCATGATTGTTCAGTTCCTCCCGCCTCGCGCACGACGCTGCGGCGGCATTGAGTCGGTGCTGTGATCATAGAAAAAGCCGAATACCGCGGGCAATCCGATTTACGTCGTGTTACAGCCGACACAATGTCGAGATAATGCGCGGCCGCACCACCCGCGCGCGACGTCTACGCGCAACGCGCACGGGCCGGACCCCGCTCAGGTAGAATTACAAGATTAAGCAAGATTAAACCGGCGGCGCGGCGCGCGCCGATCCAAACCTGACGCCATCCGCATGAGCACCGAACGCAACGACGCCCCCGCGGCTTCCAATTTCATCCGCAACATCATCGACGACGACAACCGCACCGGCAAATGGGGCGGCCGCGTCGAAACACGCTTCCCGCCCGAGCCGAACGGCTACCTGCACATCGGCCATGCCAAGAGCATCTGCCTGAACTTCAGCGTCGCGCGCGACTACGGCGGCGTGTGCCACCTGCGCTTCGACGATACGAACCCGGAAAAGGAAAGCGTCGAGTACGTCGACTCGATCGTCGACGCGGTGCGCTGGCTCGGCTTCGACTGGCGCAAGGACGCGGTCGATCACCAGTACTTCGCGAGCGACTACTACGACAAGCTGTACGAATTCGCCGAGCTGCTGATCCAGCGCGGCAAGGCGTACGTCGACAGCCAGAGCGCGGAGGAAATGCGCGCGAACCGCGGCTCGCTGACCGAAGGCGGCAAGCCGTCGCCGTTCCGCGACCGCACGCCGGAAGAAAACCTCGACCTGTTCCGCCGCATGAAGGCCGGCGAGTTCAAGGAAGGCGAGCACGTGCTGCGCGCGAAGATCGACATGGCTTCGCCGAACATGAACATGCGCGACCCGGTGATCTACCGGATCCGCTACGCGCACCACTACCGCACCGGCGACGCGTGGTGCGTGTATCCGATGTACGACTACACGCACTGCATCTCGGATGCGCTCGAAGGCATCACGCATTCGCTGTGCACGCTCGAATTCGAGGATCACCGCCCGCTGTACGACTGGGTGCTGAACGAACTCGCGGAAGCCGGCATGTTCACGCGCCCGCTGCCGCAACAGATCGAATTCTCGCGGCTGAACCTCACGTACGCGATCACCAGCAAGCGCAAGCTGCTGCAGCTCGTCACCGAAGGCCACGTCGACGGCTGGGACGACCCGCGGATGCCGACGATCGTCGGCGTGCGCCGCCGCGGCTTCACGCCGGAGAGCATCCACCTGTTCTGCGAGCGGATCGGCGTGACGAAGATCGATTCGTGGATCGACATGAGCATCTTCGAAGGCGCGCTGCGCGACGACCTCGACGACAAGGCCGCGCGCACGGTCGCGGTGCTCGATCCGCTGAAGCTCGTGATCGACAACTACCCGGAAGACCTCGAGGAAGCGTGCACGGCCCCCGTGCATCCGCACCATCCGGATCGCGGCGTGCGCACGTTCCCGATCTCGCGCGAGCTGTGGATCGAGCGCGAGGATTTCGTCGAGAACCCGCCGAAAGGCTATTTCCGCCTGTTCCCGGGCAACAAGGTGCGCCTGCGCTACGGCTACGTGATCGAGTGCACGGGCTTCGACAAGGACGCCGACGGCAACGTGACGGCCGTGCACTGCAACTACTTCCCGGACAGCAAGTCGGGCACCGAAGGCGCGAACAACTACAAGGTCAAGGGCAACATCCACTGGGTCAGCGCGAAGCATGCGCAGCCGGCCGAAGTGCGGATCTACGACCGCCTGTTCAAGGAGCCGCATCCGGACGCGGGCGGCGCGAACTTCCTCGAGGCGCTGAATCCCGATTCGAAGAAGATCGTCCAGGCGTACGTCGAGCCGGGCAACAGCGACATCGCTCCGGAAACGCGCGTGCAGTTCGAGCGTCACGGCTACTTCGTGGCCGATCGTGTCGATTCGAAGCCGGGCAAGCCCGTGTTCAACCGGATCGTCGGGCTGCGCGACAGCTGGGGCAAGCCGGCCTGACGGTCCGACTGCCTTGCGAGGCGCGGCGCAGCGCCGCCCTCGCGCGATTATCAAAAAACCCGGCTCGCGAGCCGGGTTTTTGTTTAGCCGCCTGCGTCTGGCACCTCGCGACGTCTTTCGCCCTGCCCTATTGCGACACCGTGACGTTGAACGTGGCGTCCTGCGTGAAGCCCGGGTACGGGCCGCGGACGAGCGCGCCGCCAAACCGGATCGTGTGCCGACCGGGCGACAGCGGCCTGAGCATCGCCCAGTATCCGTCGCTGACCGACATGCCGGACCCACCGGCGGAACCGAGGATGTTGTAGTTTTTCGGAGTCGTGAAACCGAACAACGGGGATTGCGCGCGGAAACCCTGTGCGCCGTTCAGCACCTCGACGCCATCAATCGACAGATGCAACGTGGTCGGGCCGATGTAATTCGCAAAACTCGCGGCGCACTGGCGGCACGATGCCGCATCGGTGCAATGAAACGGAGGCTGGTCCTGGGTCGAGCACTCGACGTTGATCAGCGGGAGAAAAAGCGCGGTCGTCGACGAGATATTGCCGGAGCACGTACGGGCGACGGTCGCGCCTGAACCGCTGCCGGCGAGGAACCACACCGGTCCCGACTGATTGAGGCTGCAGTCGACGGCGCCGCTCGACTGGTCCTGCGGGTTCGGGTCGTTTCCGGGTCCGGTCGGGATGGCGAGCAGCCATTGCCACCACGTTGCGGACCATTCGCCATAGCTCAATCCGGAAACCGCATTCCCCGGCGGGTAGACGGCGGAGCCTGCGCTTTGCGCAAAGGTGGCCGGAGCAAGCGAGATGCCGAGAAGGACGCCGGTTGTGAATGCAAGCATGCGTCCGTGTTTCAACGCCTGTTTCATGACGGGTCTCCGTTCAAGAGAAAAGGAAACGGTTTCAGACTGCGCCGGTGCCGCACGACGGGCATGCGCCATCGTCGCAGCGTGCTGAAAAGCAAGGTCGACTTCCTTTCGCGCTTGTCCATGAGCCCCTCCTTCATTTGCCACTTCACAGCGGGTCGATTCACCCGCCACCCACACGCGACGCGCACGGCGACGCGCGTCCGCAATAAGGAAAAGACGAGCCGGTTTTGCAACGCATGCGTAAATCCGCACGCATGCGCTGGCGAAGGCGCGCTAAGGCGCTACTGACGGAGTGTCGAAAGTCTCTGCTGGAAGCAAGTGTCCTTGGTCGCCGATTCGTCTTGATTTACTGCACGCCCCCGGACACCCATTCAGCTCACGACGAGGTGAGCGGCATTATCATTTTTTTTGGAATAAGCCTAGGCGAGTAATTGACGGATTTCAACCCGTGACGAATATAAATCGAAGACCGAATTCGACCGACGCCATACCGAACACGGAACCACACCGTACGATGTGAACATTACAAATGTTTTGGTACGCGGATTTCCGGGAAATTTTCGATATCCCAGAGACTTCGCGCACAGTCGACCGATTCGTATGGAAATCAGATCATTGCCCTGTGCGCCAACGGCAATCGCATGCAACTCCTCCGACGATGCGAATTGCCGTGCAATTTTATTCACATGGATTTTAATGCCCCATACGAACAAGCATTTTAAAATTAATTATTTTAATAAAAGAATACCGGTATCCTCTACGATTCACACCATGCATTTGTCGCGCACGCCTTTAAAGATGCCTTCCGCGCAAGCATTGCCCCGCGCTCACGCGCGCGGCAGGCGCCGGTGCAAATCCGCGAGCGACAGCGTCGTCCTGAACAGCCGCGCGAGGCTGCGGCTCGCATACGCGTCGACGTCGGCCGGCACGGTCCAGCGATACGCATCCATCTCGGGAATCATCGAGCCGTCGCGGCGGCTCGGAAACAGCGACGTGCACACGCAGCGGGCCAGGTCCAGCTCGTCGTCGGCGACGCGCACCGCGAACAGGTGCAGATCCTTGTCGTGCCGGTACGCAAAGCGGCCGAGGTCGAGCAACCGGGCCGGCGCCAACGCGATGCCGGTTTCCTCGAGCAGTTCGCGCAGCGCGGCGTCGGCCGGCGATTCGCCCGGCTCGCCCTGCCCCTTCGGGATGTCCCAGTGCGTGGTGTCCGTCGCGTGCGCGAGGAACACGCGGCCGGCCGCATCGAGGATCACGACGCCGCACGACACCGTGCGCGGCGCGTCGCCCGCTTCATCGCGCGCGTGCTCAGCGCTTCTGCAACTGCCACTTGCCCGCGTCGGTCTTGCAATAGACGGGCTTGAGCGTCATCGTCTGGCCCTTCGCGGTGATGTCGGTGGCGATTTCACGGCAGGTCTTGCCGTCCGTTTCGGTCGTGGTCGGCGTGAGCTTCGCATCGATCTGCGTGCCGCGGCCGCTGCTCTGCCACGTCGTGGTCTCGCCGTCCTTGCCTTCGTCGCGGGCCTGCTGCACGGCCTTCGTCAGCGACGCGGCGTCCGCCTTGCTGAAGTAGCTGAGCGGCGTGTCGTTCAGGAAACCGAGATTGCTTTGCGCGTGCGCCGGCAGCGCGGCGGCGACACACGCGGCGCCGGCCAGCACGCGCGTGACGACGGAAAGGGATGCACGCATCGACATGTTGTTCTCCTTGGATGTTCGATCGAACCGCGCGGCGCGACCCTCGCCGCCCCGCGCGTCAGCGAGCGAGGATAGCATGCGCGCCCCGCCGGACGCGCCGCTCAGCGGCTCGCCTGCGTCGCCGCGGCCTGATAGCCGTCGGTCAGCGTGCCGAGGAAGGCGATCACGTCCTTGATCTCGGCCGCGTTCAACGCCGGCTGCTCGCCGCGCTTGCGGTCGAACGGCGCCTCGCGGTTGATGTTCGGCCAGTAGCGTTTCGGCAGATCGTCGTAGATCTGCACCTTGCCGTGCACGACCGGATAGAACTTCTCCGGATGGATGTCGCGCTCGACGTAGAAGCGCATCACGTCCTCGAGCGTGTGGTACACGCCGTTGTGGAAGAACGTCTTGCGCAGCGCGACGTTGCGCAGCGACGGCGTGCGGAACAGCCCGCAGAATTCGTCGCGGCCCTTCAGGTCGGTGCGCTCGGGGCCGCACGCGCCGAGGTCGTAAAAGCGCGGGTCGCGATTGACGGGCAGCGCGCGATTGCGCGGCACCGCGATCGCGATCAGCCCGAAATCGCTGAACTGCGGCGGGCCGCCTTCGAGCGTGCGCTGGCTGATATGGCAGCTCGCGCAGTTGCCCTTCTTTTCGTCGTTGAACAGCTGCAGCCCGTGCAACTCCGCGGGCGTGAGCTGCGCGTGGCCGGCCAGATACGCGTCGTATTTGCTCGTGTACGGATCGAACAGCGCCGGCTGCTGCTGGAATGCGTCGAGCGCGCGCAGCACCGCATCGAACGTCGCCTGGTCGTCGCCGAGCACCCGGTCGCCGAACGCCTTGCGGAACGCGTCGGCATACGGTGCGGCGCGCACCGCCTTCGCGACCCGCGCGGGCGAACTGCTCATCTCGAACGGCGACGTGAGCGGAATGCGCGCCTGCGCATCGCGCGTGTCGACGCGGCCGTCCCAGGTCAGGCCGCCGGTCGGACCCGCGTCGATGCTTTCGTCCCCTTCGTCCGGCGAATCGTGGAAGTGCTCGCTGAACGGCGGGATGCCGCGCAGGTACTTCAGCGACGGCACCGCGCGAAAGCCGGCGCGGTGCATATCGTCGCCGCCCAGCTGCACCGACAGCGCGTTCGGCGGCCCGAACGCATGCTCGGCGCTATGGCACGACGCGCACGCGAGCTTGCCGGACCCGGACAGCGACGGATCGAAGAACAGCTGCTTGCCGAGCGCCGTCATCTGCTTGACGCCCTCGAACACCTGCGCGCGCGTCTGCGGCTGGCTGGCCGGCGCGACCGCGGGCACGGCCTGCGCGGCCGGCACGACGGGCGCGCCCGGCACGCTCGCGCCGGGCCTTGCATCGCAACCGGCGAGCGCCGCGAGCGCGCCGACCATCGCGAGCGTCGCCGCGGCCGGGATCAGCGATCGCGCGGACGCGAAGGAGGTCGGATTGCTGTGCATCGTCGTTGTTCTGGTAGCGGTGGACAATCGGCCGGAGCTTATGTCAGTTCCGTGACCGTTGGATGACGTTCAACCGACAGTCAATTGAAAGCGTCCCTACACCCGGCTGTCAAATCGGTTCCAGATAATGCGCGCAGCCGGTCGGCGCCCTGCGCCTTTCGCGCCGGCTCCAATACAACCCGGTTCCCACACGCGACCAACGACGAAAGAGAGAGAACATCGCATGAAGAAGCACGCCTGGATTCGCTACACGCCGATCGCCCTCGCGGCCGCGCTCAGCCTGACCGCCTGCGGCGGCGACGACGTCACGCAACAGGGCCTGTCGGCCGTCAAGAACGTCGTCGTGATCTACGCGGAAAACCGCAGCTTCGACAACCTGTACGGCAACTTCCCGGGCGCGAACGGCCTGCAGAACGCGACGGCCGCGAACTCGGTGCAGAAGGATCGCGACGGCTCGACGATGGCGACGCTGCCGAAGATCTGGGGCGGCCTGACCGCGACCGGCATCACGCCGGCGGTGACCGAGGCGATGACGGCGAACCTGCCGAACGCGCCGTTCGCGATCGACGATCCGAAAGGCTTCAACCAGTCGATGAGCATCGCGACGCGCGACATCGTGCACCGCTTCTACCAGGACCAGATGCAGATCAACGGCGGCAAGAACGACATGTACGCCGCATGGACCGACGCGGGCGGCCTGACGATGGGCCACTACACGGCCGATCCGTCGAAGCTGCCGCTGTGGAAGATCGCGCAGCAGTACGTGCTCGCGGACAACTTCTTCATGGGTGCGTTCGGCGGTTCGTTCCTGAACCACCAGTACCTGATCTGCGCGTGCGCACCGTACTACCCGAACGCCGACAAGAGCCCGGCGGCCGGCAAGATCGCCGTGCTGAACGCCGACGGCAAGTCGCTGAAGGTCGCGACGAACTCGCCGGCTTCCGCGCTGAGCGGCCCGCCGAAGTTCGTCAACGACGGCGCGCTGACGCCCGACTTCTACGGCATCAACACGATGCAGCCGGCGTATCAGCCGAGCGGCAACAAGGCGGCCACGGGCGGCGACCCGCTGCTCGCCGACCCGGCCAATCCGTCGACGATGCCGCCGCAGACGGCGACCAACATCGGCGACCTGATGACCAACGCGGGCGTGTCGTGGGCGTGGTATTCCGGCGCGTGGGGCCAGGCGCTGCAGGCGAGCCAGAACGGCACGTCGAACGTGATCTACGGCGCCGACCTGTCGACGCCGAACTTCCAGCCGCACCACCAGCCGTTCAACTACTTCGCGAACCAGGCGCCCGGCACCGCGAGCCGTGCGCAGCACCTGCTCGACGGCGGCGCGAACGGCGCCGAGTTCATCAAGGCGATCGATGCGGGCACGCTGCCGCAGGTCACGTTCTACAAGCCGCAAGGCAACCTGAACGAGCACCCGGGCTACACGGACGTCACGTCCGGCGACCAGCACATCGCCGACGTGATCGCGCACCTGCAGGCGAGCCCGCAATGGAAGAACATGGTCGTGGTCGTCACGTACGACGAAAACGGCGGCTTCTGGGATCACGCGACGCCGCCGAATGCCGACCGCTGGGGCCCGGGCACCCGCATTCCGGCGCTGATCGTGTCGCCGTATGCGAAGAAGGGTTTCGTCGACCATACGCAGTACGACACGGGCTCGATCCTGCGCTTCATCACGCGCCGCTTCTCGCTGCCGCGCCTCGCGGGCCTGCAGCAGCGCGACGACGCGCTGAAGGCGAACGGCGCACAGCCGATGGGTGATCTGACGAATGCGCTCGCGCTGTCGCCGAACCTGTAACGGAGAACCGGCCGGCGTCGCACGCCGGCCGGTTCCGTTCCCGCAACCATCATCGCATTCTCCGCGCGCGCAATCACGCCCCGCTCCCGCGCGCGCGGTCGGCACCATCGAGTGCGACAGCCAGAATCATCGCGCGCGCATTTCGCGGTGTCGGCCGTCCGCTCGGGCGGAACACCTCATCCCCGTACGCGATCTGCACCCCCGACAACACGCAAACGCCCGGGTGCCGCGCCCGCCCGGGTTTCCAGTGCTGCTCGCCGAAGTGCGCACGCCCCGGCTCGACCCAGCGCACGACCAGCAGCCGCTCCGAACGCTCAAGCACCTGCACATGCGCATTCATTCGACACCACACATCGTGCGCCTCTTCGACAGCGGACACGCCCTACCACCCATACTTCAGCTCGACACCGACGTAGTCCGCGTTGTGCCCGCCCGCCTGGCGGATCGCATCGCCGACCTGGAAATGCACGGCCTCGATCGCGCCGATCAGGTTCGCGGCGATCGTCCAGTCGGCACGCAGCTGCACGTACATCCCCGTCCACAACCCGCCCTTGCCTGCCGTGCCCGGCACCACCGCGTTGCCCTGCTGGTAGACCGCATCGCCGGTCGTCTCGCGCCACTGGAAACCGAGCGCCCCGAGCAGCGACAGGTTCGGCGACGGCTTCAGCGTCACCGACGGCTTCACATGGATCAGGTTCGAATACCCGGTGAAGCCGGCCAGCGTGAAGTAATAGCCGTTCGGAAACAGCGGATTGAAGGTTTCGACACGGCCGTCGTGCGGATGCCGGTCGCCCGACGCCGCATCGACCTGCAGCGCGATGCGCGGCGACCACGGCGCATCGAGCCGATAGCCGGCGATCGAACCGACGGCCCACGCGCCGATCGTGGCGTTGCCGACCGTGCCCGTCTGCAGCATCGTTTCGAGATCCCAGTCGAAGCGCCCGTGCGTGCCCGTGTAGCGAACGTCCCATACGTCGCGATGCTCCGCGCCGCTCGCATCGAGGAAACGCGCGCTGCTGCGGTTGTAGCGCGACCAGTAGCCCGACAGGTCGCCGGGCCCGACCGACTGCCGCTCGAAGCGCACGCCGCTGAACGTGAGGTCGCGGTTCGACACGTCGTCGAACGCGGACGCGGTGCGGTTCTGCACTGGCTGCGTCGCATACGCGATGAAGCGCCACTTCCGGTACTCGTAGTCGGCCCACACCGCATCGAACGCCTGCCGCACGTTCGGGCCGTCCCGCGCGGCGATGAAACGCTGCAGGTCGAACGCCATCTCCTGCCGGCCGACGCGGAACTTGAACGTGCCGCCGCCGAGCGCACCCGTGTAGGTCGCGAATGCCTGCTCGAGATCGAGCGGGTTCCTGTCGACCGGCGAGATCGTGTTCTTGCCGAATGCGCGATCGTCCTGCAACTGCACGAAGAACTGCCAGTGCTGGCCGAGATGCGCATCGGCATGCACCTCGACACGCTGGATCAGGTACGTATCCGATTGCGCGGAGCCGATGCCGAACAGCGGCGCGTCGTTGGTCTCGAGGCGCTCGCGCAGGTTCACGCCGAGCGACACATAGGAAGCCGGATCGTTGCCGAGCGAAATGTACTTCAAGCCGTCGAGCGGCGCGCGCGGCACGCACGGATTCGCGAGCACCGACCAGTCCTCCTGCCAGCGGTTGAACAGCACGGTCGGCCGCTTGGCCGTGCATGTCGATGCGGTGCCGTCCGCGGCCGGTGCCAATGCCGGCGCCGCTTCCGCGAACGCAGCGTCGCCCCCCGCGAGCAGCAGCGCCGCGACGAGCGACGCGCGGGCCGCACGATCGAAACGGCGGCCGTGATGCTTCCGTTCCCGCCGCCCGTTCATGCTCGCTCCTGCGTGATGGCGCCGGCCGATTGCGCCGCGCCCAGCGCCAGCACCGCAAGCGCACAGACGGGCGCGAGCAGCGCCCAGAACCCGGCATGGCGAAAGCCGAGCGCGCCGGATGCCGCACCGAATGCAAACGCGACGATCGCCGGCCACATCTTCGCGAAGCGCACGCGTGCCGCCGCGCGCACGCTGTCGGGCGTGCCGGCGGACAGCAGGTCGACGACGTCGAGAATCGCCTGCGTGACGTTGCCGGTCATCACCGTGTTCGGCACGCCGGCGCGCGCGATCACGCGCGGATGCGCGTTCTGGATGCCCATCGCGAACGTGCCGACGACGCCGGCCAGCAGCACCGGCAGGCTGTCGGATTGCGTGACGGGCGACGCCCACACGCCGGCCGCGCAGAAGCCGAGCAGCAGCACGGCCTGGACCGCATGCAGCGCCCGCGTGCCCTGCCACGCGGGCCGCGCGGACAGCGATCGCGCGATCAGGCTGCTCGCGACGACACCGCACACGAACGCGGGGAACACGCTCAGCTTCAGCAGGATGCCCTGGCCGAACCCCGCGGCCCCCGCGCCGATCAGCACGAAGTTGCCGGTCACGTGCGCGGTGAACAGCCCGAACAGCGCGACGAAGCTCAGCGTGTCGACGAAGCCGGCCACCGCGGCAAGGATCGTATCCTCGTGCTTCATCGCGCCGCGCCCGCGTGGATCTCGGCGACATAGCCGCCCGGGAACCGGACCAGCGCCGCGTCGCGCCCGTCCGCCGCGTACGGCGGCACGAGTACGGTCACGCCCGCGGCCTGCGCCTTCTTCAGCGTCGCGGCCAGGTCGGACACCTCGTAGCCCGTCGTTTCGCGCCCGTACGGATAAGGCAGGTGGCCGTCCGTCACGAGCACGGTCATCTTGCCGAAGCCCGACGTGATGCGAATGCGGCGATAGGTGTCGTTCGGACGGCCGATCTCGACGCCCGGCGCATTGTGCACATCGGACACGATCTTGCCGTGCGAGAACGCGACGAAGTCGCGCACCAGTTTGTCGGCACTTTCCGGCGACACGTACACGCGATTCTCGGGGATCGTCTGCAGTGCGTCGTATTTCGGCGCCTGCGTGTGCCAGTAGAGCTGCATCTTCACGCCGCCCGGCCAGCTGACGATCGCGTCGCGGCCGATCGGATCGGGGAACGTGTCGACGATCACTTCCGCGCCGTGCTCGCGCGCCGACTTCACGGCGACGTCGAGGTCAGTGACGAGATACCCCGTGCGCTCCGCGCCGAACGGCCAGGGCGTCGGCGTCTTGAAGCCGAACACGGAGATCGTGCCGGCCGGCGTGAACACGAGCTGCGACATCGTCTGGCTCGGGGTCGGCGTGACCTGGAACACGCCCTGCTTCGACTTGCTGCCGCCGAACGTCGCGACGAAGCTGTCGGTGAAGCGATCGAAATCCTCCGGCGCCACGTACACGTGCGTCGTGTCGTATTGCGGCCCGACCGCGACGGCCGGCGTCGCGACGGCCTTCGTGGCCGGTGTCTGCGCGAACGCGACGGCCGCGACGGCGAGGCCGCCCGCGATCAGCGCGGCGAGCAACACGGAACGAATCGTTTTCATGACTGGATGTCCTTGTTGTTGATCGTCATCGAGTGGTCCGGCCGTTGCCGGCCGGATACGTCGCATCGGCGAGCAGCGTCGCGAGCACGAGTGCCGCGATCAGCCCGAGATGCTCGAAAAAGCTGTTGAGCGCCATGAAATGCGCGGCGCCCGTCTGGTTCCAGAAGTCGTTCGCCACCACCATCGCGACGAGCGTCAGCATGCCGAGGCTGCCGGCGCCGAGCCACGTGAACCGATTCAGCACCACGCACAGCGAGCCGGCGATCTCGACCGCGATCGCGAGCGCCGCCCACAGCGCGGCCGGATGCAGGCCGAAATGCGCCTGCTCGGCGACCGCGCCGTCGAAATCCAGCACCTTCGCGACGCCGCCGATCAGGTAGGCGGAAACCAGCGCGAGCCGCGCGAGCGGCAGGAACCACGGCTGCGCCAGCAGCGCGCGAACCCATGCCGGGTTGTGGAAGCCGCCGCGGTTGATCGAGACGGCCATGTCAGACCGCCCAGCACGAACAGCCGAACGCGCCCCAGAAGCCCTTCGCGTCCGACGTCGGCAACGCGCTGCCCCACGCGCTCGCATGCGCATGCTGGTGCACGTTGCATGCATTCGCGCAGCCGCACATCGCGGCCGCCGCCGCCGCGCGCTGCAGGGGCGCGCCGTTGCGCTGCGTGGCGCCCCAGCCGCCGTAACCGCCGTACTCGCGCACCGGCGACCAGTCCGGCATCGCCGGCGGAATCGGCGCGTCATGCGACGCGAACGGGCCCGCGCCCCACACGATCCGGCCGCCGACCACCGTCAGCAACGCGGTCGTGCCCGCGATGTCGTCCTCCGCGCACGCGAAGAAGTCGCGATCCGGCACGACCACGTCGGCCAGCTGCCCGACCGCGATCCGCCCTTTCTTGCCGACCTCGTTCGAGAACCACGTCACGTATTCGGTCCACATGCGCAGCGCGGTTTCGCGATCGAGCAGGTTGCGCTGCGGATACATGCGCAGCCCGCCGATCGTCTTGCCCGTCACGAGCCAGGACAGCGACACCCACGGGTTGTACGACGCCACGCGCGTCGCGTCGGTGCCGGCCGACACCTTGAGGCCCTTCGACAGCATCTTCGCGACCGGCGGCGTCGCCTCGGCCGCCTGTGCGCCGTAACGCTCGACGAAGTATTCGCCCTGGTACGCCATCCGGTGCTGCACCGCGATGCCGCCGCCCAGCGCCGCGATACGATCCATCGACTTTTCGGTGACGGTTTCCGCGTGATCGAAGAACCAGTTCAGCCCTTCGAGCGGGATGTCCTTGTTCACCTTCTCGAACACGTCGAGCGCGCGGCCGATCGTTTCGTCGTACGTCGCATGCATGCGCCACGGCCAGCGGTTCTGCGCGAGCACGCGCACCACGCCCTCGAGATCGTCTTCCATCTGCGCCGGCAGGTCCGGACGCGCGACGCGGAAGTCCTCGAAGTCCGCGGCCGAGAACACCAGCATTTCGCCCGCGCCGTTGTTGCGGAAGTAGTCGGTGCCGTCGTGATACTTCGTGCTCTTCGTCCAGTTCACGAAGTCTTCCTGCTCCGCGTTCGGCTTCTGCGTGAACAGGTTGTACGCGATCCGGATCGTCATCTCGCCCGCATCGTGCAGCTTGCGGATCACCTCGTAGTCGTCCGGATAGTTCTGCGAACCGCCGCCCGCGTCGATCACGCCCGTCACGCCGAGACGGTTCAGTTCGCGCATGAAGTGGCGCGTCGAGTTGTACTGGTATTCGAACGGCAGCTTCGGCCCCTTCGCGAGCGTCGCGTACAGGATCGTCGCGTTCGGGTTCGCGAGCAGCAACCCGGTCGGGTTGCCCGCGGCATCGCGCAGGATCGTGCCGCCCGGCGGCTCCGGCGTGTCCTTCGTGTAGCCGACCACGCGCAGCGCGGCCGCGTTCAGCAGCGCGCGATCGTACAGGTGCAGGATGAACACCGGCGTATCGGGCGCGGCCGCGTTGAGTTCGTCGATCGTCGGCAGGCGCTTCTCGGCGAACTGGTGCTCGGTGAAGCCGCCGACCACGCGCACCCATTGCGGCGCGGGCGTGATCGCCACCTGCCGCTTGAGCATGTCCATTGCGACCGCGAGCGACGGCACGCCGTCCCAGCGCAGTTCCATGTTGTAGTTCAGGCCGCCGCGAATCACGTGGCAGTGGTTGTCGATCAGGCCCGGCAGCGCGGCGCGGCCGCCGAGATCGACGACCTTCGTCGCGCGGCCCGCGAGCGGCATCACGTCCGCGTCGTGGCCGACCGCGGCGAAGCGGCCGTCCTTGATCGCGACGGCGGTCGCGACGGGGTTCGCGCGGTCGAGGGTCGTGATGCGCCCGTTGTGCAGGATGAGATCCGGTTGTGTATTGGTTGCACTCATGAACGTGTCCTCGATGCGGTCAGAGGCCGAGCCAGTGACGGACCGGCGCGATCGCCTGTGCGCCGATCAGCATGCCGGCCAGGCCGACCAGGGCAATCAGCGGCGGTGCGGGCGAGCGCACCTTGACCACGCTGTACATGACGCCGACCAGCATGCCGGCACCCAACGAAAGTAGATAAGATTCCATAACGATTTTTCTCCCGGCCGGATTAGAATCACCTGCATCGCACGCCCGCGTTCGCGGTGCGTCGGATCCGTTTCGCTTCCCTGCCACCCGTTCCGACCATGCAACAGCTTCCCGATCTCGAAGCCTGGGCCATCTTCGCGCGCGTCGCGGAGACCGGTTCGTTCGCCAAAGCCGCCGACCTGCTCGGCATCACGCAACCGACCGTGTCGAAAGCGATCGCACGCCTCGAAAAACGCCTGGGCTCGATGCTGCTGTACCGCACCTCACGCAAGCTGTCGCTCACGCCGACCGGCGAGTTGCTGCGCGATCGTGCGATCCGGCTGCTCGCCGATGCCGAACTGATCGAGGGCGAAGCCTCCGCGCATGCGCTCGAACCGCACGGCCTCGTGCGCGTGAACGCGCCGATGTCCTACGGCCTGACCAATCTCGCGTCGCTGTTGCCCGCGTTTCTCGAGCGCTATCCGCGCGTCGACGTCGACCTCGTGCTGACCGACCACTTCGTCGATATCGTGTCCGGCGGCTTCGACGTCGCGATCCGGATCGCCGAACTGAACGATTCTTCGCTGCGTGCGCGCCGCCTGTGCGCGGTGCGCCGGCCGCTCGTCGCGTCGCCCGCTTATCTCGACCGGCACGGCCGGCCGACCCATCCGAGCGAACTCGACCAGCACGTGTGCCTGGCCTACACGAACATCCCGACGCCCGAATACTGGCGCTTCCGCCACAAGACGTCGGGTGAGGAGTTCGGCGTGCCGGTGCGCGGACGCATTCGCGCAAACAATGCCGACGTGCTCTGCCCTGCGCTGATCGCCGGCCAGGGCCTCGCGTTGCAGCCGGCGTTCCTGGTGTGGAACGAGTTGCAAAGCGGCGCGCTCGAGGAAGTGATGCCCGACTGGAAGATCGCCGACATCAACGTCAACCTCGTCACGCCGCCCGGCATGCTGCGCGCCGCGCGCTTGACGGTGCTGCTCGACTTCCTCGCCGACCACTTCTCGCACGCGCCGTGGGCGCTGCCCGCGGCCTGAACGCGCGGCGGCCGTTGCGCCGGCCGCGGCGAGCGCGGCCGGCGGCCCGTCACTTTGCCGGCACGGCCGGAATCGACTCGTGCGGCGTCGCGGTGCGCTGCGCGGCCTTGTGGACCATCGTGTACGCGTAGTCGACACCCATCCCGTACGCACCCGAGTGTTCCTTCGCGATCGCCATCACCGCGTCGTAGGTGTCGCGGCGCGCCCAGTCGCGCTGCCATTCGAGCGCGACCTGCTGCCAGGTGACCGGCACGACGCCGGCCTGGATCATCCGCTGCATCGCGTAGTCGTGCGCGTCCTTCGACGTGCCGCCCGATGCGTCGGCCACCATGTAGATTTCGTAGTCGCCTTCGAGCATCGCGCAGAGCGCGAACGTCGTGTTGCAGACCTCCGTCCACAGGCCGGACACGATCACCTTCTTGCGACCGTTCGCGGCGAGCGCGTCGCGCACTTTCTGGTCGTCCCACGAGTTCATCGACGTGCGCTCGAGCGTCTTCTGGTTCGGAAACACGTCGAGCAGTTCGGGGTAGGTGAAGCCCGAAAAACTCTCGGTCTCGACCGTCGTAATGATGGTCGGAATATCGAACGCCTTCGCGGCCTTGGCGAGCCCGACGACGTTGTTCTTCAGCGTCTGGCGATCGATCGACTGCACCCCGAACGCCATCTGCGGCTGCTGGTCGATGAAGATCAGCTGGCTGTTCAGGGGAGTGAGGACTTCAAGCTTGGGGTTGCTCATGGCGCGAGTCGTCCTGTGAACGGGAAAGGGAGCCCCTGCCTCGACCGCGAAAACGGGAGGCACCGGGTGTGCGTTGCACCGGATCGTTGTTGTCCGGCTTCGAGTATTTAATCAACAAACGCGCGGCCCGAACATCCAAGAAACGGAATCGATGAAATTCCGGAATCGGCGTCCGTTCGAGGCATTCCACCCTTTTGCTCTGCATGCAAACCCGCTACGCTTTCAGGACTCTGACGGCGCCCCTCGGCGTCGGTCGACCATCACGAGACGCTCACCATGAAACCGTATGTCCTGTCGCTGCTCGCCGGCATCCTCGCCGGTGTCATCTACGGCGCGCTCGGCGTGAATTCGCCGGCGCCGCCGATCATCGCGCTCCTTGGCCTGCTCGGCATGCTGGCCGGCGAGCAGATCCTGCCCGTCGCGCGCCGGATGCTCGCGGGCCACCGACTGAATACCGCATGGCGCGACGCACAATGCAGCCGGCACATGTTCGGTACGCTGCCTGGCGGCGCCGCCAACGACCGCAAGCCGTCGTGATGCATTCCGTCGCCGCCGGCCGCGCATGACCAACGTCGAACTGTTTCATTACCTGCTGCTGTTGATCTGCGGCGCGGGCGCGCTCACGTGGCTCGCCGACCGCATCTCGATTCCGCCGGCCGTCGTGCTGCTGCTCGGCGGCTGCGTGGTCGCGGTCGCCGGCAAGCGCGTGCCCGACATGGACCCGGCGCTGCTGCTTGCGGCCGTGCTGCCGCCGCTGCTGATGTCGAGCGGGTTCTACACCGCGTGGAAGGAGTTCCGGCAGGAGCTCGCATCGATCGCGTCGCTCGCACTCGGCGCGGTGGTGTTCACCACCGTCGCGGTCGCGCTCGCCGTGCATGCCGCCAACCCGGCGCTGCCGTGGGCCGCGTGCTTCACGCTCGGCGCGATCGTGTCGCCGCCCGACGCGGTTGCCGCGAAGGCGATCCTGCAGCGCCATCCGCTGCCCGCACGGCTCGTCGCGGTGCTCGAAGGCGAGAGCCTCGTCAACGATGCATCGGGCCTGCTGCTGTACCAGATGGCCGTGTCGGCCGCGCTCGCCGCGTCGATCACGGCCGCCAGCGCCACCGGGCTGTTCTTCTCGCTGACGCTGATCGGCATCGCGGTCGGCCTCGCGTGCGGCCATGCGATGTGCTGGGTGCTGCCGCGCCTGCGCGACCCGATGCTCGGCATCGTCGTGACCTTCGCGATGGCGTGGGGCAGCTACGGGATCGCGGAAGCCGTCGACGGCTCGGGCGTGCTGTCGGTGGTGACCTGCGGCCTCGTGCTCGGCGTACGCCAGCATCGCGTATTCGACGCGGACATGCGGATCAAGGCGAAGGCGACCTGGGAAGCGATCGTGTTCGTGCTCGACGCGCTCGTGTTCATCCTGATCGGCCTCGCGCTGCATGCGATCCTCGCACGCGTGAACCACGAAGGCGCGGTGCTGATGGCCGGCCTGCGCGTCGCGCTGCCTGCGACGGCCGCCGCGATCGGCGCGCGCGTCGTGTGGGTGTTCGTCGCAATGTGGCTGCCGGGCCGCCTGCGCGCGCCGCGCGCGGGCCACGCGCCGTGGTCGTGGCGCGAAGCCGTCGTGCTCGGCTGGTCGGGCATGCGCGGCGTCGTGAGCCTCGCGGCCGCGATCGCACTGCCGGCCACCTTCCCCGGCCGCGACCTGATCCTGTTCAGCACGTTCCTGCTGATCATCGCGACGCTCGTCGTGCAGGGCGGCACGCTCGCGCCGCTGATCCGCGTGCTGAAGCTGCGCCCGGCCGCGCGCCACACGATGTCCGAGCACGCGGTCCGCGCGCACACGTTCGGCGCGGCACTCGCCGAACTCGACGCGCTCGAACGGCGCGGGTCGAGCCTCGAACGCCCTTCGCTCGACCGCCTGCTCGCCGAATACCGGAACCGCGTGACCTTCAACGAACGCGCGCATCGTCACGGCACCGAACCGGCCAACGTGCGGGCGCGCATGCTGCGCGTCGAACTCGACCTCGTCGGCGTGTCGCGCCGTGCGCTGCTCGACCTGCATCGCGACGGCAAGGTCGACGACACGGTGCTGCACCGGATCGAATCCGAACTCGATTTCGAGGAACTGCGGCTGCAGCGCCTGCTCGAACCCTGAAGCCCGGCCAAGCCGCCGCCTCCCCCTTTCTCCCAATGGAACTGCCATGAGCGAACTGTCCGTCGAAGCAAGCATCGGCTCCGTCGATTACCTCGTCCACTTCACCGACGGCGTCCACCAGTGGCGCGCCGACGAGCCCGCGCCGCTCGGCGGCGGCGACGCCGCGCCGACGCCCGTCGCGCTGCTGCTGTCGAGCCTCGGCGCCTGCACCGCGATCACGCTGAAGATGTATGCGCAACGCAAGGGCTGGCCGCTCGCCGAAGTGCACGTGAAGCTCGCGCACGAATCGGGCAGCGCGGGCAGCACGATCGTGCGCCGCATCACGCTCGACGGCGACCTGTCCGGCGAGCAACGCGAACGCCTGCTGCAGATTGCGAACGCATGCCCGGTGCACAAGATCCTCACCCATCCGATCGCGATCGACACGGCGATTGCCTGACGCTTGCCGCATCCGCTACGAGACTCCCACCATGTCCGCCTCGATCAAGACCCTGCTCACGCCGCGCGAAAGCGACATCGGCAACCTCGTCGTGCGCCGCGTGCTGCCCGCGCGCGCCGCACGCCTCGTCGGCCCGTTCATCTTCTTCGACGAGATGGGGCCGGCCGTGCTGCCGGCCGGCCGCGGCATCGACGTGCTGCCGCATCCGCACATCGGCCTGGCGACCGTCACCTACCTGTTCGACGGCTCGCTGATGCATCACGACAGCCTCGGCTTCCGGCAGAAGATCGTGCCGGGCGACGTGAACTGGATGACGGCCGGCCGCGGCATCGTGCATTCGGAGCGCTCGCCCGACGAAGACCGGCCGCGCGAGCAGCCGGTGCACGGGATCCAGACCTGGGTCGCGCTGCCGGTCGAGCATGAAGACACCGCGCCCGCGTTCGTCCATCATCCGGCCGACACGCTGCCGTCGTTCACGCGCGACGGCACGACCGTGCGCGTGATCGCGGGCACCGCGTTCGGGCTCGCGTCGCCGGTCGCGGTGTTTTCGCCGACGCTCTATGCGTATGCGGCATTCGCGGCAGGCGGCACGCTCGCGCTCGATGCCGAACACGAGGAACGCGGCGTGTACCTGGTCGACGGCGACCTCGCGATCGACGGCACGCCGCTCGCGCCCGCGACGATGGCCGTGCTCGAACCCGGCGCGACCGTGGCGCTCGCCAGCGCAAGCGGCGCACGCGTGATGCTGCTCGGCGGTGCGCACCTGCCGGGCGAGCGTTTCATCGAATGGAATTTCGTGTCGAGCGCGCGCGCGAAGATCGATGCGGCCCGCGCCGCGTGGGCCGACCAGACCTTCGGCAAGGTACCGGGCGAAGAAAACGAATGGACGCGCCAGCCGGAGCGCCGCGCGCAGTGATGCGCCGCCGCCACGAACCGCCGCGGTAACGCCGCCTGCGGCTCCGGCGCGGGCTGGTCGACCGCCCCCTTCCCGGCGCGCGGCATCATTGCCCCACCTCTCGCAACCCCATCAGCTTCGCGAGCGTCGGCCAGCGGTCGAGCGACTCGATGAACGCACGGCGCGCCTGCTCGTCGACATAACGCTCGGGATCGAGCGCGGGCAGATGCCGTGCGAGGCCGAGCACGTCGTTCGGTTGCGACAGGCGATCGTCGTCGCCGTCGGGTGCGGTCACTGTTCGTCGATCCATACGCCATCCGGAGTTTTCACCGAGTAACCGTCGGCCGTCTGCATCGTCACCGTGCCTTCGTTCTCGCCCACCATCCGCGTGCGCGGCAGGTCGGCCGCGTATTGCGCGAGCGTCGTGCCCGGCTTGAACGGGCTGTTCGACACGAGGTTCGACAGCAGTTGCGCGAGCGCGAGGAAGCTGGTCGGCTGGTCGATCACGGTCGTCGCGCCGTGATCGCCGGCAAAGCCGACGAGCCGCACGCCGACCGGCCCGTGCACGATGCGCGGCGTCGGGATCTCGCGCAGGCCCGCGACCTGGTTCTTGTCGCCGCGCAGCGCGGCGCCGTGCTCGGGCACGAACACGATCACCGCACGGCGGCCCGATTGCGCGATCAGGTCGGCGAGGCGGTCGAAGTCGTCCATCATCTTCGTCACGCGCTGCGGATACGAGTCGATGCTCGTCAGCGAACTGCCGACGATCCGGTTGCCGTCGTGCAGGCTGATCGTGTTGTAGTACAGCGCGACCGGGCCTTGAACCGACGCGCGCTGCGCATACCAGTTCGCGAGCGTCGTGTAGTCGTCCTTGATCGCCGAGCCGTCGAACGCATGCATCGCAACGGGCGCGGCCGCGTTCGAGATCATCGGCGCGTCGGCCACGCCGATGTTGTCGTGGATCACCTGCAGGAAGTTGTCGAAGTGGCCGTCGTGGTTCAGCAGCGACTGCACCGAGTAGCCGGCGCTCGCCAGTTGCGAGAACAGGTGGCACTGCTGCGGCGCGGGTTTGTACAGGTCGGCGTGCGCTTCCTGCCCGCAGCTTGCGCGCATCACGCGGATCGCCGCCGGGCCGCTGTAGCTCGCGGCCGTGCTGAAGTTCGAGAACAGGTAGTCGAAATGACTCAGCATCGGATGGTTGCGCACCTTCGCGGCATCGAGGTCGTCCCACGACAGCGAGCAGACGTGCAGCACGATCACGTCGAACTGTGCGGCCGGATCGCTGCCGAGGTGGCCGAACGCGACCTGTCGCTGCGACTCCTGCGTGCGGAACGTCGCGAGCGCGGCGTTGTGGTCCTCGGGCTGGCCGGCGAGCGTCGTGCCCGACGACGACGCCTGCGCCTGCGCGTTCGACGCGATGCGCGCGACGAGCCCGCTGCCGGCCTGCCACAGCGGCATCACGACCAGCGCGGCCAGCACGAAGGTCGCGACGCGCAGCCAGCGGTTGACGACGAAGTATGCGACGAGCACGCCGCCCACGACGATCAGCAGCATCGGCGGCAGCAGGCGCGGCAACAGCTCCATCCAGTAGTCGAGGCGGAACGTGCTGACTTCGCGCAGCGCGTCGGCGAGCCGCGCGAGCGGCGGCGCGTGCGCTTCGCGCGCGAGCAGCGGCACCGCGATCGCGATCGCGACGACCTGCCTGACGATGCGCCACGCACGCCGCCGGATCGGCGCGCTCGCCGCGAGCGCCACCGCGAACGCGAGGTTCGCGAGCCAGAACGGCTGCAGGCGCCCGGTCGCGAACAGCGCGAACTTCAGGATGAAATACAGATTCCAGAACGTCATCGAGACAACTCCATCTTGGGCGGCGTCAGTCGCGCGCCCGATCGAGCGCCAGCATCGCCTGCGCGCTGCGCGACACGCCCTTCAACAGGCGCACGTAACCGTCGACACCCACTCTCAGCACTTCCCTCAGCCCGCGCAGCGGCGTGTCGGGCCGCTCGCCCTGGTGCCAGTCGAGCCACGCGTCCGCGCGCCCGAACGTGCATTGCACGAGCTGGCGCTCCTGTTCGAGCGTCAGTTCCTCGAAGCTGACGCCGACATGGGTCGGCGTCACGCGGCTCACGCGCACCGGGAACGGGAACGGCCGGTCGCCGCGCGTCACGCACACCGTCAGCGTATCGCCGACGGCGACCGGGAGCCCCGGCACCGCTTCGAGGCCGAGGCCGCCGGTCGAGTAGTCGCTCGTGAAGCACGCGGCCGTCGAGCCGTCGGGGAGCAGCAGCGTGGCCGGCACGCGCATCGCGATCCGGTGCGTGACGCGCACCTGCTTGGTCTCGCGCGCGACGGCCAGCGCGGCGCCGAGCATCGCGAGGTTGTACACGGTCCAGCCGAGCGTGATCAGGATCGTCGACGCCTCGTCGCCCTGGTCGGCCGCGAGCCGCCAGATGCCGGCGAGGATCGCGAGCACGTTCAGCCCGAACAGCACGAGATACGGCTTCGACGTCGACCAGTCGACGTAGCCTTCGTCGATCTTGCCACCCTTGTCGGTCACGTTGAACTTGCCGTGCTTCGGGCTGAAGAACGCGACGGTGGTCGGCAGCGCGATGTACCACGCGAGTACCGATTCATAGACCTCGGCCCAGAACGAATGACGGTAGCGCCCCTGCATCCGCGAGTTCGCGACGTTCGCGAGCACCAGGTACGGGATCACGTAGCTCGCGAGCGCGAGCGACGATGCGTTGATGAAGTACAGGTGGAAGAACAGGTACGCGATCGGGATCGTCAGGAACACGAGCCTCGGAATCCCGTAGAAGAAGTGCAGCATCGCGTTGCCGTAGCAGATCCGCTGGATGAGGCCGAGCCCGCGCCCGAGGAACGGGTTGTCGATGCGGAAGATCTGCGCCATCCCGCGCGCCCAGCGCGTGCGCTGCTTCACGTGGCCCGCGAGGCTTTCGGTCGCGAGGCCGGCCGCCTGCACGGTCGGCAGGTACGCCGACGTATAGCCGCGCCGGTGCAGCTTGAGCGCGGTGTGCGCATCCTCGGTCACGGTCTCGACCGCGACGCCGCCCACCTCTTCCAGCGCGCTGCGCTTGAGCACCGCGCACGAGCCGCAGAAGAACGTCGCGTTCCACAGGTCGTTGCCCGACTGCACGAGGCCGTAGAACAGGTTGCCCTCGTTCGGGATCTCGCGGAACGTGCCGAGGTTGCGCTCGAACGGATCGGGCGAGAAGAAATGGTGCGGCGTCTGCACCAGCGCGCACTTCGGGTCGCGCAGGAACACGCCCATCGTCGTCTGCAGGAACGAGCGGGTCGGCACGTGATCGCAGTCGAAGATCGCGATGTATTCGCCGTGCGTCTTCGGCAGCGCGCGGTTGATGTTGCCGGCCTTCGCGTGGCGGTTGTCGTCGCGCGTCACGTAGTCGATGCCGGCCTCGCGCGCGAACGCCTCGAATTCGGGGCGCTTGCCGTCGTCGAGCAGGTACACGCGCAGCTTCGCGCTCGGCCAGTCGATGCTCTGCGCGGCGAATACCGTCGGCTTCACGACCGACAGCGGCTCGTTGTAGGTCGGGATGTAGATGTCGACGGTCGGCCAGGTGTCGGGATCGTCGGGCAGCGGCACGATCGGCCGGTCGAGCGGCCACGCGGTCTGCACGAAGCCGAGCAGCAGGATCATCCACGTATAGGCTTCGGCGCCGTACAGCAGGTAGCCCGCCCACGCCTCCAGCGGGCTGCGGAAGTCGAGCGTCTGCGTCGTGCGCCACCACACGTAGCGCACCGTCGCGAGCAGCGCGAGCGACGCGAGCGCAAGCGTCGGCAGATGGCCCGGCAGGCGGCGCAGCATGAGCGCCAGCACCGCGACGATCGCGAAGAACGCGAACTGCGCGCCGGGCATCAGCGGCGACATCCCGGCCGCGGCCCACAGCAGCGCGCCGGCCGCCAGCAGCAGCGGCGCGAGCCAGCGGCGCCGGCCGATGCCGTTCGCGCGCGCATCGAGCCAGCCGCCCCAGCGCACCCACGGCAGGCGCGCGACGAGCGCGCCGACGCCCCGCCCGATCGCGCGGACGAACACGTACCCGGGGACGACGGTCTTGTCGAACCACGCGAGCGGATCGCGCGCGGGGCGGCCGCCGGCCGCGCGCGGCGCCCGCACGATCGCGCGCCACAGCCATTCGCGCGGGCTGAGCGGCTGCAGCACGCCCCACTCGTGCGCGAGCCGCAGGGACGCGACGCGCACCCAGCGGCGCACGTGATCGGGCCGGCCGGGCGGCGGTGCGTGGAAGAACAGCCGCACGAGCCAGTCGACCAGCGTGCGTTGCGCGGGCAACCCGATGCCGCGCGCGATCCAGTCGAGCGCTCGGCGGCCGAATGCACGTGCGGCGGCGTATGCAGCGGCCAATGCGACGGGTTTCATCGCCGGCCCCCGGTCCGCCCCGCCACGGCGGCGCCGAGCCACGCGTCGACCCAGTTCGCGACGCCGTTCAGGTCGTGCGACGCCTGCGAATACGGTGCGTCGTCGAAGATCCAGCTGCCGCGCGCGAGCGCTTCGGGCACGGCCGCATCGACGTGGATGCGCTGCTCGAGCATCGACGCCGGCCCCGCGACCGCACGCAGCATCGCGAGCGCGTCGCGCTGCATGTCGCGCGCCGGATTCAGCCGGTTCACGACGATGTGCAGCTCGCCGCCGGCCCTGAGCGCACCGAGCCGCGCGGCCGTCGTCGCACAGGCGGCGGGCTCGGGCGGCACGACGACGAGCGTCAGGTCCGCGCGGCGAATCGCCTGCTCGGCGTGCAGCGACGGGCAGCGCGCCGCGTCGACGAGGGCGACGCCGTCTTCCGGCAGTGCGATGTCGCCGAGCGCGCGCGACAGCCACGCGGGATCGGCCGCGAGCCGCGCATCGCATGCGGCCGCGCCGGCCGCATCGACCTGCCCGTAAGGCACGAACAGCACGCCATCGGCGTTACGCCACGTGTGCGCATGCCACGGCTCGGCGCCGCCGAGCACGCTCTGCGCGAGACCCGCGCCGGACAGCGTGTCGAGGCCGAGCGTCGCGCCCATCAGGTTCTGCGCATCGAATTCGACGGCGACGACCGGCCGGCCGCGGCGCGCCAGCAGCACCGCGAGCGCGGCCGTGAGCGTCGTGCGGCCTGCGCCGCCGGTCGTCGACGTAATGGCGATCGTCTTCATCGGGCCGCCTCGCGGCCCGCGGCGGCGACGTCGGCGGCCCCGGGCAGCAGCCGCCCGCGCAGCGCGACCGGCACGAGTTCGCACGGCACCGCGTCGCGCCGGTCGATCCCGCGCGGCGCGTGAAAACCGCGGCCGATGCCGAGATGCTGCGCAACGATCCACACGGGCACCGCGATCGCGATGCCGACGACGAATCCGATGACGAGTTCGGCGATCATGCGACCCCCTCCTTGCGCAGCGGCATCGCGCTGCGGATGGCGCTGCGCTTGCGCGCGGCAACGACAGGGTGCGGGGCGGGCGCGACCGGCGCGACCGGCGCGGCGGACGGCGGCGGCGCGGCGGACGGATCGTCCGGCGGCGGTACGGCAACGGCGGACTGTGCCGGCGCGTCGCCCGCGGCATCGATTGCCTGCGTCGGCGTCGCCGTATCCGGCCCCGCGCCGCCCGCCGGCTGCGCGGCCCCGAACAAATCGCTGTAGTCGGCGATCGGCGCGCGCCGGTTCTCGGTCTTCAGCGCATTGAGTTCGGTATCGATGCTGCCGTGCCCGAGACACACGACGCGGTCGGACAGCGTGTCGACCGGCACCGCGAAGATGCGCGCGAGCGCGTCCTCCGCGTCCGCCGGCTCGCACGCGAACAGGAAAACGTACAGGTGCGCGGCATCGGCCGTCACGACGTCGCCGGCGCGGCGCGGGCGGCAATGCCGCAGCGCGTCGACGTGCGACACGCCGGGCAGCAGCGCGATCTTCGCGAGCGTGTGCGGCAGCGCGAGCACGGCGCCGCGATCGAGCACCGCGCGAATCCGCAGGCAGAACGCGCCGACGGGCAGGTAGCCGAGCACCGAATCGCCGAGCGCGGCCGCGAGCGCGGCACGATAGTCGGCCGCGACCGGGCGCGCCTGCAGCTGGCCGTGCAGCGAGCGCACCGCGGCCTGCAGTCGCGATACCGGCAGGTCGCGTGCGATGACGCGGCTCGCGCCGACGCTCAGCACGAGCATCTCGAACTGCTGGCGCAGCACTTCGCCGCGCTCGACGACCGCGATCTTCAGCGCACCGCCGCACTGCCGGCGCAGCGTATGCACGTGCGCGCACAGCGCTTCGAGCTGCGTGCGGGTGCGGAACACGAGCACCGCGGTCGCGGCCTGGGCATGCGCGCAGGCGGCCACGACGGCCGCGTTGTCCTCGACGATTTCCCAGTCCTTCGGCACCCAGTTCTCGCCGTCGAGCACCGCGCGGCTGACGACGACGCGATCCTCGTCGCTCGCGAGCTTCATCTGGCGCGGCTGCACGAGCGCATCGGCATCGAAGATCGCGGACAGCCGGCCGCCCGGCGCGAAACGCAGCGGCCGTACCTCGCCGGCCGCGAGCGTCTCGCCCGCGCGCCAGAAATCGACGATCCACAGCAGCTCGCCATGGGTGCGCTGCAACTGCGCGACGCCCGAGCAGACGCTGTGGAACGCGCTGCGCCGGGTGCGGCGCGCATCGCGCACGAGCGGCAGGTCGTCGGCGCCCGCGTCGTCCGCGCCCGCGTGGCCGGCGTCGGGGTTCATCAGCAGCACGAGCGCGATCCGGCGCGTGCGGCACCAGTCCGCGAACGCACGCCCTTCTTCCGCCAGCGCGGCGGGATCGTTCCAGCTGAACCAGCGCTGCGCGCCCTCGACGAAATACAGCGAGCGTGCGCGAAAGCCGTAACGCTTCATCGCGCGCAGGCCGCCGGTCAGCCGCGCGAACGGGCCCGGCGCGGCATGCGCGGCGTCCGGCTGCGCGTCGGCGGCGGCCGGCGGCATCGCCAGCACGTTCAGGTTGCGCGGCCAGCCGGGCGCGAGCGCGGCGCCCGCGAAGCCCCGCTCGCTCAGCTGCGCGGCGACGCTCGCGTGGTCGCGCGCGAGCACGACCGTCACGTCGCGCGTGCGCGCCTGCCGCGCGCTCTCCCACACGAGCGCATCGCAGGCCGGCGTGCCGCCGGCCGCGTAGATCGCGTACAGGCCGCCGGCTTCCAGCTGTGTCCACGCGTCGGGCAAGCCGTCGATCGCGAGCCGGCTCAACGTGGACACGCGGCCGTCGGCCGGCCCCATGCGCAGCAGCGCGCGCAGGCGAGCGAACACGCCGGCGGCGCCGGGCGCGGGACGGGTGGCTTCGAAGTCGGTGTTCACGCTAATGCATCCTCTGCTAAAAATCCGAATAAAGCCGCACGGGCGTCGGCGTGACGAGCCAGCTGCGTTGCGCGCGTGCGTCGAACGCATAGCGCAGGTACACGAGCGCCGAACTCGGCGCGTAGTCGTGCGACCGGTCGACATGCAGTTGCGCGCCGACGCTCAGGTGCGGGTTCACGCGATACTCGACGATCCCGTTCACGCCGTACGAGAACGACACGCCGCGCGTCGAGCTGCCCGAATAGACTAAGCCCGCGCGCTCCTGCTTGGCCCGCTGGTCCGGGAACGTCGGGTAATACAGCGAATCCTTCTCGTAGCTGTTCGAGATCCCGCCCGTGACGGTCAGGTCCCACGACAGTGCGTCGTGCCGCCCCGCCCATTCGATCGGCACGCCGAGCGACAGGTAGCGCTGCGGGCTGTAGTAACCGCCCTGCCCGTACGTGTAGTAGCGCAGGTTCTGCGCGTAGTGCCACGCGTTGCCGACGAGCCCCGTGCTGACCTTCATCGTCGCGCGCTCGTACACGGGCACCGTGAAGCCGGTGCGCAGCGTGACTTCCGCGTTGCGCTCGACGTTGCGGCCGGACAGCACGCCCGCGCCGAGTTCCGCGAACAGGTTCGTGCGGCCGACGTCGACCGACGCGCGCAGGTTCACGCCGTCGCGGCGCACACCGCCCCAGACCGCGCCCGTCCACGGGTCGCGCATCCCCGAGTACGACAGCACGCTGCTCGTTTCCGGCCGCCGCGACGCGTTCACCGAGAAGCTGGCCGGGCCCGCGTCGAAGCGATAACGCACGCCGCCGACGAGGTAATGCACGGGAAAACCGAGCGGCGACGTGCCGAGATCGAAGCGCCATGCGTCCGACAGATAGCCGGCGCCGAGCGCGACGCCCGTCACCGACTGGTGCAGCGAGCCCGGCGGATTGGCAAGGAACGCGTCGAGCGCCGGATTCGTCCCGGGCAGGCTCGACTGCCTGAGCGCCGCGAACGTGCCGAACGTCTTGAGCGAATACGCATTCGAGTCGCTCGTATCGAGCGTGCCCGGGTCGAGATGCACGGTGTCGATCTGCGCGAACACGTGCCCGTCGTAGCGAACCGGCATCTGCAGGTAGATCGGCACCTGCTGCGCGCGATACGACGAGATGCCTTCGTCGCCCGACTTGTAGGCGGGCGTCCAGCCGGTCTCGATCTCGGGATTGCGCCGCTGCTCGAGCTCCGCGAACGCGGCCTGCGCGGGCGTCAGGCCGTCACGGCCCGGGCTCACGCCGGTCGAACGCTCCTGCGACTGCGACAACCGGTACAGCGACGCCGCGTCGTCATAGCGGCCCTGCGCCTCGGCCACGCGCCCGGCCGCGACCGTCACGTCGGCGCGCGCCGGATACGCGGCATGCAGCCGGTCGGTCACCTGCGCGGCTTCGTCCGCGCGGCGCAGCGCGTTCAGCCGGCGCACGGCCGACAGTTGCGTGTCGACGTCGTCGTCCGGCGTGCGCGCGAGCACCGCCTGCACGCGCGCCAGCGCGGCGGCACGGTTGCCGCTGTCCTCGTCGATGCGAGCCAGCGCGAGCTGCGTATCGGCATCGTCCGGCGTATGCGCGACGATCGGCGCGAGCGCATCGCGCGCCGCGTCGTAACGACCCTGCGCGCGTTCGAGATCGGCCCGCTCGAGCGCGTAGCGCGGGTCCGCCTTGGCCGCCGGGCTCACGCGATCGAGCAGTCGGCGCGCCGCGGCGTAGTCCTGTTGCGCGATCGCGTCGTCGGCTCGGCGCAGGATCAGCCGCAGCGACTGGTCTTCGAGGCGCGCGGTCTGTGCGGCCGTCAGCGACGGTTCGTGGCGCAGCGCGTCAAGCCACGCGGCGAGCGCGTCGTCGCGCCCCGCGCTGCCGAGCAGGTCGCCGTAGCGCAGCCGCACGTCCGCATCGGCTTCGCGCGGATGCGCGTCGATCCAGCCGCGCAACGGCGCGAGGCCGCGCTCGGGTTCGCCCGCGTCGATCCACTGCGCGCCGATCGCGGCGAGCATGTCGGGATCGTCCGGCGCGCTGGCCTGTGCATGCGCGAGCGACGCCGCGAACGCCGCCCTGTCGCCGCGCACCAGCGCGCCGCGCGCGTCGGCCAGCGTGCCTTCGGCGTCGAGCTTGCGCGCCAGCGCGCGCATCCCGTCCGTGCGGTGCGCATCGTCGACCGGCGCGAGCGCGGCTTGCGCGCCCGCGATATCGTCGAGCGAATTGCGATACAGCGCGGTCGCGTAATGCATCTCCGGCTCGTCGGATTGCGCGAGCCCGTCGTCCATCACCGTGCGGCCGAGCTGCGGCAGCCCCATGTCGCGATACAGGCGCGCGAGCGCGAAGCGCGTCCACGGCGCGTCGGGCGCCGCGCGCACGGCCGCCTCGTAGCGCTGCGCGGCGGGCCCGCGTTCGCCCTTGTCCGCCAGCGCGCGCGCCTGGTCGGCGAGCAGGTCGGCACGCAGGCCGTCGAGCGCGCGCCCGTCATCGCGGCCCGTCACGCGGCCTCGCAACGCGTCGAGCAGCGGGCCGATCCGGTCCGCGCGGCCGGTGTTCTGATACAGCGTGGCCGTATCGCGCACGGCCGAGAGGCTCGGCGAACGCGCGGCCAGCAGCTCGCGCAGCAACGGCTCCGCGCGCGCCCAGTCGCGCTGTGCGAGCAACGCGTCGGCCAGCTGCAGCTTCGCGTCCGGGCTGCCCGGCTGCATCGCGAGCGCCGCACGCGCCGCGCGCTCCGCGTCCTGCGGACGTCCCGCGGCGGCGGCCGCGCGGCCTTGCGCGAGCAGCCCCCAGAACTGCGCGGTGCGCGCGAGGCCCTGCCATTTGCCGCGCTGGTCGGTCGCGAGCGTCGCGGCGCGCGTGAACAGCGCGCGCGCCTCGTCGTGCCGCCCCTCGCGCAGGCGCAGCAGGCCGAGCCCGCCGACTGCGTCGGCGTCGTCCGCGCGTGCGCGCGCGGCGCGCGTCAGCAGCGGATCGGCGCCGGCCAGGTCGCCGCGCGCGAGCGCCTGCAGGCCGCGCTGCTGCGCGATGTAGTTCGGGTCGCGTTCGAGGCGCAGCTGCGCGTCGCGCTGCCGCTCCAGCCCCGCGACCTTGTCGCGGAATTCGGTGTCGTCCGGCACGAGCGCGAGATACGCGCGCATCGCGTCGAGGTAGGCCGGGTCCGCATCGGCCGACTGCAGCACGCGCCGCCACTGCGCCATCGCCTCCGTATGGTCGGCATCGGCGCGCTTCGCGAGCGCCCACGCGAGCCGGTTCGCCTCCGGCCGCGTATCGGCGCGCTGGTTCAGCAGTTTCGCGAGCCCGAGCGCCGCGTCGACGTCGTCCGGATCGGCCGCGACCGCGCGGCGCAGCGCGGCGATCGCCGGCTCGCGCCCGCCCGGCGCATTCGACACGATCTGGTAGTACTCGGCGCCGAGCGCGCCCTCGGGCGCACCGTTCGGAAACAGCGCGACGATCCGCCGGGCCGCCTCGTCGGCGCGGCCGCTGCGCGCGAGCAGACGGATCTGCGCCATCTCGCCGCGCCCGCTCGTGGCAACGCGATATTCGTCGGCGGCCCGCCGCGTGGCGGGCGCGCCGCCCGCCTGCGCCTTCAGGCGCGCCAGCGCCGCCTGCGCGCCCCGCGCATCGCCCAGGCGCAACAGCACGCGAACCTGTTCGGCCAGCAGCTCGGGATCGCCCGGCGCGATCAGCAGCCCCTTGCGCAGCGCATCGCGCGCGAGGTCGTCGCGATGCTTGACGCCCCACATCCGCGCGGTCGCCAGCAGCCGCCGCGCGTCTGCGGCGTCCGGCGCGGCCGACGCAGGCGCGGCCGGCGCGGCCACCGCCGCGCATACCGACGACGCGAGCCACGCGAATCCCGCGACGTGCGGTGCGGCGCGCTTCAGCGGGCGGCGCATCGGCGATCCCCCCAGCGCACGTCCAGCGTGCCGTCCGCGCCGAACCGGTAGCGTCCGTCGCGCCAGCCGAGCCCGAACAGCGTCAGCACGCTCGTGTAGTAGCCGGGCGCCGACTGGCGCGCGAGCGTATCGACACGCGCCGCCTGCGCATCGGCGAGCGCACGCTGGCCGCGCGCGTCGAGGAACGGCACGGCGGCCGCCGAAAACCCGCCGTTGCCATCGTTCGGCCCCGCGACGCCCGTCGTCGTATCGACCTTCTCGGGCGGTGCGCCACGCGCGGCGATGGCGTCGGCGAACGGCGCAAAGCGTGCGAGCAGCGGCGCGGCGAGCGGATCGGCGCGGTCGAGCATGCCGGCCCACAGATACACGCGGATCGCGTTGTACGCGCTCTGCGCTTGCGTGGCCGGATCGGGCGCGAAGCCCGAGCCCGTGCGGAACAGCGCCCAGTCGGGCGAAAAGCCTTTCGGCGCCGTGTCGAGCAGCACGCGGCCGGTGCTGGCGGCGAGCGCGGCCCAGCGCCGGTCGTCGGGCAGGCGCGCGCCGAGCGCGCGGATCACCTGCGGCGGCGAATAGCTCGGGTTCACGCGCCACTGGCCGTCGGCCAGCTTGAACCCAGTCGGCCCCGGCAGCAGCGTGAGGCCGAGGCCCGGCACGGTCGCGGTCTCGTCGTCGAGCACGCGCTTCGCGAGCAGCGCGCCGCGCGCCGTGTAGCTGCGCTCGTGCCACAGCCGCCCGGCCTCGACGAGTGCATACGCGATCCACAGGTCGGCGTCCGACGCCGCATTCGCGTCGAGCACGCGCCACGCGCCGTCGGGCGCACGGCCCCACAGCCACGCCGGCAGGTGCGCGCTCAGGTCGCCCTGCGCGAGGTTGTTCTCGGTCCATGCGAGGATCGTGTCGAACATGCGCCGGTCGTTCGCGACCAGCGCGAAGAAGAGTCCATACGCCTGCCCCTCCGACACCGTGCGTGAATCGGCCGAGCCGACGTCGATCACGCGGCCGTCGGCCGAGATGAAATCGCGCTTGAACGCGTCCCAGCGCGGCCACGCGGCCGCGCATGCGCCATCGGCCGCGCCGGCTGCGTCCTTGCCCGCGGCCGGCGCGCTCGCGGCCATGCCGGCCGTCGACACCGCCAGCGCCAGCGCCGCGCCGGCGCGCCACGCCGTCCGGCTCGCCCGCCGCCTTGCCGTTGCCTGCGCCATCCGTTACATCCCCCGTCGACGCGCGGCGATTCTCTGCAGCACGCTGAACACGCCGAGCGCGAGCAGCAGCCCCGCGACCACGCCGACCGCGCCGAGCACGACCGGATGCCGCGCCGCCTGCGTCCACACGCGCGCATACCACGGCACGAAGCCGACCACGTAAGGCTCGCCGACGCGCAGGCTGTCGACCTGCCCCGGCCGCACCAGCGCGAGGTCGCCCTGCAGCTGCGACACGAGCCCGGCGTTCTCGAACACATCGAGCAGATCGCCGAGGCGCGGCTGGTCGGTCGCCGCCAGCGCGACCACGCTGCGCCCCCGGCTGCCCGGCAGCTCGAACCCGGCAAGCGCCGCGAGCGAGCCCGTCTGCTCGATGTGCGCGCCGCCTTCGGCCAGGCCGACGCCGTTGCGCCAGCGCTCCTTCACCGAGAACGCGATGCGCGCGGCGCCTCCCGCGCTGCCCTGCTCGCCGATCACGAGCGGCAGCGCCGAGCGCCAGTGCGCGAGCAGCGGCGACGCGGGCGAGCCGTCGATCACGAGCAGGTCCTTGTCGCGCAGCGCGGCGACGTCGCCGGGCCGCGCGACCTGCACGCGCAGGGCCGGAAACCCGGTCCATTCGCCCATGTGGCCGAGCATCGTCAGGTAGGCCTCGAGCTCCTGCGGCGACGGCCGGTCGGGCATCACGACGGCCGTCTGCGACAGGTCGGCGAAGCGCGTGAACGGGAAGCCGCTGTTCGCGAAGAACGCGAGGTTCGGCAATTGCGCGTAATGGACGAAGTGCGAGAAGTCGATCGTCGAATCGGGATCGATCGCCGCGCGCTGCGGCTCGGTCGCCGTGCTCGAGCACAGGCCCGTCTTCTGCGAGTCGAGCGTGAAGCGGAACTGCAGCTGGTTGCCGCTGCCGACCCGGAACGCCGGGATGTCGACGTCGCTCGTCACGCGCCCTTCGGGCACCGACAGCAGCGGCAGCTGCATGCGGCCGTGCGCGTCCTCGGCATGGGCCGGCCCGAGCCGGTACGACTTCACGAGCTGCTCGTTGATCTCGACGGCGAGCGTCGAGTTGTCCTGCACGGTCGGCGCCGTGTAGCGGTAACGCAGCGTGATCGGCACGCCCGCGCCGTTCCACGAATGCAGGTCGGCCGGCACGCGCAGGTTCAGGCGGATGGCGTCGGGCGTCGTGCCGCGCACTTCCAGCGCGCGCGGGTCCGGCACCAGTTCGCGGAACGCGATCGGCCGGTTCACGGGCAGCCAGCGCGGCGCGTCGTACGGCTTGCGCGGCGCGCCGGGATCGACGTGCGCGACCGTCGCCGCCGGCCCCGACAGCGCGGCCCGGCCCAGCACGAGCGTCGCGACCGCATCGTCGACCTCGGCCGCCGTGCGGCCCGTGACGACGAGCAGCTTGCGCCCCGGCGCGGCCGGGTTGTCGGCCACCGCGAGCAGCGGGCCGTTGATCGACGGCAGCGCGAGGCCGGCCGGCAGCGTCGCGGCCGTGCCGATCACCACCGCCTGGTCGTCCGTCGGCAGCCCGGACGACACCGGGAACCGCGCATGCCGGTAGTCGGCCAGCGCGCCGAACCACGACGCGAGCACGCCCGCGCTGCGCAGCGTCGCCGAATCCGGCGACGCCGGCAGCACGAACGGCAACCGCACGCGGCCGTTGTCGCGCCGGTCGAAGAACGGCGCGGGCAGCAGCGCGAGATCGTTCGGCAGGCGCACCGGCGACTCGTCGAGGATCAGCTCGCTCTTCGGGCTCACGTCGGCCCACAGCGCCGAGTTCGACGGATCCTCGCAATGGTCGAGCGTGTAGTGCGCGATCAGGCGCAGGCCGATCTGGTTGAAATCCGAGAAATAGCGCGGATCGATCGGGATGTCCTGCGTGACCGTACGGCCCGCCTGCGCGGCGTCGAACGGAACGGTCGCGATCACCTCGCCGTTCACCGACACCTTCAGGTGCGACATCGGGAACACCAGCGACGGCGAATAGGCATAGGTCAGGCGCAGCCGCGCGCCGGTGACCACGCGGTCGAGCCGCACGCCCGCGTTGATCGTGCGCGCGTCGTCGGCGCCGCGCAGGCGCAGCGGATCGAACGCTCCGAGCGACGAGAACGGTAGGCGCACGGTGGTCGCGCCCCGGACGGCGGACGGCGCGCTCGCCGGGGCCGTCGGAACCGCCGCCTGGGCTGTGACCGGCGCCGGAACGGCTCCGGCCCCGGCCGCGCCGGGCGCCGTCGGCGTGGCGGCCGGCAGGCAAGCCGCGTAGAACGTGCCGGCCGCGGCCGCGATCGAGACGAACAGCGACGCGGCCGGCTTCATGCGCGGCCCCGCTTCATGTGATGGTCGACAGTGTCGAAAGCGACGCACGCGGCGCAGCCGGGCAGGCGAATGCACATCCCCAATGCTTCCCCTTGAATCCAGGTCCTGATCGTGGTGATCGAAACGGCGTGGCTGACCACGACAGCGCCCCCGCGCCGCTGCGCGCATGCCTGGCACCGGCACCCGCGCAGATCCGATTCGTCACACTATCTCAAAAATAGATTAAAAATTACCCCAGTTCGAACATGCACTGCATGAAAGCCCCGATTCCGGTCAGAAATTCTGCACGCCGTGCATAAGAGGTATGAATTGCGTCGTTGCTGCTGAAGTCGCCAAACGGCACAATGCCGGACGCTGGTGGCGCGGAACGTCTTGCGCGGGCCCTGGTCCGGCAGGCGAGACGGCGGCGGCGAACCCGTTGCAGGCCGCGCGCCTCCGCGCAAGCGGCGCGTATGCTACCGCATTCCGCAGCCGCCCGCCGCGTTTTCTTCGTGGAAAATCAAACTTGTATCAATCCTCAGACATCGCCAACCCGCCCCCGGAAACCCTGCTGCGCATCATTGCCGCCCAGACCGAGATCGCGAAGCTCGGCCTCGACCTCGGCAGCGTGATGGCATACGTGGCCGACCTGATGCCGCGCCTCACGCGGGCGGCCGGCGCGCCGTTCGAGTTCGAAGGCCGGCCGCTCGCGCTCGGCGTCAGCGTCGGGATCGCGCTGCTGCCCGACGACGGCACCGACATGACCGCGCTGATCGAGCATGCGGACCGGGCGATGTATGAGGTGAAGCGGTCGCGGCCGCATCGCGCGCAGCGCGATGATGTGACGGCGTGACGGGCTGACTGCGTGGCGGCGCCCGTCAGGCCAGCACGCGCCAGATCCCCGACGCCGCGATCGCGGCCCCGACGACGAGCCACTGGACGACCGCGATCCATACGCCGGTCCGGCACAGCCCGACCGCGCCGCGCACGCGTGCGTCGAGCGCACGGCCGGCCTTCGATGCGTCGATCCAGCCGAGATCGGCGAGCGCGCGGTCGAGGGCGGCCAGCGCATCGCCGCCGGCGGGCTCCGGCGCCGCCGCTGCCGACACTGCATCGGCCAGCGCGGCGAACAGCCGGCGGTCGATCTCGATCCGCACCGCCACCCACAGCGCCGCGATCCCCGACCCGGTGCTGACGGTCGCGAGCAGCGCCTGCGCGAACGGTGCGGCGCTCCAGCCCGACGCGATCCACCAGCCCGCGCCGGCCGCCACGAGTGCAACGGCGACCGCCCACGCGCCCGCATCGAGCGCGCCGCGCGCGGCGGCGATCCTGAATGGCGCGGACGGGTCGCGCATCATGCGCCCTCCTTCTCCGCTGCCCGGCGATCGATCCAGTGCTGCAGCACGGCCACGCCGTCGTCCGACCACACCGCATGCGGCCGCACCGCGCGCACCGCGGCCAGCGCGTCGCGCGCATCGCCGAACCCGCGTCGCGTTGCCAGCCACGCGGCCGCGCACAGCACGCTGCGCCCGTAGCCGAGCGCACAGCAGACCAGCACGTCGCGCCCTTCCCCGTGCAGGCGTTCGAGTGCCGCGACGGCCTGCGCGAGTTGCGCGGCCGTCGGCGCGACGAGGTCGAGCTGCGGCACCGTCGCATACGCGCACGACGCGTCCGTCGCGGCCCAGCGCGGCATTTCGGCCGTCAGGTCGACGACGCCGGTAAAGCCGTGCCGCCGCAGCTCGCGCGTGGTCGGCGTGCGGCCGATCGACACGCGTTCGTCGATCCGCACCGGCGCCGGCTGCCGGAACGTCCACAGCCGGGAATTGACGAATGCGCCGGCGATCGTCGGCGCGAGCAGCCCTTGCATGAACGGCGGGAACCGGCCGTCGGCGTCCTTCTGGAACGCACCGGGCGCGCCGCGCCGGTAGATCCACGCGACACACGCGAGCGCGAGCGCGACCCACCCTGCCGCCAGCGCCCAGCCGGGCGCGCGCGCGATGCAGGCGAGCGCGAGCAGCGCGACGGCGCCCGCGCCGAGCGCATAACGACGCGCGAGCGCGCGGCTCGCCGCCGAGGGTGCCGTGGAAGGCGCCGCATCGGCGCCCGGCAGCCGGCCTGCGGCATCGCGCAGCGGAAACAGGAACAGCGCGAGGCAGCCGACGGCCACGCCGGTCGGCACGTCGATCGCGTGATGCTGGTAGGTCGTCAGCACCGACACGCCGATCGCCGCGAACCACAGGTGCAGCACGACACGCGCGAGCGTGCCGCGCACGTGCTTCGCATAAACGGCCCACAGCACGACGAGCAGCCCGATGTGCAGCGACGGCGCCTGGTTGAACGGCTTGTCGAACCCCATCAGCAGCGTGAACAGCGCACCGGCCGCGCCGCCCGCGTCGGGCCGCTCGAACCCGAAGCGCAGCGGCCACGCGATGAAGCACGCAACCGATACCAGTTGCACGGTCAACAGCCGTTTCACGTGATCGAGCAGGTCGGCGCGGCGCGTCCAGAACAAGAACGACAGCGCATACAGCAGGTCGATCGACCAGTACGGCACGATCGTCCACGGCACGAACGGGATCGCGTGCTCCCAGCCGAACGCGAAGGTCGGTACGGCCGCGCGGCGCGCGGCGAGCCAGTTCGCGAAGCCGTAGGTCGAGAAGAACACGGCGCCCATCACCGCGAGCCAGCCGAGACGCAGCGCGAACGACGCGTCGCGTGCGCCGGCCGCCGACGCCTGCGCCGCCAGGCCGCGCGCGTCGTCGCCGCCGAATTCGCTCATGACGCGTCGACCCGCTGCGCGAGGCTGACCGTGAAGATGCCCATTTCGTCGATCCGCTGGTCGAGCTTGCGGAACCCCGCGCGCGCGACGAGTTCGTCCATCTCGGCCTGCGAGCGGCGGCGCATCACCCAGGTCGCCTCGCCGCGGTGATTGTTCAGCGCGCGCGCGATGAATTCGAGCTGCGGATGCCACGGCTGCCCCGTATAGACGAGATAACCGCCCGGCGGCACGGCCTGCGCGAGCCCGCGCAGCGAACGCTCGATCAGCGCGTTCTCGCCGAACAGTTCATAGAGGCCCGACACGATCGCGAGCGTCGGACGCGGCTCGAGTGCCGCGAGCGATGCCTCGTCGAATGCGTCGCCGCGCTCGAAGCGCGCGATCGGCTCGAGGCCGCGCTGCGCGATCAGCACGCGCCCGGCCTCGACGTTCGGCGGGCTGTAGTCGCGCAGCGTGATGTCGTCGGGCGCCGCGCCGTCGCGCTCGGCGGCCGATGCGATCGCGTCGAGCACGTAGCGCCCGTGCCCGGCGGCGATGTCGACGATCCGCACCGGCGTGCCGTGGCCGCGCAGGCGGCCGATCGCCGCGCCGATCAGCTCCTGCAGATGCACCTTGCGCTGGCGGATGCCGACCCAGCCCGGCGAATCGAGATACGTGCGGTCGATCAGCGCGCCGACGCCGAGCCGCCCCTGCGCGCGGTTGCGGTACACGTAATCGAGCGTCGAGCCCGAATCGAAACCGAGCCGCAGCCCGAGCGCGATACCGTCCGACAGCGCGCCGCCGGCCTTCAGGCCGGCCCGCGTGAGCGCCCAGTACGCACGCGCGAACGCGTTCGCGGGCGGGCGGCCGAGCGCCGCGTATTCGTCGTGGAACGCGCCGCGCCGGTCGGCATCGGCGAGCGACACGCGCGGGCTCGGCGCATCGAATTCGCGCAGCACGAACGCGCGCAGCGGCGCAAGCGCCTGCGCGCGATCGCGTTCGCCGAGCGTGTCGTGATAGAAGCCCGGCAACACGATGCGCTCCTTGCGCGCGGCGCCGAGGCGTTCGAAGAAGCGGTCCTGCGGGCCGCGATGCACGACCCAGTCGGCGCCCGAGATCAGCAGCTGCGTCGGCACGGTGATCGCGGCCGCATCGGCGACGATCCGCTGCGCGGTGTCGTGCAGGTCGAGCAGCATGTTGACCGCGATCGGCCGCGTGATCAGCGGATCGGACGCATAACTCGCGATCCGCTCGGGATCGTGCGTGAGGAATTTCGGCTTCACGTAGCTGTTCACGTAGAACAGCCCGCGCAGCTTGTGCATCAGCCGCAGGCCCGGCCGCGCGAACGGCACGTAGAGCTTGATGTGAAATGCCGGCGACGCGACGACGAGCGCGCGGATCGGCGGCGCGTAGTCGTGCACCCAGGTGGCCGCGAGCACCGCGCCGACGCTCTGGCCGACCACGGCCATGTCCTCGATCGCGATGCCGTGCGTGTCGCGGATATGTTCGACGAAGGTCTGCAGGTCGCGTACCGACGCGGCCGCGCTCGGGCTGTAGCCGCGCGCGCCGGGCGAGCGGCCGTGGCCGCGCGCATCCCACGCGAAGAACGCGAAATCCGGCAGGTCGAGCTCGTCGACGAGATGCGCGACGCGCGCCGAATGTTCGTGGCCGCGATGCAGCAGCACGATGGCGCCGCGGCAGCGCGGGCCCGTTGCGGGCCAGTGACGATAGAACAGCGTTTCGCCGTCGTGCGTGATGAAGTCGGCCTCACGTGCCGTGCGTGCGCTCATGTATTTTTCTCTCGTTTCGTTATTCGAATCAATTCGGCGCCGCCCTCCGACGCCGCTCCCCGGCGCTGCCCGGGTCAGCCGCCCGCTTCGGCGACGCCGGCCTGCACGCGCCGCACCACGGTCACGATCGACAGCACGATCAGCAGCCGCCACAGCCATGCGGCGACGCCGCCGACCGGAAACCCGAGCCCGATCCACAGCGCGAACGCGCCGAGGGCGAGCGCGCGGTCGCTCTTGCCGAACGGGCCGTCGTAGCGGCGGCTCACGCCGACCAGCGGGCCGATCAGCCCCGCGCATTCGACGATCACCGCCGTCAGCGCGAACAGCCAGACGTCTGCCGGAGCGAACGCCGGAATCGCGAGAAACGGCAGCACCAGCGCGACATCGGACACGACGTCGCCGAGTTCGTTCAGGTACGCGCCGAGCGTGCTCTTCTGGTTGTGCTCGCGCGCGAGCATCCCGTCAATCGCATTGAGCGCCATCCGCACGAACAGCCACAGCGGGATCAGCAGGAACAGCGCGCGGGCAAATACGCCAAGGCCGGCGAGCGCGCCGACGACGATCGAGCCGCCGGCCGCGAACAGCGTGACCTGGTTGGCCGTGACGCCGCGCTCGGCGAGCGAGTTCGCGAACGGGCGCAGACGATTCTGGAATTTGGGTTTGAGTGCGTAGAGGCTCATCGTTTTATTCGCACGGCTTGCGGGACGTCTTCGCCGGTCGTGCCCCGGACGGCGGAGAGGTCGCATCAATGGACGGCCCTAATCGTCGCCGAGCGGCCATCGTGCGTCAAGCATCCCGAACGGTGTCGCGCGACGCCCGACGCCGCGGGCCGCGGCGCGGCATTCTGGTGTTTTTCGTGGAAACTCGCGATAATCCGCTGGCCCGAATGCCGCGCCACCTCGTGCCCGCCGCATTCGCGCACCTGTCCAATAGCGGTCATTCACGCCGTTCATCGCGGCCTCCGCCGATCATCGCGAACCTGCGACAGGCAGCCACGAATTTGAAAAAATTTAAACAAGGGCCGTCCGGCGCGCCACGCAGCGCGCCGGCATTCCGGGAACCTGCCCGCCGCAGCGATGCGGCGCGGCAGGCATGCGAACAGGAGGCGCGGCGCCGATGAACATCCTGCATGCTTGCCAACGCGACTTCCTGCTGTCCATCGTGCGGCTCGTCGCCGGCGCGTATCCGGTCTGGCATCAGGCGCCGCCGTCCCCCACGCAGAAGATCTACTTCTCGAACCACACGAGCCACATCGACACGCTCGCGATCCTCGCCGCGCTGCCGCGCGACGTGCGCGCGGTCGTGCGGCCCGTCGCCGCGCGCGACTACTGGGACAGCAGCGACGCGAAGCGCCACATCGCGCAGAAGCTGCTGAACGTCGTGCTGATCGATCGCCACCGGGAATCCGGCGGCGACCCGCTCGACCCCGTGCGCGACGCGCTCCGGCAAGGCCATTCGATCATCATCTTCCCGGAAGGCACGCGCGGCGCCGAGGTCCTGCCGCAACCGTTCAAGAGCGGACTGTTCCACCTCGCGACCGAGTTTCCGGACGTCGCGCTCGCGCCCGTCTATCTCGAGAACCTGCAGCGGATCATGCCGAAGGGTGCGATCTGGCCGGTGCCGCTGATCTGCAAGGTGCACTTCGGCGCGAACGATGCGCTCGGCGCCCAGGAAGACAAGCCGACGTTCCTCGCCCGCATGCGCGACGCGGTCGTCGCGCTCGCGCCGCCGCAGCGGCCGGCCGGCTGAACACGGCCCCCTCCTTTCCCTTCTCCGGATATCCCCCATGCGAACTCTCTTCTGGGAACTGGTCGCGGGCGTCACGGGCGTGCTCGTCATCGCCACCGTGATCGGCGCGATCCTCGGCGCGCGCAGCGGCGGCACGAGCGCGACCATCGTCAACCTGAACCAGCGCATCCGTGCGTGGTGGGCGATGATCGCGATCATGGTCATCGCGATCAGCCTCGGCAACAACGTCACGTATCTCGTGTTCGCGGTGCTGTCCTACCTGACGCTGCGCGAATTCATCACGCTCACGCCGACGACCGCGAGCGACCACACGACGCTGTTCATCGCGTTCTTCGTCGCGATCCCCGTGCAATACCTGCTGCTCGGGATCGACTGGTACGGGATGTATTCGATCTTCGTGCCCGTGCACCTGTTCTTCGCGATGTCGCTCGTGTCGGCGCTCACGCAGGACACGCGCGAATTCCTGAGCCGCAACGCGAAGATCAACTGGGCGCTGATGGTGTGCGTGTACGGGCTGAGCCACGCGCCGGCCGTGCTGATCCTCGACATTCCGCGCTACACGGGACAGAACGCGCTGCTGCTGTTCTTCTTCCTGTTCGTCGTGCAGATCAGCGACGTGCTGCAGTATGTCGTCGGCAAGCTGTTCGGGCGCCGCAAGATCGCGCCGCAGCTGTCGCCGTCCAAGACGATCGAGGGTTTCGTCGGCGGCGGGCTGCTCGCGACGCTGTGCGGCGCGTCGCTGTATCGCGTGACGCCGTTCAGTTTCGGCGCCGCGTTCGGGATCTCGCTCGCGATCGTGATCGCGGGCTTCGTCGGCGGCCTCGTGCTGTCGGCCGTCAAGCGCTCGCTCGGCACCAAGGACTGGGGCTCGATGATCGCCGGCCACGGCGGGATGCTCGATCGCGTCGACTCGATCTGCTTCGCCGCGCCGGTGTTCTTCCACCTCGTGCGGTATCTGTACGTGTGACGCTCGGGCGGCACGACGTGCCGCCTCGCGTGACGCGCACACCCGGCTCAATACCCTTCCTGCAACGCCTTCGGCACCACGTAGCGGCCGCGCGCCGCGTCGAACTTCACCGTGTAGCGCGCGCGGATCTCCTTGTCGCCGCGCGAGCCCGTTTCCGTCACCGTCAACGGATAGACGTCGTCGCTGCTGCTCGTATCGGGCGTGATCTCGAAGCGCCGCGCCTCGCAATGCGCCTTCGCATTCGCGCAGTCGTTCGACGCTGAATTGTCGAGCGCTTCGTCGATGCGCGGCGCCGCCTCGACGATCGCGTTGCCGACCGGCAGCCAGATGCTGCGCATGCTCATCGTATAGCCCTGCAGCGTGACGCCGTCGTTCAGGACGAAGCCGAACAGATGCGGCCCGAGACGCTGGATGCTCACTACGCCCGGCTCGCCGTAGTTGCCCGACGCGATGTCGGTCTTCGCGATCACCGGCGCCAGCGCATTGCCGTCCCGCACGGGCTTCAGCACGTACAGGTCGACCGCACCCGCATCGCCCTGGGAATCCGTGCGCGGCGTGCCGTTCTGCATGCTGGCGGAGGTTGCGCCGCACATCGCGAGCAGATAGCGCGGGCCGTCCGGCGTGCTCACGCGCAGCGACGCGCACGGCTGGTAGACGTTGTCGCCGTCGACGGGCTGCCAGCCCTTGCGATCGGCTCGCCACTTGCCGTAGGTGTCGCTGATGAAGCCCTTCAGCAAGCGGTCGGGGGGCGTAGCGTCGGCCGCATGCGCGGCTTCGGCCGGCAGTGCGGCGCACAGGCCGCAGCCGGCAATCGTCAGCAGTCGGCTGACGCGGCGGAAAGTCGAGGTCATCTGAAAAGCGGGCCCGTCGGAGTGTCGTTGTTCTTTCTGTTGGCGCAGCCGTCGGCAGTGCCATCCCGGAATCGCGATAGCTTATCAGGGTGGCGTGCCGGATCGACGGGCGCGATGGGTAGTCACTCGGGCTGGCGCACACGCATGCGGCGGCCGATCGCGCGCCGGTCAGGCGCCGGCGCGCGCAAAAGCGGCGCGGTCGGCACGCGCGCCGCCACGCCGCGTCATCGCGCAATTAGGCGCGCCATCGAGCGCGCCGCCCTGTGGCTCAAGGAAACGCCGGGATCGTCGGGTCGTGTCCTTCGACGTCCGCTTCCGGATGGTGCTTCTTGATCAGCGCCTCGATTTCGTCGACGCGATCGGTCTTGACGTCCACCATCAGCAGCAGCTCGCCCTTCTCGACCGCGCCTTCAAAGCGCTTCAGGCGCGTATTCGGCACGTCGACGCCGATCATCGTCGCGGTCCACGCGCCGAACCCGGCGCTGAGCAGCGTGATCAGCACGACGGCGCCCGCGCCGAACTTCAGCCCTTCCGGATGAAACACCAGCGCGGCGAGCCCGACCACCATCCCCACCAGCCAGCCGACCAGCGTGCCGCGCCCGAGCGCCGGCAGCAGGTCGCTGCGCTGCGCGAGTGTAGCCGGCGGCAGGTTGTCGGTTTTCACGCCCGGCGCCGCCAGCACATGGACATGCCGCCATTCGACTCGTTTGAGCAATAACTCGTCGATGATCCGCGTCGCACTCTTCGCGTTGGGCAACAACACGTAGATTCTTCGCATTTCCCGCCCCTCCTTCCCATGCCCGCGAACGGCCGCGACACATGCGTCACGGCGCGCCACGCCGGAGCATGCGCTACCGCGGGCCGCGGTCCTTTCATATTAGTCGCTATCCCTGCCCGCGGCGGTCCTCGTCAATCCGGCCAGCAGCGGTACGATCGCCGTTTCGCTCGATGACGGGGTCGGAGCGCGGCGTGACGATCCTGCCCGCGACGGCACGCGAGGTGCTGACCGAACCGGCGCTCGTCGCGAAGCCGATCGACGATCCCGCGTTCGTGCGGCCGATCGCGTTGATCCGCAAACGCGGACGCACGCTGCCGCGTGTCGCGGAAGCGTTCGTCGCGTTGATATTGCGGTGTTGCGGGAATTGAAGTGAGTAAGGTGTCGGCGTCAGCCGGCCCGCTGCGTCATTGCGCGTCGACCGACAGCGCCTCGCCGATCGCGTAGAAATTGCCGCCCGCGATGTAATGCAGGCTGCGCAGTGCCGGATCGGCCGATTCGAAATACCAGTGACCGTCGCGGAACACGCGCGTGTCGGACCACGCCGCGACCACCTCGCCGATGAACAGGTCGTAGGTCTGCTGGTTGTGCGGCTCGGGAACCAGCCGGCACGCGAGCCAGCCCGAGCAGCCGGCGACGAACGGCAGGTCGTGGCCGTCGACGTCGAACAGCGTGACGCCCGCCTCGCGCAGCTTGTCCGGCCGCTCCGCGAGACTGTGGTTGCCGACCGCATGCGTGAGCCGGATCTGGGCGGCCGTCGGCACCTGGATCACGAACGTGCCGCTGCGCTCGACGAGCTCGCGCGTCTTCGCGGACTTGTCGAGCACGACCGTCAGCTTCGGCGGCAGGAAGTCCAGCGCGCACGCCCACGCGGCGGCCATCACGTTGTCGACGCCGTCGTGGCGGGCCGACACCAGCACGGTCGGGCCGTGGTTGAGGAGACGGTAGGCTTTCTTCAGCTCCACCGGAGCGATGTGACTGTCCATACGGATTCTCTCGAAGCGATGCGGTGAACGCCCGCATTCTCGCACCCAATGGACTCGGCGGATCGAATCCACCTGCTTGCTTCGCGTGTATTCGCTCTCGGTGTCAGCGCCGCCCGGCGGCCCAGTCGACCGCCGCATCGAACAGCGCGACACCGGCCGGCGACAGGTTCGCGAACGTGTCGTTGTCGAGGAAGAACATCACGCGGCGCGCCGGCGCGAGCGCTTCGTAGTCCATCGTCGCGCCCTTCTCGTACGCGAAGATCGCGGCCTTGTCGGGTTGGCCGTACACGGTCGCGATCGTGATCGCGCCGAGCCCCGGCCTGCCCCAGCTCATCGGTGCCTGCTTGCCGTACACGTTGGTCGCGCCGGCCGGCAACCCGGCCGAGATCGGGTGCGGCGCGTTGACGAGCCACAGGTAACGCTCCTTGCCCGTTTCGCCGAAGTCGACGTCGTGACGCTTGCCCGTCATCGCGAGATCGTCGAGCAGGTCGTTTTCCCACGTGACGAGCGGCTTGTCGAGCGTGCGCCAGCCGGGCCGCACGTTCTTCGACGACACCGTCGACGAGATCACGACGAGGTCGGCGTCGCGCGCCGCGTCGGGCGTCGAGGATTCGTCGATCAGGCGCACCGCGTAGCCGCGCGTTTCCAGATGCGCGCCGACGCGCTCGTCGACCTTCAGGTTCGGGCCGCGCAGCTGCACGAGCATCGCGACGCGCGTGACGGCGGCCTGCGTGTCGGCCGCGGCGGTCGCGGTGGCCGCGGTGGCCGGCGCAATGCCCGCGACGCTCATCCCCAGCGCGAGCACGCCGCTCGCGAGCGCACGAAGTGCGCCGCGCCGTGCACGCGACGGGCCGCGCATCGATTCGTTCTTCAGGTTCGTGTTCATTGCGATGTTCTCCAGTTCCGCGCGACAAACCGCGCGGCAAATCGGTCATACGTCGTCCGGAATCAGAACTGCAGCGTGGTGAGCAGCGACACCTGTCGCGCATCGCCGATCGCGACGAAATAGCGGTTCGCGCTCGACGGGTAATAGGTGCGATTGAAGAGGTTCTTCACGTTGAGCTGGAACGACAGCTTCTGCTTGCCGATCCGCGTGTCGTACGTCGCGAACGCGTCGGCGAGCACGTACGACGGCAGCGTGAAGCTGTTCGCCGAATCGCCCGGCCGCGCGCCGACGTAGCGCACGTCCGCGCCGATGCGCAGGTCGTCGCCGCCGGCCAGCGTGCCGAAATCGTAGACGGCCGCGAGCGACGCCGTATGGCGCGCGACGTTCCACAGCTGGTTGCCCGCATAAAGCGGATCCTCGGTCGTCTTCGCGTCGATGTACGCGTAGCTCGCGATCACGTTCACGCGCTCGCCGATCCGGCCCGACACGTCGAGCTCGATCCCCCGCGAGCGCGCCCTGCCCGATGTGCGCCAGTCGGTCAGCTTGGTCGCGTCGTTGTATTGCGACACGAGCACGTTCTTCTTGTCGATGTTGAAGAATGCCAGCGTGCCCGTCATCCCGCCCGGCAGGTCGAGCTTGCCGCCCACTTCCCACGCGGTCGCTTCCTCGGGCGGCGTCGCGCCGTCGATGATGTAACCCGTCATCGGCGCGATCGACGAAGACGGCTTCAGCGATTGCGAATAGCTGCCGTACAGCGAGAACGTATCGGTCCACTTGTAGACGACGCCCGCGCGCGGCAGCCACTTCGAGCCGCTGAGATCGGTGTTCGCGGTGAACGGCCGGCCGCGCCCCGCGACCTGGTTGTACGTGATGTAGCGCAGCCCGCCCGACACGATCCACTTGTCGGTCAGGTGGATCGTGTCCTGCACGAATGCGGACGCATCGTGCAGCGTGTCGGTCTGGTCGCTGTCGCTCGCGGACACCGTGCTCGACGGCGGCAGCAGCCCGTAGACGGGATCGACATAGCTGAACGGCGTCTTCACGGCCTGCCGCAGCATGTCCTTGCGGTAGATGCGACGGTATTCGGTATCGAAGCCGACCTGCACGTCGTGCCGCATCCCGCCGAGCGTCAGCCTGCCGTTCACGTAGCCGATCCCGTAGCTGTCGGTGCTGAGCGAGCCGTGCGTCGCATCGTTGCTGCGCGACAGCGTGCCCTTCACCGGATCGACGCCCGTCGTGCGCAACTGGTTCGCGTCGTAGGTCTCGCGGTTGTAGCTGTAGCCGACATGCGCGCTCCAGTCCGCGTTGAACTGGTGATCGACGCTCAGCTGCGCGACGTGCGATTCGCCGTCCATGTTGTTGAACGGCTCGTCGAGGCGCCGCCGCGCGGGAATGTCGAGCGGCGCGTTGGTACGCGGGTCGAGCGCCGTGCCGCGATCGAACGGCGAATGGAAGCTGCGGTACTGGTAGGACACCGCGACCTGCGTATCGCGGCCGTACCACGCGAGCGACGGCGCGACGAAGGTCTGCCGGTATTCGCCGAAGTTGCGCCAGTACTGCTCGTTCGACTGGTCGACGATCAGCCGGTACGCGAGCCGCGAATCGCCGACCGGCCCCGTCGAATCGAAAGTCGCGCTGCCGCCGTTCTTGCCGTGACCGTAGGTTGCGCCGCCGACCGACACCGCGCTGTAGCGCGTGAGCTGCGGCTGCTTGGTGACGACGTTGACCACGCCGCCGGGGTCCATCAGCCCGTACAGCAGCGAAGTCGGCCCCTTCAGCACCTCGACGCTGTCGACCGCCGCGTTGAACGCGCGCCCCTGCACGAGCGGCATCCCGTTCTGCATGACCGAGCCGTCGCGATTGCCGCCGAAGCCGCGCTTCATGATCGTGTCCTGCGTGCCCGCGAGCGTGTTGCCCTGCGTGATGCCGCTGACGTTGCCGAGCGCGTCGTCCAGATTGCGCGGACGCTGGTCGCGCAGCACCTGCGCCGGCACGATGTTGACGGCCTGTGCGGTGTCGAGCAGCGGGATGTCGGAGCGCAGTACGCCCGCCTCCTTCGGCGCGCGATAGCTTTCCGCGCGGATCGCGCTGCTGCGCACCGCGATCGTCGGCAGTTCCGCGCCGTCGGCAGCCGGCTGGGCGGCCGCCTTGCCCGCGCGCTGCAGCGTGTAGCCGCCGCCGGGCTGCCGCAACGCGACGAGGCCCGTGCCCGCCAGCAGGCGGTCGAGCGCACCGTCGGCGTCGAAGCGGCCCTGCACGCCGCCGCTCGTCAGGCCGGCCGTCAGCTCGGCCGGAAACGCGAGCAGGATGCCCGCGTCGCGGCCGAACCGGTTCAGCGCCGCCTCGAGCGGCCCGGCCGGCACGTCGAATGGCCGGCGCGATGCGTTCTGCGCGGTTGCGGGCGCGGTGTCGGCCAGCGCGGGCAGCGGCAGCAGCGCGGACATCAGGACGGCACCGGCCAGCCGGCGAACGAGGCTGCGCGGCATAGTGGATGCGGCGGGTGCGGCGGATGCGGCGGATGCGGCAATGGCGGCCGCACGCGGGCGCGGCGGCTGGGAGCGGAGGGCTGCCGGTCGGCGGCGGGCAAGACGACGAGTGGAAGGCATGATCGAGGTGTGGATAGGCAATGGGCCAGTGCTGCTTTCATTACCCATGTCACGCGAACATCGAGAAACAGCTCAGGTCGGCGGAAAATTTCTTCAGCGCGTTTTTTCCGGGCGGCTCACGAACCAGCCCGCACGACGGTCGCCCAGTAGCGGGTCGCATACGCGACGTCGATCGGCAATGTCGCCTTCAGCGTATCGAGCACGCGATCGGCGTCGTCGACCGGAAACGTGCCGGACACCCGCAAGTCCGCGACGGACGCGTCGCAGCGCAGGCTGCCGCGGCGATGGCGGTCGAGCTCGGCGACGAGGTCGGCCAGCCGCATGCGCGACGCGACCAGCATGCCGCCCGTCCACGCGGACGCATACGCGTCGAGCGGCGCGCTCGCGCCGATCGCATCGCGCGTGAAATCGGCGCCCTCTCCGGCCGCGATCACGCGCGCGCCGACCGACGCGCCGTACGGCTGCACGCGCACCGCGCCGGCAAACACCTCGATGCGACTCGCGCCATCGCGCTGCCGCACCGCGAAGCGTGTGCCGAGCGGCCGAAGTTCGCCCTCGTCGGTCGCGACGACGAGCGGCCGCGCGGGCACGCGATCGTCGTGGCCGCTCGTCACCATGATCGTGCCGCGCAGCAGGCGCAGGCGGCGCGCGGCGGCGTCGAAGCGCACGTCGAGCGCCGTGTCGGTATCGAGGACGACGACCGTGCGGTCGGCGAGCGTCACCGTGCGCCGCTCGCCGACAGCGGTGCGCAGGTCGGCGTGCCGGACCGCCCAGTGCCCCCAGTGTCGATACGGATCGGCCATCCATGCGGCGCCGCCCGCGAACAGCAGCACGGCCAGCGCCTTCGCGGCCGCGCGGCGGCGGCCCGCACGCGGCGACAGCAGCGCCGCGTGCGCGGCCTGCGGGTCGAGGCCGCCGGCCAGCCGGTTCAGCCGGCCGTGCACGGCCTCGATGTGGCGCCATGCGGCGTCGTGGCTCGCGTCCGCCGCGCGCCACCGCGCGAGGTCGGTCGCGAACGCGTCGTCCGTGTTGCCGGCCTGCCGGTCGACCCACCATTCGACCGCGCGACGCGCAACCTGCGGCGGCACCGCCGGCGCTCCCGGGGCAGCCATCGGTCAGGCCGCCATCGCGAAGAAGCACTGCGTGCCGGCTTTCACGAGATAGCGCTTCACCGTCGCGAGCGACACGCCGAGTTCGCGCGCGATCTCGGCCTGCTTGAGCCCGTCGAGTTGCGCGAGCAGGAACGCACGCTTCGCCGCGAGCGGCAGGCCGTCGAGCAGCCGGTCGATTTCGAGCAGCGTCTCGAGCACGACGGCCCGCTCCTCCGGCGACGGCGCATACGCTTCGGGGCGCTGCGCAAGCGCATCGAGATACGCGCGCTCGATCTGCTCGCGCCGCCAGTGGTTGCTCAGCACGCGCTGCGCGACCGTGGTCAGGAACGCACGTGGCTCGTCGGCGCCGATCGGCTCGTCGCGTGCGAGCAGGCGCAGGAAGGTGTCGTGCGCCAGGTCGGCCGCGCGGTGCGCGCAACCGAGCTTCCGGCTCAACCAGCCGCGCAGCCACGCGTGGTGGCCGGTATAGAGGGCGTCGATTTCTCGATGGAGAGACAGCTGGTCAGCAGACATGGCCGGGTTCCGGGCGCGGGCGCGCGATCACATTTGCAAATGAGAATGATTATTATACGCAAATGCGCAGCACTGCCCGGCGTGCGACGATGGCGGGGTCGGGATCGCAGGCGGGCAAATGCAAAGGAAAGTTTGACGCGAGCCATTTGCCTGCTCGCTATGGCACACTTCGCGTCTCGCGTAATTTCCTTGCACCGGGCGCCCGGATTCCGCCCCATCCTGCCATGCCGCGTCAGACTTACCCTTCGATCCGCAGCGCAACGCTGAAAATCGCAACGATCATCGCGATTTCGCTCGTGATGCCCGGCATTGCCCGCGCCGACTGTCTCGACGACGCGGCCGCGTTCCAGCACGTGAGCGTCAGCCTGATGCGCGGCATCGCGCAGGTCGAGTCGGGCATGAACCCGAACGCCGTCAACACCAACACGAACGGCACGGTCGACATCGGGCTGATGCAGATCAACAGCACCTGGCTGCCGACGCTCGCGCGCGAAGGCATCACGCGGGAGAGCCTGTTCGATGCGTGCACGAACGCGTATGTCGGCGCGTGGATCCTGTCGCAGAACATCCGTCAGCTCGGCGCCAACTGGAATGCGATCGGCGCGTACAACTCCGCGTCGCCCGACAAGCGCCTCGCGTATGCGCGCAAGGTCTATGATGCAATCCGGACCATGCCGGATTCGCCGGATACTCCCATGCCCATCCTTCCACCGTCCTTTACGCCGCCGCAACAGGCCCAGGCGTACAACCCGTTCGCGAGCCTGAGCGTCACGGCGCCGCAGGCCACGCGAGCGCGCGCCGCGGCGCCGGCCGCCGCCCCCTCCGGCCCGGCCGGCACGTACAACTTCGGCTGGACGGTCACCGGAGCGGACCAGGCCAAGCCGACCCAGGTGTTCGACGACGGCGCACGGGTCTACGTGCAGTTCAGCGACATGAAGCACCTGCCGGCGATCTTCACCGAAACGTCGTCGGGCCGCGTGCTGATGTCGTGGGAGCTGCAGTTCCCGTATGCCGTCCTGACGCGTCCGGCGCAAACGTTGATCTTCCAGCTCGGGGCCTATGAGGCGCGCGCGCAGCGGGGGACGCCGGGCCCGCTGATGCCGGCCGGCGCAGCCGCGCCGCGCACGGCCGCGACGGCGGCCGCGAGCGCGCCGCCGCCGGCCCAAAGAACTGCGGAGACGGCCCGGAGCAACGCGTCGGCCGACGCCCTCTGGTACGTGACCAAGTCGTCGGCAGCCCCGACGCCGTTGCCCGCGGCCGTGCCGGTTGCGGCTGCCACTCCGTCGACGGCCGCCGTCTCGGCGCCGGCGGCTGCCACGGCGCCTGCCGCGAAGCCCACGCGCGTCAGCACGGACGCGCTTTGGTATATCTCGAAGTAATCCGCTCGCGTGCGGAACGCTAGCGGACCGCTAGCGGACCGCGGGCGCCGCAGCGCCCGACGGCAGCAGCGCGTGGCACGCATCGGCGACGAAATGGCTGTACACGGCGTCGATGTCGATCTCGGCCATGGCGCTCACTTCTCCTGGGTCGGCTTGAGCTCGGGTGCGTTCATGTCGTCGACCCACTGCAGCTCGGCGGTACCGTTCTTGCGGAAATACACGCGCAGATAGCGCGACGTCGGCGATTCCGGCTGCGGAATGGTCACGTCGATCGTCTTGCGCTCCGGCTGGATGCCGCGCTGAATGTCGGCCAGCGGTTGCGCGAATTCCCAGTACAGCTTCACCTTCTGCCCCGGCGTCACCTTGCAGCCACACGCGAAGCCGCCGCCGCCGCCGAATGCCTCGCCGTCCTCGCGCGCCGCCGGATTGCCGAAGCACCCGGACTTGTGCTCGTTGTCGAGCCAGAATTCGTGCAGCTTACGGCCGTACTCGTTGTACCCCGTGACACATATCGCATGCGGCCCCGCCGCCACTGCTTGCGCGCCGACGTGCCTGCCGCACGCCGCCAGCACGCCGAGCCCCGCCAGCGCCAGCGCGCGCCATCCCTGACTGAACTTCATCGATACCTCGCAAACCTGCATCCTCGTCCTGCGGCACCGGTGACGGCAGATCGCAGCGATTTCGCGCGGCCGCCGCAGATGCCCTACGCTCGCATGACTGCTCGGTCAGGTCGACGGCGAGCAGCGTGTCCATCCGCGCAAATGCCTTTCCCTTCATTTCGGCGGGCGACTGTACGCACCACGTCCGGCAGTCAACCGCGACGCACCCATATCACCTTGCCGGCCTTGATGCCGAGGTTGCGCCGATCTTCCCGGTAATCCATCGTTCCCGGCAACGATCGGCCGTCACGCTCGCCGACGCGCCACGCGCAACCGCCGAGCATCGCGGCCGCTTCCGCTTCCGACTTGTCGACCAATGCATCGTCAGGCGCGGCGTCGGCCTTGCAGGCAACTGCCGCTTCGGAACCGCCACGGTTCGGCATCGCGTTCTCATTCGTGTTCCGGCTGGTGTTCGTACACCCGGCAATCGATGCGCCTGCAACCATCGCGGCCACAATCGAGATCAGGTTTTTCATGAGGGTCTCCCTTTCCGGTGCGTGAACGGTGCAATGCTCACCGGTGCGCGTTTCTCCGCGGCGGCGCAGCCGATCGAAACCGGCCGCCATCATCGCGCATGATGCCGCTCATGCGGATTCCACGCGAACGTTCTCGGCATGACGGACGCGCGGGACGGGTCGAATCTTACAGGAGGACGGCTTTCAGCGAAGCACGCGGGGCACGCGTGACGCGCACCCGCCGGAGTAGCGCGCAGCGCCCCGCTTCGGCCGCCCCGTCGCCCTCAGAACCGGTAGCTCACGCCTGCCATCCCGTGGTAGTTGGTGCGCGACTGGACGATCGGGCTGTCGCCGTAGCGGCCGACCAGCCGCGACACGCCCGCCGTCGCGAGGATCGACCAGTGCTGCGACACCGCATGCGTCCACACGGCCGACATCGACACGCTGTCGATCCCGCCGCTCGTCGAATACGGCCGGAACCGGCTCGACGCGGCCTGCGCGTCGGTCACGCCGTAGAACGTCTGCGTATAGCGCCCCGAACCCGCGTGTACGGTTCCCGTCACGACGATCTCGTCCTTGGCCGCCTTGAACACCGGCACCGCGAGATCCACGTGCCCCGACACGCCGCGCGACGTGTGCGTGACGGGCGTATCGAGCGTCACGCTCAGCACCGCATTGCCGTAGAGTTTCACGCCCGCGCGCACGCCCACCAGCACCGAGCCCGGAATCCGGCCCATGCCCTTCAGGTAGTCGGAGCCCGGCAGGTCGAAGCGGTTCTCGTCGGCGCGGCCCGCGTCGTAGCTCACGGCCGCCGACAGGAACACGCCGTGCGGCAGGTTCATCCGGTAACCGATGCCGTCCTCGCCGAGGAACAGCCCGTTGTCGAACGTCGCGGAGAACCCCGGCGCAACGACGCCGCGATACTGGTTGCTGCCCGGGTAGCGCGGCGCGACGCCCCCGCCGAGCGAGATCGTGTATTGGTTCTCCGCATGAGCAGCGGCGGCAAGGGTCAGGCCGGCGAGCGGCATGCAGTATCGGTAACGACGAAGGGTAGTGTGCACAATATTCGGATCAAAGTCAGGGAGTCCGAAGTCTAGAAGCCGCCGCGCGCCGAAACTGTCCGGAAACTGAAGCAAATCTGTGCTCAATTGTGTTCGATTGTCGTGGAGTGTCGCGGTCGCGCCCCGGCCGCCGGCGCGCCGGATAAAATCCGCGTGCATCCTGAGGAGACCATGAACGAAGATCCGCTCAAATACCGCGTACTGCTGATCGAGGACGACGACCGCCTCGCGCAGCTCGTCCGCGAATACCTCGACAGCTATGAATTCGCGGTGACGGTCGTCCGGCGCGGCGATCTCGCCGTCGCGGCGGTGCGCGAGCACCAGCCGGCCCTCGTGATACTCGACCTGATGCTGCCGAACCTCGACGGGATGGAAGTCTGCCGGCGCATCCGCGCGTTCACCAACGTGCCCGTGCTGATCCTGACCGCCCGCGCGGACGTCTACGACCAGGTCGCGGGCCTCGAGACGGGCGCCGACGACTACGTGACGAAGCCGATCGAGCCGCGCGTGCTGGTTGCACGCGCCCGCGCGCTGCTGCGCCGTGCGCAGCCCGCGAGCCCGGCGGCCGCCGGCGCGGCGCCGGAATCGCTCGTGTTCGGCGAGCTGGCGATCTCGCCGCCGAACCGCACCGTGACCTGGCGCGGCGAGCCGGTCGACCTCAAGACTGCCGAATTCAACCTGCTGCTGATCCTCGCGCGCGCGGCCGGCACCGTGCTGAGCCGTGACGACATCCTGAAGCAGCTGCGCGGGATCGAGTTCGACGGGCTCGACCGCTCGGTCGATTCCGGTATCTCGAAGCTGCGCCGCCGCTTCGAGGATGCGTCGTCGGAGCCGCACAAGATCAAGACGATCTGGGGCCGCGGCTACCTGTTCAGCCCTTCTGCGTGGGACGAATAAATGCTGCGCCCGTTGATCAGGCTGTACCTCGTCGTGATCCTGTTCGTCGCCGCGTCGGGATCCTGTTCATCCAGCTGTCGTTCGACCGGATCTTCTACGAACGCAGCGCACAGGCGCAGCGCGACTCGCTGACAACCTATGCGTTCGTGCTCAACGACTACCTCGAACGCCATCCGGGCGGGCAGCGCACACTCGCGCTGCGCGAACTGGCGCGGCACGGCGCCACCGGCTTCGGCTTCATATCGATGGCCGACGCCCGCGCGCGACTGAGCGGCATACCGCTGCGCGACCTCGACAGCGGCAAGATCGCGATCAGCTACGACGGCCGCGACTATTACATGCCGCTCGCGGACGGCTCCGTGGTGCACGCCCGTCCGGCCGAGGCGCCGGATCTGGACATCCGCATCTATGCGTACCTGCTGCTCGCGCTCGGCACGCTGTTCGCAGTGGTGCTGTGGATTCACTATCACTGGCGCGACCTGCGCAAGCTGCAGGATGCCGCCCGCGCGTTCGGCGCCGGCATGCTGTCGACGCGCGTGAAGCTGTCCGGCAAGTCGAACATCTACGAACTGTCGCAACAGTTCAACGACATGGCCGAGCGCATCGAGGCGTCGATCAAGCAGCAGCGCGAAATGATGCACGGCATCTCGCACGAACTGAAGACGCCGCTCGCGCGGCTCGAGTTCGGGCTCGCGCTGCTCGCGGAGCCCGACGAAACGGGACGGATGCGCGAACGCCGCGATGCGCTGCGCCGCGACGTGCGCGAACTCGACGAACTCGTCACCGAGCTGCTGACGATCGGCCGGCTCGAACAGGGACGAAGCGAACTCGCGCCGATGCGGGTCGCCGTGGCGGACCTGATCGACAGCATCGCCGGCAGCATCGCGAACGACGTCGCCGACCGCGGGCTCGCGTTCGACGTATCGACGCTCGGCGCCCCCGCGACCCACGTGTGCGACCCGAAGCTGGTCGCCCGCGCGTTGCTGAACCTGATCCGCAACGGCCTGCGCTATGCGGCGAAGACGGTCGCGCTTGCCGCGACGGCCCGCGCCGACGGTGCGCTGGTGCTGAGCGTCGACGACGACGGCCCCGGCATTCCGGCCGCCGAGCGCGCCCGCGTGTTCGAACCGTTCCAGCGGCTCGACTCTAGCCGCGACCGGCAGACCGGCGGCTTCGGGCTCGGGCTCGCGATCGTGAGGCGCGTCGCGCAGGTGCACGGCGGCGACGTGCGGCTCGAGGATTCACCGCTCGGCGGCGCACGCTTCGTGATCACGCTGCCGGCGCGAGTGGTGGATCAGGCGTGCGGCGCGGTGAAGGCAACGGCCTGACGCGTCGCCGCGACGCTTCGCACCCGGCCGCAAGCGCCCGCCGGTTCGGCGTCGCCGGGCCCGGCGACGTGATGCTCCGCGGCGGCGGGTTCAGCCGTTGAACTTGAACGCAGGCAGAACCTGCCCGAGCCGTGCGCCCATTTCCGCACCGAGCGCCTGCAGTCCATTGAACGGCCTGATCATCACTTCGAATTCCACGATCCGCCCTTCGTCGTCGAAGCGGATCATGTCGATCCCCTTCAACGCCTTGTCGCCGACGCTCGCGCTGAATTCCAGCACCACGCTCAGGCCGTCATCGGTGACGAACTGGCGGTAATAGGTGAAGTTCTCGAGGATCGTGATCACCGTGCGCAGCGCCATCAACAGCGCGGGCGCCGGCCCGTACGGCTTGAACGCCATCGGCGAACGGAACACGGCGTCCGGATGGACGATCGCGTCCAGCGTGCCCAGGTCCTTGCGTTCGACCAGCGCATGCCACGCGTCGAGCGATTTCGCGACGGCGGGATGGAGATGCGTCGGTGCTTGCGTCATCGAGTGCTCCTGTTTCGTCGGCGTGAATGAATGGGCGTGAGGCGGGTATCAAAGGGTCGCCGCGAGCGTCGTACCCTGATGAATCGCGCGCTTCGCATCGAGTTCGGCGGCCTCGTATGCGCCGCCGATCAGATGGATCGCGCGCCCCGCGGCCCGCAACTGTTCGGCCAGTTCGCGCGACGGCTCCTGCCCCGCGCAGATCACCACGTGGTCCACCGGCAGCGTCTGTTCGACGCCGTCGATCGTCACGTGCAAGCCTTCGTCGTCGATGCGCCGGTACGTCACCGCCGACGACATGCCGACGCCGCGCGCCTTCAGCGCGGTGCGGTGGATCCACCCGGTGGTCTTGCCCAACTGGTCGCCGACCCTGGACGTCTTGCGCTGCAGCAACTGCACCTGCCGCGGCGCCTGTTCAGGCTGCGGCTCGCGCAGGCCGCCGGCATCCCCGTACGCGGGATCGACGCCCCATTCGGCCAAAAACCGCTCGGGATTCAGGCTCGCGCCGTCGCCGCTGTGCGTCAGGTACTCGGCCACGTCAAAGCCGATGCCGCCGGCGCCGACGATCGCGACGCTGCGGCCCACGGCCTTGTCGTCGCGCAGCACGTCGAGATAGCCGAGCGTCTTCGGATGCCCGACGCCGTCGATCGGCGGCGTGCGCGGCACGATGCCCGTCGCGATCACCACCTCGTCGAATTCGCCCTGCAGCAGCATCTCGGCGGTGGCGCGCGTATCGAGGCGAAGGTCGACGCCGCGCAACTCGATCTGCCGGCGGAAATAACGAAGCGTTTCGTTGAACTCTTCCTTGCCGGGCACCTTCTTCGCGAGGTTGAACTGGCCGCCGATCTCGGCGCCCGCTTCATACAGCGTCACCGCGTGACCGCGCTCGGCTGCCGTGACCGCGCAACCGAGGCCCGCCGGACCGGCGCCGACCACCGCGATGCGCTTGCGCTTCCGTGCGGGGCGGATCACGAGCTCGGTTTCGTGACAGGCGCGCGGATTCACGAGGCAGGACGTGATCCTGCCGCTGAACGTATGGTCGAGGCACGCCTGGTTGCAGCCGATGCACGTGTTGATCTCGTCTGCGCGCCCTTCCCGCGCCTTGCGCACGAATTCGGCGTCGGCGAGGAACGGCCGCGCCATCGACACCATGTCGCAATAACCGTCGGCGAGCAGCTGTTCCGCGACTTCCGGCGTGTTGATCCGGTTGGTCGCCACGAGCGGGATGCCGACCTTGCCCATCAATTGCCGCGTGACCCATGCGTACGCCGCGCGCGGCACCTTGGTCGCGATGGTCGGAATGCGCGCCTCGTGCCAGCCGATGCCGGTATTGAGGATCGTCGCACCGGCCGCCTCGATCGCCTGCGCGAGCCGGATCACCTCGTCGAGCGTCGAGCCGCCTTCGACGAGATCGAGCATCGACAGCCGGTAGATGACGATGAAGTTCGTGCCCACCCGTTCGCGCACGCGCCGCACGATCTCGACCGCGAACCGGATGCGGTTCTCGTAGGCGCCGCCCCACGCGTCGTCGCGATGGTTCGTGCGCGCGGCGATGAATTCGTTGATCAGGTAACCCTCGGAGCCCATGATCTCGACGCCGTCGTAGCCCGCGTGCTGCGCAAGCGCCGCGCATCGTACGAAGTCTGCGATCGTCTCGTCGACTTCGTCGCCACTCAGCGCATGCGGCGTGAACGGGTTGATCGGCGCTTTCAGCGCACTGGGCGCGGCGAGCGCCGGGTGATAGGCATAGCGCCCGAAGTGGAGGATCTGCAGCGCGATCCTGCCGCCCGCCGCCTGCACCGCGCGCGTCACGACGCGATGGCGTTCGGCTTCCGCTTCGGTCGTCAGCATCGCACCGCCCGGCGCCGGACGGCCGCGCTCGTTCGGCGCGAAGCCCCCCGTGACGATCAGGCCGGCCTCGCCTCGCGCGCGCTCCGCATAGAACGCCGCCATCCGCTCGAAGCCGTGCGGCGCTTCCTCGAGACCGACGTGCATCGACCCCATCAGTACGCGGTTCCTGAGCGACGTGAAGCCCAGCTCGAGCGGCGCGGTCAGGTGGGGATAGCGGGTCATCGATCGTCTCCGTGTCTATGCAACAAGTTGCATTGATACTAGTCCGTGATTTTCGTTTATGCAACATGTTGCATAAACGAAGCCACCCCGGTTACCCTCTCGGTTACCCCGTATCGCCGATATGGCAAGATGCGACGCATCCCATGGCTTCCCTCGACTCGACATGTCCCTGCCTCACGCACTCCTCACCGCGCTCGCCGAACGCCCCGGTTCGGGGTCCGAGCTCGCCGACCGTTTCGATCGCTCGATCGGCTATTTCTGGCAGGCCACGCACCAGCAGATCTATCGCGAGCTGGGGCGCCTCGAGGAAACGGGCTGGATCGAGTCGCTGCCCGCCGAATCGGGGCGCGGCCGCAAGCGCGCGTACCGGATCCTGCCGGCCGGCAAGAAGGAACTGCGGCGCTGGATCGCCGAACCGGAAGATCCGACGCCGCTGCGCGAAGCGTTGATGGTGCGCCTGCGCGCGGAAGCGGTGCTCGGCCCCGCGGGACTGGAAAAAGAGATCAGGCGACACATGGCGCTTCACCAGGAAAAGCTCGACCTGTATCTGCAGATCGAGGCGCGCGATTTCCCGACGGACACCGCCTCCCGCGCGAAGCGCCTGCAGCACCTGGTGCTGCAGGCCGGCATCGCGAACGAGCGGTTCTGGGTCGAGTTCTCGCAGCATGCGCTCGACGTCCTGCGCCTGCCGAAGGAATGACCGTCGCGCGAACCCGCTCAGATGCGCGACGCAATGATCGAACAATCAAGGAGACGAAAATGGCGCAGAAGACCGTGCTCTGCTACGGCGACTCGAACACCCACGGCACGCGCCCGATGACGCGCCCCGGCGTGCTGGAGCGCTTCGATCGCGACGACCGCTGGACGGGTGTGCTCGCGCAAGCGCTGGGCGCAGGCTGGCGAGTCGTCGAAGAAGGGTTGCCCGCTCGCACGACCGTCCATGACGACCCGATCGAAGGCCGGCACAAGAACGGCCTGTCGTATCTGCGACCGTGCCTGGAAAGTCATTTGCCGGTCAACGTCGTCGTGCTGATGCTCGGCACGAACGACCTGAAGGCGCGCTTCTCGGTCACGCCCGCCGACATCGCGGTCTCGGCCGGCGTATTGCTCGCCGAACTGGAGGCGTGCCGCGCGGGCCCCGCGGGCACGACGCCGCAGGTGGTGCTGATGGCGCCCGCCCCGATCGTCGAGGTCGGGTTCCTCGGCGAGATCTTCGCGGGCGGCGCGGCGAAGTCTCGCCAGCTCGCGAGCCTGTACGCGCGGATAGCCCGGGATGCCGGCGCGCATTTCCTCGACGTCGGCGAGATCGTCGAAGTCAGCCCGGTGGACGGCGTCCATTTTTCGGCCGATCACCATCGCGTGCTCGGCCGGAAGCTCGCGGCATTCCTGCAGCAGCTCCAATAGCGAGACCGGTGACGCGCGACGCGCCCCGCGATTTCAACGCGGGCCATCGAGCCAATCGGGAATGAGTTGCCGGGCCGGCGCGAGATAGGTGACGATCGGCTGCGTCCGCCCGCCCGCGCACGACTGGCAATACGCGCCATGAAACATCGCGACCATGGTCCCGATCGAGTCGTTTCACCCGTCCTACGGCAACGCGATACAGCGTCTCGCGCTGCGCCTGTTCCTTGGCAGCGTCGCCGACAGGCTCGGCGGCTGAGGCCGGGCCGACTACGTTCCGGATCTCAGTCGAAAGCTTCCGGCTCCCGCGCATCGCGCGACGTCGGCGGCGGCGCCAGCCGCAACCAGCCCGGGCGGCGGCTCGGGCGCGGCCACCGTGACCGCCCGCACCTCGAAAAGCGGGACGTCTCGCGCGCTTCCGACGCGAGCGAAATGTCGAGGAGTTCGCCGGCAAGCAGGCGCGCTTGCTTCGCGAGATCGGCATGGTGCCTGAGTGTTTGCAAAGTGGCGTCGAGTCCGCCATCGATTCCGCTCCGGAAAATCAGTACGGCGGTATCGGCATGGACCCGTGCGCGCTTCGCGTGCAGCCGTGCCTTCCTCACACGGAACCGCAGCAGTTCAATCCGGGCGTGAGCGCTTGAAAAGCATGCGATTGCCGACATCGCATACCGCCCTTCCAGTTTCTCGAGTTCCGCAGCGCACGCTTCGGCTTCGGCGGCGTCGACGATCGCCGCCTGAACGGAATCGGCGGCGATCGAGTCCGTGACATGCTCCCCCGACTCTCGACGGTCCGCGTGTTTCCGATACCGGGCGGGGATGCACGCACGAACGCCCGCGCACACGACGCCAATGGCGGCACTGACTCGTTCTTCCCAAGCGGTCTTGGACATGGGATTGCGTGAAGCAGAGTGTGCGTACGTGATGCTCGCGCGACGCAAGGTCACTTGCATCGCGAGATGTCGAGCAGCAGTACGGGCGAATCATGTGGGGTTGATTATTCAGGACAGCTCGAAGGTTGCGCCCGTCTATGCCGACGTCGGGATCAGGTACATGTCGCGATCACGACCGGCGATCCACCGAGGCTCCTTCCCGCGCCCGCTCCAGAGCGCGCCCGATGCAGGATCGCGATACTTTGCCGTAGCGGGCGCGCGCCGCCTGATCCGACGTGACTTTCGCTGGATATCGGCAAACAGGTCCTCGGGTTTCAGATCGAATTCGGCGATCAATTCTCGAATCTTCTCGAGCGCGACCGAGATTTCCCGCTTGCGTGCGAGCTCCGCCTGAGCCTGGAGAGTACGAATCTGGGCTTTCAAGTCCCGATAGGTTGGCATATCGTGTCTTCCCGATGAAGAGGAATGTCGTGGGCGTATCGCGTCATGTCAGCCACGGTTCAATAAGATCTGGAGTGCGCATGATATTGAACGAAACGTGCAATTGCCGTCTAGCGTATTTTCCCTCCCGGTCAAATCCGGCCCTGCCCTTCGTATCCGGGAGCGATCCGCACGGAAGGGTTCAGTTTTCGCCACGGCAGCCTGGCGGGATCGGTGACGATGCCGTCCACGGTTCGCGCGACCAGCACCGCCTCGGCGATCGGCTCGAACGCGGCACGGAAATGAACCGAGCTCTTGTTCACCAGAATCGCCATCGCTTCCGGCTGGATGCCGACCATCCGATAGAGGTTGCGATCCAGCAACTGGGTTTTCACGCTGCTCACGACCACGCGCACGCCGTCGATGCGCAGGCACGCGCACGGCCCGAGACGCAACGTGACATTGCGCATCATCGGCCCTTCCAGCCGGCATTCGCCGTCGGAGAGCGCGTCGACGACGAAGGTCGCGCGAAACGCGCGCGGCGTGCCCTCCGCCAGGGTCAGCGCAATGACTGATCCGACGCCTGCGGCATGGGCCGCCGCCGCCGCGAGCGGATCGCAGAGGACCCCCAGCGCCGCGCGCGTCACGCCGTGGAACACCAGCGCCGCGAGCATTTCGGTCGTGTTCGAGTCTGCGCCGGCGCCCGGATTGTCGTGCGTGTCTGCGATCACGACCGGACGCGTCGCGTTCGCCGCGAGCGCGACGGCGGTCTTCACGGCCTCGTCGGGCGACAGGCAGGTGGCTTGCCAGTCGTTCTCGCGGCACACGAATTGACGGTAAAGGCGATCCAGCGCTTCGTTCAGCGCGGTTTGACTGATGCCGTATCCCCAGATCGTCGGGCCGCACTCGGCGATGTCCGCGGCCGGGAAGCCCAGCGCAATCGACAAGTCGACGCCGAGATCGGCTTCGAGCGTCGCCAGCGTCGCATACAGGTCCGCCGCCGGCGGGCGCGACGTCGCCATCGCTTCGATCGGCACGAGGAACGGCCCGCGCCGGATGCCGCGGTGATGGCTCTCGCGCTCCCGCGCGAGCTTCTTGATCAGGCGGGCCGCGCGCGCGCCGGTGTCGGACATGTCGACATGAGGATAGGTGCGATATGCGACGAGGCCGTCGGCGCTGCGGAACATCTGGGCCGTCACGTTCGCGTGCAGGTCCAGCGCGGCAACGATGGTCACGCCATGCCCCACGGCTTCGCGAACCCGCGTCAGGAGTTCCCCTTCGCCGTCGTCGACGTGCTCGGCAACCATCGCCCCGTGAAGATCGAGAAACACCGCGTCCGCCTTCGCGGTTCGCGCCCCTTCGACGATCTCGCCGACGATGCGCTCGAACGCGTCTCGCGTGACCGGGCCCGACGGCGTCGCATGCGCCCACACGCCGGGGACCACGACGTCCGTAGCGGGATCGAGCGCGCCGATGAAGCCGCCGATCGCAAGATTCGCGTCCCGCAGCGCGAGCATGGCGTCGCCCCTGACGATCGGACCATTCGCACCGCTCGTGAAGTCGCAGTAGCGGGCGCGCGATGCCACAAAGGTGTTGGTTTCGTGAAGCAACCCGGCAACGTAGAACTTCATGCGCGCGCGCCCTCCGAAGACGCGACGGGACGCACCAGCAGCAGCACCGCGCCGAGCGCGAGCAATCCGACGATCACGAACAATCCGGCGGCGGTGCTGCCCGTCGCCGATTTCAACGTGCCGATGATCGTCGGGCTGAGAAACCCGCCGAACAGGCCGACGGTATTGACGAACGCGATGCCGCTCGCCGAGATCGAGGCCGGGAGATATTCCGACGGAATCGCCCAGAACACCGCGTAACCCGCGAACGTCAGCGCGGTCGCAATCGTGATCGCGACGATCGCGATGCCGAAACGGTCGACGAAGATCGCGGCGACCGCGAGCGCCACGGCGGCCGCCGCGGTTGCGACGCCGGCATGCAGGCGCCGCTCGAGCAATCGATCGGAACGTCGTGCCAGCAAATACATCGCCGCCACGGCTGCCGCATACGGAATCGCGGAATACCAGCCGATCTCGGCGACGCTCTTCACGCCGCCCGCTTTCAGGATCGACGGAAGCCAGAAGCCGACGACGTAGACCCCGCAGATCAAGCAGAAGTAGATCGCCGACAGGCGATAGATGCCGGCGTCACCCAGCACGGCCTTCAGGGATTGCCACCCTTCGCGACTCGACGACGCGGCGTCCAGCCGTTCGATGACCATCCGCTTTTCGTCGGCCGTCAGCCATTGCGCATCGTTTGGCGAATCGCTCAACCAGGTGAGCGCGATCACGCCGAGCAGAACGGCGGGAATGCCTTCGATCAGGAACATCCATTGCCAGCCGGCGAGGCCGGCGACGTCCGTCAGGTGTTCGAGCAGCCACCCCGAGACCGGGCCGGCCACGATGCCGCCGATCGGCGCGGCGCCGAGCAACAGCGCCGTCGCCCGGCTGAGCCGCTCGCGCGGGTACCAGCGCGCCAGGTAGAAAAGCATGCCGGGCGCGAACCCGGCCTCGCACATGCCGAGCAGAAACCGGATGACGTAGAACGAGGTGGCGTCGGTGACGACCAGCATCGACATCGACGCGATGCCCCACAGCAGCATGATGCGGCTCAGCGTTTTGCGCGCGCCGATCCGGGTCAACAGCTGGTTGCTCGGAATCTCGAACAGCATGTAGCCGAGAAAAAACAGGCCCGCGCCAAACCCGTAGGCGGCGTCTCCCAGCCCGAGATCCTGCTGCATCTGAATTTTCGCGAAGCCGATGTTGACGCGATCGATGTACGCGATGGAATAGCCGACGGCGAGGAACGCGAGTACCCGGCGATCTATTTTCCGGTATGCGGATTGCACGCCGTCAGCGGCGTCGAACGCGATTGACATTAATTCCCTCGGAAGGTTTGAGCGCTTCTCTATGCCAGTGACAACTGGTTGTATTCAAACTGTACCGGCAAATGATATTGGATTGGATATCATCCTGCGTACCGGGGTGTTGCGCTTTATCTCAACACCTGTCGTTATTGACAGTTGTTTTTTTGAGCATCGGAATGGAGATCCCGACCCAACGCCAATTGCTGTATTTCGAAGCGGTCATGGCTGAACGATCCTTTCGCAAGGCGGCGGACAAACTGCAGGTTGCGCCGTCCGAAGTGAGCCGTCAGATTCAGCGCCTCGAAAACGAGACCGGCTTGCACCTTTTCGACCGCCATATCTCGGGCGTCGTCGCGACGGAACAGGCGGAATGCCTGCTTCGCTACCATCGGGGATGCGAAGCGACTTACGAAGTGCTGCAAAGCGAACTGGATGCGCTGCGTTCGCTCACGACGGGATACGTCGCGATTTCCGCCAGCGAAGGCGTGATTCCTGCGCTGACGAATGAAATTCTGTGGGAATTCGGGCGGCGCTATCCGGCCGTGCGCCTTTCATTGAATATTCGCGCGACCGGGGAAATCGTGGACGAGGTGCGCAAGGACATTGCGCATATCGGCATCGCCTATAATCCGCCGACTTCCGAGGGCATCCTGGTTCATCGCAGCGTCATTCATCATGTCGTTGCCGCGGTGCGACCGGATCACCCGTTGGCTTCGCACCCCGGGCCGATCACGTTCGGACGGGCGATCTCGTATCCGTTCGCCACCATGCCGCCGATGTATGGACTGGGCAGCACGATCGACATGCTGGCTCGCGGAGAGACCATGCGCTTTCAGCCGCGCCTGGTCGGCAATACGCTCGACATGCTGCGCCGGTTCGCGCTGGCGGGGATGGGCGTCGCATTTCTGACGGATTATTCGATCGCGACGGAAGTGGCCGAAGGCCGACTGGTCGGCAAGCGCATCGACCACCCGCTCCTCGGGCGCCAGAGTGTCCAGCTGCTGGTGAAAGCCGATCGGACGTTGCCCCATGCGGCGCAGGTGCTTCTGCAATGCGTCGAGAGCCGGATGGCAATCTTCGAGATGGGTGATGCGTGACTTCCGACGGTCAAATGGTTCGCACACACCGAAGCCGGTATTTCTCTACGCCAACGTGTGAATCAAAAACCTCTCCCGATCTTGTCCGGCAATCCAACGAGGTGTCCGTCCACGGCCGCTTCGTCTCGAATTTCAACTGCCGACGCCTCGCCGCCCGATTTCTGCAACTTGCAGCGAGGCTTCGTTCAGGAAGTCAGCAAGCTCGAGCGCGTCTCATTGATTTCCCTTCAGCTTCAGCCAGACCTTGTTACGCAGTTGAATCGCAGCAGGTGAACACATCTTGTAAGGCTTGAGCCGATCCTTATACTGCTCCGGCGTCTTGATCGCAGGATTGTCATGCAGCGCAGGGTCAATGTAGCGCTCCGATCCGACAATCTCGTTGCTGTACCGTAGTGCGTTCGTCACCAGCGCGATGTTCTCGGGTCGCATCATCCAGTCGATGAACTTGTAGGCCGATTCGACATTTCGCGCCTTTGCCGGAACTAGCAGGCTGTCCATGAACAGTCGGACGCCCTCTTTCGGATACACGAACCGGATAGTCGGCAAGCGATCCTGTGCTCGCGCGGCGGCACCGTTCCAGACGTGCTGAACGATGATTTGCCTGGACGCGAGACGATCGACCGTTCCGTCGTTGCTATATGTCTTCACGAATGGTTTCTGCTTCTGCAGTACGTCGAGGACGCGTTTCGCATCGTCGGGGCGCTCGGTGCATTCATCCTGTCCCAGATACCAGCTCGCCGCCATGTACAGTTCCTCCTCGACGTCCAGATCGCCGACCTCGCCGCGAAGTGCCGCGGGCGGCTCGAAGAACGACTTCCAGCTATCGTCGAGGCGGCCGCCCGGCACACGCGCGCTGTCGTAAGCAAACCCGGTCAGGACGACCGTGAAAGGCATCGCGTAGTCCCGCTGGGGATCGAACGACGGATGACGGTACTCGGGCTTGATGTTGGCGACATTGGGCAACTTGCGCTTGTCGAGCTTGAGCAGAAGGCCGGACTTCACGAGCACCGGCACGTAGTAGTCTCCGGCGACCACAACGTCGTACCCCCCTCCTCCTGCCTGCAGTTTCTGGGTCAGCGCCGCATCGCTCGCATAGGTGTCGAGTGTCGTCTCGATGCCGGTATCAGCCTGGAACTTCTTGAGCAAGTTGACAGGCAGGATGTTCGGCCAGCTTCCGATATGGAGCTCGGCGGCCTGGGTCGTGACGGCGGCAAGAAGCAACATCGCACCGATTGTTTTTTTCATGCTGTTCCTATTGCGTGGAGATTGGCGTGGTGTATCTCGGACTGCTCGGCCCTGGATCTTCTTTTACCTCGAGCACCGATGATCCAGACTACCGTCAGTTGTATTGTCGAGAGGCCGATGACGACGGTCGACACGGCGCTGACCTTGGGTGTGATGCCGATCTTCAATGCACCGAAGATATACATCGGCAATGTCGTCATGCCGGCGCCGGCGAGAAAGTAGCTGGTGACGTAATCATTCATCGACGCGACGAATGCCAGCAAAGCCCCTGCGACGATGCCGGGTAGAGCCAAAGGCGCGGTAATTTGTCGAAATGCCGCCCATGGCGTGGCCGACAGGTCCGCGGCCGCCTCGAGCAGCGTGCGATCGATCGTCTTGAGCCTGGCTTTGATCGGCAGATAGGCAAGCGGCACACTGAACACCACATGAGCAAACAGAACGGCGCCGAATCCAAGCTCTGACTCGAACATCGAGAACAGCATCATGGTCGCGATCGCCAGTACGATTTCGGGTATCGCGAGCGGAAGCGCAATGACGAGTCCTGCCGGGTCGAGACCGTGCCGATCGCTTCTCGACCACCAAGCGACCGCCGCGCTCGTCGCGAGCATGGTGGAGAGCACCGTCGACGCCAGCGCCAGCAACAGTGAATTCTTCGCAGCGCGGACCAGCGTCGGATCGGACCAAGCCTCGACGTAACCTCGAATGCCAAACCCGTCCCATATGAGGGCCGACGGGCCGACGTTGAAGCTCATCGCCATCACCGTCAGCAGTGGCAGATAGAGGAACACCAGCACGGCGATCGCAATTGCCGCGGTCAGCGGAAACCGGCGCAGTTCAGGCGAAATCATGAACGCGCTCCTGCCGCTGGAAGAGCGAACCCAGTCGAGACGCGAGCATCGCCAGAAGCACAGCGGCGAGCAACGCGAACGACATCGCGGCGCCCAAAGGCCAATCCCGTCCGCCGGCAAACTGGAAGTCGATCAGATTGCCGATCATGAAAGCGTGGTTACCGCCGAGCAGACCCGGGATCGTATAGGAACCCAGCGCCGGAACAAAGACGAGCCCGATTCCTGCCATGATGCCCGGACGGCAACACGGTACGACGACATGGAGCAGTACCGCCGGCTTGTGTGCCCCCAGATCGTAGGCCGCTTCGGCCAGCCGCCAGTCGAAGTCGTCGAGCGCAGCGAAGATCGGCAGGACCATGAACGGCGTGAATGCATAGACGAGACCGATCAGCGTCGCGAGATCGGTGTAGAGCAGGCCGAGCGTCCCCTGCATGAGACCCGCCCGGCTCAATATCTGGTTCAGCAAGCCGTTGTCTGCAATGACGATGATCAATCCGTACATCTGGACGACGACGCAGGTCCAGAACGGGATCGTGATCAGGATCAGCAACGTGGCCTTCCACTTCAGGGGGCGCGTCGCCATGAACAGCGCCGTCGGGAGCCCGATCAGCAGACATCCCGCGGTGGTCAGCAGAGCCATGACCACCGACCGGGCAAAAATGTCGATGTAGCCGTGCTGAAGGACGCGTACCCCGTCCCAGTCCCGATCGAAGACAATCCGCTCGTATGCGCCGGCAGTGAAGTCGCCCCACGAGACGCCGCCGAAGTCGCGCGGTGCACTGAGCGAGACCACTGCCAGGACGATCATCGGAAGAACCACACCTGCGGCCACGACAAGCACCGCCGGGTTATACATCTTCGGCCATGATTTCAGCAGATTGAGTATGGGGACTCGGCGCACTGCCAACTACCTCAAATCAGTCAGTTCGATTGGCAAGAAGCGTACCAAATCGACTGCGCCATTTATAGGGGTTGCCCGTGCCGTTCGCGCCAATGGCATTATAAGTTTGGCGAGCGTCATTTTTTATTAAACCATTGCAATTACAGAAATTATCGAATTCGCGCCATTTTGATCGATACAGGGATATTTAAACGTTGACCAATCACCAAGTCGCAATGAACGGTCACAGGGGTACCGCGCCGCGCACCGACGCCCGGCCAGCGCCCCATGTGGCGCCAAGCGGCTTCGCTGATGGGCCGCCTGCTCCGTGGCGTTATGATCGTTGGCGGATTTAAAAAAATCGTGAGATAGTTGCCTACGTCACACCACGTATATTTCATATAAAGAGATGAGAGACGTAACGAATATGGCCACTGCTGAAAAGCTAGAATACCGACCGATGACTGAGCGCGACGTCGGCGCTTTTTATGATGTGCGATTCTCCGTGAGCGAGAATAGAATCCATCCCCACCAGGTTCATCTTCTGAACCGCAACCTCCTGATCGAGAAAATCAGGCAGGGAGGTGGCTGGATCTGTGAATGTGGCGACGAGGTCGCCGGGGTCTGTCTGCCAGTCATCACCGAGACGCCGTTCATCACCGCGTTGTTTGTGAAACCATCGTTCCATGGTGTCGGCATCGGCCGCGAGCTGCTTGCCCGTGCGCTTGCATGGCTGAAGGAGAAGGACGTGGCGCAAGTCACGCTCGTGACCGATCCAGGCTCGCGGGCCGATGGCTTTTACCAGCGTCTTGGGTGGAAGCGCGGCGAATTGGACGAGTACGGGTGTCAGGTCGTATTTACGAAGTCGCTAGGGAATTAGATATCCAGGGAGTCGAATGAAGCGTATGGGTGTGCCGGTCGACGTCTTGCTGAAAGGCACGGGAGTCTCTCCCCCGGACGTCGAGCGCCCCAACGCAATGGTGACGCATGCACAGGAAATAGCGTTGTTTGCGAATGCACTCGAGGCGACCGGCAACACCGCGATCGGGCTTCATATCGGAGACGCGATTCCGGTTACATCGTACGGCCTGCGAACTCACGCGATGCTGGTGTGCCCGACGTTGGGCGACGCGCTGCGCCTGGGCTTCGAGCATCCGTTGCTGGGGAAGTGAAAATTATGAATTGCGAAACATGCAGCAATTCCAACCATGACATTTTCCTTGGAGAATTCTGAACCGCACCGATCATCGGTTACCATTCCGCCGCATTGGAACGACACGATCACGTGATTTCTTGCGCCTATCCGAAGCGAGCGAGATCTCGAGGAGATCGACAGCGAGCAGGCGCGATTGCTTCGCGAGGTCAGCGTGGTGCATGAGACGGCCAAACGTGGAGTCGAATCGGGCATCGCTTCGCCCCCGAAGGATCACGACAGCTGTATCGGCATGGGCGCGAGCACGCTGAGCGTGCAACTGCGCTTTCCGCACACGGGAGCCGAGCAGTTCCATGCGAGCGCGGGTGCTCGGGAAGTGTGCAGGTGCCTGCGTCGAATACCGCGCTGCCAACTTCTCCAATTCTGCGACGCATGCTTCTGCGCGAGCGGCGTCGACGAGGGACGTACTGACAGCGTGCGAGGCGATCAATTCGTTAGACGCTCGCAGGCATCTTTGCCCCCGAACCCGGCCAGGAACGAAGGCATGGATAGCTGCGCGAACGAGACCTATGACGGCGCCGATACGAACAATCCAGGGACGTGGGGACATGGTTGAGCGAAAAGCGGTATGCGCCCGCTTCTTGTTCGCATGGCATAGATCCATGTAAGGAACTGACGCCGGAAACGCCCGAGCAGCGAAGCATCCGGCGATCCAACGGTTCAGATGCACCGAAGCCTGTATGCCTCTATGTCGACGCGCGGATCAAAAACTTCTCCCGATCTTGTCCTGCAATCCAGCGAGGGGTCCGTCCACGGCCACTCCAGACAGCGCCGGACGCAGGGTCCCGATATTTCGCGATCGCCGGTGCGCGACGTCTAATCCGACCGGACATACGCCGAATCCCAGCAAACAAGTCCTCGGGCCTTAGATCGAACTCGGCGATTATTTTCTGAACGTCTTTTACGGCGTTCTCCATTTCCTTCTTGCGCGCAAGTTCCGCCTGAGCTTGAAGTGTACGGATCTCGGCTTTCAGGTCCAGGTAGGTAGGCATCTCGGCTCCTTTGTATTGTGCGATGTTCTTTGGCTAGTTGACATTCGGCCACTGCAATTCATCTAATTTCGCAATGCTTATTGTCTTTAATTGAGCGAATGCGGTGACCACGCGGAATAAAAAGTGCGATCGAGAGGGAGATCGCGAACCGCCTGCACTGAGAGCTAACGGGTCGCCGAAGACAGGCGGGACCGGCGACAGAGGCTAATTGTTCTTGCAGGAAAAGACCGATCTGCTTGCGGTTCGATGACCCTGCCGCTTATCGAGCGCACAGACGTTACGGATGTGTGCTCTGGACGTCCTTCCCGGCTTGCGCAGCTGGAAAGTTGGCAAAGACACAACCGGTGCGCGGGCCAAGGTCCCGATGTCCGAAGGATGCGATGTCCGCAACCATCTATTCGATCGTTGCAGTCGGAAACGACCGCGAACGGCGATTCGCGCCGACGGGCATAACGGCGCGCTTACGCAATACATGCCGATAGATTGACGTTGTCGTAGAATACGATTAGCCATGGTGGTCTCTCAATGTGTACGCCAAGGTCAGGCCGCAGGCGATGTTCGCAGCATCGCCTGCGGCCGCTCCGTCTCAACACTTATCCTTTTGGCGGGACCTGCAAATGCAGCGAGGCGTCTTCCAAATAACGCCAGGTCTTCCGATTCCGTCGATTCGTTTGCTCGATGTGGCTTTGGTCTGGCTGCGTGTTCCCATTGCAGATCGTCGCCCGGATCACTCCGCTTCTCGCTTTCATCCCTGAATAGATTGAGCAGGTAGTTGTCAGCACCATATTGACGGGCTTCCTCTATAGCTCTTTCTGGCGATTGTCGCTTCACAATGCGCTGCGCGAATCGGTCGCGAGCGACTCCAGGACCGACTTGATCTGCTTCGCGAACGCCACTGCGTTTGGCCCGTCTCCATGAAGGCAGATTGTTTCCACGGGAATCGAGACCCATTCGCCGTCAACGGCGCGCACCCGTCCATGTGCCGCCATTTCCGCCGCACGGTTGGCGGCCTCTCCGGCGTCTTCAACGAGGGCAGCTGGAGTACCACGGGGAACCAGCTGACCTCGCGACGAGTAGCCACGATCAGCGAACCCTTCGTCTCTGGCGGTGAGCCCGGCCTGGCGTGCAACGCGAACGAGCTGGCCGCCGGCGAGTCCGTAGATTTCGATGCTCGAATCAGTGTCTCGCACGGCCGAGACGATGGCTTCTGCGGTGTCGTAGTGCCGCTCGGCATCATTGTAGAGCGCGCCGTGAGGCTTCACATGAGAAAGCCGTCCGCCCAGTGCACGCACGATGCCATTCAGCGAGCCCACTTGGTAAAGCACACCGGCATAGATTTCGTCGGGCGACAACTGCATTGATTCGCGGCCGAAGTTCTCCCGGTCGGGGTAACTTGGGTGTGCGCCGACACGCACTGACTTCTCAAGCGCGGCCGCAGACGTACGCATCATCGTTACTGCGTCGCCCGCATGCCAGCCGCAGGCGACGTTGACGGATGTTGCATAGGCGAGTAGTTCCGCATCGTTTGCACAACCCTCTCCGAGATCAACGTTCAGATCGATCGGTCTCATTCGGTTAATGCCCTCGTTTTGAGTCTCGACACACACGGCTTCCTTGAATCGCGCCATCCCCGATGTAAACGCTCTCCACAGTGCATGACGCATCGACGCCGTCGACGCTCAGGGTTCGCGACGTAGCATCGGCCGCTCCTGAGCGGATCTCCGCGATCGTCAATAGAAGGAGATAAAAGACCAAAACCGTGGCAAGTCCAATCCACCGACGCGCGCGGCTCATTGGCTTTCCTCCCGGGGCGCTGACGGGCAGATACGTCGAGACGAAGGGGCGCAGTTGCGGAACTCGGCAAGCGCCTGTGCCGTCACGTCGTCGATCGAAGCCGCTTCCGCGTCGTAGCGCGCGGCGCGTTGGACAGCGTCGAGGACGGGTTTCGGCACCGGATCCTTGACGTTGACACCGAGGTCGTCCATCTCCCGATAGTTCTGGCGCACGCGGTCGGGCAAGCGCTGCCATGCCAGGCGTTCGGTCTGTATGCCGGCGTCGAAGACTGCGCGACGTTCCGACGCCGCCAAGCTGTCCAGGAATGATTTTCGTGCGACGAGAAAGGAAACAGGAAACGCGTATTGAAGAGCGGTAAAGTTGCGAAGTGATTCCGCATACGCGCGACCGGCTGCACCATCTCCTGACGACATCACTGCATCCAGGGCACCTCGGTTGATCTGATCGAAGGCTTCCTGGATCGGTAGGGAAACGACCTCCGCGCCGAGTGCTTCCATCACCCGTTTGGAGGACTGGTCATAGGTACGAATTCGCATGCCGGCGAAGCTCTCTGGGGACGATATCTGAGCGCGAGACCACAGACCCGTTGGAGGCCATGGAATCACGGCCAGCAACACGAGGTCGTGATGTTCGAGGGCAACACGATAGGCAGGTTTCGCCAAGCGCGCCATTTCCAGTGCTTCATCGATCGATTTCACCTCATACGGGCGAATGGATAGCGCAAGGATGCGTTCGTCATTCGAGAGGTCGCTGGCAAACAGCAAGGCAAATGGAACGGAATTGGATGCCGAAATCAGGGAGGCCGGCAAGGTCTTCGTGTTGAAGATCGGCGCCGCATGGTGTTGCGAATGTGTCGCCGCATTCAGAAAGCGTGCGAAGTCGGCAGCAGCATGCCCCGACACCGTGTCGCCCGGATATGACGTAGCGACGCCCCAAGTTTCGGGAACAGTTCTATTCGCGATCGAGTCATGTGCGCTCGCCGTGCCGATCGCAGCGCCGGCAAGAAAGCACATCATCACAATGTCCGTAAGCTTCATTTTCTCCCCGAAGAAACCGACTCGCGCATGACCTTTAAGGAATATCCGATAGTGCGCGCGCCTACCTTGAGACGAAGCTTACTTACTGCCGACCCACACTTTCTTTAGATAAAATGCCAATTAAGGCATACCCTCCCATTTCATCTAGTCATAAGACGAACCGATCAAACCGCGCGCCTTTGCGGACTTGATGCTGAGTCGGATGTCATGCAACCCCATCTTGCCGTTGATGGAGCGGCATGCGCTCCTGAATGCGGAATGTGAGATCTGGAGGCGTTGCTCAATCTCCGTGGCTTTGAGCCCCTTCGCTAACAGCCCGGCAATTTTCTGCTCGACCGGATCGAACGGAACCTTTGAGGCCGTTTCTGCGCGATGTAATGACGTGTATTTGACGAGTATGTCGGTGGTCAGCGAAGTAAGCAGTTGGCGATGGACGAGCAGCGCAGGTTCCGCGAGATTGGCGGGGAGCGCCGATGCGACGTGGAGTACGCCGATGGCATTCTCGTGGCGGGCCAGGAACGCCACGCTGCTTTCAAAACCCGGAATTTCGCCGATGCGATGAAACCAGTGCTCAGGCGGCAGGCTGCTGTTTTGGGACGCCAGAACCGGTTGATAATTGTGCCGTCGCGCCTGTTGAACCACAGGGTCGGTGCGGAACCACGCATTATTTGCGTAGAGCTGCGACCAGGCGGCCGCAGCCGAGCCGATGATCAACGTATCGTGAACAACGACCTTGTCGTTGTCCCCGTCGAGTATGAGCACATGGTAAAGCGATTCGCGCACGCCAATTTGGGCACACTCCATGCGAACCCGGCTCAAGAGTTGAATTGCATCCGTGCTTGAATCGATTGGCGGCAAATTCTCTCGGTCCGCGTGGACTGAAGTGCCACGCATGGCGTCCAGAACATGCGCGTAACGTTGGCGTGGCGCGGGAATAACGGGTTCGTTTGCAGTGAACGAACCAATGGCGTCGGTTTGGCTGTCGATGAACAGCCGTTGGATGGACTGGTGCGCTCCTCTGAACATCCTTCGGCGCTCGAGGACATAGCCGGCGCGCGCCGTGCCGCGCACGCTCAGTAACACCTGTCCGTTCGGGAGCGGAATAGGTAATACGCGCAGCGTGTCCAACGGAAGGTCGACAGTGTCCCAGGCGGTGGTCATGGCGCACGCCCCTACTGAATCGTCGGGGCAACGGCAGAGGTTTCTCCGACGCATGTCCCCCAAGCTTCAATGTCGCCCGGATGCCTCGTCAACCACTCCCATTGTGCTTTCTGCTCGACCGGTCCAACAATGACCTTCCATCCCAGCTCATCGGCGGTCGACAACAACGCAGCGATGAATGCCGGCGCTGTGTCGGTGGTAGTCAACGAGTCAAGCATCGCGCCTTCGATAACGATGCCATCGATCGCCAGCTTGGTCAGCACGTGGATCGGGATGCAATGACTTGTGTCGATCACGAGGTAAATCGATACGCCGAGCGAGCGAAGACTCTGTGCTTGCGCAAAAACGCTGCTCTGGCTCGCGTGATCCTCGACACCGGTGAGTGCCAGGCCGATCCGGGTTGATGCGACAACGTCGGACGTAATCAGGCGTATTGCATCGGCATCCGTAATGAATTTTGCTGGGACCCGAATCGTGATCCGAAGATCTTGCGCGGCGTGTTCGCCAATCGATCTGGTGGCTGCCTCGATCGTTTGAAGCCATATGAATTGGGACAGGCCAAGCTTTACCGCAGCAGGCATGAACTCTTCGGCCGAGAGCCGCTGATTGTCGGCGCGGCTCCATACCGGGTCGACCATCGAGCCGGTGATGCAATTTTTCGAGACCGACGCGATCGGTGAATAGCCGGGCGCGATTCCTTCGCGTTGCCGAACCGCATTGTCGAGATCAAACTCAAATTCGGTATTGGCGCCTTGGAGATCGAGCATCCATTGCTCATAGACACGATACTCGGTACCGCCCGTGTTCGTTGCAACCTGGTTGGCCAAGTCAAGCGCACATTCAGCTTTTGCCTGAAGTTCGCCGGTCTGCGCCAGTTCGCTACCAGAAGTCGCAACGCCAAAGGAGAACTTGACGACCTCGCTGTTTCCATGAAACTGAACGGGACGGCCGAAGGCTTCGATCGCGGATCGAACGAACGCGAGCGCTCGGGCCTCGACCTCGCGACCGCTGAACGCAATCGTGAAATGCTGATCGCGAATTCGCGAAACCAGTTCGCCCGGAAGCGCGAGACCGCGCAGGCGAACGGCTACCATCGTCAGCAAGTCGTCGCTTGCGTCCGCGCCATGCTTTGTATCCAGCGCCGCAAACCCGCGGATGTCCACGAGCACCAAGGCGACCTGGTTCCTTGAGTCGGAGGCCGCGACCCGCAAGTAACGATCAAGAGCCCGGCGATTTCCCAACCCTGTCAATGCATCGGTCTCGGCGAGTCCCTGCATTCGAGCGCGTTCGGTCAACACCCTCCGCGTCGCGAAAATTGCAAGATACGCGACCACCGCCATCGAAAATACAAGTAGCGCAGCCCAGCCCCAGTAAGCAACTCGACGTTGCTTGTAGTCCGTGTAAAAGTCATTGGCCGACAGCGCAATAACTGCAATTAAGGGGAGTCCGGGCACCGGCTGGCGAATGTACAGCCGAGTATGTTGGTCAAGTGGATCGCGATAAAGCAAATGTGACCGGGTGCTTTCTGGATAGAGCGACAGTGGCAGGCCAATACTGGTGACCGTCCCATCGGCCGTTGCACTGACCAACCGAGTTCCATCCGACCGGAAGACAAGCAACTCCCCATCCGCGCCGAGGTTCGCGTGGTTCGCGAAAGTCTTGGTAAAGAAGGACGGCGGTTGTGATACGACGACGATCCCCGCAAAAGTCTCGCTTTGCAAAGTGAGCTTTCGGGTGAACTGAATCGTCGTTTTCTTTGAGACTCGCCCTAGCACCGGGGCACTAATGAAGAGGTCGTCACGAGGGCTGTTCTTCTGTACCACGAAGTGCTCACGATCGCTCAGGTGTACCCGGCGGATCGCCGGCGTCGGCCATGACTTGGTAACGAGTCCCTGTGCATCTACCAAGGTTACCAACGTCTCCTCGGAGGGAACGATCAACCCTTCGTTGACGAGATGATTCAGGTCTAGCGTTCCGTTTGTCTTCTCAAACTCAAAGGCCACCGTTCGTGCCAGGAGGTCGACCGATGAAGCACGCTCGGAAAGATAGGAGGCGTAGGATTTTGCAACCAAAGTCGCCCTGGTGAATGCAGCCGAGTCCGCAGCCGCTTTCGCGTCACGCATCGTTCGATCGACAAAGATACAAACGAAGAGCGAAACGAGAACGAAGGTAACGATGATGGAGAAGGTCGCCAGAGTCACGCCGGGGACACGATTCGGAGACACAGTCTGCGCCAGCACGGCACCGTCCTCGACGGCCGCGCTCTTAACAGAGCTTTTTGCGAATCGCATCGAAGTCGCTCCCGTGACGGATCGTCGACCATCCGTGGATTCTGTGCGGAGCATATCCGACGGTCTTGGCCTCGTCAGACACATACTGCGTCTGCGCCTCCTGAATGGCCCGCCGACCGCAATCTATTGTGTAATCGGTTTCGGCAATCCCGACGATTTCGGTCGCTCCGACGGGCCTGCGCCCCTCCTTGAATACAGACCGTAGGGTGAATGCAACCTGACCATCATTCATGGGACGAACCGACTGCTTTTCCAGATACAACTCTCGATCAGCGTCATTCGAGATCATGAGCAGCAGTTGGGCGTTCACGCTTGCGGTGAACAACAACAGGCATAAGAAGACGCGAAGTCTCATCTTTCCCTCGAAAGAGTATTTGCGTAGCCGATTTTTTCACGCAGCTCAACAAGCGATAGTCACTCGATCAGCAATCGTCGATCGGCTGTAGAATTGTTGGCAGGCAGATACTACAAGACATTTTGTGCTTATGGGTTTTTACCAATCATCCTCACCGAATTACGCGACATTTATCGAAATAATTCGACATTCCGTTGCTATGCAGAATGCATTTCCGCAAACAACAAAGATAATGAACAATATTATTCAGGAATTCGCAACCTCCAAAGCGCTCCCGGTTACCGGGAAGCATCGGTGTCGCCGTGCGCGCTCCGACGCGTAACGCGCGGCGCCGCCCGACGCAAATCTTTGCAGGTCGAGATAGTACGACGTTCGACATTTCTTAAATGGATCAGAGGCAGCTGTGGCTACAGAATGGCACTCTATTACCGGGAACTATGAGACCAACATCCTCGCCGCTTTAGGCAACCCACACCAATTCGACAGGAAATTTGAAAAGCATTTTCACGCCGATGCCGCGCACTCGGAAATTCCTGAAAAGGCGCACTAGATCAAAATATTGATAAATCACTGCATCGCTATTACTAAGCGACTAATCCGCGATGAACCGCCCTGGTCATCCCGAAATCCATGCTGGGAGCCTGGGTGAGCAAGTCCGGCATGCAGCTTCAATCGCTGGTCGACGCCCTCCGTCAAGCCACCCTGCAACAGGTGTGCTGCTCGCGGACGAGTCGCCGCCGGCATCTACTTCGAAAACGTCGAGCGAGCAGCACGTGTGGGTCTATCCCGCCATCTCTCGTGCATGAGTCATCGCGTAGGTGGAAGCAGGGATGATCGCTAGAATGCGAACACACTCTGAGTACGGTGAGTGAAATTGCGCACGCCGACCGGCATGCAACCGAGCAGTTTGCTCGATTCACAACTCGTTGACTTTCAGGAAATTCTGGCCCGCCCTACACGACTCGAACGTGTGACCTACGGCTTAGAAGGCCGTTGCTCTATCCAGCTGAGCTAAGGGCGGTCTGGGGAAGAAGACACGGGTTCAACGCTGGCAGCCCGCGCAAGAGAGGAAAAAAGCACCCTCGACAACAAAACGGGCCCGGCATGAAGCCGAGCCCGAAATTATACCCGATCCCCATGAAAGTCATGAAGGATCGCCCCACCGCGTCACACCGGCTGCGGATGCAGCATGAACCAGCCGAGGCAGAACACGCCGGCGATCACGCAATACACGCCGAACGAAGCCAGCCGGCCACGCCCTTCGAAATAGCGCATCAGGAACCGCACGCTCAGGTACGCGGCGATCGCCGTCAGCACGCCGCCGAGCAGCGCATCGGCGAGCTGGTCGCGCGCATGGAACAGCTTCGGCAATTCGAGCACACCCGCCGCGAAGATGATCGGCGTACCGAGCAGGAACGAGAATTCCGCGGCCTTCTCCGCCGTCAGCCCCGCCGCATTGCCGGCGATCATCGTCAGCCCGCTGCGCGAGAAACCCGGAATCAGCGCGCCGATCTGCGCGAGACCCACGAAGAACGCCTGCTTGAACGTCATCTTTTCGGGCGCCTGATGCGCGCGGCTACGCTGGATGCGATCGCCGAGCCACAGCAGCACGCCGTTCACGATCAGCGCGATCGCGACGATCCGCAGGTCGTGGAACACGCGTTCGATGCGCTTCTCGAGGAGCAGCCCGACGATGCCGGTCGGGATCGTACCGATGATGAGCGCCCACATCAGGTGCCCGTCGTCGTTCTTGCGGCCGCCGAGCTGCGCGAAGAAGCCGCCGATCAGCGCGATCCAGCGTGCGCGGAAATACCACAGCAGCGCCAGTGCGGTGCCGAGGTGGAGCGCAACGAGGAACGGCAGCAGTTGCGGTGCGTGCTTGTCGATGTGCATGCCGAACAGCGCCGGCACGAGCAGCGTATGGCCAAGGCTGCTGACGGGAAAGAGTTCGGTGACGCCCTGCAGGACGCTCAGGAATACCAGAAACCAGAGACTCACGCGTCGGTCCTCTAAAAAACAGATCAAAAGCGGAAAGGAATTCCGGACGACGCGGTGGGCCGCCCGGAAGCGCGGCCCCGATTATGCCGAGCCCGGATTACTGCGCCAAGGCATTTGGCGGGATATTGCGGCCATGCACACAAACGCTTGCAACCTGTAAGCGTGCAGAAAGCAAAAAGCCCGCCATTTGCATGGCGGGCCTTTCGATTTCGGCAGGAATTGCCGTCAGCGGCCGAGCTGATAGAAAAATAATACCGTGCTGCCCGTGAACATGCCGAACAGTGCGAGTCCCATTGCCATTGCCAGATCCATGGCCCCCTCCACGAAGTGTCATGACCCGGCAACCTGACCGGTTCAGGCCATTATCCAGACGCATTACAAATTGCAAAGCTCGCGATTTCCCGAGAAGGGTTTTCCCCGAGCCGCCACGGCCCGATAATGGAGCGCGCCGCCCTGCGGCAGGCCGTCTTCCAACCCCGTCCACTCCCGATTCGCCATGCCGACCTTCCAGCAACACGACATTCACGAACTTCACGCCGGCCCGTCGCTCGTCCGGGTCGCTCCGCAATTCGGCGGCCGCCTGCTGTCATGGGATGTCGACGGCGAACCGGTCATCTTCTGGCCGGAAACGGCCGACTGGAGCAACCTCGCGCGCGTGCGCGGCGGCAACCCGCTGCTGTTCCCGTTCCTCGGCCGTCACCGCGTCGACGGCGAGCTCGGCCGCTGGCGCGACGCCGCCGGTGTGGTGCGCGACCTGCCGATGCACGGCTTCGCGCGCGACCTGCCGTTCGCCGCGCAACCGTCGGCCGACGGCGCCGCGTTATCGATGACGCTCGGCGCGACCGACGCGCTCAAGGCGGGCTACCCGTTCGATTTCCGGTTCGAAACGACCTACCGGCTGGCCGACTCGCACACGCTCGAAGTCGCGCTGACGACGACCAATCGCGGCGACACGCCGCTGCCCTACTACGCCGGTCACCATTTCTATTTCGCGCTGCCGCATGGCGAGCGCGCCGAAACCACGCTCGAACTGCCGCCCACGCATCGGCGCGAACAGCGCCCCGACGGCGCCATCAGCGCGCCAGAGCCCGGCGAAGCGCGCTACGCGCTCGACGACGCGCGCATTCACGACCGCTTCCACTGCCTCGACGGCGTGCCGGCCACGCCGGTGCGCATCGTGATGCCGGGCCGGCGCCGCACGATCGAGATCGTGCTCGACGTGCCGGGCTCGATCCCGTGGTACGCGGTCACGACCTGGACCGAAAAGCCGGATTCCGACTTCTATTGCGTCGAACCGTGGCTCGGCCTGCCGGACGCGATCCACAACGGCCTCGGGCTGCGCATGCTCGCGCCGGGCGCGACCGAAACGGCCACGCTGCGGATTCGCGTCAGCCCGCTTGCGGCCTGACATTTCGCGCACCGAACGGATGCCCGGCGGCGCCAAACTGCGGTGCGCGGGTCGAACCCGTTAAAATCGGACGTTTTGTGTTGCCTGCCGCATCATGAGCGGCAGGGTCTTGCGAGGTTCAATGTTCGGAACAACAACGAAGCGACTCTTCGCAGCCGCCTGCGCCGCCCTGCTCGTCGCGTGCGGCTCCGCGCCCGTCGGCCCCGGGTTCTATCGCGTCGAGCGCGGCGATACGCTCTACAAGATCGCGCGCGACAACCGCACGTCGGTATCGAACATCGTGCGCTGGAACCAGATGACGAACCCCGATGCAATCGAAGTCGGCCAGGTGCTGCGCGTCGCGCCGCCGCCCGGCACGACGACATCGTCGTCGGCGAGCGTCGGCACCGGCAGCGCGGGACGCAGCCGCCCTGCACCGTCCGCACCGTCCGCACCGGCCCAATCGGCCGTGAAGCCGGCCACGAGCATCGCGCTGGTCTGGCCCGCGGCCGGCAACGTGGTCCGCACGTTCGACGGCTCGAAATCGAAGGGTATCGACATCGCGAACTCGCCGGGCACGCCGGTGGTCGCGGCCGCGCCGGGTGTGGTGGTTTACGCGGGTAACGGGCTGCGCGGCTACGGCAACCTGATCATCCTCAAGCACAATGCCGACTACCTGACCGCCTACGCACACAACCGTGCGCTGCTGGTGAAGGAAGGCCAGTCGGTCACGCAGGGGCAATCGATCGCCGAGATGGGCAACAGCGACAGCGATCGCGTCGCGCTGCATTTCGAGTTGCGCTACGGCGGCCGGTCGATCGACCCGTCACGCTACCTGCCGGCGCGCTGACGGCGCGACCGCCAGCGCCGGCGCGCATCAGGTGCGGTCGGGCACGTGCATGTTCGGGAAGGGACGAATCAGCGCTTGCGCAGCCGGTCGAACACGCGACCGGACAAGTGGCCGGACAACGGATCGACGCGACGAGCGAACGCTACCAGCACGCCGATTCCGATCAGGCTGAACCCCGCAGCTATCAGAAGCAAATCCATGGTCATGACAAGTATCAGCAGCGATCTTATGCGTCATTGCGGAATCGTGCACTGAGCTGCGCATGCCGGGCGAATCGGCATCGTCCCGAAGATCGCTTACAGTGTGATCCAGGACGCATGAAGGCCGGTGCAAGTCCGCCCCCCGGCCGTCACGATCCGCGCCACGGAGACACCGCGATGCTGCCCGCCACCGACCGCTACGACGACCTGCTCTCCCGCTTCGCGTGGGACGTTCCGGCCCGCTACAACATCGGTGTGGACGTCTGCGACAAATGGGCGGACGGCAGCGGACGCCTCGCGCTGATCCACGAAACGGCGCAAGGCGACGTGTCCCGCATCACGTTCGACGACCTGAGGGATGCCTCTAACCGGCTCGCGAACAGCTTCGTGCGCGCCGGCCTGCGGCGCGGCGACCGCATCGGCATCTTTCTCGCGCAGGGCCCGGAAACGGCCATCGCGCACCTCGCCGCGTACAAGCTCGGCGCCATCGCGGTGCCGCTGTTCACGTTGTTCGGCGCCGATGCGCTCGAATACCGGCTCGCGAACAGCGAGGCGGCCGCGCTCGTTACCGATGCGCCCGGCTACGCGAAAATCGCCCCGCTGCGCGCGCAGCTGCCGGCACTGCGGACGCTCTACTGCATCGGCGACGATGCGCCCGAGTCTCCCTGCGTGCTGCGCTACGACGCGGCGCTCGCCGCCGAAACGCCCGATTTCGTGCCGGCCGATACGGCCGCCGACGATCCGGCGCTCATCATCTATACGTCCGGCACGACGGGCAAGCCGAAAGGCGCGCTGCATGCCCATCGCGTGCTGCCGGGCCACCTGCCGGGCGTCGAAATGTCGCAGCAGTGCTTCCCGCGCGACGCGCGCCTGTTCTGGACACCCGCCGACTGGGCATGGATCGGCGGCCTGCTCGACGTGCTGCTGCCGTCATGGCATCACGGCGTGCCCGTGCTCGCCCGCCGCTTCGAGAAATTCGACGGCGACGCCGCGTTCGCGCTGATGGCCCGGCACGGCGTCACCCACGCGTTCCTGCCGCCTACCGCGCTGAAGCTGATGCGCACCGTCCCGGCGCCGCGCGAACGCTACACGCTGTCGCTGAAATCGGTCGCGAGCGGCGGAGAGACGCTCGGCACCGAACTGACGGCCTGGGGACGCGACGCGCTCGGCGTGACGATCAACGAGTTCTACGGGCAAACCGAGTGCAACATGGTGCTGTCGTCGTGCGCGGCGCTGTTCGATGCGCAGCCTGGCGCAATCGGCAAGGCGGTACCCGGCCATGCGGTCGCGATCGTCGACGCCGACGGCACGCCGCTGCCGCCCGGCGTCGAAGGGCGCATCGCGGTGCGCCGCCCCGATCCGGTGATGTTCCTCGGATACTGGCGCAACGCCGACGCGACCCGCGACAAGTTCGCGGGCGACTACCTGCTCACCGGCGATACAGGCACGATCGACGCCGACGGTTTCGTCCGCTTCGTCGGCCGCGACGACGACGTGATCACGAGCGCCGGCTACCGGATCGGCCCGGGCCCGATCGAGGACTGCCTGCTCACGCATCCGGCGGTGCGGATGGCGGCCGTGGTCGGCGTACCCGACGCGACGCGCACCGAGATCGTCAAGGCGTTCGTCGTGCTGAATCCCGGTCACACGGGGGGCGACGCGCTCGTGCAGGCGCTGCAGGCGCACGTGCGCACGCGCCTCGCCGCGCACGAGTATCCACGCGCGATCGCATTCGTCGACAACCTGCCGATGACCGCGACCGGCAAGATCGTGCGCCGCGCGCTGCGCGACGCGTGAGCCCGCGACCGGATGGTTTATAGTGGCGCACACGCAGTTTTTTGCAGAAATCCATGTCCTCCGAACACGAATCCGCTGCGGGCGCGTCGCACAGCCCGCTCTACGCCAAACTCCTCGGCGAAACCGCCAAGATCGACTGGTGCGATCTCGAACGCTTCTTCGCACAGGGCAAGCTGCTATCCGTAGCGCGCGACCTCGATCTCGTCAGCGTCGCCGAGGCGATCGCCAGCGACGACAAGGAACAGGTCACCCGCTGGCTTGCCGCCGGCCACGTCGCCCGCATGGAGGCGGACACCGCACAGGACTACGCGGCGCGCAACCCGGAGCTGTGGGCGGTCGTCGTCTCGCCGTGGGTCTGCGTGCAGGAACGCGCCTGACGCGTCCCCCATGTCCGAATCCGCCTTGTCGCCCGCGGCCGGCGCGCACCCGACCGATGTGTCGCATCAGCGCGTCCTCGCGCTCGCGTTTCCGATCGTCCTGGCGAACCTGACGCAGCCGATCCTCGGCGCCGTCGACACGGCCGTCGCCGGCCACCTCGACGGCGCGCAGTATCTCGGCGGCGTCGCGCTCGGCGGGCTGTTCTTCAATTTCGTGTTCTGGGGATTCGGTTTCCTGCGGATGGGGACGACCGGTCTCGTCGCGCAGGCGCACGGGGCCGGCGACGCCGCCGGGATCCGCCTGAACGTACTGCGCGCGCTGATCGTCGCGTTCGCGCTCGGCGCCACGGTGCTGGCGCTGCAGGTGCCGCTGCTGTCGTTCGCGCTGTCGGCGCTCGGCGGCAGCGAGGCCGTCCGGGCGACGGCGCTGTCCTACAGCCACGCGCGGATCTGGAGCGCACCGTTCGCGCTCGCGAACTACGTGGTGCTCGGCTACCTGCTCGGTATGCAGCGCGTGCGGCTCGCGCTCGTCGCGCAGGTGTTCATCAATGCGGTCAACATCGGCGCCGTGCTGCTCTACGTGTACGGCTTCGGCTGGGGCATTGCCGGCATCGGCGCCGCGACGGCCACGGCCGACGCATGCGGCTTCGCGCTCGGCGCATGGATGCTGTGGCGGCTACGGCCGCGCGGCCTGCCGGCGCTCGCGGCGCGCGCGCTCGTCGATCGCGCCGCGCTCATGCGCCTCGTCGCATTGAATCGCGACATCTTCCTGCGCACTTTGTGCCTGCTCGGCGCATTCGGCTGGTTCGCGCACCTCGGTGCGAAACAAGGCGATGCGACGCTCGCGGCAAACGCGCTGCTGCTGAATTTCCAGACGTTCATGGCGTACGGCCTCGACGGTTTCGCGCATGCGGCCGAGGCACTCGTCGGCGCGGCGGCCGGCGCACGCGACCGCGGCGCCTTCCGGCAGGCCGTGCGCGTGACCCTGCTCTGGTCGGCGCTCGGCGCGCTGCTGTTCGCGCTCGTGTACTGGGCCGCCGGCGGCTGGATCGTCGCGCGCCTGACCGACCAGGCGACGATCCGCGCGGTTGCGGATCGCTACCTGCCGTGGGCCGCGATTTCGCCGATCGTGTCGGTCTGGGGCTTCCTGCTCGACGGCGTCTTCATCGGCGCGACGCAGACCCGCGCGCTGCTGCGCGCGATGGTCGTGTCGTTCGCGGTGTTCGCGGCCGCCGCGCTCACCCTCGTCGGCCCGTTCGGCAATCACGGCCTCTGGTTCGCGCTGCTGCTGTTCATGGCCGCGCGCGGCGCGACGCTGGCACGCTACCTGCCCGGCTTGTCGGCGCGGATCGGCGGCGACGCGCGGGCGGCGCCGACATCCGCCGCATAGGCGTTACTGCGTGGCGGACGGCGGCTCGGCCAGCATCGTCGGCGGCGTCATGTCGGTCGGCACGCCGTGATAGTCGGCCGGATCTTCCGGCGGGTGGCCGCGGCGGGCCTGGCGGGGGTCGCTCGCGCAGCCGGCGAGGATCGATGCGGCCAGCACGGCCAGCATGAAACGGGTCATCAGGTCTTGCTCCGGAAAGGAACGCGCGCCTGCGGCGCGCTCGGGTCGGGCCGAGTCTAACGGATTTCCGCCTTCGAAGTGGCGACGCGCATGTCCTACTATGTACGCATGGCGCTGTGCCGTGGAAAGGAGGCTGCCATGTCGTCTGAGGAAATTGCCGGCCTGATCGGTCTGTTCATCGGCCTGATGGTGTTTGCCGCCCTGTCGTTCTTCGAGTCGCGCGAATACAAGCGCAGCCATGGCGGCGAAGGGATCATCCATCACTGGATGGCCGAACACCACCTGCTCGACTGGCGGCGCAAGCACTAAGCCGTCCCGCCGCCGTTCCCGTCTCGACCTGCGCGCAAGCGAGGTCGTCCTGCACCGTGCCGTTTGGGCATGGAGGGTGCGCTGTGTCGCGCCAAACGATGGGGAGCCGGACTCGCCGTCACTTTCGCTGAAAGAACAAGCGGACAAACGAACGCCGCCGTGCGGTCTGCCGCCGGCGGCGTTCATGCGTGCGCCCGCCGCGCGGGCGCACGTCGATCGATGCTCAGCCCAGGAAGTGGCGGGCGTAGCGCGCGTTGATGTCGGACAAACGGAACAGCGTCAGGAAATCCGCGCAGTTGAAGTCGGGATCCCAGGCCGGCGCACCGCAGATCTTCGCGCCGAGACGCAGGTAACCCTTGATCAGCGGCGGCGGCGCCACGACGGTGCCCGTCTGCAATTCGTCGACCGGCAGGGCCGTATGCGGGAACGCACGATACTCGGGGTCGGTCAGTGCGCTGGCCGGCAGCGACTGGTACAGGTTCGCCGCATAGTGACCGCCGTCGGCCATCGACACGCTCGCGCAGCCGAGCATCGTCTCGTAACCGTTCTGCATCATGTACGTGCCAAGGCCGCCCCACAGCGCCATGATGACGGCACCGCTGCGGTAGTCGCTGTGCACGCACGAGCGGCCGACCTCGACCATCTTGCCGCGCAGGTGCGTAAGACGCGACAGGTCGAATTCGCCCTCGGCGTACAGGCGGCCGACACGCGCCGCCTGGTGCGGCGGCAGCACGCGATACGTGCCGACGACCTTCAGGGTGTCGAGATCGCGAACCAGCAGGTGGTCGCAGTACGCATCGAACGGATCGACGTCGAGACCGGAGGGGCCGCTGACCTGCGCGCCCATCTCTTCGGCGAACACGCTGTAACGCAGGCGCTGGGCTTCGCGCAGTTCGTCTTCCGTACGCGCCCACGCGGCGCGCAGGCGATACTCCGATGTGACGGTTTCAGCAGCGCGCGGCAGGTGGCGCCGCGACGTGTCGAGGGGCAGCGAGGCAAAAGGGAGCGTAGGCGTCGGCAGTTCTCGCATTAGGCTTTCCTGATCGTAAGGAATAGGACGACATGCCCGCCAATGTAGTAATCGGCCGTGACCGTTATGTGGCACGACCGTGTCCTTTCAATGACGTGTCGCCGAATTGACTTTAGCAGAAAGCTTGCGAAACCGTATGACGAAACCCTTCAAACCAGATCGGGCGTCAGGACGGCCCGCAGCACGGCCTGCCGGCTGCCGTCACGCGTGCGGCTCGCGAGCCACACGATTCCGCCCTTCTTGACGCTCCAGCTGTCGTCGCCGCCGGCGATCAGTTGCGCGGCGACGCTGCCGAGCGTCGGCTGGTGGCCGACGATCACGACCGTCGGCGCGATGCCGTCCGGCCAGCCGGCTGCCGCCAGCACGTCGTCGACGCTGCCGCCCGGCGCGAGCGCATCGACCGTCCGGTACTGGTCGGTCAGCGCCTCGACGGTCTGCACGGTGCGGGCCGCCGGGCTCGCGAGGATCACGGTGTTCGTCTCGAGCCGGCCACGCAGCCACTTGGCCATCGCCTGCGCGTCCTTGCGGCCGCGGGCGGTCAACTGCCGCGCGAGATCGCTCGTCGCGTAGTCTTCGGCTTCGGCGTGGCGCCACAGGATCAGGTTCATCATGGTTTTCTCCGCGGTGCGTGACGGGTTTGCACCACCACGGCACTCGAACATGCATCGTGCGATTGACCTGGCACGCTATTCAAAGATAGAATCTTTGGCTCGTCGGAGCGTAGCGCAGCCTGGTAGCGCATCTGATTTGGGATCAGAGGGTCGAAGGTTCGAATCCTTTCGCTCCGACCAAAGGAATCAAGGGGTTACGGTTAATTGCCGTAACCCCTTTTCCATTTCTGGATTCTTGCTCCCAACATTGCCCCCAACGGACCAGAATCTTGGCCGGTTGCCAATGGCTTATGTCCCGTCGCCTTCAACGCAGCATTGATATCGTCGCGTGTGCTGACGATACGGCCGCCTACCTTGCAATCCGACTGCACCGGCTTTGCGCCAACAGCAAATCCCACACCACCAAGTTTGGTCGCTACCCATTGCAGGTTGCGCTTCTCCAGCGCGAACGTCATGATCCCGGCCTGGTCGTCCGTCACCACCAACTCGCCGTCCTTATCCGCCAATGCAACGCATAAGAATGCGGCATCGTGGTCTTTGACCAGATCGACCACAAAATAGCGATAGTCCTTCAGGTCCGGCTCGCGGTCGTTCAGTTGGTGAACAGCTGCCAGTATATGGGCGCGGTCCGGGTCGCTCTTGTCCAAATCGCGGGAATGCGCCACGTTGGTGAGGGTGCCGGTGAAGATCAGTGCGCATGCGGCGAGCTTGGATAACTTCATCATCAACAATATTCGCGAAAGAAATGCGTGAAAGTTGATCCGCTTTAAGAAAGCCGGACCGAAATTGATGTTGGTGTCCCGACGCATGACTCCTTGGCCCATCGAAATCCGTGCTTCACGAATCGAAGCCGATGGAACACCCTCCACCGCCCCCTCCCAACGACATCACTCGAAGTGAATGTCGGTCGACAGCACATTCTTTGAATCAACACGAACGACGCAGTGACGTGCGGTCTCCACCGTATTGAGACTCAGATAGCGCTGCTTCAACTGCTCACGCGTCGCTTGCGGGTCCATGCTTCGCATCGACTCGATCTGGGATTCGGTGACTTCCTCCGGCGCCGACAGAACGGGTGCGCACGTCAGGTTGACCGGCCTCCCGCCATAGGAGCCATTGACCCCGCCGGTCGTCTCGTCGTCGATGCCCTTCACGACAACCGCCCCATCGACCTTCACTTCATACTGGTCGTGAGCAAAATGCCCTTTCTTCACGCATAGCGTAAGCGAACTGCCGGACGCATTCGGCATGCTTTCGCCCGGCGTGCAGAAATCCTTGCCCGCACCCGGCTCGTCAGCGACTTGGGGCGGCGCCTCCTCCTTGATCTCATAGGACGGGTTGCGCGCCCAGCGGCCGAGGTCCCTGCCGATCACGACGGTCGTCCGTTCGAGAATCGAGCACGTTCCCTTGAACGCGCCCCACACGCCACCCACCGACCAACGGTTGATCTTGGTATGGCGGGTGACCTTGCCGCCCTCGATCAGATCCGCAGTGACGGTCGTGGCCTTGGGTCCGCTCCATGCGCCACCGCCGACGCCCAGTACGTGGGTGATCTGCAGCCTGAGAACCTTGGCATCCCCTGCATCGGCCTGCGACGCCACGGTGCCGTCGCCGCCTCTGTTGATCTTGCGAAGTACGTCGCCGACGTGGCGCGTCAGCATGTCTTCGATGTGGCATTCGTCCTTGACCCGCTGGACGACACCGGCATCCGGCGCGTAGGTCACCGGGGTTTCGAGCAGGATCTGGCTTGCCGCGAAAGCGGAACTGGTTGAGAGGCACAGGCCGATGAGGAAAAGGCGCTTCATAGCTAGCTTGATGAATTGTGTGTCTGTCGGATGACCCGGGATCATGATGCCCGGCTCACGCATGCTCAGGGCGTCGCGTCGCCATGCGGGGCCGGACGGCAGATTTCCGCCAGCACCTCGAGACGCCGAACCGGATCGCGCACGAACGGATTCGACTCGTCCCATGCATAGCCGGCGAGGATCGCGCAGACCATGCGCTTCACTTCCGGCGCCTTGTCGTCGTGGAAGACAATGTCCTGCAGGTCGCCCGAATACCATTTCTCGACGAACGCACGGAACGTATCGATGCCCTTGCGCAGCGCGACGTCGTAATCCCGCTGCCAGTCCACCGCTTCGCCGCGCCACTGCCGTTCGAGCGCCTGCACCGCCAGATGCGACGAGCGCATCGCGATCGTGACGCCCGACGAGAAGATCGGATCGAGAAACTCGCCGGCATTGCCGAGCAGCGCATAGCCGGGGCCGTGCAGCCGCTCGACGTTGGCCGCATAGCCGCCGATATGGCGCACCGGCATCACGAACGGCTTCTCGCCGACGAGACGGGCAAGCGTCGGCTCGGTCTGCAACAGCTCGCGCAACAGCGCTTCGCGCCGCGCTTCCGGCACGTCGAGGAACGCCGCTTCGGCGACGCAGCCGACCGACGAGCGGCCGTTCGTCAATGGAATCATCCAGAACCACACGTCGCGCCGCTCCGGATGCACCGCGATGCAGATCTTGTCGCGATCGGTCGCCCCCGCCGGCAGGCGATCCTCGACGTGCGAGAACAGCGCCGCGCGCGTCGGCATGCGGGTGGGCGCCTCGAGATCGAGCAGCCGCGGCAGCACGCGGCCGAAGCCGCTCGCGTCCAGCACGAACGACGCGTGCACGCGATAGTCGCGCCCCGCTTCGTCGACGACGTCGAGCTGCGGCCGGTCGCCCGGCATGAACGCACGCACCGTATGGCCGAACCGCACGTCGGCGCCCTGCTGCGCCGCGCAGCGGATCAGCAGGTCGTCGAATGCCGCGCGCTCCACCTGGTACGCGGTGCCCCAGCCCGGCGTCGTCTTCTCGCGGAAATCGAACGCCGACATGCGATCGCGATGCACGAAATATGCGCCGTTCTTGAACTGGAAGCCCGCCTCCACGACGGCCTGCAGCATGCCCGCCTCGTCGAGGTAATGCATGCTCTGCGGCAACAGGCTCTCGCCGATCGAAAAGCGCGGAAAATGCTGGCGCTCCAGCACGAGCACCGACCGTCCCGCCTTGCGCAACAGCCCCGCGGCCACCGCGCCGGAAGGCCCCGCGCCGATGATCGCGACGTCGACGTTCAATTGCTCCGATTTCATCTCATTCATGTGTTGCCTGCCCGTTTGAATCGATGGGACGTGACGGCTTTGCGCGCCGCACGTCCGTAATGCCAATTACAATGAACGCCCGAAAAAACACATACGAACGAGGGGTTCATGTCGTCATCCCGCCCGCACGCTGCAGCTTACGTTCCCGAAACGGCCTTCGGCGTCTGGTTCCTGCGCACGCACACCTGGGAACATCACGTGCTGCGGGTGGCCATCAACGACCTGAAGCGGCTCATTACGACGCCGCTGCCGGCCGCCCCGGTCATCCTCGACGCGGGCTGCGGCCAGGGCAAGTCGTTCAGGCTCCTGAACGATGCGTTCTCGCCGCGCAAGATCGTCGGCATCGAATGCCACGACGAATCGCTCGCCCATGCGACGGAAGCGGCCCGGCACTGCGGCGCCGCCGTCGACCTGCACCGCGCGGACTGCGCGCAGCTGCCGCTGGCCGACGCGAGCGTCGACATCGTGTTCTGTCACCAGACCTTCCACCACCTCGTCGAGCAGGAGCGCGCGCTGGCCGAGTTTCGCCGCGTGCTGAAGCCGAACGGCCTGCTGCTGTTCGCCGAATCGACCGACGCCTACATCAAGTCGTGGGTCATCCGGCTGCTGTTCCGGCACCCGATGCACGTGCAGAAGAGCGCGGACGGCTATCTCGCGATGCTGCGCGACGGCGGCTTCTCGTTCGACGAGCGGAACGTATCGCTGCCGTACCTGTGGTGGAGCCGCGCGAAGGACTTCGGCCTGCTCGAGCGCATCGGCCTCTACACCCCCAAGCCCGGCAAGCGCCGCGAAACGCTCGTCAACGTGGTCGCGCGCAAGCCCGCGTGACAGCCGCCCGCCTCCGGGCGGGCGCATGCACCGCAGGGCGTCGTCAGCATCGCCCTGCCCCGCGCGCGTTACCGCGCATCGAGCACCACGACGTCGCCCGTCACCGCGAGCGACCCGGCGCTGGGGCTCACGCCGCACGTGTACCGGGCCACCGAATCGGAACGCTGCTCGTGAAAGCGCGTCGTCACGTTGACGACCGCATTCCCGCCGTGGTTCTTCGCATACGTGCGCAGGCGGCCCAGCGCTTCGGCGAGCGCCTGATCGCACGTCGGCTGCTCGGCTCCAGTCCCGCGCGTCACGCGCACCGATTCCGAGCGCGATCCGATGGCCGTCTTCACCGCCGGATGCGGCTGCGCGCCGAAATACAGCTTCACGCCGGTCGCGTCGTGCGCGGTCGCTTCCGCCGGCAGCGGCAGCGTGCGGACGACCGTGCCGCCGCAGCCCGCCAGCAGGGCCGCCGCGATCAACATGCCGGCCAGATGTCTCGTATGCTTCATCGTGCTTGTCCTCATCGCTCAGTAACGTTCAACCTCAATCGCCTTTCCAGGCGTCCAACAACAGGCTCGCGCAACTGCCGCCGAATCCGAACGAGACCGACAGCGCCCGCTCGATCCGCGCGTCGCGCGCGGTACGCACGAGCGGCATGCGGCCGACCGCGGGATCGGGCGTCCCGTCGACGGACGTGCCCGCGATAAAGCCATCGCGCATCATCAGGATCGTGTAGATCGCCTCGTGCGCGCCGCTCGCGCCGAGCGGATGGCCGGTCATCCCCTTCGTCGACGAGAACGCGGGCACGTCGTCGCCGAACACGTCCGCGAGCGCCGCCAGTTCCTCGACGTCGCCGAGCGGCGTCGACGGCGCGTGCGTGTTCACGTAGTCGGGACGCCGCGCGTCGCCCTCCAGCGCCATCCGCATCGCCCGCGCGATCCCCGGCGCATGCGGCGCCGCCATGCCCGCGTTGTCGGTGCACTGGCCGAAGCCGACCAGCTCCGCATGGATCCGCGCGCCGCGCGAGCGTGCGTGCTCGAGCGATTCGAGCACGAGGATGCCCGCGCCCGACGCGATCACGAAGCCGTCGCGGCCGATGCCGTAAGGTCTCGACGCCTGGTCGGGCGTGTCGTTGAATCGACCGGACAACACGCCCATCGCATCGAACATCAGCGTCATGTTGTCGTGCAGCGCGTCGCTGCCGCCCGCCAGCACGACGTCCTGGCAGCCGGACCGGATCAACTGCATCGCCTGCCCGATCGCGAGCGCCGAGCTCGTGCACGCGGACGACGGCGAATACGCGATGCCTTCGATGCCGAACAGCTGGGCGACGCAGGCCGACGCGGTGCTGCTCATCGCCTTGGGCACGACGTAAGGCGGCGTCTTGTCGATGCCGCGCTGCGCGGCAATCGCCATCGCGTCGTCATAGGCGGCCATCGAGCCGATGCCGGAGCCGACGATCGCGCCCGCGCGCGGCGAACGCAATCGCACGGGATCGAGCGCCGCGTCGTCGATCGCCTTCGCCGCCGCATGCGCGGCGAAGCGCGCGGTGTCGCCCATGAAGCGCTCGTGCTTGCGCGCGAACGGCGGCTCCGCCGCGACACTGGCGACGCCCGCGACTTGGCTGCGGAACCCCCTCGCGCGCCATGCATCGACGCGCGCGAGCGCCGAGCGGCCCGTGCGCAGCGCCGCCGACACGCCGTCGAGCGAATTGCCGAGGCACGACACGATGCCGAGCCCCGTGACGACGACGCGCGCAGGCATCGGGCGGGCGGCCGTCACGCGGCGATGCGCCGGAAGATCAACGACGTGTTGATCCCGCCGAACGCGAAGTTGTTGCTCATCACGAACTCGGCATCGATCGCGCGCGCCGCGCCGACGATGTAGTCGAGCGCCGCGCACGCGGGATCGACGTTCTCCAGGTTCAGCGTCGGCGCATACGCGTTGCGCTTCATCATCTCGATCGTCCACCACGCCTCGAGCGCGCCGCAGGCGCCGAGCGTGTGGCCGACGTAGCTCTTCAGCGAGCTGATCGGCATGCGCTCGCCGAACACCGACGCGGTCGCATGACTCTCGGCGACGTCGCCGCGATCGGTCGACGTGCCGTGCGCGTTCACATACGCGATCGCCGCCGGATCGAGCCCGGCGTCGCGCAGCGCGAGCCGCATCGCGATCGCCATCGTCTCGGCCGTCGGCTGCGTGATGTGCGCGCCGTCGGAATTGCAGCCGAAGCCGACCACCTCCGCGTGAATCGTCGCGCCGCGCGCGAGCGCGTGCTCGTATTCCTCGAGCACGAGCGTAGCCGCCCCCTCGCCGACCACGAGCCCGTCGCGATCGACGTCGAACGGGCGCGGCGTCAGCCCGGCCTCGTCATTGCGCGTGCTGGTCGCGTACAGCGTGTCGAACACCGCGACCGCCGGGCCCGACAGCTCCTCCGCGCCGCCCGCGAGCATCAGCGTCTGCTTGCCGGTCGCGATCGCTTCGTACGCGTAGCCGATCGCCTGGCTGCCCGACGCGCACGCGGACGACGTCGGCACGATCCGGCCTTTCAGGTCCCAGAACAGGCTGACGTTGACGGCCGTCGTGTGCGGCATCATCTGCACGTAGCTGTTCGACGTCACGTCGCGCATCGAACCCGTTTCGAGCATCGCGCCGAACGCGCGGATCGGCTCGACCGAGCCCGACGACGACCCGTACGCGACGCCCATCCTGCCGTCCTTGATCGACGGATCGTCCGCGAGACCGGCGTCGGCGAGCGCGAGCTCGCTCGCCCGCACCGCATACATCGACACCGGCCCCATCGAGCGCGTCTTCTTGCGCGGATAATGCGCGGGCTGCACGAAGCCCGGCAGCGGGCACGCGAGCCGCGTGTGCAGCGACTCGTAGCAATCCCACGCCGCGATGCGCCGCACGGCGTTGGCTGCGCCCTTCAGGCGCGCGTCGATCTCCGGCCACGTGTCGCCGAACGCGGTCACGCCGCCCATTCCCGTCACGACCACCCGCTTCATCAGATCATCCCGCCGTTGATGCCGATCACCTGCCGGGTGACGTACGACGCGCCGTCCGACATCAGGAAGCCGACCACCGACGCGACTTCGTCGGGTTGCCCGACGCGCCCCATCGGCACCGTCTTCAACGCGTGCTCGAGCGGCACGTCGTCGAGCATCCCGGTATCGACGAGACCGGGCGCGACGCAGTTGACCGTGATGTTGCGCGACGCGAGCTCGACCGCGAGCGCCTTCGTCGCGCCGATCAACCCGGCCTTCGCCGCGCTGTAGTTGACCTGCCCGCGATTGCCCATCACGCCGGACACCGACGCGATCGTCACGATGCGGCCGCCTTTGCGCAGCCGCACCATCGGCATCGTCAGCGGATGGACGACGTTGTAGAAGCCGTCGAGCCCGGTCTCGATCACGACGTCCCAGTCCTCGTCGGACAGCGCCGGAAACGCGCCGTCGCGCGTCACGCCCGCGCTGCAGACGATCCCGTAGTACGCGCCGTGCGCGGCCACGTCGGCCTCGAGCAGTTGCCGGCAGGCCGCGCGGTCACGCACGTCGAACTGCAGCACATCGGCCGCGCCGCCCTGTTCGCGGATCGTGGCGGCCACGGCTTGCGCCGCGTCGCGGCCGCTGCGGCAATGCACCGTCACCGCGAAGCCGTCCGCCGCCAGTCGCAGCGCGACGGCCCGGCCAATGCCGCGGCTCGCGCCGGTCACGAGAACTCGCCGAGTCATGAATTGAAGCTCCCTTCGATAAAAGACTGAAAATCGTCCGGCTGGTACACCTTGACGATCGCTTCCGCGCAGCATTGGCCGTCGGCATGGATCGCGCATTCGTACGCGCCGTGCCCTTCGTCGCCGCGCAGCAGTTCGCGCGCCGCGATCCGCAGCGTCGCCCCCGCATCGAACGCGGCCCGATGCGCGCTGTAGCGGTTCGCGCCGAGCAGCACGCCCGGCTTCGCGCGGCCGCCCGCGTGCCGCGCCAGCAGCCCGACGTGCGCGGCGATCGCCTGCGCCATCAGCTCGATGCCGATCCACGCGGGCATCGCGCCGTCATCGTCCGCGTACCACGCGTCGCGGCGCGCGGTCGCACTCACCTCGATCGCGGTTTCGGAACAGCGCTCGATCGTGTCGAGCAACAGCATCGTGCCGCGATGCGGCAGCACGTCCCGCACGTCGCACACGGCGATCTCCGCGCCGTCGTGCAAGGTTTCCATCAACGAACCGGTCTGCATGTCAGCGCCCCAGGATCAGGCTGGCATTGCTGCCGCCGAATGCGAACGAATTGCTCATCACGTACTGGCTTCCGGTGTGGCCGGCGAGCCGGCGCTCTTCCTGCACGAGATCCAGCGCCGGCAGCGCGGGGTCCGGCACGCCGTCCCACACGTGAACCGGCAGCGGCGTCCCGCGCGCGAGCGCCAGCCACGTGAACGCCAGCTCCGTCGCGCCCGCCGCGCCGAGCATGTGTCCGGTCAGCGGCTTCGTGCCGCTCGCGGGCACGCCGCCGGGAAACACGCGCGCCATCACGCGCGCTTCCATCTCGTCGTTCAGGCGCGTCGCCGTCGCGTGCAGGTTCACGTAGCCGAGCGCCGACGGACTCACGCCCGCATCCGCGAGCGCCTGCCGCAGCGCGTCCTCCGCGCCGCGCCCCTCCGGGTCCGGCGCGGAGATGTGATGCGCATCGCTCGATTCGCCGACGCCGGCCAGCCGGATCTCCCCGTCGTCGCGGCTCATCACGAACACGGCCGCGCCTTCGCCGATGTTGATCCCGCAGCGATTGGCGCTCATCGGGTTCGTGCGCGCGAGGCTGACCGACTCGAGCGACGCGAAGCCCTGCATCGTCAGCGCGCACAGCGAATCCGCACCCCCGACGACGACCGCGTCGCACAGGCGCAGGCGCAGCAGCCGGCGCGCGGCCGCGAACGCCTTCGCGCTCGACGTGCACGCGGTCGACAACGTATACGCCGGCCCGGCGACGCCGAGCGCCGCGCGCACGAACGGCGCCGCCGTGCCGATTTCCATCTGCCGGTAATCGAACGCCGGCGGCATCGCACCCGATGCGGCGCGCTGCGCGAACGCCTCCTCGGCCGCACGGATGCCGGACGTGCTCGTGCCGATCACGACGCCGATGCGGCGCGGCCCGTAGCGCGCCACCGCCGCATCGACGGCCGGCGCGATCTGCGCGAGCGCGGCGAGCAGCAGCCGGTTGTTGCGGCAATCGAAATGCGCGAGCGGCTCGGGCGGCGCGACGTCGAGCGGCGCGCCGACGCGCCCGGCCCATGCGCCGCCGGGCGCTTCCGCGCACGGCCCCATGCCGGGCGAAACGCCGGCGCGCAATGCGAGGTCGACCGCGTCGACGGTGCCGCCGAGCGCATTGACCATGCCGAGCGCATGCAGATAGACGTGCGCGTGTTTCATGCGGTGGTTTCCTTCCGGGAGGGCATGGCGAGCGGCGCGAACAGCACCGAGAACACGATCCCCATCGCGAGGGTCGTGCCGAAGCCGCGCAACGCGGGCATCGCGCTCGCACCCAGCATGCCGAACGACAGCAGCGTCGTCGCGGCGGAGAGCAGCACGCCGGTCCACACCGCGCCCAGGTTCGCGGCTTCCCGGATGCAGCCTTCGCGCAGGAAGACCGCATAGTTCGCGCCGACGCCGAGCACGAGCATCAGCGCGAGCCAGTTGAACAACGTGAGCGGGATGCGCAGATAACCGAATACCGCCAGCGTCAGGCCGATCGCGAGCACGATCGGCAGCGTCGTCGCGATCCCGCCGCGCACGCCGTAGCGCCACATCAGCAGCGCCGCGACCACGGCGAGCGCGCCGCCCAGCCACCAGCCGCTGTCGACGCGATTCGCGCCGAACAGCTTCGATACTCCCGCCGCCTTGTCGACGTATGTGACGCCGGGCAGCCGATGCGCGAGCGCGTCGAGCGCCGCCGTATCCGCCGCGTCGACCTGCTCGGGAATCGCCAGCGCCGCGTATTCCGGCGCGCCCGCGCCGACGCTGCCGAGCCACAAGTGCCGGAACGGCGCCGACCAGCGCGCGGCCAGCCAGCGCTCGACGTCGAGCGTCACGTGCGCATCGCGCGCGAACGCATCGACCCACGCCTGCGCGACGTCGTCGCGGAATCCCGCGCGCGCGAGCGTCGCGCGCAGTGCCGCCGGCTCGGCGAACACGCGTGCGGCCAGCGCCGCGCGACTCTGCGCCTGCCGCTTCGCCGACGGCACGAACGTCGCGAGCGACTGCACGCGGCCGACGCGTTGCGCATCCAGCGCCGTCACCAGCGCTTCGGAGCGTTCGAGCACGTCCTCGGGCGTGCTGCCCTGGATCACGAAGAACTGCGCGGTGTTCGCCAGCCCGATCGCATCGCGGATCTCGCGCTCCTGGCGCGCGAGATCCGGATCGCGCTGGGCGAGCAGATGGACGTCGTCGTCGCTCGTCAGCAAGAACCAGCCGGGCGCCGCGACCAGCGCGACGCCGAACGCCGCGGCCAGCGCGCGCCGGCCCGACAGCGCAGCCTGCCAGCGCGCGAGCGCACGCGCGGCGCACGCGAATACGCGTGACGGCGTGCGCTTCGGCGGCCGGGTCAGCATCAGCGGCAGGAAGCCCGTCACGGCCGCGAACGCCGCCGCGATGCCGACGATCGCGAAGCACGCGATCTGCTTCAGAGCCGGGAACGGCACCCACGTCAGGATCGCGTAGCCGAGCAGGCTCGTCGCCAGCGCGACGGCGAGCGCCGGCCGCACAGCGGCCGCGCCGCGTCGCGCATCCCATTGCGCGCCCGACGACAGGTACACGACGAAGTACTGGATCGAATAATCGACCGCCTCGCCGATCAGGCTCACGCCGAACACCAGCGTCAGCAGATGCAGCTTGCCGAACACGGCAAGCGTGGCCGCGAGCGCGCAGACGATGCCGAACGCGGTCGACGCGAACGCGAGCACCAGCAGGCGCGGCGTGCGGAACACGCTCAGCAGCAGCAGCGCGATGCCGCCCAGCGACACCGCGCCGATCACGTGCACGTCGCGCTCCGCGCTCGCGCGCGCGGCCTGCGCATAGAACACGGCCCCGGTACGGGCGATCCGCACGTCCGGATACGCGGCGGCGAGCGACCGTTCCGACGCGGCCGTCGCGCCGCGCACGGCCTGCTGGATCGTCGACTCGTAGGCCGAGCCGGCGAGCGACGTCATCACGAGCACGCTCGTCGCGCCGTCGCGATGCGAGACCAGCATGCCGTCCTCCAGCGCGAGGCGGGAGGTCGCCAGCGGCAGGTCCGCCAGCCAGTGCTGGAGCCAGCCGAACGGATCGTCCGACACGGCGGTCGGCAGGCCGTCGACGGGCGGGCTGTAGAGCCGCCGCGTCAACGCATCGGCGAGCGCGGCGTCACCGCGCTCGAGCGACGCGCGGTCGGCATCCGTCAGCAAGCCGAAGCGGGCCGGCAGATAGGTCGCCGCGATCTGCGACGGATCGAACGGCGGCACCTCGACCGTGACCGAGCGAAACGCGCCGCTCTTCGCGAGCAGTGCGCCGAACTGCTTCGCGGCGGCCTTCGCGCGCGCCGCGTCGCGGTCGGTCACGAGATAGACGGTGCGCTCGCCGAGCGCCGCCGACAACCGGTCGACCGCCTGCTCGGCAACCGGATTCGCCTCGGTCGCGGGCAACAGCGCCAGCAGGTTCGTCTGCAGCGGCGACGCTCCGGTGAAGCGCCACAGGCAATAGAGCCCGGCGACGAGCGCGACGAGCAGCCACGCGGCGCGCAGCGCCAGCCGCCGGGCGCGCCCGGCCGGCACGTCGATCGCGTCGCGCGTCGTGCTCATCAGCGCGCCCCGAGCCACGCGCGCTCGGCCGGCGCCGGCGCGTCCACCGGCGTCGCGCGCGCGAATTCGAGTTTCGTCACGTTGCCGTTCGCGAACGTCATGCTGAGCGCGCCCAGATACGCGCCGCCGCTCATCTCCAGCACGCGGATCGCCTGCGCGAGCTGCGGCTGGTTCGGCCGCAGCGTCATCCGCCAGCGCTCGCGCGTGCCGGTCGCGTCGACGTCGAACTGCGCATAGAGCGCCGACAGGTCGCCGCCGAGCATGTCGCGCATCATCCGCGACACCTGGGCGACGCCGCGACCGCTCCCGCCCGCCGCGACGAGCCGTCCGTCCGCACCCACCTCGCGCATGCCGCCGTCGGTGATCACGTAGGTCGCCTTGTACGGCGTGTCGATCCGCCACACGACGCCGGACGCGCGGTCGAACAGCATCGATCCCGTGCTGACGAGCGGCTGCTTCATCGCCGCGAGCGTCTGGGTCTGCGTGAAGTCGGCGCGAATGGCGCCGACCCGGGTCAGCCGCGCGGCGATGTCGGCCACGAGCGCGGCGTTCGCCTGGCGCTGCGTGGCGGCCGGCGCTGGCGCGGGTGCTTGTGCGCCGGCCTGCGCGGCGGCCGCGCAGGCGACGACCATCCCGGCCACGGCGCACAGGCCGCGAAGTCGCGCGCTCATTTCCATCGCGCCTCCACTCGTTCGATCAGCGCCGCCGGCGACACGAACTGCGTTTCGTGCGTCTTGCCGTCGATCGCGAGCTGCACCGTATGCCCCCTCGTCAGGCGCTCGCCCGATTGCGCGTCGACGATTTCATAACCGATCTTCAGCCGGTTCTCGAATTCGAGCAGCGTCGCGCGCACCTCGACGCGCTGGCCATAGACTGCGGGCCGCACGTACTTCAGGTGCGCTTCGACGACCGGCCACAGATAGCCGGATGCCTGCATCGCCGGATAGTCGTAGTCGATCGCGCGCAGCAGCGCCGCGCGTCCGGCCTCGAAATACTTCAGGTAATGGCCGTGCCAGCAGACGTTCATCGCGTCGACGTCGTGGAACGGCACTTCGACGGCGGCCGTCGCCGTCAACGGGGGGCGCGGCGCGCTCATGCGCCCTCCCCGCCGATCGCGTCGCACGCGGCGAGCCGCGCGGTCAGCGCGCGCAGCTCGGCTTCGAGCGGCCGGTCTTCGACGACGAGCGGCGAGCCCCGGTTCACGTCGTCGACGAACGCGCGCAACGGCGCCGACAGATGCGTGCCGGCATCCTCCCGCATCCGCAGCCGCACCGCCTGGACGGTCGCGAGCACGTGCGCGGCCGCGACCTGCTCGGTCAGCTCCAGCACGCGCAGGCAGTCGCGCGCGGCGATCGTGCCCATGCTGACCTTGTCCTGGTTGTGCGACTCGGTCGAGCGCGAGAACACGCTCGCCGGCATCGTGTGCTTGAGCGCTTCCGCGGTCCACGCCGACGCGGAGATCTGCACGGCCTTGAAGCCGTGGTTGATCGGCGCGCGATCCGGCGCCGCGCCCGTCAGGTTGCGCGGCAGGCCGTTGCTGAACTTGTCGTCGACGAGCAGTGCAAGCTGGCGGTCCATCAGGTCGGCGAGATTCGCGACCGCGGTCTTCAGCGCATCCATCGCGAACGCAATGTGCCCGCCATAGAAGTTGCCGCCGTGCAGCACGCGGCCGTCGTCCGGATCGACCAGCGGATTGTCGTTCGCGCTGTTGAGCTCGTTCTCGACGTCGCGGCGCACCCAGCTCAGCGCGTCGCGCACGACGCCGATCACGTGCGGCGCACAGCGCACCGAGTAGCGATCCTGCAGCCGGCGGGCGGGCGATTCGTCGCGTCCCGCGAGATCCGCGCGAATCCACGCGGCCGCCTCGGCCTGCCCGACGTGCGGCTTCGCGTCGAACAGCAGCGCGTCGAAATGGGCCGCGCGCCCGTCGAGCGCGACGGTCGTCAGCGCGGTGAGGCGCGCGGCGATCCGCGTCAGGTAGTCGGCCCGCGCGAACGCGAGACACGCGAGGCCCGTCATCACGGCGGTGCCGTTCATCAGCGCGAGCCCTTCCTTCGGCGCGAGCGTCAGCGGCTCGCGGCCGAGCGCGCGCCACACGGCCCGCGCGTCGCGCTCGCCGCCGTCGTGGATCACCGTGCGTTCGCCGGCCAGCGCGGCGGCGACGTACGACAGCGGCGTCAGGTCGCCGCTCGCGCCGACCGACCCTTCCGACGGAATGCGCGGCAGGATCCGGTGATTCACCAGGTCGGCCAGGCGCTCGAGCAGCATCAGGCGCACGCCGGAGTAACCGTAGGCGAGCGAATTGAGCCGCGCGGCGACGATCGCGAGCGTCTGCTGCGCATCGAACCACGCGCCCATCCCGCAGCCGTGATAGCGCGTGAGTTGCAGCGGCAGCGCGTCGACGAGCGCCGCGGGCACGTCGACGACGCATGCGTCGCCATACCCGGTCGTCACGCCGTAGACGGTCCCGCCGTTCGCGAGATGGTCGCGCAGCCACGCCGCGCCGCGCTCGATGCGCGCCTGCCACGCGGGGTCCGCATTGAGCGCGACGCTCGCGCCGTCGCGTGCGATCGCGATCACGTCCTCGATCGTCAGGTGCCGGCCGCCGATCACGACGGCCGAGCGGCCTGCTTCGCGTCGGGCCGCCCGAATTGCGTCATTCACATCATGCTCGGCCACGCGGCCCTCCATCGGGCCGCGCCCAGAAATCGAAGAAGTTGAACCATTGATACGGCGCCTTGCGGCAATAGTGTTCGAGCCGCGCCGCATAGCGCTGCGCCCAGACGGCGACCTGCGCGGCCCGTTCGCGGCGCGGCAGCTCGATGCGTTCGGCGAACGGTTCGAAGTACAGACGGTATTCGCGCCCTTCCTTCAGGCAGAAGAACAGATAGACCGGGCAGCCGAGCGCGTGCGCGAGGATGTACGGCCCCTGCGCGAACGGCGCGTGCTCGTCGAGAAAGCGCGCGTCGACGGTCTTGCCCGCGTCGTGCGGCGGCACGCGGTCGCCGACGATCACGAGCAGTTCGCCCGCGTCGATGCGCGCCTGCATCATCATCGCGGTGTCGGGACCGAAATCCGCCACCTCGACGAGCTGCTCGCCGAACGCCGCGTTCGCCTGCGCGAGCACGCTGTTGAAGCGCTTCGCGTGGCTCGTGTAGACGATCGCGGTCACTTTCGCGTGCGCGTCGCGCAGCGCCAGCGCCCGCGTCATCTCCAGGTTGCCGAGATGCGCGCCGATCACGAGCGCGCCGCGTCCGCTCGCCGCGAGCGCGTCGAACGCCGCCGCATCGTCGAACCGCACCGCGAGACGATCGAGCCGGCCGGACCACGCGACGAACTTGTCGAATCCCGATTGCGCGAACGCGAGCATGTGCCGATACGCGGTGCGCCAGCCCGGCTTCGGCGCCGCCACGGCCGGGCTCGCGTCGCGCAGACGCGCGAAATAGGCGTGCGACGCGGCGCGCGCCGCGCGGTTCGTCAATGCGAAATAGCCGACGATCGGGTACAGCCAGAGCGACGTGAAGCGCGTGCCGAACCAGCGGCAGCTCCACGCCAGCAACGCCATGCCGGCGCGACTGCCGCGCTCCGGCGTGCGCCACCACGATCGCGCGCGGCCGCCGGCGGCAACGCCCGGCCGCGCGCACCGGCGCGCCAGCAGCCACGGTGCGCGCACCAGCATCCCGGCCACCAGCCGCGTATGACTCGCGCTGATGCGCACGTTGTCCCACAGCACGTCGAAATGCGACACGCCGTCGGCCGGATAGACGACCCGCGTCGGAATCGTGCGGAACGCGAGGCCGCGCCAGTGAAGCCTCACCAGGATCTCGCTGTCGAAGTCCATGCGGGTCGGCATCGACACCGCATCGATCAGCCGGCACACGGCGTCGAGCGGATAGAGCCGGAACCCGCACATCGCATCGGGAATGTCGAGCGACAGCGTCTCGATCCAGACCCAGACGTGCGTCAGGTAGCGGCCGTACAAGCGCGCCTTCGGAACGCTGTGGTCGAAGCGCGGACGGCCGAGGATCACCGCGTCCGGCGCGGCCTGCGCGGCGGCGACGAACGCCGGCACGTCGGCGGCATCGTGCTGGCCGTCCGCGTCGATCTGGATCGCATGCGTATGGCCTTGCGCGCGCGCCGCGCGCAGCCCGGCCATCACCGCGGCCCCCTTGCCGCCGTTGACGGGCAGGCTCAACAGCGTCATGCATCCCGCGTATTGCGCGGCGAGTGCGGCGAGCGTACGCCGCGTCGCTGCATCGCTGCCGTCGTCGACCACGATGATCGGCAGCCCGTGCACGGCGAGCCGCGCGAGCGTCCCGCCGATCGCGTCGCGATGGTTGTAGATCGGTATGACGATGCAGACGTCGATCATCACGCGCTCGCTCCGTACACGATCGTGCCGGACGTGCACTCGCGCTCGCCGCGCCGGAATGCGAACTTCACGCAGCCGCGCGCCTCATCGTGCGCGATGCGCAGCGCGAGCACCGCGCCCGGCGGCACCGGAGCCTTGAATTTCAGATGATCGATCGAGCGGACCGTGCGCAGCGCCGCGACCTCGCGGCGCGCGAGCCGCACCGCCCAATCGATCTGCACGACGCCGGGCAAGATCGGCATGCCCGGAAAATGGCCGTCGAAGTGCGCGAGCGTGGCGGGCACGCGCAATTCGTAGTGCCATCCGTCGTCGTCGTGCCGTTCGGCGAGCAGCTCGAAGCCCTCCGGCGTCGGCGCGAACGCGGCGGCGATCGCCGCGGCCGGCAGCTTGCCGCGCGCGTCGAACGGCATCGCGCGCCGGAAACGCCAGTGCCGCGGCAACGCGGCGGCGTCGAAGTACGCGCCGAGCGCATGGCGCAACGCGGCGGCGACCGCGACGCGGCCGTCCGCGCGCAACGCATGCCGCCCCGCTTCGCTCAATACCGCGACCACGCCGACGCGCGCGCGCGACGCGCCCTCGACGACCGTCGCGGCCGCCTGCTCGACGAAGTCGTGCCGGACGATGCGCGCCTCGAGCTCGGGCAGCGACACGCGCTTGCCGTCGAGCTTGACCACGCGATCGCGGCGGCCCGTCAGCTCGAAGCGGCCATGCGCGTCGAAGCGCGCCGCATCGTCTGTGCGGTGCCAGCGGTCGTGGCCGAGATGCGCGGAGCGAACGCACAATGCGCCGTCGTCGTCGCAACGCACGTCGATGCCCGGCATCGGCTGCCATGCCTGCGTGCGGTCCTGGCGCCGCCATGCGATGCCGCCCGTCTCGGTGCTGCCGAAGATCTCGAGCGGCGCGGCGCCGAACGCCGCTGCGTACACCGACGCCGCATCGGCCGGCAACGGGCCGCCCGACGAAAAGAACACGCGCGGCGCGATGCCCGGCATCGGGAATCCCGGCAGCGCGGGCCAGCGCATCAAATGCGACGGCGTCGACACCACGATGCCGTCGCCGTATGCGGCCAGCCGCCGCTGCAGCTGCTGCGGGTCGAGCGACAGCGCGCGGTCGAACGCGCGGCCCGCCGCCAGCGGCCACATGATCCTGAACAGCAGCCCGTAGATGTGGTGATGCGGGACGCTCGACAGCGTCACCGCCGTGCCGACCCGCTCGGCCCATTCCCGCTGCAGGGTGCGCACTTCCGCGTCGAACTGGGCGAGCGACTTGCGCAGCGCCTTCGCCTGGCCGCTGCTGCCCGACGTGTACAGCGTGATGGCGGCATCCGCGTCGATCGCGCGCGACGGAACCGGCGCGCCGTGCTCCGCGCGGCCGGGCGCGCACGCCGCAAGTGCGTCGTCGTCGAGCAGCATGTCGTAGGCATGCGCGAGATCGCGGAGATAACCGGGCGCCGCGCTCGCCGGGATCACCGCTTCGCGTCCCGTCGCCGCGACGGCGAACAGCGCACAGGCAAATTCGTAGGGATCGTCGGTCGAGATCGCGACGCGGCGCGCGCCCGAGAACTCGACCACGCGCGCGATCGCGTCCGCGCGGGCGCGAAGCTCGGCCAGCGTGATGCGCGCGTCGCCGTCGCGGCAGACGACCGTGCTTGCATCGGCATCGGCATCGGCGTCGGCATCGGCGGACAGGAGGTCGTGCAGCGCGATCATGCGGCCCCCGCCCCGGCCTGCCGGGCCGTCACGAACAGCCGGCGCCAGACCCATTCGCCGGCGATCAGCGCGCCGATCAGCACATAGGCGATCGCACCGTTGTAGAGGGCCCATGCGGCATGGCTCCAGTACAGCGCCGTATAGACGGAGAAAGCGCCGTTCAGCACGAAGAACGCGCACCAGACCTGCGTGACGCGCCGCGTGTAGTGCACGACGGCCGGCGCGGGATCGGGATGGCTCAGCCGTGCGAACTTTTCGATCATCGACGGGCCGCGCCACAGCGTCGCGCCGAACGCGGCGAGCAGGCCGGCGCTCACGCAGGCCGGATACAGATGCAGCAGCCGCGCGCTGTCGGTCACGGCAATCGCGGCCGACATGCCGGTCAGTGCCGCCGCGACGCACCAGTCGAGCGTCGCGAGCCGGTTGAGCGCGGCGGCGAACGGCCCCCTCCCGACCGTGCGCTGCAGCCACAGCAGCGCGAGCAGCAGGCAGCCGACGTAGCGCGGCGCCAGCCCGTGCCACGCGCACAGGATCGCGAGCGGATAAGCGATCGCCAGCGCCGCCCGCGCCACGGCGCCGGCATAGCGCGGCAGCACGGGGCCGGTCGCACGCATGCGCGCCGCCGGCGTCATTGCTTGCGGGCGAGCAGCGCGTGAACCGCGGCGATCACGTCGCCGACGGTGCGCACCGACTTGAATTCTTCCGGCTTGATGCGCTGGCCGGTCATCTCCTGCAGCTTGATGGCCAGGTCGACGGCGTCGATGCTGTCGAGATCGAGTTCCTCGAACAGATGCGTGTCGGGCGTCACGCGCTCCGGCTCGATCGCGAAATTCTCGTTGAAGATCGCGCGGATGCGCTCAAGGATTTCTGCGTCGGTCACGTGTCACTCCCCGGTTGCCGGAACGGCCTGGTTCGATTGCTGATGCGCCTGCTGGCTCGCGATGAACGCGGCCAGCGTATTGATCGAGCGGAAATGCGCTTTCGTGCGCTCGTCGTTCGCGGCGATCGTCAGTTGGAATTTCTTGCGCAGCATGATGCCGACTTCGAGCGCGTCGACCGAGTCGAGCCCGACGCCGTCCGTCGAGAACAGCGGCGCATCGTCGTCGATGTCGTCGACCGTCATGTCGTTGAGATCGAGCATCTCGATCAGCAGCTGCTTAATTTGCAGTTTTAAAGTATCCATGCTGGAACAGGTGTTGGGTGATATGCGATTCCACCGCGTGCGCGATGTTGCGCGCCGCGATCGACGGCGACTTGTCCTCGGGGATCAGCCGGTCCATGTCGATCGCCTCGAGCACCGTGATCCGCATGCGGAACGCCCGCGACGGCACGTGATACCAGCGCAGCGCCTTCGTGAATACCGGCGGATCGCAATCGATCAGGACCGGCTGGATCCGGCTGCGCGATTGAAGCGCCATGTGCGCGAAGCCGCGCGAAAACGCATGCAGGCGATTGGCGCCCGGGCTGCGCGTGCCTTCGGGAAAAATGATCATCGTGTAGCCGGCCGCCAGTTGGCGCGCGCCGGCATCGACCAGTTCGACCGCATCGGCATTGCTCACGTACTCGGCCGCGCGCACGATGCCCCAGAAACACGGGTTGCCCCAATGGCCGCGCTTGACCACGCAGCAGGCCTTCGGCGTCAGCGACAGCAACACCATCACGTCGAGCCAGGTCGGGTGGTTGGCGACGACGATCGACGGCCCGCCTTCGCGCAATCGCGCCGAGCCGGACACCTCGAGCGTCATCACGCCGATGCGCTGCAGCACGGCGACCAGCATGCGGAAGAAGTGATGGATGACGAGCGTCACGCCCCGTTGCCGCGAGCGCCGGTGCGGCCAGAGCGTGCCCGCGACGATCGCCAGCAGCGAGAACGCGGAGCCGCACAGCGCGAAGAAGCCCAGGCACGCGCCGGTCGCGAACAGCCGCCAGCCGTAGTCAAGCCGCGTGCGCATGCCAGCTCCATCGCCAGACCGAGTCGCCGTGCTGCCACGTCGCGTCCGCGTGTCCGGCCTGCCCGCTCTGGCCGGACAGGCAGCGCCGGACCGCCGCGCTTTGCGTGGCGTCGGTGCCCTCCTCGCCGGCGCTGTCGGCGCGCGCCGTCACGTCGCAGGTCAAATGGCCGAGCGCCGAACGTCGATCGAGCAGGATCGCGAGCGCTTCGCTTTCGGGATCGTCGTCGACATCGCCATAGACGGGATCGGCAGGTTCGTGCGCGTAGACGAGCAGCACCGGCGACGACGCGTCGGATTCGTATTGCGCGAACGCTTCGAGCAACGCGTAGCCGAGCGTCTCCGGCCCGGCCGCGATCGCGCTGGCGGCGGACCGGTCGCCGCGCGCGATGCCGAACACGCCCGTGACGGCGTTGAGGACGGAAAGACTGAAGGCGGTCGGGGAAACGGGCTCGGCGGCCTGGATGCTTTCGAGAATGCCCGTCGTGCGCGCCAATTCGCCGTGACGGGACGCGAACACGACGCGCAATGCGCGATGTTCAACCGTGCAATCGTGAGCGGATTGCAACGCGAGCCGGGACAAGCGGCTCAATCGGCGGCGCACCATCGGATCGATAAATTCGACACCCGGCACCCCCGTGGTCGAAATCGACGTCCATCTGGCGATTGGCATGGTCCAATGCAAATCGGCCATTGTTGTTCTCGTTGAGGCTTGTTTCTCGGAAGGCGTTTCTTGTATCGACCGCCCCGCTCAGGAAAGCGCACGGCGCTTCGTCGCGGGTACGTCGGGCAGGATGAATCGACCGTATCCCGATGCGCCCGTCCGTCCCCCGTCAATGGGAACCGGGCCACCGAAAATACCGGGTTGATATCAACAACCGGTTTATCAGGATTATTTACTTCGCACACCTAATACGCCGGCCTCCGCGCGGCGAGGACTTTAGCAGAATTCCCCCGAAAAAACAACGATCGGCATCCATTTCACGGCGAATTGTTAAAGCGATTTATCAAATTCGAATCGCACCGAACTCCCGATGCTCCAAATCGCCTTAACGCTTTTACGGCGGGCCTGCGTATTTCTGAAGTCTGCAGCGATCCAGATTTCGGCGCGCTTTAATTGTCTGATGAAATCCGGCAAGTCCGCGCCGGATGCGGCGTTCCAAAGCCGGCGCAGGATTATCTTCCGATTCGACAGGAGCGAAAGGAAATTGGAATTATTTCGAAAGCAAAAGGTTTGCAAAGGAAACGGATTTCGATCACGGAGGCGCCGGCTCGAATCCTTTCACGGCCTCCCGCCCGGTCCGCACCGGGAACCCGGCCACGCCATGCGCGGGATCACGCGATAATAGCCGGCAACAACCGACCCAATCGCATGAAATACCTCGTTCAGACTACCCTCTTCGGCGCGCTGCTGACGCTGGCGGCACCGGGCATCGCGTCCGCCAAATCGCTCGACGATGCGCTCGACTGTCATTCCAACGGCCACAAGTTCGTCGCGCCGCTACTCGCCGCCGGCGATATCCAGTCGGAGCCGATGCACGTCGAATCGAACTCGGTCAACGCATTCCGCACGAGCCACTCGCTGACCGCATACGGCTTCGGCGTCTACGTCGTGCTCGGCTACCAGGCGAACGACCCGATTTTCCGCACGGGCGACGGCACGCCGATCGGCGACTGGGCCTATGGCGTCGTGGTGCGCGGCACGAAAAGCTCGGTGGAGGAAGCCGTGCGCAAGGCCGGCAGCGACGCGACCGTCAAGCAGGCGTTTCCGTTCCTGACCGCAATCGTCTGCTCGTCGGACTGAACGCACCCGACGCAGCTGCCCCGGACCCCGCCGCCCGCGTCACGCGCCGGTATACACCACGCGATACGGGATCCCGACCTTCTCCCATTCCGCCGCCTCCTGGCTGAGGCTGTAGTCGGTCAGCGGGTTCTGCTCGACCCACGCGCTCGGCAGGCGCACTTCATACCCGCCCTTCTTCATCTGCGAAACGGAAATGTCGGGCAGCCCCGCATCGGTTCGGCGTCGGCACAGCAGCGCCGCGAGCCGCAGGCAGAACAGCAGCGGCCACTCGACTTCGCGCGCCTGCGACAGCTTGCCGAGCTTGCCCGCATGACCGAGCACGAGCGCGGCGAGCCGCGCCTGGTCGGTGCGCGAAAAACCCGGCATGTCCGCGTTGCTCGCGATATAGGCCGAATGCTTGTGATACGCACTGTGCGAGATCGACAGGCCGATCTCGTGCAACGCGGCCGCCCAGCCGAGGAACATCCGTCCTTCCTCGCGCGCTTCGTCGTCGGCTTCCTCGAGTTCGTCGTAGAAACGCCCCGCCAGCGCGCCGATCCGCTCGGCCTGCGCACGATCGACGCCGTAGCGACGCGTGAAGCCCTCGACGGTCACCGCGCGCATGTCCTCGTGCTGCGTCCGGCCGAGCAGGTCGTACAGCACCCCGAGGCGCAGCGCGCCGTCGGTCGTATCGACGTAGTCGACACCGAGTTCCTCGAACACGGCAAGCATGATCGCGAGGCCGCCCGCGAGCACCGGCACGCGGTCGGGCTTCAGCGCGATCAGCTTCAGCCGGTTGACGTTCTCCGACTTGATCAGCGCACGCTTCAGGCGCTCGAGGCCGCCGCGCGAAATGCCGTGCGTGATGCCCGGATCGTTGAAGCCGTTCGCCTCGACGAGTTCCGCGAGCGCACGCGCGGTGCCGGACGAACCGATCGCCTGGTCCCAGCCGGCCTTCTTGTACTCGCTCGAAATGATCTGGATCTCGCGCTTGGCCGCGAGTTCGGCCTGCCGCATCGTGTATTCGTCGACGTTGCCGGCGGGGAAGAACGCTCGGCTGTGGCTCACGCAGCCGATATAGAGGCTCTCCATCACGATCGGCGTGTAGTGCGAGCCGATGATGAATTCGGTCGAGCCGCCGCCGATGTCGACGACGAGCCGCTTGCCGGCGCTCGCCGGCACCGAGTGCGCGGCGCCCGCGTAGATCAGGCGCGCTTCTTCACGGCCCGCAATCACTTCGATCGGAAAACCGAGCGCCGCTTCGGCCTCGCCGAGAAACTCGCCCGCGTTCTTCGCGACCCGCAGCGTGTTGGTGGCCACCGCGCGCACGTGATCGGGATGGAAATCGCGCAGGCGCTCGCCGAACCGCTTGAGCGCCTCCCAGCCACGCTCCTGCGACGCGCGATCGAGCATCTTGTCGCTCGACAGGCCCGCGGCCAGCCGGACGGGCTCGCGCAGCGCATCGACCGGATAGATCTGGCTGCCCGCCGGCGTTTCCTCGACGCGACCGACGATCAGCCGGAAGCTGTTCGAGCCGAGATCCACGGCAGCCAGCAAGTGGGGGGTTGTAACCATCAGAAGGGGCTCCGTGCGCATGCGCCGGCGGCAACCGCCGCCGCGATGCAGTGATTCAAAGGCGACATTTTAAGCGTGGAACGCTTGCCGGTGTCACGTTCGCCGGGCATGCGCCCCGCAGCATTGTATATAGGTGAAACATTTATGAGACGAAAGGTTTCCGGCGTAGAATTTGCCGATACCTAACGACCCGTGTCATCTGCACGTCATCGTACCGTGAGAGTTTCCGAGCGTCCTTTCGAATCATCGCCCGAATCCCCCCCTACTCTGCCGATGTCCGTCCGTTATCCGCTTCTCAATCGTGAACTCGGCATCCTCGGTTTCAACGAGCGCGTGCTGGCCCAGGCAGCCGATCCGCAAGTCCCGTTGCTCGAGCGCCTCCGCTTCATCTGCATCACCAGCAGCAACCTCGACGAATTCTTCGAAGTCCGGATGGCCGGCCTGCAGGAGCAGATTCGCGACAACCCCGGCGCCCTGACGCCCGACGGCATGTCGTTACAACATGCTTACGATCTCGTGGTCGAACGCGCGCAGCGGCTCGTCCATCGACAGTACACGATGCTGCACGAAACCGTGCTGCCCGCGCTCGAGCAGGAGGGCATCTACTTCCATGCGAGCGACACGTGGAACGACGAGCAGCTCGAATGGGCGCGGCACTACTTCCTCGACGAGCTGCTGCCCGTGCTGACGCCGATCGGCCTCGATCCCGCCCACCCGTTCCCGCGCGTGCTGAACAAGAGCCTGAACTTCGTCGTCGAGCTCGAAGGCCGCGACGCATTCGGCCGCCAGGCCGTGATGGGCATCGTGCAGGCGCCGCGCGCGCTGCCGCGCGTCGTCCGCATGCCGCACGCGCTGTCGGGCTTCGAGCACGGCTTCGTGCTGCTGAGCTCGTTCATGCAGCGCTTCGTCGGCGAACTCTTCCCGCAACTCGTCGTGAAGAGCTGCAACCAGTTCCGCATCACGCGCAACAGCGAACTGTTCGTCGACGAAGACGAAATCACGAACCTGCGCGTCGCGCTGCAGGGCGAACTGCCCGCGCGCCACCTCGGCAACGCGGTGCGCCTCGAGGTGTCGGCCGACACGCCGACGCACATCGTGCGGCGCCTGCTCGACGAAAGCGAACTCGGCGACAAGGACTGCTATCGCGTCGCCGGATCGGTGAACCTCGTGCGGCTGATGCAGATTCCCGATCTCGTCGACCGCCCCGACCTGAAGTTCACGCCGTTCACCGCGTCGACGCCCGTCGCGTCACGAACGCGCCGACGATGTTCGACGCGATCGACAACGGCGACATCCTGCTGCACCACCCGTACGAAAGCTTCCAGCCGGTGCTCGAACTGCTGCAGCAGGCCGCGAAGGATCCGAGCGTCGTCGCGATCAAGCAGACGATCTACCGCACCGGCACCGATTCGCCGCTGATGGACGCGCTGATGGAAGCCGCGCGCAACGGCAAGGAAGTGACCGTCGTCGTCGAACTGCTCGCGCGCTTCGACGAGGAAACCAACATCAACTGGGCGTCACAGCTCGAGGCCGTCGGCGCGCATGTCGTGTACGGCGTGGTCGGCCACAAGTGCCACGCGAAGATGATGCTGATCGTGCGGCGCGTCGTGCAGGACGGCAAGGCGTCGCTGCGCCGCTACGTGCACCTCGGCACCGGCAACTACCACCCGCGCACGGCGCGCCTCTACACCGACTTCGGGCTGATGACGGCCGACCAGAAAATCTGCGAGGACGTCCATCACGTGTTCCAGCAACTGACCGGCATCGGCGGCGAACTCACGCTGCACGAGCTGTGGCAGTCGCCGTTCACGCTGCATCCGCGCATCATCGACGCGATCCGCGCGGAGATCGACAATGCGCGTGCCGGCAAGCGCGCGCGGGTCGTCGCGAAGATGAACGCGTTGCTGGAACCGACGGTGATCGCCGCGCTGTATGAAGCGTCGCAGGCCGGCGTCAAGGTCGACCTGATCGTGCGCGGCGTCTGCGCGCTGAAGCCCGGCGTGCCGGGGCTGTCGGAAAACATCACCGTGCGCTCGATCGTCGGCCGCTTCCTCGAGCACCACCGGATCTACTATTTCCATGCGAACGGCGCCGAGGACGTCTATCTGTCGAGCGCCGACTGGATGGACCGCAACCTGTTCCGCCGCGTCGAGGTCGCGTTCCCGGTCCGCGATCGCAAGCTCAAGCGGCGCGTGATCGCCGAAGGGCTGTCGGTGTGCCTCGGCGACAACCAGTCGGCATGGCAGATGCACAGCGACGGCCATTACCGCCGGCGCCGCGCCGGCAAGACGATCCGCAACGCGCAGCTCGGGCTGCTCGCGAAGTTCTGCCCATGACACGCGGCGCGCGGCCTCGCGCCACGCGAGCATGAAAAAAACCGCAGCCTGGAAACGGGCTGCGGTTTTTTTCATCTCCGCCGGATCAGGCCTCGAACGCCGCCGGCCTCACGGTAACGGTTCGCAGCGCCGGAAAGCGCGCGGTGAACGTGCTGCCGCGCCCTTCCTCGCTCTGCACGTACAGGTGCGCGTCGTGCCGCTGCAGCACGTGCTTGACGATCGCGAGCCCGAGCCCCGTGCCGCCCGTGTCGCGCGAACGGCTACGGTCGACGCGATAGAAGCGCTCGGTGAGCCGCGGCAGGTCGGCGGCCGGAATGCCGAAGCCGCTGTCGGTGACCGAAAACACGCCTTGCGCGCCTTCGCGCCGCCACGTCACGACGATCTTCCCGCCTTCCGGCGTATAGCGGATCGCGTTGATCACGAGATTCGCGAATGCGCTGAACAGCTCCGTCTGCGCGCCGGTGACGCCCAGCGTCTCGTCGATCGAGAACGCGATGTCGTGATGCCCGTTCGACAGCGTCTGCGCGTCTTCCTTCAAATGGTCGAACACGGCGCGCATGTCGATCGCGCGATCGACCGGCGGCTTGCTTTCGCCCTCCAGCTTCGCGAGCACCAGCAGGTCGGTCACGATGTGCCGCATCCGCGATGCCTGCTGCTCCATCATCTCGAGATAGCGCGCGCGGTCTTCCTCGTTCAGCGGCAGCTCGCGCATCGTCTCGAGAAAGCCCGACAGCACGGTGAGCGGCGTCTTCAGTTCGTGCGACACGTTCGCGACGAAGTCGCGCCGCATCGCGTCGGTCCGCTCGAGCTCGGTGATGTCCTGCGTGAGCAGCAGCTTGCGGTTCTCGCCGTACGGAAACACCTGCACTTCCAGCACGTTCTGCCGCGAGTCGCCCATGCCGCGCATCACGAGCGTCTCGTCGTAATGCTGCGCGTTCAGGTAGCGGACGAAATCGGGATGGCGTACCAGGTTGGTGATGTGCTGGCGCAGGTCGCGCTTCGCGTCCAGGCCGAAATGGACCTCGGCGATCGCGTTGCACCATTCGATCTGGTCGTGATCGTCGAGCATCGCGACGCCGTTCGGCGACGCCTGGATCGCCTGGATGAAGCGCGAGTGCTGTTGCTCCACCTGCCGCACCTGCGCATGCCACTGCTTCGCGAGCTTGTGCAGACGATAGTAGATCTCGCCCCAGATGCCCGGCGCGCTCGGCACCTCACCATAGACCGGCGCATCGAGCAGCCGCCACAGACGCTGCGTGTGAAAGGTGCTGAAAAAACCCTGCGCGACCAGCATCACGACCACGAACACGAGGCCCGCGGTCGGGCCGGCGAAAACGCCGACCAATACGCCGATCAGCACGAGCAGCACGAGCGACACCAGAAAGCGCGCCCAGATGATGTTCATGATTCAGCGCCCGAAAGAATGAACGACTTGCCGTGGCACACGGCAGGCCCGGATACGTTACGCGTGCTTGGCGAGCCGGTAGCCGCTGCCGCGCACGGTCTCGATCATCGCATCGCAACCGGCCGGTTTCAAGGCCGCGCGCAATCGTTTGATGTGCACGTCGACGGTACGCTCCTCGACGAACACGTGGTCGCCCCACACCTGGTCGAGCAGTTGCGTACGGCTGTGCACACGCTCCGGATGCGTCATGAAGAAATGCAGCAGGCGGAACTCGGTCGGGCCGAGATCGAGCTTGATCTCGCTGCCTTCCGCATGCGCGGCGACCCGATGCGTGGCCGGATCGAGGCGCAGCCCGTTGATCGACACGACGTCCTCGGTCAGCTGCGGCGCACGGCGGCGCAGCACGGCCTTGATCCGCGCCATCAGTTCCTTCGGCGAAAACGGCTTCGTCACGTAGTCGTCCGCGCCGATTTCGAGGCCGAGCACCTTGTCCTGCTCGTCGCCGCGGGCGGTGAGCATGATGATCGGGATGTGTTTGGTCCGTTCGTTGTTGCGCAGGTCGCGCGCGAACGCGATACCGGATTTGCCCGGCAGCATCCAGTCGAGCAGCACGAGATCGGGCAGCACGTCGCTGATCAGGTTCTGCGCCTGTTCGGCGTTGTACGCACGAATCGGGCAGTGACCGGCGTGCTGGAGATTCACCGAGATCAGTTCGGAAATCGCGGGCTCATCTTCAACGACGAGAATGTTGCTGGGCATCGGCACCTCTGTTTTTCCCTGTACGGAGTCGATTAACTGTTGGCTTCGCGATCGAGCGTGTCGCGCGGCTGGTGCCGCACGTCCGTGCCCTTCACGATGTAGATGATGAATTCGGCGATGTTCTTCGCGTGGTCGCCGATCCGCTCGATCGCCTTCGCGATGAACAGGTACTCGAGGCCGACCGAGATCGTGCGCGGATCTTCCTGCATGTACGACACGAGCTTGCGCACGAACGCACGGAATTCCTGGTCGATCTCCTTGTCGTCCTTGACGATCTGCGCGGCGGCCACCGTATCCAGACGCGCGAACGCGTCGAGCGCGCGGCGCAGGATCGTCACGGCCATCTCGCCCGACACCTTGATCTCGGCGATGTTGACCGCACGCGCGGCCGGCTCGTCGACCAGGCGGCGCACGCGTTTCGCGATCTTCTCGGCCTCGTCGCCTGCGCGCTCGAGGTTCGTAATCGTTTTCGAAATCGACATCAAAAGGCGCAGGTCACGCGCGGCAGGCTGCCTCCGCGCGATGATGTTGCCGCACTCCTGGTCGATGTCGACTTCCATCGCGTTCAGCGTTTCCTCGGCCGCGATCACCTTTTCGGCCGTATCGCGATCGAACTCGTTCAGCGCGTGCATCGCGCCGACGATCTGCGACTCGACGAGCCCGCCCATTTCCAGCACTTTCGACGACACGGCGTTGAGGTCCGCGTCGAACTGGCTCGACAGATGTTTATCCGACATGGCTGTTGTTCTCCGTCATCAGCCGAAACGGCCGGTGATGTAGTCTTCCGTTTCCTTGCGCACCGGCTTGATGAAGATCTTTTCGGTCTCGCCGAATTCGATCAGCTCGCCCAGGTACATGTAGGCCGTGAAATCCGAGCAGCGCGCGGCCTGCTGCATGTTGTGCGTGACGATCACGACCGTGTAGTCGCTCTTCAGCTCCGCGATCAGCTCCTCGATGCGGCCGGTCGAGATCGGGTCGAGCGCCGAGCACGGTTCGTCGAGCAGCAGCACTTCCGGACGGATCGCGATCCCGCGCGCGATGCACAGACGCTGCTGCTGGCCACCCGAGAGGCCGTAGCCGCTCTGGTTCAGCTTGTCCTTCACTTCGTTCCACAGCGCGGCCTTCGTGAGCGCCCACTCGACGCGGTCGTCCATTTCCGAGCGCGTGAGCTTCTCGAACATCTTCACGCCGAACGCGATGTTGTCGTAGATCGACATCGGGAACGGGGTCGGCTTCTGGAACACCATGCCGATACGCGCGCGCAGCAGCGAGATGTCGCGCTTCGTCGTCAGCAGGTTCTCGCCGTCCATCAGGATTTCGCCTTCGGCGCGCTGCTCCGGATAGAGCGCGAACATCTTGTTGAACGTGCGCAGCAGCGTCGACTTGCCGCAGCCCGACGGGCCGATGAACGCCGTCACCTTCCCTTCGGGAATGCTCAGGTTGATGTTCTTCAGCGCATGGAACTTGTTGTAGAAGAAGTTGAGGTTGTTGACCTCGATCTTCGCGTTCAGCGGCTCGAGCGGACGGCCGTGCGCCGCTTCGTGCGTGCCGGCCGGCGCAGCGGTGCGCTCGACAGGATTCAGGTGGCTTTCTGCCATATTCATCGGATTGCTCCGCCGTTACTTTTTCGAGAAGATCGTGCGCGCCAGGATATTGAGTCCGAGCACACCGAGCGTAATCAGGAACACACCCGCCCATGCGAGCGCCTGCCATTCCGCGAACGGGCTCATCGCGAACTTGTAGATCGTGACGGGCAGGTTCGCCATCGGCTGGCTCATGTCCCACGAGAAGAACTGGTTCGACAGCGCGGTGAACAGCAGCGGCGCCGTTTCGCCGGCGATCCGCGCAACCGCGAGCAGCACGCCCGTCACGATCCCGCCGACCGATGCGCGCAGCGTGATCTTCAGCACCATGCGCCACTTCGGCGTGCCGAGCGCGAAGGCCGCTTCGCGCAGCGCGTTCGGCACGAGCTTCAGCATGTTCTCGGTCGTGCGGATCACGATCGGAATCTGCAGCAGCGCAAGCGCGATCACGCCGGCCCAGCCCGAGAAGCGCCCCGACTTCGCGACGACGATCGCATACACGAACAGGCCGATGACGATCGACGGCGCCGACAGCAGGATGTCGTTGATGAAGCGGATCGTGCTCGCCAGCAGGTTCTTCTGGCCGTACTCGGCGAGATAGACGCCCGCGAGGATGCCGATCGGCGTGCCGACCAGCGTGCCGAAACCGCACAACAGCAGGCTGCCGACGATCGCGTTGGCGAGGCCGCCGCCTTCCGTGTTCGGTGCCGGCGTCGATTCCGTGAACAGTTGCAGCGACAGGCCGCTGACGCCGAGATGCACCGTCGTGTAGAGAATCCACACGAGCCACAGCAGGCCGAAGGCCATCGCGCCGAGCGACGCGGCCAGCGCGATCGCGTTGACGGCCTTGCGCTTGCGCTGCAGGCGGTTGCGCATCGCGTCGAGCACGGCGCCGTCCGGCCCCGGGAAATTCATGATGGGCTCGCTCATTTCTTGCCCTCTCCCTTCTCGAGACGAAGCAGCAGCAGTTTGGAGATGGACAGCACGATGAACGTGATCACGAACAGGATCAGGCCCAGTTCCATCAGCGCGGACGTATGCAGGCCCGGCTGCGCTTCCGCGAATTCGTTGGCCAGCGCCGACGTGATGCTGTTGCCCGGTGCGAACAGCGACACGCTGTCGAGCAGGTTCGTGTTGCCGATCACGAAGGTCACGGCCATCGTCTCGCCGAGCGCGCGGCCGAGGCCGAGCATCACGCCGCCGATCACGCCGGTCTTCGTATAGGGCAGCACGACCTTCCACATCACTTCCCAGGTCGTGCAGCCGATCCCGTACGCCGATTCCTTCAGCAGCACGGGCGTGACTTCGAACACGTCGCGCATCACCGATGCGATGTACGGGATGATCATGATCGCGAGGATCACGCCGGCTGCCAGGATGCCGATACCGATCGGCGGGCCGGCGGTCAGCGGGCCGAGAATCCAGACGTCCTTGAACAGGCGGCCGATCGGCTTCTGGAAATACTCCGCGAAGATCGGCGCGAACACGAGCAGGCCCCACATGCCGTACACGATCGACGGAATCGCGGCGAGCAGCTCGATCGCGATGCCGAGCGGGCGGCGCAGCCACACGGGCGACAGCTCGGTGAGGAACAGCGCGATGCCGAAGCTGACCGGCACGGCGATGACGAGCGCGATGATCGACGTCACGATCGTGCCGTAGATCGGCACGAGCGCGCCATAGATGTCCGAGTTGGGATCCCACTCGGATTGCCACAGGAAGCCGAGGCCGAACTTCTGGATGGTCGGCATCGACGCGATGATCAGGGAAACGATGATCCCGCCGAGCAGCAGCAGGGTCACGATGGCGGCGAGCCGTGCAAGACCGCCGAATACGACGTCCCCGAGGCGGCTCGGCGCGTGTTGCTGCGCAACGTCGGCGGACCGTGAGGACGTATAGGAAATATCAGACATGGGTGCCTGCTTTTGATCGCCGGGCGCCGTAACGCCCGGCTTTACCGCACACACTGCCCGACCGGCACGGCCGGGCAGCGAACCGCTGCAATGCTTACTCGGCGGCGACCGGCTTGCCCGAAGCGTCCGTCACCTTGACCTTCCACTGCTTGCGGATTTCCGCTTCGACTGCCGGCGGCAGCGAGATGTAGTCGAGGCTGTCGGCAGCCTTCTCGCCGTTCTTGAACGCCCAGCTGAAGAACTTCAGCGTTTCCGCGCCCTGCTCCGGCTTTTCCTGCTTCGCGTGCAACAGCACGAACGTCGCGCCGACGACCGGCCATGCTTCCTTGCCCGGCTGGTTCGTCAGGATCTGGTAGAACGACTTCGACCAGTTCGCGCCTGCCGCAGCGGCCTTGAACGTCTCCGTCTTCGGCTCGACCACCGTGCCCGTCGAGTTCTTCAGGGCCGTGTAGACCATGTTGTTCTTCTTCGCGTACGCCCATTCGACGTAGCCGATCGCGCCCGGCAGACGTTGCACGAAGGCCGCGACGCCGTCGTTGCCCTTGCCGCCCGTGCCCGTCGGCCAGTTGACCGTCGTGCCTTCGCCGATCTTCGACTTCCACTCGTCGTTGACCTTCGACAGGTAGTTCGTCCAGATGAAGCTCGTGCCCGAGCCGTCAGCACGGCGAACCACGGCGATGTCCGTGTCCGGCAGCTTGACCTTCGGGTTCAGCGCGGCGATCGCCGGGTCGTTCCACTTCTTGATCTTGCCGAGGTAGATGTCGCCGAGCACCGGGCCCGACAGCGTCAGTTCGCCGGCCTTCACGCCCGGCACGTTGACGACCGGCACCACGCCGCCGACCACCGTCGGGAACTGGAACAGGCCTTCCTTCGTGAGTTCTTCATCCTTCAGCGGAGCATCCGAACCGGCAAAATCGACCGTCTTCGCGATAATCTGCTTCAGGCCGCCCGACGACCCGATACCTTGATAGTTGACCTTCGCGCCGCCGGTCTGCTGGTAGTCAGCAGCCCATTTCGTATAGATCGGCATCGCGAACGTGCTGCCTGCGCCCGTGATGTCGGCAGCGTGGGCGGCGACGGCGAAAAGCGCGCCAGCCAGGCCGGCAATCGCGGTTTGCATCAATTTCATGAGACCTCCAGTGTGTGAGCGGATGACTACGGCACCGCGAAGGTTAGGGGCTCCTCATGACGGTAATGTGACAATCGATGAAACTGGCGTGACAGTAACATGACTACTTGAAAGGCAGCACAGGAGGGTGAGACGGACGGGCGCGGGCAGCGCCGGCACCGGGAGAATAGGCAATAAATGCCGGGAAGGGAAAGGCGGAAAATGTGCGTCCGGTCCCGCTTCGACAGCGGTCGATCAGGCGGGCGGATTGTACCCCATTCGCACTCGCGCGCGGTACGTCCGGACCGGACACGCCGCGCCCGGGGATTCAGGGGTCGGAAGCGGACTTCGACGTGACGTCGGGCTCATGGCGCCGCCGGATGGAGGGGCCGAACCGTGGGCGGCCTGCACCGCATGGCCGACAGGCAACCGGCGGCCATACGCACATGCGCCGGCCGCCGGCCGGATTCAGGCAGTCGCGGCGCGCACCGCGTCCGCGATCGTCTCCGCGTGGCGGACTGCGTCGGCCGCTTGCTGCGCTTCGACCATCACGCGCAGCACGGGCTCGGTACCCGATGCGCGGATCAGCACGCGGCCGCTGCCGGCGAGCGCGGCTTCGGCTGCGTCGATCGCAGCGCGAATCGACGCGCTGCCCTTCCAGTCGGCGCCCGGCTTCATCCGCACGTTGATCAGCTTCTGCGGGAACAGCGTGACGCCGTCGAGCATCTGCGCGAGGGTTCGGCCGCTGCGCTTCAGCGCGGCCAGCACGAGCAGCGCCGACACGATGCCGTCGCCGGTCGAGTGGCGATCGAGCGACAGGATGTGCCCCGAGCCTTCCGCGCCGAGCTGCCAGCCGTGCTCGCGCAACTGCTCGAGCACGTAGCGATCGCCGACCGCCGCCCGAACGAACTTCACGCCCTCGCGCTGCAGCGCGACTTCGACGGCGAGATTCGTCATCAGCGTGCCGACCGCGCCTTCGACCTTGCCGTCGGTCGCGATCCGGTCCTTCACGAGCACGTAGAGCAGCTCGTCGCCGTTGTACAGGCGACCGGTCGCGTCGACGACCTGCAGACGGTCTGCATCGCCGTCGAGCGCAATGCCGAGATCGGCGTGGTTCGCGCGCACCGCGCGCACCAGCGCGTCCGGCGCGGTCGCGCCGACGCCGTCGTTGATGTTGAAGCCGTTCGGCGCGACGCCGATCGGGATCACGTCCGCGCCGAGTTCGTGGAACACGTGCGGCGCGATCTGGTACGCGGCACCGTGTGCGCAGTCGATCACGAGCTTCAGCCCGCGCAGGTCGAACGCGGCCGGGAACGTGCTCTTGCAGAACTCGATGTAGCGGCCGGCCGCATCGTCGAGGCGGCGCGCCTTGCCGAGTCCGTCGGACGATGCGCATTCGAGCGGCTTGTCGAGCCACGCTTCGATCGCGGCTTCGGTGTCGTCCGGCAGCTTGTTGCCGTCAGCGGAGAAAAACTTGATCCCGTTGTCGCGATACGGATTGTGCGATGCGCTGATCACGACGCCCGCCGACAGGCGCAGCGCGCGTGTCAGGTAGGCGACCCCCGGCGTCGGCATCGGGCCGGCCAGCATCACGTCGACACCCGCCGCCGAGAACCCTGCCTCGAGCGCAGCTTCGAGCATGTAGCCCGACACGCGCGTGTCCTTGCCGATCAGCACGGTCGGCCGCGAGCCTGCCGCGCCTTCGGCCGAGCTGGCCAGTACCTTGCCGGCCGCGTAGCCGAGACGCAACACGAAATCCGGCGTGATGGGCGCCTCGCCCACCGTGCCGCGAATGCCGTCCGTGCCGAAATATCGACGTCCCATAATGAATGTTCCTCCTGTTTTGACTTATCGTTGCCGCGCGGCTTCGCGCACGGCATTCCAGATTTTCAATGCATCGACCGTCGCCGCGACATCGTGCACGCGCACGATCGCCGCCCCGCGCTCGACCGCGCACAATGCGGCCGCCACGCTTGCCGCGACGCGCTCCATCGGCGGCTTGCCGCCGATCACCGCACCGAGCATCGACTTGCGCGACATCCCGGCAAGAATCGGGTAAGGCCGGCCGTCGGGTCGCGCGGGTGCCGTTTCCGGCAGCGCGGCCAGGAGTGCATAGTTGTCGTCGACGACCGCCTTGCCGAACCCGAAACCCGGATCGACGCAGATGCGTTCCGCCGCGACGCCGGCGTCCATCAACGCTTGCGCACGCTCGGCGAGGAATTCGCGCACGTCGGCGACCACGTCTAGATAGTCAGGCTCGTGCACCTGCATCGTCTGCGGCTCACCGAGCATGTGCATCGCACACAGCCCGCAATTGCCGTCGCGCACCGCGTCGATCGCGCCCGGCTGGCGGAACCCCCAGATGTCGTTGATCAGGTCGGCGCCCGCGGCCAGCGCCGCGCGCATCACGGCCGGCTTGTAGGTATCGATCGACAGCGGCACGTTCAACGGGCGCAGCGCTTCGACGAGCGGGATCACGCGCGCGAGCTCCTCGTCGAGCGGCACCGGCGGCGCGCCGGGGCGCGTCGATTCGCCGCCGATATCGAGGAGATCGACGCCTTCGGCAATCATCCGCTCGGCCTGGCGCAGCGCAGCGTCGCGCGCGAGGAAGCGGCCGCCATCGGAGAACGAATCGGGCGTGGCGTTGAGGATGCCCATCACGAGCGGGCGTTCGAACGTCAGCGTGAAGCGGCCGCACTGCAGCGGCGCCGGAATGAATGAGGGGGAGGCGGGATCGGACACGAGCGACAAACGTGGAATGAATGCAAAACGGGCCGGTGTGAAGACACACCAGCCCGTGAACGGTACGACAGCGGGAATCAGGCCGGCGACGCGGGCGCCGGCGCGTTGCCCGGCTTGACCTCGGCGCCGGTGCCGCCCGACGATGCATCGCCGCCGACAGCCGGCGAGCTCTTCGGGGAGCGCGGCGGACGGCCTTCCATGATGTCGTTGATCTGATCGGCATCGATCGTCTCCCACTCCATCAGCGCGGCGGTCATCGCTTCGACCTTGTCGCGGTTCTCTTCGAGCAGGCGGCGCGCAAGGCCGTACTGTTCGTCGAGCACGCGGCGGATTTCCGAATCGACCTTCTGCTGCGTCGCTTCCGAGATCGTGCGCGTGAAGCCACGGCCGAACGGCGATGCATCGTTCTCGTCGTCGACGTAGACCATCGGCCCGAGCGCATCGGTCATGCCGAAACGAGCCACCATCGCACGCGCTGTCTGGGTTGCCTTGTTGAAGTCGTCCGATGCGCCGGTGCTGACGAGGTTCATGAACAGCTCTTCCGCCACCCGGCCACCGAACAGGATCGCGAGGCGGTCCAGCAGGTAGTCCTTCGAGTACGTTTCGTTGTCGTGCTCCGGCAACTGCCACGTGACACCCAGCGCGCGACCGCGCGGAATGATCGTGACCTTGTGCACGGGGTCGGCCTTCGGCAGCAGCTTCGCGATCACCGCGTGGCCCGACTCGTGATAAGCGGTCGCACGCTTCGCTTCCTCGCGGATCACGGCCGACTTGCGCTCCGGACCCATGAAGATCTTGTCCTTCGCGTCTTCGAAATCCTGCATCTCGACGATGCGCTTGCCGCGGCGTGCGGCGAACAGCGCCGCCTCGTTCACGAGGTTCGCGAGATCGGCGCCCGAGAAGCCCGGCGTGCCGCGCGCGATGACTGCCGCATCGACGTCGTTCGCGATCGGCACCTTGCGCAGGTGCACGCGCATGATCTGTTCGCGGCCGCGGATGTCCGGCAGGCCGACGTAGACCTGGCGGTCGAAACGGCCCGGACGCAGCAGCGCCTTGTCGAGCACGTCGGAACGGTTGGTGGCGGCGATCACGATCACGCCCGAGTTCGCCTCGAAGCCGTCCATCTCGACGAGCATCTGGTTCAGCGTCTGTTCGCGCTCGTCGTTGCCGCCGCCCATGCCGGCGCCGCGATGACGGCCGACCGCGTCGATTTCGTCGATGAACACGATGCACGGCGCATGCTTCTTCGCCTGCTCGAACATGTCGCGCACACGGGCCGCGCCGACGCCGACGAACATTTCGACGAAGTCCGAACCCGAGATGCTGAAGAACGGCACTTTCGCTTCACCCGCGATCGCGCGGGCCAGCAGCGTCTTGCCGGTACCCGGAGGGCCGACGAGCAGCACGCCGCGCGGAATGCGGCCGCCCAGCTTCTGGAATTTCTGCGGATCGCGCAGGAAGTCGACGAGCTCGGACACTTCTTCCTTCGCTTCGTCGCAGCCCGCGACGTCGGAGAAGTTCACCGCGTTGTTGTTCTCGTCGATCAGCCGCGCGCGGGATTTGCCGAACGAGAACGCGCCGCCTTTGCCGCCTCCCTGCATCTGCCGCATCATGTAGAACCAGAACACGATGATCAGGATCGTCGGCCCGAGGTAGTACAGCGCGGACATCAGCGCGTTCGGCTCGTCGTCGGCCTTGCCGCTGACCTGCACGCCGTACTTCATCAGATCGCCAACCATCCAGATGTCGCCGGGCGACACGATCTGGTATTTCTGGCCATCAGCCGGAGTGACGGTGAGGTTGCGCCCCTGAACGATGACGTTCTTGACCTTGCCGTTCTTGGCGTCGTCCATGAACTGCGAATAGGACACGCCTTCCTGGACGCGGGGCTTGTCGAACTGCTTGAACACCGTAAACAGCACCAGTGCGATCACCAGCCACACCGCTGCCTTCGAAAACATATTGTTGTTCAAAGCACCACTCCTTCACTCGTAGACGAGCGCCTACATTTTCCTTGCGGCGCCCCTCGGTCATTCTAATCCAGTCCGACCACCCTCGCCATAAGCATTGACAACCGCCGCGATAGCGCTTCGCTTGTCTGGCAAGGGCCGGAGCCCGTTTGCGGCACCCCGCCGCGCATCAGCGCGGACGTTTCAGATGCCGACCCAAAATGAACGTTTCGGACGATTTGTCGCGGGACGCCTTCGGCTTGCGCGGCGCGACGGTCTTAAACTGCTGTTTGAATTTCTCGACGATCTGGCTGTAGCCGCTGCCGTGAAAACATTTCACGAGCAACGCACCATCCGGCTTCAGATGGTTCTGCGCGAATTCGAGCGCCAGATCGCAGAGATGCTCGATGCGCGCCGCGTCCGCCGAGGCCACGCCCGAGAGGTTGGGGGCCATGTCGGAAATAACAAGGTCGACCGCGCGGCCTTCGAGCACTTCTTCGAGCTGGTGAAGGACTTCATCCTCGCGGAAGTCGCCCTGGAGGAAATGGACGTCGGCGATCGGCTCCATCGGCAGGATGTCGAGCGCGACGATCGTGCCGTCGATGCCGCCTTCGCGCTCCGCGTCACGCTTCTTGCCCTGCGCGAGCTTGTTGCGGGCATACTGGCTCCAGCTGCCCGGCGTCGCGCCGAGATCGACGATCACCTGGCCCGGACGGATCAGCTTGTCCTGCTCGTCGATTTCCTTCAGCTTGTACGCGGCGCGCGCGCGATAGCCCTCCCGCTGCGCCATTTTGACGTACGGGTCGTTGATGTGGTCGTGCAGCCAGTGCTGGTTGAAGCGGTTTTTTGCCATTCGAAAGAGAGATTGCTGCCAATTGCTTCGTGAAGCCGCGCTTTTAGCGGATAATACGCGTCTTCTTCGCGCGGCTGCGGCCCCTTTTTCGGGCCCAAGCCGCGATTTTACGTGGTTTCGGCGCACGGCTGACGCGGTAACTACCCGCGATCGCTTTTCAGTCAGCGCGCCCTTATTTAGATTTCGACATTTCCATGCCCGCCCTTTCGCTTTCTCCCGCCGAGCGCTCCGCGCTGCGCTCCCAGGCCCATGCGCTCAAGCCCGTCGTGCTGATCGGCGCCGAAGGGCTGACCGACGCCGTGCTGAAGGAAATCAAGGTGCACCTCGACGCGCACCAGCTGATCAAGATCCGCGTGTTCGGCGACGAGCGCGACGAACGCATCGCGATCTACGACGAGATCTGCGATCGCCTGAGCGCGGCGCCGATCCAGCACATCGGCAAGCTGCTGGTGATCTGGAAGCCCGAAGCCGCCGTAGCGGCCCCGGCCCGCGGCCGTCGTGCCGGCACGCTGCCGAGCGCGGCCGAAGCCGTCGACGACAAGAAAGGCCGTGCACCGCGCACCGTCAAGGTCGTCAAGGTGTCGCCGAACGCGAGCCCTGTGCGCCGTCCGCGACCGGTGAAGGTCACGGTGCGCGGCAACGAGCGCGTGACGGCGGGCGGTAGCGTGAAGCGCGCCAAGAAGCGTCAGGCCAGCACGAAGCGTCCGTTCCAGGACAAGTAAGCCCGCCCGGGCGCCCGGCCCGCGACGCTTACGCGTCGCGCGCCGGCAGACGCCAGATCAGCATCAGCCCCAGCACGCTCTCGACGAGGTAGAACACGCTCGAGACGCCGTGCAGCATCCCGAAGCGGCTCGCATACGGCGAATTCGCGATATCGGTGCCCGCGTCCATCGCGGCGACCCGCAGCGCGTTCATGAACGGCTGCAGCGCAAAATACCCGACCAGCACGCATACGACCATCGCGGCGACGACCCAGCGCACGCGGCGATATTCGCTGCTGCCGCGCCGAACCTGCTGGTTCGACAGCGCGAGCAGCAGCACGCCGCACACGACACCGAGGATCGCCTCGATACGGAACAGCTGGGCGGCGACCGAACCGGCCGTCATCCGCTCCAGCGTCCTGAACAGCACGGGCGCGACCGCATACCCGATCGTCAGCAGGCTGCCGACCCACACGGCCGACAGCAGACGGAACACGCGATGCGGCATCGTGTCGCCCCGCTTCAGATGTAGCTGACCGAGATGATTTCGTACTCGCGCACGCCGCTCGGCGCCTGCACGGCCGCGACGTCGCCTTCGGACTTGCCGATCAGTGCACGCGCGATCGGCGAGCTGACCGAGATCAGGCCGTGATCGATATCGGCTTCGTCGTCACCGACGATCTGGTACTTGACGGTGTCGCCCGACTCGAGATCCTCGAGTTCGACGGTCGATGCGAAAACCACGCGGCCTTCGGCGTCGAGCACGGTCGGATCGATGACCTGCGCGGCCGACAGTTTCGATTCGATTTCCGCGATACGACCCTCGATGAAGCCCTGCTTTTCCTTCGCGGCATCGTATTCGGCGTTTTCGGACAGGTCGCCCTGTGCGCGGGCCTCCGCGATCGCGTTGATCACGGCCGGCCGCTCGACGGACTTGAGGCGCTGCAATTCATCGCGCAGTTGCTCTGCGCCACGCTTTGTCAACGGAATGGTGCTCATAAACGGCTCAATCGCTAAAAACGGCTATAAAAAAAATCACCGCGATTAAGCGCGTTTCCGATGCACTGGAAACACCGCCTAATCGCGGCACGTGTTGCTTCGACAGGTAACTGACTGCTTAGTTTAGGCGAGCGTGAAGACCTTGTAAATCATAGACTTCCAGATCCTTCAGGTAGCGCAAGCCTTCGACCGCCGCGCGCGCGCCCGACATCGTCGTGTAGTACGTGACCTTGTGCGCCTGCGCACTCATGCGGATCGAACGCGAATCGGCGATCGCCTGGCGCGTTTCGTCGACCGTCGTGAACACGAGTGCGATCTCGCCGTTCTTGATCATGTCGACGATGTGCGGACGGCCGTCCTTCACCTTGTTCACGACCTTCACCGGCACGCCGGCCGCTTCGATCGCGGCAGCCGTGCCCTTCGTCGCGACGATCGGGTAGCCGAGGTCGTGCAGCATGCGCGCGACTTCGACCGCCTTCGGCTTGTCCGCATCCATCACGGTCAGCAGCACCGTGCCTGACTCCGGCAGGCGCGAACCGGCCGCGAGCTGCGACTTGAACAGCGCTTCGCCGAACGTCTGGCCGACGCCCATCACTTCGCCGGTCGAGCGCATTTCAGGCCCGAGAACCGGATCGACGGTCGGGAACTTGACGAACGGGAACACCGCTTCCTTCACGCTGAAGTACGGCGGCTCGACTTCCTTCGTCACGCCCTGCTGCGCGAGCGTCTGGCCGACCATCGCGCGCGCCGCGATCTTCGCGAGCGGCAGGCTGGTCGCCTTCGACACGTACGGCACCGTGCGCGATGCGCGCGGGTTCACTTCCAGCACGTAGATGATGTCCTGCTTCGAACCGTCCGCCTGCGGCACCTGCTGGATCGCGAACTGCACGTTCATCAGGCCGACCACGTTCAGCGCCTTCGCCATCGCGCCCGTCTGGCGCTTCAGCTCGGCCACGGTTTCCTTCGACAGCGAGTACGGCGGCAGCGAGCATGCCGAGTCGCCCGAGTGGACACCCGCCTGCTCGATGTGCTCCATCACGCCGCCGATGAACACCGCATCGCCGTCGCAGATGCAGTCGACGTCGCACTCGATCGCATCGTTCAGGAAGCGGTCGAGCAGCACCGGCGAATCGTTCGACACCTTCACGGCCTCGCGCATGTAGCGCTCGAGGTCGCGCGGCTCGTGGACGATTTCCATCGCGCGGCCGCCGAGCACGTACGACGGGCGCACGACCAGCGGGTAGCCGATTTCGGCCGCCAGCGCGAGCGCTTCGTCTTCGGCGCGCGCGGTGCGGTTCGGCGGCTGGCGCAGGCCGAGGTCCTGCAGCAGCTTCTGGAAGCGTTCGCGGTCTTCGGCCGCGTCGATCATGTCCGGCGACGTGCCGACGATCGGCACGCCGTGCGCCTCGAGGTCGAGCGCGAGCTTCAGCGGCGTCTGGCCGCCGTACTGGACGATCACGCCGACCGGCTTTTCCTTGTCGACGATCTCGAGCACGTCTTCCAGCGTCAGCGGCTCGAAGTACAGGCGGTCGGACGTGTCGTAGTCGGTCGACACCGTTTCCGGGTTGCAGTTGACCATGATCGTTTCGTAGCCGTCCTCGCGCATCGCGAGCGCCGCGTGCACGCAGCAATAGTCGAACTCGATACCCTGGCCGATCCGGTTCGGGCCGCCGCCCAGCACCATGATCTTCTTGTTGGTGGTCGGCTGCGCCTCGCACTCTTCCTCGTAGGTCGAGTACATGTACGCGGTTTTCGTCGCGAACTCGGCCGCGCACGTGTCGACGCGCTTGTAGACCGGGCGCACGTTGAGTTCGATGCGGCGCTTGCGGACATCTTCCGGCGTCGCGCCGAGCAGCTTCGCGAGGCGGCGGTCGGAGAAGCCACTCTGCTTCAGGTAGCGCAGCTCGTCGAACGTCAGCGACGCGAGCGTGCGGCCCGCGAGCGCCTTTTCCTTCAGGATGATCTGCTCGATCTGTTCGAGGAACCACGGGTCGATCGCGGTTTCCGCGAAGATTTCCTCGGCCGTCATGCCGATGCGGAACGCATCGCCGACGTACCAGATGCGGTCCGGGCCCGGCTCGTGGATCTCGATCGCGATCTCGTCGCGGTCGGTCGACTTCTCGTCGAGACCGTCGACGCCGACTTCGAGGCCGCGCAGCGCCTTCTGGAACGATTCCTGGAACGTGCGGCCGATCGCCATCACTTCGCCGACCGACTTCATCTGCGTGGTCAGGCGCGAATCGGCCTCACGGAACTTCTCGAACGCGAAACGCGGGATCTTCGTGACGACGTAGTCGATCGTCGGCTCGAACGACGCCGGCGTCTGGCCGCCGGTGATTTCGTTCTTCAGCTCGTCGAGCGTGTAGCCGACGGCCAGCTTCGCCGCGACCTTCGCGATCGGGAAGCCGGTCGCCTTCGATGCGAGCGCCGACGAACGCGACACGCGCGGGTTCATTTCGATGACGACCATGCGGCCGTCCTTCGGGTTGATCGAGAACTGCACGTTCGAGCCGCCCGTGTCGACGCCGATCTCGCGCAGCACCGCGAGCGATGCGTTACGCAGGATCTGGTATTCCTTGTCGGTGAGCGTCTGCGCCGGCGCGACCGTGATCGAATCGCCGGTGTGCACGCCCATCGGGTCGAGGTTCTCGATCGAGCAGACGATGATGCAGTTGTCGGCGCGGTCGCGCACGACTTCCATCTCGTATTCCTTCCAGCCGAGCAGCGACTCTTCGATCAGCAGCTCGCGCGTGGGCGAGAGATCGAGGCCGCGCTTGCAGATCTCCTCGAACTCCTCGCGGTTGTACGCGATGCCGCCGCCCGAGCCGCCGAGCGTGAACGACGGACGGATCACGACCGGATAGCCGCTGCCGCCGGTGCCGGCCATGATCTCGGCGTGCACCTGGGTCGCTTCTTCCATCGAGTGCGCGATGCCCGACTTCGCGGAACCGAGACCGATCTTGGTCATCGCTTCCTTGAACTTCTGGCGGTCTTCCGCCTTGTCGATCGCTTCCGGCGACGCGCCGATCAGTTCCACGCCGAACTTCTCGAGCACGCCGTGGTGGTGCAGGTCGAGCGCGCAGTTCAGCGCGGTCTGGCCGCCCATCGTCGGCAGGATCGCGTCCGGGCGCTCCTTCTCGATGATGCGCGCGACGACTTCCCACGTGATCGGCTCGATGTAGGTCACGTCGGCCGTGTTCGGGTCGGTCATGATCGTCGCCGGGTTGCTGTTGACGAGAACGACCTTGTAGCCCTCCTCACGCAACGCCTTGCAAGCCTGCGCGCCCGAATAGTCGAACTCGCACGCCTGGCCGATGATGATCGGGCCGGCGCCGATGATGAGGATGCTCTTGATGTCTGTGCGTTTTGGCATGGCTTGTGAATTCAATAAGTAATCGTTGTCGTGGGTCGGCCGGCTGCGCTCAGCTCATCGTGGCGAGCGCGAGCTTCACCGAGAAACCGATGAACAGGCCGCCCACGCTGCTCGCCGCGCCTGCTGCAAGCTTGCGGCGGCGGCGGAAGTGCTCGGCGAGCCGCGCCCCCGCGAAGATCAGCGTGCTCAGGTACAGGAAGCTCGCGCATTGCGCGATCGCCCCGAGCACGACGAACGACAGCGCGGGATGCGGGAATGCCGGGTCGACGAACTGGATGAAGAACGAGATGAAGAACAGGATCGCCTTCGGATTCAGCAGGCTCACGATCAGCGCCTTGCGGAACGGACGACGCTCGCCGTCGACCGCGGGCGGCGCATCGGCCGGCGCATCGGCGCGCGCGCGCAGCTTCTGCCACGCGCTGCGCAGCATGCCGGAGCCGATGTAGAGCAGATACGCGGCGCCGCCGTACTTGACGACGGAGAACAGCAGCGGGTTCGCCTTCAGCAGCGACGCGACGCCCGCGGCGGACAGCACCATCAGCACCGTGTCGCCGACGAACACGCCGCAGGCCGCGCGATAGCCGGCCTTCACGCCGCGCTGCGCCGCGAGCGACAGCACGTACATCGAGTTCGGCCCCGGCAGCAGGATGATGAAGATCACGCCGAACACGTAGGTCCAGATATCCGTGATGCCGAGTGCGTGGCCGAACATGATGCGAATCTCCCGTTCTTCGGTTGCGTCAGTGACTCAGGCGTTGCGCTGCTTCGCCGCGTCCATCAGCGCGGTGAAGCGGTCGAACAGATAGCCGATGTCGTGCGGGCCGGGCGACGCTTCCGGGTGGCCCTGGAAGCAGAATGCCGGCTTGTCGGTCAGCTCGAAGCCCTGCAGCGTGCCGTCGAACAGCGACACGTGCGTCACGCGCGCGTTGGCCGGCAGCGAATCCGCATCGACGGCGAAGCCGTGGTTCTGCGACGTGATCACCACGCGGCCGTCGCCGAGATCCTTCACCGGGTGGTTCGCGCCGTGGTGCCCCGTCTTCATCTTCAGTGTCTTCGCGCCGACCGCGAGGCCCATGATCTGGTGGCCGAGGCAGATGCCGAAGGTCGGCACGCCGCGCTCGATGAATTGCTTCGTGGCCGCGATCGCGTAGTCGCACGGCTCCGGATCGCCGGGGCCGTTCGACAGGAAGATGCCGTCCGGATTCAGCGCGAGCGCATCTTCCGCGCTCGCCTCGGCCGGCAGCACCGTCACGTGGCAGCCGCGTTCCGCGAGCATGCGCAGGATGTTGTACTTGACGCCGAAATCGTACGCGACGACACGGTACTTCGGCGCTTCCTGCATGCCGTAGCCGCCTTCGAGGCGCCATTCGGTCTGCTTCCACTCGAACGGCTTCGTGGTCGACACGACCTTCGCGAGATCCATGCCCGCGAGGCCCGGGAACGAGCGCGCGAGCTCGATCGCCTTCGCTTCGTCGTCCGAACCCGTCAGGATGCAGCCGTTCTGCGCGCCCTTGTCGCGCAGGATGCGGGTCAGCTTGCGGGTGTCGATGCCGGCGATCGCGACGACGCCTTCGTCGCGCAGGTAGTCGCCGAGCGTGCGGTCCATGCGGAAGTTCGATGCGAGCGTGGGCAGATCACGGATGATCAGGCCGGCGGCATGGACTTTCGTGGCTTCGACGTCTTCGGCGTTCACGCCGACGTTGCCGATATGCGGATAGGTGAGCGTGACGATCTGGCGCGAGTAGCTCGGATCGGTCAGGATTTCCTGATAGCCGGTGATCGCGGTATTGAACACGACTTCGCCGATCGTGTGGCCTTCGGCCCCGATCGAATAACCACGAAAGACCGTGCCGTCGGCGAGTGCAAGCAAGGCGGGAGTAAAAGACGGCAACACGGGAGGCTCCTTGGGGAACACCCTGCTGCCGACCTGTTTACCCTGCCGCGCGAGCGCCGCGCTGCGTGGGCGCGCGCGTTGGCTTGCATCACGCACCCGGCGGTGTCGAGTCGCGAAACCGGCGCGCAGCGCACGAGGCTTCGCGGCATCGCCCGGCAGGCGGCGTGCGGCGGATGAACGGGATGAATGAGGTAGGCGCTAGGGTGCGAGGTTGATCAGCACAAACTTTCAAATTATAGCCTGAAAATGGACCTGTTTTCAACGCCGCTGGCCGCCGATTCCATGGCATGGCAATCCGCAATGCGGCTCGGCGGACCGATCACGCGCCCTTTTTCTTTTTCAATGGCCCGGGCCTCCGGCGCCCGTCACGCGCGCTGCGGCCCCGATTGCGGAACCGCGCCACGCTCCAGCGTACCCCTCTATCGGCTCGCTTGACCAGAGGCGATCGGTGCGGGCCATACGTACCAGACTGCGCTCGCGAGCTGCAGCGCGAGCAGCACACCCCATGCGGTGAAGTGCGCGGCGGCAGGATAACGTCCGTCGACCGCCGGCCAGTGCGACAGCACCGCGCCGACACCGATCTGGAACGCAAAGATCAGCAGGAAGATCACGAGCGTGAGCGTCGTGTTCGCGCGGCCGATCAGATGCGCGGGAAAATGCCCGGCCATCACCGCATAGGTCAGGATGCCGACGCCGCCGAACATCCCGTACGCGCCCCACAGAACGGCCGGCGGCAACGGCGCGCGCACCACGATCGCAGCCTGCGTCGCGACGAACAAGGCCATGCCGATGCCGCAGAACGCGTACACGGACACCCCGCGCCGCTCGAGCACGCGCGCCGCGGCGCCGAAGCCAACGCAGCCGGCCATCATCGCGAAGCCGAGCACCGACACGAGGCGCGCCGCATGCGGCGCATCGAACCCCGCGACGTCGCGCAGGTACGGCCCGACCCACAGCGACTGCATCGCATAGAACACGCCCTGCGTGACGACGGAGAACGACGAGATCTTCCAGAACGCACGGCTGCTCAGGATATGCCACGCGCCCTTGAACTGGCTGACGAGCCCGCCCTGGTGACGCACCTGCTTCGCCTCCGGCGCGCCCAGGCCGATCGACGCCGCGACGGCCACCGTCAGCACCGCGAGGCCGAAACAGATCGCGCGCCAGCTCGTCCAGCCGAGCAGCCAGGTCAGCGGCGAGCCGACCATCACGCCGCCGAGGCCGCCCACGGCCATCACGAGACCGTTCACGAGCGGCAGCCGGCCGACCGGGAAATGCTGCGCGAGCGCCTTGAACGCCGCGCCGAGACACACCGACACGCCGACGCCGATCAGCAGCCGGCCGACCATCATCGTGCCGAGGCCGTGCGCGGCGCCGAACACGGCCGCACCGGCGGCCGCGAACAGCAGCATGCCGGCCGTCACGCGGCGCGGGCCGAAGTGATCGAGCATCACGCCGGCCGGGATCTGCGCGCCCGCGAAGCCGAGGAAATAGAGACTGGTGAGCAGGCCGAGATCGGCGGCCGACAACCCGAGCTCGTGCGTGACGAACGGCGCGAAGCCCAGATTGACGCCGCGAAACACATACGACACGAAATACCCGACCGAAAACAGCGCGAGCACCCTCACCTGCACCGACGACATCGCTCCCCCTTGTCATATGAAGGCATTCGAGGCGGCACCCCCGCGCCGCGCACAAACGAAAACGCCGTCACCTCGGTGACGGCGTTTCGTCGCATTTCGTCGGATGATAACGCAATCGCACGAACCGGGCCGGCCGCGCGATGCGCTCGCGACGGCGTTACTTCTTCTTGCCCTTGTGCGCTGCGGCCTTGGCCGGCGCCGCTTTCGCCGCTTTCGCCGATTTGGCCGTCGGCTTCGCCGCGCCGCGCTTCGCGCCGTGCGACTTGCTGCCCACCGCCAGGCTCGCGCGCTCGATGTGCGCACCGGCGGCCGACGTCGCGATCCGCTCCGGACCGGGCTCCGCCGGCACCGAACGGCCGACCGGCACGTGCAGCACGAGCGCCTGGCCCGGCATCACGAGATCGCGGTGCGTGCGGTTCCACGCCTTGAGCTGGCCGACCGACACGCCGTAGCGGCCGGCGATCGCCGCCATCGACTGCTTGCGGCGCACGCGGATCAGCATCTTGCGCGTGTCGGGTACGTCCGGTTCCATCGCGAGCGCGCCGTTTTCGGCGACGTCGGCGCTGATGTCCTCGTCGTCGTCGTCGCCGCGCGGCACGACGATCGTCGAGCCCGGCTTCAGGCGCATGCCGGCCGGAATCTTGTTGATCGACATCAGCGTATCGGCGTCCACGCCGATCTTCTCGGCGATCGCGGCCGGCCGTGCGCGTTCGCTGACCGTGTAGGTGGTCCACGACGAAAGCTGGCCGCTGTAGGCTTTCAGGTTCTTCTCGAACGCCGACGCATTGTCGAACGGCAGCAGGATCTGCGGCTCGGTCGCGCCGAGGATCACCGGCTTCGAGAACGACGGGTTCAGCGAGCGGAATTCGTCGAGCGACAGGTTCGCGAGCTTCGCGGCCACCGCCACGTCGATGTCGCGCGACGTCGTGACCGTCACGAAATACGGGTGGTTCGGGATGTCCGGCAGCGTCAGGCCATACTGCTGCGGGCTCGCGATGATGTTCTTCACCGCCTGCAGCTTCGGCACGTAGTTGCGCGTCTCGTTCGGCATCCGCAGGCTCTGGTAGTCGGTCGGCAGGCCGGCCGCCTGGTTGCGCGCGATCGCGCGCTGCACGTTGCCCTCGCCCCAGTTGTACGCGGCCAGCGCGAGATACCAGTCGCCGAACATGTCATGCAGGCGCGACAGGTAGTCGAGCGCGGCGCTCGTCGACGCGAGCACGTCGCGGCGCTCGTCCTGCCACATGTTGCGCTTCAGGTTGTAGGTACGGCCCGTGCCGGGCATGAACTGCCACATGCCGGCCGCCTTCGCGACCGACAGCGCCTGCGGGTTGTACGCGGACTCGATGAACGGCAGCAGCGCGAGCTCGGTCGGCATGTGACGCGCCTCGAGCTCCTCGACGATGTGATACAGGTACTTCTGCGAGCGCTCGGTCATGCGCTGCACGTAGTCGGGCCGCTGCGTATACCAGGTCGTCTGCATGTCGACGAGGTCGCTCTGCAGGTCGGGCATCTGGAAACCGCGGCGGATGCGCCCCCAGAGATCGGAGTCTGCGCTGGTCAGGTCGCCGACGGATTGCTTGTCGACGTCGACAGTTTCTTTGGCGGTGGCTGATTTACGGAGGTAGTTGGACGTCGCCTGCGAATCGGCGGCGTTGTTGGCGACAGGCGCCTGGCTCGCACACGCGGCGAGCAGCAGGACCACCATCGCACTCAATATAAGTCGCATGAAAATCTCGGCTTCCGACGGCTGGAAATTGCAGGCGATACTACGGAAGTGCGTGCTTCACGTCAATAAAAACACCGAAAACTCAGCGAAATCCTACATTTGGAGCAATTTTTACAGACACCGCTTGAGCTTTGGAGTCCTCCGGAAATCGTCATCGGAACCGGTTTTTCCATTCGCGCATCAGCGTGAACGCCGTCAGACGATCCGGCACCGTTTCATGCAGCTGCGCTTCGAGCGTCGCATGAATCGCCGCGCTGTCCGCCCGCATGAACGGGTTAACGGCACGCTCGTGAGCAATCGTAGTCGGCAGCGTCGGCACGCCGCGCGCGCGCAGCGCCTGCGCTTCGTCGCGCCACGCGGCGAGCGCCGCGTTGCCGGGCTCGCACGCGAGCGCGAAGCGGATATTGGACAGCGTGTATTCGTGTGCACAATGCACGCGCGTGTCGCCCGGCAGCGCGGCGAGCGCGTCGAGCGACGCGAGCATCTGCGCGGGCGTGCCCTCGAACAGGCGGCCGCAGCCGCACGAGAACAGCGTGTCGCCGCAGAACACGTGCGGCGCCGCAGCACCTTGGCCGGCCGCGCCTTTCCCTGCCTGCTGGAAATAGGCGATGTGGCCGCGCGTGTGGCCGGGCACGTCGAGCACGTCGAATGCGACGGCCGGCGCGTCGAGCGTCACGCGATCGCCGCCGCGCAGCGGGTGCGTGACGACGCCGATTTCCTCGCCGGCCGGGCCGTAAACGGCAAGCGGCGCATCGTCCGGCCGGCCACCGATCAGGTCGGTGACACCGCCGACGTGGTCGGCGTGATGGTGCGTGAGTAAAATAGCGGTCAACCGCCAGCCTCGTTCGGCAAGAACCCGGCGCACCGGCGCGGCTTCACCCGGATCGACGGCGATCGCATCGCGGCCGTCCGAGACGAGCCAGATATAGTTGTCATCGAATGCCGGAACCGGCACGTATTCCAGCTCGTTCATGGGCGCGCAATCATCGTTATGTCTGACCGTCAAATTATAGACTGGCCCGCCTGGACCGACTCGCCTCCCGGCCGCTACGTGCTGGGCTGGGAGCAAGCGCAGCTCGACCGGATCGTGTCCGACGTCTTCGGGTTCCACGCGCTGCAGCTCGGCCTGCCGCAGCTCGACGCGCTGCGCGAGAACCGCATGCCGTATCGCGGCCTCGTGCTCGATCCGGCGAGCGGCGCGAGCGCGCCCTATCAATATCCGTGGGCCCGCGAAGCCCATTCGCCCGAGCATGCGCCCGCCGATCGCAGCACGACCTGGTGCGACCTGCTCGACCTGCCGTTCGAGTCGCAGAGCGTCGACCTGATCGTGATGCCGCACACGCTCGAATTCACGTCCGATCCGCACCGCCTGCTGCGCGAGGCCGAGCGCGTGCTGATGCCGGAAGGCCAGCTCGTGATCACCGGCTTCAATTCGCTCAGCCTGTGGGGCATGCGGCAATCGTTCGGGCGCATGGCGAACCGTCCGTTCGTGCCGGCCACGCGCGACCAGATCGCGTTCATCCGGCTCAAGGACTGGATCAAGCTGCTCGGCTTCGACCTCGAACGCGGCCGCTTCGGCTGCTACCGGCCGCCGCTCGTCACCGACAAGTGGCTGGCCCGCTACGGCTTCATGGAAGCCGCCGGCGACCGCTGGTGGCCGATCTTCGGCGCCGTCTACATGGTGACGGCCGTCAAGCGCGTGCGCGGCATGCGCCTCGTCGGCCAGATCCGGATGAAGAAACCCGTGCTCGCACCGGGCCTGACGCCGGCGGCCTCCCCGACCACCCATCAAGAACATTCATGACAATCGATACGATCGACATCTATACCGACGGCGCCTGCAAGGGCAACCCCGGCCCCGGCGGCTGGGGCGCATTGATGCGCTATGGCGACAAGGAAAAGGAGCTGTTCGGCGGCGAGCCGAACACGACCAACAACCGCATGGAGCTGATGGGCGTGATCGCCGCGCTCGAAGCGCTGAAGCGGCGCCGTGCCAGGTGATCGTGCACACCGATTCGCAATACGTGCAGAAAGGCATCAGCGAGTGGATCCACGGCTGGAAGAAGAAAGGCTGGGTCACCGCGGCGAAGACGCCCGTGAAGAACGCCGACCTGTGGAAGCGGCTCGACGCGCTCGTCGCGCAGCACGAGGTCGAGTGGCGCTGGGTCAAGGGCCACGCGGGCCATCCCGAAAACGAGCGCGCGGACGCGCTCGCGAATCGCGGCGTCGAATCGCTCATGGCCTGAACGCGGGCCGCCCCCTGTTTCCTACGTTTTCCCCGACATGCGCCAGATCATTCTCGATACCGAAACCACCGGCCTGAACGCCCGCACGGGCGACCGCCTCATCGAAATCGGCTGCGTCGAGCTGCTGAACCGGCGGCTCACCGGCAACAACCTGCACTTCTACGTGAACCCCGAGCGCGACAGCGATCCGGGCGCGCTGGCGGTGCACGGCCTCACGACCGAATTCCTCAGCGACAAGCCGAAATTCGCGGAAGTCGCCGACCAGATTCGCGACTTCGTGAAGGACGCCGAGCTGATCATCCACAACGCACCGTTCGACCTTGGCTTCCTCGATGCCGAATTCGCGCGGCTCGGCCTGCCGCCGTTCACCGAGCACTGCGGCGGCGTGATCGACACGCTGGTGCAGGCCAAGCAGATGTTCCCCGGCAAGCGCAACTCGCTCGACGCGCTGTGCGACCGCTTCGGCATCAGCAACGCGCACCGTACGCTGCACGGCGCACTGCTCGACTCGGAACTGCTCGCCGAGGTCTATCTCGCGATGACGCGCGGCCAGGACAGCCTCGTGATCGACATGCTCGACGACGCGGGCGCCGACGGCGGCGCGGCAAACGGCCAGCGCGTGTCGCTCGCCGCGCTCGACCTGGTCGTGGTGGCCGCGAGCGACGACGAGCTCGCCGCGCACCAGGCGCAGCTCGACGAGCTCGACAAGTCGGTCAAGGGCACCTGCGTATGGCGCAAGTCCGCCGACGCGGGTGCCGCCGAAGCGGCCTGAAACAGCGGCACACGGCACGCGCCGCGGCCGCGCTCACGCGCGCGGCTGCAGCGCGATGACCGCCATTCCGCCGAGCGCGAGCGCCGCGCCGGCCACGTCCCAGCGGGTCAGTGCGACGCCGTCGACCACCCGCAGCCAGACCAGCGCCACCGCGATGTACACGCCGCCGTACGCGGCATAGGTGCGCCCCGCCGCACTCGGGTGCAGCGTCAGCAGCCACGCGAACAACGCGAGCGACAACGCGGCCGGCAGCAGCAGCCACACCGGCCGCCCCTCCTTCAGCACGAGCCACGGCAGGTAACAGCCGACGATTTCGGCCAGCGCGGTGGCGGCGAACAGCGCCGCGATCCTCATCAGTTCGGTCATCCGGTTCCTCGCGAATTCGCCCCCGTCACCGGAAGGCGGCACGGCCCCGCCGCGCGCCGCCGATCATACCCGAGCCGCCCCAGCCGGACGCCCCGCCAGACGGGCGCTTCCCGGCAATTTGCACGATCATCCGTCATCGTGCTATCATGTCGCCTGTTTCAACATTCAATCTCTGTCTATTCGATTTCGAGAGAAGTCCGTCCGCGCGTTGCGGGCCGGCCCTTCGACCGAAATTGCACCCACAGGAAAGCCCGCCCGACAGGCCCGCTTTTCTCGTTTCGTTGCCCCTCCGGGGCGCTTGCCGGAACGCCGGACATCGTCCGCACCGGCATCTGCCGCCTGCATCACGCGGCCCATTCTTCATGAGCGCACTGTCGCGACGGCCCATCGGGCCCGCGTCGAAGCAGCCCCTTACGGCCCTTTACCGCCGCTTGTGCAGTAAATGCTTAATGGCCTGCCCCGACGCGCCGCACACGACACCGCGCTCGCCGGCAAACCGTGTCGGACGGCCCGCCCGTTCGGCGCAGTCAAAGGAGTGCATGACCTTGACCGCAACACACGTCAGCCCGACCGCTGCTTCTTCCTCCGCTTCGTCGTCCGGCGAAGCCCCGCTCGTCGCGGACGACATCACCGTCGTCGACCAGAGCCTGCTCAAGCGCGCCGTCAGCGCGATGGCCATCGGCAACGCGATGGAATGGTTCGACTTCGGCGTCTACAGCTACATCGCCGTCACGCTCGGCAAGGTGTTCTTCCCGTCCAGCAGCCCGTCCGCGCAGCTGCTCGCGACCTTCGGCACGTTCGCGGCCGCGTTCCTCGTGCGCCCGCTCGGCGGCATGGTGTTCGGCCCGCTCGGCGACCGCATCGGCCGCCAGCGCGTGCTCGCCGCCACGATGATCATGATGGCCGTCGGCACCTTCGCGATCGGCCTGATCCCCAGCTACGCGTCGATCGGCATCATGGCCCCCGTGCTGCTGCTCGTCGCGCGCCTCGTGCAGGGTTTCTCGACCGGCGGCGAATACGGCGGCGCGGCCACCTTCATCGCCGAGTTCTCGACCGACAAGCGCCGCGGCTTCATGGGCAGCTTCCTCGAATTCGGCACGCTGATCGGCTATGTGATGGGTGCCGGTGTCGTCGCGCTGCTCACCGCGTCGCTGTCGCAGGAGGCGCTGCTGTCGTGGGGCTGGCGCGTGCCGTTCCTGATCGCCGGCCCGCTCGGCCTGATCGGCCTCTACATCCGGATGAAGCTCGAGGAAACGCCGGCGTTCAAGCGCCAGGCCGAGGAGCGCGAAGCGCAGGACAAGGCCGTGCCGAAGGCGCGCTTCCGCGAGACGCTGATGCGCAACTGGCGTGCGCTGCTGCTGTGCGTCGGCCTCGTGCTGATCTTCAACGTGACCGACTACATGGTGCTGTCGTACCTGCCGAGCTTCATGTCGTCGACGCTGCATTTCGACGAATCGCACAGCCTGGTGCTCGTGCTGCTCGTGATGGTGCTGATGATGCCGATGACGCTCGCCGCCGGCCGCCTGTCCGACCGGATCGGCCGCAAGCCCGTGATGCTCGCCGGCTGCGTCGGCCTGCTCGCGCTGTCGATCCCGTCGATGATGCTGATCCATGCCGGCACCACCGCATCGGTGTTCGGCGGCCTGCTGATCCTCGGCGTGCTGCTGTCGTGCTTTACCGGCGTGATGCCGTCGGCGCTGCCGGCGCTGTTCCCGACCGAGATCCGCTACGGCGCGCTCGCGATCGGCTTCAACGTGTCGGTGTCGCTGTTCGGCGGCACGACGCCGCTCGTCACCGCGTGGCTCGTCGACGTCACCGGCAACCTGATGATGCCCGCGTACTACATGATGGGCGCCGCGGTGATCGGCATCGTGTCGGTCGTCGCGCTCGCCGAAACCGCGCGCCAGCCGCTCAAGGGCTCGCCGCCGGCCGTCGCGACGCGCCGCGAAGCCCACCAGCTCGTGCGCCAGATGCGCGAGGACGAAGACGACGCGGGCCTGTACAGCGTGGCCGCCACCGCCCGCGCGTAAGCGCGTTGCCCAAAACGACGGGCCCCGGCATTGCCGGGGCCCGATCGAACGGCCGGTCGCCCGGCCCGAACGCCCGACCGGCTTGCGCCGGCCGGGCTTTTTCATGCTTGCCGCGCCGCCGCGCTCATGCGTGCGCGTCGCAATGACGGCAGAACAGCAGCGCGCGCGACCGCGCCACAGCCGCCTGTGCGCCGCGCGTCGCGACGATCAGCCCGACCTGACCGAGATTGAAATCGCGCTCGACCATCAACTGCGTCAGCGCGGCAAGCGGCAACACGACGGACGGGTGGTACAGGCTCGATTCGATCAGGGCTTTCATCGTCAACTCCATCAGGCAATGCGGCATCGGATGGAGTGAATTCTAGGGACGGCCGAGGTCCGGATAAATCGCCTGAAAACGAAGTCACTTGTCGGCTGCGGGAAACAATCGGCGTGACCATCGCCGGATCAGCCGCGCGGCGGGGGAACCATGCTCCCCCCAACATGCGCGCACTAGGCGAGCGGCGTTTCGACGAATGCCGGCAGCGCTTCCGCCCGCGCGGAATGCGCGGCGAGCGCCGGATAACGGGCCGGATCGATCCGCGCGAGCACCGGATAGTCGCCAGCCATGAATTGCGTGAAGCGCCACGCGACCGCCACCGTCACGTCGGACTGCAGCAGGCGCGCGCCGCCGAACCAGCCGCCCACGCTCGCGACCTGCTTTTCGAGCTCGCCGTACGCCGCCTCGAGCTGGCCGAGCACGCGGTCGAGCCACGGCGCGTGCTGCTTGTCGGCCGGACGCAGCGCCTGCTCGTAGACGACCTGCACGGTCTTCTCGGCGGCCGCCAGCGCGAAACCGACGGGCACGAGCGCGCGCAGCCGCGCGTCGGGCGCCTCGGGCAGCAGCCGCCGCCCGGGCGCGACCCGATGATCGAGATAATCGACGATCAGCGACGAATCCATCAGCGTCGCACCGTCGTCGGTCACGAGCGTCGGCGCCTTGACGACCGGGTTGATCGTCTTGAACGTGTCGAATTGCCTGAACACCGAGATCGACTCGTGTTCGAACGGGAGGTCGAGCAGCTTCGCCGAAATGGCGACACGGCGCACGAACGGGGAATCCAGCATGCCGATCAGCTTCATCGCAAACGCTCCGCTTGAGGGAATGGGATCAACGACTGTAGCAGCGTGCGGTGCATGCGCATAGGCCGGCGCCGGCCGTGCAACGCGAACCCGGTACAAACGCGCCCCCCGCGGCGCGCGAACAGTGACCATAATGCAGATTCGCCCATCGCCACCGGAAGGTTCGCCATGTGGTACGCCCTCGTCGAGCAGCAGCGGGAATGGATGCGCGCCTGGCGCGCGGCCACGCGGCATGCGTTCGACGCGTGGCCCGCGGCGACGCTGCCGCACGCCGCATCGTCGTGCTACGACGACCTGTTCGAGCCGCTGCTCGGGCCGCCGGCCGAACCGCCGCCATTCGCTTTCGGGGCGGGCGACGTCGCCGAGCGCCTCGTCGCCCAGACGCCGTTCTGCGGCCTGCGCCGCTTTTCGCACGACCGGCAGGCGGCGCGCGCCGTGCTGCTGTGCGCGCCGCTTGCCGGGCATGCGGCGGTGATGATGCGGGAAACCGTCGAGACGCTGCTCGCGGACGGCGACGTCTGCGTGACCGACTGGCGCAATGCGCGCGACGTGCCGCTCGCGGCGGGCCGCTTCGGGCTCGACGAATACGTGGCGATGCTCGATGCGTTCGTCGACGGGCTCACGCACGACGACCGGCCGCTGCATGTCGTCGCCGTGTGCCAGGCAACCGTGCCGGTGCTCGGCGCGCTCGCGCTGCGCGCGCAGCGCGGTCTCGCGCCGCCCGCGAGCGTCACGCTGATCGGCGGCCCGCTCGACGCGCGCCGGAATCCGAGTGCGCTCGGCACCGCCGCCGCGGCCCATTCGCTGGGCTGGTGCCGCCGTCACCTGATCGACGTCGTGCCGCCGGGTTTCGCGGGGCATGGCCGCCACGTGTTTCCCACCTATCTGCAGCAGGGCGAGATCGCGCTCGTGTACCCGCAGCGCTTCCTGTCGCTGCTCGACCGCTACACGCAGGCGGCGTGGCGCCTGGATGTGCGCGCGATGACGGAAGCGAGGCGCGCGCTGCTCGAATACACGGCGCTGCTCGACATGCCGGCCGAGTACTTCCTCGATACGGTCGACATCGTGTTCCAGCGCGCGTGCCTCGCGCAGCGCACCTGGCGCGTGCACGACGTCCCCGTTGACCCGGCCGCGCTGCGCGCCACGACGCTGCTGACGGTCGAAGGCACCCGCGACGCGGTCACGGGCGCCGGCCAGACGCATGCCGCGCATGCGCTCTGCCGAAGTCTCGCGCCGGGCGAGCGGCATCGGCTCGACGTCGACGGATGCGATCACTACGGGCTGTTCACGGGCGCGCGCTGGCTCGACGATGTGCATCCGGCGCTGCAGGCCGTGTTCGCGCAGGCCGAGAAGCCGCGCGCGACGCGGCACTGAGCCGGCACTGAGCCGGCACTGAGCCCGCACCAAGCGGGCACCAAGCCGACATCAATCAGACGCCACCCCGCCTTCCGGCGCGCGGCGCGCCGCGTCGAGCAACGCGCGTACCTCGTCGTCGCTCGTCTGCTCGAAGCGCGCGTAGAACTGGCTGATCCCGAAGAACGGCAGCGGCTGCAACACCGTGACGAACGCGTCGGCCAGATCGTCGAACTTGCGCTGCACGCCGGCCGGCGCGACCGGCGCAGCCGCGACGATGCGCGCCGGGTGGCGCTCGCGCAGCGTCTGCAGCGCGACGCGCATCGACGCGCCGGTCGCGACGCCGTCGTCGACGACGATCGCGATGCGCCCCTCGACCGGCAGCGGCGGCGCGGCACCGCGATACAGCGCCTCGCGGCGATGCAGTTCGACCGTCTCGCGCGCGATCACTTCGGCGAGCTGCGCGCCGGACACGCTCATCGAGCGGAGCACCGAACGCTGCAGATGAATCGCACCGCCCGTCGCGATCGCGCCCATCGCGAGCTCGGGATCGGACGGCACGCCGAGCTTGCGTACGACCAGCACGTCGAGCGGCGCGTGCAGCGCGCAGGCGACCGGATACGCGACGGGCACGCCGCCGCGCGGCAACGCGAGCACGACGACATTGCTGCGCCCCGCGTAATCGCGCAATGCGCCGGCCAGCTGGCAGCCGGCATCGGCGCGATCGAGAAAACGATCCATCACGATCCGCCCCTTTCGTTCGCCGGCGCCCGGTCGCGCATGCGCAGTGATCACACCGACGTTACGTCAATGAGCATGGTGCATGCGATCCGCCAATTCAAGCGCGCCGACGGGGATACGCGGCGGCGCCGTGTCAGAGCCCGCCCGCGCGCCGGTACAGCCGCCAGAACGACTGCGCGTAGGATTGCGCGAGCTCGGGCGCGCGCTGGAACACGTTCACCGTTTCCGCGTGCGCAGCCGCCCCTTCGGACAGCGTCGTCAGCGCGACGCTGTCGTCGACGATCACGAAGCGCGGCGCCGGCGCGTCGCGCCGCATGTCGATCGCGACGTCGATGCCCGCGCCCTTCAGGAAGCCCGCGCCGCTGTACCGGCCCGCACGCGGCGAGCGCACGAGCACGACACGCACCTCGATCCCGCGCCCGCGCGCGTCGTGCAACGCGCCGGCCACCGCAGGCGGCACGTACGCGTAACCGGCCAGCAACACGCGGCGCTGCGCCTGCGCGATCAGGTCGACGGTCGCGTCGGCCGCCGCATTGTCATACGAAAAGTATGTGCCGACCGATGCGGCGTCGGACGGAATCTGGCTGGCGTGGGCGCTCGCCGCGCAGCAGAGCGCGGCGAGAAGGAAGGCGGCTGGTCTCATGGCGGGCGCCATTTTAGCGACGCCAATTCGTGTGGCAAGCGCCGGCTGCAAGGCTGCTGCGCCGGCGCAACACGGCCCGCCGTGAGCGGGCGCGCGCAGGCGCGCTCAGCCCGCCGCGACGCGCGAAAGCCAGCTCGCCACGCCGTCGACGGAACGGAAATCCGCAAGGCTGCGCGCCGGCAGCGCGGGATATGCGCTACCGGCCATCTCGGCCAGCGCGCGGCCGGGGCCGAGCTCGAGGAACGCGGTCGCACCGGCCTCCACGCACGCGGCGAGACAGGCCGCCCATTCGACCGGCTCCGCGATCTGCCGGGCCAGCTTGTCGAGCCCCGCGTCGACGTCGAGCACCGACGCGCCGTCGATGCCCGACAAGAGCCGCGTGCCGGGCAGCGGCCGCCGCACGCGAGCCGCGGCGAGCGACGCGCGAAACACCGGCACGGCCGCCGCGAGCCGGCGCGTGTGCGACGCGATCCGCACGCAGACGGGCGCGACGCGCAGTGCACCGTCGCGCAGCGCATCCGCGGCCGCCGCATCGACGTCGTCGCGCCGGCCGGCGACCACGAACGCGTCGCCCGGGTTCGCGATCGCGATCGCCGCGCGGTGGTCCGCGCACAAGCGCGCGAGATGGTCGCGCGTCAGGCCGCGCACGAACACCATCCGCTCGTCGCCGCCGCTCGCGGCATCCATTGCACGCGCACGCGCATCGGCCAGGTCGAGCGCGGCGTCCGGCTCGATCATCCCCGCGACGCTCCACGACGCGACTTCGCCGACGCTGTAGCCGGCGACGCAGCGCCGGCGCGGCCACACCGCGTCGAGCAACGCGGCGGCCGCGAGCGCCTGGACCGTGCAGAGGATCTGCGCGGCACGGTTTTCGTGCAGCGCAAACGGGGCGGCGTCGCGCACCCACGCGCGCGGATCGTCGCCGAGCAGCCGGCCGGCGTGCGCGAACAGCGCGTCGGCCTGCGGCGCGGTGCCGGTCAGGTCGAACATGTCGGCGCGCTGGCCGCCTTGCCCGGAACACAGGATCGCGAGCGTCATCGCGCCGCCTCGTCGCGCTCCAGCGCATCGACGAAGACGCTCATCGCGAGCAGGTCGGCCGCGCCGCCCGGGCTGAGCCGGCGCGCGACGAACGCACGATGCGCGGCGGCCGCGCGCAGCCGCCAGTCGCGCGCCCGCACGCCGCCGCGTGCGACGAACGCGCGTGCGGCCGCTTGCGCGAATTCGAGGCCGTCCTGCCCGCCCCGGTGCAGCAGGTTCGTATCGTCGAGTGCGGCGATCAGCGCGAAGCACGCGTCGACGCGCGCCGCCTCCGGGTCGCCGGGCAGGTCGCGCTGCGCACGGCGCAGCGCGGGCAGCCCGACGCGATACACGCTGTCGAACCCGCCGGCCGCCTCGCGGCGCGCGCCGCCGACGCCGTAGCGGCGGCTCGCGCGTTCGCCGTGGCTGTCGGGCAGGCGCGGGCCGCCGAGGATATCCGCGCCCCAGCGGCGCGCGACCGACGCGCCGAGCGTCAGGCCCAGCGGCGCGGCGCCCCGCCGGCCGCGACGGCCCGCCGCCGCACACAGCAGCCCGAGCCCGAAGATCGCGCCGCGATGCGTGTTGACGCCGCCCGTCGCGGCGAGCATCGCGTGCTCGGCACGCAGGCCGATCTTGCGCAGCACGGCCATGTCCGCGTCGCGCGCGCCTGCATCGGCCAGTTCCGCGAAGTAAGGCCGCAGCACGGCGGCGCTGCGGGCGAACGTCGACGCGTCCATGTCCGCATGGCTGCCGGCATCGACGTGACTGACGAGCCCTGGCTTCGGATAGGTCTCGATCTCGAGCACGAGGCTGCGCTCGGCGAGCGCCGCGATGCGCTCGGCATCGGATTGCGCCCCCGGCAGCGTGCGCGGCAGCGCCACGGCGCTCATTGCGCGCTCCCGGCGAGGAAGGCGGCGGCCGGACCGAGCATAACGCCGCCGGCCGTCTTGATCGCGACGTCCGGCAAGCCGGCGTGCAGTTCGCGCCAGTTGGCGCCCGCGCCGTCGTCGCGCAGCAATTCGCCGTCGATGCGCATCGGCGCGCGCGCGTCGATCGCCGCGAGGCCGTCGAGCAGCGTCGCGGCGTGCGCGGCGCCCGGCAGCGGGAAGAACACGTCGAGATCCGATGCGCCGGTCAGGTACGGCTCGCCCGTCAGCGCCTGCCATGCGAGGCTGCCGAACACGCGGCCCTGCACGCCGCAGCGCGCGCCGAGCGCCTCCAGGTCGAGCAGCGGCTGCCGCCACGCGGCGGGCGCGGCGCCGAGCACCGCCGCAATCGCCGGCGGCGCGCCGACCGATGCGAGCGCATCCGCGCCGACGCTGACCGCAATGCGCCGCTTGCCCGCGGACGGCGGCAGCGGCAGGCCGAGCGGCACGCCGAATTCACGCGTCTCACCGGGCAGCGCGCGACGCACGACGAGCGGCCAGCCGCGTTCCGCCCATCGGCGCACGGGCGCGTCGGCGGCGAGCGCCGCGTCGCGCGCGAACAGCGCCGCCCACCCCGCCGCCGTCAACGTGACGAGCGTGTGGCGGCGCAGCGGCGCGTCACTGCGCGGCACGCGCGAGCGCCTCGACGCGCCGCGCGACATCGGCGGCCACCGGCCGGCCGCGCGCGGCGCGCCCGTCGACGCGCTCGGCCGGCTTGCCGAGCCATTCGCCGACCTGCGCGTCGAGCGCGCGGGCCGGATCGAGCACGGCGTCGACGGCGCCCATCTTCACGAGATTGTCGAGCCCCGGCGCGAACACCGGCGTCGAGCGCGCCATCTCCTTCAGCACGTCGATCGGCAGCTTGGTCACGCGCGACATCGACGGCAGGTCCATCACTTCCGGCTCGGCGCCCGGCACCGCAAGCAGCGTGCGCGTCGCGAGCGCGGTCGCGATGAACGCGCCGGCGGCCGTGTGGCCGTACAGCACGCCGATCGTCCGGTGCCCGGCGAGCTCCGCGTGCATCAGGCACTTCGCGAGATGCGACAGCCCCTCGTTCAGGCCGAGCAGTTCGTCGCGCTTGCTCATCCGCTGGCTGTCGCTGTCGACGAGCACGAGGATCGGCGTGTCGCCGCCGCGCGCGATCGTGTCGAGCACGCGCGCCGCGAGCGTCAGCGCCTCGTCGATGCCGAACGGCAGACGGTCGGCGACGCCGATCACGTCGACGCGTGTGCCGGCCAGTTCCGCGTGGCCGGACAGCAGGCCGCCGTCGCGCACGATCGCGTGACCGTGCGGAAACAGCGACATGAGGACTTCATCGAGCGTCATGCGAGGGCTCCTGGAGTTGGTCGGCAAGCGCGGCGAACGCGTCGTCCGGCATGCCCGGAATGTCCTCCGGCGCGCTCGCGCCGAGCGTGCGCCAAACGTCGAGCGCATCGTCGCATGCGCCGAACCGTTCGACACGCGCCTCGAGACGCGCCTGCTCGGCACGCAGCATCGCCGCATCGAATGTCGGCGCACGCCCGATCAGCTCGAGCGCCGCCGCGCGGAATGCGGCCGGCGTGTCGGCCACGTAGCGATCCGCGCCGCCGATCAGCCGCCGGTGCTTGCCGCCCATCGTGCGCCAGATCAGCGCGCGGTCCTTCGCGTCGAACGCCTCGACGCCGCGATTGGTTTCGATCACCTCGGGGCCCGACACGCTGATACGGCCCTGCTCCGACACCGCGAGCGCCGAACAGCACGCGGCGAGCAACCCGCCGCCGCCATAGCAGCCCGCGCGCCCGCCGATCAGCCCGATCACCGGCACGCCGGCCGCACGCGCTTCGACGAGCGCGCGCATGATCTCGGCAATCGCGAGTTCGCCCGCGTTCGCCTCCTGCAGCCGCACGCCGCCCGTATCGAACAGGATCAGCACCGGCTTGCCGACTTCGCGCGCGGCGCGCAGCAGCCCGGTGAGCTTCGCGCCGTGCACTTCGCCGAACGCACCGCCCATGAAGCGGCCTTCCTGCGCGGCGACGAACACCGGCTGCCCGTCGAGCCGGCCGTGGCCGACCACCATTCCGTCGTCGAACTGCTGCGGCAGGTCGAACAGCGGCAAGTGCGGGCTCGTCACGCGTTCGGCCGGCCCGAGGAATTCGCTGAAGCTGCCCGCGTCGAGCAGCCCGTCGACGCGCTGCCGCGCCGACGCTTCGTACCAGCTCGCCTCATTCGCGACGAACGCGGGCGTGTCGTGGATCGCGTCGTTCGTCATGCGTCCCCCTCGATCGCGCGCACGGCCTGCGCGAGCCGCAGCGACACCATGTCGGGCCGCGCGCCGCCGTCGTTGACCGACAGCTTCAGGCCGCCCGGCGTGCGCCGCTCGACGAAATCCGCGACGACGGCCTGCCACACCGCGCCGAAACCGACCGCCGCGGTGCGGATGTCGATCTCGCATTCGTTGCCCGGCAGCACGCGCTCGACGAGCACTTCGAGATTGCCGGATGCGACCACGCCGACGAGCGCCGCGGCCTGCTCGCCCTTCGCGCGCTCGCGCGCGGTGAAGCGATAGTTCAACTGTTCCAGCCCTCTTCCTCACCAGTTGCGGAACCGGGCCGGCGGCGCATAGAGCCCGCCCGACCAGTGCACGAGATCCTTGATCGAGCGCGCGGCGAGCCAGCGGCGATCGGCGTCGAGCGGATCGATGCCGAGATCCTCCGGACGGCGGATCACGCCGCGCTCGCGCAGCCGCTCGACCATCTTCCGGTCGCGGCCGCGGCCGATCTCCGTATAGCCGGCGACGCCGCGGATCGCATGCTCGCGTTCGTCCTTGTCACGGCACATCAGCAGGTTCGCGATCCCTTCCTCGGTGACGATGTGCGTGACGTCGTCGCCGTAGACCATGATCGGCGCGAGGTCGAGCTGCAGCTTGTCGGCGAGCTTCAGCGCGTCGAGTTTCTCGACGAACATCGGCACGTTCTTGTCGCCGAACGTCTCGCCGATCTGCACGACGAGCTTGCGGCCGCGCCTGAGTGCCGCCGGCGTGTCCGGGTCGGCTTCCGCGCCGGCCTTCAGCCACGGCTCGCTCGGGTGACGCCGGCCGCGCGCGTCGCTGCCCATGTTCGGCGCGCCGCCGAAACCGGCGATGCGCTCGGCGGTGACCGTCGACGAATGGCCGGACAGGTCGATCTGCAGCGTCGAGCCGATGAACATGTCGCACGCGTAGAGGCCGGCCGTCTGGCAGAACGCGCGGTTCGAGCGCAGCGACCCGTCGGGGCCGGTGAACCATATGTCGGAACGCGCGCGGATGTAGTCGTCCATCCCGACCTCCGAGCCGAAGCAGTGGATCTGCTCGACCCAGCCCGATTCGATCGCGGGAATCAGCGTCGGGTGCGGATTGAGCGCCCAGTGCGAGCAGACCTTGCCCTTCAGCCCGAGCTTCTCGCCGTAGGTCGGCAGCAGCAGTTCGATCGCGGCCGTGTTGAAGCCGATCCCGTGGTTCAGGCGCTTGATCCCGTACGGTTCGTAGATGCCCTTGATCGCGAGCATCGCGGTCAGGATCTGGGTTTCGGTGATCGCGGCCGGATCGCGCGTGAACAGCGGTTCGACGTAGAACGGCCGGCCGGCCTCGACGACGAAATGCACGCGGTCGCCGGGGATGTCGACGCGCGGCACCTTGTCGACGATGCGGTCGACCTGCGCGATCACGATGCCGTCCTTGAACGCGGTGGCCTCGACGACGGTCGGCGTGTCCTCGGTGTTCGGGCCGGTGTACAGGTTGCCGTCGCGATCGGCGCTCACGGCCGCGATCAGCGCGACCTGCGGCGTGAGGTCGATGAAGTAGCGGGCGAACAGCTCGAGATACGTGTGCACCGCGCCGAGCGCGATCTTGCCGCCGAACAGCAGCTTCGCGATGCGCTGCGACTGCGGGCCCGAATACGCGAAGTCGAGACGCTTCGCGATGCCGCGCTCGAACACGTCGAGATGCTCGGGCAGCACGACGCCCGACTGCACCATGTGCAGGTCGTGGATCTTCGCGCTGTCGACGTCGGCGAGCGCCGTCGCGAGCAGGTCGGCCTGCTTCTGGTTGTCGCCTTCGAGGCAGACTCGGTCGCCGGGCCGCAGCACCGCTTCGAGCAACGCGACGGTGTCGCGCGCGTCGACCCGCTTGCCCTGCGCGTATAAGCCGCGCCGGCCGCGAGGCGTGCATCGCGCGCCTGCCGCGCGTGATTCCATCCCGTCATGAACAGTTCTCCCGCTTCGATGGTTCAGCGGCATTCTAAGCCTGGCGCCGCCGCCGATTGATGATGTTGACGAATGCGACTCAGAGGGCGCCGCGATGGGTGCGGCCCGCGCACGGGCCGCCCATCGTGCGGCCTATGCGCCGACCAGCGCGCGCGTCGTGAAGAACAGCACCGAGGGCCCGAGCAGGCAGCCGACGCCCGTATGGAAAGTCGCGACCAGCGCGCCGTACGGGACGAGCCGGCGGTCGGTCGCGGCGAGCCCCGCGCTCACGCCGCTGACGGTGCCGGCCAGGCCGCCGAAGATCATCGCGGAACGCGGCGTCTTCAGGCCCATGAAGCCGGCCGCGACCGGCGTGCCGACCATCACGATGATCGCCTTCACGAGCCCCGTCGCGATGCTCAGCGCGATCACGTCGGAACTCGCGCCGATCGCCGCGCCCGTCACGGGGCCGACGATGTAGGTGACGGCGCCCGCGCCGATGGTCGTCATGCTGACCGCGTCGGTGTAGCCGAATGCGCGCGCGATGCACGCGCCGACGATGAACGGCAGCACGGTGCCGAGCAGCAGCGACACGACGCCGACGAGCCCGGCCTTGCGTGCCTCGGTCGGCTGCACTTCGAACGCGGTCGCGACGATCGCGAAATCGCGCAGCATCGCGCCGCCCATCAGGCCGATGCCGGCGAACAGCTTGACGTCGGCCAGCCCCTTCTCACCGCCGGTAAACGCGCCGCCGACATAGGCCAGCACGAGACCGATGACGATCGCGATCGCCGAGCCGTGCACGCGGCCGAACGTGAGCTTGCGCGACGCGATCGACGACAGCCACATGATCAGGCCGACCAGCGCGAACGACGCGACGAGCCCGTTGTGGGCGACGGTTTTTTCGAGCATCTGCAGCATGGCGGCCTCCGTCACTGTTCTTCGAATTGCGGCACGCCCGCGAAGGCCGTGTCGTCGCGCCCGGTGCGCACGAGCACCGCGATGCAGCATGCGCAGATCGCGACCGCGCCGACGGCGGCCAGCAGCGCGACGGGCCCGCCCTTCAGCGCGGCGACGACGTTCTGGTTCGCGGCCATCGCGACGACGACGGGGATGTACATCGCGCCCCAGAAACCGACGCCGGCCTCGGTTTCCTTCGGCAGCCAGCCGCGCCGGTGCAGCCACAGGCGCAGGCAGATCAGCAGCAGCATCGCGATGCCGACGCCGCCGACGTTGGTCTTCACGCCGATCGCGCTGCCGAGCAGGTCGCCGAGGAACAGTCCGGCCAGGTGGCAGAACGCCAGCAGCGCGGTTCCGTAGATGATCATGAGTCGTCTCCAGTCTCTTCGTGACGGGCGCCGGACGCATGCAGGAACCGGCCCCGCACGCCGATCCCGTGCGCGGACTCGTCTCCTGCGGCGGTGCGCCGCGGCCCGGCGGCCCGTCGTGCGGGCGCGTTCTCGGGCGGTCGATGGGATGATGCGGTTTCGGGCCGGACGCCGGATGCCGTAGACTGACCGATGCAGCCGCCGGCACGACGCGGGCTGCGCGTCCGGTGCATCCCGTTGCGGGCACGCACCGGCGCGTGATCCGATACTAGCGCCGCAATATCCGGCCATTTATGAAGTTGTCGAAACCGATTCAGTGGATTTAGCAATGCGCCCGTTACCGCCCGAACTGCTGCGCAGCTTCGTCGCCGTCGCCCAGTCCGGCAGCTTCACCGCCGCGTCCGAGCGCGTGAGCCTGTCGCAGTCGACCGTCAGCCAGCATATCCGCCGCCTCGAGGAGCTGCTCGACCGGCCGCTGTTCGAGCGCGACACGCGCAACGTGCACCTGTCGCAGCACGGCGACGCGCTGTTCCGCTACGCGGTGCGCATCCTCGAACTGATGGACGAAGCCGTCACGTCGGTGTGCGGGCCGCCGCTGTCGGGCAAGGTGCGGCTCGCGATGTCGGAGGATTTCGCGTCGGCGCACCTGACGGCCGCGCTCGCGAGCTTCGTGCAGCGCAATCCGGAAGTCGAGCTCGCGATCTCGACCGGGCTGTCGGGCGACCTGTTCGACGCGCTCGACGAAGGGCGGCACGATCTCGTGTTCGCGAAGCGCATCGCGGGCAGCCGGCGCGGCCGCGTGATCCGCAGCGAGCCGCTGTACTGGTGCACGGGCCCCGATTCGCGGATCACCGGCCACGAGACCGTGCTGCCGCTCGCGATGCATCCGGAGCCGAGCGTGTCGCGCCGCCGCGTGCTCGAATCGCTCGAAGCCGTCGGGCGGCCGTACCGGATCGCGGTAGTCAGCAGCAGCGTCGCGGTGCTGCGCGCCGCTGCGAGCGCGGGGCTCGGCGTCAGCGCGTTCGCGGGCTACGTGATCCCGGCCGGGCTCGCGCGGCTCGACGCGGGGCTGCCCGAACTCGGCGAACTCGAATACGTGATCGACCGCCCGGCGGCCGCGTCGCGATCCACGCTCGCGCTCGAGGCAACGCTGGTCGCCGCCGCGGCCGGGCTGTAACGCAGGGGCGCAACGCGCCGGCCGGGCGGCCCGCTCCACGTCCGCCGCCCGCTGACAATCCTGCCCGGAACACGTCATCGTCCGCGCAGCACCCGCTCACGACAATGGAACCCATCGGAACGCACGGCCCCGCGCCGCCCGTCCGTTGTCCCGTCCCCTCTTTCGGAGCGCCCCATGAACCTCATGCGATTCGCCGTCGCGACCGCCGCCGCCGCCCTGCTTTCCCCCGCCTTCGCCCAGACCGATGCCGCCGCGCCCGCACCGGGCCTGACACGCGCGGAAGTCATCGCCCAGCTCAAGCAGGCCTATCTCGACGGCGAACTGCCGACGAACGACGGCAACTACCCGCCGAGCGCCGCGACGCGCGCGCGCAACCGCGAACGGCTCGACGCGGTGCGGCCCGCGTGGGCGATGCAGGCGCAGCAGCCGGCGTCGCAGCAGTAGCGCCGCGCGCGCGGCAACCGCTCAGGGCAGGAAGCTGCGGCGGCGCGCGTCGATCAGCTCGACGAGCAGGCGGTCGCGTTCGGCCGCCAGTTCCTGCATCGAGCGCTCGCCCTGGATCGCGCGCAATTCGTCGTTCAGCTTGCGATCGACGTCCGGGTCGAACGACGGCGTGCCGAGGTCGTCCCACCAGCTCGTGATCGGCCCCGACAGGTGTTCGAGAAAGTGCGCGATTCCGCCCGCGCCGCCACCGAGGTGATAGGTCAGGCACTGCCCCATCAGCCCCCAGCGCAGGCCGGGCCCCCATGCGACGGCCTTGTCCGCATCGGCAACGCTCACGACGCCTTCGCCGACGAGGTGATACACCTCGCGGAACAGCGCGGCCGCGAGCCGGTTCGCGACGTGGCCGGTCATCTCCTTGTTGAGGACGATCGTCTGCTTGCCGAGCGCATCGTAGAAAGCCTTCACGCGCGCGATCACGTCCTGGCCGGTGGCCTCGCCGCCGACCAGCTCGACGAGCGGAATCAGGTGCGGCGGATTGAACGGATGCGCGATCAGGCACCGTTCCGGATGCTTTTCGCACGCGGTCTGGATGTCCGACATTTTCAGGCCCGACGAACTCGACGCGATCGGCACGCGCGCGGGCAGCACGTCGTCCATCTGCCGGTACAGCGCACGCTTCAGGTCGAGCCGCTCCGGGCCGTTCTCCTGCACGAAGTCGACGCCGTCGAGCGCGCGCGCCAGGTCCGCGTCGAACGTGAGCCGCTGCGTCAGCGCTGCGGCCTCGTCGCCGAGAAACGCGGCCAGTGCGTCGCGCAGCCGCGCGTCGGCTTGCGGCGCCGGATCGGTCGCGACGACGTCGAAGCCCTGCGTCAGGTAGAAAGCGGCCCAGCTGGCGCCGATCACGCCGGCGCCGACGATCGCGATGCGTCCGATGTTCTTGTTCATGTTGCTTCGGCCCCTTTGTCTCGTTGGATGGCGCGGCGATTGTCGCATCGAATCGTGCGCGCGCACCTGACGCCGGCCACTTGAAATGCGCTGTGGCGGCCACTAATTACGTGCCGTGAGCGCAATCGCGCACCCTGCGCGGCGCATTTCGAAGGCATGAAGCCCGTCTGTTACGGAGGACACGAACATGAGCGGTTTCCCATTCGGCAACGACATCTTCAATGAACTGGCCCGCATGCAGCGCCAGATGACGGACCTGTTCGGCGAATCGCCGTCCAGCATCCGCGCGGCGCGGCAAGGCGCGTTCCCCGCGCTCAACGTCGGTGCGACCGACAGCGCGATCGAGATCGTCGCGTTCGCGCCAGGCATGGCCGCGGCCGACTTCGACGTATCGATCGACAAGGACCTGCTGACGATCAGCGGCGAGCGCAAGCCGGCGCCAGGCGGCGCAGGCGACGACCTGCGCACCTATGCGCAGGAGCGCTTTCACGGTGCGTTCCGCCGCGTCGTCGAGCTGCCGCGTGATGCGGATCCCGACCAGGTCAGCGCCCGCTATGAAAACGGCTGCCTGCTGATTCGCGTCGGCCGGCGCGAGGCATCGAAGCCGCGCGCGATCGCGGTCCACTGATCACGAGGAGAGCGAAATGAACATCAGCCAGCCCGTCACCGAACGTCAATCGGCCAACGCCCAACCCGGAGCCGCGGCCACGGCCGCGCGTGCGCCCGCGATCACGCCGGCCGTCGACATCGTCGAGAATCATCTCGGCGTCACGCTGCGGGCCGACCTGCCCGGCGTGCCGCGCGAGAACCTCGACGTGAAGGTGCACGACAACACGCTGACGATCGACGCGCAGGTGCACATCGATCTGCCCACCGAGCTGCGGGTCCGGCACGCCGAACTGCGTGCGCCGCGCTTTGCGCGCGCGTTCACGCTGAGCCCCGACCTCGACACGTCGAGGATCGACGCGAACCTGCGCGACGGCGTGCTGACGCTGACGATTCCGCGCCGCGAGGAAACGCGTCCGCGCCGCATCGACGTGACGGCCGGCAACGCGTGACGCCGCACGCGGCCCGCATGTGACATGCCCCGTCAGGCACACGGCCTGACGGGGCATTTTTTTCATCGCGGGGCCGGCGCGCGCTCAATCGAAATCGAAGATGTCGAACACCGATTTCTTGCGACGGTGCGGCTCGTGGCGGCGGTCGTCGTCGCGCGCTCGCCGGTCGCGGCGCCACGCATCGTCGTGGTCGCGCTGCGCGCGTGCGTCGCGGTGCACGGGCGCGTCGCCGTCGCCGCGCGCGATCAGCTTGTCGAGCTCGCCGCGATCGAGCCACACGCCACGGCATGCGGGGCAATAGTCGATCTCGATCGACTGGCGTTCGGCAATCAGCAGGTCGGGTGTCTTGCAGACCGGGCATTTCACGATGCGTCTCCTGTCGGACGGGTGAGGAATCGGGATGGCGCCGCGCGCTCAGCGCCCGGACGCCTGCGCCGCGCGCTTCGCCTTCGCGCGCCGCGCCAGCATGTTCATGCCCTCGACGAAAGCCGAGAACGCCATCGCCGCGTAGATGTAACCCTTCGGCACATGCGAGCCGAAACCTTCGGCGATCAGCGTCATGCCGATCACCACCAGGAACGACAGCGCGAGCATCACGATGGTCGGGTTGCGGTCGATGAAGCGTGCGAGCGGCTGCGCAGCGAACAGCATCACGGCGACGGCGACGATCACCGCGACGAACATGATCGGCACGTGTTCGGTCATGCCGATCGCGGTCACGATGCTGTCGATCGAGAACACGATGTCGAGCATCACGATCTGGCCGATCGCGGCCCACATCGTCAGGCCGGGCGCGCCGTTCGACGCGCCGGCGGCGCCGTCACCGTCGTGCGACACGTGGTGATGGATCTCGGTGGTCGCCTTCCAGACGAGGAACAGGCCGCCCGACAGCAGGATCATGTCGCGCCACGAGAACGCATGGTCGAACAGCGTGAACACCGGTTCGGTGAGGCTCGCGATCCACGCGACGCTGCCGAGCAGCGCGAGGCGCATCACCAGCGCGAGCGCGATGCCGAGGCGCTGCGTGCGGGCGCGCTGCGCCTCGGGCAGCTTGTTGCTGAGGATCGAGATGAAGATCAGGTTGTCGATGCCGAGCACGACTTCCATCACGACGAGCGTCAGAAGCGCCGCCCAGACGGCAGGGTCGGCGGCAAGCGTCAGCAGGTAGTCCATGAGGTTCAGGAAAACGAAGGTGGAAAACCCGATTATCGGCATCCGCATGCTTCGGAAAAATCAGAGAGAATCTGATTTTTGGTTCGGTTTTTCCGAAATTACGATCCGATGCTCAATTTCCGACATCTGTACTACTTCTGGGTCGTCGTGAAGGAAGGCGGCTTTGCGCGCGCGGCCGGTCGGCTCGACATGGCCGTGCAGACCATCAGTGCGCAGGTGCGCGAACTCGAGAAAGCGCTCGGGCACCAGTTGCTGCGCCCGGCCGGGCGCGGCGTCGCGATGACCGACGCCGGCCAGGCCGCGTTTGCGCGCGCGGAGGCGATCTTCGAGATGGGACGGCTGATCCCCGACGAAGTGCGTGCGGCAGCCAGCCGGCCGACCGTGCGGCTCGCGGTCGGCCTCGCGGACGGCATCTCCAAGCTTGCCGCGCACGCGATCCTGGCACCCGTGCTGGATACGCCCACGCTGCGGCTGCTGTGCCACGAGGGCGAGCACGACGCGCTGCTCGCGGAGCTCGCGCTGCATCATCTCGATCTCGTGCTGGCCGGCCAGGGCGCGCCGTCCGGTTCGAACCTGCGTGTGACGAGCGAGCGGCTCGTCGCGTCGCCGGTCGACTGGTACGGCTCCGCGGCACTCGTCACGCCGGCCGCACGGGAGCACTTTCCGCAGTGCCTCGCCGAGCTGCCCGTGCTGCTGCCGACCGCGCATTCGGCGCTGCGCGCGCGCCTCGACCTGTGGCTGGAAGGTGAGCGGATCGTGCCCCGCGTGGCCGGGGAATTCGAGGACAGCGCGCTGATGGCCGTGTTCGCGGCGCGCGGCCTCGGCGTGTTTCCGCTGAGCGAACTCGGCGCGAACGATGCGTCGCTGCTGCGCGGGTTGCGGCGGCTCGGGCGCGCGGGCGACGTGACCGAGGAGATCCACGCGATCCGCTCGCGGCGCGGCGAACACCATCCGCTGACGTCGCAATTGCTGGCCGTTGCGCGCGATGCGCGGCCCTGACGCAAGCGCGACATCAAACGAAACTATAATGGCGCCCCGGCCTTACGAGATTGCCGCGCGCCTGCCTGACAGCTTCTGCCGGCTGCGCACCAGCGCGCCCGGCAACCATCCGACCTTCGCGCCATGCGCGCGCAGTCCCGGCGCGGCAACCGGCCGAGCCTTCTGAAAGACGCCATGCACAACCGATTTCGCCTGTTTACCGTTTCGTGCGCGCTCGCGGCCGCGACCGTGCTGGCGGCGTGCTCGTCGCCGCCCAAGCCGATCTACCAGCAGGAACAGTTCGACGCGACGAGCAGCCCGTATGCGCATACGTTCCATTCGAAATCCGACGCGGCCTGCGAGGCCGCGCGGCGCGCGCTGCTGAGCCAGGGTTATGTGGTGTCGTCGTCGCGCAACGATGCGGTCGACGGCAGCAAGAATTTCCAGCCGAACAACGACATGCACGTCGTGATCGAGTTTCACGTCGTGTGCGCGGACGCGAACGCGGACGGCTCGTCGAGCATCGCGTACGTCAACGCGGTGCAGGATCGTTACACGCTGAAGAAGTCGAATACGTCGGCCAGCGTCGGGCTCAGCGTGTTCGGCTCGCTGTCGCTGCCGATCGGGTCGAGCGACGACGCGCTCGTCAAGACCGCCAGCGAGACGATTCCCGCCGGCGTGTTCTATGAGCGCTTCTTCAATCTCGTCGAGCATTTCCTGAAGATCGACCCGGCCCGCCGCGACCGCGCGACCGTCAAGGCCGCCGAGAAGGAACCCGTCACGCCGCTGCCCGAACCCGCGCCGACGCCGCAGGGCGAGCCGATGAAGATGACGACCCCGGCCGTGCCGACGCCGCCCGCGGCGCCGGTGCCGGCGTCCGCTGCCGCGCCGGCGTCCGGCGCGCCGGGTGCCGCGGCGGCGGTTCCGGCGATGCGGGCGGCCGCTCCGGGGCAGGCATCCGGTGCGGCGGCCGCGGCGGCTTCGGCAGTCGCGCCGGCCTCTGCCGGCTCGCCCGCGTCGGCCCCGGTTTCCGCACCGGCGGCGACGGCCGTGCCCGCGTCGGCCTCCTCTTCCGCATCGGCGGCCACGTCTGCGTCCAAGCCGGCTTCCGCACCAGCGTCCGCGCCGGCTCCCGCATCCGCGGCCGCACCGGCGTCCACGCCAGCTCCGGCTCCGGCATCGGCTGCCGCTCCTGCGTCCGCTCCCACCTCGGCGCCCGCTCGGGCCCCCGTCCCCGCGCCGGTCTCGACCACGCCGGCCGACAAGGCGCCCGCCCCCTCGCCCGTCATGACCATCGAGGCCGCTGCGCCGGTGTCGTCGAGCGCGCGCCGCGCAAGCTGAGTCACGTCCGGTCGACGCCCGCGCCGCCGCACGTGCGGCGCGGCGTCACGCAAACGCCCTTCACCGCCCCCTTTCCGTTTCGCGCCCCCGGCTGTTCAACACGTGCAGGTGCTCGACCGTCGCCGTCACCCCGCCGCAGACGATCACCGCGATGCGCGACGCGGCGACCAGCGCGGGCGTTGCCGTGTCGAGCGCGGCCAGCGCGGCGCCGCAAGCCGGCTCCACCACGATCCGGTGCTCGTCGAGGAACCGTAGCGACGCGGCCACCGCTGCCGCATCGGACACGACGACGGTGTCGATCGCATGCCGCGCCGCCCACGCGAGCGCGGCGTCGCAGGGCCGCTTCGCGCCGAGCGACGTCGCGACGCTGGTGATTTCCGGCAATTCGACGGGCCGCCCCAGCGCAACCGAGCGCGCATAGCAGTCCGCGCCTTCGGTCTGAACCGCGACGACCGGCACGTCGCCCCAGCCGTTGCGCGCGAGCCCCTCCAGCACGCCGCACAGCAGCCCGCCGCCGCCGACCGCCAGCACGACCGCGTCGGGCTTCGGCCCGGCCGCGGCCATCTCGTCGATCATCGTCGCGTGGCCCTGCCACAGCACCGGATCGTCGAACGGGTGCACGAACGCGTCGTGCGGGCCGAGCACGGACTGCGCGAACGCATTCGCCTCCGCCCAGGACGCACCGCGCACGACCAGCTCCGCGCCTTCGACGCGGATCAGCTCGCGTGCGCGCGCGGACGTGCTTTCCGGCACCACCACGAGCACGGACACGCCGAGTTCGCGGCCCGCATACGCGACCGCGATGCCTGCGTTACCGCCCGACGACGACACGAACCGCCGGGCGCCGGCGGCACGCCGCGCGTCGCAGACCGCGCCGACGCCGCGCAGCTTGAACGAGCCGCACGGCTGCATCGCCTCGATCTTGAGCAGCACGTCCTTGCCGAGCCGGCGGGATGCGGCATGCGATCGAAGATAGGGGGTCTGGACATGAAGCGGCATGGGAATGAGGCGCGCACGAGTGAAATGACGCCGTCCATGCTACGTCGCGCGCATCATGCTTTCCAATACCATCGAATGCCGACTGCTATGCTTGGCAGGCATATCTTCATCGACGGACAGGAGCCGCATGCGACAAGTCGAATTACGCCATCTCCGCTACTTCGTCGCGGTCGCGGAAGCCGGCAGCGTGATGGCGGGCGCCCGCGCGGTCGGGATCGTGCAGCCCGCGCTGTCCCGGCAGATCCGCGAGCTCGAGGACGCGATCGGCACCCCGCTGCTGGTCCGCCGCGCGACCGGCGTCTCGCTCACGGCGGCCGGCGCAAGTTTTCTGCGGGATGCGACGCGCCTGCTCGCCGACCTGCGCGACAGCCGCGAGCGCGCGCTGCGCAGCGCGGCCGGCGAACTCGGCGAGCTGCGGCTCGGCGTGCTGCCGAACTATTTCCCGCTGCCGGTGGTGTCGAACGTGCTCAAGGCGTTCCGGGATGCATGCCCGCACGTGAAGCTGTCGATCGCGCCGATGCTGTCGGCCGAACAGGCGGCCGCGATCGCGCGCGGCGAGCTCGACGGCGGGATCATGGCGTGGCGCCGGGACGAAGCGCCGCAACTGGCGGGCGTGCGGCTGCTGAGCGACCGGTTCGTGCTCGCGATGCCGTCCACGCCGGGGCGCCGCGTGCGCGCGCCTGCCCGGCTGGCCGAGCTCGCCGACGCGCCGTTTGTGTGGTTCGATCCGCAACGGTCCGCCGCGCATCACCGGTTCCTGATCGAACGGTGCCGGCGGGCGGGCTTCACACCGCGGATCGCGCAGGTCGGCAGCGACGTCCCGACGCTGATCGGGCTCGTCGCGGCCGGGATGGGCTGCGCGTTCGTGCCGGAGAGCGCGGCTCCGTCGTGCCCGGGCACCGTGCGGCTGGTCGCGCTCGACACGCTCGCCGAGCGCTTCGACGTCGAATTCGTGTACGACGGCCATGCGGTCTCGCCGGTCGTGCGGCAGTTCCTCGCGGCGCTGCATGCGACGGCCGGCGCGTGAACGCAACGGTGCCGCGGCGCGCGGACCACCCGTGCGCCGCGGCACCGTCCGGCCCACGGCCGATCCGTCCGGCCCTTCGTCAGCTGAAGAACATCGCCACCAGATGACGCAGGTAGTCCGGGATCTGCGCAACGACCTGCCGGACGTCGACGTCCGACAGGTAAAGCAGCACCGACAACGGGCCAAGCCACAGCACTGCGACCACGAAATCCCTCATTGTTTTTCTCCCACCGGCCGGACGACGCGCTGCACGACAGCACGTCGCCGCCGCACCCGCCCCGAGCGCAGGAATTGCGCGTTGATCGATCACCCGCCGTCGCACGGCATCGCCTCTCGCGGGCGGATGGCCGTTCCGACGGCACCCCGTTCATGTTCGCGCCCGTCGTTCGCCTGCCTCCGTGTTCGCGTCGCCGGAAGCCGGTCGTCGCCGGGATGCCGATCCGTTGCGGTCCTCCGTTCGGTACCTGTCGTTACGCTCGATGAGGGAGCACATTCCATGCCACCGGATCGGCAACCGCATGCCGCATGCGCCGTGGACGCGCACAGCGCCGCCGTGCGCAGGCGGCCCATACGATCGGTTACGGGGATGAAACAGGCGCACGCTCGAAAGAGGCGAAAAAGACGCCACGCTGCCGTCCGCGTCGCGCGTTCGTCCCGCCCGGCCTGGCACCGCGCCAAGCCGACGAAGCCGACATTTTTCCTACGGTTCGGCGCAGTGCTGCCAACCGCCCGCTGCGCCGCCGGAATGTTTCAAAAACGAAACGCGCAGGCGCGGCGGGCGCGTCGCATGCCGAGTTGGCACCATCCGGCCTGGTCGTCCGGAACCTACTCGACGCGGATCGATCCGGTCAGGCGACGGCCGCCGCGATATCGTCCGATTTGCAGTTTCACGACGCCGGCAACCGGGTTGTCGGGAATTTGAAATATTCCTCGAAAATCGGCCATCGCGCGCTATTTCCAATTGTTATATCTCGAAATATACTTCGCGCGCATCCAACCCTCGTGCCAAAGAGAGGATGCCTTGACGCCTCGGTCACGGTCCGCCCGTTTCCGAGGCTTTTTTATGGGCGCGGGCCCGGCCTTCATTGTTGATTCAGAATCAAAACAATTTCGATCGAACGCGGCTTTTTCCGCAAAAGTAAAACGGGCACACTCCGTCCTGCCATCAACGGCCGGCCGGCCCCGGCGATGCCCGCCCCCGCTGCCGCCCGCCCCCCCGGAGCCCCTTACGTGAATCCCCCAACCTCCTCTACGTCACGCACGTCCGGCAGCGCCGCGCTGCCGCTGCTGGCACTCGCCGCCGGTGCGTTCGGCATCGGCACGACCGAGTTCTCGCCGATGGGCCTGCTGCCCGTGATCGCCGACGGCGTGCACGTATCGATTCCGCAAGCCGGCATGCTGATCAGCGCCTACGCGATCGGCGTGATGGTCGGCGCGCCGCTGATGACGCTGCTGCTCGCGCGCTGGTCGCGCCGCTCGGCGCTGATCGCGCTGATGTCGATCTTCACGATCGGCAACCTGCTGTCGGCGTTCGCGCCCGGCTATACGACGCTGCTGCTCGCCCGCCTCGTGACGAGCCTCAACCACGGCGCCTTCTTCGGGCTCGGCTCGGTGGTCGCAGCCAGCCTCGTGCCGCGCGAAAAGCAGGCCAGCGCGGTCGCGACGATGTTCATGGGTCTCACGATCGCGAACGTCGGCGGCGTGCCGGCCGCGACCTGGCTCGGCCAGATCATCGGCTGGCGCATGTCGTTCGCGGCGACCGCGGGCCTCGGCCTGATCGCGATCGCCGGGCTGTTCGCCGCGCTGCCGAAGGGCGAAGCCGGCAAGATGCCCGACCTGCGTGCCGAACTCTCGGTGCTGACGCGCCCCGTCGTGCTCGGCGCGCTCGGGACGACCGTGCTCGGCGCCGGCGCGATGTTCACGCTCTACACGTATGTCGCACCGACGCTCGAGCACCTGACCGGTGCCACGCCCGGCTTCGTGACCGCGATGCTGGTGCTGATCGGCGTCGGCTTCTCGGTCGGCAACATCGCGGGCGGGCGTCTGGCGGACCGTTCGCTCGACGGCACGCTGATCGGTTTCCTGCTGCTGCTGATCGCCACGATGGTCGCGTTCCCGGTACTCGCCAGCACGCATGCCGGCGCCGCCGTCACGCTGCTCGTGTGGGGGATCGCGACGTTCGCGGTCGTGCCGCCGCTGCAGATGCGCGTGATGCGGGCGGCCCACGAGGCGCCGGGCCTTGCGTCGGCCGTCAACATCGGCGCGTTCAACCTCGGCAACGCACTCGGCGCGGCCGCCGGCGGCGCGGCGATCTCGGCGGGCTTCGGGTATGCGGCCGTGCCGGTGGCCGGCTCGCTGATCGCGCTCGCCGGGCTTGCGCTCGTCGCGCTGCAGGTCGTGCAACGTCGGCGCGCGTCGCTCGCGACGAACGCGTAACACGCAACACGCATCGCAGCGCCCGGCTCCGTCCCGGCCGGACGCCCTTCCCCTTCCCAATCAGTGCTGGATCTCGCCGCGTTCGAGCGGCAGGATCAGGCGCTCGGGAATGCTGCGGCGCGACGCGCGCGCGCCGATGTAATACAGCACGGCCGGCACGATCAGGCCGAGGATCCACGAGATGTCGGTGCCGCCGAGCGCATCGACCAGCGGGCCCGTGTAGATGTGCGTCGACATGAACGGCAACTGCACGAGGATGCCGACCACGTAGATCGTGATCGCCATCACGTTCCAGCGGCCGTAGCGGCCGTCCGGATCGGACAGCGCCGGCACGTCGTAGCGCGAGCGCGTGAAGCAGTAGTAGTCGACCAGGTTGATCGCGCTCCACGGCGTGAAGAACGCGAGCAGGAACAGGATGAACGCGGTGAATTCCTTCAGGAACGCATGGCGGCCCGCGAGCGCGATGAGCGTGGATACGCAGATCATCCCGAAGATGTAGACGAGGCGGCTCTTAGACGACACGGCGCCCTTGCCGCGAAAGCCGCTGATGATCGTCGCCATCGACATGAAGCTGCCGTAGGCGTTGAGCGCCGTCACCGTCACCTTGCCGAACGCGATGCTGAAGTACAGCAGTGCGGCCACGGCGCCGGTCGAGCCGAGGCCGACGATATACGCCACCTCGTGGTGCGCGAACTGGCTGCCGGCCAGTGCGGCCGCGAACACGCCGAACACCATCGCCGCCTGCGCGCCGATCACCGAGCCCAGGCCGACCGCGAGAAACGTCGCGACCGACGACGTCGAGCGCGGCAGGTAGCGCGAATAGTCGGCGACGTACGGACCGAACGCGATCTGCCACGACGCGGACAGCGACATCGACAGCAGGAAGCTCGCGAGCGAGAAATGCCGGTTCGCGAGCAGCGTGCCGATGTCGTGGTTCGCGAACAGCTGCGTGAACATGTAGACGAACGCGGCGATGCCGATCACGCTCGCGACCCGGCCGACGGCGTGGATCGCGCGATAGCCGAACACGGTCAGCACGACGATCACGGCCGCGAACAGCAGGATGCCGGCCGCGTCGTCGACGTGCAGCAGCTGCGCGACGGCCTGCCCGGCCAGCACCGAGCCGCTGGCGGAAAAGCCGATGTACATCAGGCACACGAGCACGATCGGGATCATCGCGCCATAGACGCCGAACTGCACACGGCTCGAGATCATCTGCGGCAACCCGAGCTGCGGCCCCTGCGCGCCATGCAGCGCCATCACCGCGCCGCCGATGAACTGGCCGAGCAGCAGCGCGACCAGCGACCAGAACACGTCGCCGCCGAGCACGACGGCGAGCGCGCCCGTGACGATGGCCGTGATCTGCAGGTTGGCCGACAGCCACAGGGTGAACTGGCTCAGCAGGCCGCCGTGGCGCTCGGCGTCGGGAATGAAGTCGATCGAACGGACTTCGATCAGGCCGCCGGCTTTCCCGCTGGAATGGGTTGACACGGAGTTATCTCCAAATTGCTCAGGATCGCAAACACATCCATCTAAACAACGCACCTGCCGAGCCGCCCTTAACGACTCGTCGCGGTGGAACTTGGTCGAACGCCGTGGATCGCCGGCATGCGCCACGCACGCACGGTCAGCACGCTGGCGCGTCGACACGCACGCGTGCCGATATTGCCAGCGGATGATCTTGTATATACAACTCGTGGGGAATCAGGAATTACCCGAGATCGGCCAAATATCGAAATCGTCCGAACGGACCTCGAGAACGCCGCCGCTATTTCGGATTCGGCTCCGCCGCCATCTCGCCGGCCGGCAGCAGTTGCAGCATCAGGCGCGCGGCGTCGGCGTTCGTCGTGTGCAGCCATTCGTCGTAATCGTCGCGGCGCAGGATCACGACGCCCCGCTTCTCTTCGCCGGGCCGATGCATCCGTGCGAACAGCGGGTGCGCGTCGGCGTTGACCGTGAGCATCGCCATGCCGATCACCGGCTGGCCGTCGTCGCGCGCATAGCGCCGCCAGATGCCGGCGACGCAGCACGGTTGCCAGCCGCCGACGCCGATCCGGTGCCACACGTTGCGGCCGGTTTCGTAACACGGCTCGACGATCCAGCGCGCCGGAATCAGGCAGCGCTGGCCGTTGCGCCACGCCGTGCCGTAGAGCCGCGACGAGCCGACCGTTTCCGCCCGTGCGTTCACCGTATCGAGCTTCTTCTGCTTGCGGCCGTCGTCGTCGACCCGCTCGGGCTGCATGAATTTCGGCCAGAAACCGAACACGGCCGCGACGACCTCGAGGCCGTCGCCATCGGCGCGCGCGACCGGCGCCGCGTAGTCGGGATACACGTCGGCTGCCCAGGGGTCACGGCGGAACAGGTCGCCGATTCCGATCTTCAGCTCGCTGATGCCCGGGTCTTCATCGGGAGCGCGGTAGTGGGTGCACACGGAAGGGGCCTGTCGCGGAAGGGGAATGCATTCATCTTAGGACGCCGCGCGCCGGCCGTCGCGCCCCGTCTTTCGTCATATGCGGCCTGCTTCAGGAAGCGCGGCCCGGGACATCCCGGGCCGCCTGTCCGGATTGCCTCAGCCCTCAACCTTGCGGTCGCGCGTGCCGATGCCGCCACGCATGGAGACACACCATCTCCAGCGCGATCGTCGCGCCGGCCAGCGACGTGATTTCCGCATGATCGTACGGCGGCGACACTTCGACCACATCCATGCCGACCAGGTTGATGCCCTCCAGGTGACGCAGGATCTCGAACGCCTGATGGCTCGACAGCCCGCCGGAGACCGGCGTGCCCGTGCCCGGCGCGAACGCCGGATCGAGGCAGTCGATGTCGAACGTCAGGTAGACGGGATGATCGCCGACCCGTTCGCGAATGCGCGCGGCGACCGCGGCGGGCGTCGCGCATGCACGTGGCGCGCATCCTGGATGTCGAAGCCCATCGGCGCGTCGTTGGTCGTCCGGATGCCGACCTGCGCCGACCGTCCGGGCACCACCAGGCCCTCGTTGGCCGCGTGGAAGAACATCGTCCCGTGATCGATGCGCTTGACGTCGCGATCGGGCCACGTGTCGGTATGCGCATCGAAGTGCACGAGCGACAGCGGCCCGTGCACTCTCGCATGCGCCTTCAGCAGCGGATACGTGATGAAGTGATCGCCGCCGAGCGTCAGCATCGCGCAGCCGCGCGCGAGGATCCCGTCGGCATGCCGCTCGATCGCGCCCGGCACCGATTCGGGCTGGCCGAGATCGAACGCGCAATCGCCGTAGTCGACCGCGGCCAGCACGTCGAACGGATCGAACGACCACGGCCACGGGCGCTCCCACGCGATGCCCGTCGACGCGATCCGCAACCCGCGCGGGCCAAAGCGCGTGCCGGGCCGGTGCGATGCGGCGGAATCGAACGGCACGCCCGTGATTGCGAGGTCGACGCCGTCGAGATCGCGGCTGAATCGCCGGCGCATGAAGCTCGTCGCGCCCGCGAAATTGGCTTCGACCTGGGTGCCGTACAGGCTCGAACGGGTAAAGGCGAGATCGTTGCTGCTCATCGGGCGGGTTCCTTTCATCAGACGGAGGCGGGTCGCGCATGCGACGTCAACCCGGATTCTGCAGCGCCGCCATCCAACGAAAAACATGAACTATCATAAGTTGACTTTAACGAATCGCGATGTATCACCATGCTCACCCAATTGAGAGACATGGACCTGCAGTTGCTCAGGCTGTTCGTGACGATCGCCGAAAGCGGCGGCTTCAGCGCCGCGCAGGGCACGCTCGGCATGGCGCCTTCGACGATCAGCACGCAGATGGCGAAGCTCGAGACGCGTCTCGGGTTCCGGCTGTGCGATCGCGGCAAGCGCGGCTTCCGGCTGACGCCGAAGGGCGAACGCGTGCTGCAGTCGACGCGGCGGCTCCTGCAGGCGCTGGACACCTTCACGCGCGATACGCAGGAGGTGTCCGACACGCTGCTCGGCGAGTTGCGCATCGGGCTGTCCGAGCGACTGGCGCCGGACATCGTCGAATCGATCGCGGCCGGCGTCGGCCGCTTTCGCGAGCGGGCGCCGGACGTGCTGATCGAGATGGTCGCGGTACCGCCCGACGAGCTCGAAGGCAAGCTGGTCAAGGACGAGGTCCAGCTCGCGATCGGCTATTTCTCGGGACGCCACGCCGGGCTGAACTACGCGCCGCTGTTCGCCGAGCAGCAGGCGCTGTTCTGCGGCGCCGCGCATCCGCTCTTCACGAAGCCGACGGTCGGCATCGACGACATCGCACAGGCGAGCACCGTCGCGCGCCTGTACCGGATGAGCACGCCGGCCTCGCGGCTGCGCGGGCGGCCGCCCACCGCGTTCTCGGAGAACGTCGACGCCGACGTCGTGTTCGTGCTGTCCGGCGCGCATCTCGGCTTTCTTCCCGACCATATCGCGGCGCCGTGGGAGGCGGCCGGAAAGATGCGCAGGCTGCTCGCGAACAGGATGAGCTACGCGATCGAGTTCCAGCTCGCGACGTCGAAGAATGCCGACGACAACGAGGTGCTCGACGTGTTCCGGCGCGAGCTGGCCGATCAGTTCCGGACGCCGGCGAGGCGGGCGTCGAGATAGCGCACGCGCCGGCACGCATCGAGTCGCTCAGCCTGCCCCATTCGTCGACGACGGTCGCCGTCAGCCGGCGGGCACGGCGTCATCGACGCGGAACAGCGACACGGCCGCGTACAGGCGCTCGCTTTGCGTTTCGAGCGACGCGGCCGCCGTCGACGCCGACTCGACGAGCGCGGCATTGTGATGGGTCGTCGCCTCCATCTGCGTGACGCTCGCGTTCACCAGTTCGATGCCGGTCGTCTGCTCGCGCGACGCGAGACTGATGTCGGCCATGATCGCGTTCACGCTGGCCACCGCTTTCAGGATCTCGTCCATCGTCGTGCCGGCGCGCACGACCAGTTCGCTTCCGTCGTGGACATTGCGGGTCGACGCGGCGATCAGCTCCTTGATTTCCTTCGCCGCGGCGGCCGAGCGCTGCGCGAGCAGCCGCACTTCGCTCGCGACCACCGCGAAGCCCCTGCCCTCCTCGCCCGCGCGGGCGGCTTCCACCGCCGCATTCAGCGCCAGGATGTTGGTCTGGAACGCGATGCTCTCGATCACGCCGACGATGCCGACGACGCGCATCGAGCTGTCGGCGATCGCGTCCATCGTCCGGATAACCTGACGCACGACGTCGCCGCCGCGCGTCGCGATGTCCGACGCGCGCGTCGCCAGCGTGGTCGCATCGTGCGCGTTGTCCGCGTTCTGGCGCACGGTCGCCGTCAGTTGCTCGATGCTCGCGGCGGCCTGCTGCAACGACTCGGCCTGATCGCCGGCGCGCATCGACAGGTCGCGGTTGCCGTGCGCGATCGCGCGCGCATCGAGCCTGATCGCGTCGGTTCCGGTCCTGACCTGACGCACCACCGCCACGAGTCCCTGCCGCATCTCGTTCAGCGCATCGAGCAGGCGATCCATCTCGTTGCCGCCCCCGGCCGCGGCCCGCCCGGTGAGATCGCCCGCCGCGATCTTCGCGAACGACGCGACGGCGGCATCGATCGGCGTCACGATCGCCCGCGTCAGCGCGCGATGGGCGAAGATGCCCGCGACCAGCGCGATCAGCCCGGCCGCGCCGAACGCCCACAGCGTCATGTGAAACCGATCGGCCGCGTGCTCGAAACGCGCGCGCTGGCGCTGCACCTGGAATTCCTCGAGCGCGGTCAGGGCCTGCTGATACTCGTCGAACCACGCGGCCGGCATCTCGCGCTGGGTGCTCAGGAAATCGACGAGGTTCTCGTTGTCGAGCTGCCCGAGGCCTTTCGCGAACGCCTGCGACAACAGCCGGTCGCGCTTGCCGGCCAGCGCATCGAGCAGCTCGCGCTCCGGCGCGTCCGGCTCGTGAAGCGACCGGTATGCCGCCAGCTCGCGGTTGCTCGCGTCGAGCAGCGCGTGGAGCCGCTTGATCTCGGCGGCGGCCGGCTTGCCCGCGCTGATCAGCTGCTCGACGTCGGCCATGCCCACCCGGAACATCAGCAAGCGCTCGGAGCTCGTCTTCAGGTGCACGACGGCGGCCGTGTCGTCGCGGTACATCGCGTCGATCGCCGCGTTGCTGGTGACGAGCGCCAGCACGGCTGCCGCAATGACCGACATCAGCAGGAACGTGCAGCCGGCAATGGTGGCGGCGAGTCCGCCGCGAATCGTGACGTTTCTGAACATGTTCGCCAATCAGGCTCGCGCGCGGCATCGGCGCGCGCGAAGCGTCTCAAGAGGAATCGGAACAGACTCGATGACCGGTCGTGCCAAGGCACGCCGTCAACAGGGCTATCGGTCGTCTGGTCGCGTGCCTGCATTGCGGATGCGACGCCGTTCTGCCCGATTGCGACTTTTGCCTATCGCGTCCTTAACGAGATTCAATTGGCGAATCGTCTGACGAACCTTTTACATTGGCGGCGTTGCTTCGCAACCCACCCCAGTCAAGGAACATCAACGACATGTCACACACCGCGAACCGGCTTCTGCATGGCGTGATCGCCGCGACCTGCGTCGCGCTGAGCGCCTCCCCGTACGCCGCCGAACTGACGCGCGACAACGGCTCGCCCGTCGGCGACAACCAGAATTCGCAGACAGCCGGGCCGAACGGCCCGGTGCTCCTGCAAGACTCGCATCTCATCGAAAAACTCCAGCGCTTCGATCGCGAACGCATCCCCGAGCGTGTCGTGCATGCCCGCGGCACCGGCGCGTTCGGCGAATTCGTGCCGAGCGCCGACATCAGCGACCTGACGACGGCCAAGGTCTTCACGCCCGGCACGAAGACGCCCGTGTTCGTTCGCTTCTCGACGGTGATGGGTTATCGCGGCTCGCCCGAGCAGGCACGCGATCCGCGCGGTTTCGCCGTGAAGTTCTACACCGAACAAGGCAACTGGGATCTGGTCGGAATCAACCTGCCGATCTTCTTCATCCGCGACGCGATCAAGTTCCCCGACTTCGTTCATGCGAACAAGCCCAGCGCCGTCACCGGCGTGCAGGACGCGAACCTCGCGTTCGATTTCTTCGCGCACGCGCCCGAAGCAACCAGCATGCTGACCCGGCTGTACTCGATCGAAGGCATGCCCGATTCGTACCGGCACATGGACGGCTACGGCGTGCACGCATTCAAGTTCGTCAACGCCGACGGCAAGTACACGTACGTGAAGTTCCACTGGAAGAGCGCACAAGGGATGCACGGGCTGCGTCCGAAGGACATTCCCGGTTCGATCGGCGCCGACTGGAACCTGATGACGAACGATCTGTATGGCGCACTGAAGGCCGGCGACGCGCCGAAGTGGGACCTCTACATTCAGGTGTTGAAGCCGTCCGAACTCGACGCGTTCGACTTCAACCCGCTCGACGATACGAAGGTGTGGGCCGGTGTTGCGGAGCGCAAGATCGGCACGCTGACGCTGAACCGTGTGCCGGACAACTACTTCGAGTCGACCGAAGAATCCGCCTTTGCACCGTCGCGGATGGTGCCGGGCATCGAGCCGTCGGAAGACCGGATGCTGCAGGGCCGGATGTTCTCGTACGCCGATACGCAGATGTACCGCCTCGGCGCGAACTTCAACCAGCTGCCGATCAACCGTCCGCGCGTGCCCGTCACGAACAACAACCAGGACGGCGCGATGAACTTCGGCGACCGCAAGGGTGAAGTGAACTACGAGCCGTCGACGCTGAACGAACTCGCGCAGAACCCGCGTGACAAGTCGGTCCAGACGCCGCTTGCCGGCACGACGCAACAAGCCGCGATCCGCAAGACGCTGAACTTCCGGCAAGCGGGCGAGTATTACCGCATGCTGCCCGCGCAAGCGCGGCAGGACCTCGTGACCGCGTTGTCTGGTGACCTGAACCACGTGACGAACGACGCGAACAAGTACGCGATGCTGTCGTACTTCTACAAGGCCGATGCGGACTACGGGACGCGCCTGGCGCGCGCCACGCACGCCGACCCGGCCCGCGTGAAATCGCTCGCCGACAAACTCGTCGAGAACTGATCGACTGATCGACGTGAAGCAGCGAGGGCCGCAATGCGGCCTTCGCTTTCCAATCCGTCCGATCGCGCCGCGTGGCGACACGCGGCGCCGACTGCTGATGAAGAATCGACTCCGAACCGCCCTCTCCCGCGCGCTCGCGATCGCGTGCACCGCCGTGCTCGCCGCGTGCGCGCAGACCGCGCCGCCCGCGGCCGTGCCGCACCCCGACGCGCACGCCGACCTGCGCCGCTACGACGACGCATGGTTCGCCGCCGCACGCCTCGGCCGCGTCGACATCCTGCAGGCGCTCGTCGACGCGCGCTATCCGATCGACGCGACGACACGCGAAGGCTATACGGCGGTCATCCTCGCCGCCTATCGCGACCAGCCGCAGACGCTCGACTACCTGCTGCGCAACGGCGCGAACCCGTGTATCGGCGATCGTCACGGCAACACGGCCCTGATGGGCGCGCTGTTCAAGGGCGAGACCGCGATCGCGAAGCGGCTGGCCGATACGCGCTGCCCGATCGACCAGACCAATCACGCCGGCGAAACGGCGCTGTCGTTCGCCGCGCTGTTCGGCCGCCTCGACATGCTGCCGGTGCTCGTCGCACACGGCGCGAACCCGGATCACGTCGACGCGCTCGGCCGCACCGCGCTGCAGAACGCGATCCTGCAAGGCAACGATGCCGCGGTTGCCGCACTGGAAAAGGTTGGCGCGACACCGAACGCCGACGTGACGTTGCGGATGCGGCCTTGATGGCCGGCGCATGCGTGCTGCGCCCGCCGCGCGATCGTGCGGGGGCTTTTACGCGTTGAATCCTGTGGCGAGCGTCTACCGCTTCATCGTTTCACTGCCCTTGAACTCCCCCGATGGGCGTGTGTCCATCGGCACCAGTCGTGGTGATCCAGATTCCTGAGCAATTCCGCGCGACGATGCGCGCGGCGATAGTGGTTCGCCGCGGCACTCGCCACGAGAGCCAGCACGAACGTTCCGACCACAATCCCGACCCATGATCCGTCCATGGTTGCCTCCGTCATTGCGTCCAATCCAGGCGACGATCGACGCTCACCTCCTCGAATAACCGAAGCCGGCCTTGCCGAACTGCCCGCTTCGCCTAGCGAATTCGCGAGACCGCGTTCAGGACTGCGTGCCCCTCGGCGGTCACCTGAATCCGCCGAATATTCGAATCCATCGGATCGATGGCGATCAGTTGACGCTCCAGTAGCGTCAGAAGCTCCTCACGGTCGGAGCCGATCTGGTCCGGCGCATTCCTGACCATCAACAATGTGGTGATTTCGTGCGGACTTAGCATGGTGAGCACAGGATCCTTGCATTGAAACAGCCTGGACATTTGCATTTGCGCTGACGCATCGCACTCCTACGTTTCCGTGTTTGCAGCAATACGACAAATCGCAACATCCACACACCGCCGCCCAGATCGACGCCATCCGCGCAAATCGGGCAGATTCCGACTATCTCTCACGGAAACTCAATGCAGGCGCGGAATAAATATTCTATCTCGCGAGTAATGAATATGGTGCGTCGCGTCCTAGGTAGATGCCCTGAACTGAAAACGTTACCGGCGGCGTCGATTGAGCAGATAGATGAAACGACGTGATGATCTGGCGGTCTGCTCAAAAGCAGAAGCGCGGGATGGCCTCATCGGCCGGCGGGTCGCCGGGAACGTGCGGGGAAAGCCTAATGACGCCCCACCGCACCATCCAACGAAATGCAGAAATCCCCGATGACGCGACTCGGTCCATTTCCGGCGGTATTCTGGGCAAAATCGAACGAGTCGAGCAGGATGGCTTCGACCATCGCCGCGGCCAGTCGATCTGTCTCGATGTACTCGACGTGAACGCCATCCAGGCTCTTTGCGCCCTTGGGGAAGCCATGCTCCAACGTGACGCCGGATAACAGCTCACGGATTTTGCCTTTTTCGAACGACACGTGCTCGTTCAATCGCTGGCCGATCGATCGGGTGGTACATCCGACGTATGTCGGCACCATCTCGCCGCCGGAATTGAGCCGGAGCCAAAGCGTATATGCGCCGGCCCCCTTGATTTCGGGAATGTCATCGGCGTCCATGACGGTACAACTTCTTGAACCGAGCGCCTTGAGGATGAACAGGAGTTCCTTTGAAGCTTCTTCTGCAGCGGTCATGATTGCCTCCGTTGGTGTGAGCACCAAGGCTAAGGCACGGCCGCGATCCGATGAATGAGGCAGACGTCCGCTTCCCGTTACGGGAAGAACGTTTGAACGGTGAAACGCCACAAAAACAAAAAACCCGCGAGACGTCGACCGTTCGCGGGTTTCATGCACGCTTCAACAAGTCGTCAACAAGCTCGGTCGAGGCTTTCTCGAGCTCAAACGCCTGCAACTACTGCTGAATTGCGGGTTTTTCCAAATTGAAGGTCGGCTCTCCATCGCCCACGTCACCCGCATATCTTGACCACGCATCGATTGCCGAAACACGTCGCGTCAGACGCGGATGAGTCCTGCAAATCTCGACAAGAAATCCGGAAATCGGAGGTACGCTGTCCTCTTGCGCAGCGAACACCTCGCAATTCATGGATTCATTCAGCCTTTGACACCCGCATCCAAGCATTTGCAACGCACTTCGGGATGCATGGGCATCTTTCGACAGGTACGCCCCGATGCTGTCGCAGGTGTACTCTCTCGCCCGCGAGTACGCCTTGCCCAAAAATGGAACGATGTGCGCCGGGAGTTTGACGAAATTCATCCATGGGTTCAGATGCCCGGCTGCATGATGCCCAATTTCGTGCCCGATCACGAAACGCACCTGGGCATCGTTATTTGCCTGGACGAGCGCCGATGTCAGAAAGACATAGCGACCACCCAAGATACGTCGGGCAAATGCATTGAACAACCCATTTGAGTTGTATATGAACGTTTTCGGCGGCTCACTGAGACCAACCTCCTTCGCTGCGGCCACCACCATCGCATGGATCTGAGGAAACTGGGACGGGCCAAGCAGCACCATGTTTCCAAATGCGATCGCGCGGTACATCACCCCGGCAATCCAACGGAACGCTATAAACGCGACAGCGTATCCAACGTACATATGAATCGTCCCGCCGAATTTCGGGTGCTCCCAGTAGTCCCCCACCAATTTCGCAATCACCACCCAGAGAACGACTCCAATTACAACCATGAGCCAGTGATACACACGCTCCTTTTTGTTTTGAAGCTCTCTAACGTTCATGAACCCGCCCCCCTTTTTTTGACGTTTCGTTTTCAGACTTTATTGATGCTCGATTTTCAGCCGCACACACATGCTCATATATCAGTGTTGATGATCGGCGGCATCAACGTGTGCCGCGCGTCGGTTTTCGACTGCACGAGCGATTGCGCCTCTTCGGGAATTTCCGCGGCGTAAAGACAACTTGCACGCATAAAGACAACACCCCACGCCAACAGATGCAGGGCGTCCGTTATTCTACTCGGCTTCATCGCTCATCTCCTTTAGAGACGGTTTCATAAAGATTGCCGAGTCCGCCGCAAGGTGTTCCAGCAGATCAAGCAGCGCGTGTAGCTCGCGCAAGATTGCGATCGCTTGCCTCGAGATGCGGCACCCGATGCCCAGTCCTCGTTTTCGTGACGAGATACCGCCATTCGCCCTTGTCGACGTCGGGATGCAATGCGCACCAACGAAACGCCATGAAACGAAAAACCCCGCCAGGACAAGGTTCTGAGCGGGGTTCTGAGATTGCACGAGATGCAGCGAGATAAATCTGTGGTGCCGGGGACCGGACTCGAACCGGCAAGCCAGTTAAGGCGGCGGATTTTCGTCACACTGCTTCTTTCAAAGCCGGCGTCGCGGACGCGATGCCGTTCGTGCGCTGGACTATGCCTTCACCGTCGCGCGCGGGCGTGCCTGCTGCCCGTGCGCCTTAGGCGCCCCCCGTCTAGTCTCTACACCTTCCTCGCGGATGCCGCGAGGCTTGGCTCGGCGTTGCCTCGATGCGTGCATCAGGGGTTTCGCCGAATTTGAAGGGTTCTGCACCGACCGTTTCCGGCCGGGCACTCAATCGTTTAAGTCCGCTATGTTTACCAATTTCATCACCCCGGCAAGAGGGCGGACGCGATTCTACCACTGCTCGCGCGCGCGGTCCGCATTTGACCCCGTCGAGTGCATCCGCTCCAGCGCGAACAACGCCATCCGCCGATACAATACGTGCGCTGCCCCACGCCGCATCCTTCACACGATTGCGCACGCGCGCCCGCCGATTCGCCCCCAATCATGCGTCATCGGACGGTCATAAACGTTTTCGATAATTTTCCGGCCGAAAACGTTTACATCGCGTTATTTCATGACCTCGACCATCAAGGATGTCGCTGCCCTCGCGGGCTTCTCGATCGCCACCGTCTCGCGCGCGATCAACGCACCGCATACCGTCAGCCCCGCCACGCTGCAGACCATCCGCACCGCGATCGACACGCTGCAATTCCGCCCGAGCCCGCTCGGCCGGCAACTGCGCGGCGAGCGCACGCGGCTCGTCGGCGTCGTCGTGCCGACGCTGTCAAATCCCGTGTTCGCCGACTGCCTGCAAGGCATCGACGCGCTCGCGACCGCGGCCGGCTTCAAGCTGATCCTGATGACGACCGAATACGATGCGGCGCGCGAGCGTCACGCGATCGAGACGCTGCGCGAGCAGCGCGTCGAAGGGCTGATCCTCACCGTCGCCGACGCGGACACGCACCCGCTGCTCGACATGCTCGACCACGAAGGCCCGCACTACGTGCTGATGCACAACGACACGCAGCGCCGCCCGTCGGTGTCGGTCGACAACCGCAGCGCCGCCTATGACGGCGTGCGGCTGCTGACCGCGCGCGGCCACCGCCGCGTGCTGATGCTGGCCGGCTCGCTCGCCGCGTCGGATCGCGCACGCCAGCGCCATCTCGGCTATGCGCAGGCACTCGAGGAAAGCGGCGTTGCCACGCTGCCGCCGGTCGAAGTCGACTTCAACGCGCCCGAGCTGCCCGACGCGGTGCTCGCGCATCTCACCGCACATGCGACGCGCCCGACCGCCCTCTTCTGCAGCAACGACCTGCTCGCGATGGTCGTGATGCGCGGCCTGCGCCGTGCGGGCTTCTCGATCCCCGACGACCTGTCGGTGCTCGGCTTCGACGGGATCGCGATCGGCGAATTGCTCGCGCCGCCGCTCGCGAGCGTCGCGACGCCGAACCGCGACATCGGCCGCCACGCATGGCAACGCCTCGTCGAATGCATCGGCGGCACGGCAATCGATCGTACGTCGCTGATCCTGCCGCACGTGGTGCGCGACGGCGCGACGGTCGCGACGATCACGCCGGCCGACCTGCGCGCACGCGAAGCCTGATTGCACTGACCGCACCGACCACACGACACGCGCCCCCGCCGCGCCCCACCCGCTCACCCGGAGACCACACCGTGACATTTCGACTGACGTCCCTGCTGCGCGCGCTGATCAAACCGCTTGCGCCGCTCGCCTGCGCCGCGCTCATCGCCGGCGCGCCCGCCGCCCACGCCGACGAAACGGCGATCTGCTACAACTGCCCGCCCGAATGGGCCGACTGGGCCGCGCAGATCGCGGCGATCAAGCAGAAGACCGGCATCCGCGTGCCGTTCGACAACAAGAACTCGGGCCAGTCGATCGCGCAGCTGATCGCCGAGCAGAAGAGCCCGGTCGCCGACGTCGTCTACCTCGGCGTGTCGTCGGCGTTCCAGGCGAAGGACAAGGGCGTGATCGCGCCGTACAAGCCCGCGCACTGGAACGACATTCCCGCGAACCTGAAGGACCCGCAAGGCTACTGGTTCGCGATCCACTCGGGCACGCTCGGCTTCTTCGTGAACAAGGACGCGCTCGACGGCAAGCCGGTGCCGCGCTCGTGGGCCGACCTGCTGAAGCCGGAATACAAGGGCATGGTCGGCTATCTCGATCCGTCGAGTGCGTTCGTCGGCTACGCGGGCGCAGTCGCCGTCAACCAGGCGCTCGGCGGCAGCCTCGACAACTTCAAGCCGGCGCTCGACTGGTTCAGGAAGCTGAAGGCGAACGCGCCGATCGTACCGAAGCAGACCGCGTACGCGCGCGTGCTGTCGGGCGAGATCCCGATCCTGCTCGACTACGACTTCGACGCATACCGCGCGAAGTACAAGGATCACGCGAACGTCGAGTTCGTGATTCCGCAGGAAGGCACGATCGCGGTGCCGTACGTGATGAGTCTCGTGAAGGGCGCACCGCACGACGCGAACGGCAGGAAGGTGCTCGATTTCGTGCTGTCCGACGAAGGCCAGAAGCTGTGGGCGAACGCCTATCTGCGCCCGGTGCGCGCGCAGGCGATGAGCGCCGACGTCGCGTCGAAGTTCCTGCCGGCGAGCGACTATGCGCGCGCGAAGGCCGTCGACTTCGGCAAGATGGCCGCCGGCCAGCAGGCATTCGGCCAGCAGTACCTGCAGGTGATGCAGTAAAGCGGCAGGACGCAACCGATGCTCGACCTGACTTTCCCGCTGCGCTGGCGCGTCGCGCTCGTCGCGCCGGCGCTGGCGGTGTTCGCCGCGTTCTGGCTGCTGCCGATGGCGTCGCTCGCGCAGGTGTCGGCCAACGGCGCGTTCTTCACGCAATACGCGGCGCTGCTCGGCAACGCGCGCTACATGAGGAGTCTCGGCGAGACGGTCGCGCTGTCGGCGGCCGTCACGCTCGCGACGCTCGCGCTGTCGACGATCGTAGGCCTCTTGCTCGCGCGCCGCGAGTTCGCCGGCAAGCGCGTGCTGCTCGCGCTGCTCACCTTCCCGCTCGCGTTTCCGGGCGTCGTGGTCGGCTTCATGGTGATCATGCTCGCCGGCCGGCAGGGGCTGATCGGCATGCTGTCCGCGAAGCTCACCGGCGACAAGTGGGTGTTCGCGTACTCGGTCGCCGGCCTGTTCGTCGGCTACCTGTACTTCTCGATTCCGCGCGTGATCGTCACCGTGATCGCCGCGGCGTCGAAGCTCGATCCGTCGCTCGAGGAAGCGGCGCGCTCGCTCGGCGCGTCGCCGTGGCGCATCCTGTGCGACATCGTGCTGCCGGCGCTCGCGCCGGGCCTGATCGCGGCCGGCGCGATCTGCTTCGCGACCGCGATGGGCGCGTTCGGCACGGCGTTCACGCTCGCCACCGACCTGAACGTGCTGCCGATGACGATCTATACCGAGTTCACGCTGAACGCGAACATCGCGACGGCGGCCGGCCTGTCGATCGTGCTCGGCGTCGTCACGTGGGCCGTGCTCGCGCTCGCGCGCCAGTTCACCGGCCACACCGCGGCCGCGGCCGCCTGAGGTCCATTCGATGCATTCGCTTTCCGATTCCTCCGCACCGTCGCCCGCCCCCACCCGCGCGAACGGCGCCGCGCGGCGCGCGCCGCGCGTGTCCGGCGCACGCGCGATCGCCGCGCTGCAATGGCTCGTCACGCTGCTGCTGGGCGCATTCCTGATCGTCCCCGTCGTGATGTCGGTGCTCGCGGGGCTGACCGTGAACTACTTCCGCGGCCTGTCGAGCGGCCTCACGCTGCGCTGGCTCGAACAGGTGTGGCAGCAGTATCACGGGTCGGTCGTGCTGTCGCTCGTCGTCGCGTTCGCGACGCTCGCGATCGTGCTCGCCGTCGGCGTGCCGGCCGGCTACGCGCTCGCGCGCAGCAAGGGCCGCTTCGCGCGCGTGATCGAGGAAGCGCTCGTGCTGCCGGTCGCGCTGCCGGGGCTCGCGTCCGCGCTCGCGCTGCTCGTCGTCTACGGCGGCTTCACCGCGTTCCGGATGAGCCTGTGGTTCATCGTCGCCGGCCACGTCGTGTTCACGCTGCCATTCATGGTGCGCGCGGTCGCGGCCGTCGCGGCGGGCGCCGACCTGCGCACGCTCGAGGAAGGCGCGGCGAGTCTCGGCGCGTCGTTCGTCACGCGCTTCGTCACGATCGTGCTGCCGAACCTGCGGCCCGGCATCGTCGCGGGCGCGCTCGCGGTGCTCACGCTGTCGATCGGCGAGTTCAACCTCACGTGGATGCTGCACACGCCCGATACCAAGACGCTGCCGGTCGGGCTCGCCGACACCTACGCGTCGCTGCGCCTCGAAATCGGCAGCGCGTACACGATCCTGTTCCTGCTGATGACGCTGCCGCTCCTCGTCGCGATGCAGTGGCTCGGCGTCGATCCGTCCGGCACGCGCGCGGTCAAGCGCGCGAAACGTTGAACCGGCTGAACCCGTGGCCCATATGAAACTCGATTCGATCCCGATCACCCTGACCCGCTGCGCGAAGACCTTCCGCGGCACCCGCGTGCTCGAGCCGCTCGACCTGTCGATCGGCGCGGGCGAGACGCTCGTCCTGCTCGGGCCCTCCGGTTGCGGCAAGACCACGACGCTGCGCCTGATCGCCGGCCTCGACACGCCGGACGCGGGCGGCGCGATCCTGTTCGGCGGCGACGACGTCACCCGGCTGCCGATCGAGCGCCGCCAGGTCGGCATGGTGTTCCAGAACTACGCGCTGTTTCCGAACCTGACGGTGCGCGGCAACGTCGGCTACGGACTCAGGATTCGCAAGACCGAGCCGCGCGTGCTGCGCGAGCGCGTCGACGACCTGCTCGCGATGATGCGGCTCGACGCGCACGCGGAGAAGCCGGTCGACCAGCTGTCGGGCGGCCAGCGCCAGCGCGTCGCGCTGGCCCGCGCGCTGGCAGTGCGGCCGCGCGTGCTGCTGCTCGACGAGCCGCTGACCGCGCTCGATGCGAAGCTGCGCGACGCGCTGCGCCGCGAGATGAACGCGCTGCTGCGCGAGCTGGGCGTGACGACCGTCTACGTGACGCACGACCAGGCCGAAGCGATGGAGCTCGGCGACCGGATCGTCGTGATGGGCGCGGGCCGCATCGAGCAGATCGGCACGCCGCGCGACATCTACTACCGGCCCGCGAACCGCGCGGTCGCGCAGTTCATCGGCACGCTGAACCGTATTGCGGGAGAATGGAAAAATGGTGCGCTCGTGACCACGGGCGGCGCGCTCGCCACGCCGCACGCGGCCGACGAATGGTTCTTCCGCCCCGAGGATGCGCAACTCGCCGATCCCGCGCATGCGCCGCTGCGCGGCGCGGTCGGCGCATGCGCGTTCCTCGGCGAGCGCACGCGGCTCACGATCGAGCACGCGGCCCCCGATGCCCTCGTGATCGACGTGCCGGGCCGCATCGAGCTTGCGCGCGGCACGGCCGTCGGCATCGCGATCGCGGCCGACGGGCTGATCGCGCTAGGCGCGTGACGCACCCCACTTACGACAAAAACACGATCCGAGGAACGACGATGCTGCTTGCTCAAATCAGCGATCTCCACATCAAGCGTCCGGGCCAGCTCGCGTACCGGCGCGTCGACACGGCGGCCGCGCTCGCGCGCTGCATCGACAGACTGAACGCGCTCGTGCCGCGCCCCGACGCCGTGCTCGTCACCGGCGACCTCGTCGATTTCGGCCGCGACGACGAATACGCGCAGTTGCGCGACCTGCTCGCACCGCTCGAGATTCCGTACTACCTGATGATCGGCAATCACGACGACCGCGCCGGGCTGCGCCGCGCGTTTGCCGATCGCGCCGAGCTGCAGGAGGGCGAATTCGTGCAGTACGCGTTCGACGTCGGCGCGGTGCGCGTGCTCGCGCTCGATTCGCAGGTGCCCGGTGCAAGCCACGGCGACCTGTGCGACGCCCGGCTCGCATGGCTCGCCGCGCAGCTCGACGCCGCGCGCGACCGGCCCGTGATCGTCGCGCTGCATCACCCGCCGTTCTCGGCGGGGATCGGCCACATGGACAAGCTGCGCCTCGCGCCCGCCGCCGCCGCGAAACTCGACGCGCTGCTGCGCGCGCATCCGAACGTCGAGCGCGTACTGTGCGGCCACGTGCATCGCACGATGTTCACGCGCTTCGGCGGCACGCTCGCGGCCGCGGTGCCGTCGCCCGCGCATCAGGTCGCCTTCGACCTGCGGACCGACGCGCCGTCCGCATTCCGGCTCGAGCCGCCGGCGTTCGCCGTGCATCGCCATACGCCGGATGCCGGCGTGATCACGCATCACGTATATGTCGATGAAGGCGCCGGGCCTTATCCGTTCTACGAGCCGACGGGCGAGCTGGTCGACTGAGCACGGCCGCGGCAGCCGTTCGGGTGCCGCGGCAACCCCGACCGCCGCTCGCACTCCACCCGCTCCGCCCTGCCGACGCGCGCTCGGCCGCGCAAAGCCGCGGCCGGCACGTTTCGCACGGCTCCGGTATCATCGGCTGCCCCGACCGATGCCCGGCGCGCGCCGGCGCCAGCCGCCGCGCCCGCGCGGGTCACGTCATACCCGAGCGCCCCGTATCGCCATGTCTTCCGTAGCCCCCGACCATCCGACCGACGCCGCCTCGCCCCACTATTCGCGCAGCCTGCTGTTGCTGCTCGCGACGATCGCGGGCGTATCCGTCGCGAACATCTACTACAACCAGCCGCTGCTCGACAGCTTCCGCTCCGCGTTTCCCGACGGCGCTTCGTGGATCGGCGCGGTGCCGACCGCGACGCAGCTCGGCTATGCGGCCGGCATGTTCCTGCTCGCGCCGCTCGGCGACCGCTTCGACCGCCGCCGGCTGATCCTGATGCAGATCGCCGGCCTGTCGGTCGCGCTGATCGTCGCGGCCGCCGCGCCGTCGCTGGCCGTGCTTGCCGTCGCGAGCCTCGCGATCGGCATCCTCGCGACGATCGCGCAACAGGCCGTGCCGTTCGCCGCCGAGATCGCGCCGCCGGCCGAACGCGGGCACGCGGTCGGCACCGTGATGAGCGGCCTGCTGCTCGGGATCCTGCTCGCGCGCACCGCCGCCGGTTTCGTCGCCGAATATTTCGGCTGGCGCGCGGTGTTCGCCGCGTCGGTCGCGGCGCTCGTCGCGCTCGCCGCCGTGATCGTGCTGCGGCTGCCGCGCAGTTCGCCGACGTCGACGCTGTCGTACGGCAAGCTGCTCGGCTCGATGTGGCATCTGGCGGTCGAACTGCGCGGGCTGCGCGAAGCGTCCCTGACGGGCGCCGCGCTGTTCGCGGCATTCAGCGCGTTCTGGCCCGTGCTCACGCTGCTGCTCGCCGGCGCGCCGTTCCATCTCGGCCCGCAGGCAGCCGGCCTGTTCGGGATCGTCGGGGCGGCGGGCGCGCTCGCGGCGCCCTACGCGGGCCGCTTCGCGGACAAGCGCGGCCCGCGCGCGATCATCTCGCTCGCGATCGCGCTGCTCGCGCTGTCGTTCGTGATCTTCGCGCTGTCGGGCTCGAGCCTCGTCGGGCTCGTGATCGGCGTGATCGTGCTGGACGTCGGCGTGCAGGCCGCGCAGATCTCGAACCAGTCGCGCATCTATGCGCTGAAGCCCGAGGCGCGCAGCCGCGTGAACACGGTGTACATGGTGTGCTATTTCATCGGCGGCGCGCTCGGCTCGTCGGCCGGTGTGGCCGCATGGCACGCGTTCGGCTGGATCGGCCTGTGCGCGACCGGGCTGGTGTTCACCGCGCTGGCCGGCGCGAGCCATCATCGGGGCGGCAAGCGCGGCGGCTAAGCCGCAGCCGCGCGTGTCGCCGTCATGCGTCGGCCGCCGGGGCGCCGGGCACCGGCTTGATGCTCGACGCGGGCGCTGACGCATAGGTCGCCGCCGGCGTCGGCTCGGGTGCGGACGCCGGCATCGTCGGCTGCGTCGGTGCAGGCGCTGAAGTCGACGTCGTTACAGGCGCCGGCGCCGTGGCGGGCTCTGGTGCGGATGCGGTGGACGCGGTCACGGGCGTCGAGACGCTCGCCGACGCCGTCTGCGACACGCGCCGCCGCGCCGGATCGAACACGAACGACAACCCGACGCTGCCGAGGATCGCGACGGTCGCGACCACGGTCGCCATCGTCACCGGCTCGCCCAGCAGCAGCGCACCGAGCGCGACCGCGACGATCGGGTTCACGTACATGCAGCTGCTCGCGATGATCGGGCTCGTGTGGCGGATCAGGTAGCCGTACGCAACGTACGCGGCCATCGTGCAGAACACCATCAGGTACAGGAACGCGAACACCGGCCCCACCATCACGTGCTCGATGCGCTCGCCGATCAGCCAGGCGACGAGCGTCGAAATCATGCCGCCCAGGCCGATCTGCAGCGACGTGGACAGGAACAGGTCGGACGGCAGCTTGAGCCGCGTCGCGAGATGCGCGCCGCCGGCCCAGAACAGCGCGCCGGCCAGCACGCAGATCGTGCCGAGCGCCGAATTCTGCGCGGCCGCACCGCCCGAATTCAGCACGACGATGCCGACCATCCCGAGCGCGACGGCCGCCCACTCGCCCTTTGTGACCGGCCGCCCGGCGACCGCCGCGATCACGGTCGCGAACAGCGGCACCGTGGCCACCATCACCGCGGCCGAGCCGCTGCTGACCGAACTGATCCCGAGCGCGATCGTGCCGGACGACAGCGCGACGAGCATCGTGCCGACGATCCCCGCATTGCGGATTTCGAGCGGCGTCGGCCATTCGGGCTTGCGCCGCAGCGCGAAGATGAACAGGCCGATCCCGCCGAGCAGGTTGCGCAGCCCCGACAGCAGCAGCGGCGGGAACGACTGCAGCGCGAAATGCAGGCCGCTGTAGGTCGAACCCCAGACGAAATAGATGAAGACGAGCGCCAGCGCGACGCGGCCGCCGCGGCTTTGCGGCAGGCGGATCCGGAAGGAGAAACGGGCGAGGAAATCGAGGAGACGGTCGAGCGGCGTCATTGCGCAGCCTGCCCGCACGTCGCGCCGCGTGCTCCGCTGAAAGACGCCGGCGATGCCGGCAAACGGCCCTGGCGGGACCGGGAAGGCAGAGCGAACGTGCGGAACGACATGACGATGCGAACGGCGACGAAGTAAGCCGGCGGGGCCGGCGGCAGAGGGACAGAAAACGCGCGCCACCGCAGCGGTAGCGCATGCTCGGCATTATGGCATCAAGGATTCGAAAGCATCGTCGGACCTGTCTGAAAGGCAATCGACTGACGTTTCGGCGCGACAGTTTTTTCGGTCGCGACGCACCGTCGTCCGGCGCCCCTGCGGCCGGAATCGCCACGTCCGGCGGCCGGATGCGGGCGTCGAACCCGCCCCTCTCCCCTTCGGCCAACAACGCACTTTATCGACTGCGCCGAGGCTATCGTCACGATGCGGTGCGCTCGCGCGTCGCACGCACGCCGATGCTGCTTCAGGACGGAGCGGCATTCATCCGACTCGTTCCACGCTTTCAATCAATACAAAATTTTGTATAATCCACTCATGCCTGCTCCCAGGCCCGTCGTCTTTCTCGGCAGCGCCCTCGACGACTTGCGTGCCTTTCCATTGGCCGCGCGACGCGAAGCCGGCCACCAGATCGACCAGGTGCAGCGCGGCCTGGCGCCGGACGACTGGAAGCCGATGACCACGGTGGGCCGCGGCGCGCGCGAGATTCGCCTGCGCGATGCGAGCGGTGCATTCCGGATCATTTACGTCGCGACCTTCGCCGACGCCGTCTATGTGCTTCACTGCTTCCAGAAGAAAACGGAGCGAACCCGCCACGCAGACGTGGCATTGGCCACCCGGCGTTACCGCGACATGTTGATGGAGTTGAAGCGATGACCAAGCAACACTTTTCCAGCGTCTGGGACGCGATCGAGGACACCCCGGCCGAAGCCGAGAACATGAAGCTGCGCTCCGAACTGATGATCGCACTCAAGCACCACATCACGCGGATGGAAATCAGCCAGGCACAGGCCGCGAAGCTGTTCGGCATCACACAGCCGCGCGTCTCCGACCTGCTGCGCGGCAAGATCAACCTGTTCGGGCTCGACGCGCTCGTCAACATGGCGGCGGCGGTCGGCCTGCGCGTCGAAATGCACGTGCGCGAATCGGCTTGACGCGCGGCGCGCGCGTTCCGGGTCGACAGCTTACTCGATCGAATGTGCGCCAAGACATGACATTACACATTCGAAAGTAATTTCGACAGTCTTTGAAAGGCTGTTGACTGACGTTTGCTCACGGCATCGAATATTTGATCCTGTTGGTTCACTTTTCCTAATGAACCGATTCGCGTTGCCGTATACCCGACCATCAATCCCGCCCACATGTTGAGATTTCAGCTCAATAACCTGACGAATGCGTCGATGCGGGCTCGGGAAGCAACAGGTTTTTCTCACATGGGTAGCTGGGTATGAACAAGCTGACAGGCACCATCAAGCTCAAGATCGCGATCGCATTCGGCGCTTGCGTGATCGTGATGATCGCAATCGGACTAGGAGGAATACGGGGGCTCGCCACGCTGAGTTCCGACATGAGTGCGATGTACACCGACAGCACCGTGCCGATCGAGGACCTGGCGACCACCCAGGCGGGCGCGCTGCAGATGCGCCTCGGCTTGGCGCAGCTGGTCACGACGCGTGACGCGGCCGAGGTGAAGAACCTCGCCGACCGCATCCGCGAGCGCGAGAAAAAGATGCTGGCCGCGTGGAACGACTACTACCCGGCGAAGGTGACGGCCGCCGACGAGCGCAAGCTCGCGGACCGCATCGCCGGGCAACTCGGCGATTTCCGCGCGCTCGCGTCGACCATACTCGGCGCGGCAGAATCGGGCAACGCCGACGCAACGGCGGCGGCGATCGACAAGATCCGCCCGCTCGGCACCGCGGTCACCGACAGCATCGACGAGGACATCGCGATCAACGCGAAGCAGGTCAAGGATTCGGCCGACCAGGGCAACGACACGTTCCACACGCTTCTGTGGGCGTTGCTCGGCATCGTCGCGATCGGCGTGGCTGCCGCGATCGGCGCATGGCAGTACCTGCAGCGCGCGATCACGCAACCGCTCGGCATCGCGATGAACACCGCGCAGCGCATCGCCGAAGGCCATCTCGAGAACGCGATCGAGATCCGCACGAACGACGAATTCGGCCGCCTGCTGGTCGCGCTGCGCCAGATGGACACGCATCTCGCGGAGATCGTGCGCGGGATCAAGGCGTCGAGCGAATCGATCTCGGTCGCGTCGAGCGAGATCGCGGCCGGCAACATGGACCTGTCGTCGCGCACCGAGGAACAGGCCGCGTCGCTGCAGGAAACCGCCGCGAGCATGGAAGAGCTGACGGCGACGGTCAAGCAGAACTCGGACAACGCGCGCCAGGCGACGACGCTCGCGACCAATGCGTCCGAGGTCGCCGACAACGGCAGCGAGGTCGTGCAGCGAATGCTCGTGACGATGACCGAAATCAGCGCGAGCTCGTCGAAGATCGCCGACATCACGGGGCTGATCGAAAGCATCGCATTCCAGACCAACATCCTCGCGCTGAACGCCGCGGTCGAGGCCGCGCGCGCCGGCGAACAGGGCCGCGGCTTCGCGGTCGTGGCGAGCGAGGTGCGCAGTCTCGCGCAACGCTCGTCGACGGCGGCAAAGGAAATCAAGGAACTGATCCAGCGCTCGGTCGAGACGGTCCGCGACGGCTCGGCGCAGGCGGAAGCGGTCGGCCGCACGATGGGCGACGTGCAGCAGGCGATTCGCCGCGTCGCCGACATCAACGCGGAGATCTCGGCCGCGTCCGACGAGCAGAGCCGCGGGATCGAGCAGGTCAACATCGCGGTCGGCCAGATGGACGAAGTCACGCAGCAGAACGCGGCACTCGTCGAACAGGCGTCCGCCGCCGCGCAATCGCTCGAACAGCAGGCCGGGCAGCAGAAGCGCGCGATAGCGGTGTTCAAGCTCGCCGACAGCGGCGCGGCCGCGCCGGCCGCGGCACTCAAGGCGCACGCTCCCGCACCGCGCGCAGCGGCTGCGCGTCCGGTCGCGCGGCGCGTCGCCGCCCGTCCGGCGCCGGCACCCGCGGCTTCGTCAGCCGCACCGGCGCTTGCCACGGCAGGCGGCGCGGACGACTGGGAAACCTTCTGACCGGCGCACGTGGCGCGCGGCACACGCCGTGCGCCGCGCGGCGCTTACGACCCGCCGAACCAGTTGTACCCCTGATCGACCCAGTAGCCGCCCGGATACGTATCGGTCACGAAGATCTCCATGATGTGCTTCGGGTTCTTGTAGCCGAGCTTGGTCGGCATCCGCAGCTTCATCGGGAAGCCGAATTCCGGCGGCAGCCGGCGGCCGTCGTAGTCGAACGCGAGCAGCGTCTGCGGATGCAGCGCGGTCGGCATGTCGATGCTCTCGTAGTAATCGTCCGCGCACTTGAAGCCCACGTACTTCGCCCTTGTATCGGCGCCGGCCCGTGCGAGAAACGCGCCGAACGGCGTGCCGCCCCAGCGGCCGATCGCGCTCCACCCTTCCACGCAGATATGTCGCGTGATCTGCTCCGCGTGCGGCAGCGCATACAGTTCGTCGAGCGTCCACACGCGCTTGCCCGTCACGCGTCCTGACAGCACGAGCCGGTACGTCGACGCATCGACGTGCGGCACGTCGTCGATCCCGTAGTACGCGTTGAACGGGAACGGTCGCGTGATGTCGGCTTCGGTATAGGTCGGTGCGAGCCGTTCGCCGCTGAACAGCCAGGCCTGCACGCGGTCGTTCATGCGCGACACCGTCTCGAGGAACGTGTTGACCGACGCGTCGTCCTGCAACGTGCAGCCGGTCAGCATCGTCAGGCCGCCGAGCGTCAGGATGCGCCGGTTGAAGAGGCGCCGCGACGGCATCTCGAGCTCGCGGCGCACGTCGAGTTCGAGCGACTTCCGGTCGAGCGTCCAGCGCGCTCGCGCGCGCGTGTCTTCGGGTTCGGACATGATGATCTCCTTGGTCGCGCGGGCCGCTCAGCGACCGCGCAGCATCGCGAGCAGCGAGCGCGGCACCAGCAGCGCCATCGCGACGTGAACGACAACGAATGCGACGAGCAGCGACATCGCCCAGAAGTGCACGACACGCGCGTTGTCGTAGCCGCCGAACAATTCGCGCAGCAGCGGGAATTGCACGGATTTCCAGATCGTGAGCCCCGACAGCACCAGCACGACGAGATCGACGATCGCGGTCAGGTAAGCGGCACGCTGCACCGCGTTGTAGACGCTCAGGTCGTCGTGCGACAGCCGTCCGCCCAGCGCGGCGCGCACGTCGCGCCATATCGACGCCGGCGTGACCGGCAGCATCTTGCGCGCGAGGCGCCCCGTCGCGATCGACATCGCGAGGTAGAACAGCCCGTTGCCGACCAGCAGCCACATTGCCGCGAAATGCCATTGCAGCGCGCCGCCGAGCCAGCCGCCCAGCGTGATGCCGTGCGGAAACACGAACGGCGGATAGATCGGCGACGCGTCGTAGATGCGCCAGCCGGACAGCACCATCAGGATCGCCGCGAGCGCATTGAGCCAGTGGCTCGCGCGCACCCACAGCGGATGAATCGGGCGCGCGGGCGGCGTGGCGGTCGCGCGGCCGGTAGCGGGAGCGGTTTGCATGGTGAAGACTCCTCCAGTGGCGCGGCTGCCGCGCCGGCCGGGCGGCGCCCGCTGTCGCGAACGCATGACCGGGCGGGCGGCACGTGCCGCGCGCGAACCATCCCGTCAGTTGGACGGGCTCATCTTGTCGTCCTGCTTCGGCTTGCCCATCTGGTCGTGCGACATCGCGTCCTTCTTCATCGCATCTTTCTTCATCGCGTGCTTCTTCATGCCGTCCTTCTGCATCCCTTCGTCCTTCGACATCGCGTCGTGGCCCATCGCGTCCTTCGACATCGGCGCCTGGTCCTTCGACATCGCATCGTTCTGCGCATAAGCGCCCGTCACCGCGAACGCAAGGCCGGCGACGCAGGCTGCCATCAGTGCTTTTTTCATGACATCTCTCCAAAACATGGGTTTAAGGAGCCGAATAGACGGACGACGCGGCGCCATATGACAGGCCGTCGCGAAATTTTTTTTTGCGACGCGCGCAGCCGCGTGATGCTGCGCTGCGCTGTCGTGTCCGCGCGGCCGCCGCCCCCTTGCTCGGCGCGCGCCGTGCCGCCGCCACGCGCCGCGCGATGCTGCGGCCGTGCATCCGGCACGGATCTGTCCCCGGTTGAAACCGCCGCGAAGCCAGTGTATCGTGTGCGCTGCTAACGCGGGGGTCCTGCAATGCGCTCGGTCAAACAACCGGCATTGCGGGTGAGAAATACCCTTTGAACCTGATCTGGATAATGCCAGCGCAGGGAAGCGTACGGATTTCGCCGCCATCCTTCTGACGAAATCCGCCGCCTCACCAAGCCCTCGTCTCCTGCTTAGCTCGAGCCCCACATTCGTCAAGGGCTCCGGGCAAGCGCCGAAGCGCCTGTCCGGCGCTCGTACAGGAGATTGCATGAACGCCAATCCGAAGTTTCTGTCCGCCGACGCCCACGTCGACGCCGCCGCTGTCGCCCCGCTGCCCAATTCGCGCAAGGTTTATGTAACCGGCTCGCAGCCCGACATCCGCGTGCCGATGCGCGAAATCACGCAGGCCGATACGCCGACCGGCTTCGGCGGCGAAAAGAATCCGCCGATCTACGTGTACGACACGTCGGGCCCCTATACCGATCCGGACGCGAAGATCGACATCCGCGCGGGCCTGGCCGCGCTGCGCCAGGGCTGGATCGAGGCACGCGGCGACACCGAGGTGCTCGGCGCGGCCTGTCGAGCCAGTACGGCCTCGAGCGCGCGGCCGACCCGGCCACCGCCGACCTGCGGTTCCCGGGCCTGCACCGCAACCCGCGCCGCGCACAGGCCGGCAAGAACGTCACGCAGATGCACTACGCGCGCCAGGGCATCATCACGCCGGAAATGGAATACATCGCGATCCGCGAGAACCAGCGCCGCGCCGAGTACCTCGAGAGCCTGAAGGCGAGCGGCCCGAACGGCGCGAAGCTCGCGGCGATGATGGGCCGCCAGCACCCGGGCCAGGCGTTCGGCGCAGCGGCCTTCGGCGCGAACGCACCGGCCGAGATCACGCCGGAGTTCGTGCGCTCGGAAGTGGCGTGCGGCCGCGCGATCATTCCCGCGAACATCAACCACCCGGAATCCGAGCCGATGATCATCGGCCGCAACTTCCTCGTGAAGATCAACGCGAACATCGGCAACTCGGCCGTCACGTCGTCGATCGGCGAGGAAGTCGACAAGATGACGTGGGCGATCCGCTGGGGCGGCGACACGGTGATGGACCTGTCGACCGGCAAGCACATCCATGAAACGCGCGAGTGGATCATCCGCAACAGCCCGGTGCCGATCGGCACGGTGCCGATCTACCAGGCGCTGGAAAAGGTCAACGGCAAGGCCGAGGATCTCACCTGGGAAATCTTCCGCGACACGCTGATCGAGCAGGCCGAGCAAGGCGTCGACTACTTCACGATCCACGCGGGCGTGCGCCTGCAGTACGTGCCGCTCACCGCGAACCGGATGACGGGCATCGTGTCGCGCGGCGGCTCGATCATGGCGAAGTGGTGCCTCGCGCATCACAAGGAAAGCTTCCTGTACGAACACTTCGAAGAGATCTGCGAAATCATGAAGGCGTACGACGTGAGCTTCTCGCTCGGCGACGGCCTGCGCCCCGGCTCGATCTACGACGCGAACGACGAAGCGCAGCTCGGCGAGCTGAAGACGCTCGGCGAACTCACGCAGATCGCGTGGAAGCACGACGTGCAGGTGATGATCGAAGGCCCCGGCCACGTGCCGATGCAGCTGATCAAGGAGAACATGGATCTCCAGCTCGACTGGTGCAAGGAAGCGCCGTTCTACACGCTCGGGCCGCTGACCACCGACATCGCGCCGGGCTACGACCACATCACGTCCGGCATCGGTGCCGCGATGATCGGCTGGTTCGGCACCGCGATGCTGTGCTACGTGACGCCGAAGGAACACCTCGGGCTGCCGAACAAGGACGACGTGAAGGAAGGGATCATCACGTACAAGCTCGCCGCGCACGCGGCCGATCTGGCGAAGGGCCACCCGGGCGCGCAGGTGCGCGACAACGCGCTGTCGAAGGCGCGCTTCGAGTTCCGTTGGGAAGACCAGTTCAACATCGGTCTCGATCCGGACAAGGCCCGCGAATTCCACGACGAAACGCTGCCGAAGGATTCCGCGAAGGTCGCGCATTTCTGCTCGATGTGCGGCCCGCACTTCTGCTCGATGAAGATCACGCAGGACGTGCGCGAGTTCGCGGCGCAGCAGGGCGTGTCGGAAACCGAAGCGCTGAAGAAGGGGATGGAAGTCAAGGCGGTCGAGTTCGTCAAGACCGGCGCCGAGATCTATCACCGGCAATGAGCGTCCCAATGAGCGTCCAATAAGCGCCGGATCGCTCCGCGCTGCACGAGCCCGCTTTCGAGCGGGCTTTTTTGCGCACGTTGCGTACCCGCCGGCATCCGGGAAACAAATCATTACGAAAGCGCGAACGCTCTAACAAGTCCTTACAGCAGCCCCACGGGACGGCGCGTAGATTGGTTTCAAGCGCGGCCACCGATCGGTCGCGCGACCTCCGTTCACTACCACAAGGACAACGATCATGAACTCGATTCGGCGTTTTGGGGTATGCGCTCTTCTCGTCGCGACGGTGGCCAGCCTGTCGGCCTGCGATTCGATGTCGCGACGCCAGCGCGATACGGCAATCGGTGCAGGTGTCGGCGGCGTCGCCGGCGCGGCGATCGGCGGCAACGCGCTGTCGACGCTCGGCGGCGCGGCGGCCGGCGGCATCATCGGCAACCAGGTCGGCAAGTAAGCCCGCCGCGCCCTCGCGGCGCGCAGGCTGAGCCGGACCGGACGGCGCTACCCGCTTGCGGAAGCGCCGTTTTCGCATGCGCGCCGGCGGCGTGGACCGCATGGATGACGGTGCGATGTGGAGTACGTAGCATCTTGTGCATTGCGCAATGCGATGTCCGCGGCGGTTCCCGCAGCGGTTTCCGTACCGGTACGCGAAATGATCCGTTACCGTTTTGCATACCCTGTCACGCACACGCAGCGTAAGCTGAAGCATCGGCGCTTCGCCTGCCTCGCCGGAGAGACATCATGAACAGGACCCTCGTCGCCGCGGCGCTCGCCTGCGTGACGCTCGCCGGCTGCTACTACCCGTACGGCTATTATCCGTCCGGCTATTACGCGGCGGCGCCCGTCCAGACCGCACCGGTGTATGTCGAGCCCGCGCCCGCCTATTACTATCCGGCACCGGCCTATGCGCCTGCATGGGGCGGTTATTGGGGACCGGCGCTATCGCTCAATTTCGGCTTCGGCGGACGCGGCGGCTGGCATCATCACCACTGACGGCCGCGCGCGACGGCTCGCGAGCCGCCGCCGATCTACCGTTTCTTGTCATTTCGTCCGATCGTGAAACGTCGGCCGGGAAGCGCGGTGTAAGATGCAACTCCCCTTCCCTGCCCTGCGCGTCACGACCGATGTCACCTAAAAATGCCTGCCTGCTGACCGTGCTCGCCGCCCTGTGGGGGGCGTCGTTCCTGTTTATCCGGATCGGCGTCGTCGATCTCGGCGTGGCGCCGCTGATGGCGTTGCGGGTCGGTATCGGCGCACTGTTCCTGCTCGGGCTCGCGCTGACGCGCATTGCGCCCGCCACGCTCGGCGCGCAACTGCGCCGCCATGCATGGCCGTTGTTCGTCGTCGGCGCACTGAACTCGGGCATCCCGTTCTGCCTGTTCGCGTTCGCCGAGCTGACGCTGTCGGCCGGCCTGACGTCGGTGATCAACGCGACGACGCCGCTCTGGGGCGCGCTCGTGGCCTACCTGTGGCTGAAGGACAAGCTGTCGCTGCCGCGTGCGCTCGGCCTCGTGATCGGGTTCGCCGGCGTGCTCACGCTCGTGTGGAACCAGATCGCGAATGCGCATGGCGAAGCGGGCGCCGCCGCGACCGCGCTCGCCGCCGCCGCGGCACTCGGCGCGACGCTGCTGTACGGCATCGCGGCCAATTACACGAAGCGCAAGTTGACCGGCGTCGATCCGCTCGTCAACGCGACCGGCAGCATGATCGGCTCGACCGTCCTGCTGCTGCCGTTCGCGATCGCCACCTGGCCGGCCGCGCCGGTCAGCGCGCACGCATGGGGCTCGGTGCTCGCGCTCGGTATCGCCTGCACGGGCATCGCGTATTTCATCTTCTTCTACCTGATCGCGCATGTCGGCCCCGCCCGCGCGATCACCGTGACGTTCGTGATTCCGGTGTTCGGCCTGCTGTGGGGCGCGCTGTTCCTCGGCGAACACGTGTCGGCCGTGATGATCGAAGGCTGCGCGATCGTGCTCGTCGGCACCGCGCTCGCGACCGGCGTGATCAAGCGGCTGCCGGGCATGCGGCCGGCGACCTGACGAACGCGCGGGCGTCGACGGGCGCGATGCCCGCCCGGATGCGAACCGGACGCGCCCGCATGGGCGCGTTTTTTGCGTCCGCGCCGCCGCTCCCGCATCACGGCTTTCGCTGATCCATGTCGATGCCGCCGCGCGCCTTCCCGCCGGACCGGGTTGTACGCGCAGAGCGTGTGGAGTTACCCTGATACGCCAACCGGGCGTATCCCGTTACACTCCGAACACTTACCCGCAGAAGGCGGCCAAGATGGACCTCGTTCTACCGCGCCCGCCTGCGCGCGCGGCCGCTTCGGCGGCTCGCCGCGACACTGCGCTGCCACTCGTCCCGGGGCGCCGCTGACATGCCGCAGACCCGTGGCCTTTCACTCGACTCCCTGCTCGACCGTCTCACACCGACGCCCGGCGGCTGGGTGACCGACTATCGCGGCGTGACGCTGCGCAGCGTGTTCCAGCCCGTGCTGTCGATCACGCACAAGCGGGTCGTCGGTTACGAGGCGCTGCTGCGCGTCGTCGACGCGAACGGCGAGACGCTGTCGCCCGGCGTCCTGTTCGACAAGGCGCACGGCGACGCCGACGCGCTGCTGCTCGACCGGCTCGCGCGCTGCCTGCATACGGCCAACTTCGTCGCGCAGGGCATCGGCGACGGCTGGCTGTTCCTGAACGTCACGCCGCGCGTGCTCGACTCGGGCCTCGTGCAGCGCGAATTCGTCGAGGCGCTGTGCCGCCATTTCGCGCTGCCGCCGAACCGCATCGTGCTGGAAGTCGTCGAACAACCGTCGCGCGACGAAGCCGCGCTGGCCCGCACGATCGACATGATCCAGCATCGCGACTTCCTGATCGCGATCGACGATTTCGGCACCGGCTTCTCGAACTTCGACCGCGTGTGGCGTGCGCGCCCGGACATCGTCAAGCTCGATCGCTCGCTCGTCGAACGCTCGACCGGTTCGGCCGACGACCGCCGCATCATGCATCACCTCGTGTCGATGCTGCACCAGGCCGGCGCGATGGTGCTCGCCGAGGGCGTCGAGAACGACGACTCGCTGCAGGCGCTGATGGAAGCCGACATCGATTTCGTGCAGGGTTTCCAGTTCGGCCAGCCCGACGCATCGATCGCCCATGCCAGCGCGGCAGCACCCGCGATGCTCGACGCCGCGTGGCAACGCTTCATCGCCCGCCGCCACGCGCAGACGAGCGCCGAGCAGCCGGGCTTCGACGCGATCGAGCGGCTCGTGCTGACCGGCGCGGCCGCGTTTTCCGCGAGCGGCAACCTGCAGGACGCCGCGCAACGCGTGTTCGCGGTGCCGGCCGCCCGCCGCGTGTTCGTCACCGACGAAACCGGCGAGCAGTTCCTGCCGTCGATCAGCGCGCAGCCCGATGAGCGCAATCCGGCCACTACACGCCTTGCGCCGCTCTTTCCGGAGACCCACAGCAACTGGTCGCGGCGCCCGTATTTCCAGCGCGCGATCGCCGCGCCCGGACGCGTCGCGCTGATGGGCCCGCATTTCTCGCTGACGGAAGGCCGCGACTGCTATACGGCCGCCGTCGCGATCCGCGCGCAAAGCCGGCTCGTCGTGTTCTGCGTCGACTTCGTACTCGACAGCGCGGGCACGATCATGCGCTGACGACGCGCGTCAATCCACGATCTTCCCCCGCCCGGACTTCACGACGCTGCGGCGCGACTTGTGCTCGAGCCGCCGCTCCTTCGACGCGCGCGTCGGCCGCGTGGCGACCCGTGCGCGCGGCGTGAACGCAACGCCGGCGATCAATGCATCGAGGCGCGCCAGCGCGGCCTCGCGGTTTTTCTCCTGGGTGCGGTATTCCTGCGACTTGATCACGACGATGCCGTCGCGCGTGATGCGCTGGTCGGACAGCGCGAGAAGCCGCTCCTTGATGACGGGCGGCAACGACGACGCACGGATGTCGAAGCGCAGGTGGATCGCACTCGACACCTTGTTCACGTTCTGCCCGCCGGCGCCTTGCGCGCGCACGGCCGTCCATTCGACCTCGGCCGGATCGAGCATATTGCGGATCATCATCGCGACGCCTCCATGCGACGCCGTGCCAGCGCCTCGTCGACGCGTGCCGCGAGCCCCGAATCGCGCTGCGTGCGCGTCGCGACCGCCTGTGCCAGCACGCGCCGCGGCCCGATCACCTGCACGCGCGTGCGGGCGCGCGTGACGGCCGTATAGACGAGCTCGCGCGTGAGCACACGGCCGAACGATGCCGGCAGCACGAGCGCGGCTTCGTCGAATTCCGAGCCCTGCGATTTGTGGACCGTCAGCGCGAATGCGGTTTCGTGCGGCGGCAGCGCGGCCGGCGACACCGCGCGTGCGGTGCCGTCCGCACGCCGGAACCACGCGCGCAGCACGCCGTGCGCGTCGGGCAGCGCAATGCCGATATCGCCGTTGAACAGCCCGAGCGCATAGTCGTTGCGCGTCACCATGATCGGCCGCCCCGTGAACCAGTGCGCGCCGACCGCCAGCGGCACGCGCGCCGCGTGGCGCACGTGCGCGGCCACGAGCGCATTGACGTGCTCCGCGCCGCGCAAGCCGCTGCGGGTCGCGCACAGGATCCGGAACCGGTTGAGCGCATCGAACAGCGGCAGCGGGTCCGGCACGGCGGCGGCGAGCGCATCCCGCAACGCGTCCAGATAAGCGGAAAAGCGCCGCGCGAGCCGTTCGACGGTCGTCGCGGCGAGCGCGTCGCCGGCATCCTCGTGGAACGACGCGGCGGCCGCGTCGCTCGCCGGCAGCGCGTCGAGCGCGGCCTGCACGTCGCCGCTGCGGATCGCGAGCGACAGCCGTCCGATCGGCGAATCGAGACCGAAGCGGTAGTTGCGTTCGAGCCAGACGACGCAATCCGCGAGCGGTGCCGGGGTGGCCGCTTCAGCGGCCTCGACGTCCTCCGGAGCAACGGGAATCATCGCCGCGACGCGCTGCGCGGCCCCGGCATCGAGCGGCGGCAACGCGGCCGCGTCGAGCCACGCCAGTTCGTCGGCCTCGATCCATGCGGGCGCGTCGTCAGCGTCGTCGGCGTCGCCTGCGGCTTCGTCGTCCGTCGCCACGGCCGCGGGTGGCTCATCGTCGAACAGCGACGCCTGGCGGGGGCCGGCCGGGGGCGGCGCGACCGGCGTGCGCCCGATCGCAGCCGCCGCCGCGGCTGCGTCAGGCTCCGCATCGGCCGGCGTCGGCAGCGCCGCGACGAATGCCGCCTCGTCGATGCCGAGCGCCTGCGCGATGCGCGTGCGCGCCGCGGCGGTAAACGCCGGTCGCGCGCTCAGCTCCGCAAATACGGCACCCGCCTCGACCGCGGCCAGCTGATCCTTGTCGCCGAGCAGCACGAGCCGTGCGCCCGGCGCGAGCGCATCGAGCAGATGCGCGGCGAGCGCGACGTCGATCATCGATGCCTCGTCGACGACGATCAGGTCGTACGGCAGCGGATTGTCGCGATGATGCCGGAAACCGGCCGCCCCGCCGCCGCCCAGCAGCCGGTGCAGCGTGTACGACGTATCGGGCAGGCGCGCCGCGAGTTCCTGCGGCAGGTCGCCGGCCCGCGCATGCAGTGCCTCCTGCATCCGCTGCGCGGCCTTGCCGGTCGGCGCGGCCAGCGCGACGCGCAGCCCCGGGTGCGCATCGAGCAGACAGGCCAGCACGCCGACGACGGTCGTCGTCTTGCCCGTGCCCGGGCCACCGCTGACGATCGTCACGCGGCCGGTCAGCGCGACGATCGCCGCGACGCGCTGCCAGTCGACTTCACCGTTCGCCGGCCCGAAGTAGCGCGCGAGACTGTCGCGCAGCCGGTCGGGCGCAAGACCTTCGTCCGGCACGCTCGCACCGGCCTGCGCGACGAGCGCATCGGCGAGCCGCCGTTCGTAGTCGAAATAGCGCGACAGGTACAGGTGATCGTGGCGGTCGACGATCAGCGGCCGCTCGTCGCCACGCGCGAGCGTGCCGAACGCGACCACGCCGCTCGCGGCGAGCGCCGCGTGAACCTCGTCGAGCGGTGCTTCGTAGCGCTGCGCGAGCGCGCCGAGCGCGACGCACACGTGGCCGCCCGCGGTCGCACGACTCGTCGCGAACGCCGCGCGCGCCGCCCAGCGCGCGGCCGCGGCCGGCGCGCCGGCGCGGCGAGCGAGATCGCCGATTCGCCGCGCGAAACCTTCCGCGAGCGCGATGCCGAAATCGGCGGGCTCGGGCAGCCGCGCGACGAGGCCGCCGGTGAATTCGAGCGGATCGTCCTGCACGTTCATGCGCGGCCCCCTTCCATCATCCGGTCGAGTGCGTCGACAAGCGCGCGAGCCGGCCGCCGCGCATGCACGCCGGCCGGCTCGCCGCCGCTGCGCCAGCCGGGCCGCACACCCCGCACGAACAGGTACAGGTAGCCCGCGACATGCGTGTCGTAGTCGTAACCGGGCAGCCGCCCGCGCAGGTAGCGATGCAGCGCGACCGTATAGAGCAGCGCCTGCAGGTGATACGCGTGGTCGGCCATCGCGACGTCGAGCGCGCGCGGGCCATAGGCGTCCGGCGTCGTGCCGAGATGGTTCGACTTCCAGTCGACGATCCAGAAGCGGCCGTCGTGTTCGACGATCATGTCGATGAAACCCTTGATGAAACCGGCGAGCATGCCCGCCTCCAGTGCAACGTCCGGGTAGCCGTGCGCGACCAGCAGGCGGCGTAGCGCCATCAGGTCGAGCGACGGCGCCGGGAACAGGAAACCCATTTCGTCGAGCCGCTTCGCGGGATCGAGATCGGCGAGCCGCATGCCCGGCACGAGCTCGGTGCGCACGACGTCATCGACCAGTTGCACCATCATCGCCGGCAGACGTGCCGCGAGTTCGGGCCCGGCCTCGACCGGCCGGTCGTGCAGCGCACCGAGCGCGGCCGCGTGCCACGATCCCGGATCGGTGAAATCGCTCAGCTCGAACAGGCGGTGCAGGCACTCGCCGGCCGCCGCGCCGCGCGGGAACACGAGGATGTCGTCGTCCGGCGGCGCGGCCTCCGGCCACGCATCGCCCGGATCGTCATCCGGCGCGAGCGCGGCAAGCGCATCGTGGTCGGGCCGCAGTTCGTCATCGGGCACGGCCGCCACGCCCGCCTCCTCGCGCGCCATCGACGCGGTCAGCGAACTGAAGCTGGCCATCCGCCAGGCATCGCGCAGCACGCGCGTCGCATGGCGCGCCGCCAGCGCCTCGTTCGCGTCGTGCCCGGCCGCCAGACGCTCGGGGCGCGCAGGCGCCGGCAGCGGCGCGACGCTCACGGGGCCGCCCGCGAGCGCATGCCACGCCGTATCGAGCGCGGCTTCGTCGGGCGGCTCGTCGAGCCATGCATCGAACGACTGGCCGGCGCCGGCGACGAGCCAGTTGAGCACGCTGCGCCGCGCCTCGCGCGTCGAGCGCGACGACAGGTACGGCCCGGCGACGACGTAGCAGCGATAGACCGCACGCGTGAGCGCCACGTAGACGAGCCGCGCGCGCTCCGCGGCCTGCTCGCGCAGCGCCTGCCGCGCCGCATGCGCGGCCGCCTCGTCGTCGCACCCGTAATGCAGCACCGCGTCGCCCGCATCGTCGTGGTATTCGCGCGCATCGGGCAACGCCGACGCGGGCGGCTCGCGCAACCCGCCGTCGTTCAGGAACGGACAGAACACGATCGCGTATTCGAGGCCTTTCGACTTGTGCACGGTGACGATCTGCACGAGGTTGCGATCGGATTCGAGCCGCAACTGCGCTTCCTCGCCGCCGCCGTCGAGCCGTTGCGCGGCCAGCCAGCGCAGCGTCGGCGCGATGCCCGGCTGCGCGGATGCGCGTGCCTGCGTCAGTTCGGCCAGATGGTTGATGTCGGTCACGCGACGCTCGCCGTCCGCGCCGGCCATCAGCCGCTCGGCGATCCGCAATTCGCGCGTGAACGTGCGCCACATCACCGCGAAACCGCGTTCGCGCCACAGCAGCCGGTATCGCGAGAAGCGCTCGACCCAGCTCATCGCGTCGACGCTGTCGGCCGCGGACGCTTCACGTGACGCATCACCGTCGCCCTGCTCCATCCGCCACAGTGCGCCGGCATCGAGGCCGAACCAGTCGGATGCGAGCGCCGCGCGCAGACGCCGCAGGTCGCCCGGCGCATCGGTCGCCGCCAGCACGCGTTCAAGCTGCTCCGCGTCGCCGGTCGAGAACACCGACGCCTGCGCCAGTTCCACGCTGCCGATACCCCACGCGGCCAGCACGCGCTTCACGAGACTGCCCTGCCGGTGCGTCTGCACGAGCACCGCGATATCGCCCGGCGACAGCGGCGACTCGCCGAGCCGCACGCGCCCTTCGCGCGCGCCGCGCATCAGCCGGGCAATCTCGGCGGCACAGGCCTGCGCGGCCTGTGCCTGCGCATCGCGCTTGAGCAACGTGCCTTCACCGCCAGGCAACGCCCACACCCGGAAGTCGCCGGCCGGGCCCGGATCGGTCTCGTCGACGAACGGCGCACGCACGCGCGTGCCCGCACGCACCGCGTAATAGTCGAGCCCGTCGAGCACGAACGCGCGCGGATTCGACATGAAGAAGCGGTTGCACGCATCGACGATCGCGGGCGTCGAGCGCTGGTTGACCGCGAGCGTGTAGCACGCGCTCGCCCGCGCGCGCGCCGTCAGATAGGTATGCAGATCGGCCGCGCGGAAGCTGTAGATCGCCTGCTTCGGATCGCCGACGAGGAATAGCGGGCCGCCCGGCGCGAAGATCCGGTCGAAGATCGCGAACTGCAGCGGGTCGGTATCCTGGAACTCGTCGATCAGCGCGGCCGGATAGCGTGCGCGCAGCGTCTCGGCGAGCCACGGATGCGCATGCAGCGCGTGATACAGGTTCGCCAGCAGATCGTCGAACGACACGACGCGACGCGTGCGCTTGCGCTCGGCCAGCTCGCCCGGCGCCATGTCGAGCCATTCGGCGATCAGCACGAGCCAGCGCGCGCGCTGCGCGGCTTCAGCCGCCGCCACGGCCGCCTCGAGCGCGTCGGCCACGTCGAAGAACGCATGCTCGGGCGTCGCGCCGCCTTTTTTCGTCGCCTTCACGAGCGCGGTGCGCGTGAGCTTCAGCGCGGCCTTCGGCAGTGCAGCCGTTGCGTTGCCCTGTGCGAAATGCGCGGCCCATGCGGCGAGCGCATCGGCAACCGCTTCGGGTTTGTGCGAACGCTGGTTGAGCGCGGGCTGGGCGGTGCGCAGCAACGCATCGATCGCTTCGCGCTCGGCCGCCCACATCCGCCCGGCCTCGGCGAAGCATTCGGCCGCGGCGGCGTCGGCCGATTCGTCGGGCTCGCTCACGCCGTCCCAGCGCAGCGCGGCGAGCGGCTTCTTCAGCCGGCGCGCAAGCTGCGCATCGAGCGCGGCCGGGCCGGCGCCCGATTCGACGAGCCAGGCCGCGAAACCCGGCCAGCGCGCGGCCGCCGGTTCGACCCGCGTGCGCCAGAAATCCGCCGCGAGTTCGAAGCGCAGCGACGCGTCGTCGGCCTCCATGTCGAACGCGAACGGCATCGCGGCCGCGAACGGCGCTTCCTGCAGCGCGCGCTGGCAGAACGCGTGGATCGTATGGATGGCCGCCTGGTCGAACGCGCGCAGCGCGCGCCGGATCCGTTTCGCGGCCGTTTCGGGATCGAGCTCGCCACCTTCGCCGAGCGTCGTCTCGAGCAGGCGCTCGATGAACGGATCGCCGCCGTCGTCGCCCGTGTCGAGCGCATGCGCAAGCTGCGCGAGCCGGCCGCGAATCCGCTCGTGCAGCTCCGCGGTCGCCGCTTTCGTGAAGGTCACGACGAGGATCTCGTCCGCACCGAGATCCTTTTCCAGCAGCAGGCGCACATAGAGCGCGCAGATGTTCCAGGTCTTGCCGGTGCCGGCCGATGCCTCGATCTGGTTGACGCCATCGAGCGGACACGCGAACACGTCGAGCTCGAGCGCCTGCTGCGGCTGCGACACGGCGCTCATGCGACCTCCTTCAGATGCTCGACGAGCGGATCGAACACGAGCCGCGCGAGTGTGGCGAACGGCTCGTCGAGCGACGCGTGCGCGCCGCGCCACGCGATCGCGATGGCCGGATCGTCGGCTTCGCTCACGACCCGCTCGTTGATCCACACGCTCGCGGCCTTGGCCTCGCCGTCGGACACCCGCGCCCATGCGCTGCGCGGAAAAAACCGCAGCGGCATCCGCCGCCCCGCGCGAAACAGCGCGGCAAGCGGCGCGAGCTGCTCGAGCGGCGCCGCGACGGGCGTCAGCTCGAACGCGCCGCCGCTGCCGAACCACAGCGTACGGCGCGGGCCGTCAGGCTCGATCGCGCAGTAGACGAGATGCGCAAGCCACGCGGACAGGTAGTCGCGCGCACTCGGCCTCGCATAACGGTAGATGATCTGCCCCGCGGCCGTCACGCGATTCAGCGTGCCGTGCAGTTCGAGCGGCGCGCTCGCCGCGTCGCCCGACAGCATCGCATCGTGCGCGCCGAACAGCGCCTGCTCCGCTGCGGGCCACGCCGGCGCGACCTCGATCGAGAACGGCAGGCGTTCGGCGCCGTCGGCGAGCGCCTGCCGCACGTTCGATGCCAGCTGCGTCATCGAGCCGAGCGCCTGGTCGCGCCACACGGCGCCTGTCGCGCCGCCCGGCAGTTCGGGGCTCGCGTCCGCGATGCGCAGCGCATGATCGTGCACGCCGCCCTCGTCCGATTCGATCAGCAGCGGCAGCACGCGTTCGGCGAGCGCATCGCTGCCGGCGAAGTCGAGCGCGAACGGCTCGGTGTCGAGCAGTTCGGCCTGCGCGTCGGCAAGCACGATGCCGAGCCGGCCGCGCAGCAACGCGCGCGCCGGATGGCGCCAGAAGCGTTCGAACTCGCTGAATGCGACAGGCTCGACCGGTTCGGCCGGCAGCGGCTGCGCGAAGAACGGCAATTCGCGCGGGCCGTCGCGCGACGCTTCGGCGGCGAGCAGCGACGCGAGCGTCGCCCGCTCTGCGTCATAGGAAAACAGCGGCCCGTCCGGCCGGAAATACGCGGCCGCGAACGGTTGCAGCGGATGCTCGACGATGAACGCGCGCCGCGCGGCATCGACCTCGCCAGGTGCAGCGTCGGGCCCGGCCGTGACGATCGCCAGATGATCGAGCAACTCGTCGACGAGCGCCGCAGGCGGCAACGGCGCGTTGTCACGAATGCTGCGGCCCGTGTACGCGATCAGCAACCGGTCGCGTGCGGCGAGCAGCAGGTCGAGAAAGAGGTTGCGCTCGTCGTCGCGGCGCTGCCGGTCGCCGAGCTTCGGCAACACGGCCATCAGGTCGAATTCGTCCGCGCGCGCGAGGCTCGGCAGCACGCCGTCGTCCATCCCGAGCAGGCAGACGACGCGATACGGCAGCCCGCGCAGGCTCGTCAGCGACGAGAACGTGACGCCGCCCCACGGCACCCCGCCGCGCGCCGGATCGTCGAGTGCGGCGGCGAGCCCGGCCCGGACGACGGCCGCCGGCAGCGCTTCGTCGGGCGCCCCCTCCGTCATTGCGGCCAGCATTGCGTCGAGCGCGTCGCGCACACCCGCGAGCGCATCCGCATACGCGGCGCCCGAATCGAAGAAACGCGCGAGCGTGTCGGCGAACAGTTCGCTCCAGCCATGCGGCGTATGCGATTCGGCCAGCCGCCGCGCGAAGCCGTCGAGATCGTCGGTAAAGCGTGCGAGCCGGCCGAGCAGCTCGGCCTCGCTGCCGGTGGCCGCCTCGATCGGCAGCCACGCGCCGACCGGTGCCGCGCCTTCCGGCATCGCATAACCGAGAAAGAGCCGCGCGAGCGCATCGGAGAACGTATGACGCGGCGACGGCACGGCCGCATCGTCGCTCGCGAGCGGCGACAGCCCGCGCCGCGCGCCGGCGGCCGCGAGCCAGGTCTGCACCGTCTCGAGCGCCGTCGCATCGATGCCGTAGCGTGCCGCCACCGCGTCGACGCGCAGCCATTCGACCAGCTCAGGCGCACCGACCTGCCGCTCCGGCAACGCGAGCCAGTCGAGCAGCACGCGCGCGACCGGGTTCGCCTGCGAAGGCGGCAGGCCGGTGATGCGGTAAGGCACCCGTGCGCCGCCACTGCCGGCCGTGCCGAACACCGCATCGATCAGCGGCCCGGCCGCCGCGAGATCGGCGACCGCGACGAGCACGTCGGACGGTTGCAGGCTCGCGTCGGCGTCGAACCACGCGAGCAGCCGGTCGTGCAGCACCTCGAGCTGGCGCGCGAGGCTGTGGCACACGTGCACCTCGATGCCCCGCTCGGCCGGGGCATCGCCGGCTTCGGCCTCGGGCCGCAGTTCGAGGATCGCGTTCTGCACGCGCGCGAGCCACGTCGGCGCGGGATTCTCGACGAAACGCGACGCGTCGCCCGACGCGGCGCTTTCGGTCAGTTCGTGCAGCATGTGCAGCTGTGCCTGGGTCTGCCTGCCCCATTCGGCGAGCAGCGGATGGCCGACTTCCTGGTAGTCGAGGCGCCCGGCCGCGTCGAGCGCCTCGGCATGCGCGGCGGTCACGATGTCGAACCAGAATTCGCGGCACGGGTTCAGCGCATAGACGCGCACGTCGATCCAGCGCGACAGCTCGCGCAGCAAGGCGACGTGCAGCGGCGGCATCGTCGGCAGCGCGAACACGCTGACCGATTCCGGCCAGTGCGTGCGCGTGCGCGCGCGCGCGACGGTTTCGGGATCGAGGTGGCGCGCCTCGACGAGGAAACGGTGCGCCGGCGGCGTGCCGCTGTCGCTCAGCTCGGCAAGCAGCACGCGCCACAGCGCGGCCTGCCAGCGCTCGTCGTCGCGTGCGGCGTCGCTGATCCCGCGCGGCGCGCCGTCGCCCGCGAGCACGGACTCGCCGGCCTGCCATGCGGCGAGCCACTCGGGACGATAGGTCAGGTAATGGTCGAGCACGGCCGCGACGCGGTGGGCAAGCTCGTAGCGCATCGCGTCGTCGGACGCGGACAGATACGCGGCCAGCCGCGGCGACGCGAGCCACGGCGCACCGTCGGACGCCTGCGCGAACAGCCGGTAGCAGCGCCACACGAGGCGGTCGGGCGCGAACGGCGAACGCGCGGGCACCGTCAGCACGCGGCCGATCTGCGCCCACAGCCACTGCGCGAGATACGTGAACTCGACGTTCGCGCAGACGCCGTTGCGCGCGGCGATGTCGAGCTCGAGGCGACGGCGCAGCGCCGCGCTCGGCACGATGACCTGTTGCGGCGCCCACGGGCCGTTGCGGGCCGGGAACGCCGCCAGATCCTCGAGCAGCGCGTCGGCCAGCGTTTCGTGACGGTTCGAATAGAAGAGATGGAGCATGAAGCAGGCGTCGGAACCTCGCGCCGGCAGGGCCGGGCGAACAGGATCACCAAGGATAGCAAATGGACCGCCTCCGCGAACCTCGGCCGGAAAGCCAGGTTTTGCGGGCCGCGAAATACGATAGACTCGTCGCCAGTCAATACGCCGCCCCGGGCGTCTTCGTCTGCCATTCAGCCCATCGATGCGCTATTCGGTCGAAATCAGAAAGTTTTTCTACAGCCAGTACTTTTTCGGCGGCCTGCGGATCGCGGTCGGCGTCTCGCTGCCGGCCGTGCTGTGCCTGATCGTGTTTCACAACCGCGAGCTCGGCTTCACGATCTCGACCGGCGCGCTCGGCGCCTGCGTCGTCGACATGCCGGGCCCGCTCAAGTACAAGCACAACGAAATGCTCGCGTGCAGCGTGATCGGCTTCCTGGCCGCGCTCGCGACCGGCCTTGCCACACCGAACATCTTCGTGCTCTGGCTCACCATCGTGCCGCTCACCTTCGTGCTGTCGCTGATCGTCGTCTACGGCAACCGCTGGCCGCAGATCAGCTTCGCGACGCTGTTCATGATGGTGATGACGCTCGAGGAGAAGTTCACGCCGCTGCAGGCGTTCATCAACGCCGGCTGGATTCTCGCGGGCGGCCTCTGGTACACGTACTGGGCCACGCTCGTGTCGCGATGGCAGGCACGCCGGATCGAGCAGCAGGCGCTGGCCGAGAGCCTGTTCGCCTGCGCCGACTACCTGCTCGCGCGCGCGCAGTTCTACGACCTCGATGCCGATCTCGACGAGTGCTACCGCAATCTCGTCGCCAAGCAGATCACCGCGGTCGAAACCCAGGAAACCGCGCGCGACATCGTGCTGCGCAACCTGCCGAAACTGCGCCGCGGCAAGCTCGATCCCGGCCGCACGACGATGTACAACCTGTTCATCAACAGCGTCGACCTGCACGAGCTGTTCGTCGGCGCGCACACCGATTACCCGCTGGTGCGCAACACGTTCGGCGGCTCGGACCTGATCATCTTCTATCGCGACCTGATCCGCAAGGCGGCCGCCGATCTCGAGGAGATCGGCCTCGCGGTGCTCGAAAACCGCGCCCCGCATTCGCGGATCAGCGTGAAGGCCGAGCTGCGCGCGATCGAGTACGAGATCGAGCTGATGCGCAAGAAGAACTTCCCGGCCACCAACGCGGAGGCGTATGCGGCCGTGCTCGCCACGTTCCGGCGCATCTGGAGCGCGACGCGCCTGATCGACCGGATGCGCCGCAACCTGTCGGGCCACGCCGATCCGCAGCAAACCGAACTGAAGATCGACAAGGCGCTCACGCGCTTCCTGCAGCGCCGCCGGATGTCGCCCCTCCTGATCTTCTCGAACCTGAACATGCGCTCGCCGAGCTTCCGCCACGCGCTGCGCGTGACGATCGCGGTGGCGGTCGGGTTCTGGCTCGGCCGGCTGCTGCCGCTCACGAACGCGTACTGGATCGTGATGACGACCATCATCATCCTGAAGCCCGGCTACTCGCTCACGAAGCAGCGCAACGCACAGCGGATCATCGGCACGCTGATCGGCTGCGCGGCCAGCATCGCGCTGATCTACACGGTGAAGGAGCCTCACCTGCTGATCGCGATCATGTTCGGGTCGATGGTGATGAGCTACAGCCTGCTGCTGTTCAACTACGCGGCGAGCGTCGTGTTCACGTCGTCGTACGTGCTGCTGATGTTCCACCTGCTCGCGCCGGGCAGCATGCGGATCATCGGCGAGCGCGCGATCGACACCGTGGTCGGCTGCATGATCGCGATCGCCGCGAGCCGGCTGTTCCCGTACTGGGAATACCGGCTGATGGGCAAGCAGGTGGCCGACATGCTCACCGCGACCCGCAAGTATTTCGAGGCCGTGTGGCGGGCCGGGCGCGGCGTGTCGCCGCCGCCCGTGCCGGCCGCCGACGGCGCGGCCGTCGTACCGGTCGTCGCCGCGGCCGTCGAGGCGCCGGCCACGACCCTCGACGACGACTACCGTTACCGCCTCGCGCGCAAGGACGTGCACATCGCGTTCGCGAATCTCGGGCAGGCGTTCCAGCGGATGATGATCGAGCCGAAGGCGCACCAGCGCTTCGTGCCGGAACTGAACGACCTGCTCGTGCAGACCCACGTGCTCGGCGCGCAGATCACGGCCGCCGCGCCGCTGATCCGCAACGCGTGCGCGGCCGGGCCGGGCGCAAGCCACGGCGACACGCTCGAACGCGGGCTCACCGCGATCCTCGACAACCTCGAGAAGGCCGAGGCCGGCGAGCCGCCGCCCGCCGATCAGCTCGACGCGTCGAAGCAGATCACGCGCGACCTCGACGCGATGGTCGTGTCCGCGGAGAAATCCGATGCGGTGGGTGCCGAGCTCACGCACGACCTGAAGGTACTCGCACACCAGTGCAAGCAGATGCTCGCGTCGTCGCTGCTGATCCGCAAGGATGCGAGCGTGATCCGTCTGCCCGCATGACGTTTGCCGCCGCGGGCCGGCCCGCGGCGTTTCCCGATAAAGCGAAGCCCCACGCATGACCTGCCCGCCCCGCGCGCACGCCGCACGCCGTTCCGTCCGGCACGCCAGTCAGGGAATACCCGATTCCGGTCACCCGGCCCGGCTTGTTATCATTCGTTCACATTCAAGTTGTATATACAACTTGAGGCAACCGGACCGGCCCCGCTCGCCCGGTCCGTCGCATAACGATATCGGAGACACGATGAAAAACTTGCAGCGCCACCTGAGCGCGCGGCACATCCGCTTTCTCGCGCTGGGTTCGGCGATCGGCACGGGCCTGTTCTACGGTTCGGCGTCCGCGATCCAGCTCGCGGGCCCGGCCGTGATCCTGGCGTACATCCTGGGCGGCGCGGCCGTCTACATGGTGATGCGCGCGCTCGGCGAGATGGCCGTGCGCGAACCCGTCGCCGGCTCGTTCGGCCACTATGCGACCGAGAACCTCGGCCCGTTTGCCGGCTTCGTCACCGGCTGGACCTACACGCTCGAAATGGTGATCGTCGCGATCGCCGACATCACCGCGTTCGGTATCTACATGGGCTTCTGGTTTCCGGACGTCCCGCAGTGGATCTGGGTGCTCGGCGTCGTCGCGATCATCTGCGGGCTGAACCTGTGCCACGTGAAGGTGTTCGGCGAACTCGAGTTCTGGTTGTCGATCATCAAGGTCGGCGCGATCGTCGCGATGATCGGCGGCGGCGCGGCGATCCTGCTGACCGGCATGCACTTCGGCCATTCGGCCGACGTGCCGACGTTCGCGAACCTGTGGAACCATGGCGGCTTCCTGCCGAACGGCGTCGGCGGGCTGATCGCGTCGCTGTCGGTCGTGATCTTCGCGTACGGCGGGATCGAGGTGATCGGGATGAGCGCCGGCGAGGCCAAGGATCCGGAGCGCGTGATTCCGCGCGCGATCAACGCGGTGCCCGCGCGCATCCTGCTGTTCTACGTGCTGACGATGGTCGTGCTGATGTCGATCAGCCCGTGGACGGGTGTCGGCAGCGACGGCAGCCCGTTCGTGCAGATCTTCTCGGCGCTCGGCGTGAAGTCGGCCGCGACGATCCTCAACCTGGTCGTGATCAGCGCGGCGATCTCCGCGATCAACAGCGACATCTTCGGCGCGGGCCGGATGATGTTCGGGATGGCGCGCCAGGGCCAGGCACCGCGCGTGCTGATGACGACGTCGCGGCACGGCGTGCCGTGGGTCACGGTGCTCGTGATGGCGGTCGCGCTGCTCGTCGGCGTGCTGCTCAACTACCTGATGCCGAAGGACGTGTTCCTGATGGTCGCGGCAATCGCGACGTTCGCGACCGTGTGGGTCTGGCTGATGATCCTGCTGTCGCAGGTTGCGATGCGCCGCCGGCTGTCGAACGCCGAAGTCGCCGCGCTGAAGTTCAAGGTGCCGTTGTGGCCGGTCGCGCCGGCCCTGACGATCGCGTTCATGGGCTTCGTGATCGTGATGCTCGGCTGGTTCGAGGACACCCGCATCGCGTTGGTGGTCGGCGCCGCCTGGCTCGCGCTGCTCGCGGCGGTCTTCTTCACGCGGCTCCGCCCGAAATTCGCGCCTGCGTCACGTTGACGCACGGTTGATGCACGGTTGACGCACACACGCGGCGCCCTGCTTCGGCGGGCGCCCGCGCCGCGTCAGTGCGCGGCCGATGCGCTCGACGCGACGGCCGGGTGCGCGTCGTCGTACGCGCGCTTCTGCGAAATCGCGTTGTACAGGATCGTCCCGATCACGAGCAGCACGGCCACGACGATCAGGATGCTCACGTTGCGGACTGGGTTCTTCTTGCGCTGATCGTTCATGGTCGGGGCAACTCCGTCAAATTCGTCGAAGCGGGCATTCTACGCGCTTGCGCGCGCGTTGCCGCGCATTTCCCCACTCCCGCCGCCCTCCCTTCTCCGCCCCCGCCCAAGCTTCCATTTGATAACGGTTCCCATTTCGATCTAGAATCCCGAGTCTTTCATTTTGTAATATTCCGGGCCGATCGAACGGCAGGCGCGGCCCGGCGCGCCCTCTTCGTCCGCCTGCCTCACGGAGCTCCCATGTCGCACTCGCGCACCCGCCTGCTGCCGCTCGCCGGCGCCATCGCCTTCGCCGCCGCCGCGTTCGCACCGCTGGCCCACGCGACCGAGGAAGTCAGCCTGTACACCACCCGCGAACCGAAGCTGATCCAGCCGCTCATCGAAGCGTTCACGAAGCAGAGCGGCGTCAAGGTCAATACGGTGTTCGTGAAGGACGGCCTGCTCGAGCGCGTGAAGGCGGAAGGCGCGCAGTCGCCGGCCGACGTGCTGATGACGGTCGACGTCGGCAACCTGCTCGATCTCGTCGACGGCGGGCTCACGCAGCCGGTGCGCTCGAAGACGCTCGACGACGCGATTCCCGCGAACCTACGCGGCGCGAACGGCGACTGGTACGCGCTGTCGCTGCGCGATCGCGTGCTGTACGTCGAGAAGGACCTGAAGGTCGATGCGTTCCGCTACGAGGATCTCGCCGATCCGAAATGGAAGGGCAAGGTCTGCATCCGCTCGGGCCAGCATCCGTACAACACGGCGCTCGTCGCGGCGATGATCGCGCACGACGGCGAAGCCGCGACCGAGAAGTGGCTGCGCGGCGTGAAGGCGAACCTCGCGCGCAAGGCGACCGGCGGCGACCGCGACGTCGCACGCGACATCCTCGGCGGCATCTGCGACGTCGGCCTCGCGAATGCTTACTACGTCGGCCACATGAAGAATGCGGAGCCCGGCAGCGACGCGCGCAAGTGGGGCGACGCGATCAAGGTCGTGCGGCCGACGTTCGCGAACGCGAAGAGCGGCGGCACGCACGTCAACATCAGCGGCGCGTCGGTCGCGAAGCACGCGCCGCACAAGGCCAACGCGGTGAAACTGCTCGAATACCTCGTGTCGCCGGAAGCGCAGGCGCTGTATGCGCAGGCGAACTACGAATACCCGGTGCGCGCGAACGTGAAACTCGATCCGGTGATTGCCGGCTTCGGCATGCTGAAGATCGACCCGCTGCCGCTGACGGACATCGCGAAGCATCGCAAGCAGGCGAGCCAGCTCGTCGACAAGGTCGGTTTTGACAACTGACGCAACCACCGCCGGCACCCGCCGCACGGCGGGCCGGCCGCGCCTGCAGCCACGCGCGGGCAGCCTGTGGCTGATCGCGGCGCTGGCGATCGCCGCGGCGGTCGCGGCGCCGCTCGCGGTGCTCGTGGCCGCCGCGTTCGACGCCGATCTCGCACACTGGCGGCATCTCGCCGAATTCGTGCTGCCGCGGGCGCTCGTCAATACGCTGCTGCTGCTCGCGGGCGTCGGCACGATCGTATCGGTCGTCGGCACCGGCTGCGCGTGGCTCGTCACCGCATACGACTTTCCCGGCCGCCGCGTGCTCACGTGGGCGCTGCTGCTGCCGCTCGCGGTTCCCACCTACATCGTCGCGTTCGCGTATCTCGACCTGCTGCACCCGATCGGCCCCGTCCAGGGCGCGATCCGCTGGCTGCTCGGCTTCGACGGCCCGCGCCAGTTCCGCCTGCCCGACCTGCGCTCGCTGCCCGGCGCGATCTTCGTGCTCGGCTTCGTGCTGTATCCCTATGTCTACCTGAGCACGCGCGCGATGTTCGTCACGCAGTCCGCGAGCCTGCTCGAAGCCGCGCGCACGCTCGGCGCGGGACGCATCGCCACGTTCTGGCGCGTCGTCGTGCCGCTCGCGCGGCCCGCGATCGCGGTCGGCGTGAGCCTCGCGCTGCTCGAAACGCTGAACGATATCGGCGCATCGGAATTCCTCGGCGTGCAGACGCTGACGGTATCCGTCTACACGACATGGATCACGCGGTCCGATCTTGCCGGCGCCGCACAGATCGCGCTCGCGATGCTCGCGATCGTCGTCGGCATGATCGTGCTCGAACGCTGCGGGCGCCGCCGCCAGCGCTATGCGCATGGCCGGCGCATGCGGCCGATCGCGCCGCGCCGCCTGACGGGCACGGCCGCATGGGGCGCCGCCGCGCTCGGCTGGCTGCCCGTGCTGCTCGGCTTCGGCGCGCCGGCCGCGTATCTCGCGGTCGAGACGGCCAAGCGGCTGCATCTCGTCGGCGGCGTGTCCGCGCAACTGATGACGGGGCTCGCGAACACGCTGACGATCGCCACCGCCGCCACCGTCGCGACACTCGCGTGCGGGCTCGTCGTCGCATGGGCCGCGCGCGCGCAACGCGACAGCGCACGTGCGGGCCCGGCCCGCGTGTGCGCGAGAATCGCGAGCCTCGGTTATGCGGTGCCGGGCACCGTGCTCGCGATCGGCCTGCTGATCCCGTTCGCGGCGGCCGACCGGCTGTTCGGCGCGGCGCTCGGCCGCGACGGGCTGCTGCTGATGGGTTCGGCGGCCGCGCTCGTGATTGCCTATACCGTGCGCTTTCTCGCGATCCCGGCCGGCAGCATCGAAGCCGGCCTCGCGCGCATCCCGCCGTCGCTGGAACAGGCGGCGCGTTCGCTCGGCGAAACGGCCGGCGGCACGCTGCGCCGCGTGCACCTGCCGCTGCTGCGGCCCGCGCTCACCACGAGCGCACTGCTGGTGTTCGTCGACGCCATGAAGGAATTGCCGGCGACGCTGCTGCTGCGTCCGCTGAACTTCGACACGCTCGCCACCTGGCTGTATGCGGAAGCCGCGCGCGGCACCTATGAGGAAGGCGCGGTCGCCGCCCTCGCGATCGTGCTGGCCGGGCTCGTGCCCGTGATCCTGCTCGCCCGCACCCGCCACAAGATCGGAGCCTGACACCGTGAACCTGCTCGAACTCGATGACCTCTGCCTCGCCTACGACACGCCGCACGGCCGCCGCACGGTGGTCGACGGCCTGAGCCTCGCGCTGCCGCGCGGCGACATCGGCTGCCTGCTCGGCGCGTCGGGCTGCGGCAAGACCACCGTGCTGCGCGCGATCGCCGGCTTCGAACCTGTGCGCATGGGGCGCATCGTGCTGGACGGCGCGCCCGTCGCGGCGCCGTCGCTCGACGTGCCGCCCGAGCGGCGGCGCATCGGCATGATGTTCCAGGATTACGCGCTGTTCCCGCACCTGAGCGCGGCCGACAACGTCGCGTTCGGCCTGCGGCGGCAGCCGAAGGCCGCGCGGCGCGCGCGCGTCGCGCAGATGCTCGATCTCGTCGGCCTCGCCGATTCCGGCAGCGCCTATCCGCACGAGTTGTCGGGCGGCCAGCAGCAGCGTGTCGCGCTCGCCCGTGCGCTCGCGCCGTCACCGGAACTGCTGCTGCTCGACGAGCCGTTCTCGAACCTCGACGTCGATACACGCGAGCGGCTCGCGTTCGAGCTGCGCGACATCCTGAAACGCACGGGCCACACCGCGATCCTCGTCACGCACAACCAGGCGGAAGCGTTCGCGATCGCCGACCGGATCGGCGTGATGAAGGATGGCCGGCTCGCGCAATGGGATACGCCGTATGCGCTGCGTCACGAGCCGGCCGACGCGTTCGTCGCGTCGTTCGTGCGCGACGACGCGCTCGCCGACGAGCGCCGGCGCGCGCTCGCGCGCGGCTGCTGACGCGCCGCCCGGCCGATCGCGCAGAAGCAACGGGCCACGGCGGCCCGCGCGGCCGTCAGCGCGAGCGGCTAAGCGCCGTCGTCCGCACGCACGGGCAGCGCGGTCGAATACTTGATCTGCTCCATCGCGAACGACGAGCTGACGTCGAATAGCGGCACCGTACGAATCAGCTGCTTGTACACGCGGTCATAATCGTCGATGCCGGCCACCACGACGCGCAGCAGGTAGTCGGTCTCGCCGCTCATCCGGTACACCTCGACCACTTCCGGCATGTCGCGCACGGCCTGCGTGAAACGCTGCGCCCATTCCTCGGTGTGCTGGTTCGTCCGGATCGCGACGAACACGGTCGTGCCGACCCCAAGCTTGCGCGGATCGCACAGCGCAACCTGCGCGCGAATCGCGCCGGTTTCCTTGAGCCGCTGCACGCGCTTCCAGCACGGCGTCTGCGACAGGTTCACGCGCTGCGCCAGTTCCGCGATCGGCAGCGTGGCATCCGCCTGCAACAGCTCCAGCAGCTTGCGATCGATGGCGTCCATTTCTCCAGTCCCTCGTCGATAGAAATTTATTCTATGCACACTTCGTTCGGGGGAACAATATGAAAACCGCCTCGCCGCGTCGACCGGTATAAATACCGACATGCGTGTGCGGCGCGCGTACACGCGAATCCCGGTCAGGGCGTAGCGGGAGTCACCCGCCCATCGCGGCGGCTCACACGCCGCCGCCGTCGCGCGCGGCCCGCGCCGCTGCCGTTGCCGCTGCCGTTGCCGGCCCGGACGCCAACGGTTCATTGGCCGCCCCGGCCTCGCCAGCCCCGACGACCGGCCCTTCGACCGTCCCGTCTTCCGCCGTGCCGTGCGGCGACGACGACACCACCTGCATCTGCGGCACCGGAATCGCGATGCCTGCCGCTTCCATCCGCGCCTTCACGCGCGCGTTGAACGCGCGCATCACGGTCGACTGCTGCAGCGGCTGCGTGCGGATCTGCCCCTTGAAGATCAGCCAGTTCGGCTCGAAGCGGTCGAGCCCCCACACCTCGACGCCGCCGAGCATCAGGCGCCGCACCGTGAAGTCGCTCCACAGGTCGGCGCCCGCGTCGCGGATCAGGTGCGTGATCTCGTCGACATCGGCGGACAGCGGCGCGCGCACCTCGAACACCGCATAGCCGAAGTCGCGCGACAGGTTCTTGACGATCTTGATCTGCGAGAACGGAATCGCGTGCAGCGCGCCCTGCCCGTCGCGCAGCCGCACGGTGCGGATCGACAGGTGCTCGACGGTGCCCGCGTGGCCGCCGTCGACGTCGATCCAGTCGCCGACCGAGATCGTGTCCTCGACGATGATGAAGAGCCCGGTGATCAGGTCGGACACGAGCGACTGCGCGCCGAAGCCGACCGCGAGGCCGATCACGCCGGCGCCCGCGAGCAGCGGCGTGACGTTGATGCCGAGGTTCGCCGCGGTGACGACCGCGGCAATCGTGAGGATCGTGACGAACACCACGTTGCGCACGAGCGGCAGCATCGTGCGTGCGCGCACGCTCGGATTGCGACCGCGGCGCGCGGCCGCCGAATTGAGCGCCTCGAGGATCGCCGTATCGACGATGATCCACGTGAGCCACGACACGAACCACGTGATAATGATCGCGGACATCGCCTGCGCGATGCCGCGCGCCGCCACGCTGTGCTCGACGACGCGCGCGATCGAGATGCCCCACAGCCGCGACGTCAGCTCGACGTAGCCGAGCCAGACGAACAGCGTCATCAGCGAGCCGGCGAAGCGCACGAGCCGCGCGACGTACGCGGACTGGTTGCGCCGCACGCGGCGGTGCGCGGGGTTCGGACGCGTGACGCGCAGCACGACCGCCGACAGGAAAAACGCGAGCACCAGCAGGAGCGCGGTGACGATCGACGTCTGCAGCAGGTTCGACGACGTGCGGCTGCCCGCCAGCGTGCCGAATACCGCGGCGAACGCGAGCAGCAGCACCGGCACCGGCCAGATCCACGCGGCGAATTCGGCCATCTCGGTCGTCGCGCGATGGCCGGTGCGCAGCGCGTAGCTGCGGTTGCGGATCAGGTGCGCGACCGGGCGCCGGAACGCGAGCGCGAAATACGCGCACAGCGTGGCCGCGATCATGTTCGCGACCGTCGCGATCAGGCCCGCGAGATTGGTGCCGAGCAGATGCGCGACGTCGTAGTTGAGCGCCGCGTCGCCGAGCGCGCCGAACGCGCCGATCACGCGCAGCAGGCGCCACGATCGCTCGATCAGCACGCGCCCCGCCGCGCGGCGGTGGCCGGCGCTGAACAGCGCGAACATGATCAGGCACAGCGCCGCGAACACCGAGCCCGCCACGATCGCATACGCGATCACGAGCGCGACGGTGCGGCCGAGCGATTCCGGCAGGTTGCGCGCGATCGACAGCACGAGCACGAACGCGATGATCCACGGGCCGACCCGGCGCAGCGCGAACATCAGCATCTCGTGCGCGCTCGGGTTCGGATTCAGCCTGACGGCCACGCCCAGGCGCGCGGCGAGCCGCTGCTGCACGGCAATCAGCGCGACCGCGCACGCCCCCCAGCCGACCAGCAGCAGCACGCAATCGAGCAGGGTCATGCCGAACGATTCGGGGCCGTGGCCGCTCACGATCGTATAGAACTCGTTGCCGGCCGCCGTGAAGCGCCCCGCCCAGTAGTGCAGCGGCGAATCGCCCTGCTTCATGCTCGATTCGACGGACGCCATCCCGGACGCGATCGCGCCCCACAGGCCGGCGTTCGCCGCCGACGGGGCCGATGCGGCGGAAGCCGCCTGCGCGGTCTGCGCGACGTCGCGCAACGCCTTGAGCTGCGACACGAGCGCGGTCCGCTGCCGATCGTTGTCGAGCATGCGGATCACGGAATTGAACGACTGGGCGATCTCGGCGGCGCTCGCCGGCGACGGCGCGGAAGCCGCCGCGGCGCCCGACGCGGCCGCCGCGCCGGAGGCCGCCGACGCGGGCGCCTCGGCAACCGCGGGCGCGATCAGCTTTTGGAACGTCGCGAGCCCGGGCACGGTCGCGGCCGGCGCGGGCTGAGCGAACCCGACCCCGAACACGAGACCGAGCGCGGCGGCGCCCGTCGTGAGACGGGGCGCAATATGGGCCGCAACAAGGGGCCGGACCGGCCGGCGCACTGTGACAAGGCAGGACAGCAAAACGACGCAACAGGCCGTTACTGCCCAGCCCAGAAATTGCAAGGATAACGAAAGCAAATTGCGATCCTGTCTGGGGAAGCACGGATCGCCTAGTGTAGCGTCAACCGGCGGCGCCCCCGCCAAAACGGGCTGCGCCGCCGTCTGCCGCTCAATACGCGACCGTCGCGATCTCGCGCACGAAGCTGCCTTGCTCGAGCGCATCGACGAACGCGACCGCGTAGTCTTCCGCCGAGATCTTGCTGTTGCCCTGCGCATCCACGATCAGCTTGCCGACGCCCGTGCGGAACGTGCCCGTGCGCTCGCCCGGGGCGATCATCGCGGCCGGCGCGAAGAACGTCCAGTCGAGATCGCCGACGCTGCGCAGGTACGTGAGCGCATCGCGGTGCGCGAGCGCGACCGCCTTGTACGCTTCCGGGAAACCTTCGCTGTCGACGAGCTGCTTGCCGGGTGCGACTTCCAGCGAACCGGCGCCGCCCACCACCACGAGCCGCTTCAGGCCCGCCTGGCGCGTGCCGGCAACCAGCGCTTTCGCGGCCGCGACGACCTTCGCCGCATCGTCCTGCTTCGGGCCGTACGCGCTCGCGACGACGTCATGGCCCGGCAGCGCGGCCGCGATGCTGGCCGCGTCGAACAGGTCGGCCGCCTTCGCGGTGATGCCGTCGCCGGCCGCGCCGGGATGGCGCGACAGCGCGGTCACGCGATGGCCGCGTCGTGCGGCTTCCGCGGCGATGCGCGAGCCGATCATGCCGGTGGCGCCGAACAGCGCGATATTCAGGGTGCGTTGCGTCATGTCGATTCTCCAGTAAGCAAAATATGTAACAAAGTTAATTACAGATAAGACCGAAAAAAATGGGGTGGTCCACCCCGTTGCACCGGCCACGCGCGGCGCGGCCGGCTCACTGCTCCACCATTCGCTCATCCGCCGGCGCCGGCCCGATCGAGCCGAAGCTGCTCGGAATTCAGCACGTCGGCCGTGACGTCGGCCAGCGTGCGGGTGGCAAGCGATGCTTCCATCGCGCGCTGCGCGTCGCCGATGTAGTCGGTCAGCGCGCCCTGGATGTGCCGCCCGACGAGACACGCGGGATTCGGCGCCTCGCGGTGCAGCGCGAACAGTTGCGCATCGTCGACCGCGCGATACACGTCGAGCAGCGTGATCGCGCCGGGCTCGCGCGCCAGCAGCGCACCGCCGCCCGCGCCCAGCTGCGACGTGGTCAGCCCGGCGGCCGCCAGCATCGACAGCAAGCGGCGGATCAGCGCCGGGTTCGTGTTCACGCTGCCCGCGATGATGTCGGACGACAGCGGCACGCCTTCCTGCATCGACAGCAAGGCAAGCACGTGGACGGCAAACGCGAAGCGGCTGCTGGTATTCATTCCTCGCCCACTCGAGCGCCGCCGGCCCGAACCGGCTGCCGGCGACATGTGTAACCATCATAATTACATTTTGCGGATCATGCAAGCGTCCGCTCACTGGCCGCTGGCAGGCTTGGTGGCGGACGCGCCCTGCTGGCTCCATTGCTGGAGCTTGCGCCCGGCTTCGGCGATCTTCGCGCCGGCTTCGGAAGCCGCATGCGCGACGACCGCGGAAGCAGCCGCGTCGATCTGCGCCTGCGCGGCGGAGGCGAGGCCGCTCGCGGACAGCGGCGGCACGGCCGACGCCGCGGACGCGATGCCGGCCTTCGCCGCGCTCGTCACCTGGTCGATCGCCTGCGTCGCGTGCTTCGCGGCATCGGCGGCCGCGCTCGCGGCCGTATCGGGTTGCGTGACCGGCGCACCGGACTTCTCGCATCCGCCGAGCAGCAGCGCCGCGCACGCGGCGACAACCGCCAGCGCGGGCCCGCGCCCGCTCACTCGCCATTCACTTACCTTCATCTGCAATCTCCGGCCGCGCGTGGCGCGGCCTCGTGGTTGAACCGACGTCGATGATACCGCCGATGCGAGCCGCATTTCGCTCACTCCGGGTTAAAAACAGCTTTCAATTTCGGATTCGTCTGATTCAATCGTGCGAGCGATCGCCCTAAAGTGAAGTCCCTCCGACCCGCATCGCCCGCGATCCGCAATTCATGGATTTCCTCGTCGACTGGCTCATCATCCTGGCGGCCCTGCTGGCCGTCGCCTGGTTCCTGTGTCTGCGCGCGCGGTGCTCGCGCCACCCGCCGGAAATCGGCCGCGCACGCCGCATCGAATCCGCGCGCCTGCTCACCCAAGGGATTCTCGGCTTCTGGACGGCCGCGCTGATCGTCGCGCGCGAAATGCTGACCGCCGACAGCGCCGACGCGTCCCCGGCCGGCTTCGCGGCGCTCGCGTTCGCCGCGCTCGGGCTCGCGGCCGTCGCGGCGTACTGGTGCGCGTGCGCCGTGCGGCTGCGCCGCCCGCGCCTGTCCTTCCGGCGCTCCTGACGCGCCAGGCCGGTGCGCGATGCCGCACGATCGCGCACCTCGTCCGCACCAGATCGGAACGCCACGCACCACGTCCGTGCGCTCGACGGCGCCCCGCTGGGCAGCCGTCGCTCCCCCGATGCGCGCACGTCGCGCCGGCGCCCCATCCGGCAGCGCGCACCGCACCAATTCCACGCAGCCGTTCACCAGCTTGGCTCGATTTTTGCGTTCCTCGCCCTTTTTTTGCGCAAGGAAGCCACGGCATGGATGGTCTGAAATCCGGCGTCGACTCACTGTTCCTGTTGATCGGCGCCGTCATGGTGCTCGCGATGCACGCGGGCTTTGCATTTCTCGAACTCGGCACGGTCCGCAAGAAGAACCAGGTCAACGCGCTCGTGAAAATCCTGGTCGACTTCTCGGTGTCGACGCTCGCATATTTCTTCATCGGCTACACGATCGCGTACGGCGTCGAGTTCTTCGACGACATCGGCACGCTGTCGCAGCACAGCGGCTACGCGCTCGTACGCTTCTTCTTTCTGCTGACCTTCGCGGCGGCGATTCCCGCGATCGTGTCCGGCGGTATCGCCGAGCGCGCGAAGTTCAATCCGCAGCTGGTCGCGACGCTGATCATCGTCGGCTTCATCTATCCGTTCTTCGAAGGGATCGCGTGGAACGAACGCTTCGGCGTGCAGGCCTGGCTCACGCACGCGTTCGGCGCGCCGTTCCACGATTTCGCGGGCTCCGTCGTCGTGCACGCGTTCGGCGGCTGGGTCGCGCTGCCGGCCGTACTGCTGCTCGGCGCGCGCCACGGCCGTTATGCGAAGGACGGCCGGATCGCCGCGCACCCGCCGTCGAACATCCCGTTCCTCGCGCTCGGTGCGTGGGTGCTCGCGGTCGGCTGGTTCGGCTTCAACGTGATGAGCGCGCAGACGCTCGACAAGATCAGCGGCCTCGTCGCCGTGAACTCGCTGATGGCGATGGTCGGCGGCACGCTCGCCGCGTGGATGGCCGGCCGCAACGACCCGGGCTTCACGTACAACGGGCCGCTCGCGGGCCTCGTCGCGGTGTGCGCGGGCTCCGACGTGATGCACCCGATCGGCGCACTCGTCACGGGCGCCGCTGCCGGCGCACTGTTCGTCGCGATGTTCACCTGCGTGCAGAACAAGTGGCGCATCGACGACGTGCTCGGCGTGTGGCCGCTGCACGGCATGTGCGGCGCGCTCGGCGGCCTCGCGGCCGGCGTGTTCGGCCTGCCCGCGCTCGGTGGCCTCGGCGGCGTGTCGTTCATGTCGCAGCTCGTCGGCACGCTCGGCGGCATCGCGATCGCGACCGCGGGCGGCACGCTCGTGTACGGTGCGCTGAAGGCGACCGTCGGGCTGCGCCTCGACCGCGAAGCCGAGTTCGACGGCGCGGACCTGTCGATCCACCGCATCTCGGCGACGCCCGAACGCGACTGAGATTCGAGCGAACGTTCGACCACCCTACAACTTCGATTCAAAAAACTTTCATCGAGCGTCCTTACACTTCCGTCCAGTTTTCAATTTGCCTTCGTACAGCTTGCGATCGCAAGCCACGCGAAGGCGACGACGCTTCCAACAACTGAAACTGGACTCCACATGCCCGCGTTGCCCAATGCTTCCCGTCGTCAGGCCCTGAAGATCCTCGCCGGCGCGCCGATGCTTCCCCTTTCCGGTCTCGCACTGCCGGCCCTGCTGACGGGTTGCGGCGGCGACGACAATCCGGCCGCGACACCGGCCGCCGCGGCATTCGCCGCGGCGAGCTTCGCATCGATGGCGGCGCCCACGCTCGACAACGCGGCCGCGATGGCCACGACGACGGTCGGCTCGACGCTGTCGGTGGCGTTCTCGGACGGCTCGGCGCGCAACTTCAAGCTGGCGTACCGGCCGTTCTTCGTGACGGGCGACATGGTGCCGGACGGCAAGGGCGGCACGACGCTCGCGGGCGGCTACTACGACATCAACAACCAGCCGATCATCGACCGCTCGGTTGCCGGCAAGGAGCGCCAGTTCTACTCCGACTGCCCGGACGGCAGCTCGCTGCTGACGCTGAAGAACGCGAACGTGCCCGGCGTGAAAGGCAACACGGTGTTCGCCGTCGTGCAATTCGAATACACGACGCGCGATCAGGCGAGCGCATCGCAGTACGGCCAGCTGCCGTCGCCGATCGCGGTGCTGACGCTCGACCAGGATCCGGCCAGCGGCGCGCTGAAGGTCGTCAAGTACCACAACGTCGACACGTCGAAGGCGCACGGCCTGTGGATCACGTGCGGCGCGAGCCTGTCGCCGTGGGGCACGCACCTGTCGAGCGAGGAGTACGAGCCGGACGCGACCAGGGTCGCGACCGACGCGCAGTTCAAGGCGTTCAGCAAGAACACGTTCGGCGACGAGACGAAGGCGAACCCCTACCACTACGGCCACCTGCCCGAGATCACCGTGAATCCTGACGGCACGGGCACGGTGAAGAAGCACTATTGCCTCGGCCGCATCTCGCACGAGCTGATCCAGGTGATGCCGGACCAGCGCACCGTGATGATGGGCGACGACGCGACCAACGGCGGCCTGTTCATGTTCGTCGCCGACAAGGCCGCCGACCTGTCGGCCGGCACGCTGTACGTCGCGAAGTGGACGCAGACGTCGTCGGCCGGCGCCGGCACCGCGACGCTCACGTGGATCAGGATCGGCCATGCGACGAGCAGCGAGATCGAAGCGCTCGCGAACACGTTGAAGGCGTCGGACATCATGGACCTGGCGACCACCGACCCGAACGATGCGAGCTACACGAAGATCCACTTCGGCGGCAAGTTCAACTGGATGCGCGTGAAGCCGGGGATGGAAAAGGCGGCCGCGTTCCTCGAGACGCACCGCTATGCGGCGCTGCTCGGCGGCAGCATGGGCTTCACGAAGCTCGAAGGCACGACCGTGAACGCGAAGGACAAGATCGTCTACACGGCGATGTCGCGGATCGAGACGTCGATGGTCAAGGGCAATGCGGTGTCGCGCGACGTCGCGGTCGACAAGAAGATCGCCGCGGGCGCCGTCTATGCGCTGAACCTGAAGGGCAGCCAGCGCGACACGACGGGCAGCGCGATCGACAGCGAATGGGTGCCGGTCGACATGGGCGCGCCGGCGGCGCTCGTCGGCGAGGATCTCGCCGCGGCCGACGGGCTCGGCAACCTCGCGAACCCGGACAAGATCGCGAACCCGGACAACCTGAAGTTCTCCGAAAAGCTGCGCACGCTCTTCATCGGCGAAGACTCGGGCATGCACGTGAACAACTTCCTGTGGGCCTACAACGTCGACACGAAATCGCTCGCGCGCGTGCTGTCGTGCCCGGCCGGCGCGGAATCGACGGGCCTGCACGCGGTCGACGAGATCAACGGCTGGACGTACATCATGAGCAACTTCCAGCACGCGGGCGACTGGGAATCGCCGCTGCACGACAAGGTCAAGCCGACGCTCGACCCGCTCGTGCGCGCGAACTTCAAGGACCGCTTCGGCGCGAGCGTCGGTTACCTGACGGCCGAGCAGACCAGCATCAAGCTCGCGAAGGCCTGAGCGCCGCGTCAGGACCGGAACGGCCGGTCTTGACGCTCACGGACTCCTGCTTCATCACGTTCATTCGTCGGCTCCACGCCGTCCTTCGCGCGATGCCTTGGCGGGCATCGCGCCTTTTTTGAGCGCCGGCGCCAACTCGTCATTGACCTGCCGAAAAAAAGAGTCGGCCGACCGCGATGTCTCGTCGACACGACGCCCGATCTCGGCAAGCGGGATGCGGCCGATCCTGTCGCCGATGTCGACAACCTGCTCCCGCAATGTCTCCAGTGCATTCGGTACGGTGGGCAGTTCGACCAGGACATGGCTGGTGTCGACATTGGCCGGCGCCGCGTGCGGAAAGAATTCGAGTGCGATGTAGCGCTGCGCGGTCAGCTGGTTTCCGATGCGCAATTGGCCGCGCAACCCTTGTGCAACCAGTTGGTGCAACAGATTCCGGCCCGCCGCACTGTCACCGCCACCCAATGCACGCCGGTAGGTTTCGCCCAGTCGTGCAGGGTACAGATCGAGCGTAACGATCATGTCGGTGCGCTGAAGAGCCCTATCTAATTCGACCGCGACCGCAGTGACCTCGCCAATTTCAACGCCATGAAAATCGACGGGGGCGCCGACGGACAAACCTTGAGCCGACGCCGCAAACCGCATGCGAACCGATGCGGCGGGGCCATCATCTGCTCGGCGAAGGGCATCGGCTCGGGTAGCGAACAGCGTGAACGGTTCGCGGTCCGGCAACCTGTGGGACAGCTCGCCTGACGGAACCGGAGTCTCGAACGCAATACCGCCCGACCAGACTGCCGACGGCGACGCGATGTCCATCCTGATGCCGCCGGAACCGAGCCGTGCGTCGATGCCGCTCGCATGCCACCAACGCGTGTTCGCCGTGACATAGCGGTCAAACGGCGAGCCGATCCAGGCACTGAGGTCTACGCCGTCTCCTCGTGCAGACAGCGAGGCGTCGAGCACGCTCCCGACTCGCATCTGCTTGAAGTAGACAGGCGATCCCGCGGCCAACGATCCCATTGAAGCAGCGTGAAGAACGAATCGCGTCCCACTGGAGCCATACGGTACGACGGGTGCTGTCTCATGTCCGTCAAAGACGCGACATTGCCGGGACGCGCGCCCTATGTCGACGCCGATATACGAACCGGAGAATGCGGTGTCGAGACGTGACATGCCGGTCAGTTCAACGCTCGGGCGAACGATCCAGAAGCGCGCGTCGCAAGTCGTGAAGCGAGCCGCAGCGATGTCGAGCAGGACGGTGGCGAGCACTCGCGTCCGGTCGGTCGACATGTTCAGAGCAGTCAGTCTGCCGATTTCGACGCCCCGGTAGCGCACGAGGGTCTTGCCGGGCACGAGCCCCTCGGCACTGGCGAAACTGACTGTCACATCCGCTTCCGACGGCGTCCCTGTTTCGGTCATCAGGAATACGAGCAGCGCTGCAAGCGGAGCACAGCATGCGGCCAGCAACCCGCACGCGCGCCACACTACAGTTTCCCGGTGACGAGGTCGCGAATGCCTTTCCCGACCCTGACGGCACGAATCAAATGCTGCCTCAGCCGGCGCAAGATGCCGCTCGTCATGCCGCCACGCCCCCCGCGATGCGTGGCGTCATGACCGCACGTCGCAAAATAACGGCACCGTGATCGGCACCATTCCGAACGCGCAATTCCCATCGCTTGCATGCATTTGTCGAAGTAGCTCGCGAATTCATTGGGACAAGTCTCGAATATCGGCCTGGAACCCCAGCACGATGGTCAGATAGAAGAGCGCAGCAAACACGCCGGCCATGGTGCCGAACACATCCCGTGCAATTGCACCCCGGATGATGTGAGCGGGAATCCCGATCACCAGATAGGCAACGGCGAACACGATCGAAACCATGAGCGGGGGCGGCGTGTTCAGAACAAGATGTGCAATTTCCCGCATGTTTCCGGCTCCACGGCAGTTGACGGTTGCGACCGGCTTGACGATCCTGCTGAATGACGAATCGTCTGTTGCATGACATGCGTCGCAGCCCCGTGCGTTGATGCACCGAGCAAGTTACGCCTCAGGCGGTCACTGCAACTGACTGACGAGGGCATCCGCGCCCTTGTCGATTCCAGTCCTGGCCGCGCTTAGCGAGCCGAATGCGGCAGGCAGGTTCATCGCGTTCGGGTATTGCTTCGTCACGTATGCAGTCAGAAGCCGGCCGTTCGAGCTGTCGTACACCTCGACTGCATATGAAACCGAGCCGCTGAACGCCCCCTTCCCCCCTCGAATTGCCTGCACGCCGTTATAGAGATTGCCGGCGATGTCGAAGTGCATTGCTTGCCCGACCACTGCCGTCGTCTTTTCCGCGCCGGTGAGGGTGAGTCGGACGCGCAGCGCAGCAGGCGACGGTTGCGGTGCAATCTGAAAGCGCGTTGCGAGCTTTTCAGTGAACGTCTTGCGCATGTAGTCCGCAAGCGCGGCCTTGTCCTCCGCTTTCAAGTCGCCGAACTGATTGTCCCGGCCAGTGTAGATGTCGACCGGATCGACAATGACCTGCCGATATTTCGACCAGTCCACCTGCGCCGCGTACCGGTACGGCACCTGTGCAGCATCGCTGGTCCGGTTCTGCGTGAGTTGCGAGGACGACGCAAGACCGGAATACGCAACGGGCTGCACGCCGGCGCACGCCGTCAACGCGAGCGCCGTGGCGCTCGATACGAGAAAAGGAATGAATCGGGTGCTGAACATGTCTGGTTCCTTGAGAAGGCGCCTGGCGTCACCAGTCGTGAAATGTCGAAAGATTTGACGTGGCCGAAGCGTAGCACTGCACCTCTCATATGTAAACCGTCTACCCGGTTTGTTTTTATCAGATGACCGGCAAGGTACAATCCGCGGTCTGCAGCCCGCGGCCTCGCCGGTGGGCTCGCCCCGCCCTCCTGCCACCGTCACGGCGCGTCTAGGCCAGACCGCGACGCCATCACGATCAGTACATGGACAACCAGACCCGTTCAGAGATTTCCCGCAAGAAGGCGATTGACGCCGCACTCGGCATCCTTGCCCGCGACGGTGTCGGCGGCCTGACATTCGACTCGCTGTCACGCGAAAGCGGCATCAGCAAGGGCGGCCTGCTGCACCAATTCCGCACCAAACAAGGCGTGCTCAAGGCATTGCTCGAGTTCCAGCAGCAGCGATTCGAGGAGATCGCACACGCTTACCTCGCCAACGAGGGCGCGTCGAAGGCCGAACCGACGCTTTCTTCACAGATCGCCATCTATCGCGAGGCCATCAACCAGCCGAATTCGGTTGCACGAGCTGTGCTGGCGGCGATCATCGAAAGTCCGGACTTGCTGGAAGACAGGAAAGCGGCCACTGCCGACAAGCTGAAGACATTGGAGAAAGAATCGGACGACATCGAGCTTTCGCTGCTACGGTATTTCGCGGCAAGTGGCATTGCGTTCAACGTGCTGCTTGGCTTGACGCCGCTGAGCGGCGCCATGCAGGGTCGACTTTTTGCTCGCCTGCTTGATGACGAAAGCTGGAAGAGTCCCGCCACCAAGCGGAAGGCGCGGAAATGAGATATCGCGCGGCATTCTGCCGGCGAGCGACGTGACTGCCATCGAGCCGGTCGAAAGTGAGTGCGCCCTGCCGGGCGCACAAAAAAAAAGCGCCACGGAGACCGTGGCGCTAAAAAAGTTCTAGCCATTCCGAGGGCCGTGCTAGAACCTGAGAGACTGCGCGAAACATCGTTGCCGGTTAAACTCTTGAAACGATGTTTCGAAAACGTGAGACATTCTTTCCGTTTCCGCCCGACAAGTCAAGCGGTATTTGCATCCAACGATGCGGTTTTTCGCGATACAGGATCAGGAGTTTTCCTAATAAACCAAGGGTGAACCCGTAAAATCTCATCCAATGACCGGTTCACCTACGGAACATGCATCCTTTGACAATAGTCCTACAATACCAACAAAATTGAAATCGAGTTTCGGAAATAGAGAGAATCCCTCGTGTCGACACCCGTGAATCCTCCTGCTTCCCGCGAACGCGAATCCTCGCCCGACGAGATCACCGCCCTCGCCCGCGGCCTCGCCGTGCTGCGTCGCATCGCGGCAGCCGACGCGCCCGTCAGCAACCGCGAGCTGACCGAACTGACCGGCATCCCGAAGCCGACCGTCTCGCGCATCACCGCGACGCTCGTCAGCGCCGGCTTCCTGTTCCAGTTGCCCGACAGCGAGCGCTTCGTGCTCACCGCGTCGGTGCTCGAACTGAGCCACGGCTTCCTGCGCAACTTCGACATCCGCGCGCGTTCGCGGCCGTTCATGATCGAGCTGGCCGAACGCACGTCGCTGTCCGTGCACCTCGCGGTGCGCGACCGGCTCGACATGGTCGCGATCGACGTGATCCGGCCGCGCTCGGCCGTGCTCGTCACGCGCCTCGAGATCGGCTCGCGGATGGACATCGCGCGCACCGCGGTAGGCCGTGCGTATCTCGCCGCACTCGAGGACGACGAACGCCGCGGGCTGATCGACGCGCTGCGGGCAGCGGCGGGCGACGACTGGCCGCACGTGTCCGCGCGCCTGACCCCCGCGCTCGACGACGCCATGCGCGACGGCCACGCGATCGCGATCGGCGAATGGCGCGAGGGCCTGAATGCCGTCGCGGCCGGTTTCGTCGGCCCGTCGGGCCAGCGCTATTCGGTGAATTGCGGCGGCGCGTCGCACCAGTGCCCGCCCGAATGGCTGCACGAACACGTGGTGCCCGCGCTGCACGAATGCATCGCGAAAATCACCCGCGAGATCGGCGGCGCACCGGCCCGGCGCCGCGTCGCTTGACGTGCATGCCGCGTGCACGTCATGCGCGCGAGCGCCGTCCGTCGCCGTCTGTAACGACCGTAACCCGTTGAAAGATAGACCACTGGACTGTAACGGGGACGGGACGTAGGATCATGCCCATCGTCGCGCCGCCTTCGCGGTGCGCACCGCTCTTTTCCCGCGCAGGACGGAGCCCGGCCGGCTCCCCCTGACGCCGCATGCACATGCGCTGCCCGCCTCGCGGCACGCCGTCTTTCAGACCGAACCGATGGACAACCAACAAAAGCCCACGCCCCCCGCGCACGACCCTGCGCCCGCCTCCTCCGCCGCACGGCGCCCGCGCCGCACGCTGATGGCCGGGGCGCTCGCGGTCGCCGTCATCGGCGGCCTGCTGTGGTGGCACCCGTGGAGCGGCGACCCCGCCGGCAAGTCCGGCACGGGCGCGAGCGCGGGCAGCGGCCGCCACGGCCGAGGCGGCCCCGCCGCGATGGCGAACATTCCGCAGCCCGTGCAGGTCGCGACCGCGACGCAGGGCGAAATGCCGATCGTGCTGTCCGCGCTCGGCACCGTCACGCCGCTCGCGAACGTGACGGTCAAGACGCAGCTGTCGGGCTACCTGCAGTCGGTCTCGTTCCAGGAAGGCCAGATCGTCAGGAAAGGCGACGTGCTCGCGCAGATCGACCCTCGCCCGTACCAGGTGTCGCTCGAGAACGCCGAAGGCACGCACGCGCGCGACTCGGCGCTGCTCGCGACGGCCCGCCTCGACCTGAAGCGCTACCAGACGCTGCTGTCGCAGGATTCGATCGCGTCGCAGACGGTCGATACGCAGGCTTCACTCGTCAAGCAATACGAAGGCGCGGTGAAAACCGACCAGGCCGCGATCGATTCCGCGAAGCTGAACCTCACGTATGCGCGCATCACCGCGCCGGTGTCGGGCCGCGTCGGCCTGCGCCAGGTCGACCCCGGCAACTACGTGACGCCGGGCGATACCAACGGCATCGTCGTGATCACGCAGTTGCAGCCGATGAGCGTGATCTTCACGACGTCGGAAGACAACCTGCCGCAGATCCTCAAGCAGGTGAACGCGGGCCAGAAGCTGTCGGTCACCGCGTACAACCGCAACAACACGGTGCCGCTCGAGACGGGCTCGCTCGCGACGCTCGACAACCAGATCGACACGAGCACGGGCACGGTCAAGCTGCGCGCGAATTTCGATAACAAGGAAGGCATGCTGTTCCCGAATCAGTTCGTGAACACGCGCCTGCTCGTCGACGTGATGCGCAACGCGATCATCGTACCGACCTCCGCGGTCCTGACCGGCTCGATCGGCCAGTTCGTCTACGTCGTGAAGCCCGACAACACGGTGACGGTGCGCAAGGTCACGATCGGCCCGGTCGACGGCGAACGCACGAGCATCGTCAGCGGCGTGTCGCTCGGCGAGCGCGTGGTGACCGACGGCTCCGACCGCCTGCGCGAAGGCGCGAAGATCTCGATCCCGGCCGACAAGCCGAAAGGCGCGTCGGGAACATCCGGCGCGCACGGCGCGAGCGCGGCCGCCGGCGCATCCGGCACGACGGGCGGACACCGCGGCCAGCATCGCGGCGGCGCATCGCAGGCGCCGGCACGGTAACGCGCGGGCCGCTCGATGAATCCATCCCGCCTTTTCATTCTCCGGCCGGTCGGCACCGCCCTCCTGATGGCGGCGATCATGCTGGCCGGTCTCGTCGCACTGCGCTTCCTGCCGCTCGCCGCGCTGCCGGAAGTCGACTATCCGACGATCCAGGTCCAGACCTTCTATCCGGGCGCGAGCCCGGAAGTGATGACCTCGTCGGTCACTGCGCCGCTCGAACGGCAGTTCGGGCAGATGCCGTCGCTGAACCAGATGTCGTCGCAGAGTTCGGCCGGCTCGTCCGTGATCACGCTGCAGTTCTCGCTCGACCTGCCGCTCGACATCGCCGAACAGGAAGTGCAGGCCGCGATCAACGCGGCCGGCAACCTGCTGCCGTCCGACCTCCCTGCCCCGCCGATCTATGCGAAGGTCAACCCGGCCGACGCGCCGGTGATCACGCTCGCCGTCACGTCGAAGACGCTGCCGCTCACGCAGGTGCAGGACCTCGCCGACACGCGCCTCGCGATGAAGATCTCGCAGATCGCGGGCGTCGGCCTCGTCAGCCTGTCGGGCGGCAACCGGCCGGCCGTGCGGATCCAGGCGAACCCGACCGCGCTCGCGCAGTACGGGATGAACCTCGACGACCTGCGCACGACGATCTCGAACCTGAACGTGAACACGCCGAAGGGCAACTTCGACGGCCCGACGCGCGCGTACACGATCAACGCGAACGACCAGCTCACGAGCGCCGATCAATACAAAACAGCGCGGTCGTCGCGTACAAGGGCGGCCGCCCGGTGATGCTCACCGACGTCGCGACGGTCGTCGCCGGCTCGGAGAACACCAAGCTCGGCGCGTGGGTGAATTCGGAGCCCGCGATCATCCTGAACGTGCAGCGCCAGCCGGGCGCGAACGTGATCCAGACGGTCGACGCGATCAAGGCGCAGCTGCCGAAGCTGCAGGAAACGCTGCCGGCCGCGCTCGACGTGCAGATCGTCACCGACCGTACGACGATGATCCGCGCCGCCGTGCGCGACGTGCAGTTCGAACTGCTGGTCGCGGTCGCGCTCGTCGTGCTGGTGATGTACCTGTTCCTCGCGAACATCTACGCGACGATCATCCCGAGCCTGTCGGTGCCGCTGTCGCTGATCGGCACGCTCGCGGTGATGTACATGGCCGGCTTCTCGCTGAACAACCTGTCGTTGATGGCGCTCACGATCGCGACCGGCTTCGTCGTCGACGACGCGATCGTGATGATCGAGAACATCGCGCGCTACGTCGAGGAAGGCGAATCGGGGCTCGATGCCGCGCTGAAGGGCTCGAAGCAGATCGGCTTCACGATCATCTCGCTGACGGTCTCGCTGATCGCGGTGCTGATCCCGCTGCTGTTCATGGGCGACGTGGTCGGGCGCCTCTTCCATGAATTCGCGATCACGCTCGCGGTGACGATCGTGATCTCGGCGATCGTGTCGCTCACGCTCGTGCCGATGATGTGCGCGAAGCTGCTGCGCCATTCGCCACCGCCCGAGAGCCATCGCTTCGAGGCGCGCGTGCACCAGGCGATCGACTGGGTGATCGCGCGCTACGCGGTCGCGCTCGAATGGGTGCTGAACCGCCAGCGCTCGACGCTCGTCGTCGCGCTGCTGACGCTCGCGCTGACGGGCCTGCTGTACATCTACATACCGAAGGGCTTCTTCCCCGCGCAGGATACCGGCGTGATCCAGGCGATCACGCAGGCGCCGCAGTCGATCTCGTACGGCGCGATGGCCGAGCGGCAGCAGACGCTCGCGGCCGAGATCCTGAAGGATCCGAACGTCGTGAGCCTCACGTCGTTCATCGGCGTCGACGGCAGCAACATCACGCTGAACAGCGGCCGGATGCTGATCAACCTGAAGGCGCGCGACCAACGCAAGGAGACGGCGGCGGAAATCATCCGCGACCTGCGCCAGCGCGTGTCGCACGTGCCGGGCATCTCGCTCTTCATGCAGCCGGTGCAGGATCTGACGATCGACTCGACCGTCAGCCCGACGCAGTACCAGTTCATGCTGACGAGCCCGAACTCGGAAGAGTTCGCGACCTGGGTGCCGAAGCTCGTCGCGCGGCTGCAGCAGGAGCCGTCGCTCGCCGACGTCGCGACCGACCTGCAGAGCAACGGCCAGTCCGTCTACATCGAGATCGACCGCGCGAGCGCCGCGCGCTTCGGCATCACGCCGGCGACCGTCGACAATGCGCTGTACGACGCATTCGGCCAGCGCATCGTGTCGACGATCTTCACGCAGTCGAACCAGTACCGCGTGATTCTCGAGTCCGAGCCGAAGGAGCAGCACTACGCGCAATCGCTGAACGACATCTACCTGCCGTCGGCGGGCGGCGGCCAGGTACCGCTGTCGTCGATCGCGTCGTTCCACGAACGGCCGTCGCCGCTCCTGGTCGCGCACCTGTCGCAGTTCCCGTCGACCACCGTCTCGTTCAACCTCGCGGCGGGCGCGTCGCTCGGAGAGGCGGTCAAGGCGATCGAGGCGGCCGAGAAGGACATCAACCTGCCCGCGTCGTTCCAGACGCGCTTCCAGGGTGCGGCGCTTGCGTTCCAGGCATCGCTGTCGAACCAGCTGTTCCTGATCCTCGCGGCGGTCGTCACGATGTACATCGTGCTCGGCGTGCTGTACGAGAGCTACATCCACCCGATCACGATCCTGTCGACGCTGCCGTCGGCCGGCGTCGGCGCGTTGCTCGCGCTGATGATCACCGGGCACGACCTCGACATCATCGGGATCATCGGCATCGTGCTGCTGATCGGCATCGTGAAGAAGAACGCGATCATGATGATCGACTTCGCGCTCGAGGCCGAGCGCGTCGAAGGCAAGCCGCCGCGCGAGGCGATCTACCAGGCGTGCCTGCTGCGCTTCCGGCCGATCCTGATGACGACGCTCGCCGCGCTGCTCGGCGCGGTGCCGCTGATCGTCGGCGCCGGCGCGGGCTCCGAGCTGCGCCAGCCGCTCGGGGTCGCGATCGCGGGCGGCCTGATCGTGTCGCAGGTGCTGACGCTGTTCACGACACCGGTGATCTACCTCGGCTTCGACTCGCTCGCGCGCCGCGTGCGCGGCTGGTTCGAACGCCACGGCCCCGCCGCCGGCCCGCGCACGGATGCCTGACCGATGAACCTGTCGCGCCCCTTCATCACCCGCCCCGTCGCGACGACGCTGCTCGCGATCGGCGTCGCGCTCGCGGGCCTGTTCGCGTTCGTCAAGCTGCCGGTGTCGCCGCTGCCGCAGGTCGACTTCCCCACCATCTCGGTGCAGGCGTCGCTGCCCGGCGCGAGCCCCGAGACCGTCGCGACCAGCGTGACGAGCCCGCTGGAGCGGCACCTCGGCTCGATCGCCGACGTCTCCGAAATGACGTCGACGAGCACGGTCGGCAATGCCCGGATCATCCTGCAGTTCGGGCTGAACCGCGACATCGACGGCGCCGCCCGCGACGTGCAGGCCGCGATCAACGCGGCGCGCGCCGACCTGCCCGCCGCGCTGAAGAGCAACCCGACCTACCGCAAGGTCAACCCGGCCGACTCGCCGATCATGATCGTGTCGCTGACGTCGGAAACCTCGTCGCCCGCGAAGCTGTACGACGCCGCGTCGACGGTGCTGCAGCAGTCGCTGTCGCAGATCGACGGGATCGGCCAGGTGTCGGTGAGCGGCTCCGCGAACCCGGCCGTGCGCGTCGAGCTCGAGCCGCAGGCGCTGTTCCACTACGGGATCGGCCTCGAGGACGTGCGCGCGGCGCTCGCCTCCGCGAACGCCAACGCGCCGAAAGGCGCGATCGAGTTCGGCCCGCAGCGCTACCAGCTCTATACGAACGACCAGGCGTCCGAGGCGTCGCAATACCGCGACCTCGTCGTCGCGTATCGCAACGGCGCGGCCGTGCGGCTGTCCGACCTGTCCGACGTCGTCGATTCGGTCGAGGATCTCCGCAACCTCGGCCTGTCGAACGGCAAGCGCGCGGTGCTCGTGATCCTCTACCGCTCGCCCGGCGCGAACATCATCGATACGATCGACCGCGTGCGCGCGGCGCTGCCGCAGCTCACCGCATCGCTGCCGGCCGACATCACGGTCACGCCCGTGCTCGACCGCTCGACCACCATTCGCGCGTCGCTGAAGGACACCGAGCACACGCTGCTGATCGCGGTCAGCCTCGTCGTGATGGTCGTGTTCCTGTTCCTGCGCAACTGGCGCGCGACGCTGATCCCGAGCGTCGCGGTGCCGATCTCGATCGTGGGCACGTTCGGCGCGATGTACCTGCTCGGCTTCTCGATCGACAACCTGTCGCTGATGGCGCTGATCGTCGCGACCGGCTTCGTCGTCGACGATGCGATCGTCGTGCTCGAGAACATCTCGCGGCATATCGAGAACGGCAAGTCGCGGATGCAGGCCGCGTTCGACGGCGCGCGCGAGGTCGGCTTCACGGTGCTGTCGATGAGCATTTCGCTCGTCGCGGTGTTCCTGCCGATCCTGCTGATGGGCGGCATCGTCGGGCGCCTGTTCCGCGAGTTCGCGCTGACGCTGTCGCTCGCGATCGCGGTATCGCTCGCGGTATCGCTCACCGTGACACCGATGATGTGCGCGCGCCTGCTGCCCGAGTCGCACGAACCGCAGGGCGAAGGCCGCTTCGCGCGATTCCTGGAACGCTGTTTCAGCCGCATGCAGCGCGGTTACGAACGCTCGCTGTCGTGGGCGCTGCGCCGGCCGCTGCTGATCCTGCTGACGCTCGTCGCGACGATCGGGCTGAACGTCTACCTGTACATCGTCGTGCCGAAGGGCTTCTTCCCGCAGCAGGACACCGGGCTGATGATCGGCGGCATCCAGGCCGACCAGTCGACGTCGTTCCAGGCGATGAAGCTGAAGTTCTCCGAGATGATGCGGATCGTGCAGGCCAACCCGAACGTGAAGAGCGTCGCGGGCTTCACCGGCGGCACGCAGACCAACTCGGGCTTCATGTTCGTCACGCTGAAGGACCGTACCGAGCGCAAGCTGTCGGCCGACCAGGTGATCCAGCAACTGCGCCCGCCGCTGGCGAACGTCGCGGGCGCGCGCACGTTCCTGCAGGCGGCACAGGACATCCGCGTCGGCGGCCGGCAGAGCAACGCGCAGTACCAGTTCACGCTGCTCGGCGATTCGAGCGCCGACCTGTACAAGTGGGGGCCGATCCTGACCGAGGCGCTGCAGAAGCGCCCCGAGCTGACCGACGTGAACTCGGACCAGCAGCAAGGCGGCCTCGAGGCGATGGTGACGATCGACCGCGCGACGGCCGCGCGCTTCGGCATCAAGCCCGCGCAGATCGACAATACGCTGTACGACGCATTCGGCCAGCGCCAGGTCTCGACGATCTACAACCCGCTGAACCAGTACCACGTGGTGATGGAAGTCGCGCCGAAATACTGGCAGAGCCCCGAGATGCTGAACCAGGTGTGGGTCAGCACGTCGGGCGGCAGCGCGAACGGCTCGCAGACCACCAACGCGGCTGCCGGCACCTACGTCGCGACGTCGGCCGGCACGTCGAGCGCCGGCACGGCCGCGCAGAGCGCGGCGGCGATCGCGTCCGATTCCGCGCGCAACCAGGCGCTCAACGCGATCGCGGCGAGCGGCAAGTCGAGCGCGTCGTCGGGGGCGTCGGTGTCGACGTCGAAGTCGACGATGATCCCGCTGTCGGCGATCGCGACGTTCGGGCCGAGCACGACACCGCTGTCGGTCAACCACCAGGGGCTGTTCGTCGCGACGACGATCTCGTTCAACCTGCCGCCCGGCGTATCGCTGTCGCAGGCGACGCAGGTGATCTATCAGACGATGGCGCAGGTCGGCGTGCCGCCGACGATCGTCGGCAGCTTCCAGGGCACCGCGCAGGCGTTCCAGCAGTCGCTGAACGACCAGCCGATCCTGATCCTCGCGGCGCTGCTGGCCGTCTACATCGTGCTCGGGATCCTGTACGAGAGCTACATCCACCCGATCACGATCCTGTCGACGCTGCCGTCGGCCGGCGTCGGTGCGCTGCTCGCGCTGCTGCTGTTCAAGACCGAGTTCAGCATCATCGCGCTGATCGGCGTGATCCTGCTGATCGGTATCGTGAAGAAGAACGCGATCATGATGGTCGACTTCGCGATCGACCAGACGCGCAACTACGGCAAATCGTCGCTCGACGCGATCCACGAGGCGTGCCTGCTGCGCTTCCGCCCGATCATGATGACGACGATGGCCGCGCTGTTCGGCGCGCTGCCGCTCGCGTTCGGCAGCGGCGACGGCGCCGAGCTGCGCGCGCCGCTCGGGATCGCGATCGCCGGCGGCCTGATCGTGTCGCAGGTGCTGACGCTCTATACGACGCCGGTCGTCTACCTGTACATGGACCGTTTCCGCGTCTGGGCCGAGAAGCGCCGCGGCCGGGGTTCGTCGGGCGGCGCGACGGTCGCGGGCAATTGACGGCGCCCGGCCTTGCACGCGGGCGAGCATCGACTATCGTGTGGGCATGCGCGCTTGCGCGCGCGTGTCACGGGGACACGCCATGAACGTCCAGCTCAACCATACGATCGTCTGGTGCCGCGACAAGCACGCGTCGAGCCGCTTCCTCACCGAGCTTCTGGAACTGCCGCCGCCGACGCCGTTCGGCGCGATGCTGGTCGTGCCGCTCGACAACGGCGTGTCGCTCGATTTCTACGAGCAGGACGGCGCGATCAGGAGTCAGCACTACGCGTTCCTGCTCGACGAAGCCGGCTTCGATCGCGTGCTGACGCGCATCCGCGAGCGCGGGCTGCCGCACTGGGCCGATCCCGCGAAGCGGCAACCCGATGACATCTACCGCCACAACGGCGGCTGCGGCGTGTATTTCGACGATCCGGACGGCCACTTCCTCGAAGTGATGACGCAGCCTTACTCGCTGGGCGGCTAGGCCGCGCCGCCGCATCCGGCGTGCGCGGCGGCGCACGTCAGCCGGCGCTTACTCGGCGGCCGGCGCGGTCTTGCGCGGACGCCGCGCGCGCGGTGCCGCCTTGCGGGCCGGTTTCTTCGGCTTGGCTTCGGCGACCGCTTCGGCCGGCGCGGCCGCTTCGGGTTGCGGCTCCACGACGGCGACGTCAGCCGCCTTCGTGCCTGCCGACGTCGCGTCGGCATGCGCGCTGTCGACGAAGTTCATCTCGACCTGCGGCGCATCCGCGTGGGTCCGCTCCGCATGCTTCCCGTCGCCGTGCTTCGCGTCGCCGTGCTTCGCGTCGGCATGCTTCGCGTCACCGTGTTGCTCGTCGCCGTTCCGCACGTCGGCTGGCTTCGCGTCAGCCTTCTTTGCGTCGCCCTTCTTCGCGCCGGTCTTCTTCGCCGCGCTCTTGCGCGCACGCTTGCGGCCATCCTTCTTCTCGTCGTTCGCCTCGCCCGGACCGGCCGGGCCGCCCGCGTCCGCGTGCCCCGCCGCTTCCGGCGCGGCGGCGTCCGCCATGTCGCGCTCGACCGCTTCGGCCACGACCGGCGCCGCCGCTTCCTGCGCGTGCGCCGCGCCGTGCCGCCCGTGGCGGCGCTCGCGTTCGGCGCGCGCCGGTTCGGCCGCCCGTGCATCGTCCTGTGCCGCCGGCGCATCGACGGGCGCCGCCGGCTCCGCGGCCGCCGACTGGCGTGCCCGCGACACGAACGCGCCCGACTTGTCGTCACGCCCCACTTCGAGCAGGCCGCGCGCCTGCGCCTCGTCGAGCAGGTTGCCGAACGCGCGGAATCCGTAGTACGACTCGTTGAAGTCCGGCTTGCGACGCTTGATCGCGCTCTTCAACACCGACGCCCAGATCTTGCCGACGTCGTCCCGCTCCGACGCGAGCGCGTCGAACGTCTCCACGGCCAGCGCGATCGCCTCGGTCCGGCGCGCTTCGAGCTCCGGCTTGCGGGACGGCTCGTCCGGCCGCTTCGCGCCGCCGTTGCCGGCGCGCTGCTGCTGTTCGCGCTTCGCGAGCGCGCGCTGCTGCTCGCGCACCAGATCGTCGTAGAAGATGAATTCGTCGCAGTTCGCGACCAGCAGGTCCGACGTCGATTTCTTCACGCCGACGCCGATCACCTTCTTCGCGTTCTCGCGCAGCTTCGACACCAGCGGCGAAAAATCCGAGTCGCCGCTGATGATCACGAACGTATCGACGTGCGATTTCGTGTAGCAGAGGTCGAGCGCGTCCACGACGAGCCGGATGTCGGCCGAATTCTTGCCCGACTGGCGCACGTGCGGAATCTCGATCAGCTCGAAGCTCGCCTCGTGCATCGACGCCTTGAAGCCCTTGTAGCGATCCCAGTCGCAATAGGCCTTCTTCACGACGATGCTGCCCTTCAGCAGCAGGCGCTCCAGCACGGGCTTGATGTCGAACTTCTCGTACTTCGCGTCGCGCACGCCGAGCGCGACGTTCTCGAAGTCGCAGAACACGGCCATGCTGACGTTGTCCAGGGGTAATGCCATGTGTACTCCAACCGGTGGGCCGACGCGTCGTCGCGTTGCGGCGAACAATGCATCGCGCACATGATAGCCGGTTCGCGAGTCGCTTCCGCAGAAGCCGGTATGCCCACGCCGGTATGCCCCCATTTCCCCGCCCGCTGCCGGGCCAATTCGACATACACTTGAGTTATCGGTCGTCCGTCCCTATCTGGGAGGACGACGCATCGAGCAAGGAGCGGTTTCATGACGACGAAGGTACTGCTGATTGGCGCGACCGGCCGAACGGGCCAGGCCTGCGCGGATCTGCTGCTCAAGCAGCCGGAGTTCGAGGTCACGGCGCTCGTGCGCCGGCACGGCTATGCGCTGGCGGGCGCGCGGGTGGTCGAGGCCGATCTGACGAACGATTTCTCGCACGCATTCCAGGGCATCACGCACGTGATCTATGCAGCCGGCTCGGCCGAATCGGAAGGCGCGGCCGAAGAGGAGCAGGTCGACCGCGACGCGGTCGCCCGTGCGGCCGAATATGCGCTCGCCTACAACGCGCAGAAGCTCGTGGTGATCAGCTCGCTGTCCGCGTACCGGCCCGAGCTCGGCCCGGACGCGCTGCGCCACTATTCGCAGATGAAGCGCGAAGGCGACGATCGCGTGATCGCGTCGGGCGTCGACTACGCGATCCTGCGCCCCGGCCCGCTCACGGACGACCCGGGCGTCGGCAAGATCGCGCTGACCGACGCGTGGTTCGACGGCGCCGCCGGTGTCACGCCAGGATGTCGCGTGGGCCGCGATCGAGGCGATCAAGCTCGGCATCTCGCGCAAGATCGTCGGCTTCGTCGGCGGCAGCGTGCCGATCGAGCAGGCGCTGCGCGCGTGACGCCCGTCGGCACGGCCCCGGCGGCCGCCGTCGCCGTCGTTACTGCTTCTTCGGGTGCGCGTCCGCCCACGCCTTCACGGCGGCGAGCGTGTTCTCGACGTGCTTGTCGGGCGACATGCTCGTGTATTCGTAGAGAATCTTCCCTTCCGGCGAAATCACGTAGGACACGCGGTTCGCGCGGTCGATTGCCGGCAGTTTCGCGTCGTATTCCCGGATGATCTTCGCGTCCGGATCGGCCGCGACCGGGAACTTGCTCCGGCACTCGCTCACCGAGAACTTCGTCAGCGTGTCGATCCTGTCGGCCGATACGCCGATCACCGTCGCACCGTAAGCCTTGTAACGGTCGACTGCGTCCGCGAACGCGTGCGCCTCGATCGTGCAGCCCTTCGTGAACGCGGCCGGGTAGAAATAGAGCACGACCGGCCCCTGCTTCAGCGCGTCCGCGAGCGCGTACGTGTAGGTCTTGCCGCCCAGCGACGCCTGCGTCGTGAAATCCGGGGCCGCGGCGCCCGGCTTCAGTTCCGCCTGCGCCGTCAGCGCATGACCGGCCACCAGCGCCGCCACGGCGGCGCCCAGCAACAGTTTTCGCTTCATCTGCATCCTCATTTCTTATAAAGTCAGCCTCGATACGTGTTCGCAAATGTTCGCCCGATGAACATCTGCACTTGATCCGGTCGCGCGGAACCGCTTCCATGCGGACCGCGCATGAATTAAAGATTCCGCGTGATTTGCCGTTATTTGTTGCGGACAACCGGTTCCAGCCCTTCACGTCAGCGAGAAACATGGAAGCCAACAGGAAACAGACGTCACGCAAGGGCTCCTGGCGCAGCGCCTTGCATACGCTGCGCCGCTTCGCCTGGTCGGGCGGCGCGCTGATGCCCGCGCGCGCCGGCGCACCGCGCCGCGACGACTCCGTACGCAACTGGCTGGAACAGACGGTTGGCACGGTGGATTTCCTCGCCCATGTCGACCGCGAACTGCGCTTTCTGTACGTGTCGGACGCAAGCCTGCGCTTCATCGGCTACCACCGTGACTACCTGCACACGCTGACGCTGCGCGACCTGATCGCCGAACAGGATACCGCGGCGCTCGAAGGCCTGCTTGCGCGCGCCGCGCGTTCCGGCCAGGTCGAGAAGGCGACGATGTGCATCGTGAAATCGCTGACCTACCCGCTGGACGTCGAGATCCGCGCGTTCAAGAGCCGCCACCACGGGGTCGACGGGTTCGCGATCGCGGCGTTCGACGTGTCGTCGTGGCGCGCGCTCGAGGCGCGCCTGACCTACGAGATGCACCACGACCCGATGACGGGCCTCGACAACCTGTCCGCGCTCGTGCCCGCACTGATGCGCGCGCAGCAGGCCGCCGACGAGGGCGGCACCTGCGCGGCGCTGCTGCTGCTCGACCTCGACGACTACCAGCGGATCAACCGCGCGCTCGGCTACGACGCGGGCGACACGCTGCTGCGCGAAACCGCGCAGCGGCTGAAGGCACTCGTCACGCCGAACGAACAGCTCGCGCGCGTCGCGAGCGACAAGTTCGCGGTCGTGCTCAGTGCGCCGGACCGCACGCAGGCGAGCAATGCCGCCGATGCACTCGCACGCCGGCTGCAGGCCGCGGTGCGCCAGCCCTACGTGTACCAGGGGCAGACCGTGCACCTGTCCGCGAGCATCGGCATCGCGCTCTACCCTGACGAGCGCGCCGCACCGCATCGCGCGCAGCACCACAGCCCGCTGCTGCGGCGTGCCGACCACGCGCTCGCGCAGGCGAAGGCGTCGGGCGGCAACGCGCTCGCGTTCCACGCGCCCGTCGATGACCCGGCGGACGCCGAACGGCTGAAGCTCGAGGCCGACCTGTACGACGGCGTGCGCAACGGCGAGTTTTCGCTCCATTTCCAGCCGATCACGCGCAGCCAGTCGGGCGCGGTGGTCGGCGTCGAGGCGCTGATCCGCTGGCGCCACCCGGTGCACGGCCTCGTGCCGCCGGCGACCTTCATTCCGCTCGCCGAATCGATCGGCCTGATCAACTACCTCGGCAACTGGGTGCTCAAGGCCGCTTGCATGCAGCTCGTCGCGTGGGATCGCCAGGGGCTCGCGCTGCAGTACGTGGCGGTCAACGTGTCGCCGCAGCAGTTCCGCGACCCGCGCTTCACGCAGAGCGTGCGCGAGGCGATCGCGCTGACGGGCATCGACCCGCGCCGCATCGTGCTCGAGATCACCGAAAGCCTGCTGATGCACGATCCCGCGCAGGCGAAGGGGCTGCTCGAGGAGCTGACCGATCTCGGCATCCGCTTCGCGATCGACGATTTCGGTACCGGTTATTCGAGCCTCGCGTATCTGCAGCGCTTCCCGCTCGCGAAGCTGAAGATCGATCGCAGTTTCGTCGAGAACCTGCTGACCTCGCGCAACGACCGCGCGATCGTGTCGGCCGTGGTCGGCCTCGCGCAGACGCTCGATCTCGAGCTCGTCGCGGAAGGCGTCGAGACCGAGGCGCAGCGCGAACTGCTGACGGAGATGGGCTGCAACCATATCCAGGGCTGGCTCGTCTGCCAGGCGCTGCCGTCCGAGGAGCTTGCGCGGCGCTTCGAGGCCCAGCAGCTGCACCTGCACGCCGCCGCCTGACGCGCGGCGAACCGGACAGATGTATGTCAATCACCGAACACCTGCCCCGCACCGCGTTGCTCGACAAGCTGTGGGCCCGGATGAACGAACGGGGCGATTTCCCGCTGCTGTCGGAATCGCTGCGCGCGACGATGGCCGCGATGAAGAACGACGATCTCGACTTCACCGCGCTCGTGCGCGTCGTGCTGTCGGACTTCGCCCTCACGCAGAAAGTGCTGCGGCTCGCGAACTCCGCGATGTACATGGCGTTCGGCGGCAACATCACGACCGTGACCCGCGCACTGATGGTGCTCGGCATGGATGCCGTCGGCCACCTGGTCGTCGGGCTCAAGCTCGTCGACCATTTCCACCACAGTACGCCGCGACGCATCGACGCGAAGCTCGAACTGAACCGCGCGCTGCTGTCCGGCTGCGTCGCGCGCAAGCTTACCGAACGCGCCGAGCTGCGCGCGGGCGAGGAAGCCGTCGTCTGCACGCTGATGCGCCAGGTCGGCAAGCTGCTCGTGGTCTGCTATCTCGACAGCGAATGGGACCGGATCCGCCGCCGCGCGGCCGAACTGAACGGCGACGAAGCGGCCGCCTGCATCGACGTGCTCGGCGTCGGCTTCGACGAGATCGGGCTCGAGGCGGCCGCGCGCTGGCGGCTGCCCGACGTGATCCGCGCGAGCATGACCGACGACGACGGCCACGACCTCGTGGAAGTCGACGGCGAAGCGCGCGACACGGCCGACGACGACAGCCCGGCCAGCGAAATCGCGTGGCTGCGCGCGGTGAGCCGCTGCTCGACCGACGTCGCGGGCGCGCTCGTGATGCCCGCGAGCCCGCAGCGCGACGCGCGCATCGCGGCGCTCGCGCAGCACTACGGCACGGAACTCGGCATGGAACCCGACGCGCTCGTCGAGATCGCCGAGCGGCTCGCGCGCGAGGAAGCGAGCGACACCATGATGCGCGAGATCGTCGAGCTGCGCGCGAACGCCGATGCGATCGCGCGCGCGCAGGCCGAGCCCGAGGCGTGCCTCGAAGCCGGCCTCGCGGACCTGCGCGCGCTGCCGTCCGAGCACGTGCTGACGCCGGTACTCGCGCTCGCGTCGGAAAGCCTGCTGGCCGGCCTGGCGTTCACGCGCACCGTGATGTTCGTGCGTCACGACGACGGCATGTTCGCCGCGCGCCTCGGCTTCGGCCCCGGCGTCGATACGATGCTCGACCGGCTGCGCTTCGACGAGCGCTTCGAGCCGGACGTGTTTCATCTCGCGATCTCGAACTCGGTCGGCATCTTCATCGAGCAGGCGCAGGAGCCGAAGATGCTCAAGCGCCTGCCCGCGTGGTATCTCGACGCATTCGACGACACGCGCGCGTTCGTGCTGCTGCCCGTGCGGGTCGGCACGACGACCGTCGCGCTGCTGTACGGCGACTGGGCCGGCGCGCAGCCCGCGCGCAAGATCACGCAGCAGGAGATGGGCGTGCTCAACGAGATGGCACGGGAACTGGCGCGGTTCTTCAAGCACTGAGCGGCCCGGCGGGCCGCCACCGAACCCCCCTCCCCCAAAAGCAAACCGGCCGCATCAGCGGCCGGCTTGCATTGTGCGACGGATCGGACCGCGCGCTTACTTGAGCGTCACGGGCACGCTGAAGTACTTCTTCGCGAGGTTGTCGATCGTGCCGTCGGCCTTCAGGTCCTTCAGCGCCTGATCGAGCGCGGTCTTCAGCGCCGCGTCGTTCTTGCGCAGGCCGAAACCGACGCCCGAACCGAGGATCTCGGCGTCGCTCACGGTACCGCCCGCGAACGCGAAGCCCTGGCCTTGCGGCTTCGTCAGGAAGCCCTTCGAACCGGCTTCCGCGTCCTGGAACGTCGCGTCGAGACGGCCCGACTTCAGGTCGGCGTAGGCGAGATCCTGCGTCTGGTACGGCACGACTTCAACGCCCGCCGGCGCCCACTTCTTCTTCGCGTACGCTTCCTGGATCGTGCCCTGCAGCACGCCGACGCGCTTGCCCTTCAGCGATTGCGGGGTCGGCAGCAGGCCGCTGCCCTGCTTCGCGATCAGCTGGTTCGGGATCGTGTAGATCGGATCGGTGAACGCGATCGCATGCTTGCGCTGGTCGGTGATCGTCATGTCCGAGTTGATCGCGTCGAACTTGCGCGCCTGCAGCGCCGGGATCAGGCCGTCGAAGTCGTTCTCGACCCACACGCACTTCGTCTTCAGCTTCGCGCACACTGCGTTGCCGATGTCGATGTCGAAGCCGGTCAGCTTGCCGTCGGGCGTCTTGTATTCGAACGGCGCGTACGAGGCTTCGACGCCGAAACGGATCTCTTTCAGATCCGCGGCAAACGTGCTGCCTGCCGCCACGGCCGATGCCGCCACCACCGCATGCGCGGCCACTTTAAGCCAATCCAACTTCATCAGGTGTTCTCCTCGATACTCGAATGTTCCGGAACGACGGGCGCGTGCATCATTGCAGGGTCAAATGACCTCGACAACGGTGCCGCCGCGTCGTGATGCGGCGCAACAGCCGCAAGGCCGCGATTGTACCAATCCGCGCGGCCCGATATGGCAAAGCAGCCGTCGGTGCGCGATGCTGCGGTGCGCACACGACGCACGGCCGGGCCGGCCGCCGAACTTGCAAGACGATGTCGCAAATACGCAAGGCGCCGCCGCGCCGGCGGGTCAGACGAGCGCCGCGATCGTCTCGCGGGTCGTGTCGACGACGAGCAGGCCCGCGCGCAGGCCCGGCTTCACGGTCGGGTTCGGAAAGACGATCCGTTCCTCGTCGTGCGTGACCGTGTAGCGGTAATCGCCGTCCTGCGCGAGCACCGTGCCGCGTGCGAACGCGGTGAAGTTCGCGACGTCGGCCGCGACGAACAGCTCGAGCGCATCGCTCTGCTTCGTGATCTGGTCGATCACCGTGAACACGCGCGGCAGCGGCGGACGATCGCCCTGCGCGTCGGCAGCGCCCCCCGCGCCCGACACGAGCTTGCGCACCGCGCGATCGGCCGGAGCGAAGCGCGTCAGGTCGTTCTGGCCGAACGGGCGCACCTTGCCGAGTTCCAGCGTGCATGCGAGCGCGCCGCAGTGCTCGGCCGTGAAATGCGAATACGTATTGCCCTTCGCGGTATGCAGCAGCACGGCCGCGATCCGCGCGTCGCCGAGCCATTCGAACATCGTGCGCGTCGGCGGCGTGCCCGTGTGCGGCAGCAGTGCGAACTGCTCGAACACCGACGCGCGGATCGCCGTGTGCATGTCGATGTGCCAGCGCGCGGCGCCGGCCGGCGCGTCCGCGAAGAACGCGGCGGCGGCCGCTTCGAGCTGCGCGGCGCGCGGCGCTTCGCGGCTGGCGGGCACCTGCGCGTGACGACCGCTGAACAGGCGGTTCAGGTCGTCGTCGAGATAGCGTTCGCCGGCCCGCATCGCCGGCACGTTGCCGAGCACGACGAGCAGCCGGCACGCGAGCGGCAGCGCGCCCGATGCGAGATCGCGCACGAGCATCGACAGCAGCTCGATCGGCGCCGTCTCGTCGCCGTGCACGCCGGCAGATACCAGCACACTACGGCTCGATGCCACGTCCGCCGCACCCGGCTCGAGCGCGAGCAGCCCCTCGCCCTGCCACTGCCAGCGCACCGCGCCGCCGGCGCAGACGCCGTCGCGCACGGCCGGCGCGCCGCCGGCCAGCGTGAACGCGAGGAAGTCGTCGAGCAGCGCGTTGGCCGGCATCCGTGCCTCAGCGCTGGAAGTCATACAGCGACCCGACGCGCAGGATCTGCGTGAGCTCGTCGAGCGCCGTGCGCGATTCGTCGAGCAGCGCCGGATCGGCGAGGTCTTCCGGTGCGAGGCGATCGCGATAGTGCCGGTCGATCCACGTGTCGAGCGACGTGAACAGCGTGTCGTTGATCCATACGTTCGACGTGACGGCCGCGCGTTCCGCTTCGTTCAGCACGACGCGAAGACGCAGGCAGGCGGGGCCACCGCCGTTCTTCATGCTTTCGCGCAGGTCGAACACGAGCACGTCGTGAATCGGGCCGTTGCCGGCCGCGAGTTCGTCGAGATAAGCCGCGACGTTCCCGTTCTCGCGGCATTCCTGCGGCACGACGAGCACCTGCGAACCGTCCGCGCGCGACAGCAGCTGGCTGTTGAACAGATACGACGTGACCGCGTCGTTCACGCTCACGGCCGCCTCGGGCACCTCGATCACGTTCAGGCGCGCGCCGCGTGCGTCGAGCGCGGCGGTCAGCGTGTCGTAGATCGCCTGCTTGTTGACGAACGCGCGCTCGTGCGTGAACAGCGTGTCGCGGTTGCCGACCGAGATCACGTCGTTGTGGAACACACCCGCGTCGATCACGTCCGGGTCCTGCTGCGCATACACCGTCGCCTCTTCGGCGAGCCCGTGGCGATGGGCGACCGCGCGGCTCGCCTCGAACGTCTGGCGTGCCGGGAAACGCTTCGGCTCGGGGCCGCGGCGATATTCCGCGCGGCCGTACACGAAGAACTCGATGCCCGGCTTGCCGTATTCGGCACAGAAGCGCGTGTGGTTCGCCGCGCCCTCGTCGCCGAGCGCCGGTGTGCCGGTCAGCGCTTCATGCACCGCGAAGTGCGCGGGATCGGCGAACAGCGTCGACAGCGTGCGGCGCGTCGCTTCGTGTTCGATCGCGCGATGCAGCTTGCTGCAGAGGTTCGCCGGCGTGAAGTGCACGCGGCCGTCGCTCGTGTCCGCCGACGGGCTGACGGTGGCCGCGTTCGCGGTCCACATCGCCGATGCCGAGCTCGCGGCAGCGAGCAGTTCGGGCGCCTGCTTCGCGGCCTTCGCGATCACGTCCGCGTCCTTGCCCGAGAAGCCGAGCTCGCGCAACAGGCGCAGCGACGGCCGCTCCTGCGGCGGCAGCACGCCTTGAGCGAAGCCGAGATCCGCGAGCTGCTTCATCTTGCGCAGCCCCTGCTTCGCGGCGGCCTTCGGGTTCGCGGCCGACTTCTCGTTGTTGAGCGACGCCACGTTGCCGAACGACAGGCCGGCGTAGTTGTGGGTCGGGCCGACGAGCCCGTCGAAATTGGCTTCTTGTGCGTTCATCGTCGTTCCCTCGATCAGAAGTGCAGGCCCGGCGACAGGCTCGCGGGCAAGGTCAGTTGCGTGCTTTCCACCGACGCCATCGGATACGCGCAATAGTCGGCCGCGTAGTACGCGCTCGGGCGATGGTTGCCCGAGCGGCCGGTGCCGCCGAACGGCGCGGCGGACGATGCGCCGTTGGTCGGACGGTTCCAGTTGACGATGCCGGCGCGAATCGTGCGGCGGAAGTGCTCCCATGCCTTCGCGTCGTCGGCGAGCAGCCCGGCGGACAGGCCGAATGCGGTGTCGTTCGCGCGCTCGATCGCTTCGTCGAACGTCGCGTAGCGGACGATCTGCGCGAGCGGGCCGAAGTGTTCTTCGTCGGGCAGGTTCGCCACGCCCGTCACGTCGACGATCGCCGCGTTCACGAAGCCGAGGCGCGGATCGCGCTGCGTCATCGCGATGACCGGCTTCGCGCCCTGCTCGATCAGGCGCGACTGCGCGTCGACGAGCTTCGCGGCCGCGCGCGCCGAGATCACCGCGCCCATGAACGGTTGCGGATCGGCGTCGAACACGTCGGCCGTGATCTTCGACGTCACGTCGGCGAAACGCGCAAGGAAGCGGTCGCCGAACGCGCCCTGCGGCACGAAGATGCGGCGCGCGCACGTGCAGCGCTGCCCGGCCGACAGGAACGCCGACTGGATCGTGTGATGGACGGCCGCGTCGATGTCCTCGACTTCGCCGATCACGAGCGGATTGTTGCCGCCCATCTCGAGCGCGAGCACGATTTCCGGACGGCCGCCGAACTGCCGGTGCAGCAGCGTGCCGGTGTCCGAGCTGCCGGTGAAGAACAGGCCGTCGATCTGGCGGTGGTTCGCGAGCGCGATGCCGGTATCCTTTTCGCCCTGCACGAGGTTCAGCACGCCGGCGGGCAGCCCGGCTTCCCGCCACACCTCGACCGTCGCGCGCGCGACGCCCGGCGCGAGTTCCGACGGCTTGAACACGACCGTGTTGCCCGCGATCAGCGCCGGCACGATATGGCCGTTCGGCAAGTGGCCGGGGAAGTTGTACGGGCCGAACACCGCGACGACGCCGTGCGGGCGGTGGCGCAGCACCGCGACGCCGTCGGCCATGTCCTGGCGCTTTTCGCCGGTGCGTTCCTGGTACGCCTGGATCGAGATGCCGACCTTCGCGGCCATCGACGCGACTTCGGTGCGCGCTTCCCACAGCGGCTTGCCCGTCTCGCGGCCGATCGCGGTGGCGATCGCTTCCTTGCGTTCGTTGAGCAATGCGGCGAAACGCTTGACGATCGCGCAGCGCGATTCGAAGTCGAGCGCCGACCAGCCGGCGAATGCGCGACGCGCGCTCGCGACCGCGCGGTCGACGTCGGCCGCCGACGCGCTTTCGCCCTGCCACGCGATCTCGTCGGTGCCCGGGTTGCGCGAAGCGAACACGGGGCCCGAGCCTGCGACCCAGGCGCCGTCGATGAAGAGTTCCGTCATGATTCGTTTATCCCTGTTTGACTTTGAGCGGCAGCACGCGGACCGGATCGCCGGCCTTCACGTCGAGCGCGGCGGCATCGTCGGCCGACAGCACGAACGAGCCGTTCGCGACCACGCCCGGCGCGACGCCGACGCGGAAATCGGTAAGCGACGTGTTCGACACGAGCGACCTGGGGGCGTCGTCCCGTGCATCGGGCACGCCGATCGCGACCGGCACGACGACGCTTTCGCGCACCGTGCGCAGGTCGTTGACGTGGCATTCGAGCACCGGGCCCGCGTCGAAGATGTCGACGTGGTTCTGGTAGCGCAGCCCTTCCGCCTCGAGCATCTTGCGGGCCGGCAGCGTGTCGCGGTGCGTGAGGCCGACCGCGTCCTGCGCGTCCTGCGGCAGCAGGTCGACGTACACCGGGTAGCGCGGCATCAGTTCCGCGAGGAACGACTTGCGGCCGTGCGAGCTCAGGTAGTCGGCCGCGTTGAAATCGATCTGGTAGAAGTGCGAACCGACGGCGCGCCAGAACGGCGACGTGCCGTCTTCGTCGAAGTGGCCGCGCAGTTCCGCGCAGATGCGTTCCGGGAAACGCTCGCGGAACTGTGCGATGAACATGAAGCGCGAGCGCGACAGCAGGCCGCCGACGCCGCCCGTGCGATAACGCGGGCTCAGGAACAGCGAGCACACTTCCGCGTAGCCCGTCAGGTCATGCGAGATGTTCAGCGCGTGCATGCGCGTCCACACGCCGAGCTCCTGGCTCGCGTGCACGACCGTGCTCACGCGGTAGTTGTAGAACGGCTGTTCGAGGCCGACCTGCGATTCGATCCCGCATACGCCCGCGATGTCGCCCGTCTTCGACTCTTCCATCACGAAGAAGTAACCGGCCTCGCCGGCCGCGGCCTCGCCCGCGAGCGTGCGGCGCGTGCGCTCGATGCGCGCGGCGAGCGCGTCGCGGTCGGGCTTGAACGTGGTCAGGCCCGGCCCGGTTTCCTTCGCGAGCGACACGAGCGCGTCGACGTCGCCCGTTTGTACGACCCGAACGACGATCATGCTGCGTCTCCCTTCAAATCTTCATCGTCGCGGCGGTGCAGCGGCACGCAGCGCACGACATCGCCATCCTTCACATCGAGTGCCGCGCGCACGTCGCCGGCAAGCGGTGCGTCAGCCGCATCGCCCGGCAGGTCGGCCAGCACGCAGCGGAACGATTCGCCGCTGCCCGTCGACACCATGTACGCGACGTCGCCCTGCTGGTGCGCGGCCTCGCGCACGACGCGCTCCGTGCCGTGCTTCACGCATGCGGTACGGTCGACCTGCGCGGTGAGCACCGGGCCCGCGTCGAAGATGTCGACGAAGCGGTCGGGCTCGAAGCCTTCCTCGAGATGGATGTCGTAGGCGAGCAGTGCCGATTCGTTCGGCTCGCCGAGCACGCGCTGCGCGGCTTCCGGCAGCAGCGGCACGTAGAGCGGATACGCCGGCATCACTTCCGCGATGAAGGTGCGGCTGCGGCCGCCTGACGCGATGTCGACGTCGGTGAAGTTGCGGCCGAAGAACTTGCGGCCCACCGCTTCCCAGAACGGCGACGCGCCCGTGTCGTCGCTCACGCCGAGCAGCAGCGTGAACACTTCCGGCGTGAAGCGGCGGCGGTTCGCGGCGATGTACATCATCCGGGCGCGCGAGATCAGGTGCGCGGCCGCGTCGCCGCGCAGCGACGGATCGACGTAGAAGCCCGCGAGCCGGCTCTTGCCGGTCAGCTCGTGCGACATCGTGAGCGCGTGGATCTTGCGGTTCACGTGCAGCTCGCGCGACGCGTGGATCAACGCGTCGTTGCGAAACGCGTAGAACGGTTCCGAGTAGCCGGCCGCGGCCACGATGCTCGCCGTGCCGAGCAGCTTGCCCGTCGACGAATCCTCGAGCACGAAGAGGTAGAACTCCTCGCCGGCGAAGTCGACGTCCGCGCGAAACGAATCCTCGGAGAGCGCCACGCGCGCTTCGAGCGCCGCGCGGTCGTGCGGCAGCGAGTGCAGGACCGGCTGCGCGGTGCGCGCCATGTGCGCGAGCGCATCGAGATCCGTGAGTTTGCCGGGGCGAACAAATAGCATCGTCGTTCCTGTCTGCGATGGGGGCGCCGATCAGCGCGCGGTGGCTTCCTGGGCGGCGAGCACTTGTTCGACGGCCTTCTCGAAGCGCTTGACGCCTTCGTCGAGCAGGTCGAACGGGATCACCAGCGACGGGACGAAGCGCAGCACGTTCGGGCCGGCGATCAGCATGATCAGGCCGTTTTCCGCTGCTGCGGTGACGAAGTCCTTCGCGCGGCCGTCGAATGCGGCCGTGAGTTCCGCGCCGACGAGCAGGCCCTTGCCGCGCACGTCCTTGAAGATGCCGAAGCGTGCGTTGATGCGCTCGAGCGCGCCCTTCAGGCGCACGCTGCGTTCGCGCACGCCTTCGAGCAGTGCCGGGTCGCCGATCAGTTCGACGACCTTGTCTGCGATCGCCGATGCGAGCGGGTTGCCGCCGTACGTCGTGCCGTGCACGCCGACCTTGAAGTGCGCGGCCAGTTCGTTGGTCGTCAGCATCGCGCCGATCGGGAAGCCGTTGCCGAGCGCCTTGGCGGTCGTGAGGATGTCCGGCGTGACGCCCGTGTCCATGTACGCGTAGAACTGGCCCGTGCGGCCGACGCCCGTTTGCACTTCGTCGAAGATCAGCAGTGCGTTGTTCGCGTCGCACGCTTCGCGCAGCGCCTTCAGGAAGGCCGGATCGGCCGGGATCACGCCGCCTTCGCCTTGCACGGGCTCGACGATCACGGCGCAGGTTTGCGGGCCGATCGCGGCCTTTGCGGCTTCGATGTCGTTGTACGGCAGGTGCTTGATGCCGGCCGGCACGGGGCCGAAGCCTTCCGAGTATTTCGGCTGGCCGCCGACACTGACCGTGAAGAACGTGCGGCCATGGAACGACTGCACGAACGAGATGATTTCTGCTTTATCGGCGCCGTGGCGGTCGAACGCGACGCGGCGTGCGAGTTTCAGGGCGGCTTCGTTCGCTTCGGCGCCCGAGTTCGCGAAGAACGCGCGGTCGGCGAAGGTCAGCGATTCGAGGCGCTTTGCGAGGCGCAGCACCGGCTCGTTCGTATAGCCGTTGCCGATGTGCCAGAGCTTGCGGCTTTGTTCGTCCAGGACTTTCAGCAGTTCCGGGTGGCCGTGGCCGAGCGACGTCACGGCGATGCCGCACGCGAAATCGATGTACTCGCGGCCGGCCGTGTCCCACACGCGGGAGCCCTCTGCGCGATCCGGCACGAACGGCGCGGGAGAAAATACCGGCACCATCACTTCATCGAATGTCTGG